>NZ_JBIDAT010000001.1:0-1218798 GCF_043202595.1 Streptomyces sp. NPDC048172
AAGGCGGGTAACCGCTGGAGTTGACTGGTACTAATAGGCCGAGGGCTTGTCCATTGATGCTCGCGTCCACTGTGTAGGTTCTGAGACAACAACCGTGAAGACGAACCGGTTTGTGTGTTTCATAGTGTTTCGGTGGTCATAGCGTGAGGGAAACGCCCGGTCACATTCCGAACCCGGAAGCTAAGCCTTTCAGCGCCGATGGTACTGCATGCGGGAGCGTGTGGGAGAGTAGGACACCGCCGAACTAAACATAGAAGAAGCCCCGTTGACACGGTCAGTGTCAACGGGGCTTTTTTTGTTTCGCCCCGCACCTACCCACGCGTAGCAACGAGTTCTACGCTGAGCGCCCATGACACAAGGGCACCTCTCGCGGGGCCGCGCCTCCCTGGCCGTGAGCTTTTTCGTCCAGGGAGCCGTCTTCGCGCTGCTCGTGACGCGCATCCCGGCGATCCAGGACCGGTACGGCATCTCCGACGCGCTGCTGCCGGTCTTCCTCGCGGCCGTGCCCGTGCTGGCCGGGGTCGGGAGCGTGGGCACCGAGCATCTGGTGAAGCGGGTGCGGCCGAGCGTGGTGCTGCGCGCGGCCCAGCCCGTCGTCTGTCTCTCGCTCCTCGCCGCGGGCGGTGTGCACGGGGTCGCCCAACTCGCGGTCGCCCTCGGCGTGTTCGGGCTCGCGGTCGGCGCGCTCGACGCGTCCATGAACATGCTGGGCGTCAGCCTTCAGCGCGCGTACGGGCGGAGCATCATGCTCAGCTTCCATGCCGCGTACAGCCTCGGCGGCATCGTCGGCGCCTCGCTCGCGTGGGCCGGCGCGCACTGGGACCTGGCGCTCGTCACGCTGTACGGGCCGGTGGTGGCCGTGCTGCTGCCGCTCGCCCTCGTCGCCAGTCGCTGGTACGTCGACGCGTCGCCCGCGGAGGAGAGTGAGAAGGGCCAGGAGGCGTCCGGGGGCTCCGTCTCCATGAAGCTGCTGCTGCCGCTCTGTCTCGTGATGACCTTCGCGTACATCGGGGACTCGACTGTCTCCAACTGGAGTGCGAAGTACCTCCAGGACGTGCTCGGGAGCTCCGAGCAGCTCGCGACCGTGCCCTACAACGTGTACATGGTGACCACCCTGATCGGGCGGGCCGTCGGGGACCTGGGCGTACGGCGGTTCGGGGCCGTGGCGGTCGTACGCGCGGGGACCGTGGGCGCCGCGCTCGGCTTCGCGGTGGTGGCCGTGGCGCCGGGGGCGTGGAGCGGGATCGCCGGGTTCACGCTGCTGGGGCTGGGCCTGTGCGTGCTGGTGCCGCAGACGTTCGCCGCCGCGGGGCGGCGCTTCCCCCATGCTTCGGACACGGCCATCGCGCGGCTGAACATCTTCAACTATGTGGGCTTCCTGATCGGTTCTCCGCTCGTCGGGGCTCTCGGGGACGCCTGGAGCTACCGGGGCGCGATGATCGTTCCGATGCTGCTGGTGCTGGTGACGCTCGTGTACGCGCGCTCGTTCGCGGCCGACGACGACCGATACGGTGGCGGGCATGAGCGGTCGCGCGCGGTTGATGTGGGATGAGGGCGTCACGGGCTACGACTTCGGGTCCGGCCATCCGATGGACCCGGTGCGGCTCGCGCTGACCATGCGGCTGGTCGAGGCCCTGGGCGTCGACCGTACGCCCGAGCTGACCGTCGCCTCGGCGAAGGCGGCCGGGGACTCGACGCTGCGGCTCGTGCACCGGCAGGACTACGTCGACGCGGTGCGGCGGGCCTCGCTCGACCCGGCCGCCGCGGAGCAGCACTACGGGCTCGGGACGGTGGACGACCCGGCCTTCGCGGGGATGCACGAGGCCTCGTCGCTGATCGCCGGGCAGTCGGTCGGCGCGGCCGAGGCGGTGTGGGGCGGACAGGCGCTGCACGCGGTGAACTTCGCGGGCGGGCTGCACCACGCGATGCCGGGCGCCGCCTCCGGCTTCTGCGTCTACAACGACGCCGCCCTCGCCATCGCGCGCCTGCTCGAACTGGGCGCCGAACGTGTCGCGTACGTCGACATGGACGTGCACCACGGCGACGGGGTCCAGGCCGTGTTCTGGGACGACCCGCGCGTACTGACGATCTCGCTGCACGAGCACCCGCGCACGCTCTTCCCCGGCACCGGCTGGCCCGAGGAGCGCGGCGGGGACGCGGCGGAGGGCTCAGCGGCGAACGTGGCGCTGCCGCCGGGGACGGGCGACGCGGGCTGGCTGCGGGCGCTGCACGCGGTGGTGCCCGAGCTGTTGGAGGCGTTCGGGCCGCAGGCGCTGGTCACCCAGCACGGGGCCGACACGCACTTCGAAGATCCGCTCGCGCACCTGACGTTGAGCGTCGACGCCCAGCGCGCGGGCGCCGTCGCGGCGCACGACTGGGCGCACGCGTACGCGGACGGGCGCTGGGTGGCGCTGGGGGGCGGGGGCTACGCGGTCGTCGATGTGGTGCCGCGCACCTGGACGCATCTGACGGCGGTCGCGGCGGGCGCTCCGGTCGAGCCGACGGCCGAGGTCCCGGGGGAGTGGCGACGCGAGGTGTACGCGCGTACGGGCGAGGCCGGCGGGCCGCTGCGGATGACGGACGGGCGCGAGCCCGCGTGGCGCGGCTGGGCGGAGGCCGGTTACGACCCGGCGGACGCGCTGGACCAGGCGGTGCTGACGACGCGACGCTCGGTCTTCCCCGCGCACGGGCTGCTGCCGTAAGCCGTATCCGGCGGGCTGCTGGGCAGGGGCTGCCCCTGCCTGTCCGCCGCAGTCTGCGGGTTGTGGAGGGTTGCTCGCGCAGTTCCCCGCGCCCCTGAGGCCTCAGGGGCGCGGGGCTGTGTGTCGACATGCGGCTCCGCCGCGTGGGCGCGACAAGCCACGACGCGGCCGCAGTCTGCAAGGCACCGCACGGGGCAGCTCCTGCCCAGCCCCAAGACCAGGGCAACCCTGTTGGCAAGGATCTGGAACCGGATGCCCGTTCGGGGGGTGGCCGTGCCGCGTTGACGGCGCCGTCCGGTGGCCGCGCGCCGCAGCATGGGAGCCGTGGTCAGCATGAGCGTGGACGCGCTGCGGGCGCATCTGCTCGCGACCGGGCTCGCCGGGACGGTGGCGACGTCGAGGGAGAAGAGCCTCGGCCGGTACCGTCTCTTCTCGGCGCGTGATCCCCGCGCGCTGATCGGCCTGGAGCCCGAAGGTGAGTGGAAGGTTCCGGAACTGATCGGATTGATGGCCGCGTCGTGCGGGGTATCGGCAGATCTGGAGAAGGTTTCCGGACCGGACACGATTGATCCCGAACGGACCATCGCGGCCCTCGACTCGTTCGCCGACTGCCTGCGACGGGTCGCGGAGCGACGCGCTCCGGTCCTCCTCGGGACGGGCCACCCGGACCGACTCCTGGACTTCTACGCCACATTGGCCTCATCCCTCTCGGCGGCAGGGTGTGAGGTTCTAGCACCGGCGCAGGGGAGACGTATCGACATAGCGACCCGATTCGGGGTACGTCAGTGCAACCTCTCCTACGTACGGGGAGTCGCTCTGGTCCACGCGACCGGCGCCCGGCCGGGCCCGCGCACGCCCCGCGTACACACGCACTCCCCGTTGCCACTTAGGACCGCGCTCGCCGCCGTGGCCACCGAGGGGCGGCCCCTCCCCGAGCTGGTCATCGGGGACCACGGCTGGGCCTGCGGGGCAGGTCAGCTCGGTATCGAGGCCATCGGGCCCGCGGACACGGACGATCCGGCGCTCTTCGTGGGGCAGGCCGAGGGGCGGGTTGCCGTCGCAGTTCCGCTTGATGACGCTGCGCGGTCCGATTACTACCGCCCGCTTACTCGCTATGTACTCAATCGAGCGTGTCTGTCACAGTAGGCGGCCGATCGCTACTCCTCTTCCCCACTTGCATCACCCGCCCCTAATCTGGGGAGGAGCGCACATGCGAGCAGGAGTCACCGGAGGGGAAGCCGGTGCCCGACATGTGCGGAAGGTTCAGGTGTGACATGGCTGCTGGCGAGAGGCCTCTGAACGAGGTCGTGTTCCTGACCGTGGCGGAAGTCGCCGCCGTGATGCGAGTCTCCAAGATGACCGTGTACCGCCTGGTGCACAGCGGTCATCTGCCGGCGATCCGGGTGGGCAGGTCCTTCCGGGTCCCGGAGAAGGCTGTCCATGAGTATCTCCAAGAGTCTTATGTGGGGGTGGAGAGCGCTTGAGCCGGCATCGGGTGTGACCGGCTCGGACTGATCCGGAGTCCCTCGGCGACCCTCGGATTACGACCTTTACTCGGTGCCCGGTAGGCTGACCCCATGTAGGTCGTGTGGGCTCGGACGCCCCGCACCGAGTGAATCGAAATGAGTTCTCCCCGCATTCGTGGGGATGATCCGTGAGCGAGGGTAGTCGTGGGCTCTGTCATCAAGAAGCGGCGTAAGCGGATGGCTAAGAAGAAGCATCGCAAGCTGCTGAAGCGCACGCGTGTGCAGCGCCGCAACAAGAAGTGAGCGAGCGCACCGCACGTAGCTGACCGCCGCCTTTCCCTCCCCGCCACCGCGTGGGGAGGGAAAGGCGGCGGTCGTCGTTTTCAGCGCCGCAACACGCACCGGATACGGTGAGCCGAAATCGGGGTCGGGGCAGCAGGGAGGGATCTTGGGCAAGGTCGTGCTCGTCACCGGAGTGGCCCGGCAGCTCGGCGGCCGCTTCGCGCGCCGCGTCCAGCGCGAGCCGGACGTCGACCGGGTCATCGGCGTGGACGCGGTCCCGCCCGCGCACCACCTGGGCGGCGCCACCTTCGTACGGGCCGACATCCGGCAGCCCGACATCGCCGCAGTGCTGGCCGAGCACGGCGTCGACACCGTGGTCCACATGGATGTGAACGGCACCCCGCTGGGCCCCCGGGGCGGCGGCCGGGCGTCGGTCAAGGAGACCAACGTGATCGGCGCCATGCAGCTCCTCGGCGCCTGCCAGAAGTCGGCCACCGTCAGCCGCCTGGTGATCAAATCGACCACGAGCGTGTACGGTTCCGCGCCCCGCGACCCCGCCGTCTTCGACGAGACGACCCCGTCCAAGGCCCTCCCCAGCGGCGGCTTCGCGAAGGACGCCGTGGAGGTCGAGGGGTACGTGCGCGGCTTCGCGCGCCGCCGCCCCGACGTGGCCGTGACGGTGCTGCGCTTCGCGCACGTCCTCGGCCCGTCCGCCGACACGCCCCTCGCCGCGTACTTCTCGCTGCCCGTACTGCCGACCGTGCTCGGCTACGACCCGCGGCTCCAGTTCGTCCACGAGGACGACGCGGTGGAGGCCCTGCGGCTGGCCGCAGGAGAGCCCCGCAAGGGCACGCTCAACGCGGGGACGTTCAACGTCGCGGGAGACGGCGTCCTGCTGCTCTCCCAGTGCGCCCGCAGGCTCGGCCGCCCCACGGTGCCGATGCTGCTGCCCGCGATCCGCTGGGGCAGGAGCGCGCTGCGCTCCGTGGGCGCCACGGACTTCTCCCCCGAGCAGATACGGCTGCTCACCCACGGCCGGGTCGTGCGGACGACCCACACCCGTGACGTCTTCGGCTTCACACCGCGCTGGACGACGCAGGAGACGCTCGCCGCCTTCGCGCACTCCCGGGGCGAGGGGCTGCTGCCGCCGCAGCGCCTGGCCCGTACGGTCGACAGGGTGGCGGCGCTGCTGCGGGACGAGCGGGACGAGCGGGACGAGGAGGTGCGCCAGGATGGCTGACGCGAAGGTCATACCCTTCGACGACGGGCGCAGGAGGGGCGAGAAGGGGGCGCGCGGCGCCCGGAAGCCGCCCCTGACGTCCCTGCCGGACCAGAACGGGAAGCGCGCGAGCGCCGGGCCCGAGGACGGCGCCCCCGAGGGCGAGCCCGCCACGGAGGCGGGGGCCGAGGCGGAAGCGGAAGCGGAGCCCGGCGCTGAGGGTGCCGCGGACGGCGGCGGCCTGCTCGACAAGGTGCTCGGTGCGGACTGGGAGGAGCGCGCCTCGCGCGGCCTGGACTTCCTGCGCCGCCGGATCACCGGCGAGTACGAGATCGACGACTTCGGCTACGACCAGGAGCTGACCGAGCAGGTCCTGCTCACGGCGCTGCGCCCGCTCTACGAGAAGTACTTCCGCGTCGAGGTGAAGGGGCTGGAGAACGTCCCCGACGACGGCGCGGCCCTGATCGTCGCCAACCACTCCGGCACGCTCCCGCTGGACGGCCTGATGCTCCAGGTCGCCGTCCACGACCACCACCCCGCGGACCGCCACCTGCGGCTGCTGGGGGCCGACCTGGTCTTCATGCTCCCGCTCGTGAACGAGCTGGCGCGCAAGGCCGGGCACACCCTGGCCTGCACCGAGGACGCCCAGGTGCTGCTGGAGCGGGGCGAGCTGGTCGGGGTGATGCCGGAGGGCTTCAAGGGGCTCGGCAAGCCGTTCTCCGACCGCTACAAGCTCCAGCGGTTCGGGCGCGGCGGCTTCGTCTCCACGGCGCTGCGCGCCGGGGCGCCCATCGTCCCGTGCTCGATCGTCGGGGCCGAGGAGATCTACCCCATGATCGGCAACTCGCGGACGCTGGCCCGGCTCTTCGGCTTCCCGTACTTCCCGATCACCCCGACCTTCCCCTGGCTGGGGGCGCTGGGCGCCGTGCCGCTGCCGACGAAGTGGACGATCCAGTTCGGCGAGCCGATCCCGACCGACGGCTATCCGCCGGAGGCGGCCGAGGACCCGATGCTGATGTTCAACCTGACGGACCAGGTGCGCGAGACGATCCAGCACACCCTCTACAAACTGCTGGTGCGGCGGCGGTCCGTGTTCTTCTGACCGCCGCCGCACCAGAGAGGCGCGGTGTTCCGCGCTACTTGTCGCCCTCGTCCAGGCCGAGCCCCGGCAGCACGTCCGGGACGACCGGCGGCAGGGTGACGTCCGGCTCCCCGCCGTCCGAGGGCGAGGAGTCCCCGGAACCGGAATCGGAGGGCTGCCGCTCCTTCTCCGGCTCGTCCTTGGGCGGGTCGAGCAGCTCGCCGCCGCCGATCAGCCCCTCGTGCTCGCGCTGGGAGTCGGACGGTGAGGGCGATCCGCTCCCACTCTCCGAGCCGCCGCCCCCGCCGGCCGGCGACGAGGGGCTCGACTCGGTGGGAGAGGGCGCCTCCTCGCTCGTACGCTCGCGGGTGTCCCGGCGCTCGTGGCGCTGCGGCTTCCCCTCGTCGGGGGTGCTCGGGAAGAGCGCCTCCAGCGGGGTGACCTCGCTGTCCATGGCGTCGAAGACCGAGCTCACCTCGTCGCCCACATCGGTCAGTTGGACCGGGAGGCGGTCACGGAGCTGCGTCCAGGTCGCGCGGTGCCCCTTGGAGAACGAGGACAGCGACTGCATACGGCCGATGTCCCCGTCCTTCTCGTAGGCGGAGCGGAGCAGCCGGTGGCCCTCGGCGGCGTCGTGCCGCATTCCGCCGAGCGTCCTGCGGACCTCGCTCAGCACCTCGTGGTCCAGCTCGCCCGCGCGGTCGCGCTCCATGAGGCGCCGGGCCTCCTGGAGACGGGTCGAGGCGTGGTCCAGGAAGACGGAGCCCTTGTCCGCGTCGTCGCCCGCGAGGTCGAGCTGGAGGTCCTCCATGCCGCGCTTCAGCCCGTAGAGCGTGTCGCCCGGGAGGGCGTCGGTGCTCGCGGCGGCCATGCCGCCGAAGGCACTCGCGGCGACTCCCACGCCCAGTCCGCCCGCCGTGAGGCCCTTGGCGAGCCGCGATTTGGGGCGGAGCTTGCTCAGCGGGCCCAGACCGGGTGCGCGATGCGCGCCGCGTGACGGCGCGCGGGCACCGGCGCGTGCGCCGCGCTGCCCTGGGAACTGCGCGCCGTCGGCTCCCGACCGGCCATCCGCCCCATCCGCGCCCTCGGCGAACGCGGTCTCCATCGCCGCGATCAACTGGGCACGCTGGACGGTCTTGACCTCCGGGTCCAACTCCGGCCTCGGCAGGGCCTCAAGCCCCTCGGCCAGGGTCAGCAGCGCATCATGCTCGCCGGATCCCGCCGCCTCGTCCTCGGCCGCCGCACCCTCGTCGAGCTCCTGCTCTTCCAGGGCCTGGGCGAAGGCGATTGCCCGACGGCTCGTAGACACGGATCCGATCACCGGCGGCACCTCCTCTCGTCAGCACGGTCGACTCCCCACCACATATGGAAGGTTGCGTGGTCGCTCGTGTCCACTCAGCGGAGTGAGTGAGCCCGGGCATGCCACGGCTCCGGGGAGTCTGCAACCCCCTCAACGAGCGGCAAGCCAGTCGGGTTACGGAGTCACGATGATGTGACCGGAGGGCCGGAAACGCCCCGGGAAACGGGTCCTGGGGCGGTGCTGGGACGAGGGCGGGACGGGGACGGGTGGGGACGGGGCGGGGGGACGGAGGCGGGGACCTGGTCAGCGCGCGTCGTCGGGGAGCAGCCGGGCGAGGGTGCGGACGGCGCGGTACTGGAGGGTCTTGATCGCTCCTTCGTTCTTGCCCATGATGCGGGCCGTTTCGGCGACGGAGAGACCCTGGAGAAATCGGAGCGTGACGCACTCCTGCTGTTGGGGGTTGAGCTTACGGACGGCTTCCAGCAGAGCGGCGTTGGAGAGGGATTCGAGGACCGACTCCTCCGGGCTGCGCTCGACCTCGTTCGCGTCGAGCATCTCGCCGGTGGTCACTTCGAGGCGGAAGCGGCTCGACTTGAAGTGGTCGGCGACGAGATTGCGCGCGATCGTGACGAGCCAGGCCCCGAAGTCACGGCCCTGCCAGGTGAAGGTGCCGATGCGGCGGAGGGCGCGGAGGAAGGTCTCGCTGGTGAGGTCCTCGGCGGTGGCCCGGCCGCCGACGCGGTAGTAGATGTAGCGGTAGACCGTGTCGCTGTACTGGTCGTACAGACGGCCGAACGCCTCGGCCTCGCCGTCCTGCGCCCGTTCGACGAGGTCCATCATCCGGCGGCTGTCGGTGTCGGAGGCCGCCGGGCGGCGCTCCGTCCTGCGGGAGGCGGTGCCGGAGGCCGTACGGGAGCGTCTGCCGACGGGGGCGGGACTCTTGGCGGCGGAGGTCGTGGAGGCGGCGGTCGTGGCGCCCGCGGCGCCGTCGGCGAAGGCGTAGCAGGGGCCTGCGGGGACAGGTGCGGCTGTGGCGGCGAGGACCGGGACGGCGTACGCGGTGGGGACGAATGCACGCAGTTGGTCGAAGACTGTCGTGCGCAGCGTAGCCAGGCCCGAGGCGTCAACCCCGACGTGTGGGTACACGGGACTCCCAGAGGCAGAGCTTCCATCACGTGCAGTGCGGGACCTTTCGCCCGGCGTAGGGACGGATGGGTACCGAATTGCGTCTGAGGAGAATAACGCTTCGTACAGGCAGCGCTACACCTAGTTGCTGAAATCGTCGATTCAGTTTGGTCTGTTACGGATTGGCGTCGCAGTCGGTCGAGGGTCTGCGCGGCGTATTGACCGGTTGGGCGACTGAATTTGTCACATGAGCGACGTGTTATGGCCGAGCGCAGTGGCGGGGACTGGCGGCGCACAGGCGCGGGTAAAAGCCTTGAATTGCCCCGGCGCGCGGGCGCGTGCCCGGTGCCCGGAAGCCGGGGCCAGGTGGGGGAATCCCTTGTGGGGGCGCTAGCGGCGGCGGCGCTGGAGGGCCGCGGCGGCGGCCGCGCCGCCCGCGAGAGCGCCGACTCCGGCGGCGGCCGGAATGCCGACCTTTGCCGCCTTGCGGCCGGTGCGGTAATCGCGCAGACGCCAGCCCATTTCGCGAGCGTGTGCGCGAAGCCTGCTGTCAGGATTGATCGCATACGGATAACCGACGAGCGACAGCATCGGGATGTCGTTCGCCGAATCGCTGTACGCCGCGCACCGCTCCAGCTCCAGCTCCTCGGCCGTGGCGAGGGCGCGGACGGCCTCGGCCTTGGCGGGGCCGTGCAGGGGCTCGCCGACGAGCCTGCCGGTGTAGACGCCGCCGACGGACTCGGCGACCGTGCCGAGCGCGCCGGTCAGGCCGAGGCGGCGGGCGATGATCGTCGCGGTCTCCACGGGCGCCGCGGTGACGAGCCACACCTTCTGGCCCGCGTCGAGGTGCGCCTGGGCGAGGGCGCGGGTGCCGGGCCAGATGCGGCCCGCCATGTACTCGTCGTAGATCTCCTCGCCGATGGCCATCAGCTCCGAGACCCGGTGGCCCTTGACGATCGAGAGGGCGCTGTCGCGGGCGTCCTGCATGTGCTCCGCGTTCTCCGAGCCCGCGAGCCGGAAGTACGCCTGCTGCCAGGCGAAGCGGGTCAGCTCGCGCTTGCGGAAGAACTTCCGCTTGTAGAGGCCCCTGCCGAAGTGGAAGAGGGCGGCGCCCTGCATCACCGTGTTGTCCAGGTCGAAGAAGGCGGCCGCGTGGGTGTCCCCGGCGACGGGGAACTCCGGCTCCCCGGCCTCCGGGCCGCCCTCCGCGAGGTCCTTCGGGGCCTCGGCCTCCTGCGCCGCCTGGTCGGCCTGCTCCTGCTTGCGGGCCGCCTCGGCGGCGGCCTCGCCGGCCAGCACGCTCCGCGCGGTGGCGGAGCGCTTGCGTGCGGTGAGCCATGCGGGAAGGGCCATACCGCGAGCATAGCCAGCCCGTTCGGCAAGCCCGTTACGCGCGAGTGTCCATGCGCGTGCACCGCGTGAACGGACGGGACCGCGGGTGGTCGGGAGGGCCCGTGAAGGGGCGCAGAATGGCCGTATGAAGACCGTGACGCTGATCGGGAAGCCGGGCTGCCATCTCTGTGACGTCGCACGGGACGTGATCGTCCGGGTGTGCGGCGAGACGGGCGCGCAGTGGGAGGAGAAGGACATCAACCAGGACCAGGAGCTGTACCGCAAGTACTGGGAGCAGATTCCGGTCGTGCTGGTCGACGGCGCTCAGCACGACTTCTGGCGGGTGGACCCGCAGCGGCTGCGCGCCGCGCTGGAGGCGTGAGAGCTGCCCGTTCCGTGGTCGGAGTTCGGGCTGGTTTCGATTACCATCGAGGGCGTTTTGCCGTCCTGGGGGGTATACGTGAGGAGTGTGGCCGGGTGTCCCCGTTGATACGTGTGGCGCCGGTCACGTTGGCCGGACAAAGCGGACACTATCTTTGTGCACGCGTTCACAAAGGCATAGCCTGGGCGCGACGGAGCGGTCCCGGAACTGCAGCCCGTGTGCGGCTTCGCCGCAGGGGCCTCGCGTGCGACCGCTCACCGCTTCGCGCAAACGGCAGGAGCACCGTGGCAACTGGCCGAAATCATCGACCGGCGACGAGCCGCAGCCGAGGAATCCCCGAGGCCACCGTCGCCCGTCTTCCGCTGTATCTGCGGGCACTCACCGCGCTCTCCGAGCGCTCGGTGCCCACGGTCTCCTCGGAGGAACTGGCGGCTGCCGCCGGGGTCAACTCGGCCAAGCTGCGCAAGGATTTCTCGTATCTCGGCTCCTACGGCACGCGGGGCGTCGGCTACGACGTCGAGTATCTCGTCTACCAGATCTCCCGTGAGCTGGGGCTCACCCAGGACTGGCCCGTCGTCATCGTCGGTATCGGCAACCTCGGCGCCGCCCTCGCCAATTACGGCGGCTTCGCCTCGCGCGGCTTCCGCGTCGCCGCGCTGATCGACGCGGACCCCTCGCTCGCGGGCAGGCCCGTGGCCGGGATCGCGGTGCAGCACACCGACGAGCTGGAGACGATCATCTCCGAGAACGGGGTGTCGATCGGCGTGATCGCGACGCCCGCCGGCGCCGCGCAGCAGGTGTGCGACCGGCTCGTCGCGGCCGGGATCACCTCGATCCTCAACTTCGCGCCGACCGTGCTCTCCGTGCCCGAGGGCGTGGACGTGCGCAAGGTCGACCTGTCGATAGAGCTGCAGATCCTCGCCTTCCACGAGCAGCGGAAGGCCGGGGAGGAGCCGCACGGCGAGGACGAGGGTGCCGCGCACCCCGTCGCGCCGCCCGCCGCGACCGTCACCAAGAGGCCCGCCGCGACCTCCGCCAAGCGCCCCGAGTCCGGACCTGACGGGGACGTTCCCGCCGTGATGCCGGCATGAGCCTTCTCGTCGTCGGACTGAGCCATCGCAGTGCGCCGGTCAGTGTGCTGGAGCGTGCCGCGCTGGAGGCGCAGGAGCGGGGGAAGCTGCTCCAGGACGCCGTGGGCGCGGAGCCCGCTGCCGAGGCCGCGGTGCTGTCCACCTGCAACCGGATCGAACTCTATGCCGACGTGGACAAGTTCCACGCCGGTGTCGCCGAACTGTCCACCCTGCTCGCGCAGCACAGCGGCGTGGGCCTGGAGGAGCTGACCCCGTACCTCTACGTGCACTACGAGGACCGGGCCGTCCACCACCTCTTCTCGGTGGCGTGCGGGCTCGACTCGATGGTGGTCGGCGAGGGGCAGATCCTCGGGCAGATCAAGGACGCGCTCGCGCTCGCGCAGGAGCAGCACACGGCCGGGCGGCTGCTGAACGATCTCTTCCAGCAGGCACTTCGCGTCGGCAAGCGAGCGCATTCCGAGACCGGCATCGACAAGGCCGGTCAGTCGCTGGTCACCTTCGGTCTGGAGCAGCTGGCCGCCGACGAGTCCGTCGCCGCGTGGGTGCGCGGGAGGCGTGCGCTGGTCATCGGCGCCGGTTCGATGTCCTCGCTCGCGGCGGCGACCCTCGCCCGCGCGGGTGTGGCCGAACTGGTGATCGCCAACAGGACCCTGGCCCGCGCCGAGCGCCTCGCCGCCGCGCTGGCCGAGGAGCGGGCCGGGGACGGCGACGGCTCCGGCGACGGCCCCGGCTCCGGCTCCGGCTCCGGCGATGACGGTTTCGCCGTACGGGCCCTGTCCATGGACGGCGTCGCCGAGGAGCTGTCGCGCGCGGACATCGCCGTGTCCTGCACCGGCGCCACGGGGCTCGTGCTGAAGGCGTCCGACGTCGAGGAGGCGACCCCGCTCGCGCTGCTCGACCTCGCCATGCCCCGCGACATCGACGCCGCCGTGCACCGGATCGCGGGCGCGCGGCTCGTGGACATCGAGTCGCTCGCGGAGGCCGAGGCCGACGCGCCCATGGCGGCCGACGTGGACGCCGTGCGCGGCATCGTGACGGAGGAGGTCGCCGCCTTCGGCGCCGCCCAGCGGGCCGCGACGATCACGCCGACCGTCGTCGCGCTGCGCACCATGGCCGCCGACGTCGTCGCCAGCGAGATGGCGCGGCTCGACGGGCGGCTGCACGGAATGGACGACAAGCTGCGCGCGGAGGTCACGCAGACCGTGCGCCGGGTCGTCGACAAGCTGCTGCACGCGCCGACCGTGCGTGTGAAGCAGCTCGCGGGCGAGCCCGGCGGCGCCGGGTACGCGGACGCGCTGCGTGAACTCTTCGACCTCGACCCACAGGCGGTCGCCGCTGTGAGCAATCCCGAACAGGAGCGGCAATGAGCAAGGCCCCGGACCACGATCAGGTCCGAGCACTGAGGCTGGGCACCCGGCGCAGCACCCTCGCGATGGCCCAGTCCGGGCTGGTCGCCGACGAGGTGCGTCAGCTCACGGGCCGTCCCGTCGAGCTGGTCGAGATCACCACGTACGGCGACACCAGCAGGGAGCACCTCACGCAGATCGGCGGCACCGGTGTGTTCGTCAACGCGCTGCGTGACGCGCTGCGCGACGGTGAAATCGATTTCGCCGTGCACTCGCTGAAGGACCTGCCGACCGCGCAGCCCGAGGAGTTCACGCTGGCCGCCGTGCCCGCGCGGGCCGACGTACGGGACGCGCTGGTCGCGCGCGACGGGCTCGGCTTCCAGGAGCTGATCCGTGACGGCGCTCCGCGCGTCGCCCGTATCGGCACCGGCTCGCCGCGCCGCATGTCCCAGCTCCACGCGTGGGCACGGACGTTCGGGGTCGAGATCGAGACCGTTCCGATCCGGGGGAATATCGACACGCGTATCGGGTACGTGCGCTCAGGCGAGCTCGACGCCGTCGTGCTCGCCGCCGCCGGGCTCCAGCGGGTCGGCCGTCTCGCCGAGGCCACCGAGCTGATCAGCCCGGACGCTGTTCTGCCCGCCCCCGGCCAGGGGGCACTGGCTGTCGAGTGCGCCGCGTCCGACGCGCACCTGGCCGCCCAGCTCGCCGAGCTCGACGACCCGTACACCCGGGCCGCCGTGACCGCCGAGCGAACCCTGCTCGCCGCCTTGGAGGCCGGTTGCAGCGCACCCGTCGGTGCGCTGGCCGACCTTCTTGCCGAGGAGCAGGTTGTCACCGAAATGCGCCTGCGCGGAGTTGTCGGCACCACCGACGGCGCCACGCTGGTGCAGTTGTCCACCACCGGTCCCGTACCGGCGTCCGACGGCGACGAGGCGGCCCCGCAGCGCATGGGCCGCGAACTCGCCGACGAGATGCTCGCCAAGGGTGCGGCCGGTCTGATGGGGGAGCGAGCACTTTGAGCCCCACCGCCGCCGACAAGTCGAGCACCGCACGGGTAGCCCGACAGGCAGAACAGCAGGCAGCAGCCGCGCCACGACCGCACCTGCACGGTGCGCACGGACACGTCACCTTCCTGGGTGCCGGGCCCGGCGACCCGGGGCTGCTGACCCTCCGCGCCGTCGAGGCGCTGTCGCAGGCCGATGTGCTCGTCGCCGATCCCCGGGTACGGGACGTCGTGCGCACACACACGCGGGCAGGGGTGGACACCCCGCTCCAGCCGGAAGGGCAGGAGGCATCAACTGCCCCTGACCCGGCGGGCGATGCAGCAGATCTTGCCATGGCCGCCGCGCGCTCCGGCAAGCGGGTCGTACGAGCGGTGGCCGGTGACCCCGGCCTCGACTCGGACGCCGCCCGCGAGATGCTCGCGCTCGCCTCCGCCGGGATCCCCTTCGAGGTGGTGCCGGGAGTCGCGGCCGCCGTCGGCGTGCCCGCGTACGCCGGGGTGCCGCTGCGGGACGCGCAGGGCACGGACGTGCGCTTCGTGGACGCCGCGACCGCCGACGACAGATGCTGGACCGAGGTCGGGGTGAGCGACGCGACCGTCGTCGTCTCCACCACCCTGGAGTCGGTCGCCGCCACCGCGGGCGAGCTGGTCGCCGCGGGCCGCAAGCCGGACACCCCGCTGACCGTCACCCTCGCCGGGACGACCACGCGCCAGCGCACGTTCACCGCGACGCTCGGCAGCATCCAGCAGACCCTGAAGCAGGCGAAGGTGCTGCCCTCGCCCGACGGCGGGCAGTCCGTCATAGCCGTGGTCGGCGAGCGCAGCGCCGCGGCCCAGCGCGATCAGCTGGCCTGGTTCGAGTCCAAGCCGCTGTTCGGCTGGCAGGTCCTGGTGCCGCGCACCAAGGAGCAGGCGGCCTCCCTCTCCGACCAGTTGCGTTCGTACGGCGCGGTCCCGGCCGAGGTGCCGACCATCGCCGTGGAGCCGCCGCGCACCCCGCAGCAGATGGAGCGCGCGGTCAAGGGCCTGGTCACGGGCCGCTACGAGTGGATCGCCTTCACCTCCGTCAACGCGGTCAAGGCGGTGCGCGAGAAGTTCGAGGAGTACGGGCTCGACGCGCGGGCCTTCGCCGGGATCAAGGTCGCGGCGGTGGGCGAGCAGACGGCGCGTGCCCTCATCGCCTTCGGCGTGAAGCCCGATCTGGTGCCGAGCGGCGAGCAGTCGGCCGCCGGTCTGCTGGAGGACTGGCCGCCGTACGACCCGGTGTTCGACCCGATCGACCGTGTCTTCCTGCCGCGCGCCGACATCGCGACCGAGACCCTCGTCGCCGGGCTCATCGAGCTGGGCTGGGAGGTCGACGACGTCACCGCGTACCGCACCGTGCGCGCCTCGCCGCCGCCCGCCGAGACCCGCGAGGCGATCAAGGGCGGCGGGTTCGACGCGGTCCTGTTCACCTCGTCGTCCACCGTGCGGAACCTCGTGGGCATCGCGGGCAAGCCGCACAACGTCACCGTCATCGCCTGCATCGGCCCGGCCACCGCCAAGACGGCGGAGGAGCACGGCCTGCGGGTGGACGTCATGTCGCCCGAGCCGTCCGTGCACAAGCTGGCCGAGGCGCTGGCCGACTTCGGCGCGCAGCGGCGTGCCGACGCCGTGGAGGCGGGTGACCCCGTGAAGCGGCCGAGCGAGAAGCGCCCGGCCAGGAGGAGGGCACGTTCGTGAACGACAGCACAACCGGGGCCCCGTACGGCGGGAATCCGTACGGGGGTTTCCCGGGCACCCGGCTCCGCAGGCTGCGTACGACGCCGGCGATGCGCCGCATGGTCGCCGAGCACCGGGTGCACCCGTCCGACCTGATCCTGCCGGTCTTCGTCCGTGAGGGCGCGGCCGAGCCGGTGCCGATCTCCTCGATGCCCGGCGTCGTGCAGCACTCGCGCGAGTCGCTGAAGAAGGCGGCGGCCGAGGCCGTCACCGCCGGGCTCGGCGGGATCATGGTCTTCGGCGTCCCGGAGGACGCGAAGAAGGACGCGGCGGGCACGGCCGGGACCGATCCGGACGGCATCCTCCAGGTCGCGCTCCGCGACGTACGGGCCGAGGTCGGCGACGACCTCGTGGTCATGTCCGACCTGTGCCTCGACGAGTACACCGACCACGGCCACTGCGGCGTCCTCGACGCCGAGGGCCGGGTCGACAACGACGCCACGCTGGGGCGGTACGCCGACATGGCCCTCGTCCAGGCGGAGGCCGGAGCGCATGTGCTCGGGCCGAGCGGGATGATGGACGGCCAGGTCGGCCACGTGCGGCGGGCGCTGGACGGCGCCGGGCACGAGGACGTGGGGATCTTCGCGTACACCGCGAAGTACGCCTCCGCCTTCTTCGGCCCGTTCCGCGAGGCCGTCGCCTCCTCACTCACCGGCGACCGCAAGACGTACCAGCAGGACTACGCGAACGGGCGCGAGGCGCTGCGCGAGCTGGAGCTGGACATCGCCGAGGGCGCGGACATGGCCATGGTCAAGCCGGGCATGCCGTACCTGGACGTGCTCAAGGAGGTCGCGGCCGCGACGGACGTGCCGGTGGGCGCGTACCAGATCTCCGGCGAGTACGCGATGATCGAGCTCGCCGCCGAGAGGGGGCTCGTGGACCGCGAGGCCGCGATCCTGGAAGCGCTGACCGGCTTCAAGCGGGCCGGTGCGCGCATGATTCTGACGTACTGGGCTACGGAGGCCGCGGGCCTTCTGCGCTGACCGATTTCCGGCTGGGGCAGCCTTTGCCGGGCCCTCTTGAGAGGGCTCCGGGCAGGGGCTGCCCCTTGCTGTCGCGTCGCGGGCCACCGCGTGCAGGCGGGTTGCGCGCGCAGTTCCCCGCGCCCCTGAAGGGCGCCTGTCGGCGCCCGCAGGGCGCCGCGGCTCACAGTCGCTCAGGCGTCCTGATGCCCAGCAGGTCCATGCCCTGGTGGAGGGTGCGGGCCGTCAGGTCGCAGAGGAAGAGGCGGTTCTCCTTCTGCTCCTCGGTGTCGGCCTTGAGGACGGGGCAGTTCTCGAAGAACCGGCTGTAGAGCGAGGCCAGTTCGTACAGGTACGCGGCGAGCTTGTGCGGCGCGTACTCCTCGGCGACGGCCGCCAGCGTGTCACCGAACTCGTCGAGCTGGAGCGCGAGCGCCCGCTCGGCCGGGGCCAGCTCGATCTCCGGGTGCGGCGCGGGCTTCGCGGTCTCGCCGCCCCTGCGGAAGATCGAGCGGATACGGGCGTACGCGTACTGGAGGTAGACGCTGGTGTCGCCCTGGAGGGAGACCATCCGGTCCAGGTCGAACACGTAGTCCCGCGTCATGGAGTTCGACAGGTCCGCGTACTTCACCGCGCCGATGCCGACCTGCGAGGCGCGGTCCTGGATCTCCTCCTCCGTGAGGTCCTGCGCCTTCTCGCGCACCACCTCGGCGGCCCGCTCCACCGCCTCGTCGAGCAGGTCGACCAGCCGGACCGTCTCGCCCTCGCGGGTCTTGAACGGCTTGCCGTCCTTGCCCAGCACGGTGCCGAACGCGAGCTGCTTCGCGGCGCCCTCGGGCAGCCAGCCCGCGCGCTGGGCGGTCTCGAAGACCATCCGGAAGTGCAGGGCCTGCCGGGCGTCCACCACGTACAGCAGGGTGTCGGCCTTGAGCTCGCCGATCCGGTTGCGGATCGCGGCCAGGTCCGTGGCCGCGTATCCGAAGCCGCCGTTGGACTTCTGGACGATGAGCGGCGTCGGGGTGCCGTCGGGGCCCTTCACGTCCTCGAAGAAGACGCACAGCGCGCCCTCGGAGCGCACGGCGACGCCGGACTCCTCCAGGTCCTTCACGACCTGGTGCAGATCGTCGTTGTACGCGCTCTCGCCGACGACGTCCTCGTCGCGGACCTCGACGTCCAGCTCGGCGTAGATGCCCTGGAAGTACGTCTTCGACTCGTCGACGATCTTGTGCCAGAGCGCGAGCGTCTCCGGGTCGCCGCTCTGCAGCGCCGGGACCCGGTCACGGGCGCGGGCCTTGAAGGCCTCGTCGGAGTCGAAGACCGCGCGCGAGGACTTGTAGAGCCGGTTGAGCCGGGCCATGGCGGCCTCGCCCGCGTCCTTGGCGCCCGCCGCGTCCGCCTCGTGGTCCAGCTCGGTCGGGTGCTCGATCAGGTACTGGATGAGCATGCCGAAGTTGGTGCCCCAGTCGCCGATGTGGTGGCGCCGGATCACCTTCTCGCCCCGGTGTTCGAGGATGTGCACGATGGCGTCGCCGATCACCGTGGACCGCAGGTGGCCGACGTGCATCTCCTTGGCGACGTTCGGCTGCGAGTAGTCGATCACGGTGGTGCCGGGGTGCTCCGCGTACCCCACACCCAGCCGGTCGTCGGCCGCGCGGGCCGCGAGCGTACGGACGATCGCCTCGTCGCTCACCGTGATGTTCAGGAAGCCGGGGCCCGAGACCTCGATGTCCTTGATCTCGCCGCCCTCGGGGAGCTCCGCGACGACCTTGGCGGCCAGCTCGCGGGGGTTGCCCTTGAGCTGCTTGGCGAGGGCCAGCATGCCGTTGGCCTGGAAGTCCGCCCTGTCGCTACGTCGCAGCAGGGGGTCGGCGGAGGCGGCATCCGGCAGGGCAGCCGAGAGGGCGTCCGAGACACGCTGGCGGACCGAAGCGGCGAGTGAGGGGACCGAGGCCATGGAGAGCTAACCGTTCCGTTGGATGGTCGTGTGAATGGCCCCAGTATCCCACGGGACGGCCACCGGTTTTCTGGATGGGACAATGGGGCGGAAGGCTTGTGACGCGCAGAGAGAAGGAAGTGCCGGACGTGGCTCAGACCACTCATGAGGCCGACTGGGTCTCCCGTATCGCCGATGAGGTCATCGCCGAGTCGGAGCGTCGTGCCCCCGGCAAGAAAATCGTCTGCGCGTCGGGCCTGAGTCCCTCGGGCCCGATCCACCTCGGCAACCTGCGCGAGGTGATGGTCCCGCACCTGGTCGCGGACGAGATCAAGCGGCGGGGCGTCGACTGCGAGCACATCATCTCGTGGGACGACTACGACCGGTTCCGCAAGGTCCCGGCCGGGGTCGAGGGCGTCGACGAGTCGTGGAGCGAGCACATCGGCCGCCCGCTGACCGCCGTCCCGGCGCCGCCCAGCAGCCCGTACGAGAGCTGGGGCCAGCACTTCAAGGCAGCGATGGAGGCGTCCCTCGCCGAGCTGGGCGTCGAGTACCGGGGCATCAGCCAGACGGAGATGTACACGGGCGGGGCCTACCGCGAGCAGATCCTCTTCGCCATGCGCGAGCGCGGGGCCATCGACGCCGTGCTCGACCGCTACCGGACGCTGGAGAAGGCCGGTAAGGGCGGTGGTAAGAAGCAGCAGCAGAAGCAGCAGAAGCCCGCCGACGAGGCCGAGGTCGAGGCCGCCGAGGGCTCCGGCGCGGCGAGCGAGGACGACGGCTCCACGGGCTCCGGCGCCTACTACCCGTACAAGCCCTACTGCACGGTCTGCGGCCGCGACCTGACGACCGTGACGGCGTACGACGACGAGTCCACCGAGCTGGCCTACAGCTGCGTGTGCGGGCACGGCGAGACGGTGCTGCTGCGCGAGTTCGACCACGGCAAGCTGGTCTGGAAGGTCGACTGGCCGATGCGCTGGGCGTACGAGGGCGTCGTCTTCGAGCCCTCGGGCGTGGACCACCAGTCGCCGGGCTCGTCGTTCGTCGTCGGCGGGCAGCTCGTGAAGGAGATCTTCGGCGGCGCGCAGCCGATCGGCCCGATGTACGCGTTCGTCGGCATCAGCGGCATGGCGAAGATGTCCTCGTCCAAGGGCGGCGTGCCGACCCCGGCCGACGCGCTGCAGATCATGGAGGGCCCGCTGCTGCGCTGGCTGTACGCGCGCCGCAAGCCGAACCAGTCCTTCAAGGTCGCCTTCGACCAGGAGATCCAGCGGATGTACGACGAGTGGGACGCGCTCGTCCGCAAGATCGCGGACGGCAGCGCCCAGCCCGCCGACGTCGCCGCGCACACGCGTGCGTCCTCGACCGCGCTCGGCCCGCTCACCGTCACCCCGCGCCCGCTGCCGTACCGCACGCTCGCCTCCGTCACGGACATCACGGGCGGCCAGGAGGAGCAGACGCTGCGGATCCTGAGCGAGCTGGACCCGGAGCACCCGGTGCACGCGCTGGACGAGGTCCGCCCGCGGCTCGACCGCGCGCACCGCTGGATCACCACCCAGGTGCCGGAGGACCAGCGCACGCGCGTCCGCGACGAGCCGGACACGGAGCTGCTGGCCTCGCTGGACGAGACCGCGCGCGAGTCGCTGCGGATGCTGCTGGACGGGCTGGACGAGCACTGGTCGCTCGACGGGCTGACCCAGCTCGTCTACGGCGTGCCGAAGATCCAGGCCGGTCTCGACCCGGACGCCAAGCCGACGCCGGAGCTGAAGGTCGCCCAGCGCGGCTTCTTCGCACTCCTGTACCGGCTGCTGGTCGGGCGCGAGACGGGCCCGCGACTGCCCACGCTGCTGCTGGCGGTGGGCCAGGAGCGGGTGCGCAAGCTGTTGGCGGCGTAGGCCGTGACCGAGGGGCTTGCTGGGCAGGGGCTGCCCCTGCCTGTGCCTCGCAGGCCGCGCGTGCGTTGTGGTTGCTCGCGCAGTTCCCCGCGCCCCTGAGGCCTCAGGGGCGCGGGGAACTGCGCGCAACCAGGATCCGCCGGACACGGCCTGGCCGGTGGCGTAAAGCTGTTGCCGTGACGGGGACGCGCTGTCAGGATCGGCGCATGACCAAGGGAATCGAGATCCTCACGCGCTGGTGAGCGCGTCCCCCGCGCGGCTCCCACGGCTTTCGCTGTACGGGCACGCGCGCCGTCTTCTCCGTCAGACCTACCCGGATGGCCGCGAGGGCCCGTTGCCCGCGGGCGGACATCCCCTTCCCGACGAGCCGTTCCGGCCGGACCGGGACCACGACGTCGACCGTCAGCTCCGGCTGCGGACCGTGCTGGAGGAGTTCCTCGCGGAGGATCCGGCGGATCCGGCTGCGGCGGATCCGGAGCGGCTGCGTGAGCTGATCGGCGACCTCGACATCGGCGAGCGTACGGCCTTCCCGGTCGTCGAATCCCTCCCCGAGACCGACCCCGCGCGCGCCCGCGCGCTCGGGCTGCGGCTCGTACGCGACGGCACCGACCGGCGCGTCGTATGGGTCGGGCTCGCGCTGCTGCGGGGCACGGCGGGGCCCGACGAGGTGCCGTACATCGTGGCCGTGGGGCGGCTGTCCCGCTGTCTGCGGCCCGCCGCCGAGGTGCTGGCCTCGCTCGACGGCACGGCGGGCGAGATCGTACGGCTCGCCGAGTGCGCCGCCCGGCCGCAGCAGCGGAGCGACGCCGTCCACGTGCTGTGCCAGCGGCCGGATCCGGTGGCGCGGCACTGGCTGCGGCGGCGCGGGCTCGGCCCGGGGCGGGAGGAGGCCGCGCGGGCCCGTACGGTCGCGGAGGCGGCGGACCTGCCCTCGGCGCCGCTCACGGACCCGGAGGTCCTCGCGCACACCGGACGGCTGCTCGCGACCATGGCCGAGCCGGAGGACAGCATTCCGCAGATCCTCCGCTACGCGGACGCGCGCCGTGTCCTGCTCGCCTTCTCCACGCACGCCGCGTCCCTCGAACCCACGCTCGATCACCGGGCGCTGCTCACCTCGCTCCTCCTCGACGTGCACAGCGGGCACACGCGGCTGCTGGACTGGGAGGCGGGGGAGCGCGAGCTGATCGTGGAACGGCTGTGCGACGCGCTGTGGTCGTGGCCGGAGCCCGAGGCGCCTCCCGTGCCCTCGGCCTCCGACCTGCGGGCACGGACCGACCGGGCGCGCGCCGAGTGGGTGGCGCGGATGCGGACCCGCGCGCCCCAGCGGGAGGACGACGAGCCCCCCGCCGTACGGGAGGGGTTGAGCACCCTCCGGATCGAGGTGACCTCGCGCGACCCCGACCGCTGGTTCCGCGCCGAGACCCGCGTCCTCGTCGACGGGCGGCCGGTGCTCGGCGAGGCCCTCGGCTCAGGTCCGGTGCACGCACCCGAACACCTCCTGGAGCCGGGCCTGTTGCGCGCCGGGCCGGACGGCGCCGAGCCGCACGAGGTCCAACTCCTGGAGGCCCTCTGCACGGAGCCGTGCTGCGGCGCGCTCTACGCCGCGATCAGCCGCGAGGGGGACACGGTGGTCTGGCAGGTGTGGCGGACCTTCCCGGAGGAGGAGAAGCTCCAACTCCGCTTCGACGCCGTCCAGTACGACGCCGAGGTCGCCCGTGCCGAGAACGACCACAGCTGGGAGTGGCCCGCCCGTACGTTCACCCGTCTCATCGGCGAACGGCTCCGGGCCGAGCCGGAGGTGCTGGGCCGGTGGAGATGCGTCCTGGAGGAGGTCGGCCTCGCGCCCGGTAAGTACGACGCGGTGCGGTTGACGTTCCACTACCCGTACGAACCGTCGGGCGACGAGGGTGATTCGGAGGGGGAGGCGGAGGCTCCGTGGCTGCGGTTCGGCTGCGAGCACATGGACAACGGGTGGTCGCCGGAGCTCCAGGCCGAACGCGCGGTGGGCCGCCTGGCGCGGGACGACCCGAAGTCGTTCGGCTTCATCGCGGGCGGTACTCGTGCGCACGCGGAGGCGCTGGGCTTCGAGTGGCCGGGCAGGCCGGGGGATTGACCAGGATCAGCCCGCGAGGCCCATCTCGGTGTTGTAGCGGTCCTTGAACTCGCGCATGTACGAGAAGAGATAGCTCTCGCTGAGCAGCCCGCCGTCGGCGGTCGTCACGCCCCGCTCGTGCAGGGTGCGGGAGAGCTGGCGGGCGTTGGGGCGTTCGCCGTGCGAGGCGACGTACTCGCGGTAGATCCCGAAGTAGTACTCCTCGCGCGGGACCCCGTCCGGTATCCCGATGGGCTCGTCGTCGGCGACAGGGGGAGAGGAGAGGGTCCGGTGGCGCCCGCCGGGGGTCACGGGCACGGTCACCCGCGGCCCGGGATCGCGCCGCTCGGCGGCGTAGGCGGGCACGGGCTCGGGCACGGGCGCCGGTACGGGCTCCGGCTCGGGCTCCGGTACGGGGAGGGGCTCTTGCACGGGATCGGGGTCGGGGCCGGGTTCCGGCACGGGCCTGGCGACGGGCTCGGGTGCGGGCTCCGGCTCCGGGACGGCCTCTTGAGCAGTAGCGGGCACGGGCACCTGCTCCGGCACGGGCACCTGCTCCGGCACGGGCACCTGCTCCGGCACGGGCACCTGCTCCGGCACGGGCGCCGCCTGCTCGGGCACGGGTCCCGGTTGTGGGGCGGGCCCCGGCACCGTCTCTGGGGCGGGCGCGGGCACGGGCGCGGAATCCGGCATGAGCTCCGGGCCGGGGCGCTCCCACGCCCCCTCCCGCAGCGCCTCCGGCGGCGTGGGAACGGTCGTCAGGCTCTTGGCGAGCGGCACCCCGTAACGGGCGAGCTTCAGCGGCATCAGCGCCTCGACGGGCGCCTTGCGCCGCCACCCGCGCCCGTAACGCGCCCGCAGCCGCGTCTCGTAGACGAGCCGGTCCTGCTCCATCCGGATCACCTCGTCGTACGAACGCAGCTCCCACAGCTTCATCCGGCGCCACAGCCGGAACGTCGAGGGGAACGCCAGCAGCCAGCGCGACAGCCGTACGCCCTCCATGTGCTTGTCGGCGGTGATGTCCGCGACGCGGCCGATCGCGTGCCGCGCGGCCTCGACCGTGACGACGAAGAGCACGGGGATCACCGCGTGCATGCCGACCCCGAGCGGATCGGGCCAGGCCGCGGCGCCGTTGAAGGCGATGGTGGCGGCCGTCAGCAGCCAGGCGGTCTGGCGCAGCAGCGGGAAGGGGATGCGGATCCAGGTGAGGAGCAGGTCGAGCGCGAGCAGGACGACGATGCCCGCGTCGACGCCGATCGGGAAGAAGGGCGCGAAGGAGCCGAAGCCCTTCTTCTCCGCGAGGTCGCGCACTGCCGAGAACGAACCGGCGAAGCCGATCGCTGCGATCACCACGGCGCCGGTGACGACGACCGCGATGAGTATGCGGTGTATTCGCGTGAGTTGTACGCCCTGCACTGGAGTTGTCCCCCACCCTCGGAAACTGGCGGGCCCAGCCTGGCATACGCGTCAAGGCGGAAGGCGCCCTCCGGAAGAACTCCGGAGGGCGCCCGCGCGCTACTTGATGTTGGTGATCGCTTCCTTCGCGGCCTTCTCGGCCTTCTTCTTCAGGTCCTCCGGCTTGGGCTGCTTGGCGTCCTCGAAGCCCGCGCCCTCGTAGTCCACGGTCACGACCACGTTGGCCGTGCGGGCGACGAGGCGCTCGCCGGTGAAGTCCTCGGACTTGCCCTTGGAGTCCTTCTTCTTGGTCTCGTAGCTGACCGAGGTGGCCTGCTCGCCGACATCGGCGACGTGGGAGTCCTTGGCCTTCTTGTTGTCCTTGTTGCCCGTGGTCTCGCCGACGCGCTCGTCCAGGAACTGGCCGGCGCGCTTGTCGCCGGTGCCCAGCGAGGCCTCGGAGTCGAAGCGCTTGAGCGAGATCGTCAACTGCCGGTAGTCGTACTTGTCCAGGCCGCTCCACAGGCAGCTCGTGGAGTCGTTGGTGTCGCCGGAGCCGACGCGCTTGCCCGCCTCGTTGTCGGACTTGGGGACGAGGTCCTTGACCGTGCCCTTGCCGATGCTCTTGCAGGAGTCGGGCAACTCCTTGAACTTCGCGGGCGCGACCTTGGCCGGCTTGGACTTGCTGGCGGAGTCCGAGGGGGAGTCGGAGTCCTTCCCGCCGTTGTCGGAGTCCGAGGAGCAGCCGGCGACCAGCAGGACGGGCAGCGCGACTGCCGCACAGGCGAGAGTACGGGCGATGCGCGGGACGTTTCGGTGCATGGTTCCTTCGCTTCCGGGGATTCTTCGGTTCTGGGAGCTGAGGGGGTGGCTCTGTTGGACGGCACGGTACGCGGCTCATGAGGCGCGGTGGGCGATTCGTGGCACCGCGCACGCGTGTGTCAGGTCACCCCGGGCCGGGTCCGGCGCGGAGCCGGACCACCGGGCTCACTCCTCCTCGAACCGTCCGACGAGCTGTTCCGACAGCTCCTGAGCCTTGTCCTGGAGCTCTCGGCTGCCCGGGATCCGGTGCTTGTCGGTGACCCACTGGTCGTACTCGACCGTGGCGATCACGTTGGCCGTCCGGAAGACCAGGGTGATGTCCCGGTGCACGCCGGAGTCCTCAGTGTCCAGTTTGTCGTTGATGTAGGCGGCGTCGCCGATGCCGTCCAGCGTACGAGGGGAGAGCTGCTCTTCCGTTCCGTCCTGGGTGGCGTCCGTCTCATCCGCGCTCGCCCCGTCGCCCTCGGCGTCGCCCTTCTTCTTGCCCTTCGCGGACTCCTTCGCGCCGTCCTTCTCCTTCTCGCCCTTGCTCTTCTCCCCGCTCCCGTCAGGGGATTCGGAGGATTCGGGGGAGTCGGCGCCCTCGGAGTCCCCGGTCTCGCCGGAGGTGTCGTCGCTCTCCTCCGGGGAGGGGGTGGTCAGCGGGATGTCCGCCTTGGTGGCCTTTCTCTCATAGAGCAGTCCGGCCTGCTCGTCGTCGCTGACCGCGGGATCGTAGGAGACGACGCGCTCGAAGTCGATCGTGAGATGCCGGGTCCCGAGCGTCGTGGCGCTCTTCCAACGGCAGCCCACCCGGCGGTCCGTGTCATACGTCACGCTGGCCTCGCCCTCGTACGGCGAGGGGCTGGGGTCGTCGCCCCCCGAGCCGTCGTCACTCGCCTCCTCCTCGGCCGCGGCGCCGGGGAGGAGGTCCTTGAGCATGGCGACGCTGACGGTCCCGCACGCCTCGGGCAGGGTGCGGTGCTTGCCCGGGGGCGCGGTGGACGTGGTCGCGGTGGGATCGCCGGGTTTGGTGTCCGCCTCGTCGTCCGGGTCGGAGGAGCCGGTGCAGGCGGCGAGGGCGCCCGTCAGCAGGAGGGCCAGCGCGGCACTCACGCCGCTTGTGGCATACCTCGCAAGCGCGGCACTCGTCCTTGCCCTCCACGGCACGGCTGCCTCCTGGTCCTGTCGAACGTGTTCAGCCGCCAGTTGGGGCGGTGGACATCAATGTCTATCGCACAGGCCGCACGCCCGTCCGGTCGCCCGGTGGCTATGGTGGCCAAAGTCAGTCTTTTCCGTTTTGCTCTTTCCTCGCCCCGCTGGCCAGCGGGCTTACGGCGCATCAGCGCCCCCCGCGGTCACCGCCGCCCTCCCCATGCCGCCCCCCATGGCACCCCCACGGAGTCAACGCGCCGGCCCTCTCCGGCGTGCCGGTGCCGGTCCGGAGGGGCCGGGAGGATCGGACGGGCCGGGAGGGGCGGGTGCGCGTCTTCGCCGTGAAGAGCCGGGGGCGCCGCCTCAGTTGCCCCGCGCCACGTACATGATCACTGCGACCCCCGTGAGGCAGAGCAGCGCCCCCGTCATGTCCCGGCGGGCCGGCCGGAAGCTGGCCCGCGGGTCGGGCTGGGTCCCTGTCTCACGCCGGGGACTCGGCTCCCGTCCACGTGGTGAGCGCCTCTCGCAGCTCGGAGTCGGCGGGCTGTCCGTCGGCCGCCCACGCTATGTATCCGTCGGGGCGGATCAGCAGGGTGTGCTTGCCCCCTCGCGCGTACTCCGCGTGGACGAAGCGGAGGTCTTCCTGCCGGGCCGCGGCGGAGCCCCGGGGCGTCACCAGGACGAACCGGCCCTCGCGCAGCGCCTCGTGGAGCCGCCCGGAGGTCAGCGCCAGGTCGGGGGCGCGCTTTCCGGCCAGGCGGTGGGAGCCCGCGGGGGCCGCGTAAGAGAACGAGAGGCCCGAGATGGTGCGCATCGCGCGGCGGCCCAGGGGCCGGACCCGGTTGATCGCCTCGGCGGCGACCGTGCGAAGCGCCACACTGCCGGGGAAGGTCATGATCGCTACCCGGATGATCGCGCCGCTGACCCGCAGCACCTGCTTGCCCACCGGGTGCCGCTCGGCCTCATAGGTGTCCAGCAGGGACTCGGGGGCCCGGCCGCGGAGGACCATCGAGAGCTTCCAGCTCAGGTTGGCCGCGTCCTGCAAGCCCGTGTTCATCCCCTGGCCGCCCGCGGGGGAGTGGACGTGCGCCGCGTCGCCCGCGAGGAAGGCGCGGCCCACGCGATAGGACGGAGCCTGGCGCTCGTCGCTGTGGAAGCGGGACATCCAGCGGGGGTCGTGCATCCCGAAGTCCGTGCCGAGCGCCCGCCGGGTGAAGTCCTGGACCTCCTCCAGCTCGACCGGCTCGCTGTCGGGGAGCTGGCGGTCGTACGACCACCCCATCACTCGGTACCAGCCGTCGCCGAACGGGGCGGCGAGGGCGAAGGCCCGGTCCGTCGCGGCGACGGTGAAGGGCGAGGACGGCGGATCGGACATCCGCACGTCCGCGAGGACGATGGAGCGGATGACCGACTTGCCGGGGAACGGCAGGCCGAGGGCCTCCCTGATGGTGCTGTGCACCCCGTCGGTGCCGACGAGATAGCGGGCACGCAGCGTGCTCCCGGCGGCTGTGCCCTCTCCCTCGCCCTCGTCCAGCTCGACCTCGATCCCGTCCGCGTCCTGGCGCAGCGCGGTCACCTTCGCGCCGTGCCGGAAGGTGACGCCCGCCTTGTGGGCCCGGTCCTCCAGCAGCCGCTCCACCTGGAACTGGGGGGTCACCAGAATGTACGGAAAGCGGGTGGGGAGCCGGGTGGGGTCCAGGGTCGCGTGGCCGAAGAGCTGGAGGCGGTCCACGGGGTGGCCCACGGTGATCAGCTCGTCGGCCACGCCGCGTGCGTCGAGCTGCTCCAGCGTGCGGGCGTGCACGACGAGGGCGCGGGTGAGATTGCTCGTCGTCCCGGAGCGGCGCTCGACGAGGGTGACGGAATGACCGGAGGCCGCGAGATCTCCCGCGAGCAGCAGGCCGGTCGGGCCCGCTCCGACCACGACCACGTCCGTGTCCACGGCGCGGGTGGAGCCGGTGGGACCGGTGGAGCTGGTGGATCCGGTGGTGCGTGACATTGCTGCCTCCCTGGGAAGGACCGGGTCAACCGGCGGGTCAACGCCTGTTGGTCAACGCTTGTTGGCAACATTAGAACTCGGCCGCTGGCGCGTCAACACCTGTTGGCCTACAGTTGTTGACATGACCGAAACCCCAGCCCGCCGCTCCGACGTGACGCGGGCCGCGATCCTCCGCGCGGCCCGCGACTGCTTCGCGGCCGACGGGTACGAGCGCGCCACGATCCGCCTCATCGCCCGCGAGGCGGGCATCGACCCGGCGATGGTGATGCGCTACTACGGGAACAAGGCGGGGCTCTTCGCCGCCGCCTCCGAGTTCGACCTGCGCATGCCCGATGTCTCGTACGTGCCGCGGGAGCACGTCGGCGGCGCCCTCGTCGGCCACTTCGTCGACCGCTGGGAGGAGGACGAGGCGCTGACGGCGCTGCTGCGCGTCGCGGCGACGAACGCCGAGGGTGCCGAGCGGATACGTGACATCTTCCGCAAGCAGCTCGCCCCCGTCGCCGAGATGGTCAGCCCCGAGCCCGAGTGGGCGCAGACGCGCGCGGCCCTGGTCGCCTCGCAGATCCTCGGCCTCGCGCTCGGGCGCTATGTGCTGGGTCTTCCGCCGGTCGCCCGGCTCGGCCGGGAGGAGCTCGTCGCCTGGGTGGCGCCCACCGTCCAGCGCTATCTGACGGGGGAGCTGCCCGAGGGGCTGGAGGTCCCCGCGGCGGGGCGCTGAATGCCCCTGAATGACGCGCACCCGTGTGGCGTTGGCGCGTCGATGTCGCCTCTTAGCTGTGCTTCGCCGTGCTTCGCGGCAAGGTCGGCCCTAGGCTGGCCGCTGTTTTCATGTTGACGTACAGCGTGATCATGACAACTGACGGCACGTCATAGACGGTTGCCGGTACGGAAGTTGGGCGGAATGTAAGGGTTTGGGCAAAGCGTATGACCGGATTAGTTTCGGCGAACCCGGGTAGCGGCCCTCCGGATTCATGTCAGGAAGCTCAGCAGATCACAGCAGATCAAGAGGTGTCCGGATGCACGCCGGAGGAAGGGCGATAGGGCAAAGTGAAACATGAGACAGAGGAGGCGCACGCCTCCAGCGGGGGTCTGGCCCGTGGCCCGCAGACCGACCGAGTGGTATTCGGCGTCACGGCGGCATTGACCCTTGCCTTTGTGATCTGGGGTGCGTTCGGGACGGATTCCCTCGGGAACGTCTCGGCCGACATGCTGGACTGGACGATGCACAACGGCGGTTGGGCCTTCGTGCTCGCCGCCTCCGGCTTCGTGATCTTCTCCCTGTGGCTGGCCTTCAGCCGGTACGGCAAGATCACTCTCGGGAAGGAGGGTGAGGAGCCGGAGTTCAAGACCGTGTCCTGGGTCGCGATGATGTTCAGCGCGGGCATGGGTATCGGCCTGATGTTCTACGGAGTGAGCGAGCCGCTCGCCCACTTCAGCGCGCCGCCCCCGGGCACCGAGCCGCCGGACGACGCGGCGAAGATGTCGACGTCCATGGCGACGACGCTCTTCCACTGGACGCTGCACCCGTGGGCGATCTACGCGGTGGTCGGCCTGGCCATCGCGTACAGCTGCTTCCGGCGGGGGCGCCGCCAGACGATCAGCGCGGTCTTCACGCCGCTCATCGGCCAGAAGAACGCGAACGGTCCGGTCGGCAAGGTCATCGACATCCTGGCGATCTTCGCGACCCTGTTCGGTTCGGCTGCCTCGCTCGGTCTGGGCGCGCTCCAGATCGGCAGCGGCATGAAGGAGGCCAACTGGCTGGACGACGTCAGCACCGGGCTGCTCGTCGCCATCATCGTCGTGCTCACGGCGTGCTTCATCCTCTCGGCCGTCTCCGGCGTCGAGAAGGGCATCCAGTGGCTCTCCAACACCAACATGGTGCTGGCGGGAATGCTCGCCCTGTTCGTCTTCATCGCGGGGCCGACCATCCTGATGCTGGACATGGTGCCGACGTCGATCGGCGCCTTCTTCGGCGACCTGCCGGAGCTCATGGGGCGTACGGACGCCAGCAGCGGCAAGGGCGTGGCCGACTGGCTCGCGGGCAACACGGTCTTCTACTGGGCGTGGTGGATCTCCTGGACGCCCTTCGTGGGCATGTTCATCGCCCGCATCAGCCGGGGCCGGACCATCCGCCAGTTCGTCGGCGGCGTCATCCTGGTGCCGAGCGTCGTGTCCCTGATCTGGTTCGCGATCTTCGGCGGTACGTCGATGAAGCTCCAGGCCGACGGGAAGAAGCTGGCGGACCTCGGGCAGGAGGCGCAGTTCTTCTCGCTGCTGCGCGAGTACCCGATCGCGGGGGTGACCGGCCTGCTGGTCATGATCCTCGTGGCGATCTTCTTCGTCTCGGGCGCCGACGCCGCGTCGATCGTCATGGGCACGCTCTCGCAGAAGGGCACGATGGAGCCGTCCCGGGTCGTCGTGATCGCCTGGGGCGCGCTGACCGGTGCGGTGGCCGCGGTCATGCTGATGATCGGCGGTGGTGGCGACAAGGCGCTGGAAGGCCTGAAGAATCTGACGATTCTGGTGGCCGTCCCGTTCGTCGTCGTCATGGTCGGACTCTGTGTGGCGCTCCTCCGTGACCTGCGCAGGGACCCGCTGATCATCCGCGGCGAGGTCGGCGAGGAGGTCGTCAGCAGCGCGGTCATCGCCGGTAACGAGCTGTACGACGGTGACTTCGAGATCCGTATCGGCCCCGCTTCACCCGACTCGCCGGACACGGGCGCGGCGGACGCCGTTCCCGAAGGCGCCGAAGGTGACGGGGGAGACGAGGGTGTCGCGGCGAAGAAGGTGGGTGCCGATCCCGGCAAGGAGTGACGGGACGGTGACCGCTCCCCACTGATTCCCCCCATGGGAGCACCACGGGCGCCCCGCCGCGGCGATGACAAGCCGCGGCGGGGCGCCCTCGCGTGCGCCCGCGAGCGGTGCCGGAGGGGGCGTCACGCACCCGCGGGCGTACGGCCGCGCACGCGGGCCCAGAAGAGCTTCTGGCCGAGCAGCGTGAGCGTTCCCGCGAGCAGGATGCCGCCGAGGTTGACCAGGAGCTGGGCGAACGAGCCCCAGGTCTCGGTCAGGTTGCCGTAGCTGAGCGCCAGCGCGGCGTTCGCGGCGGCGGGCACCGTGGTCACCGAGATCGCGACGCCCACCAGCGCGCCCGACTTCGACGAGGTCAGCGAGAGGATCCCGGCGACGCCCGCGAGCAGCGCGACCACGAACGACATCGCGTCCGGCTTCCACACGAACTCGCTCACCGGGTGGGGCTTGAGGAAATCCTCTTCCGAGAAGAGCCCGAGCCCGTCCATCAGCACGCTGAAGGCCCCGGTCAGCAGCATCGCCACGGGGAAGCCCACCAGCAGCGCGCTCAGCGAGCGCAGCGCAAGCTGGGGCGCGCGCCGTACGAGCCCCGTGCACACCCCCGCGAGCGGGCCGAACTCGGGGCCGACGACCATCGCGCCGACGATCAGGATCGCGCTGTCCGTCAGCACGCCGCAGGCCGCGAGCATCGTGGCCACGGTGAGGAAGGCGAGATACGTGACCGTCAGCCGCGACTCCTCGTGCGTGGCCTCGGAGAGCGACTCCCAGAGCACCGCGTCGACGCCCTCGCCGGGAGCGTCCTCCTCGGCCCGGTCGGCGCGTTCGGAGAGGGACAGGTCGATGTCCTCGACCGAGATGGAGCCGTGCTCGGCGAGGCCGGAGGAGCGCAGGGCGCGCAGCAGGTCGTCGCCCGCCTCCCGGGCGACGTCGCACATGATGACGTCGCCCGCGGGCTCGCGTGCCGCGCCCGGCAGCACGACGAGGTGGGTGGTGCCGACCGTCCCCTCCAGAAGCTCGATCACGCTGTCGGTCCGGTCCGCCGGGGCGATCAGTCGCAGGTGCAGCATGGCGGGCAGCGTAGACGAGGCGCCGGGCGGAGGCCGCGCCTCCGCCCGGCACCGGGGCTCACCGGCCCCCGGAAGGGCTCTCGGCCCGCTCCTCCGTCCGTTGCTCCGCCCGTTCCTCCGCACGCTCGTCGGTACGGACGCTGTCCCCGTCCCCCTTCCCGGAACGGCGGCCGAGGCGGCGGGTCAGGGCCTTGCCGCCGACGATGAGGACGACCGCGCTGACGATGACCGCGCCGCCGAGCAGGACGTTCACGCTGAGCGCCTCCCCGTCGATCAGCGCGCCCAGCGCGACGGCGACCACCGGGTTGACGTAGGCGTAGGTGGCCACGGCGTCGTTGGGGAGCGTGGCGTTGGCGTAGACGTACGCGGTGAAGGCGAGCATGGATCCGGCGACGACCAGCCACAGGAATCCCACCAGCGAGCGGCCCGAGACCGCGCCGAGGTCCAGCCGCGCGAACTCGCCCGTCAGCGCGCCCAGGACGATCAGCACCACGCCGCCCACCAGCATCTCCAGCGCCGTCACGACCAGCGGATGCTTCGGCAGCGTCACCCGGCGGGCCTGCACCGAGCCCGTCGCCCAGCACAGCGAGGCGAACACCACGAGCGCGGCGGCGCCGACGTGCACCTCGGAGCCCGGGCCGCCCATCAGCACCGCCACGCCCGTGGTGCCGAGGAGGAGCGCCAGCACCATCGTGAGCGTGATCCGCGTCCGCGTGACCGCCGCGTTGACCAGCACCATCCAGACCGGGACGGTCGCCACGATCAGCGCGGCGAGACCCGAGTCGAGGTGCACCTCGCCGACGCTCAGCAGCCCGTTGCCGCACACCAGCATCAGGACGGCGACGACGGTGACGGAGCCCAGCTGGCGGCGGGTCGGGCGCTGTTCGCCGCGCGCGTGCCGGGGGCCGACGACCGCGAACATCACCGCGCCCGCGAGCAGATAGCGGAAGCCCGCCATGAGCAGCGGGGGGATCGTGTCGACGGCGGCCCGGATGCCCAGGTACGTCGAGCCCCAGAAGATCCAGACGGTGACCAGCGCGAGCCAGGGGAGCAGGGGACGTGCTGTCTTTAAAATAGGCTCAGGCGGCATAGAACCTCATTTGTCGAAAGTCATTCCTCCGAATACTTTCGAGATAGTAGGCTCGCCAGCGATGGGGTACAAGTTCTCACCATGACCAGACACGTGGATGACGTCGACCGCGAGATCCTGCGCGAGATGGCGGGGGACGGCAGGCAGACCGTGCGGGCGCTGGCCCGGACCGTCGGGCTGTCCGAGCCGTCCGTACGGGAGCGGCTCCAGCGCCTGGAGCGCGACGGGGTGATCACCGGCTACCACGCGGCGCTCGACCCGGGAAGCGTGGAGGCGGACACGGCCGCGTACATCGCGCTGCGCTTCGAGCACAGCGCGGAGGCGAAGAGGAGGATGGCCGAGCGGCTGCGGGAGGAACCCTCGGTGCTGGAGCTGCACGAGGTGGCGGGGGAGGACTGCTACTGGATCAAGGTGCGCGCGTCCGGGACGGAGGACCTCGCCGACACGCTGGACCGGATCCGCTCGATCCCCGCGGTGACGGGCACGAAGACGACGATCGTGCTCCGCACGGTCTTCGAGCGCCCGTTGAATCCCTGAGGGCTGACGGGGCCTACGGCCACACCAGGCAGTACGCCTGGTGGCCGGCCTCGTGGAGGCGGTCGGAGAAGTCCTGCCAGCGGTGCAGGAGCTGATAGACGTTGAACGCGTCCTGGGGGCCCGCGCGGTCCGGGACGGTGGACCAGATGAAGGCCGCGGCGCCCACCGACTCCTCGCCGATGCCGCGCAGCGGGTCGACGACCGTCATGGGGAGCTTCACGACCGCGTAGTCCGGGTGGAGCACGACGAGTTCGAGCGGAGGCACACGGTTCAGGGGTATGCCCTCGATGCCGGTCAGCACCATCGCCGCCATCGTCTCGGGCTTGATCTTGGTGAACATGCCGTGCCCGAGCTCGTCGCCCCCCAGCTCCTCCGGGCGCATGGAGATCGGCACACGGGCGGCCGTGGCACCGTCCGGTGCCCCGAAGTACTTGTAGGTCACCCCCACGCGGCCACCCCTGCTGCCTCCGCCGTCCGTCCTGTCCGCCGCCGCCTCGCGTCCGCGGGCCTCGCCGCGCGCCTCACCGCGGGGGCGCGGGTCCTGTGCGCGGGCGTCACCGCGGGTGTCACGCGCGCGCCGGTGGCGTCCTTGCGCGCGCTCGGGGCCCGTCTCAAAAGGGCCGCCGGTCCCCTCTCCCAGTCCGCCACCGCGATGCATGTCACCACCCGACCGCTCGTTCGTAGAACCCGTGAGAAACGGAGCTCACAGGAAACCCGGAATGCACAGAAAGCACAGCCCCCGCCGCGCAACCCGATCATCGTGTCAGAGACCTCCCCGCCTCACGGACTGTGAAACGCCCCCAGACCCCCGCGCGCGAAGCTCTGACACCATGGCTGATGTGACTTACTCGTACGAAGCCCCAGTATCGCAGTCCCTCTTCGACCGCGCCGCCGCCGTGACGCCGGGAGGCGTGAACTCTCCGGTGCGGGCCTTCGGCGCGGTGGGCGGCACGCCCCGCTTCATGGTGTCCGGCTCCGGCCCGTATCTGACGGACGCGGACGGCAGGGAGTACGTGGACCTGGTCTGCTCCTGGGGGCCGATGATCCTCGGGCACGCGCACCCGGAGGTCACGGAGGCCGTGCGGCGGGCCGTGGACCGGGGCACCTCCTTCGGCACGCCGGGCGAGGACGAGGTCGCGCTCGCCGAGGAGATCGTCGCCCGTATCGAGCCCGTCGAGCGGGTGCGGCTGGTCTCCTCGGGCACCGAGGCGACGATGTCCGCGATCCGGCTGGCGCGCGGGTTCACCGGCCGGTCCAAGGTCATCAAGTTCGCGGGCTGCTACCACGGGCACGTCGACGCGCTGCTCGCCTCGGCCGGGTCCGGCGTCGCCACGTTCGGCCTGCCGGACACCCCGGGGGTGACGGGCGCGAGCGCGGCCGACACGATCGTGCTGCCGTACAACGATCTGGACGCCGTGCGCGAGGCGTTCGCCGTGCACCCGCGCGAGATCGCCTGTGTGATCACCGAGGCGTCGCCGGGCAACATGGGCATCGTCCCGCCCGTGCCGGGCTTCAACCAGGGGCTGAAGGACCTGTGCGCCGCCGACGGCGCGCTCTACGTCTCGGACGAGGTCATGACCGGCTTCCGCGTGAGCAAGCACGGCTGGTACGGGATCGACGGCGTCGTCCCCGACCTGATGACGTTCGGCAAGGTCATGGGCGGCGGTTTCCCGGCCGCGGCCTTCGGCGGGCGCAAGGACGTCATGGAGCACCTCGCCCCGGCCGGCCCGGTCTACCAGGCGGGCACCCTCTCCGGGAACCCGGTCGCGACGGCGGCGGGAGTCGCCCAGCTCCGCCTGCTCGCCGCGGACGGCTACGCGGCGTACGAGAAGGTGGACGCCGCCTCCCGGCAGGTGCGGCAGCTCGCGACGGACGCGCTCGCCAAGGAGGGCGTGGCGCACACGCTCCAGACGGCGGGCAGCATGTTCTCCGTCTTCTTCGGGGACTTCGGCGAGCGGGGCGTGCGGAACTACGCGGACGCCAGGCGCCAGGAGTCGTTCCGCTTCACGGCCTTCTTCCACGCGATGCTCGCCCAGGGCGTCTATCTGCCGCCCTCCGGGTTCGAGTCCTGGTTCGTCTCCGCCGCGCACGACGAGCGCGCCGTGGAGCGGATCGCCGAGGCGCTGCCGGTGGCGGCCAGGGCAGCGGCCGAGGCGGTCGCCGCGTGAGCAGTACGAGCGACAGCACGGCCGGGATAGCGAGAATAGGGACCATGAGAGACGAGGAAGCGGGCGCGGAGCCGCAGGACAAGACCGTCACCGTCGTCCACGTCATGCGGCACGGCGAGGTGGAGAACCCGGAGGGCGTCCTCTACGGGCGGCTGCCGGGGTACCACCTCTCGGCGCTCGGCAGGGAGATGGCCGACCGGGTCGCCGAACACCTGGCCGAGCGTGATATCACCCACGTCGGCGCGTCCCCGCTGGAGCGGGCGCAGGAGACGGCGACGCCGATCGCGAAGGCGCACGGGCTGGACATCGCCACCGACGAGCGGCTGATCGAGGCGGGCAACGTCTTCCAGGGCAAGACGTTCGGCGTCGGCGACGGCGCGCTGCGCAGGCCGGAGAACTGGCGCCATCTGCGCAATCCGTTCCGCCCGTCCTGGGGTGAGCCCTACCTCGACCAGGTCGTGCGGATGCGTGGCGCGCTGGAGCGCGCGAAGGACGCGGCGAAGGGGCACGAGGCGGTGCTGGTCAGCCACCAGCTCCCCGTCTGGATCCTGCGCAGCTTCGTCGAGGGGCGGCGGCTGTGGCACGACCCGCGGAACCGGCAGTGCACGCTCGCCTCGCTCACGAGCTTCACGTTCCTCGGCGACCGGCTGCTGGCCGTGGGGTACACCGAGCCCGCGCGGGACCTCGTCCCCGAGCACCTGCGCGCGGGGGCGCGTCCCGTGAAAGGGGCGAAAGGTTTCGGTGCCTGACGCCTGTCCGGCGGAATCGACGGGTGCCTGACCTTGCCCACTCTCCGCGGGCTGCGGAGGGGCTGCCCCTTGCCGTCCCTTCGCAGGCCGCGGGTGTCCTGCGGCTGGGCGCGCAGTTCCCCGCGCCCCTGCGGGGCGCGGCCCCGGTGCTGGGACAGGGGGGCGCGGAAGATCCCTGCGGGGCCCATGCGAAACTTTTCACATGAGCCAGACCCGCCGTGCATCCCGCCGCCTCGCCCTGCTGGCAGCCGGAGCCGCCACCGGTGCGCTTCTCCTGACCGCGTGCGGCAAGGGCGAGACCGGATCGGCCGGGGGCGACACGAAGTTCGTGCAGGGTACGGGCCAGATCACCAAGGTGGCCAGCGGAAAGCGCCAGACTCCTCCCGACCTGTCCGGAAAGTCCGTCGAGGGCAAGGAGCTCAAGCTCTCCGACTACAAGGGCAAGATCGTCGTGCTGAACGTCTGGGGCTCCTGGTGCAGCCCCTGCCGCGCCGAGGCGCCGAACCTCGCGAAGGTCGCCAAGGACACCGAGGGCAAGGGCGTCCAGTTCCTCGGGATCAACACCCGGGACCTGGACAAGGCCAACGCCAAGGCGTTCGAGCGGAACTACGGGGTGACCTACCCGAGCTTCTACGACCCGAGCGGGAAGCTGATCCTCAAGTTCCCCAAGAACACCCTCTCCCCGCAGGCGATCCCCTCCACCCTCATCCTGGACAAGGACGGGAAGATCGCCGTACGGGCGCTGAAGGAGCTGAGCGAGAAGGAGCTGCGCTCCGCGCTCGACCCCCTGATCGAGGCGGAGTGACCCTCCCATGAACGCCCTCGCCGCCACCGGAATGAATGAGACCGTTCTCAACGGCGCTCTGCTCCTGGCCCTCCCCGTCGCCCTGCTCGGCGGCCTCGTCTCCTTCTTCTCGCCCTGCGTCCTCCCGCTGGTCCCCGGCTACCTCTCGTACGTCACGGGCGTCAGCGGTACGGACCTGGCGGAGGCGCGGCGGGGGCGGATGTTCCTCGGGGCCGGGCTCTTCGTGCTCGGTTTCACGGCGGTGTTCGTCTCGACGGGCGCGCTCTTCGGCGGCTTCGGGGCGACGCTCCAGGAGCACAAGACCGGCCTGTCGCAGGTGATGGGCGCGCTGACGATCGTCCTGGGGCTCGCGTTCATGGGGGCGCTCGGGCCGCTGTCGCGCTTCACCTCGCGCGAGTTCCGTATCCACAAGCGGCCCGCCATAGGGCTCGCGGGCGCGCCGATGCTCGGGGTGCTCTTCGGGATCGGCTGGACGCCCTGCATCGGCCCGACGCTCGCCGCCGTGCTCACGCTCTCCTCGAACCAGGCGAGCGCGGAGCGCGGCGCGCTGCTGACGGTGGCGTACTGCCTGGGCCTGGGCGTCCCGTTCGTCCTCGCCGCTGTCGCCTTCCGCCGCGCGCTCGGCGCGTTCGGCTGGGTCAAGCGGCACTACGCGTGGGTGATGCGGATCGGCGGCGGGATGCTCGTCGTGGTCGGCATCCTGCTCATCACAGGCATCTGGGACCGGATCGTCTACGACATCCAGGTCTGGTCGTCCGACTTCACGGTGGGGATCTGATCCATGAGCACGACCGGCACGGAATCCCCCAAGGCCGAGGAGGCCGCGGAGCGGGAGGCCACCTCACAGCTGTCGACCGCGCCCTCCGAGGAGCGGCTGAACGTCCCCTCGCTGGGCCTGATCGGCTGGCTGCGCTGGTTCTGGCGGCAGCTCACCTCGATGCGGGTCGCGCTGATCCTGCTCTTCCTGCTCTCGCTCGGCGCGATCCCCGGCTCCGTCATCCCGCAGACCTCGGTCGACGCCACGAAGGTGGACCGGTTCTGGGAGGAGCACGAGACCCTCGCGCCGCTCTACGACAAGCTCCAGCTCTTCGACGTCTACACGTCGGTCTGGTTCTCGGCGATCTACATCCTGCTCTTCGTCTCGCTCGCGGGCTGCATCGTGCCGCGCTCCTGGCAGTTCGTCGGCCAGCTCAGGGCCCGCCCGCCGCGCGCCCCGCGCAGGCTCGACCGGATGCCCGTCTACACGACGTGGCACACGGACGCCGAGCCGGAGAAGGTGCTGGAGGCGGCGCGCGGGGTGCTGGGCCGCAAGCGGTTCCGTACGCACCGTGAGGGCGACGCCGTCGCCTCGGAGAAGGGCTACCTCCGCGAGTTCGGGAACCTGGCCTTCCACATCGCGCTGATCGTGCTGCTGCTGGCCTTCGCCGCCGGGCAGCTGTGGAAGTCGGAGGGCAACAAGCTCATCGTCCAGGGCGACGGTTTCTCCAACACCCTCACCCAGTACGACGACTTCCGCTCCGGCTCGCTCTTCACCGCCGACAAGCTCGACTCCTTCGGCTTCCGGCTGCGCGACTTCCACGCGAAGTACGAGCAGAGCGGGCCCCAGAAGGGCACCGCGCGCGACTACCGTGCCGACATCGCGTACTGGCAGGGCGCGGACGGCAAGGAGACGAAGACCACGATCAAGGTCAACGAGCCGCTGAGCGTCGGCAACTCCAAGGTCTACCTGCTGGCCAACGGCTTCGCGCCCGTCGTCACCGTCAAGGACGGCAAGGGCGACGTGGCCTACCGGGGCCCCGTCCCCTTCCTCCAGCAGGACAACAACCAGACCTCCAGCGGCGTGGTCAAGGTCACCGACTACCGCGACGCGAAGGGCCGCAAGGACCAGCTGGGCTTCCAGGGCTTCTTCGTGCCGGACTTCCAGCCCGGGTCCGGGACGATGTTCTCGCAGTCCCCCGAGCTGAAGAACCCCGCGCTCATGCTCACCGCCTACCACGGCAACCTGGGCGTGGACGGCGGGCCCGCGCAGAACGTGTACCAGCTCGACACCTCGAACATGAAGAAGTTCAAGGACAAGGACGGCGGCCCGTTCGCGAAGAAGCTCGTCCCCGGCAAGACGATGACGCTCCCGAACGGCGCGGGCAGCCTGAAGTTCGAGGGCATCAAGGAATGGGCCAACTTCCAGGTCTCCCACCAGGTGGGGAACGGCTGGGCCCTGGGCGGCGCGCTCGCCGCCATCGTGGGGCTCGCCGGGTCGCTCTTCATCCAGCGCCGCAGGGTGTGGGTGCGGTCCTACGAAGGCAAGGACGGCCGTACGGTCGTCGAGATGGCGGGACTCGGCCGCAGCGAGTCCACACGGCTCCCCGAGGAGCTGGGCGATCTCGCCCTCGCACTGCGGGACGACGCCGCGCCCGTCGCCACGGAGCCTGAGCCACAGGCGGACGACGCGCCGGACACACCACGAGGAGAACGCCAGTGAATCTCGCTGCCGCCGGAACCAATGAGCAGCTAGCCGAGATCAGCAACGTGCTGATCTACTCGGCGATGGCCGTCTACGTCCTGGCCTTCTGCGCGCACTGCGCGGAGTGGGTCTTCGGCAGTCGCAGCAAGGTGGCCCGCACGGCCGCCGCGCTGACCCGGGAGAAGGGCGGCGAGGACGCCGTACCCGCGCAGGCCGCGCCCGCGGTCAAGGTCAAGACGAAGGCCGAGGGCGGCGGCACGGCCGTGCTGGAGCGCCCCGCGCCCGCGAAGCCGAAGGTCGTCACGCGCTCCTCGGCCGGCGCCCGCGGCGAGCTGCCGGACGGGCCCGGAGCGGCGGGCGACGACGAGCAGGGCGACGTCTACGGGCGGATCGCGGTCTCGCTCACGATCCTCGCGTTCCTGATCCACGCGGGCAGCGTGCTGACCCGCTCGCTCTCCGTGCAGCGCGCCCCCTGGGGCAACATGTACGAGTTCTCGACGGCCTTCTCGCTGGTCGCCGTCGGCGCGTACCTGGGCTTCCTGATCGCCAAGAAGAACATCCGCTGGATCGGCCTGCCGCTGGTCACCACCGTCCTGCTGGACCTCGGCCTCGCGGTCACCGTCTTCTACACCGACAGCGACCAACTCGTCCCCGCGCTGCACTCGTACTGGCTGTGGATCCACGTCTCACTGGCGATCATCTGCGGCGCACTGCTCTACATCGGCATGGTCAGCGCCGTGCTCTACCTCTTCCGGGACTCCTACGAGACCAAGCTGGTCAAGGGCGAGACGCCGGGCCGGGTCCGTACGTCGATCATGGAGCGGCTGCCCTCGGCGGCCTCGCTCGACAAGTTCTCGTACCGGATCAACGCGACGGTCTTCCCCTTCTGGACCTTCACCATCGTCGCGGGCGCGATCTGGGCGGGCGACGCCTGGGGCCGTTACTGGGGCTGGGACCCCAAGGAGGTCTGGTCCTTCATCACCTGGGTCGCCTACGCCTGCTACCTGCACGCGCGCGCCACGGCGGGCTGGAAGGGCCGGAAGGCCGCCTACCTGGTGCTCCTCGCCTTCGCCTGTTACCTGTTCAACTACTACGGTGTGAACATCTTCTTCAACGGCAAGCACTCGTACGCGGGCGTCTGAGGGGGCAGGTCCGGGCGTACGGGGTGAGGGTGGAGACATGAGCACCGACAGCCCGGTCCCCTACGGCACCGTCCGCACCAGCGGCGAGGCGCACACGATCCATTTCGAGCTGCGCCTCGCGCATCCCCTGGAGAGCGCCTGGGCCGCCGTCGCCACCCCCGGAGGGCTCCGGGGCTGGCTGGCGGCGGCCGACCCGTTCGAGCCGGGCCCCGGCGGCGCCGTGACGCTGCGCTGGCTGAACGGCGGCGTGACGGCACCCGGGCGCATCACCGCCTGGCACAAGCGCCGCCTCGCCGAGTACACAGTGGACGTCCACGGGGTCTTCGGCTTCGCACTGGAGTCCGTCGACCACGGCGCGGGCACCCGGCTGAGCCTCAGCAACGACTTCACCGGGGACGGCGAGGCCACCCTCGACCAGCTCGCCGGGTGGCACCAGCACCTGGAGCTCCTCTGCGAGGAGCTGGAGGGACACCCCACCGACTGGACGGCGTGGACCTCCGACCGCTTCGCCGCGCTGCGGAGCGCGTACGCCGGGCGGCCCTGACCTCGCCGGGCTTCTCCGGCTTCTCCGGGCTTCTCCGGCTTCGCTGACAGAAGGTGTCAGTGGACCTCCGGACCCTGGGGCGATGACCTCCAGGCACCACCCCCGCAGGGCCGAGAGACTGCTCGTGCCCGCCGCCTTCGCCACCTCCCTCGGCAACAACGTCCAGCTCATCGTCGGCGCGCTGCTCATGATCAGGGAGCAGCGGACGATGATGGCCGTCGGCCTGCTCTTCGTCGCCGTCGCCGGTCCGCAGGCGTTGCTGTCGCCCCTCTTCGGGCGGCTCGCCGACCGTGTCGACCGGCGTGCCCTGTGGATCGGCTGCGATGTCACCAGCGCGGCGCTGGCCCTCGGACTGCCGCTGTGGCTGGTCTGCGGCGGTGCCCCGGGGCCCGCGATCTACGGCGTCAATCTGGCGCTGGCCGTCGTCAGCGCCCTGTTCGTACCGGCGAGCGCCGCGCTGATCAAGGAGCGGGTCCCGGCGGACCGGCTGCGGCGGTTCAACGCCCGTTACGAGACGGGGACCCAGGCGGGGATGCTGCTGTCGGCGGTGCTCGGCGGGCTGTCCGTCCAGGCGTTCGGGGCGGTCCCGCTGCTGGTGTTCAACGCCGGGACCTTCGTGGTCTCGGCGCTCTGCGTCGCCGCGACCGGACGCCGTCCGTCCGCCGCGCCCGCCCCTCTGGCCGGGAGGGAGGAGGCGCCCGTATCGGCGGTGCCGCACGGGCCGCGACGGATGGGCGCCCTCGTCCTGCTGTACGCCCAGGGGAGCGTGGTCGTCACGGTCTTCAACGCGCTGCTGCCCACCGCCGTCATCGGCGAACTCCACCTGGGCGCGGCGACGTTCGGTGCCGTGGACGCCCTCGGGTGCCTCGGTTTCCTGGCGGCCACCGGCGCCTACCGGATCGTCTGCGGACGCTGTCCCGACCTGCGCATCGCCGTCGGGGGCTTTCTGCTGTGCGGGGTTGGGCTGGTGCTGCAGAGCCAGTTCGGGATCGCCGGGTTCCTTCTCGGGGTGCCGCTGAGCGCGTTCGTCTTCGGGCAGGCCCGGATCGCCTCCCGCAACCTGCTGATGGCCTCGGCCGACGCGTCCTCGGTGGGCCGGGCCTTCGGGCTGGCGAACGGTGGCGGGCTCGCGGCGACGGTCGGGGTGATGCTCCTGGTGGCGGCGGTCACCGACCGTACCGACACCCGCTACGGCTTCGGCCTCCTCGCCGTCCTCGCACTCGCGGCGGCGCCGGCCGCGGGGGCGCTGCTGCGCGCGTCCCCGGGCCGGTACCGGGCGAGGACGGCTGCCGCCGCGTCCGCGACCGCGCGGCGCAGCTCCACGGGCGCGAGCACCTCGACGTCGGCGCCCAGCGACAGCAGCGCGGGCACGGCCAGGTCCACCGACTCCAGCGGCACGGTCGCCGTGACCCAGCCGTCGGCGTCCGGCGGCCCCGCCGAGGACCCGACGGCGCGGACCAGCGCGGCGTCCAGATGCTCCGGCAGCGCGGACAGCAGCGCCGGAGCGATCCGGACGGTCGCCTCGAACCGCAGCCTGCGCGCGTCGTAGCCGGTGAGGTACTCCCGCCAGTGGGCGGCCAGATCGAAGCCGGCGGGGCGCTCGAAGCCGTCCTCCCCGACGTCCAGCCGGAGGACCGAGGACACCCGGTAGGTCCGCACCGTGCTCTCCCGGCCCTCCCCGCCCTCCGCCGCCGCGACGAGGTACCAGACACCGGCCTTGAGGACCAGGCCGTAGGGGTCGAGCGCGCGCTCGACCTCCTGGGGCTCGGCCCAGCGGCGGTAGCGCACCCGGATCCGCCGCTGGTTCCACACGGCTCCGGCGAGCGCGGTGATGGCGGGCGGGGTGTCCTGCTCCCGGTACCAGCCGGGGGCGTCGAGGTGGAACCGCTCGCGGATCAGCCCCGCGCTCTCCTTCAGCGGGACCGGCAGCGCGGCCGTCAGCTTGAGCTGCGCCGCCGCGAGCACCTCGCCCAGCCCCAGGTCGGCCGCCGCGCCCGGCAGTCCGGCCAGGGACAGCGAAGCGGCCTCGTCGGCGTGGAGTCCGGTGAGCCGGGTGCGGTAGCCGTCGAGCAGCCGGTAGCCGCCGCCGTGCCCGGCGTCCCCGTAGACCGGGATGCCCGCGCCGCTCAGCGCGTCGACGTCCCGGTGGACGGTCCTGACCGAGACGCCGAGCTCCCCGGCGAGTTCACCGGCCGTCATCCTGCCCCGGTTCTGCAGCAGGAGGACGAGGGAGAGGAGGCGGGCCGCGCGCACGGGGCGATCATGCCAGTCCCGTGCGGACCAGGGGCTGGATGTCGAACATCCCCTTGGGTAAAGGTAGTTGCTTCGGTAATCTTCTGGCCCATGGACTTCGACCGGTACGCCCCACGGTTTCTGCTGTGGGTGGCGGACCGGTCCGAGGGCGTGCCCGCGTCGCCCGTGGACTGCGCGGAGTTCCGTGCCTGGCAGCAGATGGACCCCGCCACGCTGCGCTCCCTGGTCGACCACCTCTCCGAGCTGGGTTTCCTCAGCACGTACGAGGGCCTGGGCGCCGGTGAGGGCGGGCTGCGTGGACCCGGCGGACCCGGCGGACCCGGCGATCCGCTCGTACGGCTCCAACCGCCCGGCATCGAGCAGGCGCGCAGGCTGCGCAGGCGGCGCGAGGACGAGACCGAGCGCGCCCGGTACGCGCAGGACGCCGTCCTGGAGTGGCTCCGGGTGCACCGGGGCCAGCCCCCGTACCCGCTGAACGGGTTCTACGACTCGCCGCAGGTTTTCTTCCTCGGCACCGCGCTGACCCTGGACGAGGTCGAGGAGGCCGTCGGGTATCTCGCCGGGGTCGGCCTGGTCGAGCGGAGCGGCGAGGGCGCCGGGATCACGCTCACCGACGACGGGCGGGACTTCGTGTGGAGCGGGTCCCGGCTCGACGAGTACGTCCGCGAGTGGCGCGAGCGCGAGCACGCGCCCGCCCAGACGGTCGTCCAGGTCACCTACTCCGTCCAGATGGGCCCGGCCGAACTCGGCCTGCTGGTGCAGCGCCTCGCGCCCGACCTGGAGCTGGACGGCGACTCGCTCGCCGAACTGCTCCGGCTCAGCGGCGAGCTGAGCCACCAGGGCGGGCCGGGTCCCGGCGATCCGAACGGCACGCCCCTGCCCGTACGGCAGCCCGGCGTGCTGGGGAGGGTGCGCGAGCTGGTGTCGTCCGCTTCGGGCGGGGCGGTGAAGACCCTGCTGGAGGACGTGGTCGCGCAGGCGGTGGCCAGAGGGATGGGCCTCTAACTCCCGTACGGCACGCGCGACACGCGACACGCGGCACGCCGCACGCGGCGCGAGGCACGCGGCGCGAGGAAAGGCGACGAGGGGGAGAACGGGTGGGCTTAACGGGTGCGACCGGCACGGGGGGCGCGGAGGACGGACCGGGGCTGTACGGACGGGACCCGCTGCTGCGCGGGCTGCTGCCCCGGCTGACCGGGCTCGACACCGGGCCGAAGCCCCGTCTGGTCCGGCACGAGCACCCCGAGGACCACCCGGTGGTGCTCCTCACCGGCGGGCACGGCGCGGGCAAGACCGCCGTGCTGGACGCCGCGCGCGCCGCGTACGAGGGCTCCGTGCCGCTCGCCCGCGTCGACCTCGCCACCCTCGCCTCCCCCTGGCCCGAACTCGACCCCGCGGCCGACCCGTACGTCTCGCTCTCCAACACCTCCGGCGTCGTGGAGGTGCTGGAGCGGCTCGCCGTGGCGCTCGCCGCGCCCGTGCCGGGCCACCGCCGCACGCGTTTCCCGCGGCTGCTGCCCGGCCTGTTCGCCGTCTCCAGCTGGCGGCGCGGGCACGGGGAGCAGCGCGCCCTGGCCGCCGCCCGGTTCGGCCGCCTGCTGCCGCTCGCGGACGGCGGCGCGGGGGAGGACGGCGAGGAGTGGGCCGACCGCATCAGCGCCCGGATGGCGGGCGCCGCGGCCGAGGCGGACGTCGAGCCCATCGCCGAGGAGGTCGTCCGCGAGTACGCCGGGCGGCACATCGGCGGCAAGGAGCGCGGCACGGTCCACGACTGGTACGCGGCCCGCGTCCCCGGACAGCCCCAGGGCGACCCCCTGGTCCGGCTCTGCCTCGACTTCCACCAGGGCGGCGACCTCCAGTCGCCCGTCGAACAGACCCTGGTCGCCGCGCTGCTCGACGACCTCACGGACGCCTGGTCGGGCTGGTGGATGCGGGTCAACCGCAAGCCCCGCCCCCTCGCGCTCCTCGACGACGCCCATACGGCCGCGGGCCGCGCCTTCCTCGACCGTGTCCTCGAACACCGTACGGACGGGGCGCGGGACCCCCTCGTCGTCCTCGCCACCCACCTGGGCGGCGCGGACGAGGCGTACCCGGACGCGGCCCGTACGGAGCTGGGCGAGCTGGCGCACGGCAGCGGCTGGGACCGGCGCGCGCACGACCATGTGGAGCGGCCGTCGGCCGGGGCGCTGCGGGTCGCGCTGCCGCCGCTGTCGACCGCCGACGTACGGGCGATGCTGCAGCGCACCCCCAAGCCCGTGCACGCCCGCCTGCAGACCGTCCTCTACCGGCTCACCGGAGGGCACCCGCAGGGCAGCGCGCTGCTCTGCGAGGCCGTGGTGAACGCCTCCGCGACGCGTGACGTGCTGCCCGGCGAACTCCTCGACCTGGAGACCGAGGACGGCACGCCCGCCGGGGACCTGCTCGTCCAGCGGCTCCTGCCCGAACTGCCGCTGCGCCACCACCTGATGGTGCTCTCCCTCGCGCGCGACCGGGACGCCGCCGAGGCGCTCGCCACCGGCGCGCTGCTCGCCGCCGACACCGGGCCCGCGGGGGAGAGCGGCGTCGACGCGGAGCGCGCCCGGGTCGCCGAGGCGGCCCGCCATCTGGAGCGCGAGCGGTGGACGCCGGAACCGGACGATCCGCACGGCGCGGCACCCTCGTTCGCGGCGCCTTCATTCGCCGCACCTTCGTTCGCGGCACCCTCGTTCGTGGCGCACCCCTTCCTGCACGCGCTCCTCGTCCACGAGGTGCGCCGGGGCTCGCCCCAGGCCGAGCCCGGACGGCGCTGGGAGGACCTGCACCTCCTGCTGCGCGACCACCACGAGGCGCGCGGCGGGGAGAGCGACCCCGACGCGCTGCGCCACCGGCTCGCCGGGGGCGACGCCTGGGGCGTCGTCGAACGGCTCGCGGGCGCCTTCACCGAGGGGGACGACGCGCGCGCCTGGCTCGCCCTCCTGCGGCACCTGGCGACGGCCCCGCACCCTCCGGCGCCGCCCTACGGGGAGTGGCGCGACGAGCGCGTGGAGACGGCGCGCGGCTCACTCGACCACCGGCACGCGGGCGCGGACGGCGTGCGGCGCTCCGTCAACCGGCTGCTGCACGCCCTGTGGTACCTGGACGACCCCGTCCGCGAGCCGCTGAACGAGCTGTGCGTCGCCCTCCACAAGGAGCTGGCCTTCCTGGCGCCCCGCCACTCCACCGGCTTCACCGTGCTGGACGCGGCGGCCGGTTCGTGGGCCGCCGCGGCGCGCGACAGCCGACGTCCCTACCCCGTCGAAGGATTGGACTGACCGGACCGTGCTGAGCTCCGTGATCGATCTCGCGCGCAGGCCGTTCCGCCGCCCCTGGGGTCCCGGCGAGAAGGCGCTCGCCGTGCTGCTCGTCCTCGCCGTCGCCGCCGGGGTGACCGTCCTCGTCACGGTCCCCGACTGGGGCGGCGAGGACGACTGCCCGAAGGGCGTCCAGCGCGTCGAGGGCCAGTGCATGGCCGTCGCGGACGGCGACTTCTCCTACGACAAGGGGCTGCGCGGCCTGGTCGAGGAGGTGGCGGAGGAGAACGCTGAGGCGTCCGGGGAGACGTACCGCAGCGTCGCGCTCACCATGCCGTTCACCTCGGACGCGACGAGCGCCATGTCACCGGGGCTGATCGAGCACGGCCTCGCGGGCGCCCTGGCCGCGCAGCGCGCCGCCAACGACCGGCCGGGGCCCAAGCTGCGGCTGCTCCTCGCCGACATCGGCAAGGACATGAAGCAGTGGCGGCCCGTCGTCGACACCCTCGACGGGCTGCCGGACGGCGAGACGCTGATCGCCACCGTCGGGATGCCGAGCAGCACCACCGAGTCCAAGCAGGCCATCAAGGCCCTGGAGAAGCGCGAGATCCCCTCCGTCGGGCCCGTCATCACCTCCTCCGACATGAACGCGGGCCGCTTCTTCTTCAAGACCTCGCCCTCCAACGCCCACTTCACGGAGGCCCTCGGGCGCTACCTCGACCGCCGCAAGGACGCGAAGACCGGGTTCCTGGTGCTCGACGAGCGCGCCGAGGACACGTACTCGCGGGACCTGGAGCGGCACGTCCTGGACGCCTTCGGCAAGGAGTTCGACCTGCGGCGCAACTCCGCCTCCTTCGTCGGCACCCGCGGCGACGAGGCGGGCACCCCGAACCTCTTCCGGATCCCCGTCCTCAACCTGTGCGCGGCCAAGGCCGACACCGTCTTCTACGCCGGGCGCGACGAGGACCTCCCGGCCCTGGTCGAACGCCTCGCCTCCGCCCCCGACTGCGGCTACCGCAAGCCCCTGCGCCTGGTGAAGGTCGGCATCGGGCTGCCGCCGGAGCTGACCGGCAAGGACATCACCGCGCGCATGCGCGCCGCCGGGATCCGCCTCGTCCAGGCGGCCTCCGTCGACCGGGCGTGGACCCGCGGCCCGGGCGAACGCCCCAGCGGCTACGCGGCGTTCGCCAAGGCGTACGAGGCGGTCACCGAGGGCCAGGACCTCGGCGGCAAGCCGCTCGACGACGGCTACGCGGTCATGTACTACGACGCCCTCACCGCCGTCAGCGAGGCGTCGGGCCTCGCCTACGAGGACACGCCCCAGGCGAGCGGCGAGCCCAAGTCCCCCGAGCGCGTCCGCAAGGACGTCCACAACAAGCTGCTGAACCTCAACCCCGACCGCCGCGGCGACGCCGAGGGCTGCAACCCCTGCGTCGAGGGCGCGGGCGGCACCTACGGCTTCAACCCCCGCGCCAGCGCCGGTCTCTGGCCGGTCTGCAAGGGCGTCCACATCCTGGAGTACCCGGCCCCGAAGGGCGGCCCGACCCGCAAGGACCCCCCGTACCGCACCTACGGCAGCTCCTTCTCGGGGGTGTGCCCGAAGGGGCTGTGAGCCCGAAGGGGCTGTGAGGGATCAGGGGAGGGAGCCGCCGGTGGCTCCACCGGTGAGCCCGCCTGCGGTCCCGCCCGTGGCCCCGCCCGTGGTGAGGCCGCCGTCGGTGGTCCCTTCGCCGATCTCGACGTCTTCGCCGATCCCGCCCAGGGGCTCGTCGTCGTCCGGGTCCGGGCCGGTCCGCTTCGGCTCCTCGTCGCACGAGAGGACGACCGGGCCGGCCATCCGGCACTTGCTCGCGGAAGGGTCCGGGTCCAGCCAGAACCACAGACCGAAGGCCGCGACGACGATGCTCAGGCCCAGGGCCAGCCCCTGGCCGGGGCTCAGACTGCGCGGCGGGCCGTGCGGCCCGGTCCGGTGCACCATGGTGAAGTCCCCCGATTCTCCCGGTACTTCCGGTACTTCCGGCAAGGACGGGGGCGACCGCGCACCCGGTTCCGCCCCGCGCCCCGCCGGTCAGCCCCGGCGGGCCAGGGCGCGGTGCTCGGTGGGGCGGATGCCGAGGGTCCGTTTGAAGGCGACGCTGAGGGCGTACGAGGTCGAGTAGCCGACGCGGCGCGCGACCGCGTCGACCGTGTCGCCGGTCGTCGCGAGGAGGTCGGCGGCCTGGCAGATGCGCCACTCGGTGAGGTACGCCATGGGCGGCTGGCCCACGAGTTCGGTGAAGCGCTGGGCGAAGCGGGCGCGGGACGTGCCGGTCTCGGCGGCGAGGGAGGCGACCGTCCAGGCGCGGGCCGGGTCGTCGTGGACGAGCCGGAGCGCGGTCCCGACGACCGGGTCGCTGTGCGCGCGGTACCAGGCGGGGGCGTGCGCCCCCGGGGTGTCGAACCACTCGCGCAGGCTGGTGACGAGCAGCAGGTCCAGCAGGCGGTCCAGGACGACCTGGCGGCCCGGGGTCGGCCGGTCCAGCTCCGCCGCGATCATGTCGAGCGGAGGGCAGCCCTCCGGGGGCGCCGGGAGGTGGACGAGGGGCGGGAGCGCCGTCAGCACGCGCTGCGAGACACTGCCGTGCACCTGGTACGTCCCCTTGAGCGCGACCGCGGAGCTGCCGCCGACGGGCCCGCGCCCCGGCGTGCACCACGGCAGCTCCTCGTCGAGGATGAGGCGGCCGTCGGGCGTCGTGCACCGGTCGCCCTCGTGGACGACCGCCATCGGCGCCGTACCGGGGCTGTCCGCGACCGTGTACGGCGCGGGGCCGACGACCAGCACCACGTCGAACGGGCGCAGCGCGACCGGAGCGCCGTCGCCGCCGTCCGGCGTCACCCACGCCTCCTCGCCGCTGAGCAGCGTCAGCAGGGTCAGCGGCGCCCCCTCCTCGAACCGCAGCGACCACGGGGAGCGCATGACCGTCTGGTCGAAGAGCGCGCCCCGGGGGCGTACGTCGTGCAGCAGGCTCGACAGGGCGTCATCCATGGCGGAAGCGTAGGCCGTGGCGGTCGGTGGGCGAGACGGGCGAACATCGGAATGAGAGCGGCAGCCATCGTCCGTCCCATGGTTCCGGCGTTCACTGGGCGTATGACGATCTCGACCACCGCACCGATCCTCGTTCTCGGCGGCACGGGCAAGACCGGCCGCCGCGTCGCCTCCCTGCTGGCGGAGCGCGGCTTCACCCCGCGGGCGGCCGCGCGCTCCGCCGGGGACGTCCGCTTCGACTGGACCGACCGCTCCACCTGGGAGCCCGCGCTGGAGGGCGTACGCGCCGTCTTCCTCGTCGACTCGCAGACCTGGGACGCGGCGGAGGAGCTGGGCGCCTTCTCCCGGCTCGCCGTCGCACGCGGCGTCGAGCGGCTGGTGCTGCTCGCCTCCCGCGCCTACGCGGAGCTGGACGCGCTCGGCTCGCCGGGCGACCTGCTGGGGCCCGAGCGGGCCGTGCGGGAGGCCGGCGCTGAGTGGACGGTGCTGCGGCCCACCTGGTTCTCGCAGAACTTCGCCGAGTTCCCGCCCGTCTCCGACGGGATGGCGGCGGGCGAGCTGCGGCTGCCCGTGGGCGAGGGGCGCGAGTCCTTCATCGACGTACGGGACATCGCCGAGGTCGCGGTCGCCGCGCTCACCGGGGACGGGCACGCGGGGGAGACGTACGAGCTGTCCGGTCCGCGCGCCCTCACCTGGCGCGAGGCCGTCGGGGAGCTCTCGCGCGCGACGGGCCGCGAGGTGCGCTTCACGCCGCTCAGCGATCAGGAGTACCGCGCGGAACTCGCCGCCCAGGGGTGGCCCGAGGACGTGGTGGACCTCTTCTCCGTGGTCTTCGGCCACATCCGCGAGGGCCGCTCCGACGCGCTCTCGGACGGCGTCCGGCGCGCGCTGGGCCGTGAGCCGAGGGACTTCGCCGAGTACGCCGGGGAGTACGCGAAGGAGGCGTTGCCCTCAGCGTGAGGGGGAGGGCGGGTCCTCGGGGCCACCGTTGTCGTTGCGCTGGCGCAGCTCGTCCTCGGGGGCGGAGTCCGGCTTGGGCTCCGGGTCCGGCTCGGGTTCGGGCGTGGCCTGGGGCTCCGGGCCCGGCTCCGGGGGCCGCTTGTCGTCCTTGAGGGACTTGAGGAACTCCGGGTTGTCGTCCGGCGCCACCCACGTCCGCTCCTGGGGACGGGTCGCCCCGTAGGGCGCGTTGCGGCGCGGGCGGCCCACGAAGAACCAGGCGACCGGGCCGAGGAGGACCTGCCCGAAGAGGAGGATGATGATCACCCACACGACCTTCGGGAGCTTTCTGACCTCCTTCTCCGGCGTGTTCAGGCAGTCGATGAACGCGTAGATCCACACCGCCAGGATCAGAAGGAACGGCAGATACCTGAGCATGTGGACGCTCCCGGGTGGAGGACGACGACAAGCCCCAGCGTAATGGGCCGGACGGCACTCCCGGGCCGGGGCCCCGGCGCCCGGATGCCGGGCCGGTGAGGCCATGGCCGATACTGGGGCGTATGGCATTCGACGATCTCCGTTCGTTCCTGCGGGCCCTGGAGCGCGACCGCGACCTCAAGCGGATCAAGGCCGAAGTCGACCCGTACCTCGAAGTCGGGGAGATCGTCGACCGGGTGAACAAGGCCGGCGGTCCCGCGCTGCTCTTCGAGAACGTCAAGGGCTCGGACATGCCCCTGGCCATGAACGTCTTCGGGACCGACCGCCGCCTCCTCAAGGCCCTCGGCCTCTCCTCGTACGGGGAGATCAGCGAGAAGATCGGCGGCCTGCTCAAGCCCGAGCTGCCGCAGGGCTTCGTGGGCTTCCGCGAGGCGTTCGGCAAGCTCGGCTCGATGGCCCACGTGCCGCCGAAGAAGGTGAAGGAGGCGCCGGTCCAGGAGGTCGTGTACGAGGGCGACGAGGTCGACCTGGAGCGCATCCCCGCGCTCTTCACCTGGCCCGAGGACGGCGGCTCCTTCTTCAACCTCGGCCTCACCCACACGAAGGACCCCGAGTCCGGCGTCCGCAACCTCGGCCTCTACCGGCTCCAGCGGCACGACCGGCGCACCATCGGGATGCACTGGCAGATCCACAAGGACAGCCGCAACCACTACCAGGTGGCCGCGCGGCGCGGCGAGAAGCTGCCCGTCGCCATCGCCTTCGGCTGCCCGCCCGCCGTGACGTACGCCTCGACGGCGCCCCTGCCGGGCGACATCGACGAGTACCTCTTCGCCGGGTTCGTGCAGGGCAAGCGCGTCGAGATGGTCGACTGCAAGACGGTGCCGCTCCAGGTGCCGGCCGACGCCGAGGTCGTCCTGGAGGGCTGGCTGGAGCCGGGCGAGATGCTGCCGGAGGGCCCGTTCGGCGACCACACCGGCTTCTACACGCCGCAGGAGGACTTCCCGGCGCTGCGCATCGACTGCGTGACGACGCGGAAGAGGCCGCTGATCCAGTCGATCGTCGTCGGGCGCCCGCCGACGGAGGACGGCCCGCTGGGCCGGGCCACCGAGCGCTTCTTCCTCCCGCTGCTCAAGATCATCGTCCCGGACATCGTGGACTACCACCTGCCCGAGTCGGGCGGCTTCCACAACTGCGCGATCGTCGCCATCGACAAGCGCTACCCCAAGCACGCGCAGAAGGTGATGCACGCGATCTGGGGCGCGCACATGATGTCGCTGACGAAGCTGATCGTCGTCGTGGACAAGGACTGCGACGTGCACGACCTGCACGAGGTCTCCTGGCGGGCGCTGGGCAACGTCGACTACGCCCGCGACCTGACGGTGGTCGAGGGCCCGGTCGATCATCTGGACCACGCCTCGTACCAGCAGTTCTGGGGCGGCAAGGCGGGCATCGACGCCACCCGCAAGCTCCCCGAGGAGGGCTACACCCGGGACGGCGGCTGGCCGCACATGATCGAGTCCGATCCGGATGTCGCCGACAAGGTCACCCGGCGGTGGACGGAGTACGGGCTGTGAGCGCGGCGGAAGGGGTCATCGGGCCCGACCCCGGGGCCTCCGAGGTCGGTCGGGTACGGGCGTTCCTGCGGCTCGTCGTCATCGAGCACTCCGTCTTCGCGCTGCCCTTCGCGTACACGGCGACGCTCACCGCGATGTACCGCGACTCCCGCAGCGTGCACTGGTGGCAGCTCTTCCTGGTGACCGTCGCGATGGTCGGCATGCGGACCTTCGCCATGGCCGCCAACCGGATCATCGACCGCGAGATCGACGCCCGCAACCCGCGCACGGCCTCACGCGAGCTGGTCACCGGCGCCGTCTCCGTACGGACCGCGTGGACCGGCGCCGGGGTCGCACTGATCGTCTTCCTCGGGGCCGCGGCGCTGCTCAACCCGCTCTGCCTGGCGCTCGCGCCCCTCGCGGTGATCCCGATGGTCGTCTACCCGTACGGCAAGCGGTTCACGAATTACCCGCACGCCATCCTGGGCCTGGCCCAGGCGATCGGGCCGATCGGCGCGTGGATCGCGGTCACCGGCTCCTGGTCCTGGGACGCGGTCGTGCTGGGCCTGGCCGTCGGCGTCTGGATCGGCGGCTTCGACCTGATCTACGCCTGCCAGGACGTGGCCGCCGACCGCGCGAACGGCGTGAAGTCGACGCCCGCGCGCTTCGGCACGGCCAACGCGATCCGGGCCACCCGCGCCGCCCACCTGGTGACGGTCGCCCTGCTGGTCCTCTTCGGGGTGACCACGCACGCCGGGGCCCTCTACTGGTTCGGCCTCCTGATCGTCGCCGTCGCGTTCGTCTACGAGCACACCATCGTCAAGCCGCACGACCTGAGCCGCCTCAACCGGGCGTTCTTCCAGGTCAACAGCTTCATCGGCATCGCGTTCTTTCTCTGCGCCCTGCTGGACCTGGCGGTACGGGGGCTGGGGGTCTGAGGGACCGCGAGGGCTCCGGGCCCCGGGTCCCTCAGTGCCAGGCCGGTTTCTGCGCGGAGCCGAGCGCGGGGCGGTTCTCCGCGGTGACGAAGGCCGCGAGGACGCCGCCTATCAGGCCGAAGAGGTGGCCCTGCCAGGAGATGCCGCTGTCGCTGGGGAGGACGCCCCAGAGGATCGACCCGTAGAAGACGGCGACCACGGCGCCCAGGGCCACGTCCGTGATGCGGCGGTCGACGAAGCCGCGGACCAGGAGATAGCCGAAGAGACCGAAGATCAGGCCCGAGGCGCCCGCCGTGTTGCTGTGCTCCGGGGCGATCAGCCAGACGCCGAGGCCGCTGGTGACGATGATGATCGAGGCGACGGCGAGGAATCTCGCCGTGCCGCGCAGGGCGGCGAGGAAGCCGAGGATCAGCAGCGGCAGCGTGTTCGCGATCAGGTGCTCGAAGCCGAAGTGCATGAAGGACGCCGGGATCACGTCGATCAGCTCGCTCCCGCGCCGGGGCTCGATGCCGAACGTGTCCAGCGCGTTCCCCGAGAGCTGGTCGACCGCTTCCAGCACCCACAGCAGGGCGACCCACCCCACTATCAGCTTGCCCGCGGCCATGGTCCTGGCGGTCCGCGCGCCCGACTCGTTCGCCATGTCGCCTCCCCTCGCTGAGAGCGGTGCCCGTCCGTACGTACAACGACACGTGCGGTACGCGCAGTTCCCCGTTCATGTGACCAATAGGACAGTGGCTGGGTCAGTGGTCCCGCCGGGTCAGTAGTCCCGCGTGCCCAGCGCGCCGTACATCATCGCGGCCAGCAGGTCCTGCGGCTTCAGCTCCCGCGCCCCGTCGGGCGCCTCGACCGAGACCGCGTCGCCGCCGCCGAAGTCCATCCGCAGGGGCAGCTTCACGTCCTTCGCCTCCTTGCCGCCGAGGAACTGGCCCAGGTCGGCGGTGAGCCCGGTGAGCTGGCCGCGGCGGATCTCCAGGTCGGCCTTGACCGTCTTGTCCGGCACGCCCGCCGGGTCGAGCCGGGCGCCGAGCGCCTCCAGCGCGTCCGACAGGCCGGAGGCCGCCTTGCGCGCGGGCATCGAGACGGTGAAGTGGTCGGCCCCGTCCCGCTCGCCCGCCTTCTTGAAGGAGGCGTGCCGGCCGAGCGTCTTCTCCAGGCCGTCGAGGAACTCGCGCTCCGACTGCCCGTTCAGCGCGCGGCCCGCCGCCGTCGCGCGGCTGACGCGCTCGCTGGTCTCCTCGGTCTCGCGGGCCTCACGGGTCCCCGCGTCGTCGTGCGTGCGGGCGCGGGCGCGATCGGGGGTGGGGCCGCCCTCGGAGATCTCCTGCGCGGCCCGCGCGAAGTCGTTGAACGACTCCGGGTCGGCCTCCACCCATTTGCCCTTGAGCGCGGCCTTGGCCGAGCCCAGCGTCCTGGGCAGGTCGTCCGCCACGTCCACCACGCGCCGGGCGCGGGCCCGCTCGTCCTTCGAGGCGCCGAGCTGGGCGACCAGCGACGGCAGGTTCACCCGGAGGTAGAGCTTCTCCTCCACGGACTTGGCGGCCAGCACGTCCTTCCCGCCGAAATTGACCGCGGCGGCCAGCCGCAGCCGCTCGGACCTGCTCAGCTCGCGCAGCGGCGTCTCCTCCTTGTCCGAGCCGACCGCGAAGGTCAGCTCGCCGCGGGTGAGCAGCTTCGCCGCGCGCCGCGTCGCCGTCTCGTCCTCGGCGCCCGAGGCGCGGAGGAAGGTCTCCGCGTCCTTCGCGGTGCCGTCCACGGAGACCATGACCGAGGCCGACGGCTGGTCGCCGAGCTTCTCGAAGGCGTGCTTCACCTTCAGCCCGGTCGTCAGCTTCTCCGTGACCGAGCAGCCCACGGTCGCGGTCGCGAGGAGGGCGGTGAGTCCGGTGGCCGTCGCCACGAAACGCAAGGGTCGGCGGGTAACGCGCATCCCTTGAGGGTACGTGGGCCGCGCCCGTCCCCCGCGGGGGCTGTGGAAAACCGCCGCGCCCCCGCGCGTACGCTCGAAGGATGAGCGAGACGCGCACCGACCGGCGGCCCTGGCTCGTCGGTGTCTCCGGCGCTTCCGGGACGCCGTACGCGGCGGCGGTGATCCGCGCGCTGCTGCACGCCGGGGAGGACGTCGACCTGGTGGTGAGCCGCGCCTCCCGGCTGACGATCCTGGACGAGACGGGCCACCCCTTCCGTGACGCGCACGCCGACGCCGATCTGCGGCGCTGGCTGGCGCGGGGCGCCGACGGGACGCCGGACGCGTTCGACGTGGACGCGGGCGCCGACACCTCGCGGGTGCGCCACTGGGTGCCGGGCGACCTGGCGGCCGGGCCGTCCTCCGGCTCGTACCCCGTGCAGGGGATGCTGATCGTGCCCGCCAGCACCGCCTGCGTGGCCGGGGTCGCGCTCGGGCTCTCCAAGGACCTGCTCCAGCGGGCGGCGAGCGTCACCCTCAAGGAGCGCCGTCCCCTGGTCGTCGCGCTGCGCGAGACGCCGCTGACCGGCCAGACCCTGCGCCATCTGGTGACGCTGGACGAGGCGGGGGCCGTGGTGCTCCCGGCCTCGCCCGCGTTCTACGCGGGGGCGCGGCACATCCAGGACCTCGTCGACTTCGTCGCGGGCCGCGCGCTGGACGCCGCGGGGGTGCCGCACAAGCTCTACCACCGCTGGGAGGGGGAGCTCGGGCAGGGGGCCGGGCAGGGGAGCGGGGCCACCGGGCCCATGCCTTAGATTCGTTGTCTTGAATACCTACAACGGGAGGCAGCGGCATCCATGGACGCGGTGGACAGGCAGCTCATCCAGGCGCTGCGCGAGAACGGCAGAGCGTCGTACGCGGAGCTCGGGCGTCTCGTGGGTCTCTCGGGGCCGAGCGTCACGGATCGCATCAACCGTCTTGAGGCCGCCGGGGTGATCACCGGGTACCGCGCCACCGTGGACGCCACGTCGCTCGGGCTCGGGGTGACGGCGCTCATCGGCGTCCAGCTCTCCGACGCGACCGACCACGAGGACGTCGCGAACCGGCTCCGCGACCTCCAGGAGGTCGAGGACTGCTGGTTCATCGCGGGCGACGACTCGTACATGCTCAAGGTCCGCGCGGACAACGTCGACGGGCTGGAGCGCACCATCCGCCGCCTGTCCGGCACCAAGGGCGTCTCGCGCACCCGTACCACCATCGTGCTCTCCACGAAGTGGGAGAACCGCGTCGGCGAGCTGCCCGAGGAATGAGCGCGGAAGGCGGGGGCGTACGCTCGCTGGAGCGTGCGAAACAGACAAACGTGAGGCAGGTGGCGCGAGGCATGGACGCGGGGCTGCGGCGGGACCTTGAGCACAGGATCCGCGCCGGGGAGAGGCTGAGCCGGGAGGACGGGCTCGCGCTCTTCGCGTGCGACGACATGGCCTGGCTGGGCGGTCTCGCGCACGCGGCGCGGACGGAGCGGCACGGGGACGCGGCGTACTTCGGGGACCCGGGCGTCCCCGGCGACGGCGCGCACACCGTCGAGTGCGGCGACGCCGCAGGCACCGTCGACCAGGTGCTGCGGCTGCGCGAGCTCCAGGACGGGCAGGGCGGCGTCCAGGCCGTCGTGCCGCGCGGCACGGAGGTGACCGGCGCCGAGGCGCTGCGCGCCTTCGCCGTCACCCGCGTCCTGCTGGAGAACGTGCCGCACGTCCGCGTGCTGTGGGCCGCGCACGGCGACCAGCTGGCGCAGCTCGCGCTGCAGCACGGGGCCGACGACACCGACGGCCCCGACCCGGAGTCCGGCGTCACCCGCGACGAGCTGATCGACCTGATCCGCGACGCCGGGTTCCGCCCCGTGGAGCGCGACGGCGGGTACGCGGAGCTGGGGACGTACGACGGGCCCGACCCGGAGCGGCGCGAGTCGCCGCAGCCGATGCGGGTCTGAGACCGTGCGGTACGTACTCGATCCGGGGATGACCCCGGCGTTCCGGGACGAGCTCGTGGAGCTCTGGAGCGAGGTGAGCAACGCGGGCGGCTCGGCCGGCTCGGCCGGCTTCGTGCCGCCGGTCACCGCGGACGACGTACGGCCGGAGCTGATCAGCCATCTGCGGGCCATGGCGGAGGGGCGGGCGAGGCTGCTCGTCGCGCTGGACGACGAGGACCGTGCCGTCGGGACGGCCTTCCTCTTTCTGAACACCCACCGCCTGATGCGACACTGGGTGTGGCTCTACACCGTGATGCTGCACCCCTCCGTGCGGGGCCGCGGTGCCGGGCGCGAGCTGATGGCGGCGGCCGAGGACGCCGCCCGGTCCCTGGACGGGGTGGAGGGGATCCGGCTCACGCTGCGCGGCAGCGAGGGGCTGGAGCGGTTCTACGGCTCGTGCGGGTACAAGGAAGTCGGGCGTGTGCCTGGCGCGATCAAGGCCGGAGTGGGCGACTTCAGGGACGACGTCACCATGTGGCTGTCGCTCCACTGAGAGGTTGGGAGAGATTCACTGTGAGCAGTAGCAGCAAGTCGCACGCGACGCTTCGCTACACCACCATGCGGCTCGGCGTCTTCGTCGGCTGCCTCGTCGTCGTCGGTGTGCTGGCGCAGGTCGGGGTCGTCCCGTCGGGCATCGGCAAGTCGAACCCGCTGTGGGTCGTGCTGCTCGCCCTGGTGATCTCGGCGCCGCTCAGCTACGTGCTGCTGCGCAAGCAGCGCCAGGCGATGTCCGAGCAGATCGTGGGCGGGGTCGAGCACGCCAAGGACCGGCTCGCGGCCAACCGCAGCCAGGAGGACAGCATCGCCTGACCCCCGGGTCCGGTTCGCGCCCTGACCTGCGCGGTTCATCTCCGTGTAACACGCGTCACACACTTCTCAGCGCCCCATCGGGAATGACCCTTCCCCGATGGGGCGTTGACGTTTCTCGTACCTGCCCCCCAAAGGAATGCTTTGGGTAAGCCAAAGACGGAGTGTTAGCGTGACCGGCGTGATATCAGCAGCCCCCGCTTCCGACGACGCGCGCCGACCCGGCGTCCCGCTCGTCGCGCGGCTGCACGTCGATCTGTGCCGGTGCCTGTCGGCGGTCTGTCGCTGACCGATGGCCCGGACTACCCTCCGGCGCATCCCGTCACCCTTCCCCCTCCCCGTCTCTGAAGCCTCCGGAGTATGTCCGTGTCATCTGTCTCTGATACGCCCGCGCCGGCCGCCCCGGCGCGGTCCCGCATACCCAAGATCCCCTTCTGGGCCCAGATCCTGCTCGGTCTGGTCCTCGGCGTCGTCCTCGGCTGGGTCGCCCGGAACTGGGACGTCGCCTGGCTGGGCACCACGCTCACCAAGGTCGGCGAGATCTTCGTCCAGTTGCTGAAGCTGGCGGTCGCGCCGCTGGTGTTCTTCGCGATCACCATCTCGATCACCAACCTGCGCAACGTCCACAACGCGGCCCGGCTCGCGACCCGCACCCTGCTGTGGTTCATGGTGACCTCGCTGATCGCGGTCGTCATCGGGATCGCCATCGGCCTGCTGACCAACCCGGGCTCCGGCACCGGCCTCTCCGCGAAGGACGCGGCCAAGCCGCCGTCCGACAGCACGGGCTCGTGGCTGGACTTCCTCACCGGGATCATCCCGACCGACGTGATCACGCCGTTCACCGAGCTGAAGGTGCTCCAGATCGTCTTCATGGCGGTCGTCGTCGGCATCGCCGCGCTGAAGCTCGGCGAGAAGGCCGAGCCCATCCTGCAGCTCGGCGAGTCCGTGCTGGCGCTGCTCCAGAAGGCGCTGTGGTGGATCATCCGCCTCGCCCCGATCGGCACCATCGGCCTCATCGGCACCGCGATCAAGGACTACGGCTGGGACCTGATCGGCTCCTACGCGACCTTCACCGCGGACGTCTACATCGGCGGCGCGATCGTCCTGTTCGTCGTCTACCCGCTGCTCCTCGCGACGGTCGCGAAGGTCAGCCCGCTCCAGTTCTTCCGGGGCGCCTGGCCCGCCATCCAGCTCGCGTTCGTCTCCCGCTCGTCGGTCGGCACCATGCCGCTGACGCAGAAGGTGACCGAGCGGCTCGGCGTGCCGAAGGAGTACGCCTCGTTCGCGGTGCCGTTCGGCTCCACGACGAAGATGGACGCCTGCGCCTCGATCTACCCGGCCATCGCGGCGATCTTCGTGGCCGAGTTCTTCCACGTCGACATGGGCATCAAGGAGTACCTGCTCATCGCGTTCGTCGCGGTCGTCGGCTCCGCCGCCACGGCGGGTCTGACCGGTGCGACCGTGATGCTCACCCTGACGCTGTCGACGCTGGGCCTGCCGCTGGAGGGCGTCGGGCTGCTGCTCGCCATCGACCCGATCCTCGACATGGGCCGCACCGCGGTGAACGTCGCGGGCCAGGTCGTGGTCCCGGTGCTGGTCTCGGCCCGCGAGAAGATCCTCGACCTGGAGGCCTTCCGTACGGCGCGGAGCTTCAGCATCGAGGAGGCCGAGCAGGACGACTCGCAGCGCACCGCGCCGGTCCCGGCCGCGGCGGGCGCGAGCGGCTGAGCGCACGGCACCGTTCAACTTCCGGGGGAGGGCTCATCCGTGAGCCCTCCCCCTTCGGTTCGGGGCGCGTACCCTTGCCCTGGCCATGGCTACGGGGCGGCGGAGGGGCGCGCGCGTGGGGACCAACGTGGGGACGAGGACGACGGGCAAGGGGCACAAGCGGATGCCGCGTGCCGTGCGCGAGCGGCAGATGCTCGACGCGGCGGTCGCGGCCTTCGCGCGGCACGGCTACCAGTCGGCGTCCATGGACGACATCGCGGAGGCGGCGGGCGTGTCCAAGCCGCTCGTCTACCTCTATCTGAAGTCCAAGGAAGAGCTGTTCATGGCCTGCGTGCGGCGCGAGGTCGGGGCGCTGGTGGAGACCGTGCGCGAGGGGACGCGGGAGCGTGACCTGCCCGCGGACCGGCAGCTGTGGAACGGGCTGCGGGCCTTCTTCACGCACACCGCCGCGCACCCCGACGGGGTGACGGTGCTGCACAGGGCGCGTACGCAGGGGGAGCCCTTCGCGCAGGAGGTCGTCGCCATGCGCGCCCAGATCACGGACATCGTGACGGTGCTGCTGGCGCAGGCCGCTCAGGACGCCGGGTGCGACAGCGAACTGGCCGACCGCGAGGTCTCCGGCCTCGCGCACGCGCTGGTGGGCGCCGCGGAGTCGCTGGCCGAGTGGGCCAACTCCCGCCGCGACGACTCCCCTTCGGCCAAGGAGACCGCGGCGACGCTCATGAACTTCTGCTGGGCGGGCCTGGAGAACCTCATGAAGGGCGAGCGGTGGACACCCGCCCGCCCCACTTCCCCGACACATGGAGCCGCGAGCGCGTGACGCCGCCGCGCACCTCGAAGTTCCCGTCCTCCTCCCCGTAGGTCACGCGCGCGGGCAGCAGTACGGGCGCGCGGAAGGCCGCCTCGGCCGTACGGAGATCCGCGGGCGCCTCCGCCAGGCAGCGCGCGAACGTCCACATCCCGTGGGCGAGGGCGCGCGGGAAGCCGAACAGGCGGGCCGTGAGCGGGTGCAGATGGATCGGGTTGCGGTCGCCGGAGGCCGCGGCGTACCGGCGTCCGAGCCCGGCGGGCAGCTCCCAGGTGGCGCGCAGGGGCAGCGCCGCGCGCTCCTCCCGTGCTTCCCGCGCCTGCCGTGACTCCCGGGCCCCCTGCTCCGCGCGCTTGTGCCGGAAGAGGTATGTGCTGCGGGAGTGCCACACCTCCTCCCCGTCGAGCAGCGCCCTGGTGTGCACGCCGAACTCGGTGCCGCGCGCGTGCGGCACCGTCCCCTCCGCGCGTACGGCGAGGGTGAGCCGGTCCGCCGACGCGAGCGGCACGTGCCGGGTCAGCTCGATGCGGGTGTGCACCAGCCCGAGCACGGGGAACGGGAAGTCCCGCGCCGTCATCAGCCGCATCGCCAGCGGGAAGGCGAGCACGTGCGGATAGGGCGCCGGGAGGAACCCGTCGTCCTCGAACCCGCACACCCGTGCGTACGCGCGCAGCCGCGCCGGGTCCGGCACCGCCTCGTGCGTCAGCTCGGTGCGGGGGAGCCGGGCGCCGTCGTACGGGCCGCGCTTGGCCAGCGGCGAGAGCGCGGCCTTCAGCAGGGGACTGGTCGTCGGACCGGTCATCGCTCGCCTCACGCTCCTCACGCTCCCAGCAGGGACTGGCCGCAGACGCGGACGACCTGGCCGTTGACCGCCGAGGAGGCGGGGTCGGCGAGCCACGCGACCGTCTCCGCGACGTCGACGGGAAGGCCGCCCTGGGACAGGGAGTTCATCCGCCGCCCGGCCTCGCGGATGAGGAGCGGGACGGCGGCGGTCATCTTCGTCTCGATGAAGCCCGGCGCCACGGCGTTGACGGTGACGCCGTGCTCGGCCGCGGCGCGCGGCGCCAGCGAGCGGACCAGGCCGGTGATCCCCGCCTTGCTCGCCGCGTAGTTGGTCTGCCCGGTGTTCCCGGCGATGCCCGCGATGGAGGCGGTGGCCACCACCCGCCCGTGCCCCTCGCGCAGCGCGCCGACGGTGAGCAGGTGGTCGGTCGTACGGAGCACGCTCGCGAGGTTCACGTCGAGGACCGCGTCCCAGCGCTCCGCGGCCATGTTGGCGAGCCTGCGGTCGCGGGTGATGCCCGCGTTGTGGACGAGGACGTCGAGCCCGCCGGACGGCAGCGCCTCGGCGATACGGGCGCCCGCGTCCGGCGCGGTGATGTCGAGGGGGAGGGCCGTGCCGCCCAGGCGCGCGGCCACGGCGTCGAGTTCGGCCGCCGAGCCGGGGACGTCGAGGCAGATCACCGAGGCGCCCTCGCGCGCGAGCACCGCCGCGACCTCGGCGCCGATGCCGCGCGCCGCGCCGGTCACCAGGGCCGTACGCGCGCCGGGCGCCGCCTCGTCCGGTTCGGGCCCGGGCCCGGCGATCTCGACGACCTGCCCGCTGACGTACGCGGAACGGGGCGAGAGCAGGAAGCCGAGGGCCGAACCCGCGGCCCGTATGCCCGTGTCCGGGGCGATACGGACGAGTTGCGCCGTACGGCCGCCGCCCAGCTCCTTGCCGAGCGAGCGGACGAAGCCCTCCAGGGCCTGCTGGGCCGCCGCCTGGTGGTGGTCACGGGGCGAGGGGACGGCGCCGAGCACCACCACGCGCCCGCCGTTTGTCACCGAACGCACAATCGGGTGCAGCCGCTCGTGAACTCCGCGCAGTTCCGTGACGGTCGCGATCCCCGTAGCGTCGAGCACCACGGCAGCACAGCGCGGCGTGCCCTCGCGGGCGATCCCCTGCACCACCGGCAGGCCGCAGCCGCAGGCGTCGAGCGCGGCCGACACCTCCTTCTCCTCGTACAGCGAGGCGGCCGTGAGGTGCAGCAGCGGCCCGCCCTCCAGCGCCGGACGCTCCGCCGACCAGCGGTGCAGGCGTTCGGGGCGCGGGAGGCCCAGGCGGCGGGTGAGGAATCGGCCGGGGCGTGTGGATGTCCAATGAAGGTACCGATCGGCCATTCCCCTGCTCCTTCGCCTCACGTAAATTTACTTCCGAGTAAGGTTACTTTCAGGTCAGGAGTTTGGCAGCGGATGTCGACGAAGAGTGCGCAGGGCTCCGGCGGGCTTCTCAGTCCCCGTGTCTCCCGCCGCGTCGCCGTGATCGGCGGCAGCCGGATTCCGTTCGCGCGCGCCGACGGGCCGTACGCGGCCCGCTCGAACCAGGAGATGCTGACCGCAGCGCTGGACGGGCTCGTCGAGCGCTTCGGGCTCCAGGGGCCGGGCGCCGTGGGCGAGTTCGTGGCGGGTGCCGTGCTCAAGCACAGCAGGGACTTCAACCTGGCGCGCGAGACGGCGCTGGGCTCCGCGCTCGACCCGCGCACCCCGGCGTACGACCTCCAGCAGGCGTGCGGCACCGGGCTGCAGGCCGTCATCGCCGTCGCCAACAAGATCGCACTCGGCCAGATCCCGGCCGGGATCGCGGGCGGCGCCGACACCGCCAGCGATGTGCCGCTCGGCGTCAACGACGCGCTGCGGCGCACCCTGCTGGAGGTCCGCAGGGCGCGGACCCTCAAGGAGCGCGCCCGCGCGCTGACTCGGCTGCGCCCCCGCCACCTGGTGCCCGACATCCCCCGCAACGCCGAGCCGCGCACCGGCCTCTCGATGGGCGAGCACGCCGCGCGCACCGCCCGCGAATGGGGCATCGGCCGCGCCGAGCAGGACGAACTGGCCGCCGCCAGCCACCGCAACCTCGCCACCGCCTACGACTCCGGCTTCCTGCACGACCTCGTCGTCCCCTTCCAGGGCCTCGCCCGCGACCAGAACCTGCGCCCCGGCACCTCGCCGGAGAAGCTCGCCGCACTGCGGCCCGTGTTCGGCGAGGGCGAGGGCGACGGCGCGACGATGACCGCCGGGAACTCGACCCCGCTGACCGACGGGGCCGCGACCGTGCTGCTCGCCAACGAGGACTGGGCCCGCGAGCGCGGCCTGAGGCCTCTCGCGTACCTGACGGCGTACGAGACGGGCGCGGTCGACTTCGTGGACGGCGAAGGCCCGTACGACGGGCTGCTGATGGCGCCCGCGCTGGCCGTGCCCCGGATGCTGGAGCGGGCCGGGCTCGGGACCGGGGACTTCGACCTGGTCGAGATCCACGAGGCGTTCGCCTCCCAGGTGCTCGCCACGCTCGCCGCCTGGGAGAAGCAGGGCCTGGCCCCCGTAGACCGCGCGCGGCTGAACGTCGCGGGCTCCTCGCTCGCCACGGGCCACCCCTTCGCCGCGACCGGCGCCCGCATCGTGGCGACCCTCGCCAAGCTCCTCGCCGAACGCGAGGGCATGCCGCCGAACGCGCGCGGCCTGATCTCCGTCTGCGCCGCGGGCGGCCAGGGGGTGACGGCGGTTCTGGAGCGGGCGTAGGCGTACGCGCACGCCGTCCGACCGACGGTGGCCGAGCACGTGAGGACGGGGACGGACGACCAGGGCACGGGGGACAGCAGCGCACTGAGGAGGAGCCGCGCATGACCGTTCAGGCACAGACACCGGCGCCCGTGGTCACGGAGCCGCACAAAAAGACCGAGAACGGCACCGTCCGGGAGGTGTCCGTACCGCCTCTCGCACCCGCCGTCACCCACGGCTCGCTCGGCGACATCCCCTTCACCAACGCCGTCGAGGCCCCGGACGAGGCCGTGCTCAGCCGCAAGACCCGCGGCGACGGCAGCGCGTGGCGGGACGTGACCGCACGGGAGTTCGCCGCCGAGGTCCAGGCCGTCGCCAAGGGCCTGCTCGCGCACGGGCTGATGCCCGGCGACCGGCTCGCGATCATGGCGCGGACGACGTACGAGTGGACGCTGGCCGACTTCGCCGCCTGGGCCGTCGGCCTGGTCACCGTGCCGGTCTACCCGACGTCGTCGGCCTCCCAGGCCCGGCACATCCTCCAGGACGCGGGCGTACGCGCCTGCTTCGTGGAGGACGTCGAGCAGGCCAGGATGCTCAGCGCAGAGCGCGGCAACCTGCCCGCGCTGGAACACCTGTGGCAGTTCGACACGGGAGCCGTCGGCCATGTCGTCGACGCGGGGCGCGAGATCCCCGACGCGCTCGTCAACGAGCGCCGCGCCGGGGTCGGCCCCGGCGACATCGCCACCCTCATCTACACCTCGGGCACCACGGGCCGCCCCAAGGGCTGCGTCCTCACGCACGGCAACTTCTTCGCCGAGGTCGACAACGCGATCGAGCTGCTCCACCCCGTCTTCAAGTCCGTCAGCGACGACCCGCCCTCGACGCTGCTCTTCCTGCCGCTCTCGCACGTCTTCGGGCGGATGGTCGCCATCGGCTGCCTGCGCGCCCGCGTCCGCCTCGGCCACGCGCCCAGCATCCAGACCGAGGACCTCCTCGCGGACCTCGGGGGCTTCCGGCCCACGTTCCTGCTGGGCATCCCGTACGTGCTGGAGAAGGTCTACAACACGGGCCGCGCCACCGCCGAGAAGATGGGCCGCGCCTCCTCCTTCGACCGGGGCGCGCGGATCGCCCAGCGGTACGGGGAGGCCGTCGAGGCCCAGGAACACGGCCTCGGCAAGGGGCCGGGCCCCGGCCTGCGCGCCGCGCGCGGCCTCTACGACCTGCTGATCTACCGCCGGATCCGGGACGCGCTCGGCGGCCGCTGCCGCTACGTCATCTGCGGCGGCTCGCCGCTCGGCCACCGGCTCGCCGCCTTCTACGAGGGCGCGGGCGTCACCGTCTACGAGGGCTACGGGCTGACCGAGACGACGGCCGCCGCGACCACCACCCCGCCGCTGCGCCCCCGCCTCGGCACCGTCGGCTGGCCGGTCCCGGGAACGGCCGTCCGGATCGCGGACGACGGGGAGGTGCTGCTCCGGGGCGGCCAGGTCTTCGGCGGCTACTGGGACGCGGCCACCGGCACCGCCGTCCCCGCCGTGGACGCCGGGGGCTGGCTCCCGACCGGGGACCTCGGAGCCCTGGACCGCGACGGCTACCTCAGCATCACGGGCCGCAAGAAGGACCTGATCATCACCTCCGGCGGCAAGAACCTCGCCCCCGCGCCCCTGGAGGACTGGCTGCGCGCCCACCCGCTGATCAGCCAGTGCCTGGTGATCGGCGACAACCGGCCGTACGTCACCGCGCTGCTCACCCTGGAGCCGGACGGGCTCGCGCACTGGCAGCAGATGCACAAGAAGCAGGGCATGCCGCTGTCCGAGCTGGTCACCGACGACGATCTGCTGCGCAATCTCCAGCAGGCCGTGGACGAGGCGAACTCGCAGGTCTCCCGCGCGGAGTCGATCCGCAGGTTCGCGGTGCTGCCCCGCGACTTCACGGAGCACAACGGCCATCTCACGCCGTCGATGAAGCTGCGGCGGGCCGCGATCGTCCGGGACTACGCGGAGGAGATCGAGCGGCTCTATCCGACCCGGAGGTAGCGATGTCACCAGGCGGCGGTAACGTGAAATAAGTATCACGTGAGGACATCGCGGGGCAGTCTCAGCGCCCTCGCAGGAGGGACCGCCATGACAACGCCCCCGCCGCCGCCTGGTCCGCCGCCCGGTCAGCCCCCGGGTCAGCCCCCGCAGGGTCCGTACGACGGGGGTGGCTTCGGCCCGCCGCCCGGCCCTCCGCAGGGTCCCCCGCAGGGCCCGCCCCAGGGTCCGTACGGCGGCGGTGGCTTCGGTCCGCCCTTCGGCCAGCCCCAGCAGCCGCCCGGCGGGGGCGGGGGCAACGGCAAGGTGGTGGCGATCGTGGTGGCCTGCGTGGTCGTCGCCGCGCTGGTCGTCGGCGGCGTCGCGCTCTTCGCGGGCGGCGGGGACGACGACGGCGGCAAGGACAAGGCCGGGGGCGACAAGTCGAGCAGCCCCAGCGCCTCCGACCCGGCCTCGGACGAGCCGTCGGAGGAGCCGACGACCGAGGAGCCGTCGGAGGACCCCACGCCGAGCGAGTCGGCGGCCACGTACAGGCTGACGTTCCCCAAGAAGCTGGAGAACGGGAAGTTCCGGCTGACCAAGGACATGAGCGACAAGGTCGCGGGCGGCGGCTCGGGCCAGAAGGCGCACATGGGTTCGTACACCTCCACGTCCTCCGCCACCGAGCGTCTCCTCTACGCCGGGGCCAAGGGCGAGGACTTCGGGAACCCCGAGCTGTCCAAGGACCAGATGATGAAGGGCATGGAGGGCAGCCCCTCCATGAAGGTGGCAGTCAAGCGCCGCGACATCACGCCCGACGGCGCCGAGGACCCGCTGACCTGCGAGGTGCTGGTCAAGTCCCAGGGGGGCCGGAAGCTGACGATCCCCGTCTGCGCCTGGAGCAACCCGGGCACGGCGGCCTATGTGGCGAACGACAGCCTGAAGACGTACTCGGTCAAGCCCGCGGACGTCGACCTGGAGGACTTCGCCGAGCGCGTCAACACCATCCGCGACGAGGTCCGCAAGCCCGTCGGCTGACCCCCCCTGCGTGGCCGTTCCCCGCTCTTGACTTGAACGGAACTTCAAGTCGGAGACTCTCCGTGCAGGCCGGGACGGAAGAGCGAGGGAGTGGTCGCCATGCGTGCGGTGCGGGTCGGGCGGTTCGGGGGGCCCGAGGTGCTGGAGCCCGTGGAGCTGCCCCCTCCGGTCCCGGGTCCAGGGCAGGTGCTGGTCGAGGTCGCCCACGCGGACGTGCTCTTCCTGGACACCCAGCTGCGGCGCGGCGACGGCGCGGAGCTCTTCGGCGTACGGCCGCCGTACATGCCCGGCGGTGCCGTCGGCGGGCGCGTGGCCGAGGTCGGCGAGGGCGTCGGCGCGGCCTGGCGGGGGCGGCACGTCGTCGGCCGTACGCCCGGGGGCACCGGCGGTTACGCGGAACGGGCGCTGCTGGACGCCGCCACCGTGCTGGCCGTTCCGCACGGCCTCGCGCCGCGTGACGCCGCCGCGCTGCCGCACGACGGGCCCACCGCGCTCCGCCTCTTCGACCTCGCCGTCAGCGCGGGCAGCCTGCGGCCCGGCGGCTGGGTCCTGGTGCTCGCGGCGGGCGGCGGCCTGGGCACGCTGCTGGTCCGGCTCGCGAAGGTGGCGGGCGCGCATGTCGTCGCGGCGGCGCGCGGCGCCCGGAAGGGGGCGCTGCTGCGGGACGAGCTGGGCGCCGACGTCGTCGTCGATCCCGGCGCCGACCCCGACTGGACCGACGCGGTCCGCAAGGCCACCGGCGGCAAGGGCGCCGACCTCGTCCTCGACGGCGCGGGCGGCGCGCTGGGCCGTGCCGCGTTCGAGGTCGTCGCGCGCGGCGGACGCTTCTCCGCGCACGGCGCGCCCTCCGGCAGCGCCGCCGCGGTGGACCCGCTGGAGGCGGCGGAGCGCGGGGTGACGCTCGTGGGAATCGAACAGGTCCAGTTCTCCCCGGCGGAGGCCAGGCCCCTGCTGGAACGGGCGCTGCTGTGGGCGGCGAACGGGACCGTGACGCCGGTCGTCGGACAGACGTTCCCCCTGGAGCGCGCTGCCGAGGCGCACGCGGCGGTCGAGGCCAGGGAGGTCGTGGGCAAGACCCTGCTCACGGCGGGGTGAGCGGACGTACGGGGAGGGGGAGGGGGTGGTGCCGGACGGGCTCCGAGCGGGGACCCGTCCGGCACCGGCCTGTGGGGCCTACTGACGTACCGGTGCGACCGCTACCCGCAGTTGCCCTGCGCGGGCTCGCCGGAGAACCGTTTGCCCAGCCACTCCAGCGCCGGGCCGTTTCCGTCGATCGCGGTCTGGACGTGCGTCTTGCCGGGGAAGGACTGCCACTCCACCGGCAGCCCCTTGCCGCACCAGTCCGACCTGAGCCCCTGGCCCAGCTCGTACGGGATCGTTTCGTCGGCCTCGCCGTGGTAGAGGAAGGCGGGCGCCGTCGGCTTCTTCGTGCCGAGCTTGTTGGCGTTGATCGCCTTCTGCCAGTCGGGCTGTTCGAGCGGGTTGCTGGTGGTGACGTCCTCGATCTTCTTGCCCTTGCCCGCGTCGAGGATCTCGCCGACGCAGCCGCCCTTGGTGACCTCGACGAGCTTGCGGCCCTCGTCGTTGAGGTACTTGTCGAGCTTCAGCTCGGGGAAGGCCGCGTCGTGGCCGACGGCGGACATCATGATGTAGCCCGCGCTCTCGCCGCCGTTCGCGTGCTCGGCGACCTTCGCGAGGTCGGCGGGGACGCCGCCGCTGGCCGTGCCCTTGACCTTGAGCTCCGGCGCGTACGAGCCCGCCAGCTCGGCCGCCCAGGCGCTGGCCTGGCCGCCCTGCGAGTAGCCCATGATGCCGACGGGCGAGTCGGCGCCGACGCCCATCTTCTGCGCCTCGGGCAGCTTCTGGGCCGCGCGTGCCGCGTCGAGCACGGCGGTGCCCTCGGCCTGCGCGACGGTGTAGGTGTGGTCGCCGGGGGTCCCGAGTCCCTCGTAGTCGGTGACGGCGACGGCGTAGCCGCGTACCAGCGCCGCGTTGATCAGCGGCGCCTCGGCCGTGCTGCCGTCGGGGAACCCGGCCGAGGGCGCGCACTTGTCGCCGAGGCCGACGGAGCCCACGGCGTACGTGATCAGGGGCCGGGGCCCGGTCTTGCCGTCCTTGGGCACGACGACGGTGCCGGAGACGGTGTTCTGCTTGCCGTTGGCGCTGGTCGAGTTGTAGTTGATCTTCCAGGCCTCGGCGTTCGCGGGCTGGCCGGGCCAGTACTGGAAGGTGGTGGGCTCGGAGCTGACGATGTCCCCGGGACCCGCCTTGGACTTCGGGGAAGCGGGCGCCTCCTGGGCGTGGGCGCCGCCCGCGAGCCCGAGGGCCGACAGGGCGAGCACGGCCGTGACGGTACCGGCCGTGCGCGCTCTGCCGAGAGGTGTCGCCAGTGAAGATGAGTGCTTCATACGGCTCTCCCGACTCTCCTGTGCACAGGGGTGGTGGGTGCACCGTACTGACTCGTCAGTAATTGCGGAACGGGGCGTGCGCGGCCTGGCTCAGAACGGCCGGTCTCCCACGATTGCCACACGCTCGGCGACCCGCCGGTGGGGCGCGTAGTCGAAGAGCGCGTAGTGCTGCGTGGCGCGGTTGTCCCAGAAGGCGATGTCGCCCGGGCGCCAGGAGAAGCGCACCTGGTACTCCGGCACGTGGGCCTGCCGGGTGAGCAGGCTCAGCAGCCGGTCGCTCTCCTCGCGGCCCATGCCCACGATGTGAGTGGTGAACGAGGTGTTCACGAAGAGCATCCGCCGCCCGCTCTCCGGATGCGTGCGCACCACCGGGTGCTCCACGGGCGGGAACCGCTCCTGGAGCCGGAGCAGCTCGTCCCGGTCCGTGAACCGCGCGAAGCCGGGGATGAAGTCGTGCACCGCGGTCGCCCCGTCGATGCGCGCCTTCACCTCGTCGGACAGGTTGTCGTACGCGGCGGCCATGTCCGCCCACATCGTGTCGCCGCCCAGCGGCGGCACCTCGCGCAGCTGGAGGATCGAGCCGAGCGCGGGCCGCTCGCGGAAGGTGACGTCCGTGTGCCAGACGTTCTCGTACGTCGGCCTGGCGTTGCCGCCCTTCTCGAAGCGGACGATGTCCTCGCGGGCGCCGCGCGCGAGGATCGGGTTCGTCTCCAGCTCGCCCCAGTTGCGGCCGAACGCGGCCTGCTCGTCCGGGGTGAGGTCCGCGCCCCGGAAGAAGAGCACCTTCCACTCCAGCAGGGCCCGGTTGATCTCCTCGCGCAGCGCGGGGGTCAGGGGCCGCGACAGATCGGCGCCGCCCCGCAGCCGGACCTCGGCGCCGATGACGCGGGTCTGCGGGACGACCTCGATGTGCTCGTACGGACGCTCGTCCCAGCCCTCGGGGAAGGGGCGCAGGACGCGGACGCCCTCGTACATGCCGCCCTCGGGGACGCGGGCCTCGCGCAGGGCGGGCGACGGCGCGGGCGTCGGGGCAGGGGTGGACGCGGTGATGCTCATGGGGATGATCCTTCGCTTTCGCGGGAGTGGTCGACGGTCGACGGAGCTGGCGAGGACGCGCGCGCAGCTACAGACCGGACCGCTCGCACCCACGGCGCCACGGGACGCAGAGGCGTCCGAACGGGGCTTCGGGGTGCGGGATCATGAGCGACATTCTCGGAGCGGGAGGTGGGAGACGTCAACCACGCCTCCCACCCGCCGCTTCCGGGGGCTCAGAGGGCGACCGCGCGCCCCGCCCAATCGGGGGCCACCTCGGCCAGCTCCTCGTAACGGGCCCTGACCTGGTCGGGGAAGGGCTCGGCGCCGTTCTCCCCGACGTGCACGCCGAGCAGCTCGATCGTCGCGACGGGACGCTCGCCCCCGTCCACGTACATCTCATGGGTGAACCGCGCCTTCTTGGCGGCGGCCCCCAGGATCCGCGTACGGACGGTGATTTCGGCGCCCTCCTTCACCTCGCGCAGATAGCGGATGTGGGACTCGACGGTGTAGAGCGAGCAGCCGGTCGCCTCGCGGTAGGCGGGGTCGAGGCCGGTCGCGTCCATCATCGCGTCGGTGGCGTAGCCGAAGACGAGGACGTAGAACGCCTCGCTGAGGTGGCCGTTGTAGTCGATCCACTCGGGCCTGGCGGTCTCGCGGAAGAGGGGGAGGCTGCCGTCGTCGTTCACGAGGCGTCCCCGTTCCGCTGCTGCTGCGGGAGCCGCCCTGTGGCGCGCAGGACGTCGATGACGCCCTGGTCGCGCTCGGCGACGAGGTCCGCGATGGACCGCCCGTCGGCCGCCTCCTCGCAGCCCTCGACCATCCCGTCGTAGAGCTTCTTGTCCAGCTCGGGGGCCTCCAGGCGCGTCCACGGCGACTTCAGGGAGGGGCCGAAGTGGTCGAGCATGTGTGCCATTCCGCCCTCGCCGCCCGCGAGCGCGAAGGTGAGGCAGGGGCCCATGAACGCCCAGCGCAGGCCGGGGCCCTCGGTGATCGAGTCGTCGATCTCCTTCACGGTCGCCTCGCCGTTGGCGACCATGTGCAGCGCCTCGCGCCACAGGGCCTCCTGGAGACGGTTGGCGATGAAGCCCGGCAGCTCGCGGTCCATGGTGATGACGGACTTCCCGGCCACGTCGTAGAACTCCGACGCCCAGGCGACCGCGTCCTCGTCCGTCTTCTCGCCGCCGACGACCTCGACGAGCGGGATGAGGTACGGCGGATTGAAGGGGTGCCCGACCAGGAGGCGGCCGGGGTTCGCGGCCTCGGTCTGCATGTCGGTCATCGGGTAGCCGGACGTCGAGGAGGCGACGACCACGTCGGCCGGGGTCGCCGCGTCGATCCGGGCGAGCAGGTCCCGCTTCAGCTCCAGCTTCTCCGGGGCGCTCTCCTGCACGAAGTGCGCCTGCGCGCACGCCTCTTCCAGGGTGGGCGCGACGGTGAGCCGGTCGCGGCTCGCGCCCTCGGCCAGCCCGAGCTGGGTGAGCGCGGGCCACGCGGCGTCCACGAGCCGCCGCAGCTTCTGCTCCGCGTCGGGCGCCGGGTCCCACGCGGTCACGTCGTAACCGCGGGCGAGGAAGTGGGCCACCCAGCCGCCGCCGATGACTCCGGCGCCGACACAGGTGATGTTGCGGGTCTGGGTGGGGGTGGGGCGCATGGTGATGCGGCTCCTTCCGTACGAGCGGGGCGGGGGTTACGCGCGCGGGCTTACGCGGGTTACGCGGGTTACGCGCGGGGCTTCAGGCCGAGCCGCTCGCGGGCCTGGTCCGGGGTGGCGACCGAGGCGCCCAGGGACTCGACGATCTGTACGGCACGCTCCGTGAGCTGGCCGTTCGTCGCCTTCACGCCCTTGCTCAGGTAGAGGTTGTCCTCCAGGCCGACCCGGACGTTGCCGCCGAGCAGGATCGACTGCGCGACCCACGGCATCTGCATCCGGCCCAGCGCGAAGCTGGCCCACTGCGCGCCCTCGGGCAGGAAGTTGACCATCGACTGGAGCACGCCGGGGTCGGCGGGGGCGCCCCACGGGATGCCCATGCAGAGCTGGAAGACGGTCGGGTTGTCCAGCAGCCCCTCGTCCAGGAGCTGCTTGGCGAACCAGAGCTGGCCGGTGTCGAAGATCTCCAGCTCGGGCCGTACGCCCAGCTCCTGGATGCGGCGGGCGCCCTTCCGCAGCATCTCGGGGGTGGAGATGTAGAGGTTGTCGCCGAAGTTGAGCGAGCCGCAGTCGAGGGTGCAGATGTCCGGCAGCAGGTCCTCGACGTGCGGGAGCCGGTCGAGCCCGCCGACCAGGTCGGTGCCCTCCAGCGCGCCCTTCTCCAGCGGCTGGTCGGCGTCGAGCACGAGGTCGCCGCCCATGCCCGCGGTGAGGTTGATGACGACGTCGGTCCCGGTCTCCTTCACGCGCTCGACCACCTCGCGGTAGAGCGCCGGGTCGCGGGAGGGGTTGCCGGTCTCGGGGTCGCGCACATGGATGTGGACGACCGCGGCGCCCGCCTCGGCGGCCTCCACCGCGGAGGCGGCTATCTGCTCGGGCGTCACGGGAACGTGCGGGCTGCGCCGCACGGTGTCCCCGGCGCCGGTGAGGGCGCAGGTGATGATGACGCTGTCGTTGAAGGACATGGTGAACCTCCGGGCGTACGGAACGGGGGAACGGGGTGGTGGGGCGGGGAGGGGTTACGCGTTCAGCTCGGTCTCGACGTACGCGAGCAGCGCCTCGTGCATGTCGTCGGCGCTGGTCCCCTCGCCCTCGCCGCTGGCCAGCACCTGGGAGGCGAGGCCGTCGATGAGGGCGGTGAGGCGCAGTGCCCCGGCCTCGGGGTCGATGTCGCGGAAGACGCCTTGCGCGATGCCGCGCCGCAGGACGTCGGCGACGGTCGTGCGCCACTGGCGGTAGTACTCGACGTGCAGCTTGCCGATGGCGGTCGAACGGGCCGCCTCCGCCCACAGGTCGAGCCACACCAGCCACTGGCGCCGCTGCTGCGGGGTGCGCGGGGTCTGGAGGGCGATGAGCTGGCGCAGCTCGCCCGCGGCGTCGCCCTCCCCGGTCCCGGTCCCGCTCCCGGTGCCGGTCCCGGCGGCGTCGGCGAGACGCGCGGCGCGGCTGGCGGTGTCCTCGTCCATGCACCAGCGGACGGCGGCCTCCAGCAGCTCGGCGCGGCCGGGGAAGTGGTAGTGGATCGCCGCCGTGCTGGTGTCGCAGGCGCCCGCGATGTCGGAGACGCGCACGGCGTGGAAGCCGTGCTCCGCGATGAGCCGCACCGTCTCGCGCACGATCTGAAGGGGCCGCCCCGCGACGGGCGCCGGGGGGAGTACGCCCGACGCGGGACGAGTCTGCGGCGCCGGATCCGGTGCCGGCTCCGGGGCGGCGGGCGCGCCGGAGCCGGCACCGGCATCGGCACTGGCTCCGGAACCGAGGAGCCAGGCGGCGTCGATCTCGGCGGCGTCGGCGATCCGGGCCAGCTCGGCGACGGTGAAGCGGCGGCTGCCGCTGAGGGAGCGGGAGAGCTTCGACGGGTCCATCACGATCCGTCGGGCGAACTCGCGCTGACTGCATCCGGCCGCCTCGACGACCTTCCGCACGCGCTCCGCCACCTCACCCGCCGCGTCGGCGACACGGCTGCCCGGCTGTTGCTGCATGGCACGACCGTACGGCGGCGTTGAGCTAAGCGCAACACCGACTGATGCGTCAGTCAGGATCACATCGCAACATTGCGCGCGCTCACCCCTTGCGCCCCCTCCCGTCCCGCTCCTTCTCCGGCAGCAACTGCTCGCGCAGCGCCGTCAGTTGGTGCGAGGTCTCCACGGCCCGCGTCTCGTCCAGGGTGGTGAGGGCGAGGAGCAGCGCGTCGGCGACGACCAGCCCGGTCAGGGACTCGGCGGTGATGCCGGTGGGGGTGTGCGGCGCGGTGATCACGGCCTCGACGCGGTCGGCGAAGGCGTCGCCCAGCTCGTCCGTGACGAAGACGACCTTCGCGCCGACCGCCCGCGCCCGCTCGACCAGCACCGTGAACTCGGTGAGCGCGCGCCCCGGCTGGAAGACGACGATCGCGTCGCCGCGGCCGACCGGCAGCAGCTCGTCGGCGAAGGCGAAGCCCGTCGCGCCGATGTGGCGGGCCCGTCTGCCGATGCGGCCGAGCGCCAGCGCGAGGTGGCGGGCGGCGACCTCGGAGGCCGCGACCCCGTAGCAGAACACCTCGCCCGCCTCCGCGAGCGCGGTCACCGCCGCCTTGAGCGTCTCCGGGCCGGTGAGTCTGCGGCAGTGCTCGATGCGCTCCTGCGCCTCGTCGAACACGTCCCCCCAGATGCCGTCCAGGTCCCGGCCGACGTGGGCGATGCGCTGCTTGAGGCGGACCTCGGGCGCGACCGCGTTCGTGAAATCGGCCGCCAGCTCCCGCTTGAGTGCGGGCAGTCCCGCGTATCCGAGGCGCTGGAGGGCGCGGACCACCGTCGCGTTGCTGGTGCCGCTCTCCGTGCCCAGTTCCTGCGCGCTGGCGAAGAGCAGCCGCTCGGCCTGCGCGGTCACCAGGAGCCGTGCGACGGCCCGCTCGGAGGCGGACAGCTCCTCCCAGCTGTCCCGCACGACGCTGCGCAGCCGCGTGACGCCGTCCGTCGCTTCCGTCAGCTCCGTCAGCCCATCTGCTGAATCTTCCATTACAGGTATTGACTCTCGTGTGACGTGGCTTACGATCCTGGGCAATGCATTTCAATCGGTCCGCTTGCTGAAATCCACGTTACAGCATGCGTTACGGCATGCGGATCCCCGCGAGGAGCGACATGACGCACGATCCCTCCCTTCCGGCAGCTGCACAGAGTCTCCCCGTCATCGAGATCTCCGGCTCCCCCCGCGACCGCGGCAGGCAGTACGGCGAAGCGGTGCGGGACCGGCTCCACGCCGCCATGGGGTATTACGAGGCGGCGTTCGGCGCCTCCGCCGGTCTCACCTGGGAGCAGGTGACCGCGCGGGCCGAGCGCTGGCTGGAGCCCGTGACGGGGTATGCCCCGGAGCTGGCCGAGGAGATGCGCGGCATAGCGGAGGGCGCGGGCGTGGGCCTGCTCGACGTCCTCGCGCTCAACGCCCGGGGCGAGGTGATCTACGACAAGTCGTTCGCCTCGATGGGGGAGAGCGCCCAGGACGGGGACGAACGGGCCGACGGCTGCACGTCGTTCGCGCTCTTCGGCGAGGCCAGCGGCGACGGCCATGTCTACGCGGGCCAGAACTGGGACTGGCGCGCGGGCGTCGCGGACACCCTCGTGATGCTCCGCATCGTGCAGCCCCCGAAGCCGACGCTGATCATGCAGGTGGAGGCCGGGCAGGTCGGCCGCCAGGGCGCCAGCTCGGCGGGCGTCGCGCTGAACGCGAACGGGCTGGGCGGCCGGTTCGACGACGCCATCGGCCTCCCGCAGACCGTCGTGCGGCGCACGGTGCTCGACCAGCCCTCGGTCACCGACGCGCTGGAGGTGCTCTGCCGCGCCCGCGCCCACATCGCCAGCAACGCGCTGCTGACCTGCCGCGAGGGCTTCGCCATCGACCTGGAGACCACCCCGGCGGGCCACGGCTGGATGTACCCCACCGACGGCCTGCTGGTGCACGGGAATCACTACCAGGCGGGGATCCCGGCCCCCCTCGCCGCGAAGGGGTACCGGCCGATGGCCGCCGATTCCCTCGTGCGGGTGCCGCGCGCCGAGCAGGGGCTGCGGGAGCTGCGCGGGGCGAGCGGCCCCGAGGAGTCCCGCAAGCTCATCCGCCAGGCCATGTCCGACCACCTCGGCCACCCCGAGGGCCTGTGCACCCACCCGGACCCCCGCAAGCCGGAGCTGACGCACTGGACGACGCTCATCTCCTCGCTCGCCGACCTGACCACGGGGGATTACTACGCCACGGCGGGCACCCCCTGCGACCACGAGTACCAGCACCTTCCCTGGAATCTCTACGACGGCCCGTACGGACGCTAGGAGCGCAGTGCCATGAAGCCCACGCACACCCCGTTCAGGGCGGCCTGGTTCAGGGCGGCAGCCGCGCGGCCCGTTGCCGCCGGGCTCACCGCCGTGATCGCGCTCGTCGTCGCAGGCTGCAGCGGCGCCCCCCAGACCGGGGTGCGCGGCGGCAAGAGCGCGGCCGACCTCGATCTGAAGCCCGTCACGGCCCCCGCCGAGGAGCCGCGGGGCACCGTCAAGTGGCTGCTGGAGGACGAGCCGGACTCGCTCGACCTCGACACCCAGGGCAGCAGCGCGGGCCGCATCGTCCTGACCAACGTGTGCGAGCGGCTCTACCAGCTGCGGCCGGACATGTCGGTGAAGCCCTGGCTCGTCACCAAGGAGTCCCGCCCGGACGACAGGACCCTGGTGCTCTCCCTCCGCAAGGACGTCAGGTTCCACGACGGCACGGAGATGACCGCCGACGACGTGCTGTGGAGCCTCAAGCGGCACGCCGACCCGGACATGGAGCAGGGGGACGAGTTCGAGAACGTCAAGAAGATGGCCAGGACCGGCGCCCACGAGATCACGGTCTCCTTCAAGGAGCCCGACGCGCTCTTCACCAAGGCCCTCGCGGGCGACGCCGGGTTGGTCTACGAGAAGGAGAAGGTCAAGAAGGCCGGCAAGGACTTCGGCACCCCCGGCCAGCAGGACGCCTGCTCGGGGCCGTTCGCGCTGAAGAGCTGGAAGTCGGGCGACTCGATCACCCTGGAGCGGTTCGGGGACTACTGGGGCAAGAAGTCCCTCACCCGCGAGCTGGTCTTCCACTGGGCCTCCGACAGCGCGCTGGTCAACGCGCTGACGACGGGCGCCGCCGACGGCGTCTTCGCCGAGTCGCCCAACACCGCGGCGGCCCTCGACGGCAAGAAGGGCCTCACCCAGCACTACGGGCCCAGCACCTCGGCCCTCACCCTCATCCCGACCGAGCGCGGCGGCCTCGCCGATCCGAAGATCCGCCGGGCGCTCTCCCTCGCCCTGGACCGCAAGGGCATCGCCCAGTCCGGGTACGGAGGCATGGTCGAGCCCTGGGCGAGCAACATCGGCTCGGGCGCGTGGGGTTACGAGAAGCCGGTCTTCGCCGCCGCCCAGAAGAAGCTCGCCGCCTACGCCCCGGCGAGGCCCGACGCGGACGATCTGACCCGGGCCAAGAAGCTGGTCAAGGAGGCCGACAAGAAGCCCGACGGGCCCCTCGTCATCGGCACCGACGCCAGCCAGGGCCGCACGGTGGTGGCGAACGCGGTCCGGGCCGCCCTCCAGCGCATCGGCCTGCGGGGCCAGATCAAGACGGTCCCCACCGCCCAGTTCGAGGAGTTCTACAGCTCGCCCGAGTCCCGCTCGGACATCGACGTGCTCGTCGCCGACTGGTACATCTCCAAGAGCGACCCCCTGGGCTTCTACGACAACGGCCTGTCGAACAGCTCCAACAACTGGGTCGGCTTCAAGGACGCCTCGTACGACGCCTCGGTGCGCAAGGCCCTGCGGACGCTCGACGACAAGAAGCGGGCCCGGCTCGCGGTCAGCGCCCAGAGCGAGTTCGCGAAGGCGTCCGTGTGGATACCGGTCGCGCAGGTCCCCTCCGTCCTGGTCATGCGCCGCGATCTGACGGGCCCGCCCGCCTCGATGGCGTACCTCTACTACCCCTGGGCCGCCGACCTCGGCGGCAAGCAGGGCACTCACGGGAAGAAGGGCTGACACCGCCATGCTCAGCAGACTCTTCCGGCGTGCCGCCGGCCTCGTGGCGACGCTGCTCGCCGCCTCGTTCGTGATCTTCGCGGCGGTGTACGCGGCGCCCGGTGACCCCGCCGTCTTCCTCGCGGGCGGCCGGGACAAGCTGACCCCGGAGAAGCTCGACGCCGTCCGCGAGCAGTATCACCTGGACGAGCCGCTCGTCGTGCAGTACGGCCGCTGGCTGTGGGACTGCCTGCACGGCGACCTCGGCCGCTCCTTCAAGTACTCGGACCAGGTCGCCGACCTGCTCACCTCCCGGCTGCCCACCACCCTCGCCCTCGTGGGCTACGCGACGCTGCTCTTCGTCGTCCTCGGCGTCGGCGCGGGCATCCTGGCCGCCGTGCGGCGCGGCTGGGTCGACCAGACCGTGGTCGGGGGCACGACGCTGGCGGCCTCGGTGCCCAACTTCGTCGCCGCGATCGGGCTCGTCTCGCTCTTCGGCGTCCGCCTCGGCTGGTTCCCGGTCACGGGCGGCGGCTCCGGATTCGGCGGCACCGTCCACCATCTGACGCTGCCCGCGCTCTCCATGGCGCTCGGCGCACTGGCGATCATCAGCCGCGTCACCCGCCAGTCCATGCTGGACGCCGCCGCCTCGGACCATGTGGAGGCGGCCCGCGCCTCCGGCGTCCCCGAGCGGGAGGTCGTCCGCCGCCACATCCTGCGGAACGCGCTCGGTCCCATCGTCACCATGTGCGGCCTGGTCACCGCAGGAATGCTCGCCGGAACGGTCGTCATCGAGACGGCCTTCGGCCTCAGCGGCGTCGGCTCCCTGCTGGTCAACGCCATCAACACCCATGACTTCCCGGTCGCCCAGGCGGTGCTGCTGCTGATGGTCACGGGATACATCGTCGTCACCAACCTCGTGGACGTCGCGCACCCGCTGCTCGACCCCCGGGTGCGCGCGGAGAGGAGAGCGGCATGACGTCCCCGACACTGACCGCGCCCCAGGGACCCCAGGGACCCCAGGGATCCCAGCCTGCCGTCCCCGCACGCCCCTTGGCGCTGCGGCCCAAGCGGCCCGTCGGAGTGCTGATCGCGGCGGGCTTCCTCGTCCTGGTCGTGCTGGCCGCCGTGTTCGCCCCGCTCGTCGCGCCGTACGCGCCGGACGCCATCGACCTCTCCGCGTCGCTCGTCGGCACCGGCGGCGAGCATCTGCTGGGCACCGACGCCTCCGGGCAGGACCTGCTCTCGCGCGTGCTGCACGGCACCCGCACCAGCCTGATAGCCCCGCTGCTGCTGCTCGCCCTCGGCGCGGCGCTCGGCGTCACGCTCGGCACCCTCGCGGCGTGGCGCGGCGGCTGGGTGGACACGCTGGTCTCCCGGATCACCGACGTGATGTACGCGTTCCCGGGGCTGCTCTTCGTGGTGCTGATCATCGCCGTGTTCGGCGCGGGCATGACGACCTCGGTCCTCGCGCTCGGCCTCGCGTACACCCCGACGATCGCCAAGTACACGCGCAGCGTGGCCCTCGCCGAGCGCGCCAAGCCGTACATCGACGCCTACCGCGTGCAGGGCATGGGCGGCGCCCGGATATGCGCCCGCTATCTGGTGCCCAACCTCGGCCGGTCCGTGGTCGGTTATCTGGTGGTGCTCTTCGGCGAGGCCCTGATGAGCCTGGCCACCCTCAGCTATCTCGGCTTCGGCGCCCAGCCGCCCAGCTCCGACTGGGGCCTGATGGTGCAGGAGGGACAGGCGGCCGTCGTGCAGGGCGCGCTGCTCCCCGCCATGGTGCCGGGCACGGCCATCGCCGCCGTCGTGGTGGCGTTCAACATCGTCGGCGTCTGGGCCGCCGACCGCCTCGGCAGCAGGAGGTAGCCGTCATGTCCGCCACGTCACATCCCCTTCTCGACATCGAGGGGCTCACCCTCGAACTCCCGGGCACCGCCCGCCCCCTGCTCGCCGACGTCTCGCTCCAGGTCCGCCTGGGCGAGGTCGTCGGACTCGTGGGGGAGTCGGGCTCCGGCAAGTCGACCACCGCCAAGGCCGCGCTCGCGATGCTGCCCGAGGGCACGCGTACCCGGGGCGCCGTCCGGGTCGAGGGCACGGACGTCCTCGGGCTGCGCGGCGAGGAGCTGCGCGCCCACCGGGCCCGCACCGTCGCGATGGTCCACCAGGACCCGCGCGCGGCGCTCAACCCGGTGCGCCGCATCGGCGACTTCCTCACCGAGCGCCTCGCCCACGCGGGCGTGACCGACCGGCGTACGGCGCGGGAGCGCGCGGTCGAGCTGCTCGGCACCGTGGGCCTGTCCGCGCCCGAGCGCCGCGTCCGCCAGCGCCCGCACGAGCTGTCGGGCGGCATGCTCCAGCGCGTCGTCATCGCGGGCGCGCTCGCCGCCGAACCGCGGCTGCTGCTGGCCGACGAGGCGACGAGCGCGCTCGATGTGACCACGCAGGCCGAGATCCTCGACCTGCTGCGCACGCTGCGCGCCGAGCGCGAGACGGGGATGCTCTTCATCACCCACGACCTGCACCTCGCCGCGGCGTACTGCGACCGGGTGCTGGTGATGTACGCGGGCCGGATCGTCGAACAGCAGCCCGCGAGCGGCCTGTTCGCGCGGCCCCGCCACCCCTACACCCGCGGCCTGCTCGACTGCTCCCCGGCGCTCGGGGACACCGAGGCCCGGCTCCGTCCCATCCCCGGCCGCCCGCCGTCCCTCGCGGACACCTTCACCGGTTGCCCCTTCGCCGCCCGCTGCCCCGACGCGGACCCCGCGTGCGAGACCTGGACGCCGGAGCCGTTCCGGCTGGACGACGCGGCGGGCGAGGCGTCCTGCCGCCGCCTGCCCACCCTGGCCGAGAGGACCCCGCAATGACCGAGCCCGCACCCGCACCCGCACCCGCGGCCGAAGCCGCACGGTCGACCGGAACCGCGCCCGCGAGCGGAACCGCACCCGCGGCCGAAGCCGACGTGCTCGTCGTCGACGCGTTGCGCAAGACGTATCCGCTGCCCGGTGGCGGGCGGCTCACGGCGGCTGACGCGATCGGGTTCCGGGTGCCGCGCGGTGGGTCGATCGGGATCGTCGGCGAGTCCGGTTCGGGGAAGACGACGGTGGCGCGGATGCTCGTGGGGCTCGTGCGGCCCGACTCCGGCAGCATCGCCGTCGCGGGGCGCGCCCGTGAGCACCGGCCGCCGCGCGGCAGGACCGCGCGGCTGGCCCGCGCCCGGGAGATCCAGATGGTCTTCCAGGACCCCTATGTCTCGCTCGACCCCCGGCTGACCAGCCGCCAGTGCCTGGTCACCGCGCTGCGGCTGCACGGCGCCACCCAGGCAGCGGCCGGGGAACGGGCGCTGCGTCTGCTCGACCAGGTCGGCCTGGGCTCGCGGGAGGCCGAGGCCAGGCCGCACGGGCTCTCCGGCGGGCAGCGCCAGCGCCTCGCCATCGCCCGCGCGCTGGCGGTCGACCCGCAGGTGCTGGTGCTGGACGAGGCGGTGGCGGCGCTCGACGTCTCCATCCAGGCGCAGATCCTCAGCCTGCTGGACGACATCCGGCGGGAGACGGGTGTGGCGCTGGTCTTCGTCAGCCACGACCTGGCGGTCGTCCAGCACATCACCGACGAGACGCTGGTGATGCGGAAGGGCGAGGCCGTCGAGCAGGGCCCGACGCCGCGCGTGCTGACCTCGCCCTCGTCCGCGTACACCCGCGCCCTGCTCGCCGCCGTCCCCCGGGAGGGCTGGGACCCGGCGGAGGCGGTCCGCACGGCACGAGAGGAGTGAGCGGCGCCGGGCGTCATCGGGTGCTCTTCGGCTCGCGGCCCGGCTCGCGGCCCCACAGGGCCAGCAGCGCGACGGCGGCCAGCACCCCCGCCACCGCGTACCGGAAGGCGGTCCGGTAGCCCTCCACCTCCACCCCGGAGTCCGCCACCCCGGCGCCCGCCGCCCCGGCGCCCGCGCTCTGCGCCGCGCCCACCAGTACGGCCAGGCCCAGCGCGCTGCCGATCTGGTCGACCGAGCGCTGGACGCCCGAGGCGATCCCGGCGTCGTCCTCGGTGACCCCGTGCAGCGCGGCGTTCTGCAGCGCGATCAGCCCGAGCCCCATGCCGATCGCGACGGCCACCATCCCGGGGATGACGTCCGTCCACAGCGACCCCTTCTCCGGGAGCCGCGCCAGCCAGGCGCATCCGGCGCCCGCGCAGACCAGCCCCAGCAGCGCGGTCGCCGTCAGGCCCAGCGCCCCGATGATCCGGCTGACGACGGCGATGACGCCCAGCAGCGCGGCGCAGAACGGCAGATAGGCGAGCCCGGCGGCCAGCGGGCCCATGCCGAGCACGTGCTGCATGTAGAGCGTGGCGAGGAAGAACGTCGTGGAGAGGGCAGCGCTCAGCAGCACCGTGGCCGCGTTCGCGACCGTACGGGTGCGGTGGGCGAAGAAGCGCAGCGGCACCAGCGGCTGTGCCGTCCGTGCCTCGACGGCGACGAAGGCGGCCAGCGCGAGGGCGCCGCCCGCCAGCGGCAGCAGCACGCCCGTGCTGGTCCACGGGTGCTCGGCGGCGTGCAGCACGCCGTAGACCAGGGCGAGCGGCCCGCAGGTGAGCAGCGCCGCGCCGGGCAGGTCGAGGTGGCGCCACCGTGCCGTGCGCTCGGCGGCGTCCGGGCGTACGCACAGGGGCGTGGCGATGAGCACGGCGGCGACCAGCGGCACGTTGACGAGGAAGATCCAGCGCCAGTGCAGCAGTTCGGTGAGCACGCCGGAGAGCAGGACGCCCCCGACGAGGCCGGAGGCCGAGATGCCGCCCCAGATGCCGAGCGCCCGTGCGCGCTCCTTGGGCTCGGGGAAGAGCAGCGCGATGAGCGACATCGCGGCGGGGGAGGCCAGCGCCTCGCCCGCGCCCTGTCCGAGGCGGGCGACGAGCAGCAGGGGCAGGCTGGTCGCCGCCCCCGCGAGCAGGGAGGAGAGACCGAACAGCGCGGTCCCCAGCAGGAACATCCGCCGCCTGCCGAAGAGGTCGCAGATCCGTCCGCCGAGCAGCAGCAGTCCGCCGCCCGCGAGCGCGTACCCGGTCACGACCCAGGTCAACGAGGCGGTTCCGGCGCCGAGTTCGGCACCGATGGAGGGCAGGGCGACGTTCACGACGGTGACGTCGACAGCGATGAGGAACTGAAGGAGGGAGAGCACGCCGAGGGCGCGCCCGCGAAAGGGATGCACGAAAAGGGAACTCCAGGCCAGGCGCCCGCCCGGATGTGGCGAGTGCCGAGTGAACGATGAGCACCTGTCGCGCCGTCGGCCCCGGTTCGTCGCCGGGCCGTCAGCACGCTGGAGTCACTTCGTGCCGCTCACGCCTGTTCCCTCCCTGTGCGCCGGATCCTCGGTCCGGGCAGCATACGGGACGCCCCCGACGCCCCCGACGCCCCCGACGCCACGGACGCTGCGGGACGCCATCCGAGCCGCGCCCTCCCCTGTGGGGCACGGCACGGTGGCGTCAGAGCGTCACGTTCGGGTCGGCCGGCTGCTTGGTCGTGACGCCGATCCGGTTGAAGAGGTTGGTGGCCGCGATCATCAGGACCAGGGCGCCCAGCCCGCGTTCGTCGTAGTGCTTGGCGGCGTCCTCCCAGACGTGGTCGGGGACCGGGTCGGGCCGGTCGGCGAGCCGGGTCTCGTGCTCGGCGAGCGCGAGGGCCGCGCGCTCGGCGTCGTCGAAGTACGGCGACTCGCGCCAGGCGGCCACGGCGTGCAGCCGCTGGTCGGTCTCGCCGTGCTTCTTGGCGTTGCGCGTCCCGAAGTCGACGCAGAATCCGCACCCGTTGATCTGGCTGGTCCGCAGATGGACCAGCTCCAGCGTCTTCTGCGGGACGCCGCCGCCCTGAACGGCCTTGACCAGCGCCTGGATGGGCTGGAAGGCGCCGGGGACGACAAGGGCGGGGTTCTGCATGCGGGGTGCGACGGTCATGGCGGGCCCTCCTCGGGTCGTGCGCGGCACCGTGCCGTGCACTCTCCACCCCTAGGACGGGACGGGGCGCACAGATGTGACAACACGGGAGCGGGCCCGGTCATCCGTGTGACCGGGCCCGCGATCAGGGGAGGGCGGGGCAGAGAGCGGAAGGGCAGAGAGCGGCAGGGCTCAGGCGGGTGCCGTGGCCGGTTCCGGCGAGGCGTCGTCGCCCTTCCTGGGCGTGTCCGCGTCCTCCGGGGCCGGACCGCCGCGCTCCTCGGGGAGCTTGAGGAAGAACGTCAGCACCATCGCGACCAGGTAGAGGGCGAGGAAGACGATCGTCACGCCGCCCGCGCCGACCAGCGGGAGGAAGAGGCTGGCGACGGCCGGGCCGACGAACGTCGCGCCGCCCGCGCCCAGGTTGAGCAGCGCCATCGCGCCGCCCTTGTTCTCCGGCGCCATCGAGGGGATGAGCGCCGAGATCGGCACGAAGCCCGCGAGGGTGGCGCCGTAGAGCATGCCCGCGATGACGGCGACCCAGTAGTAGTCGGGGCCGAGCCAGGTCGGGACGAAGTAGAGCGTGGTGACGCTGATCGCGCAGCCCAGGGCGCCGAACGTGGCGATCGTCGTACGCCAGCCGATCTTGTCGGAGGCGGCGCCGAAGATCAGGTTGAAGAAGATGTTGGTGCCGTAGATGATCGCGAGCAGCTGCAGCCACTTGTCGGTGCCGAAGCCCACGTCGTCGGAGAAGATCCGCGGCAGGTAGACCAGCATGCCGAACTGGGGCGCGGTGTTGATGATCCGCACCAGGCAGCCCACCAGGACGCGCGGGTGGGTCCTGACGATGGAGACGCTGTTCTTGAGGCTCTCGGCCGTCGTGACCTCGGGGGGCGCGAGACGCTCGCCGCCCGGCCGCTTGCCCGCGCCGACGAGGGCGACGGCGCCGCCGAGGACGATCAGGGCGAGCCCGGTCCACAGGGTGCCCATCTTGCCCAGCGCGGGGATGGTGAAGCTGGCCCAGAGCGAGCCGAGGGTGGGCAGGCCGCCGGTGAAGGCGAAGTAGAACCAGCCGACGGCGGTGCCGAGCCGGGCCTTGGGCGCGGTGCCGGTGATCCACACCAGGAAGCCGAAGGCGAAGAGCGGATAGCCGAAGCCGCGGATGCCGTAGAAGATCAGCATCAGCGTGAAGTTCTCGGTGCCGAGCGCGAAGACCAGGTAGGCGACGTCGAAGACGGCCCAGATCACCAGGCCCACCCACATCACCTTGCGGGGGCCCCACACCTGTGCGAGCGCCCCGGAGAACCAGGAGGCCAGCATGACGGCGACGCCGTAGACGGTTATGACGTATCCGGCCCTGACGTCGGTGCCCGCGCCGTTGTCGGCCATGTACGGAGCGATGAAGCCGCTCTCCACACCGTCGCCGATCATGAACAGCAGTACGCCGATATAGCCGAGGACCAGGGTCTTCGGCAGCCCTATGCGATCCAGCAGCATCGCGGCCTCCACTCTGAGGTAAGCAGGTTGCACCAGGGATACTCAGCCTGGCCGCGATAAATATCAAGGGCTGTGTTAAAGGTAACGACGACTTTTGTTAATCCGTGACCAGTGTCAGGTCGTGACCAGTCGTACGTCCGTCTGCTTGCGCATGTCCGCGAGCACCGTCTCGTCCACAGGCCCGGTCAGCACCACGTGGTCGAAGGACGCGACCGGGTCGAGGCGGTGCAGGGCGCTGCGCCCCACCTTGCTGTGGTCCATCAGGAGCACGCTGAGCGCCCCGGCGCCGCGCATCGCGCGCTTGATCGCGACGATCTCCTGCTCCTGGTGGAAGGTCATCTCGGACGTCATCGCCGACGTCGAGACGACCGTGACGTCGACGGAGAAGCTCTTGATCATCTCCAGCGCCGAGAGCCCGATCCAGGAGTCGTGCGTGCGCGAGTACTCGCCGCCGACCAGGATCAGCCTGATGTCGTCCGCGGCCCGCAGCTCCTCCGTGATCAGGCGGTAGTTCGTGACCACCGTCAACGGCCCGACCTGCGGCAACAGCTTCGCCAGCGCCAGCGCCGTGGTCGAGTCGTCCAGCATCAGGGACATGCCGGGGGTGAGGAAGCCGAGCGCCTCGCGGGCCAGCGCGCCCTTCTCGTCGGAGTGCGCGTGCAGCCGGAAGTCGGAGCTGGACTCGAAGACGGTGGACGGCTGGGCCGAGACCCCGCCGTGGTATTTGCGCAGGATGCCGCGGTCGGCGAGCTCGGCGATGTCCCGGTGCACCGTCATCAGGCTCACGCCGGTCAGCTCGGTGAGCTCCGCCACGGTGGCGTCCCCCTGGGCCAGCACGTGGTCGACGATCAGTTGCTGGCGCTTCTGGCGCGTGGCGCGTGCGGATCCGGATCCTTGGGCGGTCATACGGGCCATCTTGCCCCCTGGGGGCCGGAGAGGCGCACGCCGGTATCAGGAGGGCGGTGACAACTAACAGATTGGGTGTTAATTTGCTGAGACAGCGATGTTAGGAGTACCGGCCGTGGCCGATGCAGTGGTGTTTGACATGGACGGAGTGCTCGTCGAGAGCGAGCACCTCTGGGAGGGCCTGTGGACCGCGTTCGCCGCCGACCGCGGCAAGCAGTGGGGCCCCGAGCAGACCAAGAGCTGCCAGGGCATGAGCGCTCCCGAGTGGGCCGCCTTCCTCACCGAGTTCGCGGGCGCCGGTGACAGCGCCGCGGACACCGAGCGGACCGTCGTGGACGGCATGATCAAGGCGCTGGAGGACGGTGAGATCGACCTCCTCCCCGGCGCCCGCGAGATGGTCACCGACTCCGCGGCCCTCGGCCCGATCGCGCTCGCCTCCTCCGCGCCCCGCCGGGTCATCGACGCGGTGCTCGCGCACCACTCCGTCGACCACCACTTCAAGGCCACCGTCTCCAGCGCCGAGGTGCCGCGCGGCAAGCCCAGCCCGGACGTCTATCTCGCCGCCGCGGAGAAGCTCGGCGTCCCGGCCGCCGACTGCCTGGCCGTCGAGGACTCCAGCAACGGGCTGCGGGCCGCCGCGGCCGCCGGGATGACGGTCGTCGCCATCCCCAACCCCACCTACCCCCCGGCCGAGGACGCCCTCGCCGGCTCCGCGCACGTCGCCGCCGACCACGCCGACGTACGCCGCTATCTGCTCACCAAGCTCAAGGATGGTGCCCGCGCATGAGCACGGACGCGCGCAAGGTCCTCGCCTCCGGCGACCACTTCATCGCCCCCCAGCTCTTCGTCGACGCGCTGCGCGAGGCCGCGCCCGGCATCGCGCTGGACTTCCGCACCCAGACCACCCCGTGGCCGCTCACCCCCTTCGGCCCCGTCGGGAACGTCAAGGAGGCCAGCGGCACCGAGGAGGAGCTGCTCGAAGCGCTGGGCGACGCGGAGGTGGCGCTCATCCAGATGGCGCCCTTCACCGCCGAGGTCATCGAGAAGGCGCCGAACCTCAAGCTGATCGGCGTCGCCCGCGGCGGCCCCGTGAACGTCGACGTCGAGGCGGCCACCAGAGCAGGCATCCCCGTCACCTTCACCCCGGGCCGGAACGCCGCGGCGGCCGCCGAGTTCGCGCTCGGCCTGATGCTCGCCGCGCTGCGCCGCATCCCCTCCTCCGACGCCGAGCTGAAGAAGGGCGTCTGGCGCGGCGACTACTACGCGATCGGGAACGCGGGCATCGAGCTGGACGGCACCACCGTCGGCCTCGTCGGCTACGGCGCCATCGGCTCGATCGTGGCCCGCGTGCTCAACGCGTTCGGCTCCCGCGTCCTGGTCCACGACCCGTACTGCGACCCGGCGAAGGCCGAGGCCGACGGCGTCGAACTGACCGGCCTGGAGGACCTGCTGCGCCGCAGCTCCGTGGTCTCCCTGCACGCCCGCGTCACCCCCGAGACCCGGCACATGCTCAACGCCGCGAACCTCGCCCTCCTCCCCGAGGGCGCCGTCCTCGTCAACTCCGCGCGCGGCGAGCTGATGGACTACGCGCCGCTCCCGGACATGCTCCGCTCCGGCCACCTGGGCGCCCTGGCCCTGGACGTCTACGACGTCGAACCGCCGCCCGCCGACTGGCCGCTGCACCAGGCGCCCAACGTCATCACCACCCCGCACCTCGCGGGCGCCACCCGGCAGACCGCCGACCGCGCCGCCGCGATCACCGCGGGCGAGGCCGCGCGCTTCCTGCGCGGCGAGCCGCTGCGCCACGTCGCCAACCCGGAGGCGCTCGGGGGAGGACGGGAGTCATGATCGTCGGGGTCGACGTCGGCACCTCCGTCACCAAGGCCCAGCTGATCGCGCGCGACGGACGCACCGGGCCCGCGCACGAGGCCCGCAGCACCGTCTACACCCTCCCGGGCAACCGCGTGGAGCAGGACCTGGACGAGGTCGTCGGCACGGTCGTCACGGTCGTCCGTGCCGCCGTCGCCGACGCCGCCGCGCTCGACCCGGACGAGCCCGTCGAGGCCCTGGCCCTCACCGGGCAGGGCGACGGCCTGTGGCTGCGCGACGCGGCGGGCCGCCCGGTCGGCCGCGCCCTGTCCTGGATGGACGGCCGCGCCGCGCCCGTGCTCGACCGCTGGGTCGCCGACGGGGTCGCGCGCGAGGTCCACGCCCGCACCGGAGCAGGGCTCTTCCCCGGCTCCGCCGGTCCGCTGCTCGCGTACCTCGCCGAGCACGAGCCGGAGCGCCTTGAGCGCGCCGAGACCGCCGGGTACTGCGTCGACGCGATCGTGCAGCGCTTCACCGGCGAACGGACGGTCGACGCCTCCGACGCGTCCGTCCCCTTCCTCGACGTCGTCTCGCGTACGTACGACGAGCGCGCCCTCGACCTGTGCGGGCTCGGCGCCTGGCGCAAGCTCCTGGCCGAACCGGCGCCGCGCGGCGCGCTCTTCCCGCTGCTGCCCGAGGCCGCGGCCGAGCTGGGCCTGCCCTCCGGACTGCCGGTCAGCGCGGGCCCGTTCGACATCCCGGCCTGCGGCTTCGGCTCCGGGCTGAGCGAGCCGGGCCAGGGCCACATGATCATCGGTACGACCCTGGCGTGCCAGGTCCTCTCCGACGACCCGACACCGCCGGGCGGCGCGGGCGGCGACGAGGCCGCGGGCATGGTCCTCGCGACCCCGTACGAGGACCGGTACCTCAAGGTCATGCCCGCGATGATCGGCACGGCGGGCCTCGACTGGCTGCTGAAGATGCTGAACGTGCGCATCGAGGAACTGGACGCGCTGCTGGCCCAGTCGCCGTACGGGGCGGGCGGCGTCACCGCGCTCCCCTTCCTCTCCACCAGCGGCGAACGCGCGCCCTTCGTGGACGCGCGGGCACGAGGCCGCCTGGACGGGCTCTCGCCGCTGACCGGCCGCGCGGACCTGGTCCGGGCCCTGTGCGAGTCCGTCGCGTACTCGGCCCGCCACTGCCTGGAGACGCTCGGCGTCTCCGCGTCCGTCACCGCCTGCGGCGGCGGGGCCCGTTCGGGCGAGTGGGGCCGCATCTTCGCGGGCGTCCTCGGCCGTGACCTGTACGTCCGCGACGACGCGGTCGGCATCCGCGGCGCGGCGCGGGTGGCCTGGGAGTCCCTGGGCGTCCAGGCCCGTGCGGAGGGCTCGCCCCCTCACGTCGTCCGGGCCGACGAGGAGGCCCTCTCCTTCTACGACGAGGGCTACGCGCAGTACCTGCGGTCGCTCGCGGTGGCGAGGGAGAACTGGTGAGCAGGCCAGAGCAAAGGTGCCCCGTCAGGGGCGCGGGGCTGTGCCGATGTGCGGCTCCGCCGCGTGGGCGCGATCGCGCGTGGTGGGGCTGTTCCGGGCATGGGATGTGCCCCGTCAGGGGCGCGGGGAACTGCGCGGGCGGCTACGGCGCACCGGCACTCTGCAACGCACCGCAAGGGGCAGCCCCTTGGCAGCCGCTGCTCAGACTTGGAGTTCACTCATGACCAGGTTGTTCAACGACCCGGCGACGTTCGCCGAGGACATGGTCGCCGGGTTCGCGGCGGCGCACCCCGAGCACATACGGGCCGTGCACGGCGGAGTGGTCAGGGCACAGAAGAGCCCGCGAGCCAAGGTCGCGGTCCTCACAGGTGGCGGCTCCGGCCACTACCCCGCGTTCTGCGGCGTAGTGGGGGAGGGCTTCGCCGACGGCTCCGTCATAGGCAACGTCTTCACCTCGCCCTCCGCCGCCCAGGCGTACTCGGTCGGCCGCGAAGCGGACACCGGCGCGGGCGTGCTGTTCATGTTCGGCAACTACGCCGGTGACGTCATGAACTTCGGCCAGGCCGCCCAGCGGCTGACCTCCGAGGGGACACCGGCACGTACGTTCGCCGTCACCGACGACATAGCCAGCGCGCCCCCCGAGGATCTCGCCAAGAGGCGCGGCATCGCGGGCGGCTTCACCGTCTACAAGACCGCCTCGGCCGCCGCCGAGGAGGGCGCGGACCTCGACGAGGTCGTACGCGTGGCCGAGCACACCAACGCCCGTACCCGCACCCTCGGCGTCGCCTTCGCGGGCTGCACGCTCCCCGGGCAGCGCGAGCCCCTCTTCACCGTCCCCGAGGGCAAACTCGGGCTCGGCCTCGGCATCCACGGCGAGCCCGGCGTCAGCGAGAGCGCGCTGACGTCCGCCGAGGAACTGGCCCGCACGCTGGTCGAGGGCCTGCTCGCGGAACGCCCCGAAGGCGTCACCGACAACCGCGTCGCGGTCATCCTCAACGGGCTCGGCGCCACCAAGTACGAGGAGCTGTACGTCGTCTGGGGCACCGTCGCGCGGCTGCTGGCCGACGCGGGCCTGGAGCCCGTACGCCCCGAGGTCGGCGAGCTGGTCACCAGCCTCGACATGGCGGGCTGCTCCCTGACGCTGACCTGGCTGGACGACGAGCTGGAGCGGCTGTGGCTCGCGCCCGCCGACACCCCCGCCTTCTGCAGGGGCCGGCTCACGCATGCGGACGGACCGGTCGCGGCGGCACGGGCCACCACCCCCGAGCCCCGTGCCGCCGCGGCCCCCTCCGCCCTGGAGTTGGCCACCGGCGCCGCGGCGGAGACCTCGGCGACGGCCGTACGGGCGCTGCGCGCCGCGCACACCGTGCTGCACGAGCAGGAGGAGGCGCTCGGCCGTCTCGACGCGGTCGCCGGGGACGGCGACCACGGCCGGGGCATGTGCAAGGGCGTCGACGCGGCGCTCGCGGCGGCCGAGACGGCGCACGCCGAAGGTGTCGCGCCCGCGCCGCTGCTCGCCGCAGCGGGCGACGCGTGGGCCGCCGAGGCGGGCGGCACCTCCGGGGCGCTGTGGGGCGCGGCCCTGCGCGCGCTCGGCGCCGGGCTGCCCGCCGACCGGGCCCCCGAGCCCGCCGAGTGGGGGGCGGGCGCGCGGGCCGCGCTCGACGCCGTCACCTCGCTCGGCGGGGCCGAGCCCGGCGACAAGACGCTGGTGGACGCGCTCGATCCGTTCGTGACCGCGTTCACGCGGGGGACCGGCGCGGGCGAGGAGCCCGCCGCCGCCTTCGCCGCCGCGGCTGGCGAGGCCCGTACGGCCGCCGAGGCCACCGCGGAGCTGCGGCCGAAGCTCGGCCGGGCCCGCCCCCTCGCCGAGCGCAGCGTCGGCACCCCCGACCCGGGCGCCACCTCGCTCGCCCTCGTCCTCAACGCCCTGACCCCGCTGGGAGGCTGACCCGTCATGACCACCGCACAGCCCTTTCGAGTCGTCGTCGGCTGCGACGACGCGGGCCTGGAGTACAAGGAAGCCCTCAAGCGCGACCTCAAGGGCGACGCGCGCGTCGCCGAGGTGACCGATGTCGGCGTCGGCAGCGACGAGCACACCGCCTACCCGCACGTGGCCGTCGAGGCCGCCCGCCGGGTCGCCGACGGCGAGGCCGACCGCGCGCTGCTGATCTGCGGCACCGGGCTGGGCGTCGCCATCAGCGCCAACAAGGTGTCCGGCATACGCGCCGTCACCGCGCACGACAGCTACTCCGTCCAGCGCTCCGTGCTCAGCAACAACGCGCAGGTCCTCTGCCTCGGGCAGCGCGTGATCGGCCTGGAGCTGGCCCGCACCCTCGTCGACGAGTGGCTGGACCAGCACTTCGACGAGAACTCGGCCTCGGCCCAGAAGGTCGCCGCGATCACCGGCTACGAGCAGGGCTGCTGAACTCGGGCCGAACCGGCCCGGCCCACCGGAAAAGGCAGGAGCCCCCGCCGTCGGCGGGGGCTCCTTGGGTACTGCTTTTCCAGAATTACTGCGCGGTGACGTTCTCCGCCTGCGGGCCCTTCGGGCCCTGCGTGACGTCGAAGGTCACGATCTGGTTCTCCTCAAGCGAGCGGAAACCAGAAGCGTTGATCGCGGAGTAGTGAACGAAGACATCGGGGCCGCCGCCGTCCTGGGCGATGAAGCCGAAGCCCTTCTCGGCGTTGAACCACTTGACGGTTCCGGTAGCCATAAGCCCTCCTTGGGCCTATAAGGGTTGCCCTGTTCCAGAACCCGCGAAGAAGTCTCTGAGAACTGACGAGAGCCCGCGGTCACATGCGCTCCGCAGGCTCTGTACTGCAAGGGAAACCAAACTGCAACTTGCGGCGAGCCTAGCACGGTGGCTCCGGCCGGGGAAGGGTTGAAGATCACGTGCCCGGGCCCTTGCGCGGGCGGCCACAAGGGCTCCGTGGAACCTCCGGTGAGCCTCCGGGGGACCCCGCACAGGACCGTACAGACCGGGGCGTACTCTCCGGAGGGTGACTGCGAAACCGAGGACCCCGCGCTCCCGCCCCCGCGTCGGGCACATCCAGTTCCTGAACTGCCTCCCCCTCTACTGGGGCCTCGTGCACACCGGCACGCTGCTCGACCTCGACCTGACCCGGGACACCCCGGAGAAGCTCAGCGAGTACGTGATCGACGGGAGCCTCGACATCGGCCCGGTGACGCTCGTCGAGTATCTGCGGAACGCGGAGTCCCTCGTCGCCCTCCCCGGCATCGCGGTCGGCTGCGACGGCGACGTGATGTCCTGCGAGATCGTCTCGCGCCGCCCGCTGGAGGAGCTGGACGGAGCGCGCGTCGCGCTGGGTTCGACCTCGCGGACCTCCGTACGCCTGGCGCAGCTGCTGCTCTCCGAGCGGTTCGGCGTCGAGCCGGAGTACTACACGAGCGCGCCCGACCTGGAGCGGATGATGAAGGAGGCGGACGCCGCCGTCGTCATCGGGGACGTCGGCCTGCGCGCGTACCTGCGGCATCTGCCCGACAACGAGCTGTACGTGTACGACCTCGGCCAGCTCTGGAAGGAGTGGACGGGGCTGCCGTTCGTCTTCGCCGTCTGGGCCGTGCGCCGCGACTTCCTGGAGCGCGAGCCGGAGACCGTGCGCGAGGTGCACCGCGCCTTCCTCTCCTCCCGCGACCTCTCCCTGGAGCAGATCGACAAGGTCGCCGAGCACGCCGCGCGCTACGAGGTCTTCGAGCCGCCGGTGCTGGAGCGGTACTTCACCACCCTCGACTTCCGCTTCGGCGCGCGGCAGCTGGAGGGCGTCTCCGAGTTCGCCCGCAGGGCCGGGGAGTCGGCGGGCTTCCCCTCGGACGTACGGGTGGACCTGCTCGACGGCGAGGGCTGAGCGCCTCGCGCGGCGCCCCCTAAGCTGGTCGGGCACACCAGGGCTGTGGTCAGAGCTGGGGGGACGTCCGCATGCAGCCGCTCGAACCCGACGACCCGCCCGCGCTCGGCGCCTACCGTCTGCTGCGGCGGCTGGGTGCCGGGGGCATGGGCCGGGTGTACCTCGCCCGCTCCGGGAGCGGCCGTACGGTCGCGGTCAAGGCCGTCCATCCGCACTTCGCCGTCGACGAGGAGTTCCGGCGCCGCTTCCGGCGCGAGGTCGAGTCCGCGCGGCGGGTGGGCGAGGGCTGGACAGCGCCGGTGCTGGACGCCGACGCGGACGCGCCCGTGCCCTGGGTCGCCACCGGCTATGTGGCGGGCCCCTCGCTGACGCAGGCCGTCGAGGAGTACGGGCCGCTGCCCGAGACGACCGTACGGGCCGTGGGCGCCGGGCTCGCCGAGGCGCTGCGCCATGTGCACGGGCTCGGGCTCGTCCACCGCGACGTGAAGCCGTCCAACGTGCTGGTCACCGTGGACGGCCCCCGGCTGATCGACTTCGGCATCGCGCGGGCCACCGACGGCACGGCCTCGCTCACCTCCAGCGGCGTCTCGATCGGCTCGCCGGGGTACATGTCGCCCGAGCAGGTCCTCGCCAAGGGCACGACGGCGGCCTCGGACGTCTTCTCGCTGGGCGCCGTGCTGGCGTACGCGGCGACGGGGAAGGCCCCCTTCCCGGGCGACAGTTCGGCCGCGCTGCTCTACAAGGTCGTGCACGAGGAGCCCGAGCTCGACGGCCTGGAGGGCGAGCTGCGCGAGCTGGTCACGCGCTGCCTGGCCAAGGACCCCGCGGGGCGCCCGACGCCCGAAGAGCTCGCTAGCGCGCTGGCCGGGACGGCGGGCGGCGCCTCCGGACTGGTGCGTTCCGGCTGGCTGCCCGCGCCGCTCGTGGAGCAGGTGGGCCGCCGCGCCGTCGAGCTGCTCGACCTGGAGCCCGAGCCCGACAGGGGCCACTCGGGGCCGGTCCCCTTCACGCAGTCCTCGCAGGGGCCCGCGCCCGCGTCCTCGGCCGTGCCCGCCTCCTCCGCTTCGGCGGGCTTCGGGCCGCCCGACCCCTCGTACGGGCAGGGGGCGGCCCCGGCATCGGCGGCCCCGGAACCGGCGACGAAGCCGCCGGAGGAGCCGCCTCCGCCGGAGAAGCGGCGCCGCAAGGTGAGCTGCACGGTGGTCGTCTCGTTCGCCTGTTTCGCGGTCGCCGCCGTGCTCAGCTCCTACTTCCTCCTGCCGCTCGGCGACGGGGGCGGGGCCAAGGACCAGGGCGCCGAGCCGCCCCGGGCGAGCCCGCCATCCGACGGGGGCGGGCAGGGGATGAAGGACTTCCTCGGCACCTGGCAGGGGCCCGTGACCTTCAAGAGCGGGACGCCCGGCGGCACCATGACGATCACGATCAAGGACGGGAAGCCGGGGGAGAAGGTCGCCACGGGCGGAACGAAGATCGCCGGTGTGGGGTGCAAGGGGTACTGGAAGCTGGACTCCGTGCGCGGCAAGAAGCTGACCATGAACTCGGTCGCCGAGGAGGACTCCCCGTTCTGCGCCGGGAACAGCAAGGGCGACACCTTCACGCTGCGCGGCGACGGCTCGCTGCGCTTTGTCGCGGCGGTCGGGAACGGGCCCTCGGGGACGCTCCGGAAGATCGAGTAAAGGGCTGGCGTAGGCTGGTCCGGTCGCTGCAAAGCGGTGAGATGGGTGAGATGTCCGTCTCCGCCGCGTCCGCCACGTTTGGAGGGAAGCGCCGGTGTCACAGCCCGCGTCGAACGCCGACCTGCAGTCCGTTCTCGACCGAGCGGCGGACGGGGGGCGTGTCACCGCCGAGGAAGCTCTCGACCTCTACCGCTCCGCGCCGCTGCACGCGCTGGGCGCCGCCGCCGACGCGGTGCGCCGCCGTCGCTACGCGGGCACGGAGCACATCGCGACGTACATCATCGAGCGGAACATCAACTACACCAACTCCTGCGTGACGGCGTGCAAGTTCTGCGCCTTCTACGCCGCGCCCAAGAGCGACAAGGTCTGGGTGCGCGAGCTGGACGACATCCTGCGCCGCTGCGAGGAGACCGTCGCGCTGGGCGGCACCCAGATCATGTTCCAGGGCGGCCACCACCCGGACTTCGGCGTCGAGTACTACGAGGAGCACTTCTCCGCGATCAAGAAGGCGTTCCCGGAGCTCGTGATCCACTCGCTGGGCGCCAGCGAGGTCGAGCACATGGCCCGGATCACCGGGGTCTCCGCCGAGGAGGCGATCCGCCGGATCCACGCGGCGGGCCTGGACTCCTTCGCCGGGGCCGGGGCCGAGCTGCTGCCCGCCCGCGCCCGCAAGGCCATCGCGCCGCTCAAGGAGAGCGGCGAGCGCTGGCTGGAGATCATGGAGATCGCCCACGGGCTGGGCGTCGAGTCGACGTCCACGATGCTGATGGGCACCGGCGAGACCAACGCCGAGCGCATCGAGCACCTGCGCATGATCCGGGACGTCCAGGACCGTACGGGCGGCTTCCGCGCCTTCATCCCGTACACCTACCAGCCGGAGAACAACAAGCTGCGCGGGCAGACGCAGGCGACGATCTTCGAGTATCTGCGCATGATCGCCATCGCGCGGATCTTCCTCGACAACGTCCCGCACATCCAGGGCTCCTGGCTCACCACCGGCAAGGAGATCGGCCAGCTCTCGCTGCACTACGGCGCCGACGACCTGGGCTCGATCATGCTGGAGGAGAACGTCGTCTCCTCGGCGGGCGCCAAGCACCGCTCGAACCGGATGGAGATCATCGACCTCATCCGCACGGCGGGCCGCGTTCCCGCGCAGCGCGCGACGACGTACGAGCACCTGGTCGTGCACGACGACCCGGCGAACGACCCGGTGGACGACCGCGTCGTCTCCCACCTCTCCTCGACCGCGATCGAGGGCGGCACGGCGCACCCCGAGCTCACCCTCATCGACGCCAACTGAGCCGACTGAATGGACCCGGACCGACCGTGACGCGCGCAACCCTGGACAAGAAGCCGCACGAAGTCGCCGCGATGTTCGACGACGTGGCCGCGAAGTACGACCTCACCAATGACGTGCTCTCGCTCGGCCAGTCCCGGCTGTGGCGCCGCGCCGTCGCACAGGCGATCGACGCACGCCCAGGCGAGAAGGTGCTCGACCTCGCGGCCGGTACGGGCACCTCGTCGCTGCCGTTCGCCGACGCCGGGGCGTACACGGTGCCGTGCGACTTCTCGACGGGCATGCTGGCGGAGGGCAAGCGGCGGCTGCCCTGGATGCCGTTCGTCGCGGGCGACGCCACGAAGCTGCCCTTCGCCGACGGCGTCTTCGACGCGGTCACCATCTCCTTCGGCCTGCGTAACGTCCGCGACGTCGACGGGGCGCTGAAGGAGATGCTGCGCGTGACGAAGCCGCGCGGGCGCGTGCTGATCTGCGAGTTCAGCCACGCGACCTGGGGGCCGTTCCGCAAGGTCTACGAGGAGTACCTGATGCGCGCCCTGCCGCCGGTCGCCCGGAAGGTGAGCAGCGCGCCCGACGCGTACGTCTATCTCGCCGAGTCCATCCAGGAGTGGCCCGAGCAGGCCGAACTGGCCCGCCGCCTCCAGTCCGCGGGCTGGAACCACGTCGCCTGGCGCGACCTCACGGGCGGCATCGTCGCCCTCCACCGGGGGTACAAGCCGGCGGCGTGACGCCCGGTTGCACTTAAGTAACTCCGCTTCACAGGGCACTGCTTCGTGGGAACCATGTACGGGTCACGTGTGTCGTAGGTAACACCTGCGGCACCCGCGATCCCGTCCCCACTCCCCGACCACGGAGCGCTCATGTCGTCCCCATGCCCGGAATGTGGCACTTCGCTTCCTTCGGAGGCCCGCTTCTGCATGGGCTGCGGCCATCAGCGGGGGCCCGAGACGCCGCCTCCGCCTCCGCCTCCGACGACCCCGCCGCCGCCCGCGGCTGCTCCGCCGCCCGCGTACGCCCCCGCGACCGCCGCGCCCTCGCCCGTCGGGGCGTTCCTCTCGCGCGCGTTCACCGGGGACTGGGTGACCTCGGCGCGGGTGGCGATGTGGCCGCTGATCGCCGTGTTCGTGGCGGCGTCCGCGTTCGGGCTCTTCTCGACCGAGGACCTGGACGACCTCGACGTCGGCTGGGGCGACCGGATGCGGGTCGTGCTCGCGCTGCTGCTCCAGGGCGTCGGCGGCGGGTTCACCGTCTCCGCCGACGGTGACGATCCGATCGGCGGGCAGAGCGTCGCGGGGGAGGGCTCGCTCTCGTTCGTCCCGTATCTGTCCACAGCCCTGTGGGTGGCCGCGCTGGTGATCGCCGGGCGGTGGGCGCGGCGCCGCGAGCAGGCGGCGGGCCGGTACGGCGGCGGTCTTGAGAGCGCGCTGCGCGTCGGACTGCTGTGCGGCGCGGGCGCGTTCGCGCTGGGGCTGTACGCGCGTCCCTCGTACGAGGGGTTCGAGCTGGGCTCCGCGCCGGGGCTGACGCTGCTGTGGGCGTTCCTGCTCTCCACCGTCGTCGCCGCCGTGGTCATGGCGCGCGGCGAGACCGACAACTGGCTCGCGGCGCGGCCCGCGCCCGGGCCGCGGATGGCCGTCGGCGCGCTGCGCACCGCGCTGCTCGCACTCGTGCTCGTCCTGGCGCTGGCCTCGGTCGTCGCGGGCATCGTCGTGGTGGCCGAGGCCGACTCCGGGGACATGGACGGCCAGAGCTGGTTCAGCCTGCTGGTGCTCCTGCCCAACCTCGGCGCGATGGCCCTCGCGCTGGCCTGGGGCGCGCCGCTCGAAGGCAAGTGGAACGTGCCGGAGTTCGACATCGGCCGCGAGACGTTCGGCTACGGCGAGCTCGCCGACGCCGCGGGCGGCTGGGCCCTCACCGGCACCATCGTCGGGGGCCTGGCCTGCGCGCTGATCCTCGGCGCCCTCGCCGCCCGGCGCCACGCCGACCGCCGCGAACAGCTCCTCGCCGGGGCCTTCTTCGTCGTCGCCGTCCTGCTGCTCGTCGGGCTCGGCGGGCTGCGGATGGAGGCGAACTTCCACGAGGGGAGCGGCGGCTCACCGGGCCTCGGTGACGGCTACGGCTCGACGGGCGACTCGGCCTCGATGTCCGCCGAGGGCGGCGCCTCGGGCGCGGAGATGCTGCTCTTCGCCCTGCTGTGGTCGTTCGGCGGGGTGCTGCTGGTGCCGTGGCTGCTGACGCTGGCGGGCAAGGGCGCCACGACGGCGCCCGCGTCCCCGGTGGCCCCCGTGTCCCCTGTGACCCCCGCGGCCCCCGCGGCCCCTGTGACCCCCATGGCCTCTGCCGCGCCCGCCGCACCCGCCGCACCCGCCGCCGCCTCGCCGTTCGACACTCCGACCTACGAGCTCGGCCAGGGCGGTGCCCCCGGCGGCGAACCGCCCTCGCGCGGGCCCGCGCTGAAGTGGGCGGCGCTGATTCTCGCCGCGTTCCTGGTGGGCGGCGCGATCACCGGCGGCGTGCTGCTCTTCTCCGACGGCGGGGACGGCGGGAAGAACGGCAAGGACGGCGGGAACACGGCGCGGAACGCCGAGGAGCGCAAGGCCGGAGCCGGGAAGTCCGGCGAGGGGGAGGGGCCGGACGCGAGCGCGGATCCGGACCCGGACCCCTCCGCCTCCTCCGACTCGCCCTCGGACTCCCCCTCGGGCTCCGCCACCGACTCCGACCTGCCCCAGGGCTTCGCCATGGTCGACGACCCCGAGGGGTTCCGGGTCGGCGTCATGGAGGGCTGGCAGCGCGAGGTGAGCGGCACGCAGATCGACTACGTGCAGCCCACCGGCGGCGACTATCTGCGGGTCGGCGTCATCGAGAACGCCGGGTACACCTCGTACGACAACTTCCTCTCCATGGAGGAGAAGGCGAAGAAGCGCGACGACTACGAGCGGATCGAGATGCGCCGCAACACCTTCCACGGGAAGGCGGGCGCCCGCTGGGAGTTCACGTACACCTCGGACGAATCGGGACGTACGATCCACGCGATCGACCAGGCGTACGTCGCCGACGACGGCACGGAGTACAGCATCTACGCGGAGCGGCGCGTCTTCGAGGGCGAGGAGAACAAGAAGGACATCGTCTTCGAGACGGCGCTCGACACCTGGCAGGAACCCGCGAGCTAGCGCGTCGGCCGGGGGTGGGAGAGGGCTGCCCGGAATGCGCCCTTAGACTGCGGAGTCAGCACCGACCCAGTCAGTCAGCAGCAGCGGTCAGTCAGTCAGCAGCCAGCCAGCCAGTCACCGACGCGGGAGCACTCGTGGCCGATATCCACTCGAAGCCCTCGTCCGAGCACAGCGCGGACGTCATCGTCGTCGGTGCGGGTCCGGCGGGCTCCACGACCGCGTACCACCTCGCGCGCAGCGGCCTGGACGTGCTGCTGCTGGAGAAGACCGCGTTCCCGCGCGAGAAGGTGTGCGGCGACGGGCTGACCCCGCGCGCGACCAAGCAGCTCGTCGCGATGGGCATCGACATCTCCGAGGAGGCGGGCTGGCTCCGCAACAAGGGGCTGCGCATCATCGGCGGCGGCCAGCGGCTCCAGCTCGACTGGCCCGAGCTGGCCAGCTACCCGGACTACGGCCTGGTCCGCAAGCGCGACGACTTCGACGAGCAGCTCGCACGCCAGGCCGAGAAGGCGGGCGCCCGGCTCTACGAGCGGTGCAACGTCGGTGAGCCGCTGCTCGACGACCGTACGGGCCGGATCACCGGCGTCCACGCGAAGCTGGGCGACGAGAAGCGGCCCGTCACCTTCCACGCACCTGTCGTCGTCGCGGCCGACGGCAACTCCACGCGGCTCTCGCTCAAGATGGGCCTGCACCGCCGCGAGGACCGGCCGATGGGCGTCGCGGTACGGACGTACTTCACCTCGCCCCGGCACGACGACGACTACCTGGAGTCGTGGCTGGAGCTGTGGGACCGGCGCGGCGAGCAGGACCGGCTGCTGCCCGGCTACGGCTGGATCTTCGGCATGGGCGACGGCACGTCCAACGTCGGCCTCGGCATCCTCAACTCCTCCTCCGCCTTCCGCGAGCTGGACTGGCGCGAGATCCTCAAGGCCTGGTGCGCCTCCATGCCGGAGGACTGGGGCTACACCCCGGAGAACATGAAGGGCCCGATCCGCGGCGCCGCGCTCCCCATGGCCTTCAACCGCCAGCCGCACTACACGCGGGGCCTGCTGCTCGTCGGCGACGCGGGCGGGCTGGTCAACCCGTTCAACGGCGAGGGCATCGCGTACGCCATGGAGTCCGGCTTCATCGCCGCCGACACCATCATCCAGGCCCACGCCCGCGCGACCCCGGCCCAGCGCGAACTGGCCCTGCGCCGCTACCCCAAGGTCCTCAAGGACACCTACGGCGGCTACTACACCATGGGTCGGGCCTTCGTGAAGCTGATCGGCAACCCGAAGGTCATGAAGCTCGCGACCGAGCGCGGCCTCTCGCACCCGATGCTGATGCGCTTCACCCTCAAGATGCTGGCCAACCTCACCGACCCGACGGGCGGCGACGCGATGGACCGCATCATCAACGGCATCGCCAAGGTCGCGCCCCGCGCGTAGCCGGTAGCCGGGGCGGCGGGCGGGTCGGCGGCCGGGGCGGCGTCAGTCGTCGTACGAGATGTTCCCCCACTCGTCCATCGTGGGGCGGATCTTCGTCGGCTCCTGGTGGTCCTGGTCCGAGGGGCGGGGCGGTTCGGGGCCGTCGGGGCCGACGCGCATCATCCGTTCGACGCGGACGATCTGGAACGTACGCCCCCGCGCGCGCAGCTCGTTGCCGCCGGGCCGGCGCATGAACCGCTCGGCGGCCTTCGCGTAGACGGGCACGTCCTTCTCCGGGAAGTCGGGCTTCCAGTCCGGGATCTCCCGCATCAGCATCGGCACCGACGTCGTGAAGTGGCCGACGAGCGCGCGGCGGGCCGCCTGCGGCGTGGGGAACTGATTGCCCAGGAACATCGTCCAGGACCCCGCCTCCCGCTCCAGCACCCGGAACGCCGGGGGCAGCAGCACCAGCCCGGGATGGCTGCGCAGCGCCCGCCGGGAGTCGGCGAGGACGTCGGCCGGGAAGCGCTCCGAGGTGTAGACGTGCTCGCGCAGGCCGAGCCGCTCCAGCCCCTCCGTGAGCTGCACCTCGGCGGCGTGGTCGACCAGGAACCCGGCGGTGTCGGAGTGCGGGTCCCGCGCCTCCAGGTCCCAGTGGTCGTCCTCGGGCCGGTCGGTGGGACGGGGCGGCTCCAGCGCGTCGTCGCCGATCCGGCTGAACTCGTCGGCCCGCACGATCCGGTAGCGGTCGTCGCCCACGGACAGCTCGTCGATCCGCTCCTTCTCCAGCCGCGCCACGCCGTCCAGCAGACGGCGCCGCTCGCGGTGGTCCTTCGCCTCGTCCTTGGCGCGGAGCCACAGGGAGGAGTTCAGGTCGTCGCGCGCGTCCTGCGGGAAGCCGGTGTCCAGCTCGCCCAGCAGCCGCCACCGCGACCGGCCCCGCCGGTCCTCCGGCGTCTGCACCGCGCACCCGAACAGCGGGCCCCGGACAAGGATGTTCGGATAGCGCCGCCCGCCGTGGAACGCGTCGAGCTCGGTGACCTGGGAGACGGGGTCGTCGCGGTGCGTCACGTGAATCGTGAGGTGATCCGGCGTCGACGGTTGCTCGTTGTAGTCCCGCATGTGCCCAGTGTGTTGGGTCCGGGGTGCCGTGTCAGACGTTCCTCCCGATTCGCGCGGAGTCCGCCCGGGAGGCTTGACCTTGACGCCCGTGTCAGGGTTCTACCGTCCGCACCATGGTGAACGAGAGCGAGATGCGCATCGGGGAGCTGGCCGACCTCACCGGCGTCAGCCCCCGGTCCCTGCGCTACTACGAGCAACAGGGGCTGCTGACCCCGCAGCGCGCCGGGAACGGGTACCGCGCGTACGACCGGCTGGACGCCGTACGGGCCGCGAACATCAGGGACGCGCTGGACGTGGGGCTCACCCTGGAGGACGTCCGTCCCGCCCTGGAGAAGGGCTGTCTGGACGTGCCGCTGCGGCAGTCGCACTACACCGCCGAGGAGTTGACCCGGGCGCGGCTGGCCACGCTCGACGAGCGGATCGCCGCGCTCCAGGAACTCCGGGCGCGGCTGGCCCGGCACATCGACGAGACGCTGCCCGCCGGTCCGGTGCCGGTGGTGGAGGGCGAGGACTGATGAGGAGCGCCGCAGCGCGGGCCGGGACCCCCGGCGCCGCGCCGGTCACGCCTGCCCCGCCCCCGGGTTCCGCCCGGTCCACGGATCCCGCCCGGCCCACGGATCCCGCCCCGCGCACCTCGGGCTGGCTGTTCGCCCTGCTGCTGACGACGTTCGTCATCGGCACCGACGACTTCATCATCGCCGGGATCCTCCCGGCGGTCTCCGCCGACCTGAAGGTGAGCGAGGGCGCCGCGGGCCAGTTGGTGACGGCGTTCTCGCTCACCTACGCGCTCGCCTGCCCGGTCCTCGCGGTGGCCACCGGGCGGGTGCCGCGCAAGGCACTGATCGTAGGAGGGCTCGCGGTGTTCGCGGCGGTCAACTTCGGTACGGCGCTGGCGCCCTCCTTCGGGACGCTGATGGCCCTCCGGGTGGCGGCGGCGCTGGTGGCCGCCACGCTCTCGCCCGCGGCGTTCGCGGTCGCCGGGCGACTGGCCGCGCCGGAGCGCACCGGCAGGGCGATCGGCACCGTGGCCGCGGGGCTGACCGTGTCGCTGGTGGTCGGCGTGCCCTTCGGCTCGTGGCTGAGCGGCGTGGCGGGGTGGCGGGCCACCTTCGTCGCGGTGGGCGCCCTCACGTGCCTGGCCCTCGCGGTCACGGCGCTGACGATGCCCCGGATCCCCCGCACCCGGGTGGCCGGGGTGGCCGAGCGGCTGCGTCTGCTGCGCCGTCCCCCGGTGCTGCTCTGCGTGCTCGGCACGATGCTCGCGGCCTGCGGCGGGCTGATGCCCTACATCTACATGGCCCCCCTCACCCACGATCTCACCGGCACCGGCGGCCAGTACGTGGGCGTCTTCATCGCGGTCGTGGGCGTCTCGGGCGCAGTGGGAACCGTGCTGGGCGGACGGCTGACCGACCGGTGGGGCGTGGACCGCACCCTGCTGGCCGCCTTCGGCGGCGTGGTGGCGGCCGCCCTGGTGCTGCTGGCGGTCGGCGGGATCGCGCGGGGCGCGGCGCCGGTGTGGCTGGTCTGCGCGGTGCTGGTGCTGTGGGGAGTGCCCGGATGGGGCAACAACCCTCCGATGAACGCCCGTGCCCTGCACATGGGCGGCGAAGCCGCCACCGAGGCGGTGGCGCTGAACACCAGCGGGCTCTACGCGGGCATCGCGCTGGCCGGCGCCGTCGGCGGCGGCACGGTCGAGGCCTCCGGGGGCACCGGCCTCCTGGCGGTCGCCTGCGCCGCCGGTCTGGTCACCGTCGCGGTGATGGCGCTCTCCGTACGCCGCTACCCCTCGCCCCGCCGTACGCCCGAGGGCGCCGGGAAGGCCAGCGGCCCACCGTGACCGCGCTCTTCGCGGTGTGCGCCGGACCCCACCGGGCGGTGTGCTGACGGGGCCACGACGGCGATTGTGCACGCGTTCACGGAGGGCGGTCCGCCCCGGTACGTCCCGCTACGGTCACCGGTGCGACTCCCGCCGCCGTTCCCTCCGCCGCTCCCGCCCCGGACACGCGAAGGGCCCACCGCGGGTGTGCGGTGGGCCCTTCGCGGCGCCGCAGGGGCGCTCAGAGGCTCTGGGGGCTCAGAGGACGCGGACGGCGCCCGTGGGCTGGTCGTAGCTCATGTTGGCCTCCACAACGCCCTTGGAGGGGTTCTGGGCGCCGATGAACTTGCCGTCGCCGATGTAGACGCCGACGTGGTACGCGCTGCCCTTGCCACCCCAGTAGAGGATGTCGCCGGGCTGGAGGTTGCTCAGGGAGACCTCGGTACCGGTGCTGGACTGCGCCTGCGAGACGCGCGGCAGGCTCACGCCGACGGTCTTGAACGCGGCCTGGGTCAGGCCCGAGCAGTCGTACGCGGAGGGGCCGGTGGCGCCGGAGACGTACGCCTTGCCGACCTGGCCCTTGAGGAAGTTGATGAGGGTCGCGGCGTTGCCGCTGCCCTTGGCCGGGCTCGGAGTGGACGACGACGGGGCCTCGGCAGAGTTGTTCTGCAGCGAGTCGCGGCTGTCCGAACGGGAGGCGCGGTCCTCGCGGTCGGCAGCGGCCTTGGCCGCCTTGCGGGCCGCCTCGGCCTTCCGCTTGGCCTCGGCCTTCGCCTTGGCCTCCGCCTTCTCCTTGTTCTCCTTCGCCTGCTCCTTGGCCTTGGTGACCGCGGAGCCCTGGGCCTCCTGCAGCTCGTACGTCAGCGCCGACTGCTGGAGCGAGTCGGCCGCCGCCGTGGCGGAGCTTTCCAGGTTGCCGGAGAGGGTCGGCATCTCCATGGTCTCGGTCGGGGCCTTGTTGTCGGCCGCGAACGAGGGGGTGGCCGCCGCGGTGAGCGCGATGGTGCCCATGACGCCGCCCGTCACACCCGCACGCAGCGCCGTATTCATCTTGCTGTTGCGGGGCTTCCGGTGGCTGGGTATCTGAGCTTTCGGGGACATGAGGGCATGCCTAGCAGGCGTCGGAGGGTCGGCTCAACAATCGTGCGATGCGCCACAGTCGTCGCGTGCACGGCCAGTTGACCCTGGAGTAACCCCTCTCCGGGGCGTCACACGAGCGTGATCATTGCCCAACTACGGGGCTGTGACCATGCACTTGTCCGCAATGCCGGAATTACTGTCACGGCGATATCACGGCGCCCCCGTCCGCGCAAAGGTGCCGGGGGTCGACCCGGAATCGAGTGGCGCAGCTCACATTCACACTCTCAACTTGCCGCTCAAATCGGACGTTGAGGCTCAATCACCCATACGGGAAGGGTGCCCGCGGTGTTTGTGCCGGGCTTCACGACCGCACTTGTCGAGTGGTTGGCGCTTATCAGGAGAATCTGTCCAGCGCGAATTTGCCCGTGCAGGCGCATGCCTGGTACAGCGACCCGCCCGCAAGGGCTGTGAGCACCGAACCTCTGTCACATCGGGTGATCAACTATGGGCTTTGCGTATGAAGATCATCGGTCATCCGACGGGATGATTCACCGTCAGGTGGTGGAGATCACAAAGCAGTTGTCGTACCCCGTGTCGCAGATCACAGAGGGCCGGGCTTAAGATGCCTGCGAACAGGGCTTGTGAACTGCCTCACATAAGAGCGATCTTCGTGGGGGAGTCGCAGTGGCCCAGCGGTCTGCCGGCAGTCAGCGTCGACGCCTGGAAGGAGAACGGGTGCGGTGAACGTCTACACACCAATCCTTGTACTTGGAGCCGTAGCGGCGGCGTTCGTGATCTTCTCCGTGGTCGCCGGATCGCTCGTCGGCCCCAAGCGCTACAACCGCGCCAAGCTTGAGGCGTACGAATGCGGCATCGAGCCCACGCCACAGCCTGAGGGCGGCGGGCGCTTCCCGGTGAAGTACTACCTGACGGCGATGCTCTTCATCATCTTCGACATCGAAATCGTCTTCCTCTACCCGTGGGCCGTGCATTTCGACTCGCTCGGGATGTTCGGTCTCGTCGAAATGCTGGTCTTCGTCGCTCTCATCGGTATCGCGTACGCCTATGACTGGCGGCGCGGCGGCCTGGAATGGGATTAGGGGCAGGAGAGGCAATGGGACTTGAAGAGAAGCTGCCGAGCGGTTTTCTGCTCTCCACCGTCGAGAAGATGGCGGGGCTCGCCCGCAAGTCGTCGATGTTCCCGGCGACCTTCGGGCTGGCCTGCTGCGCCATCGAGATGATGACGACGGGCGCCGGGCGGTACGACCTGGCGCGGTTCGGCATGGAGGTCTTCCGCGGCTCGCCCCGGCAGGCCGACCTCATGATCGTGGCCGGGCGGGTCAGCCAGAAGATGGCGCCGGTGCTGCGCCAGGTCTACGACCAGATGCCCAACCCCAAGTGGGTGATCTCGATGGGCGTCTGCGCCTCGTCGGGCGGCATGTTCAACAACTACGCGATCGTGCAGGGCGTCGACCACGTGGTGCCGGTCGACATCTACCTTCCCGGCTGTCCGCCGCGCCCCGAAATGCTGATGGACGCGATTCTCAAGCTGCACGAGAAGGTCAAGGACACCAAGCTCGGCGTGAATCAGCAGGAAGCGGCCCGCGAGGCGGAGGAAGCGGCGAGGAACGCGCTCCCGACGATCGAGATGAAGGGGCTGCTCCGGTGACGGAAGAGAACGTGAACGGAAACGGGGCCAACGGTTCCGTTCCCCCCTCCCGCAAGAGCGACGCGGGCGAGGTCATCGGCGTGCGCCGCGGCATGTTCGGCGGCAGCGACGGCGGCGACACCTCCGGCTACGGCGGTCTCGTCCGGACCGTCCGCCTCCCCGGCGCCACCCAGCGCCCGTACGGCGGATACTTCGACGAGGTCGCCGACGAGCTCGAAGGCGCGCTGGAGGAGCAGGGCCTCCTCCCGGAGAACGCCATCGAGAAGACCGTCGTCGACCGCGGCGAGCTGACCTTCCACATCGCCCGCGAGCACCTGCCCCGCGTCGCCCGCACGCTCCGCGACGACCCGGCGCTCCGCTTCGAGCTGTGCACCGGCGTCAGCGGCGTCCACTACCTGGAGGACAAGGGCAGGGAGCTGCACGCGGTCTACCACCTGCGCTCGCTCACCCACACCCGGCTGATCCGGCTGGAGGTCAGCGCACCCGACGCGGACCCGCACATCCCGTCGATCGTCGACGTCTACCCGACCAACGACTGGCACGAGCGCGAGACGTACGACTTCTTCGGCCTGATCTTCGACGGCCACCCGGCCCTCACGCGGATCATGATGCCGGACGACTGGCAGGGCTTCCCGCAGCGCAAGGACTACCCGCTCGGCGGCATCCCCGTCGAGTACAAGGGCGCCCAGATTCCCGCTCCGGACCAGCGGAGGTCGTACACCTGATGAGCACTTCCCACGCACCGGCGGGCATTCGGGAGACCACCGAAGGCACCGTCTACGACGTCACCGGCGGCGACTGGGACGAGATCGCCGACCACATCGCCAAGAGCGACGACGAGCGGATCATCGTCAACATGGGTCCGCAGCACCCGTCCACCCACGGCGTGCTCCGGCTGATCCTGGAGATCGACGGCGAGACCGTCACCGAGGCCCGCTGCGGCATCGGCTATCTGCACACCGGCATCGAGAAGAACCTCGAATTCCGGACCTGGACGCAGGGCACGACCTTCGTCACGCGCATGGACTACCTCACGCCGTTCTTCAACGAGACGGCGTACTGCATGGCCGTGGAGAAGCTGCTCGGCATCGAGGACGACGTCCCCGACCGCGCCAACGTCATCCGCGTCCTGCTCATGGAGCTGAACCGGATCTCCTCCCACCTCGTGGCCATCGCCACCGGCGGCATGGAGCTGGGCGCGACCACGGTCATGATCTTCGGCTTCCGCGACCGCGAGCTCGTCCTCGACCTGTACGAGCTGATCACGGGCCTGCGGATGAACCACGCGTACATCCGCCCCGGAGGCCTCTCCCAGGACCTGCCCCCGGGCGCCGTCGACGCGCTGCGCGAGTTCGTCAAGAAGATGCGGAAGAACATCCCGGAGTACGACGCGCTCTGCACCGGCAACCCCGTCTTCAAGGCCCGCCTGAAGGACATCGGCCACCTCGACCTCGCGGGCTGCATGGCCCTCGGCGCCACGGGCCCGATCCTCCGCTCCGCCGGACTCCCGCACGACCTGCGCAAGTCCGACCCGTACTGCGGCTACGAGAACTACGACTTCGAGGTGCCGACCGTCGACACCTGCGACTCCTACGGGCGCTTCCTGCTGCGCCTGGAGGAGATGCGCGAGTCGCTGCGGATCATCGAGCAGTGCGTGGACCGGCTGGAGCCCGGGCCCGTGATGGTCGGCGACAAGAAGATCGCCTGGCCCGCGCAGCTCGCGCTCGGCCCCGACGGCCTCGGCAACTCGCTGGACCACATCAAGAACATCATGGGCACCTCCATGGAGGCCCTGATCCACCACTTCAAGCTGGTGACCGAGGGCTTCCGGGTCCCGCCCGGACAGGCGTACGCGGCGGTCGAGTCCGCCAAGGGAGAGCTCGGCGTGCACGCCGTCAGCGACGGCGGCACCCGCCCGTACCGCGTGCACTTCCGCGACCCCTCCTTCACCAACCTCGAATCCATGGCGGCGATGTGCGAGGGCGGCCAGGTCGCCGACGTCATCGTCGCCGTCGCGTCCATCGACCCCGTGATGGGAGGCGTCGACCGATGACCAACGTCGAACTGGGCGTTCCGCAGATGCCCGCGCCCGACTATCCGGCCGACGTACGCGCGCGGCTGGAGACGGACGCCAAGGAGATCATCGGCCGCTACCCGGACAGCCGCAGCGCCCTCCTGCCGATGCTGCACCTCGTGCAGTCCGAGGAGGGCCACGTCACCCGCACGGGACAGCGGTTCTGCGCGGAGATGCTGGAGCTGACCACCGCCGAGGTCAACGCGGTCGCGACCTTCTACACCATGTACCGCCGCAAGCCCTCCGGGGACTACCAGGTCGGCGTCTGCACCAACACGCTGTGCGCGGTGATGGGCGGGGACGCCATCTTCGACTCCCTCAAGGAGCACCTGGGCGTCGGCAACGACGAGACGACGGACGACGGCAAGGTCACCCTCGAACACATCGAGTGCAACGCGGCCTGCGACTTCGCGCCCGTCGTGATGGTCAACTGGGAGTTCTTCGACAACCAGACCCCCGAGTCAGCCCGCGGCCTGGTCGACGACCTGATCGCCGGACGCGAGGTGGCGCCCACCCGCGGCGCCCCGCTCTGCACCTTCAAGGAGACCGCGCGCATCCTCGCCGGGTTCCCCGACGAGCGCGAGGGCGCGGTCGCCGCCAGCGGCGGCGCCGGACCCGCCTCGCTCACCGGGCTGCGGCTCGCCAAGGGCGAGACCGAGGCCCCCAAGGTCGTCTCCCCGCGCGACGCCGAGGAGGAAGCATGATGACGGCGGACTCGCTCTCCCCGGAGAAGCTGCTCTCACCCGTCCTCTCCTCCTTCTGGGACGAGGCCGAGCCGTGGTCCCTCGCCACGTACAAGCGTCACGAGGGGTACGAGGGGCTGCGCAAGGCCCTGGCGATGGACCCCGACGACCTCATCGCGTACGTGAAGGACGCGGGGCTGCGCGGGCGCGGCGGCGCCGGATTCCCGACCGGGATGAAGTGGCAGTTCATCCCGCAGGGCGACGGCAAGCCGCACTATCTCGTCGTCAACGCCGACGAGTCCGAGCCGGGCACCTGCAAGGACATCCCCCTCCTCTTCGCGAATCCGCACTCCCTCATCGAGGGCATCGTCATCGCCTGTCACGCGATCAGGTCGGGCCACGCCTTCATCTATCTGCGCGGCGAGGTCGTGCCGGTCCTGCGGCGGCTGCACGAGGCCGTCCGCGAGGCGTACGAAGCCGGGTACCTCGGCAAGGACGCCCTCGGCCCCGGCAAGGACCTGGAGCTGACGGTGCACGCGGGCGCCGGCGCGTACATCTGCGGCGAGGAGACCGCGCTGCTCGACTCGCTCGAAGGCCGCCGCGGCCAGCCCCGGCTGCGTCCCCCCTTCCCCGCCGTCGCGGGCCTCTACGCCTGCCCCACTGTGGTGAACAACGTCGAGTCCATCGCCTCTGTTCCCGCCCTCGTCAACAAGGGCAAGGAATGGTTCCGTTCGATGGGCAGCGAGAAGTCCCCGGGCTTCACGCTGTACTCCCTCAGCGGCCACGTCGCGAGCCCCGGACAGTACGAGGCGCCGCTCGGCATCACGCTGCGCCAGCTCCTCGACATGAGCGGCGGCATGCGCCCCGGGCACCGGCTGAAGTTCTGGACGCCCGGCGGCTCCTCCACGCCGATGCTCACCGACGAGCACCTCGACGTCCCCCTCGACTACGAGGGCGTCGGCGGCGCGGGCTCCATGCTCGGCACCAAGGCCCTCCAGTGCTTCGACGAGACGACCTGCGTCGTACGGGCCGTCACCCGCTGGACCGAGTTCTACGCGCACGAGTCCTGCGGCAAGTGCACGCCCTGCCGCGAGGGGACGTACTGGCTCGTCCAGCTCATGCGCGACATCGAGGCGGGCAAGGCCGGAGCGGCCGACCTCGAAAAGATCGAGGACATCGCCGACAACATCAACGGCAAGTCTTTCTGCGCCCTCGGCGACGGTGCCGCCGCGCCGATCTTCTCCTCGCTGAAGTTCTTCCGCGAGGAGTACGAGCAGCACCTCGCGGGGCGCGGCTGTCCCTTCGACCCCGCCAAGTCGACGGCTTGGGCGGATCGCTCCGCGGGCTCCTCCCGGACGGAGGTGCCCGCGTGATGCCTGTGGCACAGACGACGCCCAGCCATCCTGCCCCGGACGCGCCGTTCGCGGCTGCCGCGCCGCTGTGGCTTGTCGCGCAGTTCCCCGCGCCCCTGCGGGGCGCTCTCAGCTCGTCCCCCACCGGAGGTGAATGAATGACGGTCACCACTTCCGCCTCTCCCTCCGGAGGAGGGGAGGCCCAGGTGCCGCCGGAGGATCTTGTCGCGCTCTCGATCGACGGCGCGGAGATCTCCGTTCCCAAGGGAACCCTCGTGATCCGCGCGGCGGAGATGCTGGGGATCGAGATCCCCCGCTTCTGCGACCACCCGCTGCTGGATCCCGCGGGCGCCTGCCGCCAGTGCATCGTCGAGGTCGAGGGCCAGCGCAAGCCGATGGCGTCGTGCACGATCCAGTGCACCGACGGCATGGTCGTCAAGACCCACCTCACCTCCGACGCCGCCGAGAAGGCGCAGCGCGGTGTGATGGAGCTGCTGCTCATCAACCACCCGCTGGACTGCCCGGTCTGCGACAAGGGCGGCGAGTGCCCCCTGCAGAACCAGGCGATGTCCACCGGGCAGGCCGACTCCCGCTTCGAGGGCAGCAAGCGGACGTTCGAGAAGCCCGTGCCGGTCTCCAAGCAGGTGCTGCTCGACCGTGAGCGCTGCGTGCTCTGCGCGCGCTGCACCCGCTTCTCCAACCAGATCGCGGGCGACCCCATGATCGAGCTGCTGGAGCGGGGTGCGCTGCAGCAGGTCGGCACGGGGGAGGGCGACCCCTTCGAGTCGTACTTCTCGGGGAACGTCATCCAGATCTGCCCCGTCGGGGCGCTGACCTCGGCGGCGTACCGCTTCCGCTCCCGGCCGTTCGACCTCGTCTCCTCGCCGTCCGTGTGCGAGCACTGCTCCGGCGGCTGCGCCACGCGCACCGACCACCGGCGCGGCAAGGTCATGCGCCGCCTCGCGGCCAACGACCCCGAGGTCAACGAGGAGTGGAACTGCGACAAGGGCCGCTTCGCGTTCCGCTACGCGCAGCGTCCCGACCGGCTGTCCACCCCGCTGGTGCGGAACGAGGACGGCGAGCTGGTCCCGGCCAGCTGGCCCGAGGCGCTCGCGGCGGCGGCCGAGGGGCTGTCGGCCGCACGCGGGCGTACGGGCGTGCTGGCGGGCGGCAGGCTGACCGTCGAGGACGCCTACGCGTACGGGAAGTTCGCGCGCGTGGCGCTCCAGACCAACGACGTCGACTTCCGCGCCCGCGTCCACTCGGCCGAGGAGGCCGACTTCCTCGCCTCGCACGTCGCCGGGCGCGGCCGGGACCTGGACAGCGGCGGGCTGACGTACAGCGCGCTGGAGGCCGCGCCCGCCGTGCTGCTCGCGGGACTTGAGGCCGAGGAGGAGACGCCCGGCGTCTTCCTCCGGCTGCGCAAGGCCTGGCGCAAGCACGGGCAGCGCACCTTCGCGCTCGCCACGCACGCCACCCGGGGCCTGGAGAAGGCGGGCGGCACGCTGCTCGCCGCGGCGCCGGGCACCGAGACCGAGTGGCTGGACGCGCTCGCGGGCGGCGTCGGCCTGGAGGGCGCGGGGACCGAGGCGGCCGAGGCGCTGCGGGCCGAGGGCGCCGTGATCGCCGTCGGCGAGCGGCTCGCGGCCGTACCGGGCGCGCTCACCGCCGCCGTACGGGCCGCGGCCGCGACCGGCGCCACGCTGGTGTGGATCCCGCGCCGCGCGGGCGAGCGCGGCGCGATCGAGGCCGGGGCCATCCCGGCGCTGCTGCCCGGCGCCCGCCCGGCGACCGACCCGCGGGCCCGCGAGGAGGTGGCGCGCGCCTGGGGCGTGGCCGAACTCCCCGCGGCGTACGGGCGGGACACCGGCCAGATCGTGGAGGCCGCGGCCTCCGGCGAGCTGACCGCGCTCGTGGTGGGCGGCGTCGGCGTCGAGGACCTGCCGGACCCGGCACGGGCCGTCGCGGCGCTGGACGCCGTCGACTTCGTCGTCAGCCTCGAACAGCGCCCGACCGAGGTCACGGACCGCGCCGATGTGGTCCTCCCCGTCGCGGCGGTCGTCGAGAAGGCGGGCACCTTCCTCAACTGGGAGGGCAGGGCGCGGATGTTCGAGGCCGCGCTGAGCCCCGACCAGATGACGCGGCGCCACGTCCAGCCCGACGCGCGCGTGCTGAACATGCTGGCCGACGCCATGGACGTACACCTGGGCCTGCCCGACGTGCGCACCGTGCGCGGCGAGCTGGACCGGCTCGGGCCCTGGGAGGGGCAGCGGGCCACCGCGCCGCAGGCCGGGGCGCGTTCGCTGCCGCAGCCCGCGTCCGGTGAGGCCGTCCTCGCGGGGCACCGGCTGCTGCTGGACCGGGGCCGGATGCAGGAGGGCGACGAGGCGCTGGCCGGGACCCGGCACGCGGCGCTCGCGCGGCTCTCCGCCGCCACGGCGGCCGAGACGGGCGTGAAGGACGGCGACGAGCTGGAGGTCTCCGGCCCGGCCGGCACCGTCCGCTTCCCGCTGGCCGTCACCGAGATGCCCGACCGGGTGGTCTGGCTCCCGCTGAACTCCACGGGCGGCGGCGTCGCCGCCGACACCGGCGCGCGCCCCGGCGACCTGGTCCGGATCGCTCCGGCGACCGAGGCGGCCCCGGCGATCCACGAGGAGGTGGGCGCATGAACGCGCTCGCTCAGCAACTGGCCGCCGAGGACCTCTCGATGTTCGGGAAGGACCCCTTCTGGCTGATCGCGCTCAAGGCGGTCTTCATCTTCGCCTTCATGATGGTGACGGTCCTCGTCTGCATCGTCTTCGAGCGCAAGATCGTCGGCTGGATGCAGCTGCGCATCGGCCCGAACCGGCACGGCCCCTGGGGCATGCTCCAGTCGCTCGCCGACGGCATCAAGCTGATGCTGAAGGAAGACATCATCGTCAAGGGCTCGGACAAGTTCGTCTACATCCTCGCCCCGATCATCGGTGCCGTCCCCGCCTTCATGGCCTTCGCCGTGATCCCGTTCGGCCCGCCGGGCAACGAGGTCTCGATCTTCGGCCACCGCACCCCGATGCAGCTCACCGACCTGCCGGTGGGGATGCTCTTCGTCCTCGCCACCGCCTCCATCGCCTCGTACGGCGTGGTGCTCGGCGGCTGGTCCTCCGGGTCGACGTACCCGCTGCTCGGCGGTGTCCGCGCCACGGCGCAGATCATCTCCTACGAGATCGCGATGGGCCTCAGCTTCGCCGCGGTCTTCCTCTACTCGGGCTCGATGTCGACCTCGACCATCGTGGGCGAGCAGGCGGACGGCTGGTTCGCGTATCTGCTGCCGGTCTCCTTCCTCATCTATCTGGTGTCGATGGTCGGCGAGGCGCACCGCGCCCCGTTCGACATGCCGGAGTCCGAGGGCGACCTGGTCGCGGGCTTCCAGACCGAGTACAGCTCGATCAAGTTCGCGATGTTCATGCTCACCGAGTACGTGCACGTGATCACCGTCTCGGCGATCGCGGTCACCCTCTTCCTCGGCGGCTGGCGCGCGCCCGCGCCGATCTCCACCTGGTGGGAGGGCGCGAACCACGGCTGGTGGCCGATGATCTGGTTCATCGCCAAGCTCCTGGTGCTGGTCTTCTTCTTCATCTGGATCCGCGGCACGCTCCCGCGCGTGCGCTACGACCAGTTCATGAAGCTGGGCTGGAAGGTCCTCATCCCCGTCGCGCTCGTCTGGCTGATGCTCGTCGCCACCGTGCGCGCCATGCGCAACGAGGGCTACGACTACAGCGAGGTCGTCTACTGGGTCGCCGGAGGCGCGCTCGGACTGCTGCTCCTCACCTTCCTCGTCGACTTCATCCGCGGCGGCGGCAAGGAGGAGGAGGCCGAACCGGCCGCCCACGAGAAGCCGTTCGACCCGATGGCGGGCGGCTATCCCGTACCGCCGCTGCCAGGACAGACGCTGCCGCCCGTACCGAGGCGCCCCTCGCGCGCCGACCGTGACCGCGAGCGGGTCCCGGCGGGAACCAGCGAGGGAACAACCGGAGAAAGGGGGCCCGACGGTGCCTGAGAACCCCGTGGCCGGCTTCGGCGTGACCTTCAAGGGCATGTTCAAGAAGCGGCTGACCGAGCAGTACCCCGAGGTCAAGAAGCCGACGGCGCCCCGCTTCCACGGCCGCCACCAGCTCAACCGGCACCCGGACGGGCTGGAGAAGTGCGTCGGCTGCGAGCTGTGCGCCTGGGCGTGCCCCGCGGACGCGATCTACGTCGAGGGCGCGGACAACACCGAGGAGGAGCGCTACTCCCCGGGCGAGCGCTACGGCCGCGTCTACCAGATCAACTATCTGCGCTGCATCCTGTGCGGCCTGTGCGTCGAGGCGTGCCCGACCCGGGCGCTGACCATGACGAACGAGTACGAACTGGCCGACTCCTCCCGCGAATCGCTCATCTACACCAAGGAGGAGCTGCTCGCGGGCCTGGAGGAGGGCATGGTCGACTCCCCGCACGCGATCTTCCCCGGGATGACGGAGAAGGACTACTACCAGGGCCTGGTCACCGAGGCCGCGCCCGGTACGGAGCCGCAGGAGCGCACCTCGGCGCAGACGCCGTCCGAGGAGGCGAACCGATGACCTCCCTCGCGGCGTCCCTCGCTGCCACCTCGACCTCCACGGGCGAGGCCCTGCAGTTCTGGGTCCTCGGCACCGTCGCGGTGCTCGGCGGGCTCGGCACCGTGCTGCTGCGGCGGGCCGTGCACGCGGCGCTCTGCCTCGCGGGCACCATGATCATCCTGGCGCTGTTCTACCTCGCGAACGGCGCGTACTTCCTCGGCATCGTGCAGGTCGTCGTCTACACCGGCGCCGTGATGATGCTCTTCCTCTTCGTGCTGATGCTCGTCGGCGTGAGCGCCGCCGACTCGCTCAAGGAGACGCTGAAGGGCCAGCGCTGGATGGCCGCCGGCTGCGGGCTCGGGCTCGGCATCCTGCTGATCGCGGGCATCGGCCAGGCGTCCATCGGCAGCTTCAACGGCCTGGAGGCCGCCAACGCCGAGGGCAACGTCCCGGCGATCGCCTCGCTGCTGTTCACCAAGTACGTGGTGGCGTTCGAGGTCATCGGCGCGCTGCTGACCGTCGCGGCCGTCGGCGCCACGATGCTCACGCACCGCGAGCGCATCGAGAAGGCCAAGACCCAGCGCGAGCAGGCCGAGGAGCGGGTCCGCGGCGGCAAGCAGCTCCCGCCGCTGCCCGCGCCCGGCGTCTACGCCCGGCACAACGCCGTCGACCGTCCGGGGCTGCTGCCCGACGGCACCCCGGCCGAGATCAGCGTCAGCGCCACCCTCCGGGAGCGCGGCCAGATCCGCGAGGTCGCCACCGACCAGCTCGCCTCGGTCGCGGCGGTGGAGAACCGTACGGCCGAGTACCACGGCCAGAAGCCGCCGCTGCCGCGCGCCTCCGCCGATTCCGCCGACGACGCCGCCGAGGAACCGGAAGAGCAGGAGGCCACCAAGTGAACCCCGTCAACTACGTCTATCTGGCCGCCCTGCTGTTCACCATCGGCGCCGCCGGAGTGCTCATCCGGCGCAACGCCATCGTGGTGTTCATGTGCATCGAGCTGATGCTCAACGCGGCCAACCTGACGCTGGTCGCCTTCTCCCGGATGCACGGCAACCTCGACGGCCAGATCATGGCGTTCTTCGTCATGGTCGTCGCCGCCGCCGAGGTCGTGGTCGGGCTGGCGATCATCGTGATGCTGTACCGCTCCCGTCACTCGGCCTCGGTCGACGACGCCAATCTGATGAAGCTGTAAGGGGTCTCACCAGTGGATTCACTGATCGGACTGCTCGTCGGCGCGCCGCTGCTCGGTGCAGCGGTGCTGCTGTGCGGCGGGCGGAAACTGGACCGTACGGGCCACTGGCTCGGGACACTGCTCGCGGCGGCCTCGTTCGTGATCGGCGCCGTCCTCTTCCTCGACATGCTCGGCAAGGACGGCGAGCACCGCGCGATGCACCAGCACCTCTTCTCGTGGGTGCCGGTGGAGGGCTTCCAGGCCGATGTGGCCTTCCAGCTCGACCAGTTGTCGATGACGTTCGTGCTGCTGATCTCCGGCGTGGGCACCCTGATCCACGTCTACTCGATCGGCTACATGGAGCACGACGAGCGGCGCCGCCGCTTCTTCGGCTATCTGAACCTCTTCCTCGCGGCGATGCTCCTGCTCGTCCTCGCCGACAACTACCTCCTGCTGTACGTCGGCTGGGAGGGCGTCGGCCTCGCCTCGTACCTGCTCATCGGCTTCTGGCAGCACAAGCCGAGCGCGGCGGCGGCGGCGAAGAAGGCGTTCCTGGTCAACCGCGTCGGTGACGCGGGGCTCGCCATCGCGATCTTCCTGATGTTCACGACGTTCGGCTCCTTCGCCTTCGCGCCGGTGCTCTCCAGTGCCACCGAGGCGAGCGAGGGCAAGCTGACCGCGATCGGGCTGATGCTGCTGCTCGCCGCCTGCGGCAAGTCGGCGCAGGTGCCGCTCCAGTCCTGGCTCGGCGACGCGATGGAGGGCCCGACCCCGGTCTCGGCCCTCATCCACGCCGCGACGATGGTGACCGCGGGCGTCTACCTCATCACCCGCTCCGGGGCGATCTTCAACGCGGCGCCGGACGCGCAGACCGTCGTGGTCGTCGTCGGCGCGGTCACGCTGCTCTTCGGTGCGCTCGTCGGTTGCGCGAAGGACGACATCAAGAAGGCCCTCGCGGGCTCGACGATGTCGCAGATCGGCTACATGATCCTGGCCGCCGGACTCGGCCCGATCGGCTACGCGTTCGCCATCATGCACCTGGTCACGCACGGCTTCTTCAAGGCCGGGCTCTTCCTCGGCGCCGGATCGGTCATGCACGGCATGAACGACGAGGTCGACATGCGCAAGTACGGCGGCCTGCGGAAGTACATGCCGGTCACCTTCGTGACGTTCGGCCTCGGCTATCTCGCGATCATCGGCTTCCCCGGCCTGTCCGGCTTCTTCTCCAAGGACCAGATCATCGAGGCCGCCTTCGCCAAGGGCGGCACCCAGGGCTGGATCCTGGGCGCGGTCACCCTGCTGGGCGCCGCGATCACCGCGTACTACATGACGCGCGTGATGATCATGACGTTCTTCGGCGAGAAGCGCTGGCAGCCGGACGCCGAGGGGAACGAGCCGCACCCGCACGAGTCCCCGAAGTCCATGACGATCCCCATGATCGTCCTCGCCTTCGGCTCGGTCTTCGCGGGCGGGATCTTCAAGCTGAACGACTCCTTCGTGCACTGGCTGGAGCCGGTCACCCAGCAGTCGCACGGCGACTCGCCGGTCTCCGCCATGACGGTCACCGCCGCCACGGTCGTCGCCCTGCTGATCGGCGTCGGCGCCGCCTGGGCGCAGTACGGGCGCCGCCCGGTGCCGTCGGTGGCCCCGCGCGGCTCGCTGCTCACCCGCGCGGCCCGCCGGGACCTGCTCCAGGACGACTTCAACCACGCCGCCTTCGTCACCGGAGGCTCGTACCTCACCCGCAGCCTGGTCTACCTCGACCACAAGGTGGTCGACGGGATGGTCAACGGGACGGCCGCCACCTTCGGCGGTCTCTCCGGGCGGCTGCGGCGGCTCCAGAACGGTTTCGCCCGCTCGTACGCGGTCTCGATGTTCGGCGGCGCGGCGGTGCTGGTCGCCGCCACCCTGCTGATGAGGGCGGTCTGATCTCTATGTCCTTTCCCCTTCTGACGGCCACAGCGGTGGTGCCGGCGCTCGGCGCCATCGCCACGGCGGCCGTACCGGCGACGAGGCGGACGGCGGCCAAGTGGCTCGCCTTCCTCTTCTCGCTGGCCACGCTGGTCTTCGCCGCCGTCGTGCTGATCCGCTTCGACCCGGACGGCGCCCGCTACCAGCTCACCGAGTCCCGCGCCTGGATCGCGGAGTTCGGGGTGCGGTACGAGCTGGGCGTCGACGGCATCGGCGCGGTGATGATCGCGCTGACCGCGCTGTTGATCCCGTTCGTGATCGGCGCCGGGTGGAACGACGCCGACCCGGTGGAGGGCGAGAAGAGCACCTCGCGCTGGCGTCCGACCCAGGGCTTCTTCGCGCTGATCCTCGCCGTCGAGGCGATGGTGATCATCTCGTTCGCCGCCACCGACGTCTTCCTCTTCTACATCTTCTTCGAGGCCATGCTCATCCCGATGTACTTCCTCATCGGAGGCTTCGGGGACCGCGCCCACGCGGCCGGGGAGGCGGAGGGCGCCAAGCAGCGCTCGTACGCCGCGGTGAAGTTCCTGCTCTACAACCTCGTCGGCGGGCTGATCATGCTGGCCGCGGTGATCGGGCTCTACGCGGTCACCGCCGACCAGATGGGCGAGGGCACCTTCTCGCTCCAGCAGATCGCCGAGGCGCGCGCCAGCGGCCAGCTCGACATGGCGACCAACACCGAACGGCTGCTCTTCCTCGGCTTCTTCTTCGCCTTCGCGATCAAGGCGCCGCTGTGGCCGCTGCACACCTGGCTGCCCAACGCGATGGGCGAGGCGACGGCGCCCGTCGCCGTCCTCATCACGGCGGTCGTCGACAAGGTCGGCACCTTCGCGATGCTCCGCTTCTGCCTCGGGCTCTTCCCCGGCGCGAGCGACTGGGCGACGCCGGTGATCGTGGTGCTGGCGCTGGTCAGCATCATCTACGGCGCGCTGCTGGCCGTCGGACAGCGCGACATCAAGCGGCTCGTGGCCTACGCCTCGATCTCGCACTTCGGCTTCATCGTCCTCGGCGTCTTCGCGATGACCAGCCAGGGCCAGGGGGGCGCCACGCTCTACATGGTCTTCCACGGCATCTCGACCGCCGCGCTGATGCTGGTCGCCGGGTTCCTGATCTCGCGGCGCGGCTCGCGGCTCATCGCGGACTACGGCGGGGTGCAGAAGGTGGCCCCGGTGCTCGCGGGCACGTTCCTGGTCGGCGGTCTGGCGACGCTCTCGCTGCCCGGACTCGCCCCGTTCATCAGCGAGTTCCTGGTCCTGGTCGGCACCTTCAGCCGCTACCCGGCCGCCGGGATCGTGGCCACGGCGGGCATCATCCTCGCCGCGCTCTACGTCCTGCTGCTCTACCAGCGGACGATGACGGGCCCGGTCGAGAAGCCCGAGATCGCCAAGCTGCCGGACCTGCGGGTGCGCGAACTCGCGGTCGTCGCGCCGCTGATCGCGCTGCTGATCTTCCTCGGCGTCTTCCCGAAGCCGCTCACCGAGATCGTGAACCCGGCGGTCGAGCACACGCTCTCGGACGTCCGCAAGGACACCGACGTGAAGGAGCCGAAGCCGCAGCACCCCGTCGCCGAGCACAAAAAGGCATGGTTCGACTACAAGCCCGCGGCGCCCGCGGGACACGGCGGAGGTGACCACGAGTGAGCGTGGCAGAGACGGTGGGCGGCGCGCACGGGCTGTGGTCGCTCGCCGCGGGGGACGACAAGCTGCAGGCCCCCAGCATCGAGTACAGCCAGCTCTCGCCCACGCTGATCGTGCTGGGCGCCGCGGCGGCGAGCATCGTCGTCGAGGCGTTCCTGCCGCGGAAGTCGCGGTACGTGACGCAGGTGTTCCTCTCCCTGCTGGGGCTGGCCGCCGCCTTCGCGGCCGTCATCGGGCTGGCCGCCAGCGGCTCGGGCTCCACCAAGGCGCAGATCGCGGGCATGGGCGCGATCGCCGTCGACGGCCCGGCGCTCTTCCTGCAGGGCACCATCCTGCTGGTGGGCATCGTGTCGGTGTTCGTCTTCGCCGAGCGGAAGCTCGAACCGGCCGCGCACGGCTCCCGGGTGGACTCCTTCGCCGCCCAGCCCGCGTCCGTACCGGGCGGTGAGGGCGAGCGCGAGGCGACGAAGGCCGGGTGGACGACGACCGAGGTCTTCCCGATGCTGCTGTTCGCGGTCGGCGGCATGCTGATCTTCCCGGCGGCCAACGACCTGCTGACCCTCTTCATCGCGCTGGAGGTCTTCTCCCTCCCGCTCTACCTGCTCTGCGCGCTGGCCCGCCGCCGGCGGCTGCTCTCGCAGGAGGCGGCGGTCAAGTACTTCCTGCTGGGCGCCTTCTCCTCGGCGTTCCTGCTCTTCGGCACCGCGCTGCTCTACGGCTACGCGGGCACCGTCAACTACTCGGGCATCGCCCGCGTGATCTCCAACGCGGACGCCACGACCGACCCGGTGCTCGCCGACACCATGGGCAACGACGCGCTGCTGCTGATCGGCGGCGCGATGGTGATCATGGGCCTGCTCTTCAAGGTCGGCGCCGTCCCCTTCCACATGTGGACCCCGGACGTCTACCAGGGAGCGCCGACGCCGGTCACCGGCTTCATGGCGGCGGCCACCAAGGTCGCGGCCTTCGGCGCGCTGCTGCGGCTGCTCTACGTCGTCCTGCCGGGCCTGCGCTGGGACTGGCGGCCCGTGATGTGGGGCGTCGCGATCCTCACGATGCTGGCGGGCGCGATCGTCGCGATCACCCAGACCGACATCAAGCGGCTCCTCGCGTACTCCTCGATCGCCCACGCGGGCTTCCTGCTGGCGGGCGTCATCGCGACCTCGGAGGACGGCGTCTCGTCCGTCCTCTTCTACCTGGGCGCCTACTCGTTCGTGACGCTGGGCGCGTTCGCCGTCGTCACGCTCGTACGGGACGCGGGCGGCGAGGCCACGCACCTGTCCAAGTGGGCCGGTCTCGGCCGTCGTTCGCCGCTCCTGGCGGCGGTCTTCGCGATCTTCCTGCTGGCCTTCGCGGGGATCCCGCTGACGTCCGGTTTCGCCGGGAAGTTCGCGGTGTTCAAGGCGGCGGCCGAGGGCGGCGCGGGCGCGCTGGTCGTGGTCGGCGTCATCGCCTCGGCCATCGCGGCGTTCTTCTACCTGCGGGTCATCGTCCTGATGTTCTTCAGCGAGCCCCAGCCCGACGGCCCGAGCGTCGCCGTCCCCAGCGTGCTGACGACCTCGGCCATCGCGATCGGCGTCGCGGTGACGCTGGTGCTCGGCGTCGCGCCGCAGTACTTCCTGGACCTCGCGGGCCACGCGGGCGTCTTCGTGCGCTGACCGGGTCGTGTCCACCGGTTCCCCAACTCTCGCTTGCGTCTCAACAGTTGAGGCCCCAGTGACAAGAGGTGTGGGGAACCGGTAGGAATTCGAGGCATGGGTTGTGTAATTCTCCGTCGAGAAAAAGACGGGTACGAAGGGAAACAGGGTGGCGTCTTTTCCGAGGGGGTCTCGGCGGAGTCGGTAGGGGCGAAAGGCTTGTGCATGCACATACTGCACATACCGCCTAATTCCAAAGGCGAGCCCCATCTGCACGCGGGCCACGAATCGGCGATCTACGTCATCAGCGGTGAACACGAGATATGGCACGGCGACGGCCTCTCGAACCGGGACGTCCTGAAGCCCGGCGACATGGTGTACGTCCCCGCCAACATGCCTCACATGCCGGTCACCGGTGAGGAACCGGTCACGGTCGTGGTGGCCAGAACCGATCCGCGCGAACAGGAGTCGGTGCATCTGCTCCACCCCCGCGACGAGGAGGGGTGACGCGCCGCGCCCCCGCCCGTACGACGTGGGTACGGGCGGGGGCGCGGGGCCTGCGGGGTCCGCGAGGGCTCAGGAGGCGGGGTACTCCCGGACCTTGCCGGGCTCCTCGGTGATCTTCTTCAGCTTGTCCTTGAGCCCGGGGATCTGGTTCGGGTCCTTCGGCAGCTTCGCCGGGGCGTCGGCGGCCTTGACGAAGGTGTCGGTGGCACCGCCGTTCCAGGTGATGTTCATCGTCTTCGCGGTGAGTGCGCCGACCTCGCCGTTGGTCCGCTCCTCGCCGGTGCCGCCGGGGCACTTGAACATCACGGAGCTCTTGCCGCCGGTCTTCATGACGTGACCGGTGCACGCCTTCTTGTCCCGTACGAGCGAGGCGTTCTCGCCGACGACGGTCAGCACGAGGGGCTTCCCGTCGGCCTTGGTCTGCCAGACGCCGGGCAGCGCGGCCTTGCCGCCCGCCTCCTCCTTCGGCGTCTCGGTGGCGGAGGGCGCGGGATCCGGCTTCTTCGCGCTCTTCTTGTCGTCCCCGCCGTCGCTGTCGCTGCCGCAGCCGCTCACCAGCAGCGCGACCGCCGCTGCCACGGCGGCCGCCCCCGAAATCCGCGCTGACGTGCGCACGTACCGCTCCTTCCCGCTCGTTGTACAGGTCACGACAACCTAGCAGTGGTACGTGACGGGTGCGGGGCGCGTTGTCGGTGCGGCGGCCTAAGGTGGCGGGATGCTTCAGGAGAGCGCTCAGGGCGAGTCGCTGCGCGTGCTGCGCCGCGTCTTCGGATATGACTCCTTCCGCGGTGAGCAGGGGTCGGTCATCGAGCACGTCATCGACGGCGGCGACGCCGTGGTGCTGATGCCGACCGGCGGCGGCAAGTCGCTCTGCTATCAGATCCCCGCGCTGGTCAGACGCGGCACGGGCGTCGTGATCTCGCCCCTCATCGCCCTGATGCAGGACCAGGTGGACGCGCTGCGCGCGCTCGGCGTCCGCGCCGGGTTCATCAACTCCACGCTGGACTTCGAGGAGCGCCGCGTCGTCGAGGCCGAGTTCCTCGCCGGGGAGCTGGACCTGCTCTACCTCGCGCCCGAGCGGCTCCGCCTGGAGGCGACCACCGCGCTGCTGGCGCGCGGCGAGGTGTCGCTCTTCGCGATCGACGAGGCGCACTGCGTCGCTCAATGGGGTCACGACTTCCGCCCCGACTACCTCTCGCTCTCGATGCTCGGCGAGCGCTGGCCCGACGTGCCGCGCGTCGCCCTGACGGCGACCGCGACCCGTGCCACCCACCAGGAGATCACCGAGCGCCTCGGCATGAAGGGCGCCCGCGACTTCGTCGCGAGCTTCGACCGGCCCAACATCCAGTACCGCATCGTCCCCAAGAGCGACCCCCGCAAGCAGCTCCTGCGCTTCCTGAAGGACGAGCACGAGGGCGACGCCGGAATCGTCTACTGCCTCTCGCGGAACGGGGTGGAGAAGACCGCCGAGTTCCTCTGCCGCGAGGGCGTCGAGGCCGTGCCGTACCACGCGGGGCTCGACGCGGGCACCCGCGCCGCCCACCAGTCGCGCTTCCTGCGCGAGGACGGCCTGGTCGTCGTCGCCACGATCGCCTTCGGCATGGGCATCGACAAGCCGGACGTCCGCTTCGTCGCGCACCTGGACCTGCCGAAGTCCGTGGAGGGGTACTACCAGGAGACGGGCCGCGCGGGCCGCGACGGTCAGCCGTCCACGGCCTGGCTGGCCTACGGGCTGCAGGACGTCGTCCAGCAGCGCAAGCTCATCGAGGGCGGGGAGGGCGACGAGTCCTTCCGGCGCCGGGCCCGCGCCCACCTCGACGCGATGCTCGCCCTCTGCGAGACGGTCACCTGCCGCCGGACCCGCATCCTCACCTACTTCGGCCAGGAACCCGATCAAGGATGCGGCAACTGCGACACGTGCCTCACCCCGCCCGAGACCTGGGACGGCACGGTCGCGGCGCAAAAGGTGCTCTCCACGGTCGTCCGCCTCAAGCGGGAGCGCGGCCAGAAGTTCGGCACCGGCCAGATCGTCGACATCCTGCTCGGCCGCAAGTCCGCGAAGGTCATCCAGTTCGACCACGACGCGCTGAAGGTCTTCGGCGTCGGCGCCGACATGGCGGAGGCCGAGTGGCGCGGCGTCGTCCGCCAGCTCCTGGCGCAGGGCCTGGTCGAGGTCGAGGGGGAGTACGGCACGCTGGCCCTCACGGACGCCAGCGCGGACGTCCTGCGGGGCGAGCGGGAGGTGCTGCTCCGCAAGGACGTACGTCCCAAGACCCCGTCCAAGTCGAAGTCCCGGTCCTCCAGGACCGCCGCCCCCGTGGCCGACCTCCCCGAGGAGGCCCAGCCCCTCTTCGAGAGCCTGCGCGCCTGGCGCGCGGCCCAGGCGAAGGAGCAGGGCGTCCCGGCGTACGTCGTCTTCCACGACGCGACCCTCCGCGACATCGCAGCGCGCCGTCCCTCGTCCCTCGCGGAGCTGGGCGAACTGGGCGGCATCGGCGAGAAGAAGCTCGCGACGTACGGGGCGGGCGTACTGGCCGTACTGGCGCAGGAGGCACCGACGGGGCCCGGGCCGGAACCGGGATCGGAACCGGAACTGGAGCCGGAACCGGAGCCGGGACCTGAGCCGGAGGAGCCGGAGGACCTGGGCTGGTAGGCCCGCGGCCGGTTCACCCGCCTGCCCCGGGCGGGGTGCGGGCCCCACGCGCCCGGGGTCCACTGGCCCTCTGGACCGGAGGGCGGTGGCGGCTGCGTGACGACCGAGCGGGTGCTCGCCGGGATGGGCCTCGTCGTCGTGCTGGCGGTCGGGGCGCAGGTCCTCGCCGGACTGCTCCGCATCCCGGCGATCATCGTGCTGTTGCCCGTGGGCTTCGCCGCCGGGGCGCTCACCGACGTGGTCCACCCCGACGAGCTGGTCGGCCCGGCGTTCTCCCCGCTGGTGTCGCTGGCCGTCGCGGTGATCCTCTACGAGGCGGGAATCGGCCTCGACCTGCGGCGGCTGACCGGCGACGCGCGCCGGGTGGTGATCCGGCTCGTCTGGATCGGCGCGCTGCTGACGCCCGTGCTCGCCGCGCTCGTCGCGGCACCGCTGCTGGGCATGTCCCCCTCGGCGGCGGTGATGCTCGGGGTCGTCCTCGTGGTCTCCGGCCCGACGGTCGTCGGGCCGCTGCTGCGCTTCGTCCGCCCCTCGGAGCGGGTGCGGCGGATCCTCGTGTGGGAGAGCTCCCTCGTCGACGCCGTCGGCGGCATTCTGGGCGCGCTGGTCTTCCACGCCGTGACCACCAAGACCCGGGACGGTCCGGTGCGCGCCGTGGCGGAGTTCCTGGCGAGCGCCGGCACCGGGCTGGCGGGCGGCGTCTGCGGCACGGCGCTGCTCGTCCTGCTGCTGCACCGGATGCGGCCGGGCGAGGTGCTCGGCGCCGCGGTGCAACTGGCCACCGTGGTCGGGGTTGCGGCGGCGTGCGACCTGGTGCGCGAGGACACCGGACTGATCGCGGCGATCGTCATGGGCATCGCCGTGGCCTCGCTGCCCTGCTTCGACGCCCCGGCGCTGCGGCCGTTCTTCGAGACGCTGGTCTCGCTGATCGTCGGGCTGCTGTTCGTGTCGATCTCGGCGACGGTGACCCCGGCGTCGCTCCGGGGCGTGGTGCTGCCCGCCCTCGTGCTCGTCGCGGTGCTCGTGGCGGTGGTCAGGCCGCTCGTCGCGGCCCTGTCCGCGGCGGGCACCGGACTGCCGCGGGGCGAACGGGCCTTCCTGGGGTGGATGGCGCCGCGCGGCATCGTCGCCGCCTCCACGGCCTCGACGTTCGCCGCCGGGCTGGTGGAGCGGTCGGTCCGGGGCGCGGAGAAGATCCTCCCAGCCACGTTCCTCGTCATCGTCGTGACGGTGACGCTGTACGGGCTCACGGCGGGGCCCGTCGCCCGGAGGCTGCGCGTCACGCGGGCCGGTCGCGAGCGTCCCCTGCTGGTGGGCGACGAGCCCTGGGTGGTGGACCTGGGCCTCGCGCTGCGCTCGACGGGCATCGAGGCGCTGCTGTGGAGCGGGAGCGAGCGGCAGCGCGAGCGCGTCGCGAGCGCCGGTCTGGAGCTGGCCCCCGGGGAGCTGCTGGCCTCGGCGGCGGGGCCCGGCGCCGAGCTGGAGGGCGTCACGGCCGTCTACCTGCTCACCGGAGAGGACGACTTCAACGCCCTGGCCGCCGCCGTCCTCTCCGGCGGCGAGGAACTGCCCGTCCACAGGCTCGCCCCGAGGGAGGAGGGACAGGGCGTGGTGGCCCCGTACCTGGGCGGCCCGACGCTCTTCGGTGCCGGGCTCAGCGGGGCGGAGGTGGCGCGGCGTTACGAGGCGGGTGAGCGGATCGTGGTCCGCGCGGCCGCGGGGGGCGCGGCCCGCACCGGGTACGAGCCCCTGTTCCACGTCGACCCCGCGGGCAACCTCGCCCCGTTCCCCGGCCCGGCCCCGACCACGGGCCACGTCCTCCTACTCGGCCCGACGGAGTGAGCCCCCTCGGGTCCAAGACTTCCGGGCTCGCCCCGCGGGAGCGCGGGCCCGTGTTCGTTTTGCGGCTCCGCCGCGGGGCGCTCCGGGCCCAAGACGTCGGGGCTTGCCCCTCTAGGGGCGCGGGGAACTGCGCGACAAGCCACGACGCACTCGCAGCCCGCGAAGCACAGCACGGGGCTCCCCGAACCCGGCCCCGTTGCGCGGGGCACCCGGCGTGGGGGGCTGCGCTTGCCAACCCTGCGCCTTGCGCAGACTTCCCAAGCACAGCGGAAGAGCTAAGGGGCGCGGGGAACTGCGCGACAAGCCACGACGCGGGCGCGGCCCGCGAGGCACAGCACGGGGCAGCCTCTGCCCGGCCCCCTGCAGGGGCTGCCCCGAAGCCGGGGTCAGGTCAGGGCGGGGGCGATGTGGCCCGTGACGGCGCCGAGGGCGATTTGGGTGTCGGAGGGGCCGGGGGCCCAGGCGGAGAGGGTGACCTCGTCGCCGTCCTCCAAGAAGGTCCGCTTGCCGTCCGCCAGGACAACCGGCTCGGTGCCGCCCCAGGTCAGTTCCTGGAGGCAGCCGGACTGCGTGAGCCGGTCGGCCCCGCTGATGGTGCCGGAGCCGTAGAGGTCGCCCGTACGGAGGGACGCCCCGTTGACCGTCATGTGGGCCAGCATCTGGGCGCCCGTCCAGTACATCGTGGAGAAGGGCGGCTCGGCGATCACCTGGCCGTTCAGCCGGACGGTGATGCGCAGGTCGAGCCCACCGGGCGCGACGCCGGGCGCGGAGTCGTCGAGATAGGGAAGCAGCGGCACGTCGCGCGCGGGCGGCGCGACCCGCGCGGCGTCCAGCGCGTCCAGCGGCGTGATCCACGGCGAGACGGAGGTGAGGAACGACTTCGCCAGGTGCGGCCCCAGCGGCTGGCCCTCCCAGCCCTGGATGTCGCGCGCCGACCAGTCGTTGAGGAGGGTCACCCCGAAGACGTGCTCCTCGAAGTCGCCCAGCGGCACCCCGGAGCCGTCCCGCACCCGCCCCGCGCCGACGACGAAGCCGAGCTCCGTCTCGATGTCGAGCCGCCGGGTGGGCCCGAAGGTGGGCGCGTCCTCGGAGGGCGCCTTGCGCTGGCCCTGCGGCCGTACGACGGGCGTGCCGGAGGCGACGACGGTCCCCGAGCGGCCGTGGTAACCGACGGGCAGGTGCTTCCAGTTGGGGAGGAGCGCCGCGCCGTCGGGGCGGAAGAGGCGGCCGAGGTTGGTGGCGTGGTTCTCGCTCGCGTAGAAGTCGACGTAGTCGGCGACCTCGAACGGGAGGTGCAGCGTCACCTCGGACAGGGGCCGCAGATACGGCGTTCCTGAGCCGTCCGCGAGCCAGCCGCGCAGCTCGGCCCGTACGGCCTGCCACACGGGGCGGCCCGCGGCCATCAGCGGGTTGAGCGAGGGCTGGGCCAGCAGCTCGGCGTGCGCCGAGCCGAGCGCGGCGGCGGCGCCGCCCGCGTCGAGGACGGAGTCGCCGAGGCGGACGCCGACGCGGCGGTGGCCGGGGCTGTCCGCCGTGCTGAAGAGGCCGTAGGGGAGGTTGTCCAGGCCGAACAGGGCGGGGGAGTCGTCGGGTGTACTCATGGCGGTCAGGTTAAGGCCCCGCGCGCGCCCGCTGAAGGGAGCAAATTCCGAGCAAAGGCATGGCTGGATGCGCGCGCCCGGTCAGGGCCGGTCTTGGCGGCAGCCCCTGTCCGCCCTAGCGTCGTTCGTGGGGGCCCGGAGCGGAACTGAGCCGCGCCGTGCCGTAGGGGGTCGAGTGGCGAACGAGGGCGCGCGCTTCAGCACCGACGTGGTCCGTACCGGCCGTACGGGCAGTACGGGGATCGACAGATCCGTCCCCGGGCTGATCGTCAAGATCGGTGACTACCCGCTGCACCACGGCGGCGTCGGGGCGATCCGCAGCCTGGGGCGCCTGGGCGTACCGATGTACGCGATCACGGAGGACCGCTGGACGCCCGCCGCGCGCTCGCGCTATCTGCGCGAACCGTTCGTCTGGCCGACGAGCGGACGCGAGCCCCGCGAACGGCTGCTGGACGGCCTGCTGCGGGCCGGGCGGCGCATCGGGCGGCCCGCCGTGCTGATCCCGACGGACGAAGAGGCCGCCGTGCTCATCGCCGAGCACCAGTGCGAGCTGCGCGAACGGTTCCTCTTCCCGCGCGTGGAGCCGGACCTGCCGCGGCGGGTCGCCAGCAAGCAGGGCCTGCACGAGCTGTGCGCCGAGCACGGCGTGCCCTCGCCCGCCGGCAGCTCGCCCCGGACGTACGCGGAGGTGGAGCGGTTCGCCGAGGAGGCGTGCTTCCCCGTGGTGGCGAAGAACCGCGAGGCGTTCGTACGGCGGGAGAGCCCGGCCGTGAACGGGACGACGCGGATCGACGGCCCCCGCGAACTCCTCGCGCTGGCGCGCCGATGGGGCGAGCGGCCCGGGGTGATCCTCCAGGAGTACCTGCCGCTGGAGGACGCCGAGGACTGGATCGTGCACGCCTACCTCGGCACCGGGAGCGAGCCGCTGACGCTGTTCACGGGCGTCAAGGTCCGCTCGTGGCCGCCGCACGCGGGGATGACGGCGGCGGCGTACGTCGTCGCGAACCCGGAACTGGCCGCGCTGTCGGCCCGGTTCGTCAAGCAGATCGGCTTCGCCGGGATCGTCGACCTCGACTGGCGCTTCGACCGCCGCGACGGGCAGTACAAGCTGCTGGACTTCAACCCGCGCATGGGCGCCCAGTTCCGGCTCTTCGAGAGCGACGCGGGGATCGACGTCGTACGGGCGCAGCATCTGCATCTGACCGGGCGCCCGGTGCCCGAGGGCGGGCAGCGCGACGGCCGGCGGTACGTGGTCGAGAACATCGACCCCGTCGCCCGGCTCGCCTACCGCCGCCGCGGCGGCGGCCCCGGGTACCGCGCGCCGCACGCCCCGGAGCGCGCCGCGCACGGCACCGAGCTGGCCTGGGCCGCGGCCGACGACCCGGTGCCCGCGGCGCTGATGGCGGCACGGCTGCTGCGCCCGGGGCTCAAGCATCTGTGGCAGCACTGGCGGGGGAGCCACGGGTGACGCGCACGAGGTGACACATCGATGGTGGGAGGGGACCCAGTGAACGCGAGCGCGAGTGCGAGTGCGAGTGCGAAGGAGCGGCGGGACGACATGCCCGTCGTGGTGATCGGCGCCGGTCCGTACGGCCTGTCGACGGCCGCGCATCTGCGGGCGAGGGACGTGCCGACGAGGGTGTTCGGCGAGCCGATGGTGAGCTGGAGCGCGCACATGCCCGCCGGGATGCTGCTCAAGTCGACCCCGGCCGCCTCGAACATCGACGCCCCGCAGCCCGGCCACGGCCTGCTCGACCACTGCCTCGCGACGGGTGGCGAGCGGTACGAGTCCGACTGGGACATCGTGCCCGTCGAGACCTTCACCCGTTACGGGCGGTGGTTCCAGCGGCGGCTGGTCCCGGACCTCGAACGGGTACGGGTCGTCGCCGTCGACCGGCGCCGGGGCGGCGGGTTCGAGGTCAAGCTCGACTCCGGGGACGTGTGCGTGGCGCGCTCCGTGGTGGTCGCGACGGGGCTCAGCGGCTTCGCGTACGTACCGCCGTCGCTGGCCGCGGCCGTGCCGGACGGACCGTCCCCCACGGGGCCCGTCTCGCACAGCTCCCAGCACCCGGACCCGGCGCGGCTCGCGGGGCGCGCGGTGATCGTGGTCGGCGCGGGGCAGTCCGCGCTGGAGACGGCGGTGCTCGCGGCGGAGGCGGGCGCCGCCTCGGTGCGGGTCGTGGCGCGCGGGCGGACCGCCGTCGGCTTCGGCGCCCCGCCCGACCGCCAGCCCCGCTTCCGCCCGGAGAGCCCGTTCGGGCGGGCCTGGTCGCTGTACGCGCTGACGTACTACGCGGGCGCCTACCGCCGCCTGCCCGCGCCCGTACGCCACGAACTGGTCCGGCGCGTCCTCGGGCCCCTCGGCGCCTGGTGGCTGCGCGGCCGCTTCGCGGGCCGGGTCTCGGTGACCCAGGGCAGCGCGGTGCGGCGCGCGGCGCGTGACGGGGCGGGCGTCCGCCTGGACCTGACCGGGGGTGCGACGCTGAGTGCCGATCACGTCATCGCGGCTACGGGGTACCGGGTGGACCTCGCCGCGATGGACTGCCTCGGGCCCGCGCTGCGGGCCTCCCTGGCCCGCAGCGGCCGCACCCCCGCACCCCTTCTGGGCCCCGACTTCCAGTCCTCGGTCCCCGGCCTCTTCTTCACGGGCCTCCCGGCGGCGGCCTCGTACGGCCCCCTGATGCGCTTCGTAGTAGGAACCGAATACTCCTCCCCCCGCATAGCAAGAGCAGCCGCCCCCGATTGATCCCGCCCCCAGCTCCTCCCTCCACCCGTCTCCCTTCCGCGAAGCTTGGGAAGTCTGCGCAAGGCGCAGGGTTGGCAAGCGCAGCCCCCCACGCCGGGTGCCCCGCGTACAAGAGCCGCGCCCGGGGTGCCCCGGGCTGTGGTTCGCGGGCCGCGCCCGCGTCGTGGCTGGGCGCGCAGTTCCCCGCGCCCCTGGAGGGCAAAGGGGCAAGCACCGCCCGTACGGTGAGGTGTTTCGGGTCGGGGCGAAACACCTCAGCCCGCCGTGCGCGGAATGCGTCGTTCCCACGACCGCCGGAAGAGTTCGGACTCCCCGTCGTGGCACACGACCTCGTTCGTCGTGACGAAGTCCGTGGCGCCGACGGTGATCTCGGACCGGGTCGTGACGCGCGCGTCCCACCCGAGGCCGGGCCGGCGCAGGCGGATCGACCAGTCGGAGCGGGTGCGGGCGCTCAGGGGGTCGTTCTCGGAGATGACGTACGTCTCCAGCGCGTCCTCCGTGAACTCCAGGCCGTCCGGGTAGATACGGGTGCCGCCGTAGCGGGGGTCCACCTCCAGGCGCCATTCGCCCGTGGCGACGTCGCGGACGACGAGGCGTTCGGGGCGCTGGTCTCCGGAGTCGGGGTAGGCGACGCCGAGGGGCTCGGCCTGCTCGGGGTCCGCGAAGCGGATCGCGGGGCGGGACGCGTCGCCGGACGGGTCGCGGACGGGGAGTTCGAGGGCGCTCGCCCCGGGGTCGAGGGTCCAGCCCGCCTCGCTGCCGGGCTGCGGCCAGATCCAGGGCCAGTACGCGGAGGAGAGCGCGAGCCGGATCCGGTGCCCAGGGGGGAACGCGTGGCCGATGCCGTTGAGTTCGAAGGTGACGTCCTCCGTGGCGCCCGGCTCCCAGTCCACCGCGCGGTCCCTGCCGTGCCGTGCCGCGAGGTTGAGGACTCCGCGGGTCACGAGCGTGGAGGAGCCGTCGGGCGCGACGTCGCAGACCCGCGCGACCACCTGGCCGCGCGGGACCTCGCAGGTCACCCGGAGACGGACGCGGGGGCGGCCGAGGATCTCCGTTCCGCCGTCCAGCGGCGCGGAGTCGAAGCAGACCGAACGCCCGTCCTCCTCGCGCTGGTCGGGCGGCAGGTCGGAGTCGTTGCCGAAGGGGAAGAAGCGGCCCGCGTCGACGCCGGTGTGCTGCGGCGACCGTACGGGCACGGGCCCGCTGCCCGGGAGTTCGTACGGCGTCATCGTGACGGCGGGGGAGGGCCAGGCGTCGTCGCCGACCCAGCGCCCCTCCAGCTCGGGGTAGACCGTGGCGGGCGGGTGCGAGTCGCTGATCCAGGAGCGGAGGAGGGGTTCCGTCATGACACCGGTGTCTCGGTCCTTGAGCCAGTGGTCCCACCAGCGCAGGGTCTCCTGGAGGAAGCCGATCGCCGGGCCCGGCGGCAGTCCCCGGTCCGGGTACTGGTGCGACCAGGGGCCGATGAGCCCGCGCACCGGCGCGTCCAGGTGTTCGACGAGGCGCAGCACCGTGTCCCGGTACGGGTCGTGCCAGCCGCCGACGGCGAGCACGGCCGCCCGCACGGCGCCGTAGTCCTCGCAGACGCTGCCGTGCTTCCAGTAGGCGTCGCGGGTCTGGTGGGCGAGCCAGGTGTGGATGAACGGGTCCACGGACTCCAGGCGTTCGCGCCACATCGCGCGCCAGGCGTCGCCGACCTGCGCCGGGTCCGGCGGGCGGGAGACGAAGGCGAGCATGGTGGAGGCCCAGGCGTGCATGTCCACGGCGAGGACCGAACCGCCCATGTAGTGGACGTCGTTGTCGTAGCGGTCGTCGGCCGAGCAGACGGTGACGATCGCCTTGAGGGCCTCGGGGGCGCGGGCCGCGAGCTGGAGGCTGTTGAAGCCGCCCCAGGAGATGCCGAACATCCCGACCCTGCCGCTGGACCAGGGCTGGGCGGCGAGCCACTCGATGACGGCGACGCCGTCGGCCAGCTCCGTCTCGTCGTACTCGTCGCCGGGCAGGCCGCCGGAGTTGCCGTGCCCGCGCACGTCGACGCGGACGGAGGCGTAGCCGTGCCCGGCGTACCAGGGGTGGCGCTGCGCGTCGCGGGGCGCGGTCCAGTCGCTGAGCCGGTAGGGCAGGTATTCGAGCAGCACCGGCACGGGCTCGTCGGTCACGGGGCGCCAGATCCGGGCGTAGAGCTGGACCCCGTCCCCCATGGGGATACGGACGTCCTCGCGCTGGACGCGGTACGGGAATTCCTCGGCGGTACGAATGTGCATAAACCGATCCTCCGACACCAGCGGAACGACTCAGTGGACGGGGTGCATCGTGCGGCGCAGCCACGGCGCGACCGCGAAGACGGCGAGGGCGACGACGACGGCCACGGCGCCGTTGAGCAGGAAGTAGAGGGAGTCCGCGATGTCGCCGTAGAACTTCACGGTCTGCGCCTGGACGCCCGTCGCGAGGGCGAGGGAGAGGAACCAGAGCGCGAGCCCCTGGCTGCTGAACGCGGCGGGCGCGAGCTTGGTCGTCGCCGACATGCCGGTGGCCTCCAGCAGCACGTCGCCGACGCCGATCAGCAGCACCGCGAGCACCACCCACACCAGGCTGATCTCCCAGCCGCTGCCCGACTTGCCGAGCGTGACCGGGGAGAGCAGGACGAAGCCGAGCCCGCCCAGCAGCACGCCGAGCGCGAGCTTGCGGGACGCGTGGGGCTGGCGGGAGCCCATCCGGGACCAGACCGAGGCGATCACGGGCGCGGAGAGCACCGAGACGGCGCCCAGCGCGGAGCTGATCCAGCTCGACGGGACGTGCCAGCCGAGAACGCTCGTGTTGACGTGGGAGTCCGTCAGCAGGACCAGGACCGTGTACGACTGGAACAGCACGAAGTTGAACGCCACCGAGGCCAGCCACAGGACCAGAAACGGCCGCAGCCGTCCGCGCTCGGCCGCCGTCACCCGGGGGCTCCGCCAGATCACGGTGAAGTACACGACGGGCGCCGCCATCGACACGTACGTCAGCGCGTCCACGAAGCGGGACAGGGTCAGCGCGCCGAGCGCGCCCAGCAGCACGCAGAGCGCGGCGACGGCGGCGAGACCGCCGCAGATCAGCCACACCGCGTGGCGCATCGCGGCCGGGGGCAGCGGGAACTCGGCGCCGTCCTTCCGCCCGGCCAGATGGCGGCGGCCCAGCAGGTACTGGACGAGGCCCAGCGTCATGCCGAAGGCGGCGGCCGAGAAGCCCCAGTGCCAGTCGATGTCCTCGCCGAGCAGCCCGGTGATGATCGGCCCGAGGAACGCGCCGATGTTGATGCTCATGTAGTAGAGCGAGAACCCGGCGTCACGGCGGTCGTCGTCGGCGGAGTAGAGCTTGCCGACCATGGCGGCCACGTTCGGCTTGAGCATGCCGGTGCCCGCGCTGATCAGGCCGAGGCCGATCCAGGTCGAGGCGGGGTGCGGGACGGCCATCGCGTAGTGACCGCAGGCGATGAGGATCCCGCCGTAGAGCACCGAGCGGTACGAGCCGAGCATGCGGTCGGCGATCCAGCCGCCCGCGACGGAGAGCAGGTAGACGAGCGTGCTGTACCCGGCGGCCACGGAGGCGGCGGGCCCCGGCTCCATGCCCAGGCCGTTGTCGGCCTCCGAGGCGGAGAAGAAGAGCACCAGGATGGCCTGCATCCCGAGGAACGAGAAGCGCTCCCAGATCTCCAGTCCGGACAGCGGCAGCAGGCCGCGGGGCTGGCCGAGAAACGTGGGGTCGGGGCGGGACACGGGGACGGCTCCTGGTGCGTGGGGGGTGAGCGGTTGCGAGTGCCCCTGCTGTCCGCGATCCAGCTCCCCAAACCGCAGCCAAAGGGTGATCTGCAACATATCCCGTATGTCCGGCCATGGCGCGGTAAGAAGGTGCGAGGGCACCTAAGGGCGGTCGGCGGCGCAGGCGCCAACCGTGATCGTTATGTGACCGGATACGCTGCCAGGTGATGGTGGCACCGAGCCAATATGAGACAGCGTGACACCGCGCGATCCATGGTGATCGTTCATTCCACGTTCGCAGACAGGAGTACCCCTCGTGACCGTCGTCGGGCATTTCGGGCTGAGCGTGCGGGACCAGGCTCTCGAAGCCGATGTCCAGGCAGGGTTGGCGGCCGTTGAGGAAGGTCTCATCGAGGCCACCAAGAGCGACGTGCCGTTCATCACGGAGGCGGCCCAGCACCTCGTGCGCGCGGGCGGAAAGCGCTTCCGTCCGCTGCTGGTGGCCCTGGCCGCCCAGTTCGGGGACCCGTACGCGCCGGGGGTGGTGCCCTCGGGCGTGGTCGTCGAGCTGACCCATCTCGCGACGCTGTACCACGACGACGTGATGGACGAGGCCGACGTGCGCCGCGGCGTCGCCAGCGCCAACGCCAACTGGGACAACTCCGTCGCGGTCCTCACCGGCGACTTCCTCTTCGCGCGGGCCTCGCACATACTGGCCGACCTCGGCCCCGAGGCCGTACGGATCCAGGCCGAGGCGTTCGAGCGGCTGGTCACCGGCCAGATCCTGGAGACCGCAGGACCCGCCGAGGGCCAGGACCCCATCGACCACTACCTCGAAGTGATCGGCGGCAAGACGGGCTCGCTGATCGCCGTCGCCGGGCGCTTCGGGGCGATGATGTCCGGCGCCGACGAGCGGATCGTGTCGATCCTGACCCAGTACGGGGAGCGGATCGGCGTCGCCTTCCAGCTCGCGGACGACGTCCTCGACATCTCCAGCGAGACCCGCGAGTCCGGCAAGACGCCGGGCACCGACCTGCGCGAGGGCATCCCGACGCTGCCTGTCCTGTACGTACGGGCACGCGCCGCGTCGTCCGAGGCGACGCCGGAGGACCGGGAACTGGCCGCGCTGCTCGCCGGGGACCTCACGGACGACGCCCGCCACGCGGAGGCCCTCGCGGGGCTGCGGGCCCACCCGGCGCTGGAGCAGGCCCGCCGTGACACCGTGCGGTACGCCGAGGCGGCTCGCGAAATGCTGGCCCCGTTGCCGGAGAACGCCGCCAAGGCCGCCCTCTCGGGCCTGTGCGAGGCGGTCGTCCACCGCGCCGGGTGACCCCGCCTCGGCCGGTCCAGGGGCTGCCCCTTGCCGTGCTTTGCCGGGTGCGACTGCGCTGTGGTTCCTCGCGCAGTTCCCCGCGCCCCTGACGGGGCCCCTAGAACGGGGGAGCTCTCATCAGGGGCTGTCATCCCGGGGGAGTACGTGGAGTTGCCCCCGTCGGCTGACGCCTTGTCCGGCTGGATTTGATGCCATGGACTCACACACCCCGCACCGATTCGGGTGAGAATGGCGGCAAGGGGTGGACGAGTGCGACGTTGCGACGTAAGAGAAGACCGCCGCCGACGACGGAGGTAGGACGTACACATGGCACAGATCCAACCGAGCAAGTCCCGGCGCAAGGCGTTCCGGTACGGCGTTCCGGTCGCCATCGCGGGCGTGGCGGCGGCCACCGTCGGCCTGGTGCCCGCGCTCGCCGACGCCGGTGACCCGGACCTGCCCAAGATCACGGCAGAGGAACTCGTGGCCAAGATGGCCAAGTCGGACGTCGACCAGGTCTCCGGCACCGTGAAGATCAGCACGGACCTCGGCCTGCCCTCCCTCCCCGGCGGCTCCGGAAGCCAGGGCGGCCCCTTCGGCGGGGGCGGCGGAGGCGGCGACGAGGAGGGCAAGGACGGCAAGGGCGAGAAGCCGTCCGCCGCGCCCCAGAAGAAGCTCACGGAGCTGGCCTCCGGCGAGCACACGCTCCGCGTCGCGGCCGACGGCCCCGACAAGCAGCGGGTGTCGATCGTCGAGGACGCCGCCGAGTACAGCCTGATCCACAACGCGGGCGACCTGTGGGCGTACGACAGCGGGAGCAACAGCGCCTGGCACGCCAAGGCGCCCAAGGGCGTCAAGGGCGGCAAGGCGGAGACCAAGCACGAGAAGATGCCGGACCTGACGCCGGAGAAGGCGGCGAAGGAGGCGCTGAAGGCGGCCGAGAAGTCCGGCACGTCGGCCTCCGTCGACGGCACGGCGAAGGTCGCGGGCCGCGACGCGTACCAGCTCGTGCTGACCCCGAAGGACGCACCCGACACCACCGTCGGCGAGATCCGCATCGCGGTGGACGCGGACAACGGGGCGCCGCTGAAGTTCTCGCTGACCCCGAAGAGCGGCGGCAAGGCCGTCGTCGACATCGGCTACAAGAAGGTCGACTTCGGCAAGCCCGACGGCGGCACCTTCGACTTCAAGCCCCCGAAGGGCACGAAGGTCACCGAGGAGAAGCTCGACAAGAAGGCCGACAGGGCAGCCCCGCAGGGCAAGCCCGACCTCTCCGGCCTCGACATCGTGGGCAAGGGCGCCACCTGGAACAAGGTCGCCAAGTTCGACACCGGTACGCTCGCGGGCTCCGTCGGCAAGGAGAACGGCGGCATGAAGGGCCTGGGCAAGGGCGAGTCGGCCCAGGCGGAGAAGCTGCTCGACAGCTTCACCGACGAGGCCAAGGGCGACTTCGGCACCGGCCGCGTCTTCAGCACCCGCCTGGTCAACGCCCTGATGACGGACGACGGGAAGGTCTACGTCGGCGCCGTCACCAAGGAGGGCCTGATCAAGGCCGCCGACGCGGACGCGAAGTAACAACCACCGAGGCAGAGGGGGACCGTATGGCCGAGCCGGCCGCCGACCGTAGCGACGGGACATCAGTGATCTCGACCCAGGGACTCACGAAGCGCTACCGAGGCGGTCAGCTCGCCGTCGACGCCCTCGACCTCACCGTGCCGCGCGGCAGCGTCTTCGGCTTCCTCGGGCCCAACGGCTCGGGGAAGACGACGACGATCCGGATGCTGCTCGGCCTGATCGAGCCGACCGAGGGCGGCGCCCGTCTTCTCGGCGAGCCCATGCCGCACGGCGCCCGCCGGGTGCTGCCTCGGGTCGGCGCCCTCATCGAGGGCCCCGCGCTCTACGGGTTCCTCAACGGCCGCGACAACCTGCTCCGGTTCGACGCCGCCGACCCCACCGCCGACCCCCGCACCCGCACGGCCCGCGTCGGCCGGGCGCTGGAGCGGGTCGGCCTCTCCGCCGCGGCGGGCAAGAAGGCCCGCGCGTACTCGCTGGGCATGAAGCAGCGCCTCGGCCTGGCCGCGGCCCTGCTCCAGCCGCGCGAGCTGCTCGTGCTGGACGAGCCGACCAACGGGCTCGACCCGCAGGGCATGCGCGAGATCCGCACCCTCGTCCGCGAGCTCGCGGGCGACGGGATCACCGTCTTCCTCTCCTCCCACCTCCTCGACGAGATCGAGCAGGTCTGCTCGCACACGGCCGTGATGAACCGGGGCCGCCTCGTCACGCAGGGCACCGTCGCCGAGATGTCGGCGGGCGCCCGCGGCAGACTGACCGTCACCACGCCCGACCCCGCCGACGCGCTCCGCGTCCTCAAGGAGCACGGCGTGACCGACCTGGAGTCGGACGGGGACCAGGTCACGGGCGACCTCCCCACCACCGACCCTCCGGACCTCGCCGACCTGAACGCCGCGCTCGTACGGGACGGCGTGCGCGTACGGGCCTTCGGCGTGGCGCGGGCCTCGCTGGAGGACGTCTTCGTCTCGCTCACCGGGGAGGGCTTCGATGTCGCAGGCTGAGAGCACCGCAGCGGAGGCCGACCCGCGCACTCCGAGCCCCCTCTGGTCGCTGGGACTCTTCCGCTCCGAGCTGGCCGTCACCTTCCGGCGCTGGCGCACCCTCGCGCTGCTCGCGGTGCTGGCCCTGGTGCCGGTGCTGGTCGGCATCGCCGTCAAGATCGAGACGAGCGACGGGGGCTCGGTCGGCGGCGGGGGCGGCGGGCAGGGCGGCGAGGGCCCCGCGTTCATCTCGCAGGTCACCAACAACGGCCTGTTCCTGGTCTTCACCTCGCTCGCGGCCACGCTGCCGTTCTTCCTGCCGATGGCCATCGGCGTGATCGCCGGTGACTCGATCGCGGGCGAGGCCAACGCGGGCACGCTGCGCTATCTGCTGGTCGCCCCCGCGGGGCGTACGCGCCTGTTGCTGGCGAAGTTCACGACCGTACTGACGTTCTGCCTGGCCGCCACGCTCGTCGTCGCGGTCTCGGCACTCGCGGTCGGCTCGCTCCTCTTCCCCGTCGGCGAGGTCACGCTGCTGTCCGGTACGACCGTCTCCTTCGCGGAGGGGCTGGCCCGCGCGCTCTTCATCGCGGTCCTGGTCGCCGCGTCACTGGTGGGGCTGGCGGCGCTCGGGCTCTTCATCTCGACGCTCACCAACAGCGGCATCGCCGCGATGGCCGCGACCGTCGGGCTGCTGATCACGGTCCAGATCGTCAACACGATCCCGCAGCTGCACGACGTCCACCCGTACCTCTTCCCGAACTACTGGCTGAGCTTCTCGGACGTCCTGCGCGACCCCGTCTACTGGGACGACTTGATCAAGAACCTCGGCCTCCAGGCCCTCTACGGAGCGATCTTCGGCTCCGCCGCCTGGGCCCGCTTCACGAACCGCGACATCACGGCGTAGGACCGCACCCCGAGAACCGTGCCCCGAAGGGGCGCGGGGCTGTGCCGATATGCGGCTCCGCCGCGCGGGCGCGACCAGCGCGCCGAGGGCCGCGCCCCGAAGGGGCGCGGGGAACTGCGCGACCGGCCACGATGCACCTGCGGTCGGCCGCGCGCCGGACGGGGCAGCCCGTGCTCCGCACCGGGAAAGAGGGCTCGGGGCCGTGCCCCGAAGGGGCGCGGGGAACTGCGCGACCGGCCACGACGCACCTGTGGTCGGTGGCGTGCCGGACGGGGCAGCTCGTGTTCCGCACGGGGAAAGAGGGCTCGGGGCCGTGCCCCGAGCGGGCGTCCGGCTAGCGCGTAGGCGCGGCGGAGGGCTGGCCGGAGTCCGGGCCAGGGGCCTGGGCCTGTGGGGCCGAGCTCTCTTGCACGGCTGCCGCCTCCGCGGCGGCGGCGCGGAGGGCGGCCCGGCCGCGCCGCGCCGTGCGCAGTGCGTCCCAGGTCAGCAGGACCAGCGCGGCCCAGACGAGCGCGAAGCCCGCCCAGCGCTCGGGCGGCATCTCCTCGTGGAAGACGGTGATGCCGAGGACGAACATGAAGGCGGGCGCCATGTACTGGAGCAGCCCGATGGTGGAGAGCGGCAGCCGTACGGCGGCGGCGCCGAAGAAGATCAGCGGCAGTGCGGTGGCCGCGCCGGAGAGGACCAGCAGGAGGGTGTGGGCCGCGCCGTCGGTCGTGAGGGTCGACTCGCCGCGTGCCCCGAGGTAGATCAGGAAGCCGAGCGCGGGCAGGAACTGCATCATCGTCTCGGCGCTGAACCCCTCGACCCCGTCGAGCTTGACCTTCTTCTTCACGAGCCCGTACGTGGCGAAGCTGAAGGCCAGGGTGAGCGAGACCCACGGCAGCTTGCCGTAGGCGAACGTCATCACGACCACGGCGAGCACGCCGACGCCCACGGCCACCCACTGCGCGACGCGCAGCCGCTCGCGGAGCAGCAGGACGCCGAAGGCGATGGAGACCAGCGGGTTGATGAAGTAGCCGAGGGACGCCTCGATGACCCGGCCGGAGTTGACCGACCAGATGTAGAGCCCCCAGTTCGCGGAGATCACGCAGGCGGCCAGCAGGATCAGGGCGAGCTTCTTCGGCTCGCGCAGCAGCGGGCGTATCCAGGACCAGCGGCGCAGCAGCGCGAGGATCAGCAGCGCGGTCGGCAGCGACCACACCATGCGGTTGGCCAGCACCTCGGAGGCCCCGGTGTCCTGGAGCAGGTGCCAGTAGAGGGGGAGCAGTCCCCACATCCCGTACGCCGCGAAGCCGTAACTCAGGCCCGCCTTCTGCGTCCCCTGCGTCCCCATGGAGGGCCCCCTCTCTCGCCGTGCCCTCCGGCACGGTAACGGAAGACGGGCACCCCTGTCAGTTCCGTCTTGCGTTATGGTCCTGTCGGCCACAGCCCGGAGACGTGGCACGGGAAAGTGCCCGGCCCCTCCGAGGAGGAACCGGGCACTTCAAGGGTGGTCGGCGGGCTCAGCCCACGACTGTCCAGGTGTCGTTCCCGTGCAGCAGTGCGGCCAGGTCGCCCTTGCCGTTCTGCTCCACCGCGCGGTCGAGCTGCTCGGCCATCTCCGTGTCGTACACGGGACGGCGGACGCTGCGCAGCACGCCGATCGGCGTGTGGTGCAGGGTGTCCGGGTCGGCCAGCCGCGAGAGCGCGAAGGCCGTGCCGGGGGAGTCGGCGGCGGCGTCGTGGACGAGGACGTCCGCCGTGCCCTCCTCGCGTACGTCGACGATGCGCAGCTCGCCGGAGGCCGGGTCGCGCACGACGCCCTGGGAGCCGAGCCCGTCCTCGGCCGGCGTCCCGAAGCGGATCGGCTCGCCGTGCTCCAGCCGGATCACGGCCTCCTGCGCCTTCTCCTTGTCCTTGAGGACCTCGAACGCGCCGTCGTTGAAGATGTTGCAGTTCTGGTAGATCTCCACCAGCGCCGTGCCCGGGTGGTCGGCGGCGGCGCGCAGCACCGAGGTGAGGTGCTTGCGGTCCGAGTCGACCGTGCGGGCCACGAAGCTCGCCTCGGCGCCGAGCGCCAGCGACACCGGGTTGAACGGCGCGTCGAGCGAGCCCATCGGCGTCGACTTGGTGATCTTCCCGGCCTCGGAGGTCGGGCTGTACTGGCCCTTCGTCAGGCCGTAGATCCGGTTGTTGAAGAGCAGGATCTTCAGGTTCACGTTCCGCCGCAGCGCGTGGATCAGGTGGTTGCCCCCGATCGACAGCGCGTCGCCGTCACCCGTGACCACCCACACGCTCAGGTCCCGTCGCGACGAGGCGAGTCCGGTGGCGATGGACGGGGCGCGTCCGTGGATCGAGTGCATCCCGTACGTGTTCATGTAGTACGGGAAGCGGGAGGAGCAGCCGATGCCCGAGACGAAGACGATGTTCTCCTTCGCCAGGCCGAGTTCGGGCATGAAGCCCTGGACGGCGGCGAGCACCGCGTAGTCGCCGCAGCCGGGACACCAGCGGACCTCCTGGTCCGACTTGAAGTCCTTCATCGTCTGCTTGCCCACGGCCCGGGGCACGAGCGAGAGGGCCTCCGGGCCCTTGGTGTCGGCCTCCTCGGTCAGAGGAGCCTCCTCCGCGAGACCTGTCGAAGTCTCAGCCATGGGTGATGGCCTCCTTGAGAGCTGTCGCGAGCTGCTCAGCCTTGAAGGGCATGCCGTTGACCTGCGTGTACGACTGCGCGTCGACCAGGTACCTGGCACGGATGAGGGTGGCCAGCTGCCCGAGGTTCATCTCCGGCACGACCACCTTGTCGTAACGCCGCAGCACGTCGCCCAGATTCCGGGGGAACGGGTTCAGATGACGCAGATGGGCCTGCGCGATCTGTCCCCCCGCGTTCCGGATCCGGCGCACGGCGGCCGTGATCGGCCCGTACGTGGAGCCCCAGCCCAGGACCAGGAGCCCGGCGTCTCCCGTGGGGTCGCTGACCTCCAGGTCCGGGACCTCGATGCCGTCGGTCTTGGCCTGCCGGGTGCGGACCATGAACTCGTGGTTCGCCGGGTCGTACGAGATGTTGCCCGTGCCGTCCTGCTTCTCGATGCCGCCGATGCGGTGCTCCAGGCCGGGAGTGCCGGGCACCGCCCAGGGGCGGGCGAGCGTGTGCGGGTCGCGCTTGTACGGCCAGAAGACCTCGGTACCGTCGTCCAGCACGTGGTTGGTGCCCGAGGCGAACTGCGTGCGCAGGTCGGGGAGTTCGTCGGCGTCGGGGATCCGCCAGGGCTCCGAGCCGTTGGCGAGGTAGCCGTCGGAGAGCAGGAAGACCGGCGTCCGGTACGTGAGCGCGATCCGGGCCGCGTCCAGGGCCGCCGTGAAGCAGTCGGCGGGCGTCGACGGGGCCACGATCGGCACCGGGGCCTCGCCGTTGCGCCCGTACATCGCCTGCAGCAGGTCGGCCTGCTCGGTCTTGGTGGGCAGCCCGGTGGAGGGGCCGCCGCGCTGGATGTCGATGATCAGCAGCGGCAGTTCGAGGCTGACCGCGAGGCCGATGGTCTCGGACTTCAGCGCCACGCCGGGCCCCGAGGTCGTCGTCACGCCCAGCGAGCCGCCGAAGGAGGCGCCGAGCGCCGCGCCGATACCGGCGATCTCGTCCTCGGCCTGGAAGGTGCGGACGCCGAAGTTCTTGTGCTTGCTCAGCTCGTGCAGCACGTCGGAGGCCGGGGTGATCGGGTACGAGCCGAGGAAGAGCGGAAGATCCGCTTTCTGAGACGCGGCGACCAGTCCGTAGGACAGCGCCAGGTTCCCCGAGATGTTCCGGTAGGTGCCGGGCGGGAACGCGCTGGACGCCGGGGCCACCTCGTACGAGACGGCGAAGTCCTCGGTCGTCTCGCCGAAGTTCCAGCCCGCGCGGAACGCCGCGATGTTCGCCTCGGCGACCGTCGGCTTCTTCGCGAACTTCGAGCGCAGGAACGCCTCGGTCTGCTCGGTGGGCCGGTGGTACATCCAGGACAGCAGACCCAGCGCGAACATGTTCTTCGACCGGCCCGCCTCCTTGCGGCCCAGCTCGTACTCCTTCAGCGCCTCGACCGTGAGCGTGGTGAGCGGCACCTGATGGACGCTGTAGCCGTCCAGGGAGCCGTCCTCCAGCGGACTCGTGTCGTAGCCGACCTTCGCCATCGCGCGCTTGGTGAACTCGTCCGTGTTGACGATGATCTCCGCGCCGCGCGGCACGTCGGCGATGTTCGCCTTCAGCGCCGCCGGGTTCATGGCCACCAGGACGTTCGGGGCGTCGCCCGGCGTCAGGATGTCGTGGTCGGCGAAGTGCAGCTGGAAGCTGGAGACGCCCGGCAGGGTGCCCGCGGGGGCACGGATCTCGGCCGGGAAGTTCGGCAGCGTCGAGAGATCGTTGCCGAACGAGGCCGTTTCGGACGTGAAGCGGTCGCCCGTCAACTGCATGCCGTCGCCGGAGTCTCCCGCGAACCGGATGATCACCCGGTCCAGGCGCCTGACCTCCTTGTCCTGCCCGCTGTCCTGCCCTCTCTCAGGGCCGGACTGATGCCCGACTGGGCTACTGACCTGACTGGTCACGGTGGATCGGACCTCCCTCAAGGCGGCGGCTCGCCAGCCATCGTACGTCGCTAAGGGTTGCCTTCCCGAAGGTGATCCCATGCTGGACAGCTTTTTGAGACGCCCTGTCGCAGTGCACTGCCACGCTCGCTCCACCCCCTGGAGTGCTCCTCAAGCTCTCCGTTTCCCCGGACGGCGCGGGACGGGCCGACGGCGCGACCCGCGCCGCCCCCGCTAAGAATTCAGGTACGTCAGCACCGCGAGGACCCTCCGGTGATCCGCGTCACTCTGCGAGAGGCCCAGCTTCAGGAAGATGTTGCTGACGTGCTTCTCTACGGCTCCGTGGCTCACCACGAGCTGCCGGGCGATCGCGGAATTCGTCCGCCCCTCGGCCATCAGGCCCAGCACCTCCCGCTCCCGCGGGGTGAGACCGGCGAGCACGTCCTGCTTGCGGCTGCGCCCGAGAAGCTGCGCGACCACCTCCGGGTCGAGCGCCGTCCCGCCCTGGGCGACACGGGCGACCGCGTCCACGAACTCACGCACTTCGGCTACCCGGTCCTTGAGGAGATAGCCGACCCCGCGGCTGGATCCGGCCAGCAGCTCCGTCGCGTACTGCTCCTCCACGTACTGGGACAGGACCAGCACACCCAGGTCCCCGTGCGTCTCCCGCAGCTGGACGGCCGCGCGCACGCCCTCGTCCGTGTGCGTCGGCGGCATCCGCACGTCCGCCACGACCACGTCGGGCAGCTGCCCCGCGTCGGCGAACTCGGCGACGGTCTTCACCAGCGCGTCCCCGTCACCGACCCCGGCCACGACCTCGTACCCCCGGTCCGTGAGCAGCCGGGTCAGCCCCTCCCGGAGCAGCACCGAGTCCTCCGCGATGACCACGCGCACCCTGTCCTCCGCGCTCTCCATCTACCCGGCCCCCCTGAAGCGTGTCCCCTTCCCACCAGCATCCCAGATCCGCCGCTCCCCGGGGGCCGGGCGCCGCGACATACGGCGGATCTACGGCTGCTGATTCCGCTGCTCGTTCCGCTGCTCGTTCCGCTACTGGTCCCGCCAGGGCAGTTCGGCGGTGATGGTGGTGGGTCCGCCGGCGGGGGAGTCGAGGACGAGGAGTCCGTCGACGGCGTCGAGCCGCTCGGCCAGCCCCGCGAGCCCGGAGCCGGAGTCCGCGGTGGCCCCGCCCTTCCCGTTGTCGGACACCTGGAGCATGAGGCGGTCCTTGCTCCGCCACAGCTCGACCTCGGCACGGGTGGCGCCGCTGTGCTTGCTGACGTTCTGCAGCAGCTCCGAGACCGTGAAGTAGGTGATGCCCTCGATGGCCGCCACCGGCCTCTCGCCCAGATCCGTCGTGACGGTGACGGGGACGGTGCAGCGGGCGGCGAGGGCGGAGAGTGCGGGGCCGAGGCCGCGGTCGGTGAGGATGGCGGGGTGGATGCCGCGGGCGAGGTCGCGGAGTTCCTGGAGGGCGAGTTTCACTTCGCCGTGGGCCTCGTCGACCATTTTGGCGGCGGCCTCGGGGTCTTCGAGGAGTTTCTCCTTCGCGAGGCCGAGACCCATGGCGAGGGCGACGAGGCGGGCCTGTGCGCCGTCGTGCAGGTCCCGTTCGATACGGCGCAGGTCCGCGGCGGCGGTGTCCACCACCGCACCCCGGTCCGACTCCAGCTCCCACACCCGCGTCGCCAGCCGCGAGGGGCCCAGCAGCCCGATGACGAGCATCCGGTCGACCTGGCTCAGACCCCGTACCAGCCACGGCGTCAGCAGCACCAGCAGCAGCCCGATCACGGTGACGGCCAGCACCTCCGGCGGCGTGTCCAGCACCTCCCCGCCCTGGCCGCTCCGGGCGCCGATCTGCAGCCCCTCGCGGAACTGGAGGGCGTCGCGGTCCCGGTTGTGGAAGAGCCACTGCCAGGCCGGGAAGAGCAGCATCAGCCAGCCGTGGAACGCGACCAGCGCGGTGAGCGTGAAGCTCAGCATCGCCCACGGCAGATGGAGCAGCGCGTAGAGCAGGTGCCGCCACGAGACCCCGCTGCGCAGCGTCGCGCCCATCCACGCCATCGGCCCGCGCGACCGCTGGAGCGCCCGTACGGGCTCGGGCTCGGCGACGTCCAGGCCCAGCAGCGCGCGGGCCCGGATCCGTTCGAGATGGCCCAGGCCGCGCGCCCCCGCGAGCCCGGCGGCGAGCACCGGGACCCCGAGGAAGGTGATCAGCAGCCCGGCGCCGGTGAAGAGCATCGTGACGGCGTAGGCGAAGGTGATGACGGCGAGCGGCAGCCCGGAGACCACGTACAGCAGCTCGCGCAGGGCGCGGCGCTCGAACGGGGCGCGCAGCGCCGCACGCCCGGCGCGCACCACGCCGGGCCAGGAGGTGAGGGTTGTCGCGCTCATGCTGTCGCTCCCTGGTCCCGCTGATCCCACCAGGGGAGTTCGGCGGTGATGGTGGTGGGGCCGCCGGTGGGCGAGTCGAGGACGAGGAGTCCGTCGACGGAGTCGAGGCGTTCGGCCAGTCCCGCGAGCCCGGAGCCCGGCTCGGCGGTGGCGCCGCCCTCGCCGTCGTCCCGCACCTGGACGAGCAGCCGCTGGTCCGAACGCCACACCTCGACGCCCGCGCCGCGCGCCCCGCTGTGCTTGCTGACGTTCTGCAGCAGCTCGGACGTCGTGAAGTAGGCGATGCCCTCGATGGCGGGGGCGGGGCGGTGGGTGAGGTCGGTGGTGACGGTGACGGGGACGGTGCAGCGGGCGGCGAGGGCGGAGAGTGCGGGGCCGAGTCCTCGGTCGGTGAGGATGGCGGGGTGGATGCCGCGGGCGAGGTCGCGGAGTTCCTGGAGGGCGAGTTTCACTTCGCCGTGGGCCTCATCGACCATTTTGGCGGCGGCCTCGGGGTCTTCGAGGAGTTTCTCCTTGGCGAGACCGAGGTCCATGGCGAGGGCGACGAGGCGGGCCTGTGCGCCGTCGTGCAGGTCCCGTTCGATACGGCGCAGGTCCGCCGCGGCGGTGTCCACCACCGCACCCCGGTCCGACTCCAGCTCGGCGACGCGCCGCTCCAGCTCGTCCGAGGGCGCCAGCAGCGTGCGGACCATCAGCCGGTCCACGTTCGTCAGCCCCCGCGCCACCCACGGCAGCACCGGCCAGGCCACCACCAGGGACGGGAGCGTCACGCAGAACGTCAGCCAGCCCCACGGGAAGCGCACGAACGAGTACAGGATCTGCCGCCAGCCGACCGGGTCCTTCAGCCGCGTCCACACCCACTGCAGGGGGCCCCGCCGCGTGTCGGGCAGCGGGCTCGGCTCGTCGATCCGCACCCGCAGCAGCAGCCGTGCCCGCGCCCGCTCGAACTTGCCGATCTGCCGGGCGCCGATCAGCCCCACCGCCAGCAGCGGCAGCCCGACGGTGGTGACCGAGAGGAAGGCGCCGGACCACAGCAGCGTCACGACGTAGAGGAAGGCGAGCGAGTCGACCACCGGGTTGGTCAGCAGGTGCACGACCTCGCGGCACGTCTGCGCGGAGAGGGCGGCCCGGGGCGGCGGCAGCGGCAGCCCGTCGGCGGGGGCGGGACTCGGGGGACTCGCGGTCATACGCCCCAGCCTGCCCCGCCGCCTTTGGCGACGCTATGGGGTCCCTTGGTGAGGTGGGGTGGGGTTAACCCCACCCCGCGTGGGAGCGTGTGCCGAAGAGCGCGTGAACGGAGCCGAACGGAGTGTGACGCGGCGGTGCTCGCGGCAGCGGGCAGGGCCTAGACTCCCGTGCGTACAGATCCTCGAACAGCACCACTCACCACACACACCACAGGGGCGGACGTGCCGGACTACTTCCACGGCTACTCGGTCGTCGGGCTGGTCGCGGTGGTCGGGGTGCTCTTCGTGACCGTGGCCTTCGCCGCGGGACGGCTGCTGCGGCCCGTGGTGCCCACCCGGGAGAAGATGCTGACGTACGAGTGCGGCGTCGACCCGGTCGGCGAGGGCTGGGCCCACACCCAGGTCCGCTACTACGTCTACAGCTTCCTGTACGTCATCTTCGCCGTCGACTCCGTCTTCCTCTTCCCCTGGGCGACGGTCTTCGCCGCGCCGGGGTTCGGCGGGATCACCCTGGTGGAGATGTTCATCTTCCTCGGCTTCCTCGCCGTCGGCCTGCTGTACGCGTACAAGAAGGGCGTCCTGGAATGGACGTAAGCGGAACGAACACCGGCGCCTCGCGGCCCGTCGACCTGGCGCCCCCGGCCCGGCTGGGCACGCTCGCCCGGCTGGCCCCGGAGCCCATGAAGGTCGTCCTCAACTGGGGCCGCCGCTACAGCCTGTGGGTCTTCAACTTCGGGCTCGCCTGCTGCGCGATCGAGTTCATCGCCGCGTCGATGGCCCGGCACGACTTCATCCGGCTCGGCGTGATCCCGTTCGCCCCGGGTCCCCGGCAGGCCGACCTGATGGTCGTCTCCGGCACGGTCACGGACAAGATGGCCCCGGCCGTGAAGCGCCTCTACGAGCAGATGCCCGAGCCGAAGTACGTCATCTCCTTCGGCGCCTGCTCCAACTGCGGCGGGCCGTACTGGGACTCGTACTCCGTCACCAAGGGCGTCGACCAGATCATCCCCGTCGACGTCTACGTGCCGGGCTGCCCGCCCCGCCCGGAGGCGCTGCTCCAGGGCGTGCTGAAGCTCCAGGAGAAGATCGCCGCCGAGTCGACGTCCCACCGTTACGTCCCCAACGGGAACGGCAGGGGGAACGCCTCCGCGTCGGCGCTCACCAGCGGCCTGGTGCAACCCCCGCCGTCCCCGGGTACGCACGGCGGCGGCGAGAAGGAGGGCGAGGAACGGTGACCGAGCCCACGGATCCCGCTCCGGATCCCGCTCCGGAGTCCGCACCGGAGCCCGCCGGGGAACCAGCCCCGGAGCCCGCCCCGGAGCCCGCAGGTCCAGGCACCGTCGGGTGGCTGCCGGGCGGCGTCGAGGCGCTGTTCGGCGCGGGCGCCACCGCCGAGGACGCGTACGGGCTGCTGACCGTCGACGTCCCCGCCGAGTCCTGGCTCTCCGCCCTCCGCGTCGCGCGCGACGCGCTGGACTGCACCTTCTTCGACTGGCTCAGCGCCGTCGACGAACCCGGCACGGGCTTCCACGTCTGCGCCCACGTCGCCGCGCTCCCGGCCCCCGGCGAGCCGCTCCGGCGCCTGGTCGTCCGTACGACCGTGCCGCACGAGGCCCCCTCGCTCCCGACCGCCACCGCGATCTACGACGGTGCCTCCTGGCACGAGCGCGAGACCCACGAGATGTTCGGCGTCGACTTCCCCGACCACCCGGACCTCGCCCCGCTGCTGCTGCCCGAGGGCTTCGAGGGGCACCCGCTGCGCAAGGACTTCGTCCTCGCCGCGCGCGTCGCCAAGACCTGGCCGGGCGCGAAGGAGCCCGGCGAGTCCGGCCACGGCGGCCCGAAGCGCCGCACGATGCTTCCGCCCGGCGTCCCCGACCCCAACGAGTGGGGCCCGCTCAAGGGCCAGCTCCCCCCTGCCCCGTCCCGCCCGGCCCGCGGCCGCGCCGCCGCGGCCTCCGGCGAGCGCCCGGCCCGCCGCACCCGCTCGGCGGGCGACGGCTCCGCCACCCAGCGCCCGCCGCGCCGCGCCCGCTCGGCGACCGAGGGCTCGGCGAGCCAGCGCCCCGACGCCACCGCCCCCGCCCCCGAACCGGCCGAGCCGACGAAGCCGACGGAGTCGGCGGGCGAGGCCGCGGCCCCCCGCTCCACGGACGCCCCCTGGCACCACGACCGCCCGGCGTTCGAGGAGAAACCGGAGGGTGACAGCGGCAAGGACACCGGCAACGACAGCGACAGGGACACCGGCCAGGACACCGGCGACGCGAGAGGGGACGAAGGCTGATGGACGCGCTCGACGTCACGCTCCGCCTGGTCGCCGTGCTGCTCGCCTTCCTCGTCCTGCCCCTCCTCGTCGGTCAGACCGAGCACAAGGTCATGGCCCATATGCAGGGCCGCGTCGGCCCCATGTACGCGGGCGGCTTCCACGGCTGGGCCCAGCTCGTCGCCGACGGGGTGAAGTTCGCGCAGAAGGAGGACGTCGTCCCGAACGGCGCCGACCGGCGTATCTTCCAGCTCGCGCCCGCCGTCGCGCTCATCCCGTACCTCCTCGTCCTCGTCGCGATCCCCGTCTGGCCCGCGCCCGGCAACGGCGGCGTCGGGCAGGCGCTGGACGCGGGCATCTTCTTCGTCCTCGCCGTCATGGGCGTCGGCGTGCTCGGCTCGCTGATGGGCGGCTGGGCCTCCGCCAACAAGTTCTCCCTCCTCGGCGGCCTGCGCACCGCCGCCCAGCTCATGGCGTACGAGCTGCCGATGCTGCTCGCCGCCGCCTCCGTCACCATGGCCGCGGGCACCCTCTCCCTCCCTGGCATCCTGGACGCCTGGGAATGGTGGTGGCTGCCCTGGCAGCTCATCGGCGGCTTCGTCTTCTTCACGGCCGGACTGGCCGAGCTGCAGCGTCCCCCCTTCGACGCCCCCGTCGCCGACTCCGAGATCATCTTCGGTGCGTACACCGAGTACACCGGGCTGCGCTTCGCGCTCTTCCTCCTCGCCGAGTACGCGGGCATCGTCGTCCTCTCCGCGCTGACCGCCGTGCTCTTCCTCGGCGGCTGGCACGGCCCCTTCGCCGACCAGCTGGGCTGGCTCTGGACGCTGCTGAAGACCGCCGTCCTCGCCTTCGCCGTCATCTGGCTCCGCGTCAGCTACCCGAGGCTGCGCGAGGACCAGCTCCAGCGCGTGGCCTGGACGGCGCTCGTCCCCCTCGCCCTGCTCCAGATCGCCCTCACCGGCGTCGTCAAGGTGGTGATGTAGCCGTGTCCCGCCCGTCCGCCGTCTTCGGCTCCGGCCTCGCCAAGGGCCTGGCCGTCACCTTCCGCACGATGACGCGGCGCTCGCACACCACCCACTATCCGGACGCGCAGCCCGCGCTGCCGCCGCGCTCCCGGGGAGTGATCGGGCTCTTCGAGGAGAACTGCACGGTCTGCATGCTCTGCGCCCGCGAGTGCCCGGACTGGTGCATCTACATCGACTCCCACAAGGAGACGGTGCCCCCGGCCGCGCCCGGCGGACGCGAGCGCAGCCGCAACGTCCTCGACCGCTTCGCCATCGACTTCGCCCTGTGCATGTACTGCGGTATCTGCATCGAGGTCTGCCCTTTCGACGCGCTGTTCTGGTCGCCCGAGTTCGAGTACGCGGAGACGGACATCCACGAGCTGACCCACGAACGCGACCGGCTCCGCGAATGGATGTGGACGGTCCCCGAGCCGCCCGCCCTCGACCCCGCGGCCGAGGAGCCCAAGGAGATCGCCACCGCCCGCAAGGCGGCGGAGAAGGCAGCCGAGAAGGCCGCGGAGCAAGCAGCCGAGGCAGCCGAGTCAGCCGCCGCCCCGCAGGACGCCGCCGCTCCGCAGGACGAAGCGCGAGGTGAGCCCGAGTGACCCCGACGATGGGCCTCGCCGCCTCCCACCCCGGCTTCCTCTCCCCGACGGGCGTCGAGATCGTCTTCGTCCTCGTCGGACTCGTCACCCTCGGCGCCGCGCTCGTCACCGTCACCACCAAGCAGCTCGTGCACGCGGCCCTGTGGCTGGTGGCGGCGCTCGGCGGCATCGCCGTGGAGTACCTCCTCCTCACCGCGGAGTTCATCGCCTGGGTCCAGGTCCTGATCTACGTGGGCTCCGTCGTCGTCCTCCTCCTCTTCGGACTGATGCTCACCAGGGCGCCGATCGGCCGCTCGCCCGACGCCGACTCCGGCAACCGCTGGGTCGCCCTCGCCGTCGCGGCGGCCGCGGCCGCGACCCTCCTGACGGTCGTCATCGACGCCTTCCGCTCGACCTGGATCGACCTCGACGACTCGGTCGCGGGCTCCACCGAGGTCACCGGCATCGCCCTCTTCCGGCACTGGGTGCTGCCCTTCGAAGCGCTCTCCGTCCTCCTCCTCGCCGCCCTCGTGGGCGCGATCGTCCTCTCCCGGCGGCAGAAGGGGAGCGACCGCTGATGCATCTCGCCTATCCCGCCGTCCTGGCGGTGCTGCTCTTCTGCATCGGCCTCTACGGCGTCCTCGCGCGCCGGAACGCCATCCTCGTGCTGATGTCGGTCGAGCTGATGCTGAACGCGGTCAACCTCAACCTGGTCGCCTTCGACGTCTGGATCCGCGACAGCCTGCACGCGGGCCAGGCACTCACGCTCTTCACCATCGCCATCGCCGCGGCCGAGATCGGCATCGGTCTCGCCATCGTGCTGCTCGTCTACCGGAATCGGGGCAGCTCCGATGTCGACAGACTCAGGGACCTCCGTGAGGACGGGGGTCCGCCAGGGGGCAATCCCAGCGGCGGGTCCGACGATGAAGAAAGTCTCGCACCCGCCACTGACAACGCCCCCGAAAGCGGGCGTGACCAGGGGACTTCCGCAGGGAGGCAGCCCGCGTGAGCACCACGACCCTCGCCGTCCTCGTCCCCGTCCTGCCCTTCCTCGGCGCCCTCGCCGGGCTGCTCCTCGGCCGTAGCGCGCCCGGCTTCGCCCGGCCCCTCGCGGTGCTGCCCACGCTCGTCGCCACCGCCCTCGCGATCACCGTCGCGGTCCGCCAGGGCGGCGGCGCCCCGCTGCGCGCCGCGACCGAGCTGACCCCGACCGGCAACGAGGCGCTGCCCGTCCAGCTCGCCCTGCACCTCGACGGCTTCGCCGTCCTCGTCGCCGTGCTCGTCGGCACCGTCGCCACCTGCGTGCAGCTCTACTCCACGGGCTACCTCCGCGACGACCCCCGCTACCCCTCGTACGCCGCGCTCGTCTCCCTCTTCACCGCCGCGATGTTCCTCGTCGTCTACAGCGACGACCTCATCGTGCTGCTCGTGGGCTGGGAGATCATGGGCATCTGCTCGTACTTCCTCGTCGGGCACTACTGGGAGACGCCCGCCGCGCGCGCCGCCTCGCTCAAGGCGTTCCTCGTCACCAAGCTCGGCGACGTGCCGTTCCTCATCGGCATCCTCGCGCTCGCCTCCGACGCGGGCACCTTCCGGATCAGCGCGATCGTCACCCGCCTCACCTCGCCGCTCGCGGGCTTCGACCTCGATCACCCCACGCTGATCGCGGTGCTGCTGCTCGCCGGGGTCGCGGGCAAGTCCGCGCAGTTCCCGCTGCACTCCTGGCTGCCCGACGCGATGGCGGGCCCCACGCCGGTGTCGGCGCTGATCCACGCCGCGACGATGGTCGCCGCCGGGGTCTACTTCATCGCGCGGCTGCTGCCCGTCTTCACCGCCTCGGCCGCGGCCCTCGCGATCCTCGCGCTCGTCGCCGCCGTCACCATGACCGGCTCGGCGCTCGCCGCGCTCGCGCAGGACGACATCAAGCGCGTCCTCGCGTACTCGACCATCAGTCAGCTCGCCTACATGGCGGGCGCCCTCGCCGTCGCCGACCGGGGCGCGGCGGTCTTCCACCTGCTGTCCCACGGCGCGTTCAAGGCCCTGCTCTTCCTCGCCGCCGGGGTCGTCATCCACGCGGCGGGCACCAACTCCCTCACCGTCATGGCCCGCACGGGCGGCATCGCCAAGCGCGCCCCCGACGCGTACTGGACGATGAGCGTCGCGCTCCTCGCGCTCGCCGCGATCCCGCCGTTCGCGGGCTTCTTCTCCAAAGAGGCCGTTCTCGGCGCCGCCGAGCACGCCGCGTTCGGCGACGAGCACGGTGTCCCCGTGGGCGTCGGCTGGATCGTGCTGGTCGCGGGCCTGCTCACGGCCGTCCTGACCGCGGCATACGCGGTGCGGCTGTGGTTGTTGGCCTTCCGGGGTACGAACGCGACCGCGCCGCTCCGGCCCGACCCGGAGAAGGCCGCCGAACACGTGCCCGAGGACGTACCGCCGCAGGCCCCCGAGACCTTCGAGCCGACCCACCACCGCGAACCGGCCGTCATGACCGCCGTCCTGTGGCTGCTCGCCGTCCCCTCGCTGGCCTTCGGCCTCGCTTTCCCCGTGCTGCCCGACTGGTTCGACGGGGGCTCCCTCGCGCCGACCCTCACCACCTCGGTCCTCGCCACCGGCGTCGCCCTGGTCGGCGGCATCCTCACGTACGCGACCTGGCGGCACACCACCGCGCTGTCCGCCGCGCACCCGGAGGCCGACGCCGACCCGGGGCTGCTGCTCCTGGGACCGCTGCACCGGCACGCGGCGGCGGGCTTCCATCTGGACGCCGTCTACAGCGCGCTCGTCGTCCGTCCCGTCCAGGGCGCGGCGAAGCTCGTACGATTCCTCGACCGCGAGGTCGTCGACACCTACGTCAGCGGCGCGGGGCTCGGCCCCCGGCTGCTCGGAGCGGTCGTGCGGCGTACGCAGACCGGCAACGTACAGACCTATCTGAGCGCGCTGCTGGCGGGCTCCCTCGTGCTCGCCGTGGTCGCCGTCGTCGCGGCGGCCGGGAACGGAGGGGCGTGACCTCGTGATCACCCTGGACGACACCGTCATGCGGGCGCTGCTGCTGGCCGCCGTCGTGCTGCCGCTGCTCGGCGCCGCCGCGGCGCTGCTGCCCGCGCCGCCCGGACTGCGCGGCAGCGGGCCCGACCAGGCGGTGCTGCGCCACGGCGTGACCGTCACCGGCGTGGTGCTGGCCGCGACCGTCGTGCTCGCGCTCGGCTTCGACCACGACAACCCGGGCACCATGCAGGCCGAGTCGGACGTGAGCTGGATCCCGGCGCTGGGAATCCGCCTCCATTTCGGCGTGGACGGCGTCTCCCTGCCGCTGCTCGTGCTGACCGCGCTGCTGACGTTCCTGTGCGCGCTCTACAGCTACTTCAAGATGCCCGCCGGGCCGCGCCCCCAGGCCTTCGTCGCGCTGCTGCTGGTGCTGGAGTGCGGCACCCTGGCGACGTTCGCCGTGCTCGACCTGATGCTGTTCTTCCTGGCGTTCGAGATGGTGCTCATCCCGATGTACTTCCTCATCGCCCGCTGGGGCGGCGAGGGGAAGGCCCAGGCCGCCTGGAAGTTCATCCTCTACACGCTGCTCGGCTCCGTCGTGATGCTCCTCGGGCTGCTCGCCGTCGGCCTGAACGCCGAGGGCGGACCCACGTTCGACATGGTGCGGCTCGCCGAGCAGCACGGCGCCGGGCTGAGCCACACCACGCAGCTCGTCGCGGCGCTCGCCATCGGCCTGGGGCTCGCCGTCAAGGCGCCCATGTGGCCGCTGCACTCCTGGCTGCCCGACGCGCACACGGCGGCGCCCACGGTCGGCTCGGTGCTGCTGGCGGGCGTCCTGCTGAAGATGGGCACCTACGGGTTCGTCCGTATCCTGCTGCCCGCCGTGCCGGAGGGCGCCCAGACCTTCGCGCCGTACCTGGCGGCCTTCGCGGTCGTCGGCATCATCTACGGCTCGCTCGCCTGCCTCGCCCTCGCCCGGCGCGGCGCCAAGGGCGACCTGAAGCGCCTCATCGCCTTCTCCTCCGTCGGCCACATGGGCTTCGTCCTGCTCGGCATCGCCACCCTCACCCATACGGGCGTCAACGGCGCCCTGTTCGCGAACATCGCCCACGGCCTCATCACCGGGCTGCTCTTCTTCCTCGTCGGCGCCCTCAAGGACCGCGCGGGAACGACCGACCTGGACGCGCTGGCCGGTACGAGCGGAGCCGCCCTCTACGGGAAGGCGCCGCGGTTCGGGGGGCTGGTCGCCTTCGGCGCCGTCGCCTCCCTGGGGCTGCCGGGGCTCGCGGGCTTCTGGGGCGAACTGCTCGCCCTGCTGGGTGCCTTCCACCCGGCGGACGCGCTCAGCCGTCCCGCCTACCTGGTGTTCATGGCGCTCGGCGCCGTCGGCACCCTGCTGACCGCCGCCTACATGCTCGTCGTCGTCCGCCGCGTCTGCATGGGCGACCCGGGGGAGGCGCGCCCCGCGCCCCTCCCGCCGCTCGCGACCGTGCCGGACGTACGGCGCTACGAATACGCCGCCTGGACGCCCCTGGTCGTCCTCACCGTCCTCGCCGGTCTGTGGCCCGCCGCGCTCCTGGGGCTCACCGACCCGGCGGTGCAGAACCTCCTGCCAGGAGTGACCCGATGACGCCCGCGACCGAAGCCACCCTCCAGACGGTTCAGACGGCGGGTGCGGCACAGACCATCCAGTCCGTCGACTGGGTAGCCATCGCGCCGCCCGTCATCGCCGCCGTCGTCGCCCTGGTCGTGCTGGTCGCCGACCTCTTCCTGGACAACCGGCGCAAGCCCCTGCTGGGCTGGATCTCCCTCGCCGGTCTCGCCCTCGCGGGACTGTCGCTGATTCCGCTCATCGGGGAGAACAGGTCGACCTTCTGCCTGACGGGCGGGTCCGGCGGGTCCGGCGGGTCCGGCGCGTGCAGCTATGTGGCCGATCCGTTCGCCCTCGTCATCCAGTTCCTCGCCCTGGGCGGCGCCTTCGTGGCGGCCCTGCTGTCGGTGACGTCCGTGAAGGACGACAAGCTGCCCGAGGGCGAGTTCTGGTTCCTGCTGCTGTCCTCGGCGGCCGGTGCGGCGCTGCTGCCCGCGTCCCGGGATCTGGCCACTCTGGTCGTCGCTCTGGAAGTGGCGTCCCTTCCGGCCTTCGCGCTGGTCGGTCTGCGCAGAGGGGAGCGCCGTTCCTCCGAGGCGGCCCTGAAGTTCTTCCTGTCGTCCGTCACCGCGACGGCCGTGATGCTCATGGGCGTCAGCTTCGTCTACGCGGCCACCGGCAGCATGCACCTGGACGCCGTCGCCGAGGGCCTGCCCGCCACGGACAGCCGCCTGGGCACCCTGGCCACCACGGGCGTCGCGCTCACCCTGGTGGGCTTCGCCTTCAAGACGGCCGCCGTCCCGTTCCACTTCTGGGTGCCCGACACGTACGTCGGCGCGCCCCTTCCGGTCGCCGCGTACCTCTCGGTGGTCGGTAAGGCCGTCGGTTTCTCCGGGCTGATCCTCGTCACCCTGCGCGCCTTCCCCTCGTACGACCACGTGTGGGGCCCCGCGCTGGCCGTACTGGCGGCGCTCACCATGACCGTCGGCAACCTGGGCGCGCTCCGGCAGCGCCCGGACCGCGAGCACAGTGCCGTACGGCTGCTCGCCTGGTCCTCCGTCGGGCAGGCGGGCTATCTGCTCGTCCCGATCGCCGCCGCGGCCTGGACGGACGACCGGGACAGGGCCGTCGGCGCGACCGTCGCCTACGCGCTCATGTACGGCGTCGTGAACCTGGGCGCCTTCGCCGTCGCCGCCCTCGTCGGCCGTACGAGCGCGGCCAACCGGATCGGCAACTACCGGGGCCTCGTCTCCAGCCGCCCCCTGGCCGCGCTCTGCCTGGGCTTCTTCCTGCTCTGCCTGGCCGGACTGCCGCCGGGCGTGGTCGGCCTCTTCGCCAAGGTCACGGTCTTCGGCGCGGCGGTCGACGCGGGCCTGGGCTGGCTCGCGGTCGTCATGGCCGTGAACGTCGTGATCGCGCTCTACTACTACCTCCAGTGGACCGCCGTCCTCTTCCGTACGGACGGGCGCGAGGACGTGCCGCGCGTCGCGCCCTCCGGCGTCCTCACGGCGACCATCGCGGTGACGGCCGTCCTGGGCGTGGCCATCTCGGGCGCGCCCCAGCTCATCCTCCGCTTCGCGGACACGGCCCTCTTCTGACGGCGGCGCGGCCCCGCGCACCTGCCCGAGCGGTACTGCACCCGGGGGAACTGCGCCCGCCCGTGCTGCGTTGACCAGGCAGGGAAGGTCCACTGGAAGGGGCCGCTGGACACTGGAGGGTGGATCGGCCACCCCGCTCAGGGTTCCCCCGCCGCACCATCTGGAGGGCGTACCGTGCACCGCCGGCACAACGGGCTGAGGACAGCCCTGCTCCTCGGGGGACTGTCCGCACTCATCCTCGTCATCGGGAGCTTCTTCGGGACGACCGGTCTGGTCGTCGCCCTGGCCGTAGCGCTGGGGACGAACGCGTACGCGTACTGGAACAGCGACAAGCTCGCGCTCCGTGCCATGCGCGCCCGCCCGGTCAGCGAGTTCGAGGCCCCCGAGCTGTACCGGATGGTGCGCGAGCTGTCGACGGCGGCCCGGCAGCCGATGCCGCGGCTCTACATCTCGCCGACCCAGGCGCCGAACGCGTTCGCGACGGGCCGCAATCCGCGGAACGCGGCGGTGTGCTGCACGGACGGCATCCTGCGGATCCTGGACGAGCGCGAGCTGCGCGGCGTGATCGGCCACGAGCTCAGCCATGTCTACAACCGCGACATCCTCATCTCGTCCGTCGCCGGCGCCCTGGCCTCGGTCGTGCTCTTCCTGGTCAACTTCGCCTGGCTGATTCCCATAGGCCGCTCGGACGACGACGAAGGCCCCGGACTGTTCGGCATGCTGCTGATCATGATCCTGGGCCCGGTCGCCGCCTCGCTCATCCAGCTCGCCGTCTCCCGCTCGCGGGAGTACGAGGCGGACGCCTCCGGAGCGCAGCTCACCGGCGACCCGCTGGCCCTCGCCTCCGCGCTGCGGAAGCTGGAGGCGGGCACCCAGCAGCTTCCGCTGCCGCCTGAGCCGCGCCTGGAGACGGCGAGCCACATGATGATCGCCAACCCGTTCCGCCGGGGCGAGGGCCTCTCCAAGCTGTTCTCCACCCACCCGCCCATGACGGAGCGCGTCGCCCGCCTGGAGAAGATGGCGGGCTTCGAGTCCCGCGACCAGTAGCTTTCTAAGGCTTCCTGCGGTCGGTGATGAGGCGCATCGCCTCGATCAGGTTCTCGCCCGAGACCTGTGAGTCGGGGTTGAGCGTCTTCTGCGCGACCATTCCGCTCACCAGCAGGTGGTACAGCGGCCCGTAGCGCGCGGTGTCCTCCTGGGAGACCTCCGCGTCGGGCACCCCGTGGAAAAGCGCTACCAGTCCCGCCTGGGCCTCGCGCTCCGCCGCGACGAAGGCGGAGCGCAGCTGGGGGTCGCTGTCGGACCGCTGAACGGCCTCGAAGTTCGCCGCCCACAGGGTGCGGTGCTTGTCGAAGAGGTCCGACAGGACGCTCCACGCGGTCTCGAAGCGCTCGGCGGGGGAGGCCGTGCTGCTGATCGCCGACTCGGTGATCCGCTGCATCTCGTCGCCCCAGTCGCCCATCGCGGAGAACAGCGCCTCCCGCATGAGCGTGTCCTTGGACCCGTAGTGGTAGCCGATCGAGGCCAGGTTCGTGCCGGAGGCGGCCACGATGTCCCGCGCCGTCGCGCGCCAGCCCTTTTCCAGGAGGCAGCGCTTCGCACCCTCCAGCAGATCCTCGCGATGTCCCATGCCACGACCGTACCGCAGCCCTTAGACAACCGTCTTATACATGTGTCATAGACAAGCGTTTAAGACGTTCGTATAGTCCGGGCATGACCGCACCCTTCACACCGCCCGCCGTCGTCCGCGCGGGCCGCCGGGAATGGACCGCCCTGGCCGTCCTCCTGCTGCCGCTGCTCCTGGTCTCCATGGACGTGTCGGTCCTCTACTTCGCGGTGCCGTTCATCTCCCGCGAGCTGGAGCCGAGTGCCGCCGAGCAGCTCTGGATCTTCGACATCTACGCCTTCGTCCTCGGCGGCCTGCTGCTCACCATGGGTGCGCTGGGTGACCGGATCGGCCGCCGCAGGCTGTTGCTCACCGGCGCCGTCGCCTTCGGGCTCGCCTCGGCGGCAGCCGCGTACGCCACCAGTCCGGAGATGCTCATCGCCGCGCGCGCCCTGCTCGGCCTCGGCGGTGCCACCCTGATGCCGTCCACGCTGGCGCTGATCCGGAACCTCTTCCACGACCCCCGGCAGCGCGCGACCGCCATCGCCGTCTGGTCGGCCGTGATGACGGGCGGTGTGGCCGTCGGCCCGGTGCTCAGCGGCATCCTGCTGGAGCACTTCTGGTGGGGCTCGGTCTTCCTCGTGAACCTGCCCGTGATGGCGCTGCTGCTGGTGCTCGGGCCCCTGCTGATCCCGGAGTTCAAGAGCCCCGCGGCGGGCCGCTTCGACTGGCCCAGCGCCCTGCTCTCCCTCGCGGCGATACTCCCGGCGGTCTACGGGATCAAGGAGTTCGCCGCCGAGGGCTACGACCTCGCGTACGTGCTCGCCCTCGCCGTCGGCGTGGCCTTCGCGCTGCTCTTCCTGCACCGTCAGCGCACGGTCGCACACCCCATGCTCGACCTCGCGCTCTTCCGCCGCCCCGGCTTCGGCGCGGCGCTCGGCACCAATCTGGCCGCGATGTTCGTGATGGTCGGCTTCGCCATCTTCAGCACGCAGTACCTCCAGTCGGTGCTCGGGATGAGCCCTCTGCGTGCCGCCCTGTGGAGCGTGCTGCCCGCGCTCGTCGTCGGCGTCGCGGCCCCCATGAGCGTCCAGTTGGCGCGCCGCGTGAACCGCGCGTACCTCATCGGCGCGGGCTTCACCATCGCCGCCTGCGGCTTCCTCGTCCTGACCCGCCTCCAGGCCGACTCCCCGCTGGCCTTCCTGCTCCTCGGCGCCTCGGTCTACGCGCTGGGCGTCGGCGTCGTCATGACCCTCGTCACCGACCTGGTCGTCGGCACGGCTCCGCCGGAGAAGGCGGGCACGGCCTCCGGGCTGCTGGAAGCGGGACAGGAGTTCGGCGGCGCCCTCGGCATGGCCCTGCTCGGCAGCGTCGGAACGGCCCTCTACCGCCACGACGTCGACGGCTCCCTCCCCTCCGGCCTCCCCGCCGGAGTGCGCGAGGCGGCGCACGAGACCCTCGGCGGCGCGGTCGCCACGGCGGATCACCTCCCCGGCCGTACGGGCGAGGCCGTACTGTCCGCCGCCCGCGAGGCGTTCACCCACGGCATGCGCGGCGCGGCACTCGCCGCCTTCGCCGTCACCCTCGCCGCCGCGGTCCTCAGCGTCCGCGGCCTGCGCCACGTACGGCTGCCGGAAACGGCGGAGGACGCGGCCACTCCCCAGGAATCCCAGAAGTGACCGCGCCCTCGTACGAGCGTCCGTACGGGCCCGTGTGCGTACGGGCCCCTCGCGCCTACCGGTAGTTCACGAACTGGAGCGCGAAGTCGAAGTCCTTGCCCTTCAGCAGGTTGATGACGTCCTGGAGGTGGTCCCGGCTCTTGGAGGTGACCCGCAGCTCGTCGCCCTGCACCTGCGCCTTGACGCCCTTGGGGCCCTCGTCGCGGATGACCTTGGCGACCTTCTTCGCGTTGTCCTGCGAGAGGCCCTCCTGGAGCGTGGCGCCGATCCGGTACTCCTTGCCGGACGCCTGCGGCTCCCCGGTGTCCAGGGCCTTGAGCGAGATCCCCCGCTTGACCAGCTTGGTCTGGAAGATGTCGAGCACGGCCTTCACCCGCTCCTCCGAGTTGGCCCGCATCTCGATCTTCTCGCCCGACCAGGCGATCGAGGCGTCCACGCCCTTGAAGTCGTAGCGCTGCGAGATCTCCTTGGCGGCCTGGTTGAGGGCGTTGTCGACCTCCTGCCGCTCGACCTTCGAGACGATGTCGAAACTGGAGTCGGCCATGGTGAGTTGGCTCCTCATGCGTAGATCCGTCAGGGCACGGTCCGCGCGTCGGACCGTGCCGCAAGCCTAGCCACCCGCCGTGCGGCACCGGCCGAGCCTCGGGGGCACGGACCTCCTGATCAACCGGGTGGCGAACCACCCCCTGGCATCGGGTATGGTTTACACCGTTGCCACGGAGCACCGCGCCAAGAAGGTGTCCGGGCGGCAAATCCCAGGCGGTGTGCCCGAGCGGCCAAAGGGAGCAGACTGTAAATCTGCCGGCTCAGCCTTCCCAGGTTCGAATCCTGGCGCCGCCACAGGAGAAGAAGCCCCTCTGATCTGCGAGTGAGCAGAGTCAGGGGGGCTTTTTCCATGGGTTTCTCCCGCGCTGTTCCCGCGCGAGGGTGAATGCGCGGTAAGTACCAGTCATTTCCTGGCCGGTTGGCCGAATACGCCTTGCCGGGCCTCCGTGCGCTCACGATCATCACTCGGTGCGGCCTCGCGGACACCGGGAGTCACTGGGGGGCGCCGGGATGTGGCAACTCCTTGGAGTGAACCGATATCCAACCCATTGTCCCCTTATGCGAGTTCCCTACAAGATTCTCCGTGTTCACCGCGTTCTTCGCGGGACGCTTCGCAGAGGGGATCCCTGACATGTCTCGACGCCGCGGCCATCTGCTCGCCGCCACTGCCGCCGTCCTCGTCACGGCGGGTGTGGCCGGGGGTACGACCGCTTCCGCCGAACCTGCCGCCCGTGACGTGATCAACAAGATGGACGGCAGCCGTCTGGCCACGCTCAGTGACAGTGCCGCCGAGGGGGCGAACGCGATCTCGCTGCGTTCTCCCGGCTGGAAGTACCGCTCGGAGGCGTGGCGGGCGGAGGGGCCGGGGTGGGACAGCGGTACGAAGACGTCGACGCGGGTGTTCCGCAACGTCGCGGCGGACAAGTGCCTGCAGCCCGCGTCGGCCGCGTCGGACCGGGGCACCAGGGTCGTCATCAAGAAGTGCGACGGCTCGGACCTGCAGAAGTGGGTCGGGCACCCGGAGCGGAGCGGCGGGAACAACACCGGCTGGTGGATGTGGACGCCCAAGACCGACGACAAGCTGGCCCTGGCCCTCGACCGGTACAACGACGGCTCCTGGGACACGCTCCACCTCGAAAGGGCGTACCCGAGCTCCGACCGTCTGTGGCGCATCGCCCCCGACGACAAGCCGTGGAACCTGTGACGGCCGGATAGCCCGCGGGCCGGAACGGCCGCGCCCCCGCCCCGGCACGAGCCGGGGCGGGGGCGCGTCGTGCGTCCGGTGCCGGGGCGTGGCGTGGCGTGGCGTCAGCCGGCCACTGCCGCGACCGCCTGCGGGATCGGGGTCTCGCCGCCCACCAGCTCCAGCGTCAGGCCCGCCGTGCGCGGCTCGTCGAGGAGCGCGACGAGGACGGCGGCGACGTCGTCCCGGGTGACGTCCGCGCGGCCCGTCCTCTCCGCCAGCCGGACCAGGCCCGTGCCGTGGTCGTCGGTGAGCCGTCCCGGGCGCAGGACCGTCCAGTCGAGCCCCGCCCGCGCCCGTACGGCGTCGTCCGCCGCGCCCTTCGCGCGCAGGTACGAGGCGAAGACCGGGTCCATGCCGTCCGGTGTCCCCTCCAGCCCGGCGTTCGCGCCCATGGACGAGACGATGAGGAAGCGGCGGACCCCGGCCCGCTCGGCGGCGTCGGCGAGGAGCACGGCCGCGTCGCGGTCGACGGTCTCCTTGCGCGCGACCCCGCTGCCCGGCCCCGCGCCCGCCGCGAAGACGGCCGCGTCGGCCCCCTCCAGATGCCGGGCGACCTCGTCGACCGAGGCCGATTCGAGGTCGCAGACGACGGGTTCGGCACCCGCGGCGAGCAGGTCGCCCGCCTGCTCCGGGCGCCGGATGATGCCCGCCGCCCCGTCCCCGCGCCCGGCGAGCAGCCGCTCCAGCCGCAGCGCGATCTGACCGTGTCCACCAGCGATTACTGTGCGCATGCCCCCGACCGTACGCCCCGGCGGGCGTCCCGTGGCGGCGTCACCCCTGTGACTGGCGTGGCAGCCCGAGATCGGCGGGCGAGGCGGTCGTGTCGCAGAACTCGCGCACCGCGCTCGTCCGCGCGACGACCCGTCCCCGGTGCACGACGATCCGGCTGTACGCCAGCGAGAGCGCCCCCGCGACCTCCGTGCCCCGTACGGCGAGCAGCTCGGCCGGGAAGCCCGCCTCGACGCGGACCTCGGGCAGGCCCATGGCGGCGCGCGCACGGGCGCTGACGGCCCCGTAGGCGGCCTCCGGGCGGGCCTCGCCGTGGGAGGCGAGCAGGTACGCGGCCTCCAGCGGGTCGCCCCTGCCGACCGGGTTCGAGGCGTCCCGCAGCGCGCCGGAGCCGGCCGCGACCGAGACGCCGGAGGCGGCCAGCAGCCGTACGGGCGCGACGCGCGAGGGTGTGCCCGGCGAAGGGCGTTCCAGGACACCGCAGTTGCCCTGCGGCAGGCTGACGACCGTGACCCCGGCGGCGGCGAGCTGGTCGGCGGTGCGCAGCGCGACCTGGTGCGGCAGCCGGGCGAGCCCGGAGCAGGGGCCGAGGGTGACGCCGGGGCGCAGCCCGCCCGCCGCGGCGGCGAGCCGGGCGAGGCGCGCGGGGTCGTCGCCGTCGGTGTGCAGGTCGACGGCGCAGCCGTGTTCGGCGGCGACGGCGAGCACCGCGTCGGCGTACCCGCCCGGGTCCGGGTCCAGGTCGGGGCAGCCGCCGACGGCGGTCGCGCCCATCTTGACCGCGTCCCGCAGCATGGCGAGCCCCTCGGCGCCCGCCACCCCGGTGAGCAGCCGGGGCACGGCGACGGTCGTCAGATCGGCGAGCCCGCGCAGCGAACGGCGCGCCTGGAGCACGGCCTCCAGCGCGCGAAGCCCCGCGACGGCGCCGATGTGCACATGGGTGCGCAACGCCGTGGCGCCCTGGCCGAGTTGGAGGAGCGCGGCCTCCGTCGTACGCCGCTGCACGTCCTCCGACGGCGGGCACGGGGGCTGCCCGGGGCCCGTGGGCTCGGCGGTGAGGGCGGTGTCGTAGTGCGCGTGCGGCTCGGCGGGCGCGGGGAGCAGCAGGTAACCGGAGAGGTCCACGCGCCCCGTCTCGTGCGGGGCGGAGAGGCTGCCCGCGGTGCCGACGGCCTCGATACGGTCGCCGACGAGCCGGACGTCCACGGTGCGGCCGTCGGCGAGCCGGGCGCCGCACAGCACGAGGGAGCGCGGCGCCGTGGGGTCGCGGGAATCCCGCGCGCGCTTCCCCGGCTCCTGAGGCTCACTGTCGGTCATCGGGCTCCCACGCTCGCGTCGAGTGTGTCGAGCGTAGGGGGAGCGCTGTGTACGGTCGGGGAGGAGGCGAATAGTCGTACTGGTGTGGTGCGAGAGCCGGTTGGGGCACGGTGGAGGCGGGTGCCGACCGGGGGGCACGGGCGCCGCCAATACGGATTTCACCTTTGGCGGCCAGGCGTGTAATGTCTTCACCGCTCGCCCCAATAGCTCAGTCGGCAGAGCGTCTCCATGGTAAGGAGAAGGTCAACGGTTCGATTCCGTTTTGGGGCTCTGATGTGAGAGATCTTTCGTCACCTGGCGGAGGTCGCCGCATCGTGGCGGTGTAGCTCAGTCGGTAGAGCAAGCGGCTCATAATCGCTGTGTCACCGGTTCAAGTCCGGTCACCGCTACTTCACCGACAGTAGCCGGTTGTGGGGTCGGTCCTCCGATCGGCTACTATTTTTGCGTTATAGCCCATCCGTTCGTCAAGGAGCACTCACGTGGCTGCCACAGACGTCCGCCCGAAGATCACGCTGGCCTGCGTGGAGTGCAAGGAGCGGAACTACATCACGAAGAAGAACCGGCGCAACAACCCGGACAGGATGGAGATGAAGAAGTTCTGTCCGCGCGACGGCAAGCACACGCTGCACCGCGAGACGCGCTGACGTCATCTCTGCCATGAGGCCGCCCCCGTAAGCCGGGGTCGGCCTCATGCTGTTTGGGCACCGCCGGGTCACCGGGTCGAGCGCGGCTCTGGTTCCGTGCGGCACCCTTCGTGTCCGGCTTCCAGCCCGCCAACGCTTCCGCAGGAGGTGCCGTCGATGGCGCTCGACCAGTCCTTCACCGGGCGGACCTATCCGCCCACCCGTCCCTACGAGGTCGGGAGGGAGAAGATCCGCGAATTCGCGGAAGCCATCGGGGACACCAATCCCGCATATCTGGATCAGGACGAGGCGAAGGCCCTCGGTCATCCTGATGTGATCGCTCCGCCGACTTTCGTCTTCACGATCACCTTCGGTGAGGCGGCGCGCGTGGTCCAGGACCCGCAGCTCGGTCTCGACTACAGCCGCATGGTGCACGGCGACCAGAAGTTCGCCTACGCGCGCCCGGTGCGCGCGGGCGATCTGCTCTCCGTGACCTCCACCATCGAGTCGATCAAGTCCCTCGCGGGGAACGACATCCTGGACGTACGTGGCGAGGTTCACGACGCGCACGGCGAGCTCGTGGTGACCGTGCACACCAAGCTGGTCGTCCGCGCGGCGGAAGGGGAGTGACGCAGATGGCAGCCAAGGTCGCTTACGCGGACGTCGAGGTCGGCACCGAGCTCCCGGCCGGCACCTTCCCCGTGGACCGCGCGGCGCTCGTGCGGTACGCGGGCGCGTCGGGGGACTTCAACCCCATCCACTGGAACGAACGGTTCGCCAAGGAGGTCGGCCTCCCGGACGTCATCGCGCACGGCATGTTCACCATGGCCGAGGCGATCCGGGTCGTGACCGACTGGGCCGGGGACCCGGGCGCCGTCATGGAGTACGGGGTGCGGTTCACCAAGCCCGTCGTGGTCCCCGACGACGACCGGGGCGCGGAGATCGCGGTCTCCGCGAAGGTCGCCGCCAAGCTGGACGACGACGAGCGGACGGTCCGTGTGGACCTGACCGCGACCAGTGCGGGCCAGAAGGTGCTGGGCATGTCCCGGGCGGTCGTCCGGCTGGCCTGAGGCACGGACCCAGGGATTTCGGTAAGGGGCGCCCTCCATTGCGGGGCGCCCCTTACTCGCCTTGACAGAGTTAGTGATTGGCCAATAACTTAGCCGCATGGTCAGGATGAGTGCGGAGGAGCGGCGCGAGAGCGTCATCCGCGCGGCGATCACGGAGTTCGCCCGCGGGGGGTACAGGGGCACGTCCACCGAGGCGATCGCCCGGCGCGTGGGCGTCTCGCAGCCCTATCTCTTCCGGCTGTTCAAGAACAAGCAGGAGCTCTTCCTCGCGGCGGCCACCCGCTGCATGGAGGAGGTGCGCCGCGCCATGGCGGAGGCCGTGAGCGGGGCCTCGCCCGAAGAGGCCCACATGGCGATGGCGGAGGCGTACAAGAAGCTGCTCGAAGACCCCGAGAAGCTGCTCCTCCAGATGCAGGTGTACGTCGCGGTCGCCTCGGCCGAGGTCGAGGGCGACCACGAGTTCGGCGAGACCGTCCGCGCGATCTGGTCCGAGCTGTGGGACGGCACGCACCTGGCGCTCGGTGCCGACCAGGCCGAGACGACCGAGTTCTTCGCCTACGGGATGCTCATCAACGTGCTCGCGTCGCTGGGCTTCCCGGAGGGGCACCGGGTCTGGGACCAGTTCGACCTCAAGCCCGACGTCTCGTGCGTCGGGATGTCCCACCTCGGCACCTGGGCCCGCAGCACGGACCCCGATGCTGAGGAAGACCCCGGCCCCGGCGCGTAGGCGCGTGGGCCGGTGCTCCGGCCCGCCCGCCGACCGCCGGGGCGTTTCTGTGTCCGCGCAAGTTAGTGGTCAATTACTAAATCAGGGGAAGACCATGACACAGCAATCCACCGCCCGGCGCGGCACAGCCGTCTGGGCCCTTGTCATCACCAGCGTCGCCAGCTTCATGGGCGCGCTCGACAACCTCGTCGTCACCACCGCGCTGCCCAACATCCGCGAGGACCTCGGCGGCGGCCTGGAGGACCTGGAGTGGACGGTGAGCGCGTACACGCTCACGTTCGCCGTCCTGCTCATGACCGGTGCGGCGCTCGGCGACCGGTTCGGGCGGCGGCGGATCTTCGCGCTCGGGCTCGGCATCTTCACCGCTGCCTCGGCCGCCGCCGCGCTCTCGGACGGCATCGACGCGCTGGTCGCGGCCCGCGCCGTGCAGGGCGTCGGCGCCGCGATCCTCATGCCGCTGAGCCTGACGCTGCTGACCGGGGCCGTACCCGCGGCCCGGCGCGGGGCCGCGCTCGGCGTCTGGGGCGCGGTGCAGGGGATAGCCGTCGCCACCGGCCCCCTGGTCGGCGGCGCCCTGACCGAACACATCTCCTGGCACTGGATCTTCTGGCTGAACGTCCCGATCGGCCTGATCGTCATCCCGCTCGTCCTGCTGCGCCTCGACGAGAGCCGCAGCGCGGGCAGCAGGCTCGATCTGCCCGGCACGGCCCTGGCCAGCGTCTCGCTCTTCGGCGTCGTCTACGGCCTGGTCCGCGGCAACCCTGACGGCTGGACCAGCGGCACCGTCCTCACCTCGCTCATCGGCGGCGGCGTGCTGCTGGTGGCCTTCGTCGCGTACGAGATGCGCGCGGCGCACCCGATGCTGCCGATGCGGCTCTTCCGGAGCCGTGCGTTCAGCACGGTCAACGCGGCGAGCCTGCTGATGTTCGTCGGGATGTTCGGCTCGGTCTTCCTGCTGAGCCAGTTCCTCCAGGGCGTCGGCGGCTACTCGCCCACCGAGGCCGGGATACGGATGCTGCCCTGGACCGGCATGTCGCTGATCGTCGCGCCGCTCGCGGGGCTCCTGTCCGACCGGATCGGCGGCGGTCCCGTCGTCGCCGCCGGACTGGCGCTCCAGGCGGTCGGCATGGGCTGGATCGCGGCGCTGCTCTCCGCCGACTTCTCCTACGGCCCGTACCTGCCCGCCTTCATCATCAGCGGCATCGGCATGGCCATGTACTTCGCGCCCGCCGCGAACGTCGTGATGTCCAGCGTGCGCTCCGCCGAGCAGGGCATCGCCTCCGGCGCCAACAACGCGGTGCGCGAGCTGGGCGGCGCCCTCGGCGTGGCCGTCCTCTCGGCGGTCTTCGCGTCCCGGGGCGGCTACGAGACCCCGCAGGCGTTCGTCGACGGGCTGCGGCCCGCGGTCTGGGCGGGCACGGCGGCGATCGCACTGGGCGCGCTCGCGGCCGTACTCATCCCGCGCGGCGTCGGCTCGGCCGCCGCCTCCGCGTCCGCGTCCGCGCACAGCGAGACGGCCGGGACGGCCGAGACGACCGTCGGGACCGGGGAGACCGGGGAGACCGGGGACGGCACCGGAACCACGCCGTCCGGCCCGGGCACGCGTACCCCGGTCGGCGTCTGACCGGACGGGGACACCGCCCCACCGGGCCCGTACGTGCCACGCGTACGGGCCCGTACGCTTGTGCTCGTGCAGGAACTTCACGCAGAGAACGGCGTCCCCCTCGCCCCGCTCACCACCTTCCGGCTCGGCGGCCCCGCCGCGCGCCTGGTCACCGCCACCACCGACGACGAGGTGGTCCGGGCGGTCCGCGAGGCCGACGAGAGCGGCACCCCGCTGCTGCTCCTCGCGGGCGGCAGCAACCTCGTCATCGCCGACGAGGGCTTCGAGGGCACCGTCGTCCGCATCGCCACCCGCGGCTTCGCGCTGGACGGCACCCGCCTGGAGCTGGCCGCGGGCGAGAACTGGTCGGAGGCCGTCGCCCGTACCGTCGAGGCGGGCCTCGCGGGCATCGAGTGCCTGGCCGGAATCCCCGGCTCCGCGGGCGCGACGCCGGTGCAGAACGTCGGCGCGTACGGCCAGGAGGTCTCCGCCACGCTCACCGAGGTCGTCGCGTACGACCGGCGCGGCGGCGAGATCGTGACCCTCTCCAACGCCGACTGCGGCTTCTCGTACCGCCACAGCCGTTTCAAGGCCGACCCCTCGCGCTACGTCGTGCTGCGCGTCCGCTTCGAACTGGAGGACGCGGGCGGGCTCTCGGCACCGCTGCGGTACGCCGAGACGGCGCGCCTCCTCGGCGTCGAGACCGGCGAGCGCGTGCCCGCCGCCACCGCGCGCGAGACGGTGCTCAAGCTGCGCGCCGGGAAGGGCATGGTGCTCGACCCGGAGGACCACGACACCTGGTCGGCCGGGTCCTTCTTCACCAACCCGATCCTGGACGACGCCGCCTTCGCGGCCTTCACCGCGCGCGTCCACGAGCGCCTCGGCGCCGACGCGGCCCCGCCCGCCTTCGCCGCGGGGGAGGGGCGCACCAAGACCTCGGCGGCCTGGCTGATCGACCGTGCGGGCTTCACCAAGGGGTACGGCCAGGGCCCGGCCCGCATCTCGACCAAGCACACCCTGGCCCTCACCAACCGCGGCTCGGCCACCACCGCCGACCTCCTCGCGCTCGCCCGCGAGGTCCGCGACGGCGTGCACGCCGCCTTCGGCGTGACCCTGGTGAACGAGCCGGTGACGGTGGGCTGCGCGCTCTAGGGCGGCGTCGGGAGACATCTCGGAACACGGACAAGCCGGACGGATGCCCTCCGCGGGCTCCGCGGAATCCACGGAAGCTGCCCGGACTCCCCGGATAGGGGTGTGGTGCGGCGGTGACTGCGGCACCATGGTGATGTTCCTGTGGCAGGAGATGCTGGGGCGTCGGCTGGGGTCAACTCATGTGCGTGAGCGGTGATTTGACCGGTGTTCCGGTCTGCGCCGGGTGCGGCCTTCGCGCGGGAGTCGAATTCCAGCTTCCAGCTGATCAAGGACTGAGATGACCGAGATACCGGTGGCTCTGGTCGTGTTCCTCTCCGTGGGGACCGCCGCCGCCCTAGGAATGGCGCTCCGTCTGGTCCGTACCCAGAAAGAACTGCGCGGTCTGAGAGCGCAGGCCGAGGCGGCACGGACCGAGCTCGGGAACGTCACCCGGAACCGCGACGAGATGGCCGCGTACGTCCCGGTCCCCGAAGCCGAGATCCGGCACCTGGCCTCCGCGCGGCTGCCCGACCTGGCGCTGGCGCTCACCCACCCTCACATGACCGTGCGGGGACCGGCCGAGCCGCAGATCGCCGGGAGCACGCTCGACCAGGCGCTGGGCGCCGTGCTGGACACCGCGGGCGACATGCTCGACAAGGAGCGGCTGCGCGTCGACGCCGCGGCACAGGCCGCGATGCGCGGCACCTCGACGACCATCCAGTCGCTGCTCTACCAGCTGCAGACCCTCTTCCAGGAGATGCAGGAACGTCACGACGACCCCCGGCTGGTCCAGGATCTGCTCGCCGCGGACTTCCTCAACGAGCAGGCGCTGCGCCGCGTCCAGGCCACCGCCGTGATGTGCGGGGCGTGGCCGGGGCTGACCCGCCAGGACTCGCATGTCGCCGACATCGTCGTCGGCGCCACCTCCCGCCTCCAGGGGTACGAGCGCATCCAGGTCACCAGCCGCCTGCGTGACCCGGTGGGCGTGGTGGCACGGGCCGTGGAGCCCGTCGCGGTCGTGCTGACCGAACTGATGGCCAACGCGCTGCACCACTCGCACCCCGACCTCCCGGTGGCGGTCACCGTCCAGCAGGGCAACCGCGGCGCCACGGTGATCGTGGACGACGCCGGGGTCGGTATGCACGAGGACGAGCTGCGCCGGGCCCGGCGGCTGATGTCCGGTCAGGAGCAGACGCTGCTGACCGAGCTGGGAGACCCGGTGAGGTCCGGGTTCGCCGCCATCGGCCAGCTCGTACGGCAGTACGGCTTCAGCGCCCATGTGGAGACCTCGCCGTACGGCGGCGTCCGCGCCATCGTGCACATCCCCGGCGAGCCGCTGCTCGTCCTGCTCGACGAGGAGGAGCACCCGCTGTCCGCCATGACGCCCACGCCCGTCTCCGGCACACCGGCGCCCCGCCGGTCTCCGGGTCCGAACCAGGACCAGGACCAGGGCCAGGGCCAGGACCCGGCTCCGTCCACGATGGTTTCCAGGAAGGCCGCGGGCGCCCCGGACACCGCCGTGCCCACGGCGGAGGCCCCTCTTCCACGGCGCCGACGCCGTCAGCCGCAGCCCGAGTCGGAGCCGCAGCCTGAGACGGAGCCCCGGACCGGGACATCCCCGTCCGGGGACGGGGCCACGGCCACGGCCACGGACGCCGACACGGACACGGACGCCGACGCCGAGCGCAGCGCCGAGCGCTGGGGCGACTTCCAGCGGGGCACCGAGTCCGGCCGCGCCGAGGCCGCCTCCCGGCCCGACACCGACCAGGAAGGGAACACCCCGTCATGACTCCCGCCACCCGTCGCCCGGTCTCCGAGGACATGTCCTGGGTGCTGGCCCCGCTGATGGAACTGCCCCACGTCGCCCACGCGGCCGTCATCTCCGGCGACGGCTTCGTCGAGGGCCGCTCCGAGGGGCTGGAGCGGGACGCCGCCGAGGGCGTGGCGGCGATGATGTCGGCCCTCCAGGGCGCGGCGCGCACCACGTCGGCGGCGTTCAGCGGCGAGGAGGACGTGCGGCTGCGCCAGACCGTCATCGAGTCCGACCGCGGCTGGGTCTTCGCGATCCCCGCCGGTGAGAACACCTGTCTCACCGTCTTCGCCACGCCCGAGGTGAACATGCGCGTGGTCACCCATCAGATGCAGGTGCAGGTCGCGACGCTGGGGGAGAAGGCCATGAACAGTCCGACCCGCGACGACGTATCGGCGTGAGCGCCGGCCGGAGCAGCAGACGGCTGGTCCCGGCCTATCTGGCCGCCTCCGGACGGGGACGGCCCGGCCGCGACACGCTCGACCGGCTGTCCGTGCTGCACAACCCCGCCGACCCCTCCTCCGAGGGAGCCGGTCCCGGCGGTCCCGAGGGGCTGCGCCCGGAGGAGCGGCGGCTGCTGGAGCTGCTGCGCCCCGGGTCCCTGTCGCTGGCCGAGGCCGCCGCCCATCTGCGGCTGCCGGTCAGCGTGGTGAAGGCCCTGGTGTCCGATCTCGTGGACGCCGGTCTGCTGCGTGTCCGGCCGCCCGTACCCGCGCACCGCCTCCCCGAACGCGAGATTCTGGAGAAGGTTCTCGATGGACTCCGCACTCTCAAGTCCTCCTAGCGGCGCCCCCGCCGGCTATCTGGAGGACGACCGGCAGACGCTGGTGAAGCTGCTCGTCGCCGGGCCGTTCGGTGTCGGCAAGACCACTCTCATCCGGTCGCTGTCGGAGATCCGGCCCCTGCACACCGAGGAGGTCATGACGCGCAGCGGCGCGCTCGTCGACGACCTCGCCGGGATCCGGGAGAAGGCGGCCACCACGGTCGCCATCGACTTCGGGCGCCGTACGCTCCCCGGCGATCTGACCCTCTACCTCTTCGGCACACCCGGCCAGCGGCGCTTCCGACCCCTGTGGCAGGACATCGCCCGCGGCGCGCTGGGCGCCCTGGTGCTGGCCGACACCCGGAGGCTGGCCGACTCCTTCGAGGTGATGGACATGATCGAGGAGGCGGGGCTGCGTTACGCGGTGGCCGTCAACCACTTCCCCGACTCCCCGCGGCACGCCACCGAGACCCTCCGCGACCATCTCGACCTGCACCCCGACACGCCCCTGGTGCACTGCGACGCCCGCGACACCGACCAGTCGGTCGACGCGCTGATCGCCCTCGTCGGCCACGTCCTCGCCCACACGCCCCAGGAGACCGAGTGACCGCGCCCCGACCCCGTACCCCTGCCTCCGGCCACCCCGAGGCGGGCTCGCTGCCCGTTCCCACGTCGCCGACGCACGAGGTCGTCGCGCTGTACGGGCCGGACTTCGCCGCCGACCCGTACAGCGTCTACGACCGGCTGCGCGAGTACGGTCCGCTCGCGCCGGTCGAGATCGCCCCGGGGATCGGCGCGATGCTCGTCACCGACTACCGCGCGGCGCTGGAACTGCTGCACGACCCGGAGACCTGGAGCAAGGACTCCCGGGCCTGGCAGGCGACCGTGCCGCCCGACGCGCCCGTCCTGCCGATGATGGGCTGGCGTCCCAACGCGCTGGTCAACGACGGGGAGACGCACCGGCGCTACCGGCAGGTGATCACCGAGAGCTTCTCCCTGATCGCCCCGCACGAGCTGCGGGAGCACACCCGGCAGGTCGCCGAGGAGCTGATCTCCCGCTTCAGCTCGCGCGGCGAGGTCGATCTGATGGCCGAGTACGCGAGCAAGGTGCCGGTGCTGGTGTTCAACCGCCTCTTCGGCCTGCCCGACTCCTACAGCGACAGGCTGGTGGCCGCGCTCTGCGGCATGCTGGACGCCACGACGCCGGAGGAGGCCGTCGCCGCGAACGAGGCGTTCTCCGCCTACATCGGGGAGCTGATCGCGGCCAAGCGGGAGAGGCGGGGCGCGGACCTCACCTCCTGGTTCATGGACCACCCGGCCGGTCTGAGCCCCGACGAGCTGGCCTCCGAGATCGTGGTGACCATGGCCGCGGGCCACAACCCCACCACCCACCTGATCGGCAACGCGCTCGCCCGGATGCTCTCGGACGACCGCTACTACAGCACCCTGTCCAGCGGCGGCCTCACGCCCCGCGACGCCCTGCACGACGTGCTGCGGAACGACTCCCCGATGTCCAATCTGTCGCCGCACTTCCCCACCCGGGACGTCTTCTTCCACGGCACCTGGCTCCGCGCGGGCCAGCTCGTCCTCGTCTCGTACGCCGCGGCCAGCACCCAGCACGGCCGTACGGCCCCCGGCGAGTCCGCCGCCGCGGGCGGCTCCGGCGGCGGCGCGCATCTCGCGTGGGCGGCCGGGCCGCACGCCTGCCCGGTGCAGAACCCGGCGCTGCTCATCGCGACGACCGCGATCGAACGCCTCACGGCCTGGCTGTCGGACATCCAGCTCACGGTCCCGCACGACGAGCTGGTCTGGCGCCACGGGCCCTTCCACCGGGGGCTCGTCGAGCTTCCGGCCGGCTTCACGCCGATCACCCCCGACCAGGCAGGAGTCACGCCATGGAGCAGCCCTTCGTCCTCGACCCCGCGGGACGCGACGTCAACGGAGAGGCGGAGCGCCTCCGCGAGCTGGGGCCCGCGGCCCGCGTAGAGCTGCCGGGCGGCATCGTGGCCTGGACGGTCAGCGAGTTCGACCTGCTGAAGAAGCTGCTCGCCGACCCCCGCGTCTCCCGCGACCCCCGGCAGCACTGGCCCGCCTGGCAGCGCGGCGAGCACCACGACAGCTGGATCCAGCCCTGGACGGCGCCGGTCAACATGCTCACCTCGTACGGCGTCGAGCACCGGCGGCTGCGCAAGCTCGTGGCCCCCGCCTTCACAGGGCGTCGCACCGAGGCGATGCGCGAGGAGGTCGAGCGCATCACCGCGGCGATGCTGGACGCGCTCGCCGAGGTGCCGCCGGGGGAGACCGTCGACCTGCGCACCGCGTACGCCTTCCCGCTGCCGATGCTCGTCATCTGCGGGCTCTTCGGCATACCGGAGGAGTCGCGCTCCGGCCTGTCCGACCTGGTCGAGCGGATCATGGACACCACCACGACGCCGGAGGAAGCGGACCGGACGATGCGGGACATCGCGTCGGTCTTCGACGGGCTGATCGCACACAAGCGCGAGCACCCCGGCGACGACCTGGCCACCATGCTGGTCTCCACCCGCGACGAGGACGGCGACCGGCTCACCGAGGCCGAACTGCGGGCCACCCTGCTGCTGCTCATGAGCGCGGGGCACGAGACCACCGTCAACCTCATCGGCAACGCGGTGCACGCGCTGCTCACCCACCCCGACCAGCTCGCGCTGGTGCGGAACGGCGAGGTGCCGTGGGAGGACGTGATCGAGGAGACCCTGCGCTGGGCGCCCAGCGTCTCCAGCATCCCGCTGCGCTACGCCACCGAGGACATCGAGCTGACCGGCGGCGGGGGAACCCGCCGCCTCACCATCCGGAAGGGCGAGCCGATCCTCGCCACCTTCGGCGCGGTAGGCCGCGACCCTCGCCGGCACGGGCCGGACGCCGCGGTGTTCGACATCCGCCGCGAGGACCCCGAACACCTCGCCTTCGGGCACGGCGTCCACTTCTGCCTGGGCGCCCCGCTGGCCCGCATCGAGGCCCGCACCGCGCTGCCCGCCCTCTTCGCGCGCTTCCCCGACCTCGCCCTCGCCGTACCCCCCGGGGAGATCGCGCACCTGCCGTCGTTCATCGCGAACGGTCACGCCAGCCTGCCGGTGCGGCTCACGCCCGCGCGCTGAGGCCGGTCAGGACGCGACGCCCACCACCTGCTTGAGCGTCGCCGGGTCGTCGACCAGGGCGAGGATGGCGTGCGCCACGTCCGCGCGGCAGACCGTGTGGCTGCGGGGGACGGCGCCGCCGATCTTCGTCTGGTACGAGCCCGTCAGCGGGTCGTCCGTGAGGCGGGGCGGGTGGACCAGCGTCCACTCCGTCGCGCTCGCGCGGATCTCGCTCTCCATGATCCGCAGGTCCGCGTAGACGTCCTTGAAGATCCGCCCGACCAGCGGCCACATCACCGCGCGGAACAGCAGGCTCTCGCCCTCCGGCAGGTCCCCGGCCGGGGGCGCGCTCACCGCGACGTAGCGCCGCACGCCCTCCGCGTCGAGCGCGCGCAGGATCTCGCGGGTGCCCCGGGAGGCGATCCCCGCGGCCTTGTTGTTGGGCGCGCCGAGCGCCGAGAGCGCCGCGTCGCGCCCGCGGACCGCCGGGCGCAGCGCCTCCGGGTCGGTGACGTCCGCGACGACGACCTCCAGCCGCTCGTGCTCCCGTACGGGCAGCCGGTCCGGGTTCCGTACGACCGCCGTGACCTCGTGCCCGGCGTCGAGCGCCTGCGTCACGAGCTGCTGCCCTGTGCCGCCGGTCGCCCCGAAGACCGTGAACCTCATGACGCGTACCTCCGATGGTGGGTAAGTGCTCACTCACCTTTAGGGTGAGCGAATGCCCACCCCGAAGTCAACGCGTCCCACCCGCGAACGGATCATCGACGCCGCCGAGCACCTGCTGCGCACGATCGGTCTCGCCCGCACCACCACCAAGGAGATCGCCCGCGAGGCGGGCTGCTCCGAGGCGGCGCTCTACAAGCACTACCGGAGCAAGGAGGAGATCTACGTCCGCGTCCTCACGGACCGGCTGCCCCGCCTCAACCCGCTCCTCGACGAGCTGAGCAAGGACCCGGGCGAGCTCGGGGTGGAGCACAACCTCACGCGCGTCGCCGAGCACGCCGTCCGCTTCTACGAGCAGAGCCTCCCCATCACGGCCTCGCTCTTCGCCGAACCCACCCTCAAGAAACGCCACTTCGAGGGCGTACGGGAACTCGGCCAGGGCCCGCACGTCCCGCTGGAGGCGCTCGCCCGCTATCTGCGCGCCGAGCGCGACCGGGGCGCGCTGCGCCCCGGCGCCGACCCGGACGCCGCCGCCGCCCTGCTGCTCGGTGCCTGCTCGCAGCGCGCCTTCGTCTACGACGCCACGGAGGGCATGCCCCCGCCCCAGCCCGTCGAGGAGTTCGCCACGGACCTCGTCCGCACCCTGCTGACCGGCCTGCTCCCCGCCTAGGGCCCCTAGGACGCCAGCCAGGCGTCGATGTCGGCCAGTACCCCGTCCCGTACGGCATCCGGCATCCGCGCGCCCCGTACGGACTGGCGTGCCAGCTCGGCCAGTTCGTCGTCCGAGAAGCCGTGCGCCTCCCGGACCAGCTCGTACTGGGCGGCGAGCCGCGAGCCGAACAGCAGCGGGTCGTCCGCGCCCAGCGCCATCGGCACCCCGGCCTTCCACAGGGTGCGCAGCGGCACGTCCTCGGCCTTCTCGTACACCCCCAGCGCGACGTTCGACGCCGGGCACACCTCGCAGGTCACGCCCTGCTCGGCCAGCCGCGCCAGCAGCCACGGGTCCTCGGCCGCGCGCACCCCGTGGCCCACGCGGCCGGCGCGCAGGTCGTCCAGGCAGTCGCGCACGCTGCGCGGCCCCGACAGCTCGCCGCCGTGCGGCGCGGCCAGCAGCCCGCCCTCGCGGGCGATGGTGAAGGCCCGGTCGAAGTCGCGTGCGAAGCCGCGCCGCTCGTCGTTGGAGAGCCCGAAGCCGACGATGCCCCGGTCCTTGAAGCGGACGGCGAGCCGCGCGAGCGTACGGGCGTCCAGCGGGTGCTTCATCCGGTTCGCCGCGACGACCACCCGCATCCCGAGCCCGGTCTCGCGCGAGGCGCTCTCCACGGCGTCCAGGATGATCTCCAGCGCGGGCGTCAGACCGCCCAGCCGCGGCGCGTACGAGGTCGGGTCGACCTGGATCTCCAGCCAGCGCGAGCCGTCCCGCACATCCTCCTCGGCGGCCTCGCGCACCAGCCGCCGGATGTCCTCGGGGGAGCGCAGACAGGACCGCGCGATGTCGTAGAGCCGCTGGAAGCGGAACCAGCCGCGCTCGTCCGTCGCGCGCAGCCTGGGCGGCTCCCCGCCCTTGAGCGCCTCGGGCAGGTGGACGCCGTACTTGTCGGCCAGCTCCAGCAGCGTGCCCGGGCGCATCGAACCGGTGAAGTGCAGATGCAGATGCGCCTTCGGCAGCGCCCTCAGGTCCCGTCTCGTGCCGTTTCCGCTCGCGCTTTCGTGCAACATCCCAAGATCTTGCCGCATCCGCCCGCGCGCGGGGTAGCGGGTTCCTCGATCGGGCCGTCCCCCGAAAACGCGAGCGGTCCCCGGGGAGAGCCCCGGGGACCGCTCGGCGGCAGACGTGTCAGCGGATCAGCGGGCCTCCGCCAGCAGCTTCTGGATCCGGGAGACGCCCTCGACCAGGTCCTCGTCACCCAGCGCGTACGACAGCCGCAGGTAGCCCGGGGTGCCGAACGCCTCGCCCGGGACGACCGCGACCTCGACCTCCTCCAGGATCACGGCGGCCAGCTCGACGCTGGTCTGCGGCCGCTTCCCGCGGATCTCCTTGCCGAGCAGGCCCTTCACCGACGGGTACGCGTAGAACGCGCCCTCGGGCTCGGGGCAGACGACGCCCTCGATCTCGTTGAGCATCCGCACGATGGTGCGGCGGCGGCGGTCGAAGGCCTCGCGCATCTTCGCGACGGCCTCCAGGTCGCCGGAGACGGCGGCGAGCGCGGCGCGCTGCGAGACGTTGCTGACGTTGGACGTCGCGTGCGACTGGAGGTTCGAGGCGGCCTTGATGACGTCCTGCGGGCCGATGACCCAGCCCACGCGCCAGCCCGTCATCGCGTACGTCTTCGCGACGCCGTTGACCACGATGCACTTGTCGCGCAGCTCGGGGACGACGACCGGCAGCGAGTGGAACTCGGCGTCGCCGTAGACCAGGTGCTCGTAGATCTCGTCCGTGAGCACCCACAGGCCGTGCCCGGCGGCCCAGCGGCCGATCTCCTCGATCTGCTCGCGCGAGTAGACCGCACCCGTCGGGTTGGACGGCGAGACGAAGAGCAGCACCTTCGTGTTCGGGGTGCGTGCGGCCTCCAACTGCTCGACGGAGACCCGGTACCCGGTCGACTCGTCGGCGACGACGTCGACGGGGACGCCGCCCGCGAGGCGGATCGACTCGGGGTAGGTGGTCCAGTACGGCGCGGGGACGATGACCTCGTCGCCCGGGTCCAGGATCGAGGCGAACGCCTCGTAGATGGCCTGCTTGCCGCCGTTGGTGACCAGCACCTGCGACGCCTCGATCTCGTAACCGGAATCGCGGAGCGTCTTCTCGGCGATGGCGGACTTCAGTTCGGGAAGTCCGCCCGCCGGGGTGTACCGGTGGTTCTTCGGGTCGCGGGCGGCCTCCACCGCGGCCTCGACGATGTAGTCGGGCGTGGGGAAGTCGGGCTCACCGGCGCCGAAGCCGATCACCGGGCGCCCGGCGGCCTTGAGGGCCTTCGCCTTGGCGTCGACGGCGAGCGTCGCCGACTCGGAGATGGCACCGACACGAGCCGATACGCGTCGCTCGGCGGGGGACTGTGCAGGGGGAGTCGCAGCGGTCATACAGGCATGTTCCCAGACCCGCCGGACCCCGGGCACGGGGGTTTGCCGGGTACGGCGGAGGTACCTGTTCGACGCCCGCGCCGGGAGCACGTACACTCACACGTCGTTGGCCTTCAACCGTCACCCGGAGTACGCACTCCATGTGGCTGCGCGGATGCGGTAGGTTGAGGGAGACACAAAGGGTCGTAGCTCAATTGGTAGAGCACTGGTCTCCAAAACCAGCGGTTGGGGGTTCGAGTCCCTCCGGCCCTGCTACACACACGTCGCCAGGTGTGTGCTTGCGTACGTCAACGAAATGCACTGAATGCACCGCCGTGCGGCCGGGCCGGACGCCGCAGGGCCACGACCCGGATCAGGTGAGGACGAGTGACGGAGATCACGGATACCACCGAGGTCCCCGAACCCGGAGGGTCGTCGGAAGGCAAGAAGCCCCGACGGGGCGGCAAGCGCGGGAAGAAGGGGCCTCTGGCCCGACTCGCGCTGTTCTACCGCCAGATCGTCGCGGAGCTGCGCAAGGTCGTCTGGCCTTCGCGCAACCAGCTCTCGACGTACACGACCGTGGTGATCGTCTTCGTCGTCATCATCATCGCTTTGGTGTTCGTGATTGACTATGGGTTGTCCGAAGTAATGAAGTATGTCTTCGGCTGACCTCCTGCGGAGCCGCCCTTCCGGCGGCGCTTTCCGCATGTTCGACCCCTTGAAGCCAGGAAGAAGCAGCCACCGTGTCTGAGCCGAACCTGAACGACGCCGTCGAGCCCGCAGAGGGCGATGACACCGCGCGCGACATCGTCGAGGCTGCGGACGCCAGCGTTGACCAGGCGGAAGCTGCCGACGCCGCGGCAGGGGAGGCGGCCGAGGAGGCCGCTGTCCACGTCGAGACGGACGCCGTCGCGGAGACCGCCGAGGACGCCGACGCTCTGGGAGAAGAGACAGAGGTGGCCGAGGCCGCCGAGGAGGCGGAGGAAGAGGAGCCGGTCGACCCGGTGGCCGCCCTCCGCGAGGAGCTGCGCTTCCTCCCCGGCGAGTGGTACGTGATCCACACCTACGCCGGTTACGAGAACCGCGTGAAGACCAACCTCGAACAGCGCGCCGTGTCGCTCAACGTCGAGGACTTCATCTTCCAGGCCGAGGTGCCGCAGGAGGAGGTCGTCCAGATCAAGAACGGCGACCGCCGCACCGTCCGTCAGAACAAGCTCCCGGGTTACGTCCTGGTGCGCATGGACCTGACGAACGAGTCCTGGGGCGTCGTCCGCAACACCCCGGGCGTCACCGGCTTCGTCGGCAACGCCTACGACCCGTACCCGCTCACCCTCGACGAGATCGTCAAGATGCTCGCGCCGGAGGCCGAGGAGAAGGCCGCCAAGGCCGCCGCGGCCGACGAGGAGGGCAAGCCCTCGGGTACCCCGGGCCGCAAGGTCGAGGTCCAGGTCCTCGACTTCGAGGTCGGCGACTCGGTCACCGTCACCGACGGCCCCTTCGCCACCCTCCAGGCGACGATCAACGAGATCAACGCCGACTCGAAGAAGGTCAAGGGCCTCGTCGAGATCTTCGGCCGCGAGACCCCGGTCGAGCTGAGCTTCGACCAGATCCAGAAGAACTGAGCCTCTCAGCCTCTTCGCAGACAGCGCTTCCGGCCAGGTCAGGCAGCCCCTAGGGACTGTCTGACCTGCTCGGTTTCAATCCGCGCGACGGTACGGGCTATCGTTGTGCGGTATGCCTCCGCCCGGGTGAAGGGCGGAGGACGAATCACCTCTCACCAGGACCCGGAGAGAACATGCCTCCCAAGAAGAAGAAGGTCGCGGGGCTGATCAAGCTCCAGATCCAGGCCGGTGCCGCCAACCCGGCTCCGCCGGTCGGTCCGGCGCTGGGTCAGCACGGCGTCAACATCATGGAGTTCTGCAAGGCGTACAACGCCGCGACCGAGTCGCAGCGTGGCTGGGTGATCCCGGTGGAGATCACGGTCTACGAGGACCGTTCCTTCACCTTCATCACCAAGACGCCCCCGGCCTCCAAGATGATCCTCAAGGCCGCCGGCGTGGAGAAGGGCTCGGGCGTCCCGCACACCAACAAGGTCGCCAAGATCACCCGCGACCAGGTGCGCGAGATCGCCACGACCAAGATGCCCGACCTGAACGCCAACGACATGGACGCCGCCGAGAAGATCATCGCCGGCACCGCCCGTTCCATGGGCGTGGACGTCGAGGGCTGACGACGACAGGTCGCCGGTCCACCGGAATCCGGTCCCGGCATCCCGTCCCGCACCTCCCGTACCGCCGTGGCAGGGCCAAGCGCTGGTCCGCACCACGACTCCATCACCGCTAGGAGCAGCAGTGAAGCGCAGCAAGACTCTCCGCGACGCGGACGCCAAGGTCGACCGGACGCGTCTGTACGCGCCGCTCGAGGCCGTCCGTCTCGCCAAGGACACCTCCACGAAGAACTTCGACGCGACCGTCGAGATCGCCATGCGCCTGGGCGTCGACCCGCGCAAGGCCGACCAGATGGTCCGCGGCACCGTGAACCTTCCGCACGGCACCGGCAAGACCGCCCGGGTCCTGGTCTTCGCGACCGGTGACCGTGCTGCGGCCGCGGAAGCCGCGGGCGCCGACATCGTCGGCTCCGACGAACTCATCGAGGAGGTGGCCGGCGGCCGTCTCGACTTCGACGCCGTCGTCGCCACCCCGGACCTCATGGGCAAGGTCGGCCGCCTCGGCCGCGTGCTCGGTCCGCGTGGCCTGATGCCGAACCCGAAGACCGGCACCGTCACCCCGGACGTCGCCAAGGCCGTCACGGAGATCAAGGGCGGCAAGATCGAGTTCCGTGTCGACAAGCACGCGAACCTGCACTTCATCATCGGCAAGGCGTCCTTCAGCGAGCAGCAGCTCGTGGAGAACTACGCCGCCGCCCTTGAGGAGGTCAACCGTCTGAAGCCGTCCGCCGCCAAGGGCCGCTACATCAAGAAGGCCACGGTCTCCACCACGATGGGCCCCGGCATCCCGGTCGACTCCAACCGCACCCGCAACCTCCTCGTCGAGGAGGACCCGGCGGCCGTCTGAGCCGTCAGGACCGCGCGGCAGCGCACAGCGTGAGGCCGGTGCCCGTCTCCCTCCGGGGAGGCGGGCACCGGCCTTTTCGCCGTCGCGGTGCCCCCGGGAACCCGTCCCGGCGACCCAGGCGTCTCAGGCTTTACGTAAGGTGCGGTTAAAGACATACGTAACCAACCGGGGGGTAGATCCCGTGCGCAGGACTCGAATAGTCGCCGCGGCGGCAGGTGTCGTACTGATGGCGGGCCTCACGGCCTGCGGCAGCGACGGCGACGGGGGCGGCGACAAGGGCGGGGAGGGCGGCGGCAAGAAGGCCGGGGGCTCGCCGGCGCAGAGCGCACTCGCCGCGCTCAAGACGGCGTCCACGACGACCGAGCAGCAGAAGTCGGCCCGCGTCGACGGCGACCAGAAGCAGACGGTCCAGGGCCAGGCCATGAACTCGACCAACAAGGGGTCCTTCGACTGGTCGGAGGGCGGCATGACCGGCAAGGCCGAGATCACCATGCAGGGCGGCGCCGCGATGGGCGCGGGCAACAAGCCGATGCAGGCCCGCTACCTCCCGGACGCGATGTACATCCAGATGGCCGCGGGCGCGGCCCAGGGCAAGTGGATCGAGTACGACTACGACGTGCTGGCCAAGAAGGCGGGCCCGTCCGGCGCGTACATGAAGGACCAGATCCAGAACAACAACCCGGCGCGCTCGGTCCAGCTCCTCATGGCCACCGGCAAGGTCAAGGCGGTCGGCAGCGAGTCCGTGCGCGGGGTCAAGGCCACGCACTACACGGGCGACGTCAAGCTGAGCGAGCTGACCCGGATGCAGTCGAAGGACCTGAGCGAGTCCGACCTGCAGGCCCTGGAGCAGCAGTTCCAGCAGCAGGGGCTCACCAAGGAGCGGATCGACCTCTGGATCGACGACAAGGACCTGCTGGTCAAGAAGCGGGAGACCGCCAAGAACAAGCAGGGCACCACCAGCGTGGACAACACGGTGTACTACACGGACTACGGCACCGACGTGAACGTCAGCGAGCCGTCCGGCGCGGTCAGCTTCGAGAAGATGATGAGCGGGGGCGCGGGCGCGGGCTCCGGCGCGAGCTGACCCTGACGCTCGCAGTCGCGAACGCGGCCCCTTCGGGCTTCTGCGGCCCCTTCGGCGGATTTGGCGCCGGAGGGGCCGTTCGCGTACTCTCGTCGAGAAGCCAAAGACCGCTGGTCGTCGTCGTGCTCGCACAGAGGGCACGGTGACCGAAGGATCCGCTAGCTGCGGACGGCCCGCGCAGGTGATTTGAGGAAGCACTCCCGGAGCGCATCGCGTCCCGGTCGAGTACCGCCCCATGCGCCTGCGCTGGGGCGTTTCGTCTGTTCAGCCCCTTCCGAGCGGTCCTCATCACCCGGAAGGAGGCCGAGGCCCATGGCGAGGGAACAGGTCGCGCCCGACAAGATCGACGCGGTTTCCGAGATCACGGACAAGTTCCGCAACTCGAACGCCGCGGTGGTCACCGCGTACACCGGACTCTCCGTCGCGCAGCTCAAGACGCTGCGCCGGTCACTCGGTGACAACGCTCAGTACCGTGTGGTGAAGAACACGCTGACCAAGATCGCGGCCAATGAGGCCGGGATCAACGAGCTGGACGAGTTCTTCGAGGGCTCGTCCGCCGTCGCCTTCGTGACCGGTGACCCGGTCGAGGCGGCGAAGGGTCTTCGTGACTTCGCCAAGGACAACCCCGCCCTCGTGATCAAGGGCGGCATCGTCGACGGTGCGCTGTACGGCGCCGACGACCTCAAGAAGCTCGCGGACCTCGAGTCCCGCGAGGTGCTGCTCTCCAAGCTTGCCGGTGGCATGAAGGCGTCCATGGCCAAGGCCGCGGCGACCTTCGAGGCCCCGCTCGTGAAGTTCGCCCGCACCGCGGAGGCGCTTCGCAGCAAGAAGGACGAGCAGGGCGGTGCCGAGTAACTCGGCTCGCGCATTGATCTCCGTACGTACGGGGATCGCAGCGGGCCCGTAGTACGCCCGCCTCTTATGTACATCCGGCACCAGCCGACTTAGTGGAAGGACCGCCACCATGGCGAAGCTCAGCCAGGAAGACCTGCTCGCGCAGTTCGAGGAGATGACCCTCATCGAGCTCTCCGACTTCGTCAAGAAGTTCGAGGAGAAGTTCGACGTCGAGGCCGCCGCCCCGGCCGCCGCCGTGATCGCCGCCCCGGGTGCCCCGGGTGCCGCCGCCGAGGCCGTCGAGGAGCAGGACGAGTTCGACGTCGTCCTCACCGGCGCGGGCGACAAGAAGATCCAGGTCATCAAGGTCGTGCGTGAGCTGACCTCGCTGGGTCTGAAGGAGGCCAAGGAGCTCGTGGACGGCACGCCGAAGCCGGTCCTCGAGAAGGTCGCCAAGGACGCCGCCGAGAAGGCCAAGGAGTCCCTCGAGGCCGCCGGCGCTTCCGTCGAGGTCAAGTGACCCTCACGACTCTCTGAGTCACCGCTTCCCCCCTCGTAAGAGTGGGGAAGCAGCCAAGGGCGATCACCCACACGGGTGGTCGCCCTTCGGCGTCCCTGCGACGGTTGCGCCGTCCTGCTCGCCGGTGCGGGTATGGTGATCTTCGTTGCCCGAGGGGGCCTTGACGAACGGCACGCAGCGCGCAATTCTCGGGACGCGTCGTCACATCGATCCAGGATCCGAGGCATGGATCGAGGGCGGAGCGGGAAGTGTTGCGGCAGGCGCAGTCCGGCCCGGCGAATCGAGGCCGCCGGGAGGGTTCTGCGGAAGAGAAGAACAACCGCAGGAGGTGGAGACCGGGGCGTGAGCCGGTTTCCTGAAATCCGCTCTGGACATCAGTGGGCCTGGTGGCTACACTGACCCTTTGCGCTGCCTTTTAGCTGCCCCCTGCCCGTCACCAGGGGCACCGGTATGCGTGTAGAGAGTCCGAGCCCTCGGAAGGACCCCCTCTTGGCCGCCTCGCGCACTGCCTCGACTGCCAATTCGAACAACGGCGCAAGCACTGCCCCGCTGCGTATCTCTTTTGCGAAGATCCAGGAGCCCCTCGAGGTTCCGAACCTTCTCGCGCTCCAGACCGAGAGCTTTGACTGGCTGCTCGGCAACGACGCCTGGAAGGCTCGCGTCGAGGCCGCCCTGGACAGTGGACAGAACGTCCCCACCAAGTCCGGTCTGGAAGAGATCTTCGAGGAGATCTCCCCGATCGAGGACTTCTCCGGGTCGATGTCGCTGACCTTCCGCGACCACCGCTTCGAGCCCCCCAAGAACTCGATCGACGAGTGCAAGGAGCGCGACTTCACGTTCGCGGCCCCGCTCTTCGTCACGGCCGAGTTCACCAACAACGAGACCGGCGAGATCAAGTCCCAGACGGTCTTCATGGGCGACTTCCCGCTCATGACCAACAAGGGCACCTTCGTGATCAACGGCACCGAGCGTGTCGTCGTCACCCAGCTCGTCCGGTCCCCGGGTGTCTACTTCGACTCCTCGATCGACAAGACCTCCGACAAGGACATCTACTCCGCCAAGGTCATCCCGTCCCGCGGTGCCTGGCTGGAGATGGAGGTCGACAAGCGCGACATGGTCGGTGTGCGCATCGACCGCAAGCGCAAGCAGTCCGTGACCGTCCTGCTCAAGGCGCTCGGGTGGACCACCGAGCAGATCCTGGAGGAGTTCGGCCAGTACGAGTCCATGCGCGCCACCCTGGAGAAGGACCACACCCAGGGTCAGGACGACGCGCTGCTCGACATCTACCGCAAGCTGCGCCCGGGCGAGCCCCCGACGCGTGAGGCCGCGCAGACGCTGCTGGAGAACCTCTACTTCAACCCGAAGCGGTACGACCTGGCCAAGGTCGGCCGGTACAAGATCAACAAGAAGCTCGGCGGCGACGAGCCGCTGGACTCCGGCGTGCTCACCACCGCCGACGTCATCGCCACGATCAAGTACCTGGTGAAGCTGCACGCGGGCGAGACCGAGTCGACCTCCGCCGAGGGCCAGGAGATCGTCATCGAGACCGATGACATCGACCACTTCGGCAACCGCCGCCTGCGCAACGTCGGCGAGCTGATCCAGAACCAGGTCCGTACGGGTCTCGCCCGTATGGAGCGCGTCGTGCGCGAGCGCATGACCACCCAGGACGTCGAGGCGATCACGCCGCAGACCCTGATCAACATCCGGCCGGTCGTCGCCTCCATCAAGGAGTTCTTCGGCACCAGCCAGCTGTCCCAGTTCATGGACCAGACGAACCCGCTCTCGGGTCTGACGCACAAGCGGCGTCTGAACTCGCTGGGCCCGGGTGGTCTGAGCCGTGAGCGCGCGGGCTTCGAGGTCCGTGACGTGCACCCCTCGCACTACGGCCGCATGTGCCCGATCGAGACGCCGGAAGGCCCGAACATCGGCCTGATCGGCTCGCTCGCCTCGTACGGCCGGCTGAACCCCTTCGGTTTCGTCGAGACGCCGTACCGCAAGGTGATCGAGGGCACCGTCACGGACGATGTCGACTACCTCACGGCCGACGAGGAAGACCGGTTCGTGATCGCCCAGGCGAACGCGCCGCTCGCCGATGACATGCGCTTCGCCGAGGACCGCGTGCTCGTCCGCCGCCGTGGCGGCGAGGTCGACCTGATCCCGGGCGACGACGTGGACTACATGGACGTCTCGCCGCGCCAGATGGTGTCGGTCGCGACCGCCATGATCCCCTTCCTGGAGCACGACGACGCCAACCGCGCGCTCATGGGCTCGAACATGATGCGGCAGGCCGTGCCGCTCATCAAGGCCGAGTCGCCGCTGGTCGGCACCGGCATCGAGTACCGCTGCGCGGTCGACGCCGGTGACGTGATCAAGGCCGAGAAGGAGGGCGTGGTCCAGGAGGTCTCCGCGGACTACGTCACGGTGGCGAACGACGACGGCACGTACACCACGTACCGCATCGCCAAGTTCACCCGCTCCAACCAGGGCACCTCCTTCAACCAGAAGGTGCTCGTGGACGAGGGCGCGCGCGTGGTCGAGGGCCAGGTCCTGGCCGACGGCCCGTCCACCGACGAGGGCGAGATGGCCCTCGGCAAGAACCTCCTCGTGGCCTTCATGCCCTGGGAGGGCTACAACTACGAAGACGCGATCATCCTCAGCCAGCGCCTGGTGCAGGACGACGTCCTCTCCTCGATCCACATCGAGGAGCACGAGGTCGACGCCCGTGACACCAAGCTCGGCCCGGAGGAGATCACCCGGGACATCCCGAACGTCTCCGAGGAGGTCCTCGCCGACCTCGACGAGCGCGGCATCATCCGCATCGGTGCCGAGGTCGAGGCGGGCGACATCCTCGTCGGCAAGGTGACCCCCAAGGGCGAGACCGAGCTGACCCCCGAGGAGCGGCTGCTCCGCGCGATCTTCGGCGAGAAGGCGCGCGAGGTCCGTGACACCTCGCTGAAGGTGCCGCACGGCGAGACCGGCAAGGTCATCGGCGTCCGCGTCTTCGACCGCGAGGAGGGCGACGAGCTTCCCCCGGGCGTCAACCAGCTCGTGCGGGTCTACGTGGCCCAGAAGCGCAAGATCACCGACGGTGACAAGCTCGCGGGCCGGCACGGCAACAAGGGCGTCATCTCCAAGATCCTGCCGGTCGAGGACATGCCGTTCCTGGAGGACGGCACCCCGGTCGACATCATCCTCAACCCGCTCGGCGTCCCGTCCCGGATGAACCCGGGGCAGGTCCTGGAGATCCACCTCGGCTGGCTGGCCTCCCAGGGCTGGAAGGTCGAGGGCTCCGAGGAGTGGATGCAGCGCCTCCAGGCGATCGGCGCCGACGAGGTCGCCGCGGGGACCAACGTCGCGACGCCGGTCTTCGACGGCGCGCGCGAGGACGAGATCTCGGGTCTGTTCAACTCGACGATCCCGAACCGCGACGGTGACCGGATGGTCCAGCCCTCCGGCAAGGCGCAGCTGTTCGACGGCCGCTCCGGCGAGCCGTTCCCGGACCCGATCTCGGTCGGGTACATGTACATCCTCAAGCTGCACCACCTGGTCGACGACAAGCTGCACGCCCGTTCGACCGGTCCGTACTCGATGATCACCCAGCAGCCGCTGGGTGGTAAGGCCCAGTTCGGTGGCCAGCGCTTCGGCGAGATGGAGGTGTGGGCGCTGGAGGCGTACGGCGCCGCTTACGCCCTCCAGGAGCTGCTCACCATCAAGTCCGACGACGTCACCGGCCGCGTGAAGGTCTACGAGGCCATCGTCAAGGGCGAGAACATCCCCGAGCCCGGCATCCCCGAGTCCTTCAAGGTGCTCATCAAGGAGATGCAGTCGCTCTGTCTCAACGTCGAGGTGCTGTCCTCGGACGGCATGTCGATCGAGATGCGCGACACCGACGAGGACGTCTTCCGCGCGGCGGAGGAGCTCGGCATCGACCTGTCCCGGCGCGAGCCGAGCAGCGTCGAAGAGGTCTGACGGGTTCGCCGGGGTGCCCCGCACGGCACTCCGGCCCTCCCGCGACCCCGTTCAGACCCATTGACACACGACCCTGAGAGGGATTGACGAGAGTGCTCGACGTCAACTTCTTCGACGAACTGCGAATTGGCCTGGCCACCGCTGACGACATCCGTCAGTGGTCGCACGGTGAGGTCAAGAAGCCGGAGACCATCAACTACCGCACCCTCAAGCCCGAGAAGGACGGACTCTTCTGCGAGAAGATCTTCGGTCCGACCCGGGACTGGGAGTGCTACTGCGGCAAGTACAAGCGCGTCCGCTTCAAGGGCATCATCTGTGAGCGCTGCGGCGTCGAGGTCACTCGCGCCAAGGTGCGCCGTGAGCGGATGGGCCACATCGAGCTGGCCGCGCCCGTCACCCACATCTGGTACTTCAAGGGCGTTCCGTCCCGGCTGGGCTACCTGCTGGACCTCGCTCCGAAGGACCTGGAGAAGGTCATCTACTTCGCGGCGTACATGATCACGTACGTCGACGAGGAGCGCCGTACGCGCGACCTGCCCTCCCTGGAGGCGCACGTCGGCGTGGAGCGTCAGCAGATCGAGCAGCGTCGCGACGCGGACCTTGAGGCCCGCGCCAAGAAGCAGGAGAGCGACCTCGCCGAGCTGGAGGCCGAGGGCGCCAAGGCGGACGTGCGCCGCAAGGTGCGCGAGGGCGCCGAGCGCGAGATGAAGCAGCTCCGCGACCGCGCGCAGCGCGAGATCGACCGCCTCGACGAGGTGTGGAACCGCTTCAAGAACCTCAAGGTCCAGGACCTGGAGGGCGACGAGCTGCTCTACCGCGAGCTGCGCGACCGCTTCGGGACCTACTTCGACGGCTCCATGGGCGCCGCTGCCCTGCAGAAGCGCCTGGAGACCTTCGACCTGGACGAAGAGGCCGAGAAGCTCCGCGAGATCATCCGTACCGGCAAGGGCCAGAAGAAGACCCGGGCGCTCAAGCGCCTCAAGGTCGTCTCCGCGTTCCTGCAGACCAGCAACAGCCCCAAGGGCATGGTGCTGGACTGCGTGCCGGTGATCCCGCCGGACCTGCGTCCGATGGTGCAGCTGGACGGTGGCCGCTTCGCGACCTCCGACCTGAACGACCTGTACCGCCGCGTGATCAACCGCAACAACCGTCTGAAGCGTCTGCTCGACCTCGGTGCGCCCGAGATCATCGTGAACAACGAGAAGCGGATGCTCCAGGAGGCCGTCGACGCGCTCTTCGACAACGGCCGCCGCGGCCGCCCGGTGACGGGCCCCGGCAACCGTCCGCTGAAGTCGCTGTCCGACATGCTCAAGGGCAAGCAGGGCCGCTTCCGTCAGAACCTGCTCGGCAAGCGCGTCGACTACTCGGCCCGTTCCGTGATCGTCGTCGGCCCGCAGCTCAAGCTGCACCAGTGCGGTCTGCCGAAGGCGATGGCGCTGGAGCTCTTCAAGCCGTTCGTGATGAAGCGCCTGGTCGACCTGAACCACGCGCAGAACATCAAGAGCGCGAAGCGCATGGTCGAGCGCGGCCGCACGGTCGTGTACGACGTGCTGGAAGAGGTCATCGCGGAGCACCCGGTTCTGCTGAACCGTGCGCCCACGCTGCACCGCCTCGGCATCCAGGCCTTCGAGCCGCAGCTGGTCGAGGGCAAGGCCATTCAGATCCACCCGCTCGTCTGCACCGCGTTCAACGCGGACTTCGACGGTGACCAGATGGCCGTGCACCTGCCGCTCTCCGCGGAGGCGCAGGCCGAGGCCCGCATCCTGATGCTGTCCTCGAACAACATCCTGAAGCCCGCCGACGGCCGTCCGGTGACGATGCCGACGCAGGACATGGTCCTGGGTCTGTTCTTCCTCACCACCGACGAGGAGCAGCGCACGACCATCGGCGACGACCGGTCGTTCAACTCCACCGCCGAAGCGATCATGGCGTTCGACGCCGGGGAGCTCTCTCTCCAGGCGAAGGTCGACATCCGCTTCCCGGCCGGGACCACCCCGCCGCTGGGCTGGACCCCGCCGGCGCCGGAGGAGGGCGAGCCGGAGTGGCAGCCGGGCGACCCGTTCCGGCTGCGGACGGCCCTGGGCCGCGCGCTCTTCAACGAGCTGCTGCCCGAGGAGTACCCGTACGTCGACTACACCGTGGGCAAGAAGCAGCTCTCCCAGATCGTCAACGACCTGGCCGAGCGCTACCCCAAGGTCGTCGTCGCCGCCGCGCTGGACAACCTGAAGTCGGCCGGTTACTTCTGGGCGACCCGCTCGGGTGTCACGATCGCGATCTCGGACGTCGTCGTCCCGGACGCCAAGCCGGAGATCATCGCCGGTTACGAGGCGCAGGACGAGAAGGTCCAGAAGCAGTACGAGCGCGGTCTGATCACCAAGGACGAGCGCACGCAGGAGCTCATCGCCATTTGGACCAAGGCGACCAACGAGGTCTCCGAGGCGATGAACGAGAACTTCCCGAAGACGAACCCGATCTTCATGATGGTGGACTCGGGCGCCCGAGGGAACATGATGCAGATGCGTCAGATCGCGGGTATGCGCGGTCTGGTGTCCAACGCGAAGAACGAGACCATCCCGCGGCCCATCAAGGCGTCGTTCCGTGAGGGTCTCTCCGTGCTGGAGTACTTCATCTCCACGCACGGTGCCCGTAAGGGTCTCGCGGACACCGCCCTGCGTACCGCGGACTCGGGTTACCTCACCCGCCGTCTGGTCGACGTCTCCCAGGACGTGATCATCCGCGAGGAGGACTGCGGCACCGACCGCGGCCTCAAGCTGTCGATCGCGACCAAGGGCGCCGACGGGATCCTGCGCAAGGACGACGACGTCGAGACGAGCGTGTACGCGCGCTGCCTCGCCGAGGACATCGTCGTCGACGGCAAGGTGCTGGCCCCGGCCGGCACCGACCTGGGCGACGTGCTCATCGACGAGCTCGTGCGGCACGGCGTCGAGACCGTCAAGACCCGCTCGATCCTCACCTGTGAGTCGACGGTCGGCACCTGCGCCATGTGCTACGGGCGCTCGCTGGCCACCGGCAAGCTGGTCGACATCGGCGAGGCCGTCGGCATCATCGCGGCCCAGTCGATCGGTGAGCCCGGCACCCAGCTCACGATGCGTACCTTCCACACCGGTGGTGTGGCCGGTGACGACATCACGCAGGGTCTGCCGCGTGTCGTCGAGCTCTTCGAGGCCCGTACGCCCAAGGGTGTCGCGCCGATCTCCGAGTCCGCGGGCCGTGCCCGTATCGAGGAGACGGAGAAGACCAAGAAGGTCATCGTCACCCCGGACGACGGCTCGGACGAGACCTCCTACCCGGTCTCCAAGCGCGCCCGTCTGCTGGTGAGCGAGGGCGAGCACGTGTCGGTGGGCCAGCGGCTCACGGTCGGTACGGAGAACCCGCACGACGTGCTCCGTATCCTCGGCCAGCGCGCCGTCCAGGTGCACCTCGTGGGCGAGGTCCAGAAGGTCTACAACTCGCAGGGCGTGTCGATCCACGACAAGCACATCGAGATCATCATCCGGCAGATGCTGCGCCGCGTGACGATCATCGAGTCCGGCGACGCGGAGCTGCTGCCGGGCGAGCTCGTGGAGCGTACGAAGTTCGAGGGTGAGAACCGTCGGGTCGTGGCGGAGGGTGGCCACCCGGCCTCCGGCCGTCCGCAGCTGATGGGTATCACCAAGGCCTCGCTGGCCACCGAGTCGTGGCTGTCGGCGGCGTCCTTCCAGGAGACGACCAGGGTCCTGACCGACGCGGCGATCAACGCCAAGTCGGACTCCCTGATCGGCCTCAAGGAGAACGTCATCATCGGTAAGCTCATCCCGGCCGGTACGGGCCTGTCCCGCTACCGGAACATCCGGGTCGAGCCGACCGAGGAGGCCAAGGCCGCGATGTACTCGGCCGTCGGTTACGACGACATCGACTACTCGCCGTTCGGCACCGGCTCCGGCCAGGCGGTCCCGCTGGAGGACTACGACTACGGTCCGTACAACGCCTGACATCCGCTGTCCGGCACACGGACGCACGCCACGGGGCGGTCACCCATCCGGGTGGCCGCCCCGTGGCCTGTAATACCTCTTCCTCTCGCGCTGAACCGGCCAGGAACGCCGCGCGTCATGGATGATGGGGGAGAGACCAGGCTGGGAGGTGGGGGCAGTGTCGTACGGTCCATGGAACCCGGAGGGTGTTCCGGCGCGGCAGCAGCCAGGACAGCCCGTGAATACGATGCGTGCGTCGCACTCGGACCGCGAGCGTGCCATCGATGTCCTGAAGGCGGGGTTCAGCGAGGGGCGTTTGCGCCAGGAGGAGTACGAGGCGCGACTGACCCGCGCGACGAACGCGGAGACGTACGGCGAGCTGCACTCGCTCCTCGCCGATCTGCCGCAGGGCCCGGTGCCGATGCCGGGACCGGCGCCGATGCAGTACGTGCAGCCGCAGCCTCCTGTGGCGCGCACCTTCCTCCCGGCGCCGATGCCGAAGACGAACGGCTCCGCGATCGGCGCCCTGGTCTGCGGCATCCTGACGCCCATGTACGGGCTGACGGCGATCCCGGCCGTCATCCTGGGGCACAAGGCCAAGGCCGAGATCCGCAGAACGGGTGAGGAGGGCACGGGCCTCGCGACGGCGGGTCTGGTGCTGGGATGGCTGGCCATCGGGGTGGCGGTGCTCGTCATCATGATCGCTGTGGCGGCAAGCTGATCTCTCCCGGCCGGTCGCCCTTCTCCTCGCAGGTCGGGGGCGCTACGGTGGCGCGGGCTCTATTTTGACCCAAGCCCTTGCGCTGGGTACGATCTGACCTTGTGCCTGGGGTGTCCCCTGCGCTGCTGCCGTACCGCGAGAGCGGAAAGGGCCAGCGCCGAAGGTGACACCGGATCTGCATGCTTCTCCATACGAGGAGTCACCGCCTTCGCGGGGTTCTGCAGTCTTCGACACGCCCGACCTCGTGGGTCGGAGCCGTGGCCCAGGTTAGCTTTACCGAGTCGGCACACAGAAACCGGAGAAACGGTGCCTACGATCCAGCAGCTGGTCCGCAAGGGCCGGCAGGACAAGGTCGAGAAGAACAAGACGCCCGCACTCGAGGGTTCGCCCCAGCGCCGCGGCGTCTGCACGCGTGTTTTCACCACCACCCCGAAGAAGCCGAACTCGGCCCTGCGTAAGGTCGCGCGTGTGCGTCTGACCAGCGGGATCGAGGTCACCGCTTACATCCCGGGTGAGGGCCACAACCTGCAGGAGCACTCGATCGTGCTCGTGCGCGGTGGCCGTGTGAAGGACCTGCCGGGTGTTCGATACAAGATCATCCGCGGCTCCCTCGACACGCAGGGCGTCAAGAACCGCAAGCAGGCTCGCAGCCGCTACGGCGCCAAGAAGGAGAAGTAAACATGCCTCGTAAGGGCCCCGCCCCGAAGCGCCCGGTCATCATCGACCCGGTTTACGGCTCCCCCCTGGTGACCTCCCTCATCAACAAGGTGCTGCTCAACGGCAAGCGCTCCACCGCCGAGCGCATCGTCTACGGCGCCATGGAGGGCCTGCGGGAGAAGACCGGCAACGACCCGGTCATCACCCTGAAGCGCGCCCTGGAGAACGTGAAGCCGACCCTGGAGGTCCGCTCCCGTCGTGTCGGTGGCGCCACCTACCAGGTTCCGGTCGAGGTCCGCCCCGGCCGTTCCTCCACGCTCGCGCTGCGCTGGATCGTGGGTTACTCCCGCGCCCGCCGCGAGAAGACCATGACCGAACGCCTCATGAACGAGCTGCTCGACGCCTCCAACGGCCTCGGCGCAGCCGTCAAGAAGCGTGAGGACACGCACAAGATGGCCGAGTCCAACAAGGCCTTCGCGCACTACCGCTGGTAGTCGCAGACCCCATCGAGACCGAGAGAAGACGAAAGCCTTATGGCTACCACTTCACTTGACCTGGCCAAGGTCCGGAACATCGGGATCATGGCCCACATCGACGCGGGCAAGACGACCACCACTGAGCGGATCCTCTTCTACACCGGTCGTTCCTACAAGATCGGTGAGGTCCACGACGGCGCTGCCACGATGGACTGGATGGAGCAGGAGCAGGAGCGCGGCATCACGATCACGTCCGCCGCGACGACCACTCACTGGCCGCTCAACGATGTCGACTACACGATCAACATCATCGACACCCCGGGTCACGTCGACTTCACCGTCGAGGTGGAGCGTGCCCTGCGCGTGCTCGACGGTGCTGTGACGGTGTTCGACGGTGTGGCTGGTGTCGAGCCGCAGTCCGAGACCGTGTGGCGTCAGGCGGACCGCTACGGCGTCCCGCGCATCTGCTTCGTCAACAAGCTCGACCGCACCGGCGCGGAGTTCCACCGCTGCGTCGACATGATCAGTGACCGCCTCGGCGCGATCCCGCTGGTCATGCAGCTGCCGATCGGCACCGAGGCCGACTTCCGGGGCGTCGTGGACCTGGTCCAGATGAAGGCCCTGGTCTGGTCCGCCGAGACGAAGCTGGGCGAGGCGTACGACACGGTCGACATCCCCGACACCCACGTCGAGGCTGCCGACGAGTGGCGGGGCAAGCTGCTCGAAGCCGTCGCGGAGAACGACGAGGAGATGATGGAGCTGTACCTGGAGGGCCAGGAGCCCACCCAGGAGCAGCTCATCGCGGCGATCCGCCGGATCACCCTCGCCTCCACCGGCGCCGAGGGCACGACCACGGTCACCCCGGTGTTCTGCGGTACCGCGTTCAAGAACAAGGGCGTCCAGCCCCTGCTCGACTCGATCGCCCGGTACCTGCCGTCCCCGCTGGACGTCGAGGCCATCGAGGGCCACTCGCCGAAGGACTCCTCGGAGATCATCAAGCGGAAGCCCTCCGAGGACGAGCCGATGTCGGCCCTGGCATTCAAGATCGCCAGCGACCCGCACCTCGGCAAGCTCACCTTCATCCGGATCTACTCGGGCCGTCTGCAGACCGGCACCCAGGTGCTGAACTCTGTGAAGGGCAAGAAGGAGCGCATCGGCAAGATCTACCGGATGCACGCGAACAAGCGTGAGGAGATCGAGTCGGTGGGTGCCGGTGACATCGTCGCCGTCATGGGTCTCAAGCAGACCACCACCGGTGAGACCCTCTCCGACGCGTCGAGCCCGGTGATCCTGGAGTCGATGGAGTTCCCGGCCCCGGTCATCCAGGTCGCCATCGAGCCCAAGTCGAAGAGCGACCAGGAGAAGCTGGGCGTCGCGATCCAGCGGCTGGCCGAGGAGGACCCGTCCTTCCAGGTCAACACCGACGAGGAGACCGGCCAGACGATCATCGCGGGCATGGGCGAGCTGCACCTGGACGTGCTGGTCGACCGCATGAAGCGCGAGTTCAAGGTCGAGGCCAACGTCGGCAAGCCGCAGGTCGCGTACCGCGAGTCCCTGCGCAAGAAGGTCGACAAGATCGACTACACCCACAAGAAGCAGACCGGTGGTTCCGGTCAGTTCGCGAAGGTGCAGATCGCTGTCGAGCCTCTCGAGGGCGACGGGTACGAGTTCGAGAACAAGGTCACCGGTGGCCGTATCCCGCGGGAGTACATCCCGTCCGTGGACGCGGGCTGCCAGGAGGCCATGGAGTTCGGCGTGCTGGCCGGCTACCCGCTGACCGGCGTCCGCGTGACGCTGCTCGACGGTGCCTTCCACGACGTGGACTCGTCCGAGATGGCCTTCAAGATCGCCGGTTCCATGGCCTTCAAGGAGGCCGCCCGCAAGGCCAGCCCGGCCCTGCTGGAGCCGATGATGAAGGTCGAGGTCACGACGCCCGAGGACTACATGGGTGACGTGATCGGCGACATCAACTCGCGCCGTGGCCAGATCCAGTCCATGGAGGACCGTTCGGGCGCCAAGCTCGTCACGGGTCTGGTCCCGCTCTCGGAGATGTTCGGCTACGTCGGAGACCTGCGCAGCAAGACCTCCGGCCGTGCCAACTACTCCATGCAGTTCGACTCCTACGCCGAGGTTCCGAAGAACGTCGCCGAGGAGATCATCGCGAAGGCCAAGGGCGAGTAAGGCACCCGTACTCACCCTTTAGGCTGGAGCAAAGGCATTCGGGGCACTCCGGCACAGATCGTACGGACTCGTCCTACGGTCTGTTCCGGGGCCCCGGCCGCCGGCCCACCCAAGCGAACAGGTCAAGGGCATCCCCCTCGGGGTCCTGTCCTGTTCGGTAAGACCACCTGAACCCCTCCGCAGAGCGTGGAGGGTGTACAGCACCAGTCCACAGGAGGACCCCAGTGGCGAAGGCGAAGTTCGAGCGGACTAAGCCGCACGTCAACATCGGCACCATCGGTCACATCGACCACGGTAAGACGACTCTTACCGCGGCGATCACCAAGGTGCTGCACGACGCGTACCCGGACCTGAACGAGGCTTCGGCCTTCGAGAACATCGACAAGGCGCCGGAAGAGCGCCAGCGCGGTATCACCATCTCCATCGCGCACGTCGAGTACCAGACGGAGAACCGTCACTACGCCCACGTTGACTGCCCTGGTCACGCGGACTACATCAAGAACATGATCACCGGTGCCGCTCAGATGGACGGCGCCATCCTCGTGGTCGCCGCCACGGACGGTCCGATGCCGCAGACCAAGGAGCACGTGCTCCTGGCCCGCCAGGTCGGCGTTCCGTACATCGTCGTCGCCCTGAACAAGGCCGACATGGTGGACGACGAGGAGATCATGGAGCTCGTCGAGCTCGAGGTCCGTGAGCTTCTCTCGGAGTACGAGTTCCCGGGCGACGAGGTTCCGGTCGTCAAGGTCTCCGCGCTCAAGGCCCTCGAGGGCGACGAGAAGTGGGGCCAGTCGGTTGTCGAGCTCATGTCGGCCGTCGACGAGGCGATCCCGGCTCCGGAGCGTGACACCGACAAGCCGTTCCTCATGCCCATCGAGGACGTCTTCACCATCACCGGTCGCGGTACGGTCGTCACCGGCCGTATCGAGCGCGGTGTGCTGAAGGTCAACGAGACCGTTGACATCATCGGCATCAAGGAAGACAAGACCACGACCACGGTTACCGGCATCGAGATGTTCCGGAAGCTGCTGGACGAGGGTCAGGCCGGTGAGAACGTCGGTCTGCTGCTCCGCGGCATCAAGCGCGAGGACGTCGAGCGCGGCCAGGTCATCATCAAGCCGGGCTCTGTCACCCCGCACACCGAGTTCGAGGCGCAGGCGTACATCCTGTCGAAGGACGAGGGTGGCCGTCACACCCCGTTCTTCAACAACTACCGCCCGCAGTTCTACTTCCGTACCACCGACGTGACCGGCGTCGTGACCCTCCCCGAGGGCACCGAGATGGTCATGCCGGGCGACAACACCGAGATGAACGTTCAGCTCATCCAGCCCGTCGCCATGGAAGAGGGCCTCAAGTTCGCCATCCGTGAGGGTGGCCGGACCGTGGGCGCCGGCCAGGTCACCAAGATCCTTAAGTGACCTGACGCACGCACGCTGACGCGTCAGCTGACGCGGAACGCGCTGAGAGGGCCCGTACGGCTTTGAGCCGTACGGGCCCTCTTGCGCTTGCGCGCGGTCGTATGATTCCCGAGTCGGCGCGCACCTCTCTGCTGCGGGGGCGCGACCCTTTCTGCCTTCGGGAGCGAACTGTGCTGCGCACCATGCTCAAGTCCAAGATCCACCGCGCGACGGTGACCCAGGCCGACCTCCACTACGTGGGCTCGGTGACGATCGACGCCGCCCTGATGGACGCGGCGGACCTGCTGCCGGGCGAGCTGGTCCACATCGTCGACGTCACGAACGGGGCCCGCCTGGAGACGTACGTCATCGAGGGCGAACGGGGGAGCGGCGTCCTCGGCATCAACGGCGCGGCGGCCCACCTGGTCCACCCGGGGGATCTGGTGATCCTGATCGCTTATGCGCAGGTGGATGACGCGGAGGCGCGGGGGCTGGTGCCGCGGGTGGTGCATGTGGATGCCGCGAACCGGGTGGTGGGGCTGGGGGCTGATGCGGGGGAGCCGGTGCCGGGGGCGGAGGGTTTGGTGCGGTCGCCTCAGTCCGTTCCGGCCAGCTAGAGCGGCTTGCCGGGGCTCTACCCCGAGTTCCCGCAGGGCCTCGTTCAGCCGTGGGGGCGCTGGGGGAACCCCTCTGTCGTCAGTGTGAACCAGTCACCGGACGCGATCGCTATGAGGCCCGCTCCGTAGACGAGCCGGGCCCCAACGATCTCGCCGACCTCGTTGACCTGCTCGATCACTTCCCGGCACGTTCCGAGCGCCGCGGGGGTGGGGCTCGGCAGCGCACGGACGGTCCAGTCCTCGACGGGCCAGCACCATGCCGGTAGCTGCCCTCCACGGACGAGATCGACCTGGAGGGCCCAGTCGGTGCCGGAGCTGAACACCAGCGTGGTTTCCCCGGTCAGCTCGATGACCAGGGCGTCGTCCTGCTCCGGCTCGTAGTAGAGCCTTTTCAGGGACGTCGTCGGGCGAGTGAGGAGGAGACTTCGATACGTCCGGCACGCACTCGGACGTGGTGAACCGGGGGGTCCGGTGCTGCCCCTCATGCGCTCGGCCTCCTCTGCGGGTTCGGGGAAATCCCCCAGGAGATCTCCCAGCCGCTCTCGCTGAAGAACTGCTCCAGTGCGGAGTGATCCTCCACCCAGTAGTCACCGCAGCCTCTCTCGAAGTCCTTGTCATGGGCCATGAGGATCAGGTAGCTGGGTGGAGTGTCCGGGAGCTCATCGACTCTCACGTACTTGCCGGAGTCGAGCCCTGCGGTGATGTGGCCGATCTGGTCGATTCTGATCATGTCAGGGTGCTCGGCTGCCTTCCGCGCCGTGGAATGTTCGCGACTGCGGAGTCAGATGACATCTTGGCGGAGGCGGGTGAAGTCGCTCTCTGCCGTCTCCCTTACCTCCTCAGAGAACTGGGCCAGGGTCGTGTGGTCGAGCGTGTTGTGCCTCGCCCATACAGTCGCCAGGCACATGGCGATTTCGTATTCGGCAATCAGAGAGATCTCGTCGTCCTTCGCCGCCTCCAGGATGGATTCCTCGGCCCTCGGGTCCTTCCAGAAGCGGAGGTCCAGGAGAGCGTCCACTCGCCGGGCGAGTTCCTGTGAGGGGTCATCTGCGATCCTCTTGAGGGACTCGGCGCTCGCATTCCATTCGTTTCGTCCTGCGTCGTGGACGGCCTGAACGAAGAGTGGCGGCGGTGTGTAGCCGTGCTGCTCGATGTAGTGCGCTACCAGAGTTGGCGCCGCATAGGCTTCTCCACTCCTTCCATAGAAGTGGACCTCGCCGTTTCCTACAGGTGCTTCGGCTGGTGTACAGAACTCACACTCGTGGGTCCCCAGCGACAGGCCTCTCGCCTTCTGTGCTTCCCGTCGCAAGATCGTGACGCATGATTCCGGTGCAAGGGGTCCTGATTGAGGGATACCTGTGTCCTTGCCCAACCAGCCGATGTTGAGGTATGGGATCGGGGACTCCTGGTAGGAGTACGGTGAATTATCAGCGTACTCAGCCATTATCGGTCCCTGACTTCCTGTAGATGTCTGTGCCTTCTTCGCGTAGATGAGAGTTTGAGGTGACATGCTGTCGGGTCGTGATCCGATAAGCGGTGCTGCCTCAACAGGCATGGTGCGCTCATCGGTAGGGCGAGCGAGGGATTTGATACGGAGAGATCGTCGGACCCGGATTTCTGCTGTTCTGCTCATGAGATCTGCCCTATGGGTCGCCGCACAGTGACCCCATTCATTACAGGGATGCGGATCGACGGGCTTGCTCGATGGGGCCGGGATCTATCCGAAGCGAATCGTGGGGAACTTCGTACGGTGATTCCCACCAATCAGGGACGAAGCCGTCCGGGAAGTGTTCGTAGGAGTAGCAGGAACTGCACCATTCCCATAGTTTGCCCCGGCCCACGTACTGGCGCCCGCCCAGTTCTTTTGGCCTCTCGTCCTCCTGGAGATACCACCAGTGCAGCGTGGTGCGTCCGCAGACGGGGCATGCGGAGCTTACCTGCACGTGCCCCCAATTGGCGTTGAATGTGCGATTCCATTCACCATAGAGCGCGTTTTCAACCTCATGCCATTGGTCGTTCCGAGTCACCGGTTTCCCTCGATCCAGTCTTGCAGGGCATTCCCTGAACCATACGGCGTCCCGTCCGCCATGGAGTCCGCGTTTCCGTGCACTTCTCCATCGAAGGTTCCGTGCTTCATGTAGTAGCGGGCGTGGGAGAGCTCATGGGCGATCGTGTTCGCCGCCGTAGCGTCATCCCGGACGGCATCCGGTCCGATGCGGATGACGTTTCCGCCGTCGTTGGCACGCGTGACTCCGAGTTGACCCGAAGGAAGGTCCGGATCGTAGATGACGTCGACGTCTCTGCCGGAGCCTCGCAGGTTGATGCCGTACCTCTCGGCCACGTCGCGCAGATATGTGTTCTTGTCCAGGGCGTTGTCGAGTGTGCGCTCTACTTCCGGTTGCCGTACTCCCCGGGCCGCTCGCTCCTCGCCAGGCGCCCTGCAGGGCGACAGACCCAGGGGATCACCAAGAGTGTGGGGTGTGCGGACATAAGCGGCCGGGTTGGGCGCTGCACGCATGCCCAGCGGATCAGGGCTGGCGTACCGGGCCGTTTCCGGGTCGTAGTAGCGGAAGTAGTTGTAGTGGAGGCCTGTTTCCGGGTCGTGGTACTGGCCTGGGAAGCGGAGAGGGGTGTACGTCGTGGCGTCCGTCGGCCAGGTTGTCGTGCCCCAGAGAGTGGTGCGGGCGGTCCAGGCCGTGGTGCCTGTTTCGTCGACCAGCTCTGTCGGGGTGCCGATCAGGTCGGTGACTATCGCGTAGAAGCGGGAGTCGATTTCCTGCTGGGTCGCCTCGTTCGTGAGGCGTTCCGTCTGGGTCAGGGGTGTGAAGCCCTTGTGGTCCCAGGTGAGGGTTACCGGGTGGGGGAGGGCCCCGGATGTTGTTGTTTGCTCGATCAGTCTTGGGCCGTCCCAGGTGAAGTCGACCCGTTCGGCGTCCGACTGCTTCGCTATTCGGCGGCCCAGGGGGTCGTACGCGTAGCGCCATTCCTTGCCGTCCGGGGTGACGACCCTCGTGAGGCGGTCCTCGGCGGTCCATTCGTAGCGCCAGGTGTCCGGCTTCTTCGACAGGCGGCGCTTCTGGCGGAGGGTGACGCGGCCCGACCCGTCGTGTTCGTAGCGGATACCGCCCGCCGTGCGGATGCGCGTGCCCTCGTACGTGCGTGCGCCCCGCGCCTCCGGGGACGCGTGCTCGTCCGGCCAGTGGGCCTCCGTCTGGTTGCCCGCCTCGTCGTACGCGTACCGCTCCGTCCAGCCCCGGGCGTGGACCGCCGTGACGCGGCCGACGGCGTTCAGGTCGTACGTCGTGCGGCCCGTCAGGGAGTCGTCCACCGTCCGCAGGTAGCCGTCCTCGCGGTAGGCGTAGGACCGTTCGTGGAGTGTGCCCTCGTCGCTCAGGGACTGCCGGGTCAGTCTGCCCGCTGGGTCCCAGATGTGGGCGAGGGACAGGCCTTCCTCGCCGATCGTGCGATGCGACTCGCGGCCCGCCTCGTCGTACGCGAAGTCGAGCGTCCGCCCGTTCGACGTCAGGCTCGTGCGGTTGCCCGCCGCGTCGTACTCGTACGTCGTCACCGCGCCCGTCGGCGTCACCCGTCGTGTCTCGCGGCCCAGGGCGTCGTACGTGTGGGTGAGGGCTCGGCCGTTGACCAGTTCCGTCTTTACGCGGCCCAGCTTGTCCCGTTGGTAGCACAACGTGGCCTCGGGGCCGACGGCCTCCACTAGGCGGCCCGCCGGGTCGTAGGCGTACGTCGTCTCCTCGTCCGCCACCTGCTTGCGCGTCGTACGGCCGAGCGTGTCGCGCTCGTAGGCGATCTCCTCGCCTCCTGGGGTGGTCCGCGATGTCAGTTCGCCTGCCGCGTTCAGGGCGTAGCGCTGCTCGCGGCCGTCGAAGTCCGATTCCGCGATCAGGCGGCCCGCCTCGTCGTACCCGTACGACCACGTCAGGCCCTGGGGGTTGTGGACCTCGGTCAGGCGCAGCTCCGCGTCGTACGTGAAGGCGTAGCGGACGCCGTCGGCGCCGGTACGGGCCTCCAGGAGGTCGAAGTGGCCGTACTCGTAGCGGGTCTCGCCGCCCGCCGCGTCCACGTGGCGCGTGCAGTTGCCCTCGCCGTCCCACTCCCAGCGTTCCGTGGCGCCGTTCGGGTCCGTGCGGCGGGCGAGTTTGCCCTCGACCGTCCACTCCAGGGCCGTACGCGCGCCCAAGGGGTCCACCACGGCGACCGGGCGGCCGAAGGCGTTCCGTTCGTACGCCGTCTTCGCGCCCAGGGGGTCCGTCACCTCGACCGGGAGGCCTGCCGCGTCGCAGCTCACTCTCGTCACCGCGCCCAGGGCGTCCGTCACCGTCGTCAGGTGGCCCCGGCCGTCGTACGAGTAGTGAGTCGTGTGGCCCGCCGGGTCCGTGACCGTCGTGCGGTTGCCGTACTCGTCCCACTCCTCGCGCCAGACCGTGCCGTCGGCGGCCGTCGTTGCCACCGGGTTGCCCATCTCGTCACGGACCAACGAGATGCCTGTGCCGTCCGGGCGTACGAGCGTCGCCAAGCGGCCCGTTTCGTCGTACGTATAGCGCGTGACGCGGCCCAGGGCGTCCGTGTGGGTGAGGGGGCGGTTGTGGTCGTCCCTTTCCGTCTTCGTGCGGTGGCCCAGGGGGTCGATTTCGCCGACCATTTGGCCGCGGTCGTTGAAGAGGGTGCGGGTCGACTCGCCCGCCGCGCTTGTCAGGGTGGTGACCCGGTGGCCGGTCGCCTCGTCCACGCCGTCGTAGTCGATACGGACCTGCATGTGGCCCGCGGTGCCGCCCTCGGCGATGACGCGGTCGAGGTTGTCGTAGACGTAGTCGTAGCGGCGGTCGTTGGTGTCCGTCCAGGCGATCACGCGGCGCTCTTCGTCGTACTCGAAGCGGAGCGGTACGCCCGTGGAGTTCGTGACCTCCGTCAGGTTGCCCGACTCGTCGTAGCCGTAGCGCAGGACCTCGCGCGAACCCAGGGACAGGGTCCTTACGCGGTCGCCCTCGACCGTCAGGCGGATCTCGTAGCCGCCACTGTGGACCAGGCGGGACGGGGCGCCGGTCTCCTCGTCGTACTCGAAGGTGACGCTGTTGCCGTTACGGTCGGTGATCTGCTCCAGCACCGCGGTGCCGTCCCCGCCGTCCTCGCCCGTCGGCGGGGGAGCGAAGTGGCGGGTCCAGCCTGTGTCCGGGTCCGTGAGGGTGTAGCCGCCGTCCACCTCGCGGTCCAGGGGCATCCTCGCCGAGCCCGCCGTCGGGTAAGTGGGCAGGCCCGGGGCCGGGTGCGGGAAGGCCAGGAGGCGGCCGTCCTCCGCCACGTACACGACGCCCTCCGCGTCGACGTCCAGGCGCTGGTCCAGCGTCGAGGACCAGGACGGGCCGAACCAACGCCCCTGCCGGTAGCCGGACTCGACTCGGCGCACGAAGGAGAAGGGCAGGGTGCCGGGCAGCGTCAGGTCCGTCTGGGGGAGGTACATCCGTCCCGTGGACAGGTCGACCGGGTCCGTCCCTCCCGACGGGGTCTCCTCGCCCTTCTTGGCCGCGTCGTCCGGGCCCTTCTTCTCCAGGTCGACGCGGGGTTTGGGGACGTCGTCCGCGACGCGTGCGCCCTTCGCGGTCCGTGCCGCCTTCGCGGCCCGCAGCGCGGCCCCCGCGCCTTTGGTACCGGCCAGTTCGGGGATGAGGCGGCCGACGCCCTCCGCGCCGTCCTTCTGGAAGCCGTCCCACATCTGCTTGCCGGTGCCGACCGGGTCGTTGGCCATCCGGACGATGCCCATGTTGGTGGAGGCCAGGTTGGTGGCGTACTCGGCGGGGTGGGTGAGGTTGTAGGGGTCGACCGGGTTCACCGACCGTACGAAGCCGTACGTGCCCGCGACACCCTTGACCACGCCACCGGCCACATGCGTCGCGTCCAGCTTGAGGCCCTCCAGGCCGTCCCCCGCGCGCTCCGCGTAGGAGGGCTTGGGCGGTGCCGCCTCCGCCGCGGCCTTGACCGCCTTCTGGGCGCGTGCTGCGGCCGTGTTGCGCTGGGTGCGGGCCTCGACCAGCTGCTCCTCGGCCTCGTCCTTCTTGTCGTCCTTGTACTTGGCCACCGCCTCGCGGGCCTGGCGCTGCGCCCATTCCACCGTTCCGGCGAAGTCGTCCAGCGCTCCGGCGGCCTTCTCGCAGGCGTCGGCCGCCTTGGTCCACTTCGCGGGCTCCAGGCCGACCTTGTCCCAGAACGCGTCCGCCGCCTTGCCCTTCAGCTTCCCCTCGGGCAGCCGCTTGAGGCCGCGCGCGACCTGGTTGAACGCCTTCTGGAAGTCGGTCAGATGCTCCGACGTCGCGCGCAGCTTGCCGGGGCTGCCGTAGACCAGCCGGTCGGGCTCGTCCGACTCGTCGAGCTGGAGTTCGGCGACGTCCGCGCCGAGCCGGTTGGCCAGGGAGCGGGACTTGTCCCGTACGAAGTCGGCGCCGCCCTGCCAGCCCGCGTCGTCCAGCCGGTCGGCGCCCCAGTTGCCCATCCCCTCGACGCCGTCACCGACGGCCTCCTTGGCGTCCTCGTACTTGTCCTTGACCCCGTCCGGAACCAGGTCACCCCAGCCCATCAGCCCCCCGCCCCCTCGGCTCCCTCCGCCCCCTGCGCCCCTTGCGCCTTCGCGCGTTCCTCCGCCGACGGGCCGAACACACGGTCGCGCTGCGCCTCGATCTCCTCGTCACTGGCGCCGGTGATCTCCTGGGCGGCGTCCGCCCGCACCGCGCCCCAGCCGTCCTCGGTCAGCGCGCGCCCGGTGTCCTTGCCCTCCTGGACGATGTCGTCCTTGGCCTGCCGGAAGGAGTCGGCGGAGTAGTCCGGCGCGTCGGGGGTGAGGATGTCGCCGTAGCTCTGCTTGACGACCTCTTCCTCGCTCGCGTGCGGATTGCCGGAGAACAGGACCGAGTTGGCCGCGATCTTGAGCGTTCCCGACCGGTACTGGTCCTCCTCGTACCCCAGCCCCGCCGACAGCCCCAGCCGCTCCGCCAGCCCGTTCGCGTTCTGGACGAGGGCCCGCACGCCCCACTCCCACTTCTCGCAGAAGTCCTCGAAGTCCCCCGCCAGCCCGGCGTGCCCGGCCTCCATCTGCGTCAGCGACAGCTCCTCGAACCCCGCGCCCTGCAGCGAGTCCGTCGCCGAACTCCCCGACTGCTTGAGCTCGTCGATGGCGCCCTTGAGGCCCTTCTCGACCAGATCGAGCGACTCCTTGTCCCACTCGACCCCGTCGACGCTCTTGCCTCCGCCGCTCACTGCTCATCCCCCTCCGTGACGGCCACCGCGTCCGGCACGATCCCTTTCACCGGCGGGAAGAGCATCGAGCCGTCGTCGTCCGCGACGTTCACGGCCACGCCCGTAGGGCCGTCCTGTGCCGGGACGACGGCATCCAGCAGGCGGGCGCCGAGCACGGCGGCGTACGGCCACTCCACGTCCACCCGCGCCCTGCGCGCGTACGCGTACCGCGCCAGCGCCTCCTCGTCCGTGAACGCCAGGATCCAGCGGACCCCGCCGTACGGCGCCGTCACGATCCCGTCCTCGCCCGACGTCAGCACGAGCACGGCCGTCCGCCGCAGCTCGCCCACCAACGCCCCGGGATCGCCCCGGCCCCCACGCAGCGCCGCTATCTCCTCCGGGAGTCCCATCCCGCCCCCTCAGCATCGGTGGCCCCTCGGATGAAGCCGTCACGTTACCAAACGTGTGTCCGGGTGATCGCTGGGAGTTACGGCCGCGAGGCCCGCTCCAGCTCGCGCTTGAGGTTGCGCAGCGTGCGGTCGATGTTGCGGGCCTGGAACGCGACGAACGTACGGCCGCCGGTGACGGCCCTGTCGAAGACGGCGGCGACGGGGTCGGGCCAGGCGCGGCGGTCGTCCGTCCAGGTCTCCGTCACCTTGGTCCCCTCGCCATGGGGCGCAAGACGGTACTCCCAGGTGGCGATGGGCCCGCGCAGCAGCGGGCGGCGCAGGCCGATCGCGTGGACGCGGAAGGCGAAGCGGCTGCCCGGCTCGGCGGCGGTCACCGTGCAGCGCGTGGTCCAGCGCATGGCGCCGCGCCTGTTGTGGCCGTCGAAGGTCATGCCCGTGAACGCGGTCCCGTCCGCGTCGCCTGGTACGGTCGCCCCCAGGTTCTCCGGGCTCCAGCGGCCCATCCGTGCCGGGCGGCTCACCTCTTCGTAGACCTGTTCCGGCGGTGCCGCGACAAGGACGGTGCGGGAGACCGTGAAGGTGCGGGGCATGGGGAGTACTCCGTTCCTGGGGTCGTACGACCCTACTCGCCGGTAGTACCCGGCCTCCGGCCCGCTCCCGGGTCGGTCGCCGCAGGTGAGCCTCTGGTGTGATAGAGGCCCGATTGGCGATGGCCTTTCCCCTTGTGGCACACTGTCCAGGTTGCTCGGTTGAGTGCCGATGCCGCGCGCCTCCCGCCGGGAGGACTGGAAGCGAGTCCCAGGTATTCGTCGCCCCTCATCAGGGGCGGAAGTACGGGAATCTTCCGGGAAGCGTGGGAGGGGCTTCCAGCCAGGCACCCGGTGGGTCCTCTGCCCCCGAATCCTTCCGTCCGTCGGAGATGTGTCCCTGGTGACGCACGTCCGCGGTGAAGTACGGGAAGGGTCGCGACACGCCCGACCGCGTGGGTCGGAAGTGGAGCGAGGGGACGGAAGCCGTCGGGTTCCAGAGCGTTACGAGAGACAGGACTACGAAGTAGCCATGGCGGGACAGAAGATCCGCATCCGGCTCAAGGCCTACGACCACGAGGTCATCGACAACTCGGCGAAGAAGATCGTCGAGACGGTGACCCGCACTGGCGCGTCGGTCGCTGGCCCGGTGCCGCTGCCCACTGAGAAGAACGTGTACTGCGTCATCAAGTCGCCGCACAAGTACAAGGACTCGCGCGAGCACTTCGAGATGCGCACCCACAAGCGTCTGATCGACATCCTCGACCCGACTCCCAAGACCGTTGACTCGCTGATGCGCCTGGACCTCCCGGCCGGCGTCGACATCGAGATCAAGCTCTGAGGGGTGTCGTAGAGATGACCAAGCAGATCAAGGGCGTCCTGGGCGAGAAGCTCGGCATGACCCAGGTCTGGGACGACAACAACCGCGTTGTCCCCGTGACCGTCGTCAAGGCCGGGCCGAATGTCGTGACCCAGGTCCGCACCGCAGACAAGGACGGCTACGAGGCCGTTCAGATCGCCTTCGGCGAGATCGACCCGCGCAAGGTGAACAAGCCCCTCAAGGGCCACTTCGCCAAGGCCGACGTCACCCCGCGCCGCCACCTGGTGGAACTGCGCACCTCCGGCGCCAGCGAGTACACGCTGGGCCAGGAGATCAGTGCCGACACCTTCGAGGCCGGCATCAAGGTCGACGTGACCGGCAAGTCCAAGGGCAAGGGCTTCGCCGGCGGCATGAAGCGCCACGGCTTCCACGGCGGCAAGGCTTCGCACGGCGCGCACCGCGTGCACCGCAAGCCGGGCGCCATCGGTGGCTGCGCCACCCCGGGCCGGGTCTTCAAGGGCACCCGCATGGCCGGCCGTATGGGCAACGAGCGGGTCACCACCCAGAACCTGACCGTCCACGCCGTTGACGCGGAGAAGGGTCTGCTGCTCATCAAGGGCGCAGTTCCTGGTCCGAACGGCGGCCTCGTCCTGGTCCGTACCGCGGCCAAGGGGGCCTGAAGGTAAATGAGCACCGTTGACATCCTTTCGCCCGCTGGCGAGAAGACCGGGTCCGTCGAGCTCCCCACGGAGATCTTCGACGCGCAGGTCAGCGTTCCGCTGATCCACCAGGTCGTCGTCGCACAGCTGGCCGCGGCCCGTCAGGGCACGCACAAGACGAAGACCCGCGGCGAGGTCCGCGGCGGCGGCAAGAAGCCGTACCGCCAGAAGGGCACCGGCCGCGCCCGTCAGGGTTCGACCCGCGCCCCGCAGTTCGCGGGCGGTGGCGTCGTCCACGGCCCCGTGCCGCGTGACTACTCGCAGCGGACCCCGAAGAAGATGAAGGCCGCCGCCCTGCGCGGTGCCCTCTCCGACCGGGCCCGCCACAGCCGCGTCCACGTCGTCTCCGGCGTGGTCGAGGGCGAGGCTTCCACCAAGGCCGCGAAGACCCTGTTCGGCAAGATCAGCGAGCGCAAGAACGTGCTGCTGGTCGTCGAGCGCGCCGACGAGACCGCCTGGCTTTCCGCGCGCAACCTGCCCCAGGTGCACATCCTGGAGCCGGGCCAGCTCAACACGTACGACGTGCTCGTCTCGGACGACGTGGTCTTCACCCAGGCCGCTCTGGAGTCCTTCGTGTCTGGCCCCCAGAAGGCCGCTGAGACCGAAGGGAGCGAGGCCTGATGGCTACGCGTCACCCGAGCATTGCCTCCAAGGCAGCGAAGGCCGCGAAGGCCGCTCGCGTCGCCAAGGCCGCCCGCCGCGCGGCGGACGGCCCGGGCCCGATCGCGCCCGCCGACCCGAGCAAGACGTTCTCCGACCCGCGCGACCTGCTGATCAAGCCGGTCGTCTCGGAGAAGAGCTACGCGCTGCTGGACGAGAACAAGTACACGTTCATCGTCGACCCGCGTGCCAACAAGACCCAGATCAAGCAGGCCGTCGAAGAGGTCTTCTCGGTCAAGGTCACCGGGGTCAACACGCTCAACCGGCAGGGCAAGCGCAAGCGCACCCGCACCGGTTACGGCAAGCGCGCTGACGCCAAGCGCGCCATCGTGACCCTCGCCGAGGGCGACCGTATCGACATCTTCGGCGGTCCGACCTCCTGACGGAGGTCCGGATCGTCCGGAATCGGACGAGGACTGAGAAATGGGTATCCGCAAGTACAAGCCGACGACCCCGGGCCGTCGTGGCTCCAGCGTCGCCGACTTCGTCGAGGTCACGCGGTCCACGCCGGAGAAGTCGCTGGTCCGCCCGCTGCACAGCAAGGGCGGCCGTAACAACGCCGGTCGTGTGACCGTCCGCCACCAGGGCGGTGGCCACAAGCGCGCCTACCGTGTCATCGACTTCCGTCGGCACGACAAGGACGGCGTGCCCGCCAAGGTCGCGCACATCGAGTACGACCCGAACCGCACCGCGCGCATCGCGCTGCTGCACTACGCCGACGGCGAGAAGCGCTACATTCTCGCGCCGCGCGGCGTCGAGCAGGGCAACCGGATCGAGAACGGCCAGGGCGCCGACATCAAGCCGGGCAACAACCTGCCGCTGCGCTACATCCCGGTCGGTACGACGATCCACGCCGTGGAGCTGAAGCCGGGCGGCGGTGCCAAGTTCGGCCGCTCCGCCGGCACCTCCATCCAGCTCCTGGCGAAGGAGGGCCGCATGGCCCACCTCCGCATGCCCTCCGGCGAGATCCGTCTGGTCGACGTCCGCTGCCGCGCCACTGTGGGCGAGGTCGGCAACGCCGAGCAGTCGAACATCAACTGGGGCAAGGCCGGCCGTATGCGCTGGAAGGGCGTTCGCCCGACCGTCCGCGGTGTGGTCATGAACCCGATCGACCACCCGCACGGTGGTGGTGAGGGTCGTACCTCCGGTGGCCGCCACCCGGTTTCGCCGTGGGGCCAGAAGGAGGGCCGTACTCGCTCGCCGAAGAAGGCCAGCAACAAGTACATCGTCCGCCGCCGCAAGACGAACAAGAAGCGCTAGGAGCGGGTTTAGATGCCGCGCAGTCTCAAGAAGGGGCCCTTCGTCGACGACCACCTGGGCAAGAAGGTGGATGCACAGAACGACGCGGGCACCAAGAACGTCATCAAGACCTGGTCTCGCCGCTCGATGATCGTCCCGGCCATGCTCGGCCACACGATCGCGGTGCACGACGGCCGCAAGCACGTCCCGGTGTTCGTCACCGAGTCGATGGTCGGCCACAAGCTCGGCGAGTTCGCGCCGACCCGCACCTTCCGCGGCCACGTCAAGGACGACCGCAAGTCGCGTCGTCGCTGATGAGCGGGGTGTGAAGACTATGACTGACACCGAAGGGACAACCATGGAAGCCAGGGCCTCAGCGCGCTATGTGCGCGTCACGCCCATGAAGGCCCGCCGGGTGGTGGACCTCGTTCGTGGCATGGACGCCACGGAGGCTCAGGCGGTCCTGCGTTTCGCCCCGCAGGCCGCGAGTGTGCCGGTGGGCAAGGTGCTGGACAGCGCCATCGCCAACGCCGCGCACAACTACGACCACACCGACGCCGACAGCCTCTTCATCTCCGAGGCATACGTCGACGAGGGCCCGACCCTGAAGCGGTTCCGTCCGCGCGCCCAGGGCCGCGCCTACCGGATCCGTAAGCGGACGAGCCACATCACCGTGGTCGTGAGCAGCAAGGAAGGAACCCGGTAATGGGCCAGAAGGTAAACCCGCACGGGTTCCGGCTCGGCATCACCACCGACTTCAAGTCGCGCTGGTACGCCGACAAGCTGTACAAGGACTACGTCAAGGAAGACGTCGCGATCCGTCGCATGCTCACGCAGGGCATGGAGCGGGCCGGCATCTCCAAGGTCGAGATCGAGCGCACCCGTGACCGCGTCCGCGTGGACGTCCACACGGCGCGCCCGGGCATCGTCATCGGCCGCCGCGGCGCCGAGGCCGACCGTCTCCGGGGCAACCTGGAGAAGCTCACCGGCAAGCAGATCCAGTTCAACATCCTCGAGGTGAAGAACCCCGAGACGGACGCGCAGCTCGTGGCCCAGGCGGTCGCCGAGCAGCTCTCCTCCCGGGTCTCCTTCCGCCGCGCCATGCGTAAGAGCATGCAGACGGCGATGAAGGCCGGTGCCAAGGGCATCAAGATCCAGTGCGGTGGCCGTCTCGGCGGCGCCGAGATGTCCCGCTCGGAGTTCTACCGCGAGGGCCGCGTGCCCCTGCACACGCTCCGTGCGAACGTCGACTACGGCTTCTTCGAGGCCCGTACGACCTTCGGCCGCATCGGCGTGAAGGTCTGGATCTACAAGGGCGACGTCAAGAACATCGCCGAGGTCCGCGCCGAGAACGCCGCGGCCCGCGCGGGCAACCGCCCGTCGCGCGGTGGCGGCGGCAACGACCGCCCCCGTCGTGGTGGCGAGCGTGGCGGCCGCGGGCGCAAGCCGCAGCAGAGCAACCAGGGCGCTGCCGCCTCCGAGGCCCCCAAGGCCGAGGCCGCCGCTCCCGCCGCTGCTCCGGCTGCTGAGAGCACCGGAACGGAGGCCTGACCGACATGCTGATCCCTCGCAGGGTCAAGCACCGCAAGCAGCACCACCCCAAGCGCAAGGGCATGGCGAAGGGTGGCACCGAGGTCGCTTTCGGTGAGTACGGCATCCAGGCCGTGACCGGCGCCTACGTGACGAACCGGCAGATCGAGGCAGCTCGTATCTCCATGACCCGTCACATCAAGCGTGGTGGCAAGGTCTGGATCAACATCTACCCGGACCGCCCGCTGACGAAGAAGCCCGCCGAGACCCGCATGGGTTCCGGTAAGGGTTCGCCGGAGTGGTGGATCGCGAACGTCAAGCCCGGTCGCGTGATGTTCGAACTGTCCTACCCGAACGAGAAGGTTGCTAAAGAGGCGCTCATCCGTGCAGCGCACAAGCTTCCGATGAAGTGCCGCATTGTGCGGCGCGAGGCAGGTGACGCGTGATGGCGGCCGGAACCAAGGCGTCCGAGCTGCGCGAGCTGGGCAACGAGGAGCTCGTTGGCAAGCTCCGCGAGGCCAAGGAAGAGCTGTTCAACCTCCGCTTCCAGGCGGCGACCGGGCAGCTTGAGAACCACGGCCGGCTGAAGGCCGTCCGCAAGGACATCGCCCGGATCTACACCCTGATGCGTGAGCGCGAGCTGGGCATCGAGACGGTGGAGAGCGCCTGATGAGCGAGACGAATGTGACTGAGAAGACTGAGCAGGCGCGCGGCTTCCGCAAGACCCGTGAGGGTCTGGTCGTCAGCGACAAGATGGACAAGACCGTCGTCGTCGCAGTCGAGGACCGTGTGAAGCACGCGCTGTACGGCAAGGTCATCCGCCGTACGAACAAGCTCAAGGCGCACGACGAGCAGAACGCTGCCGGCGTCGGCGACCGCGTCCTCCTGATGGAGACCCGGCCGCTGTCCGCCACCAAGCGCTGGCGCATCGTCGAGATCCTCGAGAAGGCCAAGTAATTCCTGGGGCCGGTCCAGGCCCCAGGTTCGTTCCGCCAGGCTCGCCGGGGTGTCTCTCCTCGTAGGAGGGGCCACCCCGGCGGGAACCGGCAGACATACAGGAGATAGACGTGATCCAGCAGGAGTCTCGGCTTCGCGTCGCCGACAACACGGGTGCGAAGGAAATTCTCACCATCCGTGTGCTCGGCGGCTCGGGCCGGCGCTACGCGGGCATCGGTGACGTCGTCGTCGCTACCGTCAAGGACGCGATCCCGGGCGGGAACGTGAAGAAGGGCGACATCGTCAAGGCGGTCATCGTGCGCACCGTGAAGGAGCGCCGCCGCCCCGACGGCTCGTACATCCGCTTCGACGAGAACGCGGCCGTCATCCTCAAGAACGATGGCGACCCCCGCGGCACCCGTATCTTCGGCCCCGTGGGCCGTGAGCTGCGCGAGAAGAAGTTCATGAAGATCATCTCGCTCGCGCCGGAGGTGCTGTAACCGATGAAGATCAAGAAGGGTGACCTGGTCCAGGTCATCACCGGCAAGGACAAGGGCAAGCAGGGCAAGGTCATCGTGGCCTACCCCCGCGAGGACCGCGTCCTGGTCGAGGGTGTCAACCGGGTCAAGAAGCACACCAAGGCCGGCCAGACCGCTCGTGGTTCCAAGACCGGCGGCATCGTGACGACCGAAGCTCCCGTTCACGTGAGCAACGTTCAGCTCGTCGTGGAGAAGGACGGCAACAAGGTCGTCACCCGTGTCGGCTACCGCTTCGATGACGACGGCAACAAGATCCGCGTTGCCAAGCGGACCGGTGAGGACATCTGATGACTGCCACCACTGAGGCCCCGCGCCTGAAGCAGCGCTACCGCGCCGAGATCCAGGGCAAGCTGCACGAGGAGTTCTCGTACGAGAACGTCATGCAGATCCCCGGTCTGACCAAGATCGTGGTCAACATGGGTGTGGGCGACGCCGCCCGCGACTCCAAGCTGATCGAGGGTGCCATCAAGGACCTCACCACGATCACCGGTCAGAAGCCGGCCGTGACCAAGGCCCGCAAGTCCATCGCGCAGTTCAAGCTGCGTGAGGGCCAGCCGATCGGTGCCCACGTGACCCTGCGTGGCGACCGGATGTGGGAGTTCCTGGACCGCCTGCTGTCGCTCGCGCTGCCGCGCATCCGCGACTTCCGCGGTCTGTCGCCGAAGCAGTTCGACGGCCGGGGCAACTACACGTTCGGTCTCACGGAGCAGGTCATGTTCCACGAGATCGACCAGGACAAGATCGACCGGGTCCGGGGCATGGACATCACCGTGGTCACCACGGCGACCAACGACGACGAGGGCCGCGCCCTGCTTCGTCACCTCGGCTTCCCGTTCAAGGAGAACTGACCATGGCGAAGAAGGCTCTGATCTCCAAGGCCGGCCGCAAGCCGAAGTTCGCCGTGCGTGCGTACACGCGCTGCCAGCGTTGTGGCCGTCCGCACTCCGTCTACCGCAAGTTCGGCCTGTGCCGCGTGTGCCTCCGTGAGATGGCGCACCGTGGCGAGCTGCCGGGCGTGACCAAGAGCTCCTGGTAATCCCCTTCGGGATGAACCAGGACTCTCGGTAAGCTGCAAAGTCGCTTACTACGCCGTAGGTCCCCCGCACCGCACCCGTCCCGTCGCCCGCCAGGGCGGACGGGGAGAAGGACGGAGCACACAGGGAAACCCCGGCGAGAGAGGCCGAAGGCCATCACATGACCATGACCGATCCGATCGCAGACATGCTCACGCGTCTGCGAAACGCGAACTCGGCGTACCACGACACCGTCGTGATGCCCCACAGCAAGATCAAGTCGCACATCGCGGAGATCCTCCAGCAGGAGGGTTACATCACCGGGTGGAAGACCGAAGACGCCAAGGTCGGCAAGAGCCTCGTCCTTGAGCTGAAGTTCGGCCCGAACCGCGAGCGTTCGATCGCGGGCATCAAGCGGATCTCCAAGCCGGGTCTGCGGGTCTACGCAAAGTCCACCAACCTGCCGAAGGTGCTCGGCGGCCTGGGCGTGGCGATCATCTCCACCTCCCACGGTCTGCTCACCGGCCAGCAGGCGCAGAAGAAGGGCGTGGGTGGGGAAGTCCTCGCCTACGTCTGGTAACGGAAGGGAACGGAGGAAACAGCTATGTCGCGCATTGGCAAGCTCCCCATCACGGTTCCCGCCGGTGTGGACGTCACCATCGATGGCCAGACGGTCGCGGTGAAGGGGCCCAAGGGCTCCCTCTCGCACACCGTTGCCGCGCCCATCGAGATCGCCAAGGACGAGGACGGCGTCATCGCCGTCACGCGTCCCAACGATGAGAGCCGGAACAAGGCCCTGCACGGTCTGTCCCGCACGCTGGTGGCGAACATGATCACTGGCGTGACCAACGGGTTCAGCAAGGACCTCGAAATCAGCGGTGTCGGTTACCGCGTCCAGGCCAAGGGCTCCGACCTGGAGTTCTCCCTGGGCTACAGCCACCCGATCCTGATCAAGGCGCCGGAAGGCATCTCGTTCAAGGTCGAGTCGCCGACCAAGTTCTCGGTCGAGGGCATCGACAAGCAGCAGGTCGGCGAGGTCGCCGCGAACATCCGCAAGCTGCGGAAGCCCGACCCGTACAAGGCCAAGGGCGTGAAGTACGCGGGCGAGACCATCCGCCGCAAGGTCGGAAAGGCTGGTAAGTAAGCCATGGCATACGGCGTGAAGATCGCTAAGGGCGACGCCTACAAGCGCGCCGCCGCCAAGCGCCGTCACATTCGCATCCGCAAGAAGGTCTCGGGCACGCCCGAGCGCCCCCGTCTTGTGGTGACGCGCACCAACCGCGGCATCACCGCCCAGGTGATCGACGACCTCGCGGGCCACACGCTGGCCTCGGCGTCGCACCTGGACGGCACCATCCGCGGCGGCGAGGGCGGCAAGAGCGACCAGGCCAAGCAGGTCGGCGCGCTGGTCGCCGAGCGTGCGAAGGCCGCGGGTGTCGAGGCTGTCGTGTTCGACCGCGGTGGCAACAAGTACGCAGGGCGGATTGCCGCTCTGGCCGACGCCGCCCGCGAGGCCGGGCTCAAGTTCTGAGCACGGTCCTGCAAGCGGACGTTTAACGAGAGAGGTAATTCCAATGGCTGGACCCCAGCGCCGCGGTGGCGGCGCCGGTGGCGGCGAGCGGCGGGACCGTAAGGGCCGGGACGGCGGCGCTGCCGCCGAGAAGACCGCGTACGTTGAGCGCGTTGTCGCGATCAACCGTGTCGCCAAGGTTGTGAAGGGTGGTCGTCGCTTCAGCTTCACCGCGCTGGTCGTGGTGGGCGACGGTGACGGCACCGTGGGTGTCGGTTACGGCAAGGCCAAGGAGGTGCCGGCCGCCATCGCCAAGGGCGTTGAGGAGGCCAAGAAGCACTTCTTCAAGGTCCCGCGTATCCAGGGCACCATTCCGCACCCGATCACGGGTGAGGAGGCCGCGGGTGTCGTGCTGCTCAAGCCGGCTTCGCCGGGTACCGGTGTGATCGCCGGTGGTCCCGTGCGCGCCGTGCTGGAGTGCGCCGGCATTCACGACGTGCTGAGCAAGTCGCTCGGCTCCTCGAACCCGATCAACATCGTGCACGCCACGGTGGGTGCTCTCCGCGGGCTTCAGCGCCCGGAGGAGATCGCCGCCCGTCGTGGCCTGCCGCTGGAGGACGTGGCTCCCGCCGCTCTGCTGCGGGCGCGTGCCGGGGTGAGCGCGTAATGGCTCGCCTGAAGATCACGCAGACCAAGTCCGTCATCGGGACGAAGCAGAACCACCGTGACACGCTGCGGACCCTGGGTCTCAAGCGCGTCAACGACGTGGCCGTACGCGAGGCCAGCGACGTCGTTCGCGGGCAGGTGCACACCGTGCGCCACCTCGTGACGGTCGAGGAGGTCGACTGAGATGGCGGATGAGAAGCCGCTGAAGGTCCACAACCTCCGTCCTGCCCCCGGCGCCAAGACCGCCAAGACCCGTGTGGGTCGCGGCGAGGCGTCCAAGGGCAAGACCGCGGGTCGTGGCACCAAGGGCACGAAGGCCCGCTACCAGGTCCCGGAGCGCTTCGAGGGTGGGCAGATGCCGCTGCACATGCGGCTGCCCAAGCTCAAGGGCTTCAACAACCCCGCCCACAAGCAGTTCCAGGTCGTGAACCTGGAGAAGCTGGCCGCGCTCTACCCGCAGGGTGGCGAGGTCACGGTGGCCGACCTGGTCGCCAAGGGCGCCGTTCGTAAGAACGAACTCGTCAAGGTGCTCGGCGCGGGTGACATCTCCGTGGCGCTGACGGTGACCGTCGACAAGGTCTCCGGCTCCGCCAAGGAGAAGATCACCGCCGCCGGCGGCACCGTCACCGAACTCCTCTGAGTTCGTTGGCTGGGTGACGAAGCGACCGGGGATGTCCCAATGGGACATCCCCGGTCGGTCGTTCCACGGCTGGTCGTTTCTAGGGCGGTGCAGTCGCCGGTAAGGTGGCGGGCACCGTTAATTCTGTCGATCCTCAAGACCGTCACCTCTCGCGTAGCGAACGCGGGGGGCGCAGGAGGCACCGTGCTCACCGCGTTCGCCCGGGCGTTCCAGACGCCCGACCTGCGCAAGAAGCTGCTCTTCACGCTCGGAATCATGGTGCTCTTCCGTATCGGAGCCCACGTTCCCGTGCCGGGTGTCAGTTACGAGAACGTCCAGGCGTGCATGGACGAGGCGAAGGGCTCGCAGGGGCTCTTCGGCCTGGTCAACATGTTCAGCGGCGGCGCGCTGCTTCAGATCACGATCTTCGCGCTGGGGATCATGCCGTACATCACGGCGAGCATCATCCTCCAGCTGCTGGTCGTGGTCATCCCGCGCCTTGAGGCCCTGAAGAAGGAGGGCCAGGCCGGGCAGGCGAAGATCACGCAGTACACCCGTTATCTGACTGTCGCGCTCGCGATCCTCCAGGCCACCGGCCTGGTCGCCACCGCGCGCAGCGGCTCACTCTTCCAGAACTGTTCCGTCGCCAGCGAAATCGTCCCGAACCAGGGGATCTTCACCACGATCACCATGGTCATCACGATGACCGCGGGCACCGCGCTCATCATGTGGCTGGGCGAGCTGGTCACCGACCGGGGCATCGGCAACGGCATGTCGATCCTCATGTTCGTCTCGATCGCGGCCGGGTTCCCGGGCGCCCTGTGGTCCATCAAGAAGCAGGGCAAGCTCGCGGACGGCTGGATCGAGTTCGGCGCCGTCATCCTCTGCGGCCTGGCGATGGTCGCCCTCGTCGTCTTCGTCGAGCAGGCCCAGCGCCGCATTCCGGTCCAGTACGCGAAGCGCATGATCGGCCGCCGGAGCTACGGCGGGACCTCGACCTACATTCCGCTGAAGGTCAATCAGGCGGGTGTGATTCCCGTCATCTTCGCGTCCTCGCTGCTCTACATTCCCGCGCTCATCGTGCAGTTCAGCGGCTCTCAAGCGGGCTGGGCACAGTGGATTCAAGCGCACTTTGTCAAGGGCGATCACCCGATCTACATCGTCACGTACTTCCTGCTGATTGTCTTTTTCGCCTTCTTCTATGTGGCTATCTCCTTCAACCCCGAAGAGGTTGCCGACAACATGAAGAAGTATGGTGGCTTCATCCCGGGCATCCGTGCGGGCCGTCCCACCGCGGAGTACCTGAGCTACGTGCTGAATCGGATCACGTGGCCCGGCTCTCTGTACCTGGGTCTGATCGCGCTGGTGCCGACCGTCGCGCTGATCATGTTCAACGCCAACCAGAACTTCCCGTTCGGCGGGACGAGCATTCTGATCATCGTCGGCGTGGGACTTGAGACCGTGAAGCAGATCGAGAGCCAGCTTCAGCAGCGTCATTACGAAGGGTTCCTCCGCTGATGCGTATCGTCCTCGTCGGACCGCCCGGTGCGGGCAAGGGAACGCAGGCGTCATTCCTCGCCGAGAACCTGTCGATTCCTCACATCTCGACGGGTGACCTCTTCCGCGCCAACATCAGCCAGGGCACGCCGCTGGGCCAGCAGGCCCAGGAATACATGCGCGCCGGGCAGCTCGTGCCGGACGAGGTCACGATCGGGATGGCCGAGAGCCGTATGGAAGAGGAGGACGCCGTCGACGGCTTCCTGCTCGACGGCTTCCCGCGCAACATCGCGCAGGCCGAGGCGCTGGACAGCTACCTGGACGAGAAGAGCCAGAAGCTGGACGCCGTCCTGGACCTGGAGGTCCCCGAGGACGAGGTCGTCAAGCGGATCGCCGGACGGCGCATCTGCCGCAGCGACAGCAGCCACGTCTTCCACGTCGAGTACAGCCCCCCGAAGAAGGAGGGCGTGTGCGACGCGTGCGGCGGCGAGCTGTACCAGCGCGACGACGACCGCGAGGAGACGGTGCGCAAGCGGCTCGCCGTCTACCACAGCGAGACCGAGCCGATCATCGACCACTACAAGTCGCAGGGGCTCGTTACCACGATCTCCGCGCTGGGCGAGGTCGGCGAGGTGACCGAGCGCGCGATGCGGGCGCTCGGCCGCGGATAGTCCCCAGTACGAGGTGGTGAAAGGGCCGGACCAGGAGTCCGGCCCTTTCGCTTGCTGGCAGACTTGAAGCAGTGGCCCCTGAGGCAGTACTGACAGCTCCCGGAAGTTGAGGAAGGCGGCATCCGCCATGGTGGAGATCAAGACCCCCGAGCAGATCGCGAAGATGCGCGAGGCGGGGCTGGTGGTCGCTGCCATGCACAAGGCGTGCGCCGAGGCCGCCGTCCCGGGCGCGACGACCAAGGACCTCGACGAGGTCGCGGCCAAGGTCCTGGCCGACCACGGGGCCAAGCCGAATTTCCTCGGCTACGGCGGCTTCCCCGGCAACATCTGCACCTCGGTCAACGATGTCGTCGTCCACGGCATCCCGGACCGCGAGACCGTCCTCAAGGCGGGCGACCTGCTCTCCATCGACGCGGGCGCGATCATCGACGGCTGGCACGGCGACGCGGCCCTGACCGTCTTCGTGGGGGAGGGGCACTCGGCGGAGCTGCACGAGCTGAGCCGGGTGACCGAGGAGTCCATGTGGGCCGGCATCGCCGCGATGCGCAAGGGCAACCGCCTGGTGGACGTCTCCAAGGCCATCGAGGGCTACATCCGCCGCCAGCCCCGCCCGGCCTCCGGCAAGTACGGGATCATCGAGGACTACGGCGGCCACGGCATCGGCTCGCAGATGCACATGGACCCCCACCTGCTGAACTACGTCGAGCGGCGGCGCGGCCGCGGCCCCAAGCTGGTCCCGGGCATGTGCCTGGCCATCGAGCCGATGGTGAGCCTCGGCACGGCGAAGACGCACGTCCTCTCGGACGACTGGACCGTGAAGACGAACGACGGCACCTGGTCCTCCCACTGGGAGCACTCCGTCGCGATCACGGAGGAGGGTCCGCTGGTCCTGACGTCGCCGGACGCGGGGAAGGCGAAGCTGGCCGAGCTGGGTGTGACCGCGGCGCCGGATCCGCAGGCCTGAACCTGATCCGGGTCCGCCGGACGGAGTCCGGCGCAGCGGCGCGAAGCTTGTGAGGCGCCTCCCGCTGGTGCTGACGTCGCCGGACGCGGGGAAGGCGAAGCTGGCCGAGCTGGGCGTCGTCGTCGCTCCCGATCCGCAGGCGTAACGATCACGGCCGAGGGGGATAATCCCTGGATTCGTCTTTCCGTGGGCCGTGACGTAGACTGGCTCGTCGGCCCAGGTGTACCCGTATGCCTGAGTCGACCCCAGGTAGCCGATCCCGGAAGGTGAAGCGCTCAAGCATGGCCAAAAAACAAGGGGCCATCGAGATCGAGGGCACCGTCGTCGAGTCTCTCCCGAACGCGATGTTCAAGGTGGAGCTCCAGAACGGGCACCAGGTCCTCGCGCACATCAGCGGCAAGATGCGGATGCACTACATCCGTATCCTTCCCGACGACCGCGTCGTGGTGGAGCTCTCTCCGTACGACCTGACGCGTGGACGGATCGTCTACCGCTACAAGTAGATCTACGGACCCGGAGTACCTCACAACATGAAGGTCAAGCCGAGCGTCAAGAAGATCTGCGACAAGTGCAAGGTGATCCGCCGCCACGGCCGGGTCATGGTCATCTGCGACAACCTGCGCCACAAGCAGCGCCAGGGCTGACGCACGACCACCGATCTGCCTTTCGCAGTTCTTCGCGCGACGCGAGCGAGCAACAAGACAACACAGCAGAGCCCGGCGCCTCACCATGCGTGAGTGCGTCGACACCCCCGGTCGGAGGCCGGGGACCGTTCCCGACGAGGAGCGGAGCGGCGCTGTTGCAGACCTCCGACGAACCCATCAGGAGCCACATCCATGGCACGCCTCGCAGGCGTCGACCTCCCGCGCGAGAAGCGCGTCGAGGTCGCCCTCACCTACGTCTTCGGCATCGGCCGCACCCTGGCCCAGCGGACCCTGAGCGAGACCGGGGTCAGCCCGGACACCCGCGTCCGGGACCTGGGCGAGGAGGAGCTGGTCAAGATCCGCGAGTACGTGGACAACAACCTCCAGGTCGAGGGTGACCTCCGCCGTGAGATCCAGGCCGACATCCGCCGCAAGGTCGAGATCGGCTGCTACGAGGGTCTGCGTCACCGGCGCGGTCTCCCGGTCCACGGTCAGCGCACCAAGACCAACGCCCGCACCCGCAAGGGCCCGCGTCGCGCGATCGCCGGCAAGAAGAAGCCGGGCAAGAAGTAGTCCGCACCGGACACGCTGCAAGCGGTCCGCGCTGTAGGACCGACCACCTCCACGGGAGTTTTGCTATATGCCTCCGAAGGGCCGTACGGCCGGCGCCAAGAAGGTGCGCCGCAAGGAGAAGAAGAACGTCGCCCACGGGCACGCTCACATCAAGAGCACGTTCAACAACACGATCGTTTCGATCACCGACCCGACCGGGAACGTGATCTCCTGGGCCTCCGCCGGCCACGTCGGCTTCAAGGGCTCGCGCAAGTCCACGCCGTTCGCCGCGCAGATGGCCGCGGAGAACGCCGCGCGCCGCGCCCAGGAGCACGGCATGCGGAAGGTCGACGTCTTCGTGAAGGGTCCCGGCTCCGGCCGTGAGACCGCGATCCGCTCGCTCCAGGCCACCGGCCTGGAGGTCGGCTCCATCCAGGACGTCACCCCGACTCCGCACAACGGCTGCCGCCCTCCGAAGCGCCGCCGGGTCTGAACCGACTGAAGTAGGGATCAACTAAACAATGGCGCGTTACACCGGGGCCGACTGCAAGCGTTGCCGTCGGGAGAAGCAGAAGCTCTTCCTCAAGGGGAGCAAGTGCGAGAGCGCGAAGTGCCCGATCGAGATCCGTCCTTACCCCCCGGGTGAGCACGGTCGCGGGCGCACCAAGGACTCCGAGTACCTGCTGCAGAAGCGTGAGAAGCAGAAGGCAGCTCGTATCTACGGTGTCTTGGAGAAGCAGTTCCGCGGGTATTTCAACGAGGCGAACCGTCAGCAGGGCAAGACTGGTGAGAACCTGCTGCGGATCCTCGAGACCCGTCTGGACAACGTGGTGTACCGGGCTGGCTTCGCCAAGTCCCGTGACCACGCACGTCAGTTGGTCAAGCACGGCCACATCACCATCAACGGCCGTAAGAACGACATCCCGTCCACGCGGGTGTCGGTGAACGACATCGTCGAGGTCCGCGAGGCCTCCCGCAGCCTCACGCCCTTCCAGGTGGCGGCCGCGGAGGCGGGCGAGAAGACGGTTCCGGCATGGCTGGAGTCGATTCCGTCCAAGATGCGGATCCTCGTGCACTCGCTGCCCGAGCGCCCGGTGATCGACACCCAGGTGCAGGAGCAGCTGATCGTCGAGCTGTACTCGAAGTAGTTCTTCGGGTCCGCTCGGTTTCGGGGAGGGCGGTACGGCTGTGCTACGGCCGTGCCGCCCGTACCCTTGCAGTAACGGCATCAAATAGCGGTTGCCGAAACATGGAGGCACACATCACATGCTGATCGCTCAGCGTCCTTCCCTGACCGAAGAGGTCGTCGACGAGTTCCGCTCACGGTTCGTGATCGAGCCGCTGGAGCCCGGCTTCGGCTACACCCTCGGTAACTCTCTGCGTCGTACGCTCCTCTCCTCGATCCCGGGTGCGGCGGTCACGTCCATCCGTATCGACGGTGTCCTGCACGAGTTCTCCACCGTGCCGGGCGTCAAGGAGGACGTCACCGACCTCATCCTCAACATCAAGTCCCTCGTCGTCTCCTCGGAGCACGACGAGCCGGTCGTGATGTACCTGCGCAAGCAGGGCCCGGGCCTGGTCACCGCCGCGGACATCGCCCCGCCGGCCGGTGTCGAGGTGCACAACCCGGACCTGGTCCTCGCCACGCTCAACGGCAAGGGCAAGCTGGAGATGGAGCTGACCGTCGAGCGCGGTCGCGGCTACGTCTCCGCCGTGCAGAACAAGCAGGTGGGCCAGGAGATCGGCCGTATCCCGGTCGACTCCATCTACTCGCCGGTGCTCAAGGTCACGTACAAGGTCGAGGCGACCCGTGTCGAGCAGCGCACCGACTTCGACAAGCTGATCGTCGACGTCGAGACCAAGCAGGCCATGCGCCCGCGTGACGCCATGGCGTCGGCGGGCAAGACCCTGGTCGAGCTGTTCGGCCTGGCCCGCGAGCTGAACGTCGACGCCGAGGGCATCGACATGGGCCCGTCCCCGACGGACGCCGCCCTGGCCGCCGATCTGGCGCTGCCGATCGAGGAGCTGGAGCTCACGGTCCGCTCGTACAACTGCCTCAAGCGCGAGGGCATCCACTCGGTGGGCGAGCTCGTGGCCCGCTCCGAGGCGGACCTGCTCGACATCCGCAACTTCGGCGCGAAGTCGATCGACGAGGTCAAGGCGAAGCTGGCCGGTATGGGCCTGGCCCTCAAGGACAGCCCGCCCGGATTCGACCCGACCGCCGCCGCGGACGCCTTCGGCGCCGACGACGACGCGGACGCGGGCTTCGTGGAGACCGAGCAGTACTGAGCAGTGCTGAGCGGTATTGATCCTTACCGCTCGCTGAACGTCGGGGCCCCGATCCCCGGGGCCCCGTAATCCCCCGGTACCTGATACGGCCGGGACTGCCACCGGTGCCTGATACGGCCGGTGCAGGGACAACGAAGGAGAAACACCATGCCGAAGCCCACCAAGGGTGCCCGTCTGGGCGGCAGCGCCGCGCACCAGAAGGCCATGCTGGCGAACCTCGCCACCAACCTTTTCGAGCACGGCCGCATCACCACGACCGAGGCGAAGGCCCGCCGCCTGCGTCCGGTCGCGGAGCGTCTGATCACCAAGGCGAAGAAGGGCGACCTGCACAACCGTCGCCAGGTCATGCGCACGATCCTCGACAAGAGCGTCGTGCACACCCTCTTCACCGAGATCGGTCCGCGTTACGAGAACCGTCCCGGCGGCTACACCCGCATCACCAAGATCGGTCCCCGTCGTGGCGACAACGCCCCGATGGCCGTGATCGAGCTGGTCGAGGCGCTCACGGTGCAGCAGGCCGCGGTCGGTGAGGCCGAGGCCGCCACGAAGCGTTCCGCCAAGGACGCGGCGGGCGACGAGGCCGTCGCGGACCTGAAGAAGGACGCCGAGCCGAAGGACGCCGAGCCGAAGGACGCCGCCGAGGCTGAGGCCGAGGGCGAGTCCAAGGACGCCTGAGTCCACGGTCGCCGACGGGCCCGCACCCTTTCCGGGGTGCGGGCCCGTTCCGTTGCTCTGAGAGGATCAAGGGTGTGAGTGACGAGGTTGCCGAGGGGCTCGTACGTGTCCGGCTGGACCTGGCCTACGACGGGCGGGAGTTCTCCGGCTGGGCGAAGCAGAAGAACGGGCAGCGGACCGTGCAGGGCGAGCTGGAGGACGCGCTGCGCGTCGTGACGCGGCTGGGCGCGACGCCCGAGCTGACCGTCGCGGGGCGTACCGACGCGGGCGTGCACGCGCGCGGGCAGGTCGCGCACGTCGACCTGCCGGCCGAGGTGTGGGCCGAGCACGGTGAGCGGCTGCTGCGGCGGCTCGCGGGGCGGCTGCCGATGGACGTACGGGTGTTCCGCGTCGCCGAGGCGCCCGCGCACTTCAACGCGCGCTTCTCCGCGATCTGGCGGCGCTACGCCTACCGGGTCACCGACCAGCCGGGCGGCGCCGACCCGCTGCGGCGCGGTCACGTGCTCTGGCACAACTGGCCGCTCGACCTCGACGCGATGAACGCGGCGGCGGGGGCGCTGCTGGGGGAGCACGACTTCGCGGCGTACTGCAAGAAGCGTGAGGGCGCGACCACGATCCGTACGCTCCGGCGGCTGGAGTGGACGCGTCACGACGACGGGGTGCTGGAGGCCACCGTCGTCGCGGACGCGTTCTGCCACAACATGGTCCGCTCGCTCGTCGGCGCGATGCTCTTCGTCGGCGACGGCCACCGCCCGCCCGAGTGGCCGGGCAAGGTGCTGGAGGCGGGGGTACGGGACTCCGCCGTGCACGTCGTACGGCCGCACGGGCTGACGCTGGAGGAGGTCGGCTACCCGGCGGACGACGAACTGGAGTCCCGCAACCTCGCCTCCCGGAACAAGCGGTCACTGCCGGGTGGCGGGGGCTGCTGCTGACCCTGCGCAGCCCCCGCCTGGTGCGTCAGCGCGTCACTCGGTCATTCGGTCACTCGGTGCGGAGGCAGTGCACGAACGCCTTCTCGGGGCGGTCCTCCTGGTCGGGAGGGAGCACTGTCTCCGACCAGCCCTGGACCGAGGCGACGACCTTGTCCTCGGAGTCGTAGAGCGTGACGTTGTTCCCGTGCGTCTTGACGGACGACACCATGGCCCGCAGCGGGCCGAGGTCGATCCAGCCGCACCCGGGCGCGAACCCCATGCTCCCTGTGCCGTCCCGGCCCTCGAAGAAGCACGCGCGCCCGTGCGGGCACGCGGCGAAGGAATCCTTGCGGCCGTCGAGGACGGTCAGGTCGGCGGTGGAGGCAGGGGACGGTGAAGGCCGCTCCGGCCGGCGTTCGGAGGGATCGGAAGGAGAGGACGGCGGGGGAGTTCCGGGCTTCTCGGATCCGGACTTCGCAGGCTTGGGGGGTTTCGAAGACGTGGAGTCCGAGGGGTCCGGAGCCGGAGTCCCGGGCGGGGCCGGGCGTGTGGAAGGGCTCACGGTGGAGTCCGGTTCCGGTTCCGGGCCGGAGCGGTCCGGCCCTGAGCCGAAGGGCAGGGCGATTCCCCCGAGGGCCACAGCGGCGAGGGCGACTCCGGCGATCGGCCCCGGGCGGCGGTAGAGGGCTCGCTTCTCCTGCTGGGGGGCGAGGACGGGAGCCGGTTCTCCGTACGGCTTCTCCTCCAGGACCTTCGCGCCGCCCGGGCCCTTCAGCTTCAGGCCGGGCGGTGTGCTGTATCCGGGCACCCGGAGCCAGGCGGTCTCCCTGACCTCCTTGCTGTGGAAGTCGGTCTGCCGGAACGTCTCCCGTTCCACGCCTGGCCAGTCCTGGCGGACCACGGAGTCGTACCAGCTCTGCGATACGGCGAGTGCCAGCCCCGCGCTGTTGGCGTCGGTGGCCGCGAGCGTCTCGCGCAGCGCATCGAGATCGACGAGGCGGCACGCGGTGTTGAGGTCCGTTCCCACCCAGCTGCGGGAATCCTTGAATACCTCGCCCGCGTGGAGCGCGACCCGTATGCGAAGGGGTGCGCCTTCGGGAAGAGCGCTCTGCACGCTGATCTGTTCGTGCAGGTACTGGACAAAGGGGCCGGTGAGATCGATCTTCGGAACCTTCGGCGAGAAGAGGTAGAAGAGGCCGTCACCGCGGTCCTCTGTCCCCTTGATGCGCTTTTCCGCGATTCCCGTTCGCGAGAGTGCGGCGCTGACGGATGTGTACATCCGGTGCCTTAGCAGTGCCTGTTCGGGGTCCCGCCGAGTGCCGAATTTTTCGATGTCCACCACCATGATCGAGTAGTGGCGCGGCCAGTTCATCATTTCTGTCTTTCTGTCGTTCGCTGTGTTGACGCACAGCCGCCGCGCTCACACCGGACGCACGCGACGGATGGCGTCACACAGAGGTACAGCCGTCCCCGAGCCCCTGTCTGCCGCACATGACGCAGAAGACCACCGCTGTCCCGCTCCGCGCTCACCTCTCGGAGAGCCAGGTGAGGAGCGCGGCGGGGTCCCGCACGAGGACCGCGCCGCGCCGCCTCTCGACGAACTCCTTCCCGGCCAGCTTCCGCAGCGTCCGTACGACCGTCTCCCGGGCGACGCCGGACGCCTCGGCGATCTCCTGCTGGGTGAGGCGTACCAGCCGGGTGCGCGGGCGGCCCGCCACGGTCTCCCCGTGCTCGACGGAGTGTTCCGCGAGCACCTGTGCGACCCGTTCGAGGCAGGGGAGCCCGGCGCCCATCGACGCGCGATGGCTGTCGGAGTGCCGGAGCTTGCGGCAGACGCTGCGCATGACGGCGAGTGCCAGTTCGCCGTCGTTCCCGAGGAGCGTGGCGAACCGGGTTCCCGGGATGACGTATCCCCGGGTCGGGCACATGGCGGTGACCGTGGCCGAGCGGCTCCCGCCGTCGAGGCAGCCCAGTTCGCCCACCAGCTCTCCGGCCTTGCGGATGGTGAGCAGGCGGGTGTGGCCGTTGCCCGTCACAGTGGTGATCTTGCCGCGCCCCTCCGCGATCAGGATCACCTCGTGAGCCCGCTCGCCCTGCCGCATGAGCGGCTCGCCCCGCTTCCAGGGCCGCAGGGAAGAGCCCTCGCTCAGCAGGGACCAGTGCTCCGGAGAAAAGGAGGCGCCTGGAGTCTCCCCGCGGACGGGGCCGGATTCCGTGTTGGGTGGCATTTCCCCTCCCGCTGCGGCTCTTCGCCGGCTCTTCGCCGATGCCGCAAGAAGGCTCAACTCTAGAGTCATCTCACGCCGCTTGTGCGTCAGTTGACCTGTAGCTCCACGACTTCTCCGTCGTAGAAAGGGAGTGCGGAGGAGGCGCTGCATATATGCGCGAGACGAATGTGAAACAAGGGGCGAAGGGGGCATCGAAGTGGTCGGACCGCGGCGGAGCATACGGCGAAGCGCAGGGGCGGGATTCTCTTCCGGGGCAGAGGAATCCGCCGTCCTCACCGCTTGGAATATCCACATGGCACTCGCGGAATGGACAGGAAGAGTCGATACCAAGGCATCGATCGCGCTGAGTACGGAACTGGCCCTGATCGCCGCGGTCATCGCCGTGCTGGGAAGCCCGCTGGACCTCCCCCGGGGCGACGGAGAACCGGTGTCGTCCCTGCTGTACGGCGGTGGGGTCGTCCTCATCCTGCTGGGCGCGTTGCTGGCCATCTGGGCCGTGATGCCGCGGCTGGGCGGGCCCGGGGACCGTACGACGCGGCCGCACCGGAACTACGTCTACTTCGGCGCCCTGCGGCACTGGGACGTCCGCGAGCTGCCCGACGCGCTGCGCGGCCCGGACCGGCTGGAGGTGCTGAGCGAGCAGCTCGTGGCGATGTCACGGGTCGTATGGCGGAAGCATCAGCTCGTCCGGTCCTCGCTGGTGCTCTCCGCGGCGGGCCTGACCAGCACGGCGACCGCCGTGCTGGTGCCCGTGTGAGCCGTTCCGCCGCCCGGGAGCCGTCAGAGACGGCCTAGGACCCGGGCTTCTCCTGGGTGGGGAGTTCCTTGCGCGGAGCGTCCCCGGCGGCGTTTCCTGCGGTGTTGCCGGTTCCGTTCAGGTTGTGCTTGACCGTGTCCAGGATCGTGAGGCCCTGGCCGACCAGGCCGGCGGCGAGTTCGCCCAGGCCGTCGGCGCCGTTGAGGACGTTGACGTTGGCCCGGGAGAGGCCGGTGGCGGCCTCCTTCACGATCTGCGGGAGCTGCTCGATGAGTGCCTGGTCGAGGGCGACCCGGTCGTACGAGGCGGCGGCCTCGGCCTGGATCTTCGTCCGCTCCGCCTCGGCCAGCGCCAGCGTCTTGATCCGCTCGGCCTCCGCCTCGGCGGGCTTGACGACCTCGGCCACCAGCTCCTGTTGGCGGAGCTGCGCGGCGCGCTCGGCCAGCTCGGTCTGGGCCGCGAGGACCTCGCGCTGGGAGTTCGCCTGGGCCAGCGGGCCCGCCTGTGCGGCCTCGGCCTGCGCGCGGTCCACCTCGGACTGGTACGAGGCCCGTACGACCGCCGTCTGGCGCTCGTACTCGGCCTGGTTGCGGTCGGCCTCCTGCTGGGCCTCGGCCGCTGCCTGGGCCGCCTGCGCCTCGGCGATCTTGGCCTGGCGCTGCACGGCGGCCTTGTGCGGGCGCGACATGGCCTCGATGTAGCCGGTGTCGCCGTCGTCGATCGACTGGATCTGCAGCGAGTCGACGATCAGGCCGATCTTGCCCATCTCCGCCTTCGAGGTCTCCAGCACCTCCGAGGCGAGCTTCTGCCGCTCCGTGACGATCTCCTCGACCGTCATCGAGCCGATGATGGACCGCAGATGCCCGGAGAAGATCCGGCCGGTCAGGATCGTCATCTGGTGCTGCTCGGAGAGGAAGCGCTGACCGGCGTTGACGATGCTCTCGTGGTCGTTGCCGACCTTGAACGCGATCACCGCGCGCACGGTCAGCACGATGCCCTGCCGGGTCACGCAGGACTCCGTGATCTCGGCCTCGTGCATGGCCAGGGTCAGGAAGCGGGTCTTGCGGAAGAACGGGAGCACGAACTTGCCGTGCCCGGTCACCACCCGGAACGGGGCGCCCTTCAGCCCTCTCTTGCCGCCGGAGATCAGCATCGCCTGGTCCGGACTCGGTACGCGGTAGCCGAACATCATCGGTCCCCCTTCGGTGCGGGCGTGTCAGCGGGCGTGTCAGCGGGCGTGGAGCGAGGAGGCGGTGTCCAGCGGGTCGTCCCACTGGCTGACGTCGACCTGGCGCGTGCCACGGGACTCGATCACGAGAACGGTCGCCCCCGTCGGCAGCGGCTCGGGAGACCACGCGAGATAGGTCTCGGAGCCGCCCCTGATCCGTACGAGCACTTCGCCCGGCCCCGCGGTTCCCCGCGTGCCGACGACCAGAACCCCGATACAGCCGATCACTGCCTCGTCCCGGTACATCGGTGGCATCGGCGTCCGTCCCCCTCGGTCACCCCTGATTAATGGTCTGCGACGGACCATAGCGCCGTACTACCTTTCCCGGTGACCAGGAGGTACTCAGGGGGAACGGGAGTGTCGATGGACCAGGACGAAGTCGTTGCATTCGGCGGGCTGTTCAAGCGTTTTCTCGAACAGGTCGTCGAGCGTGAGCAGCCCGATCCCGCCCGTTCGCTGACCGCCCGTCTCCGCGAGCACCTGGGCGCCGAACCGGCCGAGGTCCCGGTGGTGAAGGCCGCCTACGCGGCGTACGACCACGCGAACGTGCACCTCGCCGTCGAGCGCTGGTTCGCCGCCGGGGGACGGCGTGCCGAACTGCTCGGTGTCGCGGGCGAGGGCCGCCGCCTGGAGTCCTTCTCCGAACTGGTGGACGCCGCGCAGCGGATGGGGAACGTCCAGCTGGGCGCCGTGGACTACGCGTACGTGCCGGTCGCGCCGGAGGAGGAGCTGGCCTGCGTCTCGTTCGGCCTCTACCTCGGCAGCGAGGGCGACGACCGCTACGCCGTCCTGCTGCGCGGCCCCGACCCGAACTTCGGCGAGGAGGACGTCCGCCTGGAGGTCCTCGCCCCCTCGCGCGAGCACGCCAAGCGGCTGCTCGCCGGGGTGGCGGAGCTGATCCGGGAGCGGAACGTGTTCCGGGGCAAGGTGGTCTCGTTCGAGGGCGCCGAGTTCGCCGACGGCGTGGGCCCGTTCAAGCTGCACGCGCGCCCTGCCCTCGGCCGGGAGGACATCGTGCTGCCCGCCGGACTGCTGGAGCGCGTCGAGCGGCAGGTCGTGGGCGTGGCCCGGCACCGCGAGGCGCTGCTGGCGCGCGGCCAGCACCTGCGCCGCGGCCTGCTGCTGTACGGGCCGCCGGGCACCGGCAAGACGCACACCGTGCGCTATCTGCTCTCGCGGCTGCCCGAGTTCACGGTGATTCTGCTGTCCGGCACGTCGGTGCGCTTCGTGGGCGCGGCGTGCGCCCTGGCGCGCATGCTCCAGCCCGCGCTGGTCGTCCTGGAGGACTGCGACCTCGTCGCCGAGGCGCGGGACCTCACCGACGACGAGCAGCCGCTGCTCTTCCAGGTCCTCAACGAGATGGACGGCCTCGGCGACGACGCCGACGTCTCGTTCCTGCTCACCACCAACCGCGCCGACCTGCTGGAGCCCGCCCTCGTGCGGCGCCCCGGGCGGGTGGACACGGCGGTGGAGGTCCCGCTCCCGGACGCGGAGTCCCGGCTCGCGCTCTTCCGGCTGTACGGCCACGGGCTCGCGTTCCCGGAGGACGCGGTGGCGGAGGCGGTCCGGCGCACGGAGGGCACGACGGCCTCGTTCATGAAGGAACTGGTCCGCCGCACGGTCCTCTTCGCCGCGGAGCGGTCAGGGACCGCGGACCCTTCGGCCGGCGACCTGACGGCGGCCCTGGACGAACTCCTCGACGACAGCGACCGCCTCACCCGCCGCCTGCTCGGCGCGGAGGAGTACGACGAGGACGGAGGGGACGAGGACGGAGGGGACGAGGAGGACGACGGGGGCGCGTACGTGTACAGGGGTTCGTACACGCGCTTGACGTGATCTGCCCTAGGAGCCCGGCTTCGCCGCCTTCTCCGACTGGTCCTTGCCGCGCTGGAGGACGCGGGCGTAGGCGTAGTTCGAGCCGTCGAGGCCCGCGCGTTCCGCCAGCTTGTCGGAGGCGGGGGAGGGCTTGCCGTCGGTGCGGCCCGCGATGGTGAAGTAGGCGTAGCGGCCCAGGGAGTTGGCGGTCGTACGGCAGGTGACCGTACGGCAGAAGTCGGGGACGCCGCCGCCGGGGAGGGCGACGAGGTTCGGCTTGTACTGGGTCTTCACCTTGGCCGCCGCCGCGCTGTCCTTGAACGTGGCGATGCCGACCGTGACCGCGAGCCCGTCGCGGCGGTACGTGGCGCGGTAGAGCGCGTCGCAGCCGTTCTTGGAGAGGACAGGGCCGAGGCCCGCGTGGGCGGCGTCGGCGCACTTGCCGCTGGTGTCGGTCTTGGCCAGCTTGTACGAGCGGCCGTTGATCGTGACGCGCTCGCTGGGGAAGAGGGAGGCGGCGGTCAGCGGAGCCTTGTCGCGCTCGGCGTCGGCGATGAAGTCCTTCGGCGGGGGCGGGGGCGGCGGCTCGTCCTTGAAGGTGGGCTTCGCCCCGCCGCTCTCCTCCGGCAGGTCCTTGGCCGGGGGCAGCGTGCTGGAGGGCTTGTCGGAGGCGTCGTCGCCCGAGCCGCCCTCGCTGACGACCGCGACGGCGACGATCCCGCCGATGAGCACGGCGGCGAGCGCCCCGCCGCCCGCGAGCAGCCAGCGACGGCGGCGAGCGCGGGTCCGCTCCGCCTCCTCGGCGAGCGCGGCCCAGTCGGGTGTCGATGGTCCCCCGGAACCGGAACCCCAGTCGGGTCCCCCCTGCCCAAAGCTCATGCGCGCATCCTATGTGGTCGATATTCGCTTGGCCGGGCGGTGTTCGGACCCGGACAATCGCCCTCATGGGACACGTCGAGGCCGCACATCTGGAGTACTACCTGCCCGACGGGAGGGCCCTGCTGGACGATGTCTCCCTACGGGTCGGCGAGGGCGCCTCCGTCGCGCTCGTCGGGGCGAACGGGGCGGGCAAGACGACGCTGCTGCGGCTGATCGCGGGCGAGCTGAAGCCGGACGGGGGGACCGTGACGGTCGGCGGCGGGCTCGGCGTCATGCCGCAGTTCGTGGGCTCGGTGCGCGACGAGCGTACGGTCCGGGACCTGCTCGTCTCGGTCGCGCACCCCGAGATCCGGAACGCGGCGGAGGCCGTGGACAGGGCCGAGCTGGCCGTCATGGAGCGGGACGACGAGGCGGCCCAGCTCCAGTACGCGCAGGCGCTCTCCGACTGGGCCGAGGTGCGGGGGTACGAGGCCGAGACGCTCTGGGACATGTGCACGGTCGCCGCGCTGGGCGTGCCGTACGAGAAGGCGCAGTGGCGCCAGGTCCGTACGCTCTCGGGCGGCGAGCAGAAGCGGATCGTGCTGGAGTCGCTGCTCCGGGGCACGGACGAGGTCCTGTTGCTGGACGAGCCGGACAACTATCTCGACGTGCCGGGCAAGCGCTGGCTGGAGGAGCAGCTGCGCGAGACGAAGAAGACGGTGCTCTTCATCTCCCACGACCGCGAGCTGCTGGCCCGCTCCGCGGAGAAGATCGTCAGCGTCGAGCCGGGGGCCGCGGGCAGCGACGTATGGGTGCACGGGGGCGGCTTCGCGACGTACCACGAGGCCCGCAAGGAGCGCTTCGCGCGCTTCGAGGAGCTGCGGCGGCGCTGGGACGAGGAGCACGCCAAGCTGAAGCGGCTCGTGAACATGTACAAGCAGAAGGCGGCCTTCAACTCCGACATGGCCTCCCGGCTCCAGGCAGCCCGCACCCGGCTGCAGAAGTTCGAGGAGGCGGGCCCGCCGATGGAGCCGCCGCGCGAGCAGGACATCCGGATGCGCCTGCGCGGCGGACGTACCGGTATCCGGGCCGTGACCTGCGAGAACCTGGAGCTGACGGGGCTGATGAAGCCCTTCTCCCTGGAGATCTTCTACGGCGAGCGGGTCGCGGTCCTCGGGTCGAACGGCTCGGGCAAGTCCCACTTCCTCCGCCTCCTCGCGGGCGGTGACGTGGCGCACACGGGCGCGTGGAAGCTGGGCGCGCGCGTCGTCCCCGGCCACTTCGCCCAGACCCACGCCCACCCCGAGCTGGAGGGGCGCACCCTCCTCGACATCCTGTGGAAGGAGCACGCGCGGGACCGCGGCGCGTCGATGTCAGCCCTGCGGCGGTACGAGCTGACGCGCCAGGCCGAGCTCACGTTCGAGCGCCTCTCGGGCGGCCAGCAGGCCCGCTTCCAGATCCTCCTGCTGGAGCTGGAGGGCTCGACGGCCCTCCTCCTGGACGAGCCGACGGACAACCTGGACCTGGAGTCGGCCGAGGCCCTCCAGGAGGGCCTGGACTCCTACGAGGGCACGGTCCTGGCCGTCACCCACGACCGCTGGTTCGCCCGCACCCTCTTCGACCGCTACCTGGTCTTCGGCGCGGACGGCCGGGTGAGGGAGACCTCGGGGCCGGTCTGGGACGAGGGCCGGGTCGCGCGGGCCCGCTGACCGCCGACGCGGGGCTGTGTTTGTTTTGCGGCTCCGCCGCGGGGCGCGCCGGGTCCAAGACTTCTGGGCTTGCCCCTGTTCCCTCAGGGGCGCGGGGAACTGCGCGCCCAGCCCCGACGCACTCGCAGCCCGCGAAGCACAGCCCGGGGCACCCCGGGCGCGGCCCCGTTGCGCGGGGCACCCGGCGAAGTGGGCTGCGCTTGCCAACCCTGCGCCTTGCGCAGACTTCCCAAGCGCTGCAGGGAGAGGCAGGGGCGCGGGGAACTGCGCGGCCAGCCGCGACGCACCCGCGGGCCGCGAAGCACAGTCCGGGGCAGTCTCTGCCCGGGGTGACTGCCGCGGGGCCGCGGTGTAGGGACAGGGGGGTGCCCCTGTCCTGGACGGCGGTGGGCGGAGCGCTGGCGGCCCGCGTTTTGACCCGTACGGGTGGGGGCCGGTATTCTGCTTCATCGTTGTGTGTATTGGCTTGCCTATCTCACGTGGGGAGCCCTTACACCGGCCTACCGGTCGATTTCCAGCGATCAGTGTGCGGATGCGTCACCGCACGCGGTCTTGTCTGTCGTGAATCTCCTGGTGGCCTTGTCAGGACTCACTCACTAAGCGAAGGCTACGACCGTGCGTACGTACAGCCCCAAGCCCGGCGACGTCCAGCGCCAGTGGCACATCATCGACGCCCAGGACGTCGTCCTGGGCCGTCTGGCCACGCAGGCCGCCACCCTTCTCCGGGGCAAGCACAAGCCGGTGTACGCGCCTCACGTCGACACCGGTGACTTCGTCGTCATCATCAACGCCGACAAGGTGCACCTGTCCGGCAACAAGCGGACCCAGAAGATGGCCTACCGCCACTCCGGGTACCCGGGCGGTCTCCGCTCGGTCCGCTACGACGAGCTGCTGGAGAAGAACCCCGAGAAGGCCGTGGAGAAGGCCATCAAGGGCATGCTCCCGAAGAACTCTCTGGGCCGTCAGATGCTCTCCAAGCTGAAGGTCTACTCGGGCGACCAGCACCCGCACGGTGCTCAGCAGCCCGTGCCGTTCGAGATCAGCCAGGTCGCGCAGTAAGTCCGGCCACCCCCTAAGACTGAAGAAAAGCTGAGGAGAATCGTGGCCGAGACCACTCCGGAGACCGAGACCCCCGTCGAGGGCGTCGAGGAGTACACCACCGAGACCCCTGAGACGCCGGAGGAGTACACCTCCGAGTCCATGGCGTCCCGTTTCGGCGACCCGCAGCCCGCCGCGGGCACCGGTCGCCGCAAGAACGCCATCGCCCGCGTCCGGATCATCCCGGGCAGCGGCCAGTGGAAGATCAACGGTCGCACCCTGGAGGGGTACTTCCCCAACAAGGTGCACCAGCAGGAAGTCAACGAGCCCTTCAAGGTCCTGGAGCTCGATGACCGTTACGACGTCGTCGCCCGCATCGCCGGCGGCGGCATCTCGGGCCAGGCGGGCGCGCTGCGCCTCGGCGTGGCCCGTGCGCTGAACGAGGCGGACGTGGACAACAACCGCGGTCCCCTCAAGAAGGCCGGCTTCCTCACGCGTGACGCCCGTGCGGTCGAGCGCAAGAAGGCCGGTCTCAAGAAGGCTCGCAAGGGCACCCAGTACAGCAAGCGCTGACGCGCGCGCTGGCTGGAGCCGCTTCTCGGATGCCCCGTCGGCACCTCGGTGCCGACGGGGCATCCGTCTTTGGGGGCGGTACGCGTAACGGGGCGTATACCTGGTGTATGTCGGGCCGTCAGGGCGGCCCCCACCCGATGGACTCGGAGGAACGACTGTGGGACGACTCTTCGGTACGGACGGTGTACGTGGCGTCGCCAACGAGGGGCTGACGGCGGAGCTCGCGCTCGGCCTGTCGGTCGCGGCGGCCCATGTGCTGACCGAGGCGAGGGCCGGTGCCGACGCCGCGCACGGCGAGGCGACCAGGCCCGTCGCGGTGGTCGGGCGGGATCCCCGCGCGTCCGGGGAGTTCCTGGAGGCCGCCGTCGTCGCGGGCCTCGCCAGCGCGGGGGCCGACGTGCTGCGCGTCGGCGTGCTGCCGACGCCCGCCGTCGCCTACCTGACCGGTGCGCTCGGCGCCGACCTGGGCGTCATGCTCTCCGCGAGCCACAACCCCATGCCCGACAACGGCATCAAGTTCTTCGCGCGCGGCGGCCACAAGCTCCCCGACGAGCTGGAGGACCGCATCGAGCGCCTGTACCGCGAGCACGCGGCGGGCGAGGCGTGGGCCCGTCCCACCGGCGCGGGCGTCGGACGCGTGCGCGACTACGACGAGGGCTTCGACAACTACGTCGCCCACCTCATCGGCGTCCTCCCCAACCGCCTCGACGGGCTCAAGGTCGTCATCGACGGCGCGCACGGCGCGGCCTCGCGCGTCTCCCCTGAGGCCTTCGCGCGGGCCGGTGCCGACGTGGTGACGATCGGCACCGACCCCGACGGGCTCAACATCAACGAGGACTGCGGCTCCACGCACCTGGACGGGCTGCGCGCCGCCGTCGTCCACCACGGCGCCGACCTGGGCGTCGCCCACGACGGCGACGCGGACCGCTGCCTCGCCGTGGACGCGGCGGGCCAGGAGATCGACGGCGACCAGATCCTCGCCGTGCTCTCGCTCGCGATGAAGGAGGCCGGGCAGCTCCGCAAGGACACCGTGGTCGCCACCGTCATGTCCAACCTCGGCTTCAAGCTGGCCATGGAGCGGGAGGGGCTCGCGCTCCTCCAGACCGCGGTCGGTGACCGCTACGTCCTGGAGGAGATGAAGCGCGGCGGGTACTCGCTGGGCGGCGAGCAGTCGGGCCACGTCATCGTCCTCGACCACGCCACGACGGGCGACGGCACGCTGACGGGGCTGATGCTGGCGGCTCGGGTCGCGGCTACGGGCAAGCCGCTCGGTGAGCTGGCCGGTGTGATGGAGCGGTTGCCGCAGGTCCTGGTCAACGTCCCGGACGTCGACCGTTCGCGGGTGTCCTCGGCGCCCGAGCTGGTCTCCGCTGTCGCGGAGGCGGAGCGTGAACTGGGGGAGACGGGGCGCGTCCTCCTCCGGCCCTCCGGTACGGAGCCTCTGGTCCGGGTCATGGTCGAGGCCGCCGACCTCGAACAGGCACGCGGCGTCGCGGCCCGCCTCGCCGACGTCGTCAAGCGCGCCTTGGGCTGACCGTTCAAGAGGGCTTGCCCCTTCTCCCTAAGGGGCGCGGGGAACTGCGCGACAAGCCACGACGCGGCGGCAGTCCGCGAAGCACAGTCCGGGGCACCCCGGGCGCGGCTCTTGTGCACGGGGCACCCGGCGTGGGGGGCTGCGCTTGCCAACCCTGCGCCTTGCGCAGACTTCCCAAGCACAGCGGGGGGAGAAGCGCAGACTTCCCAAGCGCAGCGGGAGAGGTGGGGCGTGCCCCCTCAGGGGCGCGGGGAACTGCGCGATCAGCTACGACGTAGTCGCACTCGGCGAAGCACGGGCGGGGGCAGCCCGGGGGCCGCCTCCTTCAGAGTTTGCGCAAGGACAAGCGTTCGACCTTGTGGTCGGGCCCTTTGTGGAGTTGGAGGGTGGCTCGGCCACGGGTAGGGGCGATGTTCTGTTGGAGGTTGGGGCGATTGATCGTGCGCCAGGTGTTGCGGGCGTAATCCAGCGCCTCCTCCTCCGAGACCGCCGTGTACTTGTGGAAGTACGAGCGCGGGTTCTGGAACGCCGTGGCGCGGAGCTTGCGGAAGCGGTCCAGATACCACCGCTCGATGTCGTCCGTACGGGCGTCCACGTAGACGGAGAAGTCGAAGTAGTCGGCGACGGCGAGGCGCGTGCGGCCGTCCTTGCCGGGGAGGGCGGGCTGGAGGACGTTGAGGCCCTCGACGATCAGGATGTCAGGGCGGTGCACCGTCAGCCGTTCGTCCGGCACGATGTCGTAGATCAGGTGGGAGTAGACCGGGCCTGTGACCTCGGGTTTGCCTGCTTTGACGTCGGCTACGAAGCGGGTGAGGGCCCGGCGGTCGTACGACTCGGGGAAGCCCTTGCGGGACATCAGCCCGCGCCGTTCCAGCTCGGCCTTGGGGAAGAGGAAGCCGTCCGTCGTCACCAGTTCGACGCGCGGGTGCTCGGGCCAGCGGGCGAGGAGTGCCGCCAAGAGCCGCGCGACCGTGGATTTGCCTACCGCCACGCTGCCCGCGACGCCTATGACGAACGGGGTGCCGTTCGGCTCGTGGCGGTCGAGGAAGGTGTTGAGCGCGTCGCGCAGGCCGTGGGTGGCGCCGACGTGCAGGTTGAGGAGGCGGGAGAGCGGGAGGTAGACGTCCCGCACCTCGTCCAGGTCTATGACGTCGCCGAGGCCGCGCAGCTCCTCGACCTCGGCCGCCGTCAGCGGCAGCGGGGTCCGTTCGCGCAGCGCGCTCCACTCCGCGCGGCTGAGGTCGACGTAGGGCTTGGTGGACACGTGGCCCATTGTGCGCGGGGCGGGAGTGACGTACGCACCCGGGAGGTGTTCTGACGCGCGGTGTGCGGTACACATGGCAGGCCAGCGGGTTGGAAGGGGTATCTATGTGCGGAATCGTCGGCTATGTGGGCGGGCAGTCAGCGCTGGAGGTGGTGCTCGCCGGGCTTCAGAGGCTGGAGTACCGGGGGTACGACTCGGCAGGAGCCGCCGTGCTCGCCGACGGCGGGCTCGCGGCGGCGAGGAAGGCGGGGAAGCTCGCCAACCTCCAGAAGGAGCTGGCCGAACGGCCGCTGCCCGCCGGGCACGCCGGGATCGGGCACACCCGCTGGGCCACCCACGGCGGGCCCACGGACGCCAACGCGCACCCCCATCTCGACAACGCGGGCCGGGTCGCGGTCGTCCACAACGGGATCATCGAGAACTTCGCCGTGCTGCGCGCCGAGTTGACCGACCGGGGCCACGAGCTGACCTCGGAGACGGACACCGAGGTCGTCGCGCATCTGCTCGCCGAGTCCTTCTCGTCCTGCGGCGACCTGGCCGAGGCGATGCGGCAGACGTGCCGCCTGCTGGAGGGCGCGTTCACGCTGGTGGCGGTGCACGCGGACGACCCGGACGCGGTCGTCGGCGCCCGGCGCAACTCGCCGCTCGTGGTCGGTGTGGGGGACGGGGACGGCGACGGGGAGTACTTCCTCGCCTCGGACGTCGCCGCCTTCATCGCGCACACCCGCGAGGCGATCGAGCTGGGCCAGGACCAGGTCGTGGAGCTGCGGCGGGGCGCCGGGGTGACGGTGACGGACTTCGACGGTGCCCCGGCGGACGTACGGACGTACCACGTGGACTGGGACGCCTCGGCCGCCGAGAAGGGCGGCTACGACTACTTCATGCTCAAGGAGATCGCCGAGCAGCCGAAGGCCGTCGCGGACACGCTGCTCGGGCGGATCGACCGGGCGGGCGAGCTGACGCTCGACGAGGTGCGGATCCCCGACTCGGTGCTGCGGGAGGTCGACAAGGTCGTGATAGTGGCCTGCGGCACCGCGTACCACGCCGGGATGATCGCGAAGTACGCCATCGAGCACTGGACCCGGATCCCCTGCGAGACCGAGCTGGCCAGCGAGTTCCGCTACCGGGACCCGATCCTGGACTCCCGGACGCTGGTCATCGCGGTGAGCCAGTCCGGCGAGACGATGGACACGCTGATGGCGCTGCGGCACGCGCGCGAGCAGGGCGCGCGGGTGCTGGCCATCTGCAACACGAACGGTTCGACGATCCCGAGGGAGTCGGACGCCGTCCTCTACACGCACGCGGGCCCCGAGGTCGCCGTCGCCTCGACCAAGGCGTTCCTCACGCAGCTCGTCGCCTGCTACCTGGTGGCGCTCTACCTGGGCCAGGTGCGGGGCACCAAGTGGGGCGACGAGATCGGCGAGCTGGTGCGCGAGCTGTCCGAGGCCAGCGCCTGGGTCGAGGAGGTGCTCGGCACGATGGAGCCCGTACGGGAGCTGGCCCGGGGCCTCGCGGACCGGAACACGGTGCTCTTCCTCGGGCGGCACGTCGGCTTCCCCGTCGCCCTGGAGGGCGCGCTGAAGCTGAAGGAGCTGGCGTACATGCACGCCGAGGGCTTCGCGGCCGGGGAGCTCAAGCACGGGCCGATCGCGCTGATCGAGGACGGGGTGCCGGTCGTCGTGGTCGTGCCCTCGCCGCGCGGGCGCTCGGTGCTGCACGACAAGATCGTGTCCAACATCCAGGAGATCCGCGCGCGGGGCGCCCTGACCATCGTCGTCGCCGAGCGCGGCGACACGGCCGTGGTGCCGTACGCCGACCACCTGGTCGAGGTCCCGGAGACGCCGACGCTGCTGCAGCCGCTGGTCGCGACGGTGCCGCTGCAGGTCTTCGCCTGCGAACTGGCCACGGCCCGCGGCAACGAGGTCGACCAGCCGCGGAACCTGGCCAAGTCGGTGACGGTGGAGTGAGGGGCGTAGCAAGGTGATCGTAGGGGTGGGGATCGACGTGGCGGAGATCGACAGGTTCGCCGCGTCGCTGGAGCGGACGCCGGGGCTGGCGGGGCGGCTCTTCGTGGAGCGGGAGCTGTGGCTGCCGGGCGGGGAGCGGCGCGGGGCCGCGTCGCTGGCGGCCCGCTTCGCCGCGAAGGAGGCCCTCGCCAAGGCGCTCGGCGCACCCGGGGGGCTGCGCTGGACGGACGCCGAGGTCCGTACGTACGACTCGGGGCAGCCGTATCTGGTGGTGAGCGGGACGGTGCTGGCCCGCGCCGAGGAGATGGGGGTGCGGGGCTGGCACCTCTCGCTCTCCCACGACGCGGGCGTGGCCTCGGCGGTGGTGGTGGCGGAGGGCTGAGCCCACACTGGTCCCATGAGGTTCGCCTATCGCGTGGAGACCGTCCGCACGGCGGAGCGGGAGCTGATGGCGCGGCTCCCCGAGGGGACGCTGATGCGCCGCGCCGCCGCCGGGCTCGCCGCCGCCTGCCGGGGACTGCTCGGCCGTACGTACGGGGCGCGCGTCGTCCTGCTCGTCGGCAGCGGGGACAACGGCGGGGACGCGCTGTACGCGGGGGCGCTGCTCGCGCGGCGCGGGGCCGGGGTGACGGCAGTGCTGCTCTCCCCGGAGCGCGCGCACGAGGGCGGACTGCGCGAGCTGCGCGCCGCCGGGGGCCGGGTGGTGGGCGGCGTGCCCGCCGCGCCGTACGCGCGGCTGATCGGCCGGGCCGACCTCGTCGTGGACGGCATCGTGGGCATCGGCGGCAAGGGCGGACTGCGGCCCGCCGCCGTGGAGTTGACCGACCTCGTGCGGGACGCCGGGGTGCCGGTCGTCGCCGTGGACCTGCCGAGCGGCGTGGACGCGGACACGGGCGAGGTGAACGGACAGGCCGTCCGGGCGGAGGCGACGGTCACCTTCGGGACGTACAAGCCGGGGCTGCTCATCGACCCGGCGCACGGGCGTACGGGCGCGGTGCGGCTCGTCGACATCGGCCTGGACGCGCACCTGCCGCAGGTCGCGGACGCGGAGGCGCTCCAGCACGCCGACGTGGCACGGCTGTTGCCGCGGCCCGGCGCGGAGAGCGACAAGTACCGGCGGGGGGTCGTCGGGGTCGCGGCCGGTTCGGCCACGTACCCGGGCGCCGCCGTGCTGGCGGTCGCGGGCGCGCTGCGGGGCGGGGCGGGCGCCGTGCGCTATCTCGGCGAGGCCGGGAACGTCCGCGAACAGGTGATCCGGACGTTCCCCGAGGTGCTGCTCACGGAGGGGCCGGTGCGGCGTGCGGGCCGCGTCCAGGCGTGGACCGTCGGCTCGGGCCTCGGCGGCGGTTCCGCCGCGCGGGAACTGGTCGCGGACGTCCTCACCGCCGACGTGCCGGTGCTCGTGGACGCGGACGGTCTGCGCCTGATGGACGTGGCCGCGGTCCGCGCGCGGACCGCGCCCACCGTCCTGACGCCCCACGCGGGCGAGGCGGCGGCCCTGCTGGGGCGCGGCCGCGAGGAGATCGAGGCCGCGCGCCTCACCTCCGTACGGGAGCTGGCGTCGCTGACGGGCGCGACGGTGCTGCTGAAGGGCTCCACGACGCTGGTGGCGGACCCGGACCCCGCTGTGCCGGTACGCGTCAACGCGACCGGCACCGGGTGGCTGGCCACGGCCGGAAGCGGCGACGTCCTGTCGGGGGTGACCGGCTCGCTCCTCGCGGGGGGCCTCACGGCCCGTGACGCGGCGTCGGTCGGCGCCTACCTCCACGGCCTCGCGGCCCGCCACGCGACTCCTCCGCTCACCGCGATGGACATCGCCCACGCCTTGCCGACCGCCTGGCAGAGCGCCACGCCTTAACGGCCCCGAGAAGTCGGGGCTTGCCCCTGTTCCCTCAGGGGCGCGGGCCTGTGTTTGATCTGCGGCTCCGCCGCGTGGGCGCGCCCGGTCACGACACCTCGGGGCTTGCTCCTTTGCCCTAAGGGGCGCGGGGAACTGCGCGACAAGCCACGATGCGGCCGCACCCCGCGAACCACAGCCCGGGGCACCCCGAACCCGGCCCCGTTGCGCGGGGCACCCGGCGAAGGGGGCTGCGCTTGCCAACCCTGCGCCTTGCGCAGACTTCCCAAGCACAGCGGGGTGGAGGGAGAAGCGCAGAGCCCCCACGCTTCGCGCAGGGAGAGGTAGGGGCTCGGGGAGATTTACGGGTGTTGGGCTGTTCGTGGTTGCATTTTGCGTATGAACGGTCACGGAACGTATCTCGACGTCGTGCTGGCCCACTGGGAGAAGGACGAGGAGGCCGAGGCGCTCGTGGAGGCCGGGGGCGGCGGTCGGCGGATGAGCCGCGGGGAGGCGCGGCGGGAACTGTTCCGGATGGCGCACGCGCTGCGGCGCTGGGGCCTGCGCCCCGGCGACGCCGTAGGGGCGTTCACCGCCAACGGGCCCGAGGCCGTACTGACGCATCTGGCCGTGCATCTGATCGGCTGCCGCCTGGTGTTCCTGCCGTCGGAGCCCGGCCCCGGCGAGCTCGCGTCGCTCATGGAGCGTTCCGGCGCCCGCGCCGTGATCGTCTCCCCGGAACACCACGAGCAGGCCGAGCGCGCCCGCGCCCGCTGCGCCGCGCCGCCGCCCCCGCTGCTCTCGCTGGAAGCCGAGGGCCTGCCCGCGCTCGCCGCGGCGTGCCCCGCCGAGCATCCCGGACCGGTACCGGCCGCCGGAGACGTGGTGACCGTGCTCTACACCGGCGGCACCCTCGGCTCGCCGAAGCTCCCGGCGCACGGGCGCCTGCTGTACGACGTGATGGCGGCGTCCGGCGACGGCGACGCCGGGCAGCGGGTCCTCGTGGCGACGAGCCTGACGCACAGCAGCGGGCATCTGACCATGCTGCACGCCCTGTTGAGCGGTTCCACGCTGGTGGTGCTGCCGGAGTGGGACCCGGCGGCGGCGTTCACGGCGCTGCGCGACGAGGAGATCGGCGTGACGGGGCTGGTGCCCCCGATGCTCTCGCAGCTGCTGGACGAGCCGCGGTGCCGCCCCGGTGCCCTGCCGCACCTGCGGCAGATCAGCACCGGTGCCGCACCCATCGCGCCCGCCCGGCTGCGGCAGGCCGTGGAGGTGTTCGGACGGATCGTCAGCCAGGGCTACGGGCAGTCCGAGTGCATGGCCATCTGCGCCCTGCCCCCGCAGGACCTGCCGCGGTCCGCCGAGGACCCCCGGTGGCGCAGTTGCGGGCGTCCGCTGCCCGGCACGGAGCTGGAGATCCGCGGCGAGGACGGCGCCGCGCTGCCGCCCGGGGAGGTCGGCGAGGTGGTGGTGCGCAGCCCCGTGGCGATGCTCGGTTACGCGGGCGATCCGGACCGTACGGCGGAAACGCTGCGGGACGGGTGGCTGCACACCGGCGACCTCGGCCACCGCGACGAGGAGGGTTATCTGTTCCTGGTCGACCGCGCGCGGGACGTCATCGTCACCGGCCAGGGGTCCGACAACGTCTACTCCCGCCTCCTGGACGACTTCGCCGCCTCGCTGCCGGGCGTACGGGAGGCCGCGGGGGTCGGCGTTCCGGACGCGCGGTTCGGCGAGGCGGTACGGCTGTTCCTCGTGGGCGACGGGGTGGACACCGGCGCCGCGGCCGACGCCGTGGCGCGGGAGCTGGGGGAGCTGTACCGGCCGCGGGAGACCGTTCTCCTGCCCCGGCTGCCGCGCACGGCCCTGCACAAGATCGACAAGCGGGCGCTGCGGGCGCTGCGGGCGGCCGGCCTCTAGAGACGCTTCTCGAACCAGTGGTCCGCGTAGGGGCCGGAGTTGTACGGGGCGATCTCGGCGTAGCCGCGGGCGGCGTAGAGCGTGCGGGCCTCGACGAGGTCGTGCCGGGTGTCGAGGCGGATCGCGGTGGCGCCCAGCGCGCGGGCCGCGTCCTCCGCCGCCTCGACGAGGAGCGAGCCCAGGCCCTGGCGGCGGGCGTGCGGGGCCACCCAGACCCGCTTGAGCTCGGCCGTCGCGGTCGCCGGGTCCAGCAGGCGGGTGCCCGAGCAGCCGCCGACGGGCCCGCCGTCGCCGTCGCGGGCGAGCAGGAACGCCCCCTTGGGCGGCACCAGTTCGGTGTCGGGCTCCTCGTCGAGCGCCTCGTCGATCTCCCGATCGGTGGCGGGACGGCCGTAGTAACGGCTGGCTATGTCGGCGATGTAGGCGCGCACGGTCGCCCTCGCCTCGGGGGCCTCGACGGAGGCCGGGGCGATGATCCAGTTCACCCGGTCATTTTGTCAGTGGGCGCTGGGAGACTCCGGGCATGAGTGGAGAAGAGCGGGAGAATCCCTTGCCGCAGCACCTCGCGCCCAAGTGGGAGGGCGATCCGCGCACGCCGTTGCCGCTGGTGGGGGACGAGCGCGAGCTCCTGACGGCGTATCTGGAGTGGTATCGGGAGACGGTGGCGCTGAAGTGCGAGGGCGTGCCGCCCGAGCGGCTGCGCGAGCAGAGCGTCGCGCCCTCGGCGCTGAGCCTCCAGGGGCTGCTGCGGCATCTGGCGGGGGTGGAGCGCTGGTGGTTCCGCATCCAGTTCGGGGAGCAGGACCTCCCCCTGTTGTTCTACTCGGACGAGGATCCCGACCAGGACTTCGAGTGGGAGGGCGGCGACCCGGCCGCCGACCTGGCGACCTGGCGGGAGGAGTGCGCCCGTTCCCGCGAGCTGGTCGCCGCGACGCCCGACCTGGACGCGACGGGCACGCACCTCGCCAGCGGGCAGCCGGTCTCGCTGCGCCGGGTGCTCATCGGCATGATCGCGGAGTACGCGCAGCACTGCGGGCACGCGGATCTGCTCCGGGAGCGGATCGACGGGGCGACGGGGCGCTGAGGCCTCCGTCCGCGGGCCCGTGACTCCGCCCGTGACTCCGCCCGTGACTCCGTTCCGGTAGCGCTCGCGCGGCGCGGGAGTGGATTTCGCGGGCCGCGCGGGCGGGGACGGCGGCGTGCGGTCATGGCTCAGCCGTGCACTTCAGAACAGGACGAAGAGACCTCGCGGCCGCGCTCGTCGCGGCCCTCACCGTGCCCCTGCTCCTGGCCGGTCCCGGTGCCGGCGCCTCGACGGGCGACCGTGCCCCCGGCCCCGGGCCGAACGACCCCTCGGCGGCGACGGGCGCCGCCCCCGCCTCCGCCGCCCCCGCCGCCTCCGCCCCCGACTCCGCCTCGGACCCCGTGCCCGAGGCGGGGCTCGTCCCCGGCGTCTCCCCCGGTGCCGAGGGCCGGAAGCCGTTCGACACCCCCGACCAGCGGCTCGCCCCCGCGCCCTTCGGCCCGCAGCCCCACCAGAACGGCCACCTGGGCCGTACGCCCACGGGGAAGCACGCCGCGCAGGGCGTGATCGAGTACGTACCGCGGGGCGAGGCCGAGACGCCCAGGTCGCAGGCGCCGCGCTGCACCAGCAGCACGGGCCCGTACCAGCGGCAGGCCGAGCGGTACCTGCGGCTGCCGGAGGACGGGCGGCAGTCCCCGCGCGACTGCGCCGCGATCCAGCGCTACCAGACGGAGCACGCCATCCGCCCGGCGAGCGGCTTCGCCGGGCCCTCGACGTGGCGCGTCATGCAGCTGGAGTCGGCGCGCAAGAACGCGCACCGGCTCAAGGGCTGCCCCGCGCGCCCCGGCCGGGTGGCGTGCGTCGACCTGAAGCGGCAGATGATGTGGGTGCGGGACGGGCAGCGGATCGTCTACGCGCCGGTCCCCGTCCGTACGGGCAGGGCCGGGTACCGCACCCGTACCGGCTGGTTCCGGGTCTACTGGCGCCACCGGGACCACTGGTCGTCGCTCTACCACTCGGCGATGCCGTTCTCCCAGTTCTTCAGCGGGGGCCAGGCCTTCCACGGCATCTACGCCGACATCTACAGCCCGCCGGGCTCGTACGGCTGCGTGAACCTCCGGTACAAGGACGCCGAGCGGCTCTGGGCGACGCTCCGCAAGGGCGACCGGGTCTACGTGTGGGGCCGCAGGCCCGGAACCTGACGACGCCGGAACCTGACGACGCCCGAACCTGACGAAACCGTCACCTGCGACACTGAAGCGGTGAACAGCGTCAACAGCCTGACCGCTCCCTCAGCCGCGCTCGCGCACGCGACCGTCCGTGCCCGCGCCGAGATCGACCTCGGGGCGGTGCGCGACAACGTACGGGCCCTCCGTGCCCGTGCCTCCCGTGCCGAGCTGATGGCCGTGGTGAAGTCGGACGGCTACGGGCACGGGGCGGTTCCCTGCGCCCGCGCCGCGCGCGAGGCGGGGGCGAGCTGGATCGGCACCGCGACGCCCGAGGAGGCGTTCGCGCTGCGCGCCGCGGGCGACACCGGGCGGCTGATGTGCTGGGTGTGGACCCCGGGCGGCCCCTGGCGCGAGGCGATCGAGGCCGACATCGACGTCTCGGCGAGCGCCCGCTGGGCCCTCGATGAGATCACCGACGCCGCCCGCGCGAGCGGCCGTACGGCGCGGGTGCATCTCAAGGCCGACACAGGCCTGGGCCGCGGCGGCTGCCAGCCCGCCGACTGGGCGGACCTCGTGGCGGCGGCCCGCGCCGCCGAGGCCGAGGGCGCGCTGAAGGTCACCGGGATCTGGTCGCATTTCGCCTGCGCCGACGAGCCGGGCCACCCCTCGATCGCCGCGCAGCTCGACGCGTTCCGCGAGGCCCTGGCCACCGCCGCGCGCGCCGGGCTCGACCCGGAGGTGCGCCACCACGCGAACTCGCCCGCGACGCTGACCCTCCCCGAGTCCCACTTCGACCTCGTACGCCCCGGCGTCTCGGTCTACGGGCTCTCGCCGTCCCCCGAGATCGGCGTCCCCGCCGGGCTGGGGCTGCGCCCCGCGATGACGCTGAGCGCCTCCCTCGCCCTGACCAAGCGGGTGCCGGGCGGCCACGGCGTGAGCTACGGGCACACGTACACGACGCCGGGCGCGACCACCCTCGGCCTCGTCCCCGTCGGCTACGGCGACGGCATCCCGCGGCACGCCTCGGGCGCGGGCCCCGTCCTCGTCGCGGGCAAGTGGCGGACGGTGGCGGGGCGGATCGCGATGGACCAGTTCGTCGTGGACCTCGACGGCGACACGGCCGAGGCCGGTGACGAGGCCGTGCTCTTCGGCCCCGGCGACCGGGGCGAGCCCACCGCCGAGGACTGGGCTCGCGCCGCGGGCACCATCGGCTACGAGATCGTGACCCGTATCAGCCCCCGCGTCCCCCGCGTGTACGTCGGCGCCTGACGGGAACGTGCACGACAGGCGATACGCACCACTGGGCACGGCAGTCACGGGGGACGCACGATGAGCACACCACGGCGCAGGGCGGGGCTCGCGGGTGCCGCGCTGGGGGTCGTCGCGGCCGGGGTCGCGCTGGAGCGGCTGACCGTCAACCGCGCGGTGCGGCGCAAGGCGCGCCTCGCGCTCGACGCCGAAGGCCCGTACGGCACGCTGCGCGGCGCCGAGGGCGTCGCGGTCGCGGAGGACGGCACGGAGCTGTACTACGAGACGGACGAGCCCGAACCCGGCGGCGAGGAGCTGCCGTTCACCCTCGTCTTCTCGCACGGCTACTGCCTCAGCCAGGACGTCTGGCACTTCCAGCGCGCCGCCCTGCGCGAGCGCGGCGACGTGCGGGCCGTCTACTGGGACCAGCGCAGCCACGGCCGTTCCGGGCGCGGCCCCGAGGGCGAGGAGGTCTCCATCGACCTGCTCGGCCGCGATCTGAAGGCCGTGCTCGACACGGCAGTCCCGGAGGGCCCCGTCGTGCTCGTCGGGCACTCGATGGGCGGGATGACGGCGATGGCGCTCGCCGCGCAGTACCCGGCGGACGTCGAGGAGCGCGTCGTCGGCGTCGCGCTGCTCGGCACCAGCGCGGGCGGCCTGGGCGAGGTGACGTACGGGCTCCCGGCCGTCGGCGTGAAGGCGGTGCGGCGCGTGGTGCCCGGGGTGCTGCGCGCCCTGGTCAAGCAGACCGAACTGGTCGAGCGGGGGCGGCGGGCCACCGCCGATCTCTTCGCGGGCCTCGTCAAGCGGTACTCGTTCGGCGCGGCGCGGGACGTGGACGCGGGGGTCGCGCGGTTCGCGGAGAAGCTGATCGAGTCGGTGCCGGTGGACGTCGTCGCCGAGTTCTACCCCGCCTTCGCCGCGCACGAGAAGACGGCGGCGCTCGCGGCGTTCGACGGCGTGCCCGCGCTCGTCCTCACCGGGGACCGCGACCTGCTGACGCCGCTGGAGCACAGCGAGCGGATCGCCGCCGCGCTGCCCGCCGCCGAGCTGGTGGTGCTGGAGGAGACGGGGCACCTGCTGATGCTGGAGCGCCCCGAGGCCGTCTCCGAAAGCATGTCCGACCTGCTGACGCGTATCCTCCGCGTCTATGGGAGCACCGCACCATCAGTACAGCCTGACCGTCGCCACGTCTGACCGGATGCGGGAGCTGGGCGAGCGGCTCGCCAAGCTCCTGCGCGCCGGTGACCTCGTCCTGCTGACGGGGGAACTCGGCGCCGGGAAGACGACGTTGACGCGTGGACTCGGGGCGGGGCTGGGCGTGCGCGGCGCCGTGACCTCGCCCACCTTCGTCATCGCGCGCGTCCACCCGCCGCTGGGCGGGGGACCGCCGCTGGTGCACGTCGACGCGTACCGGCTGGGCGGCGGGCTGGAGGAGATGGAGGACCTGGACCTCGACGTCTCGCTGCCGGAGTCCGTGGTCGTCGTCGAGTGGGGCGAGGGCCGCGTCGAGGAGCTGACGGAGGACCGGCTGCACGTCGTGATCGAACGGTCGCGGGGCGAGGCCGACGGGGTCGACGAGGTCGACGAGTCGCGGACCGTGACGTTCACCGGGGTGGGCGCGCGCTGGGCGGCCGAGGACCTCTCGGCGCTGGGCTGACGCCGCGCCTGACCCTCGTACCGTTGTCGACAGCGTGTCGGCAAGATGTTGCGTGCACGGCTGATGCCGTGGTCCCATGGGAGGCCAGAGCGCGGTTAGGTGTGCCTAACCACGTCGGTGCCCAGCCCCGGGAGGTGTCATGCCGGCACATGAGCCCGAGCAGAAGCCGCAGTCGTACAAGACGCCGTCGATGAGTGCGCTGCTGGCGTCCTGCGCCGCGGCGGACGCCGTCTCCCGGCCCCCGGAGTCGTCCGCGCGCGAGGAAGCGGAGCCGCTCCCCGAGCCCCCGGTTCCGGCCCAGCGCTAGCGCTGGCGCTCCGCGTGGCTGCTGGGCAGGGGCTGCCCCCGGCTGCTCATCGCAGACCGCGGGTCGTGGGTGGCTGGGCGCGCAGTTCCCCGCGCCCCTGAAGCGGCCCCTCCGGGGCCTGCTTCAGAGCGCCCCGCACCTCCAGGGGCGCGGGGAACTGCGCGACAAGCCACGAAGCAGCCGCAGCCTGCAACGCACGGCACGGGGCAGCCCCTGCCCAGCCCCGAAGGGCTCAGCGGACGACGATGACGGGGCGTCCGATCGTTGCGAAAACCCAGAGCGCCTCGCCGTCCGCCCGCTTCTCGCGGATGCCGCCCGTCTTGCGCTCGGGGTCCTGGTTCGGCATCGAGCCGTCGACCGCCGCGCTGAAGCCGATGGTGACGCCGTCGACGTCGGCGAACCGGACCACGTTCTCGATCGGGACGCCGTCCGAGCCGGTGATCTGCGAGGAGCGCGACGTGACCTTGTAGGTGCCCGGCGAGGGGCTGACCGTGCTGGGCATCACGCGGTACGTGCGCTGGACCTTGCCGCTCTTGCCGACGAGCCAGACCCGCTCCCGCCCCAGCGCGTAGACCACCCGCGTGCCGCGGCCCGAGCGGTCCGGGAGCGCCTTGCTGTCCTTGGCCTTGCCGGAGGAGGTGTCCTTCGAGGGGGAGGAGGAGTCCGAGGCGCTCGGCGCGTGCTTCTCGGCGCGGTCCTGGGCGGCGTTCGCCTGGAAGGCGAAGAAGCCGATCACCGCGAGCGCGGCCACGGTGAGGCCGGTCACGAACACTCCCGCGCTGTTCCCGCTGCCGCGTGCCACCGTGTGCCGCCACCTCTCGTGCCTGCCCGTTCGTCCCCCGGGACAGCCGGGGTCTTCCCGACGGTAGCAGCAGCGCGGGAAGGATTCCGGACAGACGGGTAGGGGCCGAAGCCCTGCCCACCGGTGGGACTTGGAGTAACCGCCGCCCCTGTGTTCGCATATGGCGATGACCCCCCACGGTTCATCTCCGAGCTCCACCACCCCCATACCGCGTGTGCCCTCGTCCACCGCTCCGCCGTCGTCCAACCCCTACGACGAGCTGGCCTCGCTCGCCCCGCCGGACGCTCCGCCCCCCGCCGGAGAGCCCAAGCCGAACCCGTACGACGCGCTCTCCTCGGAGCCGTCCACGGATGACAACCCGTACGACCATCCGTACGAGGAGGGGCCCCTCGGCTTCGCGCTCCGCTCGGACTACGACGAGCCCGAGTACGAGGACCAGATGCCCTATCTGCGGGCCGTGCGCAGGCGGCGCCGCTCGCGGCTCACCATGGCGGTCAAGCTCGGCATCGCCCTGTGCGTGCTGTGCGTGCTGCTCGCCGCGGGCGACCGGCTCGCCGCCTACTACGCCGAGGACAAGGCGGCGGAGAAGGTGCAGAAGGCCCTCAAGCTGCACGCCGAGCCCGAGGTGCACGTCCGGGGCTTCCCCTTCCTCACGCAGCTGGCGGGCGACCGGCTCGACCACGTCGACCTGACCATCCCGGACGTGCCCGCGGGCCGCGTCTCCGTCGCGCAGGTCAACGGCACCGTCAACGACGTCAAGATCGTCGGTGACGCGCCCACCTCCATCAAGGGCGCCGTCCTCGGCCGGATGCGCGGCGACGTGCTGCTCGCCTTCGACGACCTCGACCGGGAACTCGGCACCTCGCAGGTCAAGTTCACCGCGGGCGGCAAGAACACCGTGCTCGCCGACGGCAAGCTGCCGATCGCGGGCAAGGAGGTCAAGGTCAGGGCCCGCGCCCACCTCATGCGCACGGGTGACCACGGGGTCGGCACCACCGTCGACGACATGCGGCTCGACGTCCCCGGCCTCTTCTCGTACGTCCCGGGCAAGGGCGCGGACGGCGGGCTGCGGCTGGCGCGGCCGCTCGCCGAGCGCGTCCAGCGCGACGCCTCCAAGGCCAAGGCGCTCTTCGGTGTCCGCGCGGTCACCAAGCGCTTCGGGCTCTCGGACGAGCGGGCCCAGCGGGTGCGGCAGAGCGAGGCCGAGCTGCACCGGGTGACGGGTGCGCCGAAGTTCCTCGACAAGATCATGAAGGTGAACATGGTCGACGTCGTCATGGAGAACCCCTGGCTGATGAAGAAGCTCGGCCTCGACCCGGCGCTGGTCGCGGGGCTGCAGAAGATCGAGGAGCCGAAGCTCGCCGACAAGCTCTCCCTCTCCCTGAAGCTGCCGGAGATGCCCGGTGACGTGCGGCTGCGCGGGATCTCGGTGGCCAAGGACGGCATCCGCGCCCAGGTGACGGGCGTCAACGTGCCGTTCGGCGGCGGCGCCGGGAACTCCGTCAAGGAGACCGAGGACGCGAAGAAGGGGGCCGGTTCGGCGCCGTAGGGTGGTGGGGTGCTGATGCTCGCTCTGGATACCGCCACACCCGCCATCACGGTCGCCCTGCACGACGCCGACACGGGGGAGACGCTCGCCGCCGCCGACCAGGTCGACGCCCGTCGGCACGGTGAGCTGCTCCTCCCGTCCGTGGACCGCGTGCTGCGCGCGGCCGGACGGAAGCTCGCCGAGGTCACCGACATCGTCGTCGGCGTCGGCCCGGGGCCGTACACGGGGCTGCGGGTCGGGCTGGCGACGGCCGAGGCGTTCGGCGCCGCGCTCGGGGGGAGCGCGCGGGTGCACGGCATCTGCAGCCTGGACGGCCTCGCGTACGCCTCGGGGCTGGAGACCCCCTTCGTCGTCGCGACCGACGCCCGGCGCAAGGAGGTCTACTGGGCGCGGTACGCGGACGCGCGTACGAGGGAGAGCGAGCCCGCCGTCGACCGCCCCGCGGAGATCGACCCCGGGGTGCGTGCGCTGCCCGCCGTGGGGGCGGGCGCCGTGCTGTACGCGGACGCGTTCCCCGCCCTGCACGAGGACCTGCCCGCGGACCTGTCCGCCGCCCCGCTGGCCCGGCTCGCGGCGGAGCGGCTGGCGCGCGGCGAGGAGCTGCCGCCGCCCCGCCCGCTCTATCTGCGCCGCCCGGACGCGAAGGTCCCGGCGAACTACAAGGTGGTCACGCCGAAGTGAGCGAAGTGAGCGCGAAGTGAGCGGCGACGGCCCGTCGGCCTCGGCGACTCCGGCGGCCTCGGCGACTCCGGCGGCCCCTGCGACTCCGGCGGCTCCGGCGGCCCCGGTGCCCGCGGCCGAGCACGCGGCCGACGGCGTCACGCTGCGTGAGATGCGCTGGTGGGACATCGGCCCGGTGCTCGCCCTGGAGGACGAGCTCTTCCCCGAGGACGCCTGGTCCGAGGGGATGTTCTGGTCCGAGCTGGCGCACGCCCGCGGCCCGCACGCCACCCGCCGCTACCTCGTCGCGGCCCGCGCCGACGGCACGCTCGTCGGTTACGGCGGCCTCGCGGCCGTCGGCGGCATGGGCGACATACAGACCATCGGCGTGCTCCCGTCCTGCCGCGGCACGGGCCTGGGCGCCCACCTCCTCCGTACGCTGCTGCGCGCCGCGACGGACTTCGAGTGCGCCGAGGTCCTGCTGGAGGTCCGGGTGGACAACACCCCGGCCCAGCGGCTCTACGAGCGCTTCGGCTTCGTCCCCGTCGGCATCCGCCGCGGCTACTACCAGCCGGGCAACGTCGACGCGCTCGTGATGCGGCTGGCCGACCCGGCGTCGGCGGTCGCCGTCCCCACGGCTCCCGCGCACCCCTCCCACCCCTCCTGATCCTGAGAAACCTGAGGAACGAGGCACACCGAACCATGACTGACTCGCGGGACGAACCGCTCGTCCTCGGCATCGAGACCTCCTGCGACGAGACCGGCGTCGGCATCGTGCGCGGCACCACCCTGCTCGCCGACGCGATCGCCTCCAGCGTGGACACCCACGCCCGGTTCGGCGGAGTCGTCCCCGAGATCGCCAGCCGCGCGCACCTGGAGGCGATGGTGCCGACCATCGAGCGCGCGCTGAAGGAGGCCGGGGTCGCCGCCAGCGACCTCGACGGCATCGCGGTCACGGCGGGTCCCGGGCTCGCGGGCGCGCTGCTCGTGGGCGTCTCGGCGGCCAAGGCGTACGCGTACGCGCTCGGCAAGCCCCTCTACGGCGTCAACCACCTCGCCTCGCACATCTGCGTCGACCAGCTCGAACACGGCCCGCTGCCCGAGCCGACGATGGCGCTGCTGGTGAGCGGCGGCCACTCCTCGCTGCTCCTGGCGCCCGACATCACCTCGGACGTACGGCCGCTCGGCTCGACGATCGACGACGCGGCGGGCGAGGCGTTCGACAAGGTCGCCCGCGTCCTCAACCTGGGCTTCCCGGGCGGCCCGGTGATCGACAAGTACGCGAAGCAGGGCGACCCCGGGGCCATCGCCTTCCCCCGCGGCCTGACGGGCCCGCGCGACGCCCCGTACGACTTCTCCTTCTCCGGCCTCAAGACGTCCGTCGCCCGCTGGATCGAGGCGAAGCGGAACGCGGGCGAGGACGTGCCCGTCGCCGATGTCTCCGCGTCCTTCCAGGAGGCGGTCACCGATGTCCTGACGCGGAAGGCGATCCGCGCCTGCACCGACGAGGGCGTCGACCACCTCATGATCGGCGGCGGCGTCGCCGCCAACTCCCGGCTGCGCGCCATGGCCGAGGAGCGCTGCGCCGCGGCGGGCATCACGCTCCGCGTCCCCCGCCCCAAGCTGTGCACGGACAACGGCGCGATGGTGGCGGCGCTCGGCGCGGAGATGGTCGCCCGGGGCCGCGCCGCCTCGTCGTGGGACCTCCCGGCGGACTCGTCACTGCCGGTGACGGAGCCGCACGTACCCGCGGCGGACGGTCACGAGGGGCACTCCCACACCCACGACCACGTGCACGAGCTGAGCAGGAAGAACCTCTACTCCTCATGAGCACACTCGCCCTGATGTGGGAGGCCAAGGCGGCGCCGGAGCGGGGCGCGGCCCTGCTGGAGTGGGCCCGCGCGCAGGACCTCTCCCCGGCGCCCGGCCGCCGCGAGCACTTCACCGCGCCCGGCGAGCGGGTGCTCGTCATCACCTGGTGGGAGGGCACGTACGACGCGGACGTGCCCGAACTCCCCGATCCGCCGGGGGACCTGGCGGCCCGCCCGGTGCACCGCTGGCGCTTCGAACAGGTGTGACCGCCGGAGCGGGGTGCAGAGCGGGGCTCAGAGCGGGGTGAGGAGGCAGAACTCGTTGCCCTCCGGGTCCGCGAGGACCGTCCACGGGACGTCGCCCTGGCCGATGTCGAGGTCGGTGGCGCCGAGGGCGCGCAGCCGGTCCGCCTCCGCCTTGTGGTCGTCCCCGGGGTAGGGCCGCAGGTCGAGGTGGACGCGGTTCCACCCGGTCTTCTCGTCGGGGTTGCGGAGGAATTCGAGGTACGGGCCGACGCCCTCGGCGGAGCGCAGCGCCACGTGCTCGTCGGTCTCCTCGTGCAGGACCCAGTCCATCGCCTCGCCCCAGAACCGGGCCATGGCGTGCGGGTCCGCGCAGTCGACCACCACGGCGGCCATCGGGCCGGTGTTCCGGTAGATCTCCCGGGGCTCCAGCACGCAGAACTCGTTGCCCTCCGGGTCCGCCATGACCGTGAACCGCACGTCGCGCTGGCCCACGTCCGCGCGCGTGGCGCCGAGCGCCTCCAGGCGCGCGATCAGCTCCGCCTGGTGCGCCGCCGAGGTGGTGGCGAGATCGACGTGGACGCGGTTCTTCACCGTCTTGGGGTCCGGGACGCGCATGATGTCGATGAAGAGCGTGCTGGGGTGGGGATAGGGGAGGCCCTCGGGGACCAGGTTGGTCACGCCGGGCTCCTCGCTCTCGATGCTCCAGCCGAGAGTCTCCGCCCAGAACCGGCCGAGTGCTTCGTCGTCGTGGGCCTTCATCGCGATCTGCACAAGTCTCGTCGGCATGCGGCCGATCTTAGGCCCATGCGGAGTCGGTGGCACGGGTGTTCGTACGCCGTGACCTGCCGCCTTCTTGACCTGCCGCCTTCTTGACCTGCCGGGCGGGACGGCCGGACGGTGATCCCTCACGAGGGAGGCGCCGTGTTTCGGGTGGGGCTGGGGGCGGGGGCACTGGCGGGGACGCGGTTCGCCGTGTCGCCGCTGATGGAGGCACATTTTCTGGTGCGGCAGACGTGGTCCGGGGCGTGGACGTACCCGCCGACGGCATGGGTGCGCCGGACGCGGAGCGAGGCGGACCGGGAGCCGTGGCCGGGGCGGGGCGACTTCTCGCTGCTGCCCGCGCTGCTGCACGTGTGCGGCGCGTACGTGCCCGACTTCCTGACGCCCGAACCCCCGGCGCCGCAGCCCGACGTACGGGACGAGCTGCACGCCGTGGCGACCACGGGCACGGAACGGGTGGCCGCCGAGCTCGCGGCCGTACTGGAGGGCGCGGCGGAGCGCGGACGTACGGGGATGCCGCAGCTCTCGGCCGTACGGGACGCGCTGGAGCGCGGGGAACGGGCGTTCGCACAGGCCGCCGCCGACGAGCTGGAGCGGTTCTGGCGCGGGCGGCTGGCCCCGTACTGGGCGCGGCTCAGCGGCGCCGCCGAGGCGGACATCGAGCACCGGGGGAGGGTGCTGGCCCGGCAGGGCCTCGGCGCGGGGCTCGCCTCGCTGCACCCGGGCGTACGGCTCTCCGGGGACGGGGATTCGCTGCGCGTCCCGCACCGTTACGACGGGGACGTCGGGACCGTAGACGCGCTGGTGCTGATCCCCTCGGCGATGCTGTCCGGCTGCGCGCTGAGCGTCGACGTGTGCGGGGTGCGGGGCGCCGCGCTGATGTACCCGGCACGTGCGGACCGTCCCCCGCGTGCCCCCGGGGGAGCGGGCGCGCTCGGGGCCGTGCTCGGGCACACCCGGTACGCGCTGCTGCTCGCCCTCGCGCGCCCCCGCACCACCACCCAACTCGCCGCCGCGCACCACCTCACGCCCGCCACGGTCTCGTACCACCTCAGGCGGCTGCACGCGGCCGGGCTGCTCAGCCGTACGCGCGAGGGCGCGGCCGTCCACTACCGGCGCACCGAGGAGGCCGAACGCCTGCTCGCAGAGGGGGATTAGAGGCTGCTCTCATCATCTGGCCCGCCTGCGGACGCTCTGCTTCACTCCAGCCACGACAAGGGGAGGGCGGACCACATGGGACAGCGGGTGCGGGCGCGCGGAGGCCGCGGAGCACGGGGCGTGCTGGTCGGGGCAGTGGTCGCAGGGGTGTTCGCCACGGCCCTCACCGGCCACGCGGGCGCCGTGGCGTCGGATGCCGCCGCACCGGGGGCCGCGGGGGAGCCCCAGGGCGCGGCGGCCGCGCGGGACGCGATGGACACCGCCGTCGGCGGCGGCGTCCCCGGCGCGATCGGCCGCATCGAGGACGCGCGCGGCACCTGGCGGGGCACGGCGGGGACCGGGGACCTGGCCAAGGGCACGCCGCGCCGCGCGGACGACCGGTTCCGGATCGGGAGCGTCTCCAAGACGTTCCTCGCCACCGTCGTCCTGCAACTGGAGGACGAGGGCAGGCTGAGCCTCGGAGACACCGTCGAGAAGTGGCTGCCCGGCCTCGTCACCGGCAACGGCAACGACGGCCGCCGCGTCACCCTGCGCCAGCTCCTCCAGCACACCAGCGGCATCTACGACTTCGTGTACGACCCCGGCTTCGACGCGGTCTACGGCACCGACGCCTTCCTGGAGCACCGCTACGACCGCTGGAAGCCCGAGGACGTCGTCGCCGTCGCGATGAAGCACAGGCCCGAATTCGAGCCCGGGACCTCCTGGAAGTACTCGAACACCAACTACACGCTGCTCGCGATGATCGTCGACAAGGCCGCGGGACGCCCGTACGAGCGGGAGATCGAGCGCCGCGTCATCGAGCCGCTCAGCCTGCGGGCCACCAGCGTGCCGCACACGGACCCGGGTCTCCCCGCGCCGCACAGCAGGGGCTACGTCCGCTTCACGCCGGACGGCGAGCTGCTGGACGTCACGGAGATGAGCCCGACGTGGGCGAAGGGCTCGGGCGCCATGATCTCCACGACGAAGGACCTCGCCCGCTTCTACCGCGCGCTGCTCGGCGGCAGGCTGCTGTCCGGGCGGCAGCTGGCGAAGATGCTGGACACCGTGCCGACGGGGGACACGAAGACGCCGCGGGTCGCGTACGGGCTGGGCGTCTTCGTCTACAAGTTCTCGTGCGGCGTCACGGCCTGGGGGCACGGGGGCAGCGTGCACGGCTCGTCGTCGTTCGTGGGCACGACGCTCGGCAGGAAGGAGTTCGGAGGGAAGGAGCTCGGAGGGAAGGCCGAGGGGCCCGCGCGGACCATGGCGTTCCAGTACAACGTGGCGGGCGGCGGCAGCGCGCACACCGTGGCGGATGCCGCGTACTGCGCGAAAAGCTGAGGGCCGGGCGTACCGGACCGGGAACCCAGCCCCCATCCCCTCACCCTGAGTGAACCGGCAGGATGGTGCGCCACGGAACGATCAGGCGGGCCGACGGGGGCCGACAGGGGGCCGGGACATGAGGCAGGTGCGGGGACGGCGGCGCGGGGCCACGAGGGCGGCGGCGATGACGCTCGCCGCGCTCTTCGCCCTCGCGGGCACGGGTACGGGGGGCGCCCACGCGAAGGCGGGGTCCGAGTCCGGGCCCGAGTCCGCGTCCACCAGCCAGGCGGCCCATCTCGCCGCGCGCCTGCGCGAGAAGCCCGTGTACGTCTCCGACGCGCTCCCGCGCACCGTCCCGCGCTCCGCCGCGCCCGCGTACGCGAAGCAGGCCCGGCGCACCGGCGTTCCCACGTACGTCCTCGTGCTGCCCGGCAGTTCCCTGCGCGCGCGGGACGAGGGGCTGCTCGCGTCCGTCCACGACCGGCTCGGCAAGCGCGGCCTGTACGTGCTGCTCGACGGCTCCGGCACCTCGATGGCGACCGCGGCGTACGGCGTGGAGGTGCCCGCCGAGGACGCGGGCCGGGCGACCCAGTTCGAACTGCCCTACGACGCGGGCCCGCTGGAGACGTTCTCCCACTTCGTGGAGGTCCTGCGCTCCGGCGACGCGGCCGGGCGGGCCGAGGCCGCGCTCGACCGAAGCAGCACCGCGGGCAACGAGCCGGACCCGCTGCACACCACGCGCACCGACCGCGAGAACCAGAGCCTCCTCTCCGGCGTGCTGATCGCCGGGGTGCCGCTGCTGCTCCTCGGCACCGGCCTGTACGTGCGCCGCTGGCGCGGCGGCCGCGGCCTCGGGGCGCTCGTCCTCGTGCCCGTCGCGGCCGGGACGGCGGTCCTGCTGGCGGTCGGCGCGGCCTGGACGTTCGACGACACCCGCTCCGACAGCGACCCGCTGCCCACGGCGCGCGACATGGCGGCCCGGGGCGAGCGGGTGGCGCACGAGCTGAAGCGCACGCCCGTCTACGTCGACCCCGAGGGGGAGGAGGCGCTCTCCCGGGGGGAGCGCGAGGCGTTCGCCCGGCGCGTGGCGAAGCTGGACGTGCCGGTCCGGATCGCCGTCGTCCCCATGGACACCGAGGACGAATCGGGCGGCGACGAGGACCTGTTCGCGCAGCGCCTGCACAAGGAACTGGGCGAGGACGCCGTCTACGTCGTCGCCTCGCCCGGCGAGAGCGACGGCGTCCACGTCGTCAACTACGGCGCGAAGCTGGACGACGACCGCCTCTACAAGCAGACGGAGGACCTCCGCTACGGCCCCGGCGGCGAGGACCCCGAGCCCCTCGGCGACCGGCTCGACACGGTGCTGGACGCGGTCGCGCGTACGCCCGCCGGGCCGCCCGGCGAGCCGTACCTGCCGCCGTCGCCCGCCGACGACCCCGTCGAGGAGGACGAGCTGGAACCGCTCTTCTCCGGCGACATGGCGGGCGGCGCGGTCCTGGGCGCCGCGGGCGCGGCGGGCGTCTTCGGGCTCACGGCGGCGGGCCTCGGCATCGCGCGCCGTGCCGCGCGCGGCGGCGGCGCGCGCCCCGGCGCGACGGGCGGGGGCGGCCGGGGCGGCCAGGGCGGAGCCGCCGCGCCTGACGCGCCCGCGCGCCCTTCCCTCGGCTGGCTGCGCCGGACGGCGCGCCGCGAACTGGACGAGCTGGGCACCGCGTTCGGCGAGCGCGGCGACGCGCTGCCGGAGGCGAGCCGCACCCGGGTGTGGGACTGCCTGGACACGGCGACGCTCCTGCTCGACCAGGAGGGCGACAGCGTCGTCGACATGGACGCCGACGCGGCCACCCTCGCCACCGGCATCGTGCTGCTGCGCGCGGGGAGCGCGCTCCTGCGCGACCCCGGCGAGGCGCACCGCGCCCGCCGCCACCTGTGCGCCCTCAACCCGCTGCACGGCCCGACCACCGGGACACGCACCTTCACCTGGCCCGTCGAGGGCGCCCGCGCCTCCTCGTACCCCGTGTGCGAGGAGTGCCGCGCCACCCTCCAGGGCGCGCGGAACACGACGGCGCGCGACGGTGGCGCGCGCGCCACGGTGCTGCGCCTCGCCCCCTCCGGGGAGCCCTACGACCAGCTGCCGGGCCCGCTCGGCGCGCGGAGGGGCATCACGATCGACCAGCTCATCAGCCGAGTACGGGAGCAGTTGGGTGTCCACTGAGCCGCACGCCGCACGCGGCGCCCTCCGCAAGGCCCTGGTGGCCGTCCTCTCCGCCACGCTGCTCTGCCTCCTCCCCGCCGGGGCGGCGCACGCGGCGCATTCGGCGCCCGCCGAGCCCGCGCCGGGGCAGCGGATCGCCGACGGGCTCCGCCGCTCGCCGGTCTACGTCGACCGCGCGTACGAGCAGGCGCTGCCCCCGTCCCAGCAGCGCGCCCTCGTACGGCAGATCGAGAAGACCGGCATCCCGATCCGCGTCGTCATCGTCCCGCTCGTCAAGGGCGACGACTGGAACGGCGAGTCGGCCAAGCTCGTCGACGTCGTCCGCGACCGGCTCGGCGAGAGCAGGCAGAAGGAGGCCGTCTACGTCACGCTCAGCGACACGGGCAGCCAGGGCCAGTACCTCGACGGCCACGAGTTCCCGCGCGACAAGCACGAGGCGATGTGGGCGGCGTCCACGGTCGGCCACATCGAGAAGCTCCGCGAGAAGGGCCTCGACGACCGGATCTCGCGCGCGATCGAGATCATCGAGTCCGGCGACGGCCTGAAGCAGTACGAGCGCGCGACCGCCGACCTCAAGGACGACGCCGGGGACAGGAACACCACCACCACCGGCGCCGCCGGCGAGGGCGATTCCGGCGACACGTCCCCGCTCTTCCTCCTCGTACTCATCGGCGGCCCGCTGCTCCTGCTGGGCGCGGGCCTGGGGCTCTTCCTGTTCCTCCGCGGGCGCGGCCGGGGCGCCGTCCGCAGGCCGTTCGCCGCGCCCCGCACCGTGTTCGCGACCGCGCGCCGGACCAGCGAGAGCGACCTGCGGCGCCGCGCCCAGAACGAGGTCGTCGCGCTGGGCGAGCAGGTCGGCGCCCACGAGCAGCACGAACAGTCCGACCCCGCCCTCCTCCAGCTCGCCCTGGACGCCTACGCGGCGGCCGGTACCGTCCTCGACGACGCACGCGGCATCCCGGACCTCGCGGGCGTGCTCGCGCTCGTCCACGAGGGCCGCGAGGCGCTCCGCGAACTCGACGAGGCCCAGGGCCAGGGCGGCGGCCGTAAGGGCAAGCGGAAGCGCGACGCCGCCCGCCTCCCCGTCTGCTTCTTCGACCCCCTGCACGGCCCCGCCAAGAGCTGGACCCGCTGGCGCCCCCTCGGCCACCGCGAGTCGCTGCGCGTCGCCACCTGCGAGGCGTGCGCCCGCACCCTCCAGGCCCGCCGCGCCCCCGAGGCCCTGACGGACACCCACGAGGGCCGCTCCGTCCCGTACTTCGAGGTACCCCCCGACCGCAGCCTCTGGTCCGCCACGGGCTACGGCTCCCTCGGCGACGAACCCCTCTCCACGCGAGTCGCCCGCGGCGAATTCACCCGCGCCGCGACGGAAGCGGGCGAGGAGTAGCACCCCTTCACGTTCGCGCACGGTCGAAACGCGGCGAAGGATGCCGCTCCCGCATGTGGTCCGTGAACGTCGAGGAGATCAGCGGAAGCCACTCCTCCCAGGGGAGACCGCCGGAACCGCAGGAGAGCACGTCCTGGAAGAAGCGGCGCAGCGCGTCCTCGTCGTGGAAGAGGGCCAGCGCCTCATGACACTCGGCGACAAGGCCGGGAAGCCACCAGGGGCAGTACGGGTGATGGTCGGCGACGAACACCCGCAGCCCGTCGTCCGCGGCGAGCTCGTCCTCGACGGCGATGCCGTCCGGGCCGAAATAGTCAACCAGCATCCCGGAGAGCAGCGGGAAGCGTGACGCCAGCTCGTCCGCGGTGGGCTCCGCGCCCGCGAGCTTGCCCGCGACGCCCTCCGGCCACCGCTCGACGTACTCCGCGAGGTCCGTCAGCTCCCGAAGCGCGGGCTGCTCCGGAAGGCCCAGCACGTGCGGCGCGCGCGAGGCGGCCCGCAACTCCGCAGCGACCTCGTACAGATCCCGGCCCCCACGGGTGCCCCGCTCCCACAGCGCCCGGAGATACGGCTGCAGCCGCTCCGCCCGTTCCCCGGGGTCGGCGGGAATTCCGGTGTGCGCGAAGGCGCGGAGAAGCGCGCGGGCCCCTGAGAGCCGGAGGTGCGCGGCGTAACCGTCACCGTCGTCGTCCGTCATGCCTGCCTCGGGGTGTGGACCGATCACTCGGGGTTGAGTCGCCAGAATGCCCCGATCTCCTCCGCCGAGACGGCGACGACGCCGACGTCCAGGGTGCAGGCGGTGAACGGAGACCAACTGCGGTGTCCCGTGGAGTTGGTGTGGAAGGCGGCATCGGGACCGAAGCGCGCGGCCAGCGTCCTGGCCGCGGCCTCGCGTTCCGGGGTGGGTTTGCCGTTCAGCCACGGGTCGGTGAGAGCGACGAGGAGTCCCTCGGCCCTCCTGCGAGAGATCTCGGTCAGGCGTGAACAGGCGTCGGAGGGGGTGACGGGCTGGAACGGCGAGTCGTCGTCGGCGTCCCAGTCGAGCGTGCGCCACCCGCGCGGGTCGCCGGTCTGGCGGGTGAGCACGGCGACAAGGTCGTGCCCCCAGTCGGAATGCGCACGCGGGCCCACGGCCACATACACGTACTCGTCCTCGTACAGGAGCAGCGCCGCGGTCTCCCACGCCTCGCGGTCCGGAGCCGGGGTGGCGGTCACTGTCTCTCCGTGGGCCGCTCGTACCGGACCGGCGGGGTCGTGGTGCGGTCCGCGAGGAGGGCGAGCCAGGTGCCGGGCGCGTAGGGGTGGGGTGGGTCCACTTCGGCGCCGAGCTCCAGGCGAAGCCGCCCCGGCGGATGCCGCGCGTACTCCCGGAGCTGTTCCTCGGCGAAGCCGTGCGGGCTCTCCGGGGCCCGCTTGAGCACGACGCGTGCCGCCCGCACGGGCACGGCTTCGCGCCCGGCGAGCATCATCGCCTGCAACAGCACCCGGCCGACGGGTTCCTCACGCGACCGCCATTCGCTCTCGATCGTGAGCCGCTGCGCCGTCTCACGGTCGGGATACGTGGCTGCTCGGGTACGGGAGGTCACGGGGAGAACCTGGTCCTGGCGGTGAGGTCTTCCGTGCGGGTGCTCATGCCCGGCGGCTGCCCTTGTGGTGCTCCGCGATGTGCGCGGTGGCCGCGTCCAGGAGCTGGCGGAGGCGGTCGGGCGAGACCCAGAAGAGGATCGGTTTCAGCGCGGCGGCCATCCGTTCCGGTTCCGGGAAGAGGAAGAGGGCGGTCTGCGCCTCGGCGGCCAGCGCCGCGAGATCCTCGTAGCAGGATGTGGGGTGCTCGTTACGGACACGGCTGTCGACGGCGCTCGCGTGGTCGGGGTGGTCGCCGGTGCTCAGCCATACGTCCCCGAAGCCGCGCAGCAGGGGGAAGAGGCACTCCACCTCCCACGCGGCGGGCGGGAGAAGCCGGAAGCTCATCGGCCCCTCCCGGGCGCGGAAGCGGAGCAGACCGGCCAGGATGCGCAGATAGTCAGGACCGGCCATGCCGTCCGCCGCGCGGTCGAGACGCTCCCGGAAGCCGGACGGCACCGGATAGCCGGGCTGCTCCTCCAGCAGATCCGCGACGAGTTCCAGCAGGGCCGCGGAGGAGGATGTCGGCATGTTCCACGTGGCCACCGCCGAGTAGTGATTCGTACGGTCGAAGCGCGCGATCTCGTCGTCGAGGGAGACCATGCCCCGCGACTCCTGGCTGCGGATGGTGAGTTCGAGCAGTCTCAGCAGCGGTCCGCTGTTGAAGACGGCGCCGGTGTGGATGGACGACACGGTCGCTGCTTTCTGAGAGGGGGTCATCTCACGGTCGGCATCGAGGTCACGACGACGAAGGGGGGATCCAGGCCCTTCCGGTACTGGAGCATCACCTTGGCCGTATGGACCGAGGTGCCCTGTGCCTTGACTCCGTCGCTGTCGTAGTCGCTTCGGGAGACACTGGTGCCGACCGGGTCGGTGAACGTCTTGCGCAGCGCCTCGGGGAAGTAGGCCCCGTCCTCCGGGGGCGGTTGCTTGTTGATGAACCTCTCGATCTTCTCCATGTTCCCGTCGTCGTCAAGAACCTGCTGCGTGTACTTCTGGGCGTCCTTGAGGTTCTTGTACGAGGAGGCCGCATCGATGTTCTCCTGGTCACGCAGCCGGGACGCGAGCTGGGAGTCTCTCTTGCCGACGTGCTTGTCGACGGAATGCGCTCCGTGGAGACCTTCTTCGGTGGTCAGGTCGATGGGGTAGTAGTGGTCCTTCGGGTTCTCCCCGGAAACCTGGTACTTGTGCTCCCGCTTGAACTCGTTGAGCGAGCGCGCGGAGAATGCCTGGGCTCTCGCCGACTGGGAACGGAACGTGGGAGCCGCGCGCTGCGCCTCCTCCAGCTTCGGGATGTTCCGCCTGAGGCGTTCCGCTTCCCTGCGGCAGACATCGTCGTAGGTGTCGACCGCGCGGTTCATCGCCGCGGAGTCCATCTTGGAGCGGAACGTACTGATGACCTCGCCGACCGGGGTCTTGGTCAGTGCTCCGAAGAGGTCGCCGAGATCGGGGGACTTGAGATCGTCCACCGTCTCCTTGGCCGCGCTGCGCAGGAGGGTCCGGTTCTTCTCCGCCATGGAACTGTGCGCGTCGGCCACCGCGATGCACGCCTCCGCGATGACGTGAGCCACGCGCTCCAGAACGGTCACGACGGGATGGCGTATCGCCGGAACCCTGGCGTCGGTCTTCCAGTTCGCGCTGTGGTGCCGCTTGCCCCAGGCGGCGGTTCCCCACAGCGTCTGGCAGAAGGCGGTCATGGCCGCCTGCCACTCGCCGTTCCTGGGGTCGGTGATCTGGGACACGATGACCTGGAGCTGATACGCGTGCTCGATGAGGGCCTTCGTCGCGCTGCGCCACGCCATGGCGACGTCGTGCAGTTCCTGCTCGTTGGCGCCGGGGGTGACGCGATGCAGCTCGCCCAGGTTCAGGACGTGCTCGACGGCAGGCTGGACGACTGTCGCGACGGCGTCGGGTATGTCGCCGAGGATGGCCACGACGGAGTACTCGGAATCGTCGCCACGCCCGGTCCATTTCAAGGACGGAGGCTTGCCGTAGCGGGGCTTGTCCGGAGGCTGGGCCGCCTTCGCGAGCGACCCCTTGCCCTTCGCGAACGGGTTGGACGCGTGGTTGGCGGCCATGTACGTGGTGGCCGTCGTGGTGAAGCCTTCCGCGGCCCCGCTGATGGCCCACGCGGATTCCGCCCAGACGAGGAGGTACAGCGTGGAGATCTCCATGTAACGGTCCGCGAAGGCGTCGGCGCCGTCCCCGTTCCCGGCGGCCTGGTCCGTGGCGTCCAAGCCGTCCAGCAGCTCGAACCCGGACTTGATGAACTCCTTGGCCTGCTCGGCTGTCTCGATGGCGACCTTGCCGACATGAACAGGCTGTACGTCGAAGCCACCGTTCCCGTCAGCCGGTCCCGCCGGGTTACCGGCATTCGGAGGGGCCGTGGACCGTGGAGCGTCGTCCGAGAGCTGGTCCAGACGTGTCACCGCGCGCCCCAGCCGCGCAGCACCGCGCGGTGGGCTGCCGCGTAGTTGATGTGGCCGGTGGTGACGACCTCGTGGAGCCAGCGCTGGGCGCCTTCGAGGTCCTGCATGTGGACGTCCCACTTGTCGAGGACGTCCACGAAGGTCTCGCGGGTCTCGCCTTCCCAGCTCAGGACGACCTTCTTGGAGCGTCCGTAGAGCGTCTCCAGTTTCTCGGTGAGGTCGGAGAGTATGTCCTCCATGTCGTCCGTCAGCCGTTTGAGAGTGGCGAAGTCGACGGCTAATTCCTCGTCTTCAGCGGACATGGCGGCACCTCACAGCTCGTCCAGTTTGCTCTTCGGTAATCCGGCGACGGGGTTGGCGTCGGCCATGCCGAGGAGTTCTTCGCGGCCCTCGGCCGATCGCTGGAGCTGTGTCATCTGCTCCAGGACGTCGATGTCCTGGTCGGAGAAGCCGTCGCGGCCCAGTTTCACGGCTTCTTCGATGAGGATGAGTGCGCGGCGTACGGCGCGGGCGTCCTCGGTGACGCCTTTCTGGAGGTCGCGGTAGGCGCGGGCGGTGTCACCGCGCCAGCGGGTGCCGATCTTTTCGACGAGCCCGTCCATCTTGCCGATCTTGCGCTTGAGATAGCGCTCCATGTCGTCGAGATCGGCGACGAGTTGATCGAGATCTACGCCTTTGACATTGATCCGCTCCATGAGCGGCCCCTTCCCCCCGGTTCGGGCGCATCACGTGGTGCGCTTCGAGCCTAGAGCCGACGGGGCTCAGGAGAAAGGTGATGTGAACATGTCCTACGCGGTGCGGTCCGCGAGGAGGGCGAGCCAGGCGCCGGGCGCGTAGGGGCGGGGCGGGTCCACCTCGGCGCCGAGTTCGGCCAGGGCGAGCGCGTAGTCGCTCTCCTCCAGGTCGAGGGCGAGCAGCTCGCGCAGTTCGCCGTGGAGGTGGGCGACGAGGGTGGTGTCGGTCGTGGCGAGATAGTCGGCCAGTGCGGTGTCGTGGTCGTCGAACTCGTCCGGCATGTCCTGCGAGAACCAGCCGCCGAGCAGCTGGCCGAGCTCCGGGAAGCGGGCGTGCCACTCCCAGCGCGTCTGCGGCATCGGCTGCGGCGGGGGGACGTCACCCTCCTCCACGCTGGCCCGGATGTGGGCGGCGAGCTGCCGCAGCCAGTCCTGGACACGGTGGTCGGGGAGGCCGACGTCGGGTACGGGGTAGAACTCGCCGAGTTCCAGGCGCAGCCGGCCCGGGGGATGCCGCGCGTACTCCCGGAGCTGTTCCTCGGCGGTGCCCAGCGTCCAGGGGCGGGTGCGCCAGGTGTGCCGCAGGAAGGCGGTGAGCGCCGCGCTGCGGTGGTCCTCGGTGTCGTCGGCGTCCTGGCCGAGGTAGGCCCGGATCACTTGGTCCAGTTCGCCGTACTTGCGGTCGTGGACGAGTGGTGCCATGGGCATGGCCGAGGGTCCTTTGCTACAGGTAGATCGGGAAGGTGGCGTGCACGGCGAAGCCGTGCGGGCTCTCCGGGTCCCGCTTGAGCACGACGCGTGCCGCCCGTACGGGCACGGCCTCGCGCCCGGCGAGCATCATCGCCTGCAACAGCACCCGGCCGACCGGCTCCTCACGCGACCGCCATTCGCTCTCGATCGTGAGCCGCTGCCGTGTGCCCTGTGCGAGCCAGCGGTGGATCAACTGCTCGTTACGGGTGACGACTTCCTGCGTGCACCACTGCGCGGTCTCATGGTCGGGATACGTGGCTGCTCGGGTACGGGAGGTCACGGGGAGAGCCTAGTCCGGGTGCTGTGCATGGTGGCGGTCCATGTGGTCGGTGAGCTGGGTGAGAACTGTGCGGACGGTGTCCTGAGTGGCCCAGTGGAGGCGGGAGCGGACGTTGTCGCGGAGGCGCCGGGGGGTGGGGAAGAGGAGCAGCATGCGCTGGGCCTCGGCGCCGAGGGCGGCGAGCTGTTCGGGGCAGCCGTGCAGGTCCGCGTGGATGTGTTCGATGCCCTGTCGTACGCCGTAGGCGAAGTGGCCAGCGCCAGCGCCGTCGCCGCTTCCGCGCGCGTCGAGCCACTGGTTCCCGAAGCGCTGGAGACGCGGGAACAGGGCGTCGGTCTCCCAGGGGGCGCAGCGGAGTTCGCGGTGGTCCACGTACTGCCGGTCCGCGTCGAGCCGGACGAGTCCCGCGAGGGTGCGCAGGTAGCCGGGCGGGTCGGTGCCTTCGGCGGCGCGTTCGAGGGCGGCACGGAAGGCGGGCGGGGTGTCGTGCGCGGGGTCGGCTTCGAGGATGTCGGCGATGAGCTCCAGGAGCGCGGCCAGCGTGGACATGGGCAACGCCCAGGACGCCGTGCTGGAGATGCCGATGGTGCGGTCCAGGCGGGCGAGTTCGTCGTCGAGGGTCGGACTCCGTGCGGGGCCCTGCGCCTCGGCCGCGATGCCGAGGAGGTGGATCACGGGCGCTTCGCCGAAGACGGCGGCGGTGGGGAGGTGCACGGCTAGTCCTGGTGATGTCGGGTCATGTGGTCGGTGGCGAGCGTGAGCAGTTCGCGGGCGACTTCCCGGTCCGCCCAGTGGAGCGTGGGGGTGTTCTCGGGGAGCGGCTCGGGCGCAGGGAAGAGGAGCAGCAGACGCTGGGCCTCCGCGGCGATCGTGGAGAGGAACTCCGGGCAGTAGGCGGGGTGCTCGCTCTCGATGGCGGCCTGGGCGCACTCCGTGAACGTGGGATGTTCGCGGACCATCCGGCACTGCCACGCCACTGCCTCCAGGCGCGGGAAGAGCGCTTCGACCTCCCAGCGGACGAGGGGGAGTTCGCGGACGCCCACGTGGCGCGCGTCCGCGCGGCGCCGGATACGAGCCGCGAGGGTGCGCAGGTAGCCGGGCGGGTCGGTGCCTTCGGTGCCTTCGGCACCTTCGGTGGCGCGTTCGAGGGCGGCACGGAAGGCGGGCGGGGTGTCGTGCGCGGGGTCGGCCTCGAGGATGTCGGCGATGAGCTCCAGGAGCGCGGCCAGCGTGGACATGGGCATCGCCCAGGACGCTTCCGGGGAGAAGCGGACGGTGCGGTCCAGGCGGGCGAGTTCGTCGTCGACGTCCAGCCGTCCCGCGGACCACTGGGCGTCGGCCGCGAGGCGCAGCACCCGGATGACGGGGGCTTCGCCGAAGACGGCGGTGGTGTAGGTGGACACCTGCGGAAGGATCCCTCCTCCGCAGCCGGGACGTCACGACCTCACGGATATGGACGGCCAAGGACGACAGCGAACCGCCTCAGCCTGCGCCCGGGCAGAGGTCAGGGCCGCGGCACCGGTCCGCCCAGCAGCATGCTCGGGGCCCCCGCGACGCGCGTGAGGAAGACCGTGCACGAGCCCCTGTCCCGCTTCGGGTCGAGCTTCAGTTTCTTGCGGAGTTCCTCCGGTTCGACGGCCGAGCCGCGCTTCTTGACGGTGACGACGCCGACCCCGCGCTCGCGCAGCAGCGCCCGCAGCTTCTTGAGGTTGAAGGGCAGCACGTCGGTGATCTCGTACGCCGTGGCGTACGGCGTCCCCTGCGGCGGCTCGTCGGCGGTGACGTACGCGATCGTCTCGTCGATCAGCCGCCCGCCGACCGCCTCGGCGACCTCGGCGACCAGGTGCGCGCGGATCACGGCGCCGTCCGGCTCGTACAGGAAGCGGCCCACGGGGCCGGTCTCCGGCGGGGGCAGCTCCCGTCCCGTCAGTGTGTGCCCGCCGGGCAGCAGCGTGGCCCGTACGGATCCGGGGGCCGGGGCGCCGTCGCCGAACCAGAGCACGGCCTCCTTCACGTCGCCCCCGTCGGAGACCCACTCGGCGCCCGCGTCGTCCGGCACCGCCTCGTGCGGGATGCCCGGCGCGATCTTCAGCGCGGCGAGCGGCGCCGTACGGGCCAGCTCCACGGCCCGGCTGAGCGGCGGCGAATACGCCTCGGGGTCGAAGATCCGTCCCCTCCCGCCCCGCCTCGCGGGGTCCACGAACAGCGCGTCGTACCCGGCCGTGTCCACCTCCGTGACGTCCGCGCACCGCACCTCGACCAGCTCGCCGAGGCCCAGCGCCTCGGCGTTCGCGCGTGCGACGGCGCAGGTCAGCGGGTCCTTGTCGACGGCCAGCACCCGCACCCCCGCGCGCGCCAGCGCGAGCGCGTCGCCGCCGTTGCCGCAGCACAGATCGGCGGCCGTCCGTACCCCGGAGGCGGCGATACGCGCGGCACGGTGCGCGGCGACGGCCGTACGGGTCGACTGCTCGGCCCCGTGCGCCGTGAAGTACATCCGCGCGGCGTCGGCCCCGAACTTCCCCGCGGCCCGCTGCCGCAGCCGTGCCTGTCCGAGCGCCGCCGAGACGAGTGCCGCGTCGTGCGTCTGCCGCAGCCGCGTGGCCACGGCCAGCTCGTCCCCGGGGTCGTAAGCGCGCAGCTCCTCCAGGAGCTCCTGCCCCTCACCGCCGAGCAGCCGCTCGAAGATCTCCAACTCCACGCCCCCAGTAAACACGGGAGGCGAGCCCCGTCAGGGGCGCGGGGAACTGCGCACCCGGCCACAACGCGCCCGCAGCCTGCACAGCGCGGCAAGGGGCACCCCCTCATCAGAGGGCGGAAAGGGGGCGTGCCATAGACGTCGGCGTATCGCCGAAGCGGCGAGCGTCTGGCACTCCGCTTGACCGAGTGCTAACCCAGGCATAATCTCAACCCTGGCACTCTCCCCAAGGGAGTGCCAGAAGTACGCGACGGGCAGATCCGGCACCCGCGACGACGGATCTACCAGGTCGCCACCCCAGACATATGACCCCGTGATGAGATCTCCGAAGGGGGAGGTCGGATCGTGACGACCGCCAGTTCCAAGGTTGCCATCAAGCCGCTTGAGGACCGCATCGTGGTCCAGCCGCTCGACGCCGAAGAGACCACGGCCTCGGGCCTGGTCATTCCGGACACCGCGAAGGAGAAGCCCCAGGAGGGCACCGTTCTCGCCGTGGGCCCGGGCCGTTTCGAGGACGGCAACCGCCTGCCGCTCGACGTCAAGGTCGGCGACATCGTGCTGTACAGCAAGTACGGCGGCACCGAGGTGAAGTACAACGGCGAGGACTACCTCGTCCTCTCGGCTCGCGACGTTCTCGCGATCGTCGAGAAGTAATTCAGCAGACCGCAGCGAGCACGCTGTAAGGACCTGCATCGAACCGCGCCCTGGTGCCCGCTCCCTCCCGCGAGGTAGCCGGGGCCAGGGCGCGGCTCGTGCGAGACGCGAACGAGACGTGTGAGAGGACTCAACAGCTCCCATGGCGAAGATCCTGAAGTTCGACGAGGACGCCCGTCGCGCCCTTGAGCGCGGTGTCAACAGCCTCGCCGACACCGTGAAGGTGACCATCGGTCCGCGCGGCCGGAACGTCGTCATCGACAAGAAGTTCGGCGCCCCGACCATTACCAACGACGGCGTGACCATCGCCCGTGAGGTCGAGGTCGAGGACGCGTACGAGAACCTGGGCGCGCAGCTCCTCAAGGAGGTCGCGACCAAGACCAACGACATCGCGGGTGACGGCACCACCACCGCGACGGTGCTGGCCCAGGCCCTGGTCCGCGAGGGCCTGCGCAACGTTGCCGCGGGTGCCTCCCCGGCCGCCCTGAAGAAGGGCATCGACGCCGCCGTCGCGGCCGTCTCCGACGAGCTGATCGCCACGGCGCGGCCGATCGACTCCAAGGAGGACATCGCCTCCGTCGCCGCCCTGTCCGCGCAGGACAAGCAGGTCGGCGAGCTGATCGCCGAGGCGATGGACAAGGTCGGCAAGGACGGTGTGATCACCGTCGAGGAGTCCCAGACCTTCGGTCTGGAGCTGGACTTCACCGAGGGCATGGCCTTCGACAAGGGCTACCTCTCGCCCTACTTCGTCACCGACCAGGAGCGTATGGAGGCCGTCCTCGACGACCCGTACATCCTGATCCACCAGGGCAAGATCAGCTCCATCCAGGACCTGCTGCCGCTGCTGGAGAAGATCATGCAGGCCGGTGGCTCCAAGCCGCTGCTGATCATCGCCGAGGACGTCGAGGGCGAGGCCCTGTCCACGCTCGTCGTGAACAAGATCCGCGGCACCTTCAACGCCACCGCGGTCAAGGCGCCCGGCTTCGGCGACCGCCGCAAGGCGATGCTGCAGGACATGGCGACCCTCACCGGCGCCACCGTGATCGCCGAGGAGGTCGGCCTCAAGCTCGACCAGGCCGGTCTCGACGTGCTGGGCTCGGCCCGCCGCATCACCGTCACCAAGGACGACACCACGATCGTCGACGGCGCGGGCAAGTCCGAGGACGTCCAGGGCCGCGTCGCCCAGATCAAGGGCGAGATCGAGGCCACGGACTCCGACTGGGACCGCGAGAAGCTCCAGGAGCGCCTCGCGAAGCTCGCGGGCGGCGTCTGCGTCATCCGTGTCGGCGCGGCCACCGAGGTCGAGCTGAAGGAGAAGAAGCACCGCCTGGAGGACGCGATCTCCGCGACCCGCGCGGCCGTCGAGGAGGGCATCGTCTCCGGCGGTGGCTCCGCGCTCGTCCACGCGGTCAAGGTGCTGGACGGCAACCTGGACAAGGAGGGCGACGAGGCCACCGGTGTCGCCGTCGTCCGCCGCGCCGCCGTCGAGCCGCTGCGCTGGATCGCCGAGAACGCGGGCCTGGAGGGTTACGTCATCACCTCCAAGGTCGCCGAGCAGGACAAGGGCCAGGGCTTCAACGCCGCCACCGGCGAGTACGGCGACCTGGTCAAGCAGGGCGTCATCGACCCGGTCAAGGTCACCCGCTCCGCGCTGGAGAACGCCGCCTCGATCGCCTCGCTGCTCCTCACGACCGAGACCCTGGTCGTCGAGAAGCCGGCCGAGGAGGAAGAGGCCGCCGCGGGCCACGGCCACGGTCACTCGCACTGACGCGTACCGACGCGCCGAGAGGCGCGCCGAGTAGTGCCTGAAGGGGCGCGGGGATCTCCCCGCGCCCCTTCAGCCGTCATCGGGGGACGGACGTCACTTGGGCCCGTACTTCCGTCCCGTCGTGGACGACGCCTTCGACAGGACCGCCCGCGGCACCAGCCGCGACGCGCCCAGCAGCACCTTGTAGCGCGGGTCAGGCACCGACAGCGGCCTGCCCCGCGCGAGGTCCTTGAGCCCCGCGTCCACCACGCGGTCCGCGTCGAGCCACATCCACCCGGGGATGTCGCCGGTGTCCATCCCGGCCCGCTCGTGGAACTCCGTCCGTACGAACCCGGGGCAGAGCACCATCAGCCGTACGCCCGAACCGGCGAGGTCCTTCGCGACGCCCTGGGTGAACTGGACGACCCACGCCTTGGACGCGCCGTACGTCCCGCGCGGCACGAAGGCGGCGACCGACGCAACGTTGACGACGCCCCCTCGGCCCCGCTCCCGCATCACCGGAACGGCCGCGGCCGTCAGCCGCAGCACGGCCTCGCAGTGCACCTTGAGCATGGTCAGCTCGTCCGCCATCGGGACGTCGAGGAAGCGGCCCTTGTTGCCGAAACCGGCGTTGTTGACCAGGAGGTCGACCGGGTGCTCGCGGTCGTCGAGCCGCTCCTCCACGGCGGTGAGGCCCTCCTCCGTCGAGAGGTCGGCGGGCAGCACGGACGCCTCGACGCCGTGCCGGTCGTGCAGTTCGGTCGCGTACTCCCGCAGCCGCTCGCCGTTGCGCGCGACGAGGACCAGATTGTGTCCGTCGCGGGCGAGCCGCCGGGCGAAGGCCGCGCCGAGACCGGCCGTCGCGCCCGTAATCAGTGCTGTCGTCATGGCGGAACGCTAACGTCCAAGCGCCGGACACCAGGAGTCCAAAGACGCGCAACCGCCCAGTGGTTACCTTCCGCCCATGACTCCCCCCACACGGAGAAAGATCCTGACAGCGGGCGGTCTCGGCCTGCTGACCATCCCGCTCGGCGGCCTCGCGGCCCAGCAGGCGTACGGCGCCCGGCCGTCCGGCGCTGCCGCCGTGGCCCTCGACGTGATCAGCGACATCCAGGGCGGCCTGGACGACCTCGGCGACGCGCTCGACGACCTCAAGGCGCTCGGCGGCGCCGACGCGCTGGTCATCGCGGGCGACCTGGTGGCGCAGGGCACGGTCGAGCAGTACGAGGAGCTGTACGGCAAGCTCGACGGCCACCCGCACCCGGAGCGCGTGCTGGCGGCGCTCGGCAACCACGAGCAGTACAACTCCGACCCGTTCGACACCCAGGTGAAGCGCTTCCTGGAGTACACGGGCATGCCCGACGTCTACAGCGAGACGGCCGCCGGGGACCTCCCGCTGCTCTTCATCGGCACGACGGCACCCGCCGTGAACGGCACGAACCCGCCCTTCGTCACCCTCGGCAAGACCCAGCTCGAATGGCTCGACGGCGCCCTGAAGAAGCACGCGGACGCGCCGTACGTCCTGCTCTTCAGCCACCATGTGCTGCCGGGCACGGTCTCCGGCACGACGGGCGACGACGCGGCGCGCTTCTACGACAAGGACTTCGTGGACGAGGACGAGCTGCTCACCATCCTGGGCGCGCACCCGAACGTGGTCTTCTTCTCCGGCCATACGCACTGGGACCTCAACCGCCAGGACTGGGCGGCGAAGAAGGTCGTGGACGGCGGCGACCCCGACGGCTTCCACGTCGTCAACACCGGCATGATCGAGACGATGTACGGCCCCGACGGCAAGGGCGGCGAGAAGGCCCTGGACCCGGCGGCCTCCCAGGGCCTCCGGGTCCTGCTGGGCGACGACGGGAAGCTCACGGTCGAGTCCCGCGACTTCCGCAGGAACGAGACGATCCGCACGCTGAAGCTCTGAGACCGTCCCGGCCCTCAGTGATGGTGCGCGTGCCCGCCCCCGCCGCCCGCGCCGGGCACGCGCGCCGCCTTCCGGCCGCCGGGCTCGACGACCGTGAACTGGCCCATCATGCCGAGGTCCTCGTGGTAGAGCAGATGGCAGTGGAACATGTACGGCGTCTTCGGGTCGGACGGTCCCACGAAGCGCATCGCGAGCTTCGCCGTCGAGCCCACCGGGATGAAGACCGTGTCCTTCGGCCCGCGCAGCGTCCCCGTCGGCCGTCTGCCGTCGATCTCCAGGACCCTGAACTGCACGTCGTGCACATGGAAGTTGTGCGGCATGTCCTCGTTCCTCACGCTCCACACCTCCTCCGTGCCGCGCGTCACGGTCGCGTCGACGCGCTTCATGTCCATCTCCTTGCCGTTGATCTGGCCCATCCGCAGCGTGAACCTCCGCTTCCGCGCCGGGTTCTCGCCCTTCGGCACCTCCAGCGCGCCGAGCTCCGCCGGGACCGCGGGCGAGGAGCGCAGCGTGCGCGCCGCCCGCAGCTGGAGGACGTCGAAGGAGTCGTCGTCCCCGCTGAACCGCCGCTGGAAGGAGTCGCCGCCGGTGGCGCCCTCGTAGCCGCGCAGCACCGTCCGCTCGCCGGGCCGCATCCGCACCACGATCTCGGCGCGCTCGCCGGGGGAGAGCTTCACCCGGTTCATCCGGTCGGGCCGCTCCAGCAGCCCGCCGTCCGTGCCGACGAGGGCGAAGTCGCGGTCGTCGTCGAAGCCGAAGTGGTACGAGCGCGCGGTGGAGGCGTTCAGCAGCCGCAGCCGCACCCGCTCGTCCTTCACCGTCCGGTACGGCGAGAGCGTGCCGTTGACCATGGTGCGGTCGCCGAGGAAGCCGACGTTCCGCATCATCTTGTGCCCGTGGTCGAAGCGGTTCCCGTCGAACTTCACGTCCTGCACGATCAGTGGCAGGTCGTCCACCCCGTACCGCTTCGGCAGCGCGAGCTTCCGTGACTTCTCGTCGTCGAGCAGGAACATCCCGGCCAGCCCGCGCTGGACGTGCTTCTCGGTCCTGCCGTGCGGATGCGGGTGGTACCAGAGCGTGGAGGCGGGCTGGTCGACCTTCCAGTGCGGGGTCCAGGTGGCCCCGGCGCGTACGGGCTGGTGCGGGCCGCCGTCCATCCGGGCCGGGAGGTGCATGCCGTGCCAGTGCACGCTGGACGCCTCGTCCAGCCCGTTGCGCACCCGGACCCTGACCTTCTCGCCGCGCTCGACGCGCAGGGTGGGGCCCAGGTACGACTGGTTGAACCCCCAGGTCGGGGTCGGACGTCCCGGGCGGAACTCCTTCGTGCCCTTCCGCATCCGCAGGTCGAAGACCCGCGTGCCGTCCTTGGCGACGCGCGACTTCGCGAGCGGCGGGATCGCCAGCTCGTCGGTGAAGTCCTCCTCGCCCACGGTGCTGATCCTGGCGTCGTTCCACAGCCACAGGAAGCCGCCGCCGAGGAGGAGGGCCACGACGGCGACGAGCGCGCCGAGCACGAGGAGTATCCGTTTCATGCCGCACAGCGTCGCGGCGCGCGGCCGCGGCCGGATATCGGGAGATCCCCTGGCCCGCCCCCGAACGAACCCCGGCCCACCCTTCGGGGGCAACCCTGGGAAGGCCCCGGGGCAGGCGGGGCGAACCGCAGCTCAGGCGGTGCGCGCGGTGCGCTTCATCGCCTTCTCGCGGGCCTCCGGGTCCAGCGCGTCGCCCGCGGCGAGGATCTCCGGCAGCAGCTCCGGCCTGAGCGTCACGGCGCGGAACACCATCTCCACCGTGACCTCGTGGCCGGGCCGGTGGACGATCTCCACGCGGTCGCCCGCGCGCACCTCGCCGGGCTCGATCACCCGCAGATACGCGCCGGACAGCGCCCGCGCCGTGAACCGCTTGATCCAGCCCTGCTCCTCCAGCCAGCCCGCGAACGTACGGCAGGGGATCCGGATCGAGCAGACCTCCAGCAGCGGGCCCGTGTCCGCGGGGCCGACCCGCCAGCGCTCGCCGATCAGCGCGCCGTTCACGTCCACGCCCGAGGTCGTCAGGTTCTCCCCGAAGACGCCGTTGCGCAGCGGGCGGCCGTCCAGCTCGGCCTCCCAGACGTCCAGGTCCTCGCGCGCGTACGCGTAGACCGCCTGCTCGTTCCCGCCGTGGGCGCGCAGCTCGACGATCGTGTCGCCCGCCAGCCCGCTGCCGCCGGTGCCCCGGGGGCCTGGCGCGGCGACGGCCACGGGGCCCTCGACGGGGCGTTTGTCGATGCCGGTCAGATTTCCCTCCGCGGAGGTGTGGTCCGAGTGGCGGGGGCTTCCGAGGTTCACCGAGAGCAGCTTCATCCCCCCGAGGCTAGAAGGCGGTACTCAAAGTCGCGAACGAGTATTTCCGGCCTTCTCCAAGCTCGGCTTATGCTTCAGGGATGATCGAGGCCCGCCATCTCCGCGTGCTGCGCGCGGTCGCCGCCACCGGCTCCTTCTCCGCCGCCGCACGCGAGCTGGGCTGCACCCAGCCCGCCGTCAGCCAGCAGATGAAGGCCCTGGAGACCTCGGCGGGCACCCCGCTCCTCGTCTGTACGGGCCGTGAGATGCGGCTCACCGAGGCGGGCGAGGCGCTGGTGCGGCACGCCGCCGGGATCCTGGCGGGCCTGACGGCGGCCGAGGACGAGGTCGCCGCGCTGGCCGGGCTGCGCGCCGGACGGGTCCGCCTCGTCTCGTTCCCCAGCGGCAGTTCGACGCTGGTGCCGAGGGCCGTCGCCGCGATGCGCGCCGACCACCCGGGCACCCGCGTCTCCCTGGTCGAGGCCGAGCCCCCGCGCTCGGTGGACATGCTGCGCGCCGGGGACTGCGAGATCGCCCTCGCGTTCCGCTACGAGCCCTCGCCGGAGTGGGACGACCTCGTCGTCCGCCCGCTGCTCACCGACCGCCTGGTGGGCCTGGTCCCGGAGGACCACCCCTTCGCGGACTCCGCCGAGGTCGGCATCGGCACGCTCGCCGAGGAGCCCTGGATCGCGGGCTGCCCGCGCTGCCGCCGCCACCTCGTGGACGTCTGCGAGGCCGCGGGCTTCACCCCGCGCATCGACTTCGCCACCGACGACTACCCGGCGGTGGCCGGCCTGGTCGGCGCGGGCCTGGGCGTCGCCGTCCTGCCGGAGCTGGCCATGGAGTCCGTACGGCACAAGGGGGCCCGTGCGGTCCGGCTGGACCCCGAGGTGCGCCGCGAGGTCGTCGCGCTGACCCTGCCCGACCTGGAGCCCGTCCCGGCCGTCACGGCGATGCTGGACCGCCTGGTCGCGACAGGCCGCCGCTAGGCGCTTCCGGCGAGCTGTGCTCGCCCCTGCGGTGGCTACTGGGCAGGGGCTGCCCCGTGCGGCGTGTTGCAGGGCGCGGCTGTCGTCGTGGCTTGTCGCGCAGTTCCCCGCGCCCCTTCGGGGCTCATCCGTGCGCGGCGCTCTGAAGCAGGCCCCGGAGGGGCCGCTTCAGGGGCGCGGGGAACTGCGCGAGCAGCCAGCGCCGACCCGCGGTCTGCGACGCACCGGACGGGGCAGCCCCTGCCCAGCCCAGAGACGGGGGCACCCGTGAACCGCCGGAAACGCCCGGGGCCCCGGCGGCGCCCCGCCGTGGAGAAACGTTTCTGCTAGCCGTCCGAGCCGCTCGGCGTGGCCACGAGGCGGTTACGGGCGCGCCCGAGCAGTTCCTCGCGCTCGTCCTCCGTCAGGCCGCCCCACACGCCGTAGGGCTCGCGGACCTGGAGCGCGTGCGCCGCGCACTCGGCGCGCACGGGGCAGCGCATGCACACCTCCTTCGCGGACGCCTCGCGCGCGCTGCGGGCCGCTCCGCGCTCCCCCTCGGGGTGGAAGAAGAGCGAGCTGTCGACGCCACGGCAGGCGGCGAGAAGCTGCCAGTCCCAGAGGTCGGCGTTCGGGCCCGGAAGGCGGGAGAAGTCTGCCATTGCGTATCCCCTCGGAGGCTACAGAGACTCACGAGCCACTCATGCGTAAATATGACTCTTTGCGAATCTAGCGAGTGATCCAGAAAAACGGAAGGAATGGATCCAAATAGGGCACTTCGGGGCGGATGGCCGCGGCGCGGATCCGAGTGCGCGATGGTGCTGATCTGTGCACGCTCCCTCACGTAGAGTGCTGAAGGCGACGGCGGAAAGCCGTAACTCTTTCGGGTGACCGTCGTTGAGAGGGCGAAAGCGGTTGACGGGAAATCGGTCCGGGCACTGGTGTCCGAGGCTGTCAATCGCACAGGTGACGATTGAGAAAGCAGCCTGGAGGCTCAAGGTGATGCGCATCTGCCCCCCTCGGCCCTGTGGCCGGGGCGGTTCCCCCACCGGAGGGCGGTCATGACTTCCGTCCTCGTATGCGACGACTCCCCGCTTGCCCGAGAAGCGCTGCGCCGCGCGGTCGCGACCGTGCCCGGCGTCGAGCGTGTGACGACGGCGGCCAACGGCGAGGAAGTCCTCCGCCGCTGGGGCGCCGACCGTTCCGACCTCATCCTGATGGACGTCCGGATGCCCGGCCTGGGCGGAGTGGAGACCGTTCGGCGGCTGCTCTCCGCCGACCCCGGCGCGCGGATCATCATGCTGACCGTGGCCGAGGACCTCGACGGGGTCGCACTGGCCGTGGCCGCGGGCGCCCGGGGATACCTGCACAAGGACGCCTCGCGCGCGGAGCTGCGCGCGACCGTCACGCAGGCCCTCGCGGACCCCACGTGGCGGCTCGCCCCCCGGCGGCTGCGGTCCGCGGAGATGGGCGCGGCGCCCACGCTCACGGCGCGTGAGATCCAGGTGCTCGAAGGCATGAGCCATGGCCGGTCCAACGCGGAGATCGGGCGCGAGCTCTTCCTCTCCGAGGACACGGTCAAGACGCACGCGCGGCGTCTGTTCAAGAAACTCGGCGCCTCGGACCGCGCGCACGCAGTGGCGCTCGGATTCCGCTGGGGCCTCGTCCGCTGACGCTCCAGCCAGCGCACAGCCGCCCGTCCGCACCGGCGCAGACGGTCTCGTAGACGGGCGGCGCGCTACGGCCCGGCACAGTAATCTCGCGCGTGCCGCATGCTTGGAGTATGGAGTTCCTCGGGGACCGGTCGGTCAGGCGTGAGGGGAGGGCGCGGGACATGAGGGCCAGTGCGCCTGCTCATAACGCTTCGGCGCACATCTATGAGCGCGGAGCCTCGGACCGCGCGGCGTCGGTGCACCATGGACCGATGCGCGATGACGAGAACGGGCCATCCCCCAAGGCCGTTTCCGGCCAGGGGGACGTGGCCGACGAGGTCAGCGCCCTCGTCCAGCGCGCAGTTGAGGGCGATGAGCAGGCCACGCACGATCTGCTGGCGCGCGTTCATCCGCTCGCTCAGCGCTACTGCCGCACGCGGCTCACCCGACTTCCCGGTGACGCGCGCCACTTCGTCGACGACCTGGCGCAGGAGGTGTGCATCGCGGTCCTGTGCGCCCTGCCGCGCTACCGCGACACGGGGAAGCCCTTCGAGGCGTTCGTCGTGGCCATCGCCCAGCACAAGGTCGCCGACCTGCAGCGCGCCGCGATGCGCTCGGGCAGCACGGCCGTGCCCTCCGACGAGATGCCGGAGCAGCCGGACGATTCGCTGGGGCCCGAGGAGCGCGCGCTGCTCAGCAGCGACGCGGAGTGGGCCAAGGAGCTCCTCGCGAATCTCCCCGAGCACCTGCGCGAGCTGGTGCTGCTGCGGGTCGCCGTCGGGCTGACGGCGGAGGAGACGGGACAAATGCTGGGAATGTCACCGGGCGCGGTGCGCGTTGCACAGCACAGGGCGCTGAGCAGGCTCCGCGCACTGGCCGAGCAGTGAGCGGACGCGTCTTCCGAGGCGGTTTTCCGGGTTTTCCACAGGGGCCCGCGCACCCTCTCGGGCCCGTTAGCATGGACGTCCGCGCCGGGGCAAGCATGGGAAAGGTGTCATGACAGAGAACGTCGACGGAGTGCCCGCAAAATTCGCCGCTCTGGGGCTGACCTACGACGACGTGCTGCTGCTGCCAGGCGAGTCGGACATGGCGCCCGAGGACATCGACACGGCGTCCCACGTCTCCCGCAATGTGCGGGTGAACGTTCCGCTGCTGTCCGCCGCCATGGACAAGGTCACCGAGGCCCGCATGGCCATCGCGATGGCCCGCCAGGGCGGCGTCGGCGTCCTGCACCGGAATCTCTCGATAGAGGACCAGGCCGCGCAGGTCGACCGCGTCAAGCGCTCCGAGTCCGGCATGGTCGCGGACCCGATCACCATCCGCCCGGACGCGACGCTGGAAGAGGCGGACACGCTCTGCGGCCGTTTCCGCATCAGCGGCGTCCCGGTCACCGACGCCGCGGGCAAGCTGCTCGGCATCGTCACCAACCGCGACATGGCCTTCGAGCTGGACCGCAGCCGTCAGGTGCGGGATGTCATGACGCCGATGCCGCTGGTCACGGGCCAGGTCGGCATCTCGCGCGACGAGGCCATGGAGCTGCTGCGCCGCCACAAGATCGAGAAGCTGCCCCTGGTGGACGCGGGCGGCACCCTCAAGGGCCTCATCACGGTCAAGGACTTCGTCAAGGCCGAGCAGTACCCGCTCGCGGCCAAGGACAGCGAGGGCCGGCTCATCGTCGGCGCCGCGGTCGGCGTCGCGGGGGATGCGTACGACAGGGCGCAGGCCCTCATCGAGTCCGGCGTCGACTTCGTCGTGGTCGACACCGCCCACGGCCACTCGCGCCTGGTCGGCGACATGGTCGCCAAGATCAAGTCGAACCACCCGGGCGTCGATGTCGTGGGGGGCAACATCGCCACCCGCGAGGGCGCCAAGGCCCTGATCGACTCGGGTGTGGACGGCGTGAAGGTCGGCGTCGGCCCCGGCTCCATCTGCACCACCCGCGTCGTCGCGGGCATCGGCGTCCCCCAGGTCACCGCGATCTATGAGGCGTCGCTCGCCGCCAAGGAGGCCGGAGTCCCGGTCATCGGCGACGGCGGCCTGCAGTACAGCGGCGACATCGCCAAGGCCATCGTCGCGGGCGCCGACACCGTGATGCTCGGCAGCCTGCTGGCGGGCTGCGAGGAGTCGCCGGGCGAGCTGCTGTTCATCAACGGCAAGCAGTTCAAGTCGTACCGCGGCATGGGCTCGCTGGGCGCGATGCAGACGCGCGGCGACGCGAAGTCGTACTCCAAGGACCGCTATTTCCAGGAGGGCGTCAGCGGGGACGACAAGCTCATCCCCGAGGGCGTCGAGGGCCAGGTCGCCTACCGCGGCCCGCTCGGCGCGGTGGTGCACCAGCTCGTCGGCGGCCTGAAGCAGTCGATGTTCTACGTCGGCGGCCGTACCGTTCCCCAGATGAAGGAGAACGGCAAGTTCGTCCGGATCACCGCGGCAGGCCTCAAGGAGAGCCACCCGCACGACATCCAGATGACGACGGAGGCCCCGAACTATGCGCGCCGGTAGTCCCTGATGTACCGGGTCGCGTACACCATAGAGGCGCGGGAGACCGTCGACTCCATGGTCTCCGAGCGTCGTGAGATGCTGGAGCGTGGTCTGGCCAAGCTGGCCACCGACCCGTATCACAAGGCATCGGCGCCGGTGGGAACGCATGAGGACGACCGGAAGGCACAGGCCGCTCCGGGCATCCTCGTCGAGTATCTGATCGGGCATGGTCTGATGGTCATCGCCGTGGTCACGGTGTTCGACGAGGACCTCTATCTCGCCGACTGAGCAGCGAGGGAACGACAACGTGACTGAGATCGAGATCGGGCGCGGCAAGCGCGGACGCCGGGCGTACGCCTTCGACGACATCGCCGTGGTGCCCAGCAGGCGCACGCGCGACCCGAAGGAGGTCTCCATCGCGTGGCAGATCGATGCCTACCGCTTCGAGCTGCCGTTCCTCGCCGCCCCGATGGACTCGGTCGTCTCGCCGAAGACCGCGATCCGCATCGGTGAGCTGGGCGGTCTCGGTGTCCTCAACCTGGAGGGCCTCTGGACGCGGTTCGAGGACCCGGAGCCGCTCCTCCAGGAGATCGGCGAGCTGGACGAGCCGACCGCGACCCGGCGCATGCAGGAGCTCTACGCGGAGCCGATCAAGGAAGAGCTGATCGGCCAGCGCATCAAGGAGGTCCGTGACTCGGGCGTCGTCACGGCCGCCGCGCTCTCGCCGCAGCGCACCGCGCAGTTCTCCAAGGCCGTGGTGGACGCGGGCGTGGACCTCTTCGTGATCCGCGGCACGACGGTCTCGGCCGAGCACGTCTCGGGCGCGGCCGAGCCGCTGAACCTGAAGCAGTTCATCTACGAGCTGGACGTGCCGGTGATCGTCGGCGGCTGCGCGACGTACACGGCGGCGCTGCACCTGATGCGTACCGGCGCGGCGGGCGTCCTCGTCGGCTTCGGCGGCGGCGCCGCGCACACCACGCGGAACGTGCTGGGCATCCAGGTCCCCATGGCCACCGCGGTCGCGGACGTCGCGGCGGCCCGCAGGGACTACATGGACGAGTCCGGCGGGCGGTACGTGCACGTCATCGCCGACGGCGGCGTCGGCTGGTCCGGCGACCTGCCCAAGGCCATCGCCTGCGGCGCCGACGCCGTGATGATGGGCTCGCCGCTCGCGCGCGCCACGGACGCGCCGGGGCGCGGGCACCACTGGGGCATGGAGGCCGTGCACGAGGAGCTGCCGCGCGGCCGCCGCGTGGACCTGGGCGCCGTCGGCACCCTGGAGGAGGTCCTGCTCGGCCCCTCGCACACTCCCGACGGCTCGATGAATTTCTTCGGGGCGCTGCGCCGCGCGATGGCCACCACGGGCTACAGCGAGCTGAAGGAGTTCCAGCGCGTCGAGGTCACGGTCGCGCGCTCCCGCTGAGCCCGGTGGCGCCCGGAGCCGGTGCGCTCACAGCCGGTGCGCCGCACCCGTCGGGCTCGCTCCCCTCGTGTCGAGGAGGAGCTGCGCCTTGGCGGCCAGGCCCTGGAGGTCGTACGTGCGGTGGTTCTGGAGCAGCAGGGTGAGGTCGGCGGCCGCCGCCGCTTCGTAGAGCGAGTCGGCGCGCGGCACCGGCTGCCCCGCCACGCGCCACTCGGAGACGTACGGGTCGTGATAGCTGAGCTGCGCGCCCAGCTCCTTGAGCCGTGTCGCCACCTCGCGCGCCGGTGCGCCCTCCTGATGCGCGAGATCGGGTTTGTACGTGACGCCCAGCAGAAGCACGCGCGCGCCGCGCGCCGACTTGCCGTGCTCGTTGAGCAGGGCGGCGGCGCGCTGTGCGACGTAGCGGGGCATGCGCCCGTTGACCTCCTGCGCGAGTTCGACCATCCGCAGCGGGTATCCGAGTGAACGGCTGCGGTACGAGAGGTAGTTGGGGTCGATCGGGACCCCCGGTCCGCCGACGCCCGGCCCGGGGCGGAACGAGTGGAAGCCGAAGGGCTTGGACTCGGCGCAGCGGATGACGTCCCACAGGTCGATGTCCAGGTCGTGGCAGAAGACGGCCATCTCGTTCATGAGCGCGATGTTGATCTGGCGGTAGTTGGTCTCCAGCAGCTTGCTGGTCTCCGCCTCGCGCGGCCCCCTGGCGCGGACGACCTTGTCGGTGAGCCGTCCGTAGAAGGCCGCCGCCGCCTCGGTGCAGGCGGGGGTCAGCCCGCCGATGACCTTCGGGATCGTGGCGTAGCCGTGGCTGCGGTTGCCGGGGTCGATGCGCGAGGGCGCGTAGGCGAGGTGGAAGTCGCGGCCCGCGCGCAGCCCGGAGCCCGCCTCCAGCAGCGGGCGCACCAGGTCCTCCGTGCTGCCGGGGTAGACGTCCGACTCGATGAGGACCGTCGTGCGCGGGCGCAGATGCGCGGCCAGGGTCTGCGCGGCCGTACGGACGGGCGTGAGGTCCAGTGCCCGGTCGGGCCCGAGGGCCGTGGGGGCGCAGATCACGGCCGTACGGACGCGTCCGAGGACGGCGGGGTCGTCGGTGGCGCGGAAGCCGCGGGAGAGCATGCGGCGGATCTCGGCGGCCGTCAGCGCGGTGTCGCCCGGTGGGCGGCCCGCGGCGAGGTCGGCGAGGGTGATCGTGTCGGGGTCGTACCCGATGGTGCCGATCCCGGCCGACGTGGCGGCCTGGGCCAGCGGAAGACCCGAACGGGCGAGTCCGAGGACGGCGAGATCTACGGGCATGACGGCGGACATCCCTTCCCCTGCTGTCCCGGGTCGCTCCCGGGAGCCGCGGTGAGTGGCGGACAGCTCGAATTCAGGTTAAGGGCCTATATGACAGATATGCCGGATTATGGGCGTGGCGATGCCGACGACCGGCCAAACTCGTGGGAATGGGGGACCATCGGGAGGGGGAAACGGGGGGCGGTGTCACGCAACCGACACGAGCACCACGGGAGGCAGCAGTGAGGACAGCGACACTGGGACCTGACCAGCGTGCCGAGGCGCTGGCGAAGATGGCCGAGAGCGAGCTCGACATCCTGGTCGTCGGCGGCGGCGTGGTGGGCGCGGGGACGGCGCTGGACGCCGCGACGCGCGGGCTGGCCACGGGCATCGTCGAGGCGCGGGACTGGGCGTCGGGCACGTCGAGCCGGTCCAGCAAGCTGATCCACGGCGGGCTGCGCTATCTGGAGATGCTCGACTTCGCGCTCGTCCGCGAGGCGCTCAAGGAGCGCGGGCTGCTGCTGGAGCGGATCGCCCCGCATCTGGTGAAGCCGGTCCCGTTCCTCTACCCGCTCCAGCACAAGGGATGGGAACGGCTGTACGCGGGCACGGGTGTCGCGATGTACGACGCCATGTCGTTCTCGTCCGGACACGGCCGGGGTCTGCCCGCGCACCGTCACCTCACCCGCCGTCACGCCCTGCGCGTCGCCCCGGCGTTGCGGAAGGACGCTCTGGTCGGCGCCCTCCAGTACTACGACGCGCAGATGGACGACGCGCGCTATGTCGCCACGCTGGTGCGCACCGCCGCCGAGTACGGGGCGCTCGCCGCGAACCGCGCGCGGGTCGTCGGCTTCCTGCGGGAGGGCGAGCGGGTCGTCGGCGTGAAGGTGCAGGACCTGGAGCAGGGCGGCGAGTTCGAGGTCCGCGCCCGCCAGGTGGTCAACGCGACGGGCGTGTGGACGGACGACACCCAGGGGCTGATCGCCGAGCGCGGCCAGTTCCATGTGCGCGCCTCCAAGGGCATCCATCTGGTCGTCCCCAAGGACCGCATCAACTCCTCGACGGGGCTCATCCTGCGCACCGAGAAGAGCGTGCTGTTCGTCATTCCGTGGGGACGGCACTGGATCATCGGGACGACGGACACCGACTGGGACCTGGACAAGGCGCACCCGGCGGCGTCCAGCGCGGACATCGACTATCTGCTCGACCATGTGAACTCGGTGCTCGCGGTGCCGCTCACGCGCGACGACGTCGAGGGTGTCTACGCGGGCCTGCGTCCGCTGTTGGCGGGCGAGTCGGACGCGACGAGCAAGCTGTCGCGCGAGCACACCGTCGCGCATCCGGTGCCGGGGCTGGTCGTCATCGCGGGCGGCAAGTACACGACGTACCGGGTGATGGCCAAGGACGCGGTGGACGAGGCCGTGCACGGGCTGGACCACAGGGTCGCCGACTGCGTCACCGAGGAGGTCAGTCTGTCCGGCGCGGAGGGCTACCACGCGCTGTGGAACGGCCGCGCCAGGATCGCGCAGAAGACGGGCATCCATGTGGTGCGCATTGAGCACCTGCTCAACCGCTACGGATCGATGATCGACGAGGTGCTGGAGCTGATCGCGGGCGACTCCAAGCTCGGCGAGCCGCTCCCCGCCGCCGACGACTATCTGAAGGCCGAGGTCGTCTACGCCTGTACGCACGAGGGCGCACGCCATCTGGACGACGTGCTGACACGGCGTACCCGCATCTCCATCGAGACCTTCGACAGGGGCACGTTGAGCGCGCGGGAGTGCGCCGAACTGATGGCGCCGGTGCTCGGTTGGGACCTGGACCAGATCGACCGGGAGGTCGCGCACTACGAGAAGCGGGTCGAGGCGGAGCGCGAGTCGCAGCTGCAGCCCGACGACCAGACGGCGGACGCGGCGCGTCTCGGAGCGCCCGACATCGTCCCGCTCTGAGCGCTACGGTCGGGTCGTTCCGGCCCCTTCGGTACCCCGTTGGACTGGTCGTCCCGTAAGTCCCGTTGGCCGTGTGAAGCCCCGTGAGAAGTGGTAGTGCCGTGGTGTAACTGTGCCGCCCCCGTACACGTCTTGTCAGGAGGATGGTTCACAATGAAGGCTCTGCCGGGGGCGGTCTCTCACGCAGAGGGGACACAAGGGGATTCATGAGCGAGGACACGGGACGGCTGGTAGGCGGTCGCTATCGGCTCGGGGATGTCCTCGGGCGGGGCGGTATGGGCACCGTCTGGCGCGGTCAGGACGAAATCCTGGGCCGCACGGTCGCGGTGAAGGAGCTTCGCTTCCCGTCGAGCGTCGACGAGGACGAGAAGCAGCGGCTCATCACCCGCACCCTGCGTGAGGCGAAGGCGATCGCCCGGATCCGCAGCGGCAGTGCCGTCACCGTCTTCGACGTGGTGAACGAGGACAGCCGCCCCTGGATCGTCATGGAGCTGATCGAGGGGCGTTCGCTCGCCGATCAGATCAAGGACGTCGGTCCGCTCTCCGCCCAGCGCGCCGCCGAGGTCGGCCTCGCGATCCTCGACGTGCTGCGCGCCGCGCACCGCGAGGGCATCCTCCACCGCGACGTGAAGCCCTCCAACGTGCTGCTGGAGGACAACACAGGGCGGGTCATCCTCACCGACTTCGGCATCGCCAAGGTCGAGGGCGACCCCTCCGTGACGTCCACGGGCATGCTCGTCGGCGCCCCCTCGTACATCTCGCCCGAGCGCGCCCGCGGCAAGCCGCCGGGGCCGCCCGCCGACCTGTGGTCGCTGGGAGGGCTGCTCTTCGCGGCCGTGGAGGGCCGCCCGCCGTACGACAAGGGTTCGGCCATCTCCACGCTGACCGCGGTCATGACGGAGCCGGTGCCCGCCTCGGAGCGGGCCGGCGAGCTGAGCGAGTGCATCTCCGGACTGCTCGTGAAGGACCCCGAGAAGCGGCTCGACGTCGACGGGGCGCGGGTGCTGCTGGAGCCGGTGGCCTACGGGTTCAAGAACTCGGGCAAGGACTCCGGCGCCGACAGCGGCGGTTCCGACGCCACGCGCACCTCGGTGCTGCCGTCGCAGGGCCCCGGCACACCGTCCGGAACCTCCGGTACGTCCGGCTCACCCGGATCGTCCGGCGGCGAGGGCGGCGGCGGACGGCGCAAGAGGCGCGCGGAGAGCGGCAGTTCCGCCGACCGGCTGCGCGGCGCGCTGAAGTCCGTGCGGAACGCGGCGAGTTCGGGTGTGGCGGGCGCGACCGGCGCCTCCTCGTCCGGCGCGTCCACCGGCACCGGGGGCGCGCACGCCGCCGGCGGCGCCGGTGCGGGCACTCGTAAGCCCAAGGACGGCGAGGGCGCGCGGGGCCGCGGGACGAGCGGCGGCACGCAGCGGAAGGGCTCCGGGACAGGGGCAGGGGCAGGGGCAGGGGCCGCGGGGGCGGCCGCCTCGTCCACGTCCGGCGCGCGGCACTCCCTCACGAAGCCTTCTGAGTCCCCTGGGGCCTCCGGGTCCTCCGGGGCCTCTGCTCCTTCGAAGCCGTCGACGTCGCCCACCGTGCCCCCGGCGCACAAGGGCTCGCCTGCGGCGTCCTCCTCCGGTGAACTGCCCGCCGAGGGCGAGGGCGGCGCCCGTACGAGCGGCACGGGCACGGGTACGGGTACAGGCGCGGGTACCGGCCCCGGCGGCGGTTCGGGGAGCCGGGCGCTGCCGCCCGAGAGCGGCGGCAGCGGCGCGATCACCTCGCTGCGCGACCTGCGGGAGCTGCCCGAGCTGCGGCAGGGCATCTCGCGCCGGATGCTCGGCCTCATCGCCGCGGCCGTCGTCATAGCGGTGATCGTGGTCGTCGCCGTGGTCGCCACCGCCTCCGGCGGCGAGGGCGACGGGGGCGACGAGGCCAAGAACGGCGGCTCGTCGAGCGGCAGCGCGGGCGGCGACGCCAAGGGTGAGAAGGGCGGAAAGCCCGCCGAGGGCGAGAAGGGCGGGGGCGGCTCCGACGGCAAGGACGAGAAGTCCGAGCCGAGCGAGAAGCCCGGCAAGGGCGACGACAAGGGCGAGAAGGACGGCAAGGACGGCAAGGGCGCCCTGCCCGCGGGCTACAAGACCGTGTCCGACGGCCGGTTCCACTTCAGCATGGCGATGCCCAAGGGCTTCAAGCTCACCGGCGTCGCGGGCAAGAACTCCGGCGGCAAGTACTCCGGCGGCGGCCTCCCGAAGATCCAGGTGGACTTCAACGACAGCCCGCTCGCCGACGCCGCGGGCGCCTGGCGCGGCCTGGAGCCCGCCGTGAAGGGCTCCAGCCCCGGATACCGCCCCCTGGGCATCAAGAAGACCGAATGGCGCGGCTATCCGACCGTCGCCGACTGGCAGTTCACCCGCCAGGAGGACGGTCAGAAGGTGCACGTGCTCAACCGCGGCTTCAAGGTCGACGGCAAGCGCGGCTACGCCATCATGATCACTTGCAAGGCCGACGGGTGGCAGGACAAGAAGTGCGCCACGCTCCGCAAGACCGCCTTCAAGACCTTCAAGCCGACCGGCTGAGGACGGTTCCGGACCGTCGCATCGGGGGAAGGGCGGGGAGGAAGGTCCCGGCGGCTCGTTCGTGCAAGTGACCGGACAGAGTGGGCCGTACGGGCACGCAGGTCTGTTCTGGCACGTATCGTGAAAGGCCGCAGTCCGTCATCAGCCGCAATGATGCGGAGTGGGAGCGGAATTGACGGTCTGACGCGCTATGGGGAGGCGTCGTGGAGGACTTCGCGGGATACGCGGGGCGGTTGCTCGCCGACCGCTACCGCCTGCCGCGTCCGCCCTCCGAGGAGTACGAGTTCGCGGAGTCGCTCGCCTGGGACACCGCGAGCGGGCAGGAAGTCCTCGTCCGGCAGGTGCCGTTGCCCGAGGTCATCGAGGCCGAGGTCGTCGAGGAAAGCTACGGGCCTGGACGGGACGGCGGCCCCGGCGGTGGCGCCGGGCGGCTGCGCGGCTCGGTCGGCCGCGCCACCCGCAGGCCCGCCGACCCGGTGGTGCGCCGCGCGGTCGAGGCGGCCGTCGCCGCCTCCCGCATCCCCGACCACCCACGGCTCGACCAGGTTTTCGACGTCTTCGTCGAGGGCGACGGCCTGTGGATCGTGAGCGAGCTGGTCCCCGCGCGCCCGCTCGCCGCCTTACTGGCCGAACGGCCGCTGGGGGCGCATCGCGCGGCGGAGATAGCCGCCGACCTGCTCGCGGCCCTGCGGGTCGTCCACGCGCACGGTTGGGCCCACCGCAACATCACCGCCCGCACCGTCCTGATCTGCGAGGACGGGCGGGCGCTGCTCACGGGGCTCGCGGTCGGCGCGGCCGAGGAGGCCCTGTGCGGCTACGACCCGCTGCCGGAGCCCGGCCGCGTGCCCGCGCCGCCCATGGGCGACATACCGGACGGGACGCCAGGACCGGGTGCCGGAGGGCCGGGGGAGAGGGGCGCGGAGCCGGTGGCTCCGCAGACCCCCGCGGCCCCGGTGGCCCCCGCGGCTCCGGAGACGGCGCCCGGCGAGCGGGGGGACGGCGGCCCCGGACGTGAGCCGGTGGCGAGCCCGTACCACGACACCATCCCGTACCCGGGCGGGCGCGGGCCCGCGACCTGGACGGGACAGCCGCTGCCCGAGGGGTTCGACGCCCGGCCGGGCGGCCCGCCCGGCCCGCCCGGCCAGGACGGCGCGCGCGACAGGGGCATCTTCGGCTTCGACGGCGTGCAGCCGGACGAGGACGACGGATACGGCCCCGGAGGCCAGGACATACCCCGCCAGGGCGGACCGGGCGGACCGGGCGGACCGGGCCGACCGGGTCAGCAGGGGTCGCCCGGCCAGCCCGGAGTGCGCGGCGACGGCGGGCAGGCGCCTGTCGCGCACGGCTACGGGACGGCGGGCGCACCCGGACTGCGCGGGGTGCCGGACGGCGGCGAGGCGTCCGCGCGGGCCGCGCGCAGGGGTGCCATCGCCGCGTACCGCGCGGGCACGCAGCGCGCCGCGGCCGAGACACGGGACGGCGGAGACGAGCGCGCGTCCTCCGGCACGCGGCAGGGCGGGGGCGCCGCGCAGCGCCCCGCCGCCGACTGGTGGTCCACCGCGCCCGCGGGCCCCGGCCACGGCGCGCGCCCCGACGCGGACGGACGCGGTACGGACGGACGCGGTGCGGAGGGACACGGCACGGGTGGCGCGCTCGACGACGACGTGCGCTGGCTCTCCTCGGGCGAGGACGAGGTCCGGCCCGACACCATGGGCGGCCCGGGCGTGCAGGAGGTGGAGCGGGACGAGATCTACGGCCCGCGCGCGGCGGGGCCGTACGCCCCGCGCCCGGACGAGAGCACGGGCCCGACCGCGCTCCCCGGCGCGCGCCAGGGCGGTAGCCGCAGCGTGCGCGCCACCTGGCGCACCGAGACGCCGGGCGGCGGCGAGGACACCGGTGATTCCGGGCTGGGAATCTTCCGGAACGGGCAGGACGACCCGGGCGCCGGACACGGGGACGCCGGATACGGGAGCGGCCCGTACGGGAACGGCCCGTACGAGAACAGCGCGTACGCGGGCGACGGCACGAGCGACGAGTACGGCTCGTACGACGAGTACGGCGGCTACGAAGGCGACCCCGACGGGACCGGCGGCGGGGAGCGCTGGGGCGGCGAGGAGGCGACGGAGGGGCGTTACCGGGGCCCTGCCACCGCGCTCGCGGCGGAACGGGCGCGGCACACGCGGATGACCGTCGTCGGCCCCGTGACCGAGCGCTGGGCCCCCGAGCAGGCCGGGCCCGTCTACGAGAACTGGCGGCTGGCCCCGCCCGTGGGCCCCGCCGCCGACCTGTGGGCCCTGGGCGCGCTGCTCTTCCGCGCCGTGCAGGGGCACGCTCCGTATCCCGAGGACAGCGCGGCCGAGCTGGTGCAGATGGTGTGCGCCGAGCCGCCCGCGTTCGCGGAGGACTGCGGGCCGCTGCGTCCTGTCGTCGAGTCGCTGATGCGCCAGGACCCCACCGAGCGGCCGGACTTCGAGGAGCTGCGGGGCTGGCTCCGTTCGCTGGTCCGCTCGGCGCCCGAGCCCGAGGTGGGGCAGCGGACGGTGACGGCGCCGCCGTCGCTGGAGGCCCCCGCGCCCGCCGACCCGCGCCGCCTGCCGATCGTGCGGCGCAGGGGCGAACTGGTGCGCAGACGCAAGGCGGAGAAGCGTCCCGTGGTCGCCGAGGGCCGTCAGCGGCACAAGCGCGGCCGCGAGAAGCCGCCGCGCGGCCCGCGCAGTCCGCGCCGCCTGGGACGGCTGATCGTCGGCCTGGTGCTGCTCGGCATGGCGGCGGCGGTGGTGTACGCCATGTGGTTCATGCCCAAGAACAACGAGAGCAGCGGTGCGCAGAAGGGCTCCGTCGTCGTGCCCGAGGAGCCGGAGGAGAAGCCCCAGGGCGGCGAGGACGGCGCGGCCGACGGCGAGAAGGACGGCAAGGGCGACGGCTCCGGCAAGGGCGGCCAGGAGAAGGACAAGGACGGCGACAAGGGCAAGGGCGGCGACAAGGAGCAGGACAAGGGCAAGGGCGGCGACCGCCCGCCGTCCAGCACCGGCTCGGCCAAGGCGCCCAAGGGGTACAAGACCAGCAACGACCCGGCGGGCTTCCGGATCGCCGTGCCGAAGGAGTGGGACAGGCGGTCCACCAACGGCAAGGGTCAGGTGCTCTACAACGGCGGCGACGTCACGATGATCATCGTCAGCGGGCGCGACTCGGCCAACAAGTACGGCAAGAACCCGAGCACCTACCAGAACGACGACGAGCCCGAACTGTCCGCCTACCGTGCCTCCGACTGGACCAGCACGACGGGGCTGCGCCGTATCGACGTGGGGGACACCCCGATGGCCGAGGGCACGTTCAAATGGAAGGACGGCGGCGGGCGCGAACTGTACGCCCGTAACCGCGCGGTGCTGCTCGACGGCCGGTACCACGTGCTGCTCGTCCAGGGCTCCCAGAGCAAGAAGGCGGAGATCGACCGTCACTTCGAGGCCGTCGCGGACACCTACCGGGTGACCTGATCTCTCCCGCGTCCTCCGCCGTGGGGCGCTGCGGCATGATGTGCACATGGCGGCACACGGGGAGAGCGCGCTGATCGCCGGGCGGTACCGGATCGGGGAGCGGCTCGGGCGCGGCGGGATGGGCACGGTGTGGCGTGCCACGGACGAGCTGCTGGGACGGCAGGTCGCTGTCAAGGAACTCCACCTGGACGAGGGACTGTCCGAGGACGAGCGGCGTGTGCTGCGTGAGCGCACCCTGCGGGAGGCCCGCGCCGTCGCGCAGCTCGGGCACCCCAACATCCTCGTCCTGCACGACGTGGTCGAGCAGGACGGCCGCCCCTGGATAGTGATGGAGCTGATCGACGGCAGGTCGCTCGCCGAACGCGTCGCGGCGGACGGCACGCTGGAACCGCGCGAGGCCGCCCGCGTCGGACTGGCGCTCCTGGGCGCCCTGCGCGCCGCCCACGGGCGCGGCGTGCAGCACCGCGACATCAAGCCCGCCAACGTGCTGCTGGAGGCGGAGAGCGGCCGTACGGTCCTCACGGACTTCGGCATCGCGAGCGTCTCCGGACTGACGACCATCAGCGAGACGGGCAGCCTCTTCGGCTCGCCCGAGTACATGGCCCCCGAGCGGATGTCGGGCGAGCGGGCGGGCCCCGAGGCGGACCTGTGGTCGCTCGGGGTGCTGCTGTGCGCGGCCGTCGAGGGCGAGACGCCGTTCCACCGGGAGTCGCTGACGAGCGTGGTCCACGCGGTCGCGCTGGAGGACATCCGCCTCCCGGCGAGCGCCGGCCCGCTGCTGCCGGTCGTACGGGGCCTGCTGACGCGCGACGTGGCAGCGCGTACGGGCGTGGACGAGGCCGAACGCCTGCTGCGCGCGGTCGCGGACGGGGAGCCCGCTCCCGTTCCCGCGCCCCCGCCCCCGTCGGCGCCCGTCGTGGCCGTTCCCTCCGAGTCGCCCACGGACGAGGTACCGGCGGCGCGGCGCGGGAAGCGCACTCCGCTGCTCGTCACCGCCGTTCTGGTCGCCGCGCTCGCCGGGGGCGGCGTGGCGGCGGGCGTGGTGCTCAGCTCGCGCGACGGAACCGACCGTACGGACACGTCGGCGTCCGCCCCGGGAGCCGCGTCAGGGTCCCGTACGGACGGCGAAAAGGCCAAGGAGCACGAGCCGTCCCAGCGGAACGAGCCCTCCAGGAAGCCGACGTCGAAGCCGGATCCGGATCCGGAGCCGACGTCGAAGCCGAAGCTCCCTTCCGCCCCCGACGGTTACCGTACGGTCGACGATCCGCTGGGCTTCCGGATGGCGGTGCCCAAGGGGTTCACCCGCTCCCTCGAACCGCCCCGGGTCTTCTACTACTCGCCCGGAAAACGCTTCCGTATCGGCATCCACATCCAGGACCAGCACGCGGGCGGCTCGCTCGGGGCGATGCGCTCCTCGCACAAGGAGGGGCCCGATCGCTACCCGGGATACCACGACGCCGAGGTACATCCGCGCGAGCACAACGGATTTCCGGGTGCGCGCTGGGAGTTCAGCTGGAACGGTGAGAAGAGCGACGGAGGGCCACGGCACACGTTCGACCAGAGCTGGGACGAGAACGGGAAAATGTACGACGTTTGGGTCTCTTCGCCCTTGCCCGAAGTGTCGCGCGGCGAGCGGTATTTCGACACGGCGCTGAAGAGCTTCGTGAGAACCCGGCCGCGTTGACGTCACAGGTGCGTGAACGTGCTGGAAACAGGCCAGCTCCAGAGGGTAAGGGTGGGGCATGACGAACGAGGGGGACGGGTTGGACGAGCCGACGAGCTATGGGCTGAGGCCACCCGGGGCACCGGCACCCGGCGCCGCGCAGGAGGGCGCGAGCGACATGAACGGCATGCACGGCGGAGTCCCGCAGCAGCCAGGTGCCGCGTACGAGCCGACGCGCGCGGTCACGCAGCACGCGGGCGGCGGAGAAGTGCCGGGCACGGGGCGCCTGATCGGCGGCCGGTACCGCCTGAACGCCCGCCTGGGCCACGGCGGCATGGGCACGGTCTGGCGGGCCCATGACGAGGTGGTCGACCGGGACGTGGCGGTCAAGGAGCCGCGCGTGCCGGACCATCTGACCGAGGCCGAGCGCCAGACCATGTACCAGCGGATGCGCCGTGAGGCGCGTACGGCCGCGCGTATCGACCACCCCTCCGTCGTCACCATCCACGACGTGGTCGTGGAGAACGACCAGCCCTGGATCGTGATGGAGCTGGTCCAGGGGCGTTCGCTCGGGGACGCCCTGCACGAGGGGACGCTCGACGCGCGCGAGGCAGCCCGTATCGGCACGGCCGTGGCGGGCGCGCTCGACGCCGCGCACGCCTCCGGGGTGCTGCACCGCGACGTGAAGCCCGACAACGTGCTGCTGGGCCGGTACGAGCGCGTCGTGCTGACCGACTTCGGCATCGCCACGGTCGAGGGCGAGCAGCGGCTGACGGAGACGGGCGCGTTCGTGGGCTCGCCGGAGTACACGGCGCCCGAGCGGGTGCTGGGTCAGCGCCCCGGGCCCGAGTCGGACCTGTGGTCGCTGGGCGTGGTGCTGTACACGGCGACGGAGGGCGTGTCCCCGTTCCGCCGCTCCAACACGCCCGCGACGCTTCAGGCGGTGCTCTCCGCCGAAGTACCGCAGCCCGCGCAGGCGAAGCGGGCCTCCGGGGCGCTGAGTTTCCTGATCACGCGGCTGCTCAACAAGGAGCCGGGGCCGCGTCCCGACGCGCAGGAGATCCGGCAGATCCTGGCCGACGTGGCGCGCCCGCAGCCGAAGCCGGTACCGGTCCCGGATCCGGTCGGCGGCTCCGCCCTCCGCCGCGCCCTGCGCGGATACGGCCGCAACGTCCGCACCAGCCGCAAATGGCAATTCGGTACGGGCGGCGTCGTGGTCGCCGTCGGAGCGGCCCTGACGCTGTTCTTCGTCCTCACTGCGGACAACCTGCCGGACGGCTGGAAGGTGCACAAGGAGGACAAGTACGTCGACGCTTCCGTCGCGACACCGGGCGACTACAGGCGGACCGTGAACAAGAACGAGGTTGTCTACCGCGACCGTTCCGGGGTCTACGAGATCGGGCTCTACCGCGCCACCAAGGGCGTGAAGGCGAACACTCTGGCCGAGGCGAACAGCTGGCGCTCCTCTTATGAGGCGAAGCTGCCCTCGTACCAGATCGACGAGGGCGACCTGGTCGACGGCAAGGCGGACGTCAACGAGATCGAGCACCAGGGCAAGAAGGCCGCCGAGATCGTCACGACCTACCGGAAGGCGAACGAGAACGGCGATCCAGCGGGCCCGCTGATGCGCAGGCACGAGCTGATCTACGTCAATCCGGACGACCAGCGCTGGCGCCTCGTCGTCGACATGCCGCGCAGGGGCGACGAAGGGCACAAGGGCGAGGAGATCTACCAGGAGGCGGCCAAGTCCCTGAAGATCAACAAGCTGTAGGCCGGGGAGGGCGGTGGGAATCTGCCAGCGTTCACTGGCAGATTCCGTGAAAAGGGGTTACCGCCGGGTATACGACCGGCGCGCCGCGTCGTAGTCTCGCTGGCATGACGGACTCGCAGGACAGCAGCACGCCCCCGGCACCGGCGACCGGCGACGCCCCGGCCGACGGTTCCGGCAACCCTGTCGCCGCCGCCCCCTCGGGCGCGCGCACGGCCGCCGAGGTGGTCACCCCGGCGCTCGTCGCCGAGCTGACCCGGGGCCTCCGGGGCAGCGGCACCACGGCCTGCCACACGCCCCTCACGGGCGAGAAGCTCGCCGACCTCCCGGAGTCCTCGCCGGAGGACGTCGCCGCCGCCTTCGACAGAGCCCGCGAGGCCCAGCGCGCCTGGGCGGCCCTGCCCGTCCGGCGGCGGGCCGCCGTCCTGCTGCGCTTCCACGACCTGGTCCTGAGCCGTCAGGCGGAGGTCCTGGACCTCATCCAGCTCGAAACGGGCAAGGCGCGGCTGCACGCGCACGAGGAGATCCAGTCCGTCGCGGTCGCCGCCCGGCACTACGGCCGCAAGGCCGCCTCGTACCTGCGCCCCAAGCGGCACACGGGCGCCATCCCGACGCTCACCAAGGTGACCGAGCTGCGCCACCCGCGCGGGGTCGTCGGCCAGATCTCTCCCTGGAACTACCCCTTCGAGCTGTCCGTCGGAGACGCCCTGCCCGCCTTCGCCGCGGGCAACGCGGTCGTGATGAAGCCGGACACGGAGACCGCCCTCACGGCCCTGTGGGCCCGCAGGCTGTTCATCGAGGCAGGGCTCCCCGAGGACGTCTGGCAGATCGTGATCGGCGAGGGCCCCGTGGTGGGCCCCGAGGTCGCGGACCGGGGCGACTACGTCTCGTTCACCGGCTCCACCCGCACGGGCCGCGAGGTCGCCCAGCGCGCCGCGGCGCGTCTGGTGGGCTGTTCACTCGAACTGGGCGGCAAGAACGCGCTGCTCGTCCTGGAGGACGCGGATCTCGACAAGGCGGCGGCGGGCGCCGTTCGGGGCGCGTTCTCCTCGGCCGGACAGCTGTGCATCTCCATCGAGCGGCTGTACGTCCACGAGTCCGTGGCCGACGCCTTCCTGGAGCGCTTCGTCGCCCGTACGCGCGCGATGCGCCTGGGCAACGCGCTCGCGTACGGCGCGGACATGGGCTCCCTCGTCTCGGACCGCCAGCTGGACACGGTCACCCGGCACGTCGAGGAAGCCGTCGCCAAGGGAGCCACCGTTCTCACGGGCGGCAGGCCGCGCCCGGACATCGGCCCGCTCTTCTACGAGCCCACCGTGCTGGACGGCGTCGAGTCACCCATGGCGGTCTGCGACGAGGAGACCTTCGGCCCCGTCGTCTCGGTCTACCGCTTCTCCGACGAGGAGGAGGCCGTCGAGCTGGCCAACGCCACGCCGTACGGGCTCAACGCGAGCGTCTGGAGCACCGACGGCCGCCGTGCCCGCGCCCTGGCCGCGCGGATCCGCACGGGCACCGTGAACGTCAACGAGGGCTACGCGTCCGCCTACGGCAGCGCCCAGGCCCCCATGGGCGGCATGGGCGACTCGGGGCTGGGCCGCAGGCACGGCTCCGAGGGCATCCTCAAGTACACCGAGCCGCAGACCGTCGCGCACCAGCGCGTGCTGCCGATGGCGCCGTCCCTGGGCATGGACGACGCCTCCTACGCGGCCTTCATGTCGCGCTCCCTCAAGGCCCTGAAGGCGTTCCGTTTCCGCTGAGGTCCAACGGGCCCGCTGAGGTCCACGGGGCCCGCAGAGGGCCCGTAAGGCCCGTAGAAGTCCCGCTTCCCGACTGGAGGATCAGTGCAGGCGTACGACTACGACGTGATCGTGGTGGGTTCGGGCTTCGGCGGCGCGGTCTCGGCGCTGCGGCTGACGGAGAAGGGCTACACGGTCGGCGTCCTGGAGGCGGGGCGCCGCTTCGGCCGCGACGAGCTGCCCAAGAGCTCCTGGGACGTGAAGAACTTCCTGTGGGCCCCCTCCCTGGGCCTCTACGGCATCCAGCGCATCCACCTGCTGGCGAATGTCATGATCCTGGCGGGCGCGGGGGTCGGGGGCGGTTCGCTGAACTACGCGAACACGCTGTACGTGCCGCCCCGCGCGTTCTTCACCGACCGCCAGTGGGGCCACATCACGGACTGGCAGTCCGAACTCGCCCCGTTCTACGACCAGGCCCGCCGCATGCTCGGCGTCCGCCTCAACCCGACCATGACGCCTTCGGACACCCATCTGAAGGCGGCGGCCGACAAGATGGGCTACGGGGACTCCTTCCACCTGGCACCGGTCGGTGTCTTCTTCGGCGACGGCAAGGACGCGGACGGCGAGCCCACCGCCCGTCCGGGCGAGACGGTCTCCGACCCGTACTTCGGCGGGGCCGGCCCCGAGCGGACGGCCTGCGTGGAGTGCGGCGAGTGCATGACCGGCTGCCGCAGGGGCGCGAAGAACACCCTCAACGAGAACTACCTCTACCTGGCCGAGCAGGCCGGGGCCGAGGTCCACCCGATGACGACCGTCCTGGGCGTACGCGAACGGGACGAGGAGCTGTACGAGGTCGCCACCGTGCCGACCGACAAGCGCCGAGCCCGGCCGCGCGTGCTCCGTGCCCGTCATGTGGTCCTCGCCGCCGGTACGTACGGGACGCAGACCCTGCTGCACCGGATGCGCGACAGGGGCGACCTGCCGCGCCTGTCCGAGCGGCTGGGCGAGCTGACCCGTACCAACTCCGAGGCCCTGGTGGGCGCCCAGACGGTGCCGCGCCGCTACCGCAAGGTGCACGGCAAGGACGCCGAGCTCGACTTCACCAAGGGCGTCGCCATCACCTCCTCGGTGCACCCGAACGCCAACACCCATATCGAGCCGGTCCGTTACGGCAAGGGCTCGAACTCGATGAGCGCCCTGACCACCCTCCAGGTGCCGCCCAGCCCCCGGCTGCCGGGCGCGCTGGCGTACCTGGCGACCGTCGCGCGCCATCCCACGCAATTCCTGCGCTCCCTCTCCGCGCGCAAATGGTCCGAGCGCGTCATCATCGGCCTGGTCATGCAGACCCTCGACAACTCCCTGACGACCTTCCGCAAGGACAAGGGACTGGGCAAGGGACTGCTCAGCGCCCGACAGGGGCACGGGGCGCCCAACCCGGTGCACATCCCCGAGGGCGCGGAGGCCGCGCGGGTCATCGCCGACGAGATCGGCGGCTTCGCGGGGACCAATGTGGGCGAGCTGATGGGCACCCCGCTGACCGCGCACTTCTTGGGAGGCTGCCCGATAGGCGAGGACCCGGAGAGCGGCGTCATCGACCCCTACCACCGCCTGCACGGCCACCCGGGCATCAGCGTGGTCGACGGCTCGGCCGTCTCCGCCAACCTGGGCGTCAACCCGTCGCTCACCATCACGGCACAGGCCGAGCGCGCCATGTCCCTGTGGCCCAACAGCGGTGAACCGGACGCCCGTCCCGCACAGGGCGAGCCGTACGTACGGCTGAAGCCCGTGGTGCCCCACCGTCCCGCCGTCCCGGACACCGCGTTCGGCGCGCTGCGGCTGACCGTGGTGGACCCGGACGAGCGCGGGGAGGACGGGCAGCGCGGCGGGTAGCGACGCGGCGAAGGGCCCCGGGGTGCCGGCCGGGTGGGTGGCGGCATCCGGGGCCCTTGGCGGTCAGCACAGGCGTCAGGGCAGCGCCCGTGCTGAGGGAGCGGCGCCGGGGGGTAGCGCCGCTGGAATGGTTCGACCAATGGCAGAGGGACTGCCCTGGTCCACCAAATGGCTGGAGTTGTCGGGGAATTGCTGCTCTCTGCATCGTGGTGGATGCGCCTCATGCTGCGCAACCGTTTCGACGGAGTCGGTAGTACGGTCGCACCGCTCGGCTGAAAGTCGACCCCGGTAGACCTCGGTAGACCTCGGTAGACCTCGGCAGACACAAGAGGTCCGCGGAGCGGCCGGTCCAGGGCGTCCCCCGGGACCGGCCGCTGTCGTGACCGGGCTGCTGTCCCCTGCTGTCCGGTCACAGCACCGGAGCGAGGTCCCACGACGCCGCCGTCTCCGCCTCACGGGGAAGCACGGGCGTCTCATCGCTCCGGTGACGCCGCCCCCTCGCCGCCGGGCCCGGCTGGCTTCAGGGACACCCCTTCCAACGAACCCCCCGCGGGGCGGTCACGCGCCGTACGGGTGAGGCGGCGGGGCTCAACGTTGCCCCCGGCACAGCCCCAGCAGCGTCATCGCCAGCTCGGTGCCGGGACGCCCCAGCTCGGCGCGGTAGCGGTCCAGGATCTCCTTCTCGCGCGCGAGGTGCACCCGGCGGCCGCCCGACGCGATCCGCGCGTCCTGGATACGGGCCGAGACCTCGACGCGTTCTCGTACGAGCCCGAGGATGCGGGCGTCGAGCTGGTCGATACGGGCCCGCTCCCCGGAGATCACGGTCTCGGCGTCGGTGCGGGTGTCGGTCCGCACGTCGGTCCGTACGTCGGTCCGTACGTCGGTGCGGGTGTCGGTCTGGGTGTCCATCCGGCTGCTCCTGCTGTCGGGGAGCCGCGGACCGCTGACGGACCCGGAGCGGGAACGACAGACGCCCCGGGCCTTGTGCGGCCCGGGGCGCCTGGGAAGTCGCGTGTCAGTGGTTCACACGGAACGACCATGGCAGCCGGACGGGCCGGTGCCATAGGTAAACCAGAAGGTCGTCTGCGTGAACATGCGGGCCAGTATGCCCCGGGCCCGTCCCACCGCCAAGTCCGGGCTTCCCGTGCGCCCCGTTATCATCGGGACCACACCCCGCTTCACCGCCGAAAGGCCGCCCGTGGCTCCCACCCCGTCCGAAACGTCCCCGGACACCGTCCTCGTCGTCGACTTCGGCGCGCAGTACGCCCAGCTCATCGCGCGCCGCGTGCGCGAGGCGCGGGTCTACAGCGAGATCGTCCCCTCGACCATGCCCGTGTCCGAGATGCTCGCCAAGGACCCCAAGGCGATCATCCTCTCCGGCGGCCCCGCGTCCGTGTATGCGGAGGGCGCGCCCTCCCTCGACCGCGCGCTCTTCGAGGCCGGCGTCCCCGTCCTGGGGATCTGCTACGGCTTCCAGCTCATGGCGCTCGCCCTGGGCGGCACGGTCGACAACACGGGCAGCCGCGAGTACGGGCGCACCGAGCTGGCCGTCGCCAAGCCGTCCTCCACGCTCTTCGAGGGCACCCCGGCCGGGCAGCAGGTGTGGATGTCCCACGGTGACGCCTGCTCGGCGGCGCCCGAGGGCTTCACGGTCACCGCGTCGACCGACCTGGTGCCGGTCGCCGCGTTCGAGAACGACGAGCGGAAGCTGTACGGCGTGCAGCACCACCCCGAGGTGATGCACTCCACGTTCGGCCAGCAGGAGCTGGAGCACTTCCTGTACCGGGGCGCCGGGCTCACCCCGTCCTGGACCACGGCGAGCATCGTGGACGAGCAGGTCGAGGCGATCCGCGAGCAGGTCGGCGGCAAGCGCGCCATCTGCGGCCTGTCCGGCGGCGTCGACTCGGCCGTGGCCGCGGCCCTCGTCCAGAAGGCCATCGGCTCCCAGCTCACCTGTGTGTACGTGGACCACGGGCTGATGCGGAAGGGCGAGACCGAGCAGGTCGAGAAGGACTTCGTCGCCGCCACGGGCGTCAAGCTCAAGGTCGTCGACGCCTCCGAGCGCTTCCTGTCCGCGCTGAGCGGCGTGAGCGACCCGGAGCAGAAGCGGAAGATCATCGGCCGGGAGTTCATCCGCGTCTTCGAGCAGGCGCAGGCCGAGATCGTCGCCGAGGCGCCCAGCGACGAGCCGGTCGCGTTCCTGGTGCAGGGCACGCTCTACCCGGACGTCGTCGAGTCCGGCGGCGGCACCGGCACGGCCAACATCAAGTCGCACCACAACGTCGGCGGCCTCCCCGAGGACATCGAGTTCCAGCTGGTCGAGCCGCTGCGCAAGCTGTTCAAGGACGAGGTCCGGATGGTCGGCCAGGAGGTCGGCCTGCCGGACGAGATCGTCCAGCGCCAGCCCTTCCCGGGCCCCGGGCTCGGCATCCGTATCGTCGGCGAGGTCACCCGCGAGCGCCTGGACCTGCTGCGCGAGGCCGACGCCATCGCGCGCGAGGAGCTGACCGCCGCCGGGCTCGACCGCGACATCTGGCAGTGCCCCGTGGTGCTCCTCGCGGACGTCCGCAGCGTCGGCGTCCAGGGCGACGCGCGTACGTACGGGCACCCGGTCGTGCTGCGCCCCGTCTCGTCCGAGGACGCGATGACGGCCGACTGGTCCCGGCTGCCGTACGACGTGCTGGCCCGTATCTCGACCCGGATCACCAACGAGGTCGCGGAGGTCAACCGCGTCACCCTCGACGTCACCAGCAAGCCCCCGGGGACCATCGAGTGGGAGTGACCCCCGGATGGTCGGAACCGCGTTCGATAGATTGCGGGAATGCCTGACGAGGGGGACACCGAGCTCGACAGAGCGCGCGAGCGCGACCGGAAGCGGCGGCGCCGCCACAGGATCCTGTGGTGGGCCGCCGCTGTCGTGGTCGTCCTGGGCGTCACCGGCTGGTCCCTGAAGCCCATGGCGACCGACTGGTGGGTCACCAGGTCCGCCTGCGACGGCGGGGTGCCCGACGGCGCGATGGACGAGCTGCGCGCCACCACAAGGGACGAGGGCGCCCATCTGAAGACGTCCGAGGAGTCCACCGTGTCCCAGCTCGGCCGCTATACGTGCGAGGTCGAGAACGAGGACGGCGAGCGCGTCATCGAGGTCGCCGCGTACACCCGCAGCGACGACGTCCACGCCCAGATGTCGTACGACTTCCAGGACAGGGGCGCGCGCGCCAGGGCGGCACTGCCCGCGGGCCTGCCGGGCTACGAGCTCAGGGACGGATTCGGCTCCGTCCTGCTGCGCGACTGCCCCGCGCTGGGCCGCGACGCCGCCGGACGCCACCGCCAGCTGTACGTGTCCGTCCTCGCCGGGAGCGAGGCACGCCCCCCGGCCGTACTGCGCGCCGCCGTCGGCGTCGCCAACAGGGCCGCGCGGAAGCTCGGCTGCGGCGGCAAGGAGCTGACCGTTCCGGAGCCGGGGACCAAGGCGGCGTCCGTAAGGCCGGAGAAGACCCGCGGGACGCCCTGTGCCGCGCTCGCCGACGGGCCGCTGCGCGGGCCGGAATGGACGGTCGACGTCCAGACGTCCCGGAACGGCCCGGTGAGCGGCTGCAGCGTGCGGCCCAGGGGGCACGACGACTACGGCCGTACGCACGAACCGGTCCTCCAGGTCACCGGCTGGTACGGGGACTGGTCGCAGCGCTTCATGTACCACGAGACCCCCCCGGGCCACGCGCGGGCGCTCACCGAGGACGGGGCGCGTCCCTGGCTGAAGGAGAGCCACGGCTGGGCGATGGCCCGCTGCGGCGGGCAGGCCGCCAACTTCGAGGCATGGGTGCGCGACGGGGACGACTCCGGGGACGACGGCGCCGACGCCTCGTCCCTCCGTCAGCTCAAGGACATGCGGGGCGAGGAACTGCGCTCCCTGCTGTCCGGGTTCGTCCGCGACCAGAGCGAACGGCGCGGCTGCGACGCGGTGCGCCTGCCCGTCAAGGTTCTGCCGGAGAAGGAACGGCGGTAGGGCGCGCGGTTCGTCCGTACCCGTCGCTCGTCAGGGATAGCGGAGCGTCAGTCCGTACCGGGTGTCCGCCTCGGTGCGCAGACGGTCCGCCGTGCCGCGGGGGATGTCCCGTTCGCGGGCCCAGGCGTCGAAGGCGGCGAAGAGCTGCACCCTGCCGTCCATGAGCCGTTCCGCCGCGCGGTTCCCCTTGCCGGCGGGCGCGTCCGGACGGCGCTGCGCGTAGGTGCCCTGCGGGGGCGGGGTGCCGCTCACGCGGTGCCCGGACGCGCGGTACAGGCCCTTGGTGTGACGCAGGACGGCGCGGTCGTAGGCGGCGAGGTCGGGGACGGCGCCGTTCTCGACCTGGTCGGTGCGGCCCCGCGCGAGGATGGCGGTGAGACGCGCGAAGTCGCCCAGTTCCAGCTCGGTCCCCGTCAGCGGGTCCTCGCGGTACTCCTTGATGCCCTTCTTCTCGCGGATCTTCCGCCGCTTCTCCGCCTCGCGCCTCTCCGCGGCGGTACGGGGCTTCTCCGCGGGCTCGTCGGCGTCGTCGCCGAGCCGTTCCAGGTAGCCCGCGAGATGGGCCCGTTCGGCGTCGTACAGGATCGCGTACGCCTGCGGGGAGAGGGTGAGCCGGTGGATCACGGCCTTCAGGTCGGGCTCCGGTGAACCGCCGACCCTGCCGAACACGGCGTGGTACTCGCCGGGCCGGGGGAAGGGCGAGGCCCAGTTGCCGCTCCCGTCCTCGTACCGCGCGTCCTCCGTGGACGCCGCCGGGTGCGCCCAGTCGCGCGGCCCTCCGAACGACAGGTCGCGCTGCACGTCGGCGATGTACGCCGCGAGTGCCCGTGCGACGTACGGGGCGAGCGCGGCCGGGAAGCGCGCCTCACCGTCCTCCGCGTTCTCGCCGAGGACCCGTACGGCGGCATGGACGATCCGCGCGGAGCGTGCCTTGTGGGGACGTGCCCGCTCGTCCTGTTCCTCGACGGTGCGGCCCGTGGCGGCGGCCACGAGGGCACGGCCCGCCACCCGCGTGCCCTTCTCGTTCTCACAGAGGGGCGCCCCTTCCGTACGGAGCAGCTTCTCCAGCGGGGCCGTACGCGTCGCCTCCTTGCCCGGGTCGAGCGCGGCGGCGGCGCGGGCGGGGTCCTGGGCGAGCGTGCGCGCGGAGCCCGGGGCGGTCCGGCACGCGGTCGCGTCCTCGCCCCAGGGGACGACCAGGGAGACCCCGGCGAGAACGAGCACGACGAGCGCGGCGGAGACGGCCAGCAGGATGCGCTGCGGGCGCTTCAGGGCGCGTATGCGGTGGCGGAGAGGCACCGTGCGAGGTTAGCGGCCCTCTGTTCGACGGGTGGCACACTGGTGCGCCGCCGTGCGTCAGGGGCGGTGGGAACGGGGAGAGACATCGGGGGACACATGCTGCGGCGGTACCGGAAATGGCTGGTGGGCACGGGCTGCGCGCTGGTCGTGCTCGCCCTCGTCGGACTGACCGTACGGGCGCCGGTGAAGGACTGGTGGCTGGCGCGCGAGGCGTGCGGAGGGAAGCTGCCGGACGGCGACCTGGACACCGTACGGACGGACGCGCGGCTGGGGGAGGAGCGGGAGTTCTTCGACCGGGATCTCGGCCAGTACCGATGCGTGCTGGAGAACGACGAGGGCAAGGTCGTCGTCGCCGTCGACGCGTACCTGCGCGAGTCCGACAGGGAGAGCGAACTGTCGCGCGTGGGCGCCGCGTACCAGCCGCGCGCCGTACTGCCGGGCGGGCTGCCCGGCTTCGAGGACGACAACAGCCGCGTCTACCTGATGCCCGACTGCCCGCGCGCGGGCAAGGACCCCTCCGGCCGGGAACGGAAGCTCCTGGTGGGCACCTGGGCGTACTTCGCCGAGAGCCGCGAGGAGAAGGCGGCGATGCTGCGGCTCGCCGTACGGATGACGAACGAGGCGCGCGAGAAGCTCGGCTGCGGCGGCCAGCCGCTGGCCGCGCCCCGGAAGGACGCCGTACCGGACACGGGCCGTTCGATGTCCCGCGCCGACGCGAAGGGCACCGTGTGCGACGCGCTCGCCACCCTGCCCCCGCCCGAGGACGGACGGAACGGCAGGGTGCGCGCCGCCATGGCCGACGGCGGCCTCGTCGGGCGCTGCACCCTGCGCGCGCCGGGCGAACGCGGCCGTCCGCTCGTCGAGCTGACGCGCTGGCGCGGCGACTGGGGCGGCCGGGTACGGGAGATGGGCTCGGGCCCCGACCCGCTGCCGATGAGCCCGCGGGGCGTGTGGCAGCCCGCGCTGAGCGAACACAGGGCATGGGCCGTGGCCCGCTGCGACGGTGAGAACACGGGCTTCGCCGCGCACTGGGGCTACGACTACCCGTACCTGGAGGAGGGCGAGAAGCCGAAGCCGCGCTCGGCGCCGGAACGGCGCGCCGACCGCGACCGGCTGCGCGCGTACGTCACCGCCTTCGCGAAGGACCAGGTGCGCCGCGGGGGCTGCACGGGACTGAAGGTGCCGCGCTAGGCGCGCATGAACCGGCAGCAGTGCTGCCTCTTTTGAGGGCCGAGGCCGAGGCCGGGGGCTGGTGGCGGGTCAGACGTCGCCGGGGGCGGTGCTCGGGGTGCGCAGGTCGAGCTGGCGCAGCCAGGAGGCGGCGAGGAAACCGCGTACCCGGTCCTGCCGTGCGGGCGGGATCTCCCGGTCGCGGCCCCACCGGTCGACAGCGGCCATGAACTGCCGTTCCGGATCCATGAACCAGCGGGCGGCGTCCCCGGGGCCGAGCCCCGTCGCCCGCGCGCCGTGCCGGGCCCAGGCGGTGGCGCGCTCCGTGGGCGCGCGGTGGGCCGCCGCGCCCTCCGGGGGCGGAGGAGCGGCCGTACGGGCGGCGGGCGAGGCCGTGTAACCGCCCCGGCTCGCCCTGAGCACCGCGCGGTCGAAGGCGGCGCCGTCGGCCACGCGTCCGGAGGCGAGGTGCGCGTCGCGGGCGCCCGCGAGGAACGCGAGCGCGGGCAGCGCCTGGTACGAGATCTCCTTGGCCCCGGCCGGGCCGGTCGCGGTGTCCAGACGGGCGGCGAGATGGGCGCGGAGCGCGTCGTAGAGCACGGCGTACGCCTCGGGGTCCGCCGCGATGTCCTCGACGACGGTGCGCAGGGCCTCGGCGTCGCCGCTGTCCTCGCTGAACCGGACCATGGCCTCACCGCTCTTCCCGTTCGCTTCGTTCGCTTCGTTCTCCTCGTCGGAGACGCCCGCGATCCCCTGGTTGACGGCTGAGGGGTAGGCGGCGAGCAGGCGGGCGGCGTACGGGGCGAAGCCGTCGCCATAACCGACCGTGCCGCGCGCGCCCAGGACGGAAACGGCAGCCCGCAGCACGCGGGCCATGGGGCGGGTGTGACGGACGGCGGGCGGGCTCTCGTCGTACGCGCTCACGCCCGTCGTGGCGGCGGTGAGGACGTCGCCCATGTCGCTGTTGCGCGAGCCGTACGTGCAGGCGACCCAGTGCTCCTCGTCGCCGAGCAGCCGTACGAGCGCGTCGTCCGGACCGGTGCCGTCCGTGCCCGGGTCGAGCACGCGGGCCGCGCGCTCGGGCTGCCGGGCGAGGTCGAGCGTCCTGGCCGGCATGTCCCAGCAGCCGCGCTCCTGGCCCTGCTGCCACCACAGGAGCGCGCCACCGGCGAGCAGGACGAGCACCAGCGCCTGTGCGATCACCGAGGCGGGCATCCGGCGGCGCCGGGAGCCCGTTGCCGCATGTGCCGTGTCGAGGTCCCCCATACGGGTGGACGCTAGCGGAGGTGTTGCGTACGCGCTCAGGCACGTATAAGTTCTTATACATGAGTGAGCGGGTGCACAATAGATTGTCGGTGGTGCGCGCGGAGCGTCGGGTGTCACGCCAGCAGTTGGCCGAGTCGGTCGGGGCGCACTATCAGACGATCGGCCACATAGAGCGCGGGCAGTACAACCCGAGTCTGGATCTCGCGCTGCGCATCGCGGAGTATTTCGACCTGCCGCTGGAGGCGCTGTTCTCCCTCCAGCCATTCCGCCCGCTCACGGACGAGGTGTACGGCACGGGGAGGAGCAAGTCATGACGGCGAACACGAACGTGAGGGCCTCGCGGTACGACGCCTGGGCGCTCAAGACCATGAACGATCCGCGGGCGAAGCGCTGGCACGCCACCCGCGCCTCCCGGCGCCGCATCGTCGCCGCCCACATCGTGACGACGGCCGTCGGGACGACGGGCATGATCGCGATGTACGGGACGGGAAGTGCGTGGTGGCTCGCGCTTCTCGTCGTCGCGCTCCTCGCCTGGATCCCGCTCACCGCGTTCCTCAACTCGATGACGCGCGGCCTGTTCGAGCTGCGTACGCGCATGCTCGACGAGCGGCAGCGCGCCGAGCGCGGCACCGCGCACACGATCGGGCACCGGATCACCGGCTGGACGATGGGGGTCGCGCTGATCGTGTTCTTCGTCGCCCATCTCGCGGGCGCGGCCCTGGACGAGCTGGCGGCTCCGCTGGCGGCGACGGGACTCTGCCTGTTCGCGCTGCAGCGGCTGGCACCCCTGTGGACCGCGGCCCTGCGCGTGGAGGACGAGCCGGAGGACGACGAGGTGCTGGCCGAGGTCACGCCCTGACGGCGGGACGGGCGCTGGGCCCGGGCCGGACGCCGAGCCCCGGGCCTGACGCCTGGTGCTGATGCCGCGCCCGGTCTCAGGGCGCGGTGTGCACCGAGGCCCTGATCCGTTCGACGGTGCGCAGGACTTCGGCGCGGTTCTTGGCCTGCTTGATCCATGTGGGCAGCCGGGCGAGGACCGTCATCTTGCGCCCGCTCTCGTACCAGGGGGCCCGCTCCCGCAGCGGGGCCTGGACGAACTGCCGGATCAGTTCCAGGTGTTCGAGGTTGTGGGCCCACAGCCATCCGTGTCGGGTCTCGGACTGCAGCCAGAGCGGCTGGTCGAAGTAGGGGTCCGTGGCCCGCCCGTTGCCCCGCGAGAAGCGGAGCGTGCCCCCGGCCGCCCGGTCCCGGGAGAGCCCGCAGCTCCGGCAGACGAGCCGCCGCGCGGCGAACGCAGGGGACGGCTCGGCGGCCGGGCCGCCGGGCCCGCACGGCACCGGGACGACGCGGGCGAGCGCGGCGCAGCGCGGGCAGCGCACCAGGATCAGGTCCAGGAAGTGGTAGCGCGTGCGCCGGGGGTCCCGGAAGCGGGGCGTGCGGGGCAGCGACTCGGCCATCCGCCCAGTATGCGCGCCGGGTGAGGCCGGGTCAGCAGCCGCAGGCGACGGCGGGGGCGAGGGAGTCGCCGTCGAGGCGAGGTGCGGGGGCCGTCAGGGGGTCGGCGGCGCGGCGTGCGCCAGGACCGTGGGTGCCGTCGACGGGGAAGCCTTCCCTGATCCAGTACTCGATGCCGCCGAGCATCTCGCGGGCCTGGTAGCCGAGTCGGGAGAGGGCGAGGGCGGCTCGGGTCGCGCCGTTGCAGCCGGGACCCCAGCAGTACGTGACGACGGGGGTGGCGGGGCCCAGCAGGGCGGGAGCGCGCTCCGGGATCTCGGCGGTCGGCAGGTGGACGGCGCCCGGGATGCGGGCCTGGTCCCATCCGGCGCGGGCACGGGAGTCGATCAGGACGAAACCGGGGGTGCCGGAGGTGAGCCCGGCGTGGACGTCGGACACGTCGGTCTGGAAGGCGAGCCGGGCGGCGAAGAAGGCGGCGGCCTCGGCGGCCGTGAGGGAGGTCAGCTGTGTCATGGCCGAAACGCTATGCGTGCGGGCTTCCGGTCTGAACAGAGAATCCACGGCACTGAACTTGTTCCGCCGGGGAATCCACGGTATTTCTCGGGGATGGCCGATGAATCCCGCGACGTCGACGAGACCGACATCCGTATCCTCGCAGCGCTCCAGCGCGACGGACGTGCAAGCTACGCCGAACTGGCACGTGCCGTGTCGATGTCCGCGAGCGCCGTCACCGAGCGGGTCCGGCGCCTGGAGGAGAGCGGGGTGATCTCCGGCTACACGGCGGTCGTGAGCGGGGAGAAGCTGGGCCTCGGCATCCTCGCGTTCGTACGGCTGCGCTATCCGACGGGGAACTACAAGCCGTTCCACGATCTCCTCGCCTCCACCCCGGAGATCGTCGAGGCCCACCATGTGACGGGGGACGACTGCTTCACGCTGAAGGTCCTCGCCCGTTCGATGCGCCATCTGGAGACGGTCACCGGACGTATCGCGGGGCTCGGCGCCGTGACGACCAGCGTCGTCTACTCCAGCCCGCTCCCCGGCCGCGCGGTCACCGAGGCCGTTTCCGGAGGCGATTCCGACGGCGTGTGAACGGCGTATGAAAACCGGCGCGGGCGTGAAATAGGGATCCGCGGGGCCGGGTTGATCGCGGCATGACCAAGGTGACATGGGGCGTGGTCCTGAACCCGCCCGCTTCCGGGAATCTCGTGGACGACGTCGTCGCGCAGGCGCGGCAGGCGGTGGAGGCCGGGGTGCGTTCCGCGTGGCTGGGGCAGCTGTTCAGCCATGACTCCGTCGCGCTCGCCGGCCTGGTCGGCAGGGAGGTGCCCGGACTGCACGTCGGGACCTCGGCCGTGCCGGTCTTCGCGCGCCATCCGCTGCTCGTCGCCGGGCAGGCGCAGACCAGCCAGGCCGCCACCCACGGCCGCTACCACCTGGGCTTGGGGCTCGGGGCGAAGGACCTCGTCGAGGGTGCCTTCGGGGTGCCGTACGAGCGGCCGATCGCGGTGCTGCGGGAATTCCTGACGGCCCTGCGCACCCTGCTGGAGACCGGCACCGCCGACTTCCACGGCGAACTGCTGACCGCCGCGCCCCCGCTGCCCGTGTCCGTGCCCGGCGCCGACCCCACCGTCCCCGTGCTCGTCGCCGCGATGGGCCCCCAGGCGCTGCGCGCCACGGGCGAACTGGCCGACGGCGCCCTGCCGTTCCTCGCGGGCCCCAGGACCCTCGGCGAGCACATCGTGCCGACGCTCACCGCCGCGGCCGAGCGCGCGGGCCACCCGGCCCCGCGCGTCGTCGCGCTCGTACCCGCCGTCGTCACATCCGGCGCCGGAGTGGAGGCCGCCCGCGAAGCCGCCGCCACACAGACCGCGTTCTACGACCGCATCCCCTCCTACCAGCGCGTGATCGCCCTGGAGGGCGCGAGCAAGGCCGCCGAACTGGTCGTCGTCGGCGACGAGGAGAAGGTCGCCGCCGAGGCCCGCCGCTACGCCGAGGCGGGCGCCACCGAGATCGTCTTCACCCAGACCGACCTGACCGGAGACGAAGCCCGCCTCCGCACCTGGCGCCTCGCGGGCGAACTGGCGGCAGGCGCGTAGGGCCCCGTGAAGCGCCCCTCGAAGCGCCCCTCGAACGAGCGAACCAGTGCGGTTCCCGCCCGTTACGCTGGCCGTACGGTCCAGGATCCCGTCCATGGGAGGAACCATGACTGCCGAGCCCCTGCGCCACACTTCCTCATGGCCGGTGCCGCCCGAGGACGGTTACACCGTGGACGACCTTTTCGAACTGCCCGACCTCCCGCCGCACACAGAGCTGATCGACGGGAGCCTCATCCTCGTGAGCCCGCAGAGGAATTTTCATGCCGATGTCATCGACCTCTTGGTCGCCGGGCTGCGCAGCACGCTCCCCGAAGATCTGCGCGTGAAGCGTGAAATGACCGTTGTCCTGGACCGGAGGAACGGTCCGGAGCCCGACATCTCCGTCGTTCGGGCGGACGCCGTGACCGGCCCTCGGCAGACGCGGTATCAGGCGTCCGACCTCGTCCTCGCCGTCGAGGTCGTCTCGCCGGACTCCGAGGCCCGGGACCGTGACACCAAGCCGCACAAGTACGCGAAGGCGGGGATCCCGCACTTCTGGCTGGTGGAGATGGCGGGCGAGCAGGACGCCCCCGTCGTCCGCACGTACCTGCTCAACCCCATCAGCAAGACCTACGACTCGACCGGTACGCACATCAAGCAGCTCACCGCCGACCAGCCGTTCGCCGTCGACATCGATCTGACGGCCGTCGAGCGGCTCTGAGGGCCGGCGGGGGTCAGACCAGGCGGCGGGCCGTTGCCCAGCGGGTCAGTTCGTGGCGGTTGGAGAGCTGGAGCTTGCGGAGGACCGCGGAGACGTGGGACTCGACCGTCTTGACGGAGATGAAGAGCTGCTTGGCGACTTCCTTGTACGCGTAGCCGCGGGCGATGAGGCGGAGGACCTCGCGTTCGCGCTGGGTGAGGCGGTCGAGGTCCTCGTCGACCGGCGGGGCGTCGGTGGAGGCGAAGGCGTCCAGGACGAAGCCCGCGAGGCGGGGGGAGAAGACGGCGTCGCCGTCCGAGACGCGGAAGATCGCGCCGACCAGGTCGGTGCCCGTGATCGTCTTGGTGACGTAGCCGCGCGCGCCGCCGCGGATGACGCCGATGACGTCCTCGGCGGCGTCCGAGACCGAGAGGGCCAGGAAGCGGACGGGGCGGTCGGTGTCGGCCATCATCGGGGCGCTGCGGCGCAGCACCTCCACGCCGCCGCCGCCCGGGAGGTGGACGTCGAGGAGGACGACCTCGGGGCGGGTGGCCTCGATGACCGTCATCGCCTGGTCCACGTCGCCCGCCTCGCCGACGACCTCGACGCCGGTCTCGGCCGTGCGCCCGATCTCGGCCTGGACGCCCGCGCGGAACATCCGGTGGTCATCGACCAGGACCACCCGGACCTGGCGCTGCTCGCCCGCGTCGGCCTGCTCGTTCGTTGCCTCGGTCACGACTCCGCCGCCCTCTCCATCTCCAGCTCCACTTCCGTCCCCTCGCCGGGCGCCGTGCGCAGCCGGGCCGTGCCCCCGTTGCGCTGCATCCGGCCGATGATGGACTCGCGTACGCCCATCCTGTCCTCCGGAACGGCGTCCGGGTCGAAGCCCGGGCCCCGGTCGCGGACCGAGATGAAGACCGTGCGGCCCTCCACCTCCGCGAACACCTGGACGGCGCCGCCCTCGCCACCGTACTTGGCCGCGTTGACCATCGCCTCACGCGCCGACTGGATCTGGGCGCTGAGCTTCTCGTCGAGCGGGCAGTCGCCGACGAGGACGACCTCGACGGGGACGCCGTGGTAGTCCTCGACCTCGGCCGCCGCCGCGCGTACCGCCTCGGCGAGGGTCTTGGGCTCGTCCTCTTCCTCCCCGGCGTCCTTGCCGTCCGGCTTGTAGAGCCAGGCGCGCAGCTCGCGTTCCTGGGCGCGGGCGAGGCGCGCGACCTCGCGCGGCTGGTCGGCGTTGCGCTGGATCAGGGTCAGCGTGTGCAGCACGGAGTCGTGGACGTGCGCCGCGACCTCGGCACGCTCCTGGGCGCGGATGCGCATCGTCCGTTCCTCGGACAGGTCCTGCATCATCCGTACGAGATACGGGCCCGCCATCAGCGCGATGCCGACCAGCACGGCCAGCGCGGCCTGCAGGACCGAGCCCAGGTGGCTGACCGAGCCCTGCACCACGACGATGCCGGTGACGCCCGCCGCGACCAGCGCGACACCGGCCGCGCTGCGCGCGATCGGGAGCAGCCTGCGGCGGCGCGAGACCTCGGCCCAGTGCGCGCGGCGCGCGTTGTCGGCCTGCCGCCAGACGAGCGCGACGCCGACGCCGACGAGCAGCACGGGCCAGAGGTAGGTGTTCGCGGTGCCGAACTGCAGGTTGTCCGCGATGATCACGCAGGTCGCGATGAGCGCGACGACGGCGAGGAGCTGCCCCTTCTCCGGCTTGCGGATGAACCGGCGGCGCTTCCCGTCGGGCCCCGTGTCCACCCCTGTGGAGAACGGGAACTTCCCGTGCGTCGCGCCCACCCCGCCGGTGCCCAGCGGGACGACGAACCAGAACGCCGCGTAGAGCAGCACCCCCAGCCCGTTCGCCAGGCTCAGCGCGAGGAAGACGATCCGTACCCAGGAGACCGGCAGCCCCAGGTGCCCCGCGAGCCCGCGCGCGACGCCGCCGAGCATGCGCCCCTCGGCGCTCCGGTACAACTTCCGGAGCGGCTGGTCCTCGGCGGGCGGCTCGGTGCCCGCATGCGCGTGCGGAGAGGGAGGGGCGGCGGCGGTCATGTCCCGATCGTCACATGCCCGGGTCGTACGGACATCAGGGTTGAGCCCTGAAGCGGTCCCTGACGCGACCCCGAGTCCGCGCCACCCGCCTCCCGGACCGTACGTACGGCCGTACGTGCGGCCGTACGTGCGGCCGTACTGCCGTGGGGGCGCGAGGGCGCGGGGATCTCAGGGAACGATCCGGGTAGGGCCCCGATGCCCGCGCGTGCGCCGGGCGCCACCATAGGCGTATGACCGAGGAACGACAGGAGACCGCCGGGGGCGCGGGGAGCGCCGGGACGGCCACGGAGGCGGCCGCGGACTCCGCACAGGCGGCCGGGGCCGCCCCCGCCGCCAAGCCCCGGCTCAGCCGCAGCCGTCGGCACAAGGTGGCGGGCGGCGTGTGCGGCGGCCTCGGGCGGTACTTCGACCTGGACCCGGTCATCTTCCGGGTGCCGCTCGTCGTCCTCTCGGTCGTCGGCGGCCTCGGGCTCGTCTTCTACGGCTTCGCGTGGCTGTTCATCCCCGCCGAGGGCCACAAGGAGAACGAGGGACGGCGGCTGCTCTCCGGCCGCGTGGACAGCGGCTCGCTCTCCGCGATCCTCGTCGCGCTCGTCGGCTGCGGCCTCTTCCTCGCCTCCCTGGGCAGCCGCAGCGTCCCCTTCTCCCTGCTGCTGGTCGGCGCGGTGGCGGGCGCCGCGTACTGGTCGCGGCACCGGCGGCAGGCCGAGGCGGCGGGCGCCGAGGGCGCGGGCGTCGACCCGGCCACGGCGCACGCCGTCGCGGACGCGCCCCCCGAGACCCAGGCGCCCCCGGTCCCCGGCACCTCCCCCTGGTGGCGCGAGCCGCTCACCAAGGAGGCGGGCGCGCGGAAGGACGGCGGCGCCGGACCCGCGTACATCTGGGGGCCCGAGGACGCGGTCGAGTTCGCGCGGCCACGGGACAGGGCGGCGAACGGGGCGGGACGGGGCTGGTGGCCGGGTGCCGCGCGGCCGGGAGCCGGAAAGCGGTCGGGACCGGGGTCCGGTCCGGGGTCGGGACCGGGATCAGGGCCTGGATCGGGGCCGGGGTCGGGGCCGCTGGGCAAGGGCATGCCTCCGTACGCGGGCGCGCACGGCGCGCGGCCCGGCGTCAGGGCGAGCGCGGTGCAGGGCGGCGCGTCGATCGGCGGCCTGGTCTTCCTGCTCGCGGCCATCGCGGCGGGCATCGCCACGGCGGCCACCTGGGACGCCAACCCGGTGGGCACCAGCCTCGCGACCGGCCTGAGCTGCGCGCTCGGGGTCTTCGGGCTCGGCCTCGCGGTCAGCGCCTTCGTGGGGCGCGTGGGCGCGGGCACGATCGCCCTGGTGGTGATCACGGCGGGGCTGCTGACGGGCGCCGCCGCGCTGCCCAAGGACGTCAGCAGCGACGTCCGCGACGCCCGCTGGGTCCCGGCCTCCGCGCAGGAGATCAAGCCGCGGTACGCGCTCGGCTCGGGCTCCGGCGAACTGGACCTCCGCGAGATCGGGCTCGGCAAGGACGAGACGGTACGGGCCGAGGCGCGGGTCGGCGCGGGCGAACTGACGGTCGTCGTGCCCGCGGCGGCGCGGGTCGAGGTCGACGCCCAGGTCAGCATGGGCGGCATCGAGGTCCCCACGGGCACGGACCGGGACGGCACGGTGATCACCGACTCCTCCGAGGGCATCGACCAGCACCGCGAGCAGGTCCTGTACCCCTTCGAGGACACCGGGAAGGAGAAGGGGAAGGAGAAGGAGAAAGGGAAGGGACAGAAGAAGGGGATGAACGGCGAGGCCGGGAAGGTCAGGGGTGTCGTGGAACTGGACCTCAGCGTCGGGCTGGGTGAGGTGAAGGTCGTCCGCGAGATGCCGTCCGGCGAGCGCTCGGACGAGGCGGTCCCGGTGGACCAGGGAGGTACGGTCCGGTGATCAGGCACCGTTTCGAGCCCGCGCGGCTGCTGCTCGGCCTCGTGCTGCTGTTCGCGGCCGCGGCGTATCTGATGGACGCCTCGGGCGAGTGGGAGGTCCCCTTCTGGGTGCTGCTCGTCCTGATGCCGCTGGCGCTGCTGATGGCGGGGTTCACCGCGCTGATGACGTTCCTGGCCCGCCGCTTCCTGGACCGCAAGCGCGAGACCGCGCCCCCGCCGCTCGGCGACCTCCCGGTCGACGACCTGCGCCGCGGCTACGAGCACCCCGCCGGTTTCGCCCGGGACAGCGCGCCCCGGGACAGCGCGCCCCAGGGCAGAGAGGGCAGAGAGGGCAGCGCGCCCGAGGACCGTACGCCCCCGGACGCGTCCGGCAGCGGGCGGAACGGTGCCGGGAGCGGTAGTTAGCCGAAGATTTGCTGACCCCTGCGTCGCCTCCGCTGGGCCAGCGCCGCGTCCAGGGAGAGCATCGGCGTGCCCGCCATGATCAGCGGCAGCCATGCCATCAAGTACGGCAGATCGTTCCCGTAGTAGTACGGCTCGCTCGCCCAACTCATCGTCATCCAGAGGCTGAACGAGATGACCGCGCCGCCCACCGCCGCGATCCGGCCCCACAGGCCGAGCAGCGTGCCGAGTCCCACGGTGAGTTCGCCGACCGCGATGGCTGTGCCGAACCCCTGGGGACTCTTCTGGGCGAGGTCGATCATCCAGGTCAGCGCCGCCTGGTCATGGACGGCCTCCAGCGTGCCCTTCAGCGACTCGGGGCCCGAGCCGGTGAGGAACTGAGAGTCCGTGAGCTTGTCGATGCCCGCGTAGACGAAGGTGATCCCGAGGAAGAGGCGGAGCGGGAGCAGCGCGTAGCGCGAGGCCAAGGCGCGCAGTCCCACCGGTGCGCCCGCGACGGGGCCGTCGAAGCTGCTGACGGCCTTCGGGCCGCCCTCGCCGTCCATACGTCCTGACAGAGGCATGCGTCCCGCCTTCCGCAAGTGCGTTCGGTCTGTGCGGAGGCGATTCTTCCTCGTACACGGCCGGAACGCCTCCCCTGCCGCCATGTACGGGGGAGCGCGTCGTGCGGTTCAGCGGTCTGTCACCCGATGTCGGTCAGTCCACGACGTCGATCGGGTAGCGGTTCGTCTCCACGCCCGCCGCCGTGACGACCTGCACCTCGACCCGGCCCGGCTCGACCTCCACGGGCACCGGCACCGTCAGGCTCGCGTCGGCGGGGCTGGTGAAGCCGCCCGCGACCGGGATCAGCGGGACGTGCACATGGACGGTCCCGATGCGCACCACCATCCGCGCCAGCCGGTCCGGCGCGCCCGCGCCCGTCGGGACGAACCCGGCGCCGCGGATCTCGATGTCGTCGCCCGTACGGATCGGCGCGTGCAGATCGCCGATCTCCCGCGCCCGTACGACGGAGAGGACGACGGGGCGCCCGCCCTCCGCGTACTTCCCGGCGAGGTACGTCGCGGCCGAGACGATCACCAGCAGCGCCAGGCCCCAGGGCAGATCGGGCAACTGTTCGGGTTCGCGGGCCAGCCGTACGGCGGCGAAGACGACGGCGACCGCGCTCACGAGGACGTACTGCACGTCCGCGAACGTGCCGCGCCCGGCGTCGTCCGTGAGCAGGTCGGAGGCGCGCGGACGGTCGGCGCGCACCTTCTGGAGACGGCGCCCCTGCACCCGTACGGTCACCGCGCGGCGCACCACCACGGCGACGGCGCACGTCAGCGCGAGGACGGTGAGCACGCCCGCGCCGTGCGCCAGGTCGAGCCCCTCCAGGAGCGCGCGGCGCTCGTCCGCGCCGCCCACTCCCGCGAGTTCGACGGCCAGCACGAGCACGTCGTACACGACCAGCAGTACCCAGGCGGTGGCCACGGCGCGCGAGGTGGAGAGCCGGTTGTCCTCGCCGATGACGGGCGCGAGCACGCCGCCGCGCGCCCGGTGCAGCCAGGCGGTGAGGGAGAGCAGCGCGGCCGAGGCCAGGGCCGCACAGAGGGTCGCGGTGCGCGCGAGGGTCCAGCCGTCGGCGGCCAGCGCGGTGAGCAACTGGCCCAGCAGCAGCGCGCCCACGGCGGCCCAGACGACGACCAGGGTGTGCCGCCACAGCCGGGCCAGCCACGCGGAGCCCTCCTCGCGGCCCCGGTCGGCCACGGCGCGCGCGGCCTCGGTCAGTTCGTCCGAGACCCACTGGCGGGAGGCGCCGGGGGAGTGGGTGAGCCCGGCGGGGATGCCCTCACCCGCGGCGAGTTCGTCGCGCCGCCGCAGGAAGTCGGCCTGGGCGCGGCGGTGTCCCTCGCGCGCGTTGCCGGGGCAGTCCTCGCAGGTGCACGGGGAGTGGTGGCCGGAGCCGGAGCCGGAGCCGGAACGGGAGTCCGACCCGGAGCTGCTGGAGGAGGAGCTCGACGCGTCGCCGTACGCCCCGCCGCGCGCCCGGCGCGACTGTCCGCCGCCCGCGCGCGCGAGGAGCTTCTTCCCGGTGTGCGCCACCCCGCCGCGCGCCGTTCCGCCCTGCGCCGTTCCGCCCTGCGCGCCGTCCGTGCTCTCCGTGCCGTCCGCCTCACCGCCCGCCCCTGTCGAGCCGTCCCGTGCCGTGTCCACGGCCACTGCGCAACCCCGCCTCTCAACTTCCGTGCAATGGAAGGGGATTGTGCCCTACACGGGTCGGGGTCAGCTCAGCAGGTCCGGTTCGTCGCGGGTGATAGTCGTGTAGAGAGGTTGATAGTTGATCCACGCGACGAGATCGGCGCCGAGCTGCTCGCGGGTGGCGATGGCGCTCGCGTGGCCGATGAGCACGGGCTTCCCCGCCGCCCTGGCGGTCAGCTGGATCTCGCACGACCGCTCCATCTGGAGGAACCACCACGCGGCCGCGTCCACCGAGTCGCCGACCGTCAGCAGTCCGTGATTGCGCAGGACGACGGCCTTGTGCGGGCCGAGCGTCGCGGCGATGCGGTGTCCCTCTTCCTCGTTCACCGTCACGCCCGTGTAGGTGTCGAGCACGGTGTGGTCCTCGTAGAACGCGCACGCCTCCTGGGTGATCGGTTCGAGCGGCTCGCCGAGCGCCGCGAGGGCCCGGCCGTACGTCGAGTGGCAGTGCGCCACGGCGACGACGTCCGGACGGGCCCGGTGCACTTGCGAGTGAACGGCGAAGGCCGCCTGGTTGACGTGGTGGCGGCCCTCGACGACCTGGCCCTCCCCGTTGACGAGCAGGAGATCGCTCGCGGAGACATGGCCGAACGGCATCCCGAACGGATTGACCCAGCAGCACTCCGTGAACTCCGGGTCCCGCGCCGTGACATGGCCCGCGACGCCCTCCTCGAACCCTCTCCGCGCGAACAAGCGGAGCGCGGCGGCGAGGCGTTCCTTGCGATGCCGCCGCTCCTCGGCGGGGGAGCCGTGCCGGGGCGGCGTCGCGAAGTGGAGCCGCTCGGTGGGTATGGGTCCGGGCTCGGGCATGGGGCGGGCCTCCGTTCCGTAGGGGCGGAAGCTACCTCCGGGGGCGGGAACTAGCCAGGGCGAGTGGCACCCGCGAACGGCATCTGGTCGATGGGCGCGACGCGCACCGAGGCGCCGGGACGCGGAGCATGGATCATCCGGCCACCGCCGATGTAGAGACCGACGTGGCTGCGGGAGCTGTAGAAGAAGACCAGATCGCCGGGGCGGAGCGCGGAGCGGGCGACGCGCTTGCCCGCGTTGATCTGGGTGTAGGTGGTACGGGGGAGCGTGACGCCCGCGGCCTTCCACGCGGCCAGCGTCAGGCCCGAGCAGTCGAACCCGGAGGGGCCCGTCGCGCCCCAGACGTACGGCTTGCCGAGCGCCTGCCGCGCGAACGCGACGGCGCGGGCGGCACGTCCGGAGACGGAGGTCTTGGCGGGCTTCGCCTGTTTTTTGGTCTTTGTGGGTTTTGCAGGTTTTGTTTGCTTTGCGGGTTTCGAGGGCTTCGTCGACGCCGCAGGCTTCGAGGGTTTCGACGGCTTCGAGTGTTTCGCGTGCTTCGGGGACTTGGCGGGCTGCGCGGGCCGCACCTGTTTCGGCGGCTGCGCCTGCTTCACCGTCTGCGGGGGCTCCGCGGGCTCCGCGGGCTTCGGCGATTGCGGGGACGCTGCGGGCTGCGCGGGCTGCGCGGGCTCCGTGGGATCCGCGGACTGCGCGGGTGCCGTGTCCCGTGTCTGTCGCGCTCCGTCCGCGTTACTGCCGTTGGGGAGGTGGGACGAGGACGCGGTGGCGGCGGCCTCGGACCGGATGCGGTCGACCGTGCTCTTGATCTGCTCGCCGGGGGAGGGGGTGCGGGGCTGTGCGTGGGCGGAGCCCTGGAGCGAGGCGAGGCTCGCGGCTCCGGCGAGCGCGAGGGTGAGCGCCGCGCGCGCCGTCGGAGTGGTGGCCAGGGAGAGGGGGTTCGGTTTGGACCTGCGGGACTTGCGGTGCGAAGCCATGGAGCAGGACGCTAGGCGCCGTCTCCTCGCCGCCGTAACGGGTTGACAGGGACTGCCCGCTTTCGCCCGTACCCTGCCGACGAGGGCCCGCGCGGTGCCCGGATACGCTCGCGCGCATGGACGTACTGATCAATGTGTTCGTCGGCCTTCACATCATCGGCATCGCCGCGCTGCTCGGCGGGTTCTTCTCACAGATGAAGGCGATGGGTGAGGGCACGGCCAGCTTCGGCAAGGGCATGCTGCACGGCGCGCTCACCATGCTGGTCACGGGCGTCGCCCTGGTCGGCCTCAACCAGGCGGACGACGCCGAGGTGAACAACGTCAAGATCGGGATCAAGCTCGCGCTGCTCGTCGTGATCCTCGGCCTTGTCTACGTGAAGAGGGACGAGGAGAAGATCTCCCCGCCCCTCTTCGGAGCCGTCGGCCTCCTGACGGTGGCCAACATCTTCATCGCCGTTCTGTGGACCTGAGGTCCGGGACCTGAGCCCCTACGCCGGGCGGACCGCCGAGTGGAACGGCATGTAGTCGATCGACTCGTAGCGGATGTTCGCGCCCGGCTTGGGGGCGTGGATCATCTGGCCGTCGCCGACGTAGATGCCCACGTGGCTGATGTCGTCGTAGAAGAAGATCAGGTCGCCCGGCTTCATCGCGGACTTGGCGACCTTCGTCCCCACCTTCACCTGGTCGAACGTGGTGCGCGGCAGCGAGACGCCGCCCGCCTTCCAGGCGTCCTGGGTGAAGCCGGAGCAGTCGTACGAGTTCGGGCCCGTGGCGCCCCAGACGTACGGCTTGCCGAGCTGCTGCTTGGCGAAGGCGAGGACCTTCTCGGCCTTCTGCGCGTACGAGCTGCCCGTACCGGAGCCCGATCCCGAGCCCGAACCGGATCCCGACCCGGAGCCGGATCCCGAACCCGAGCCTGAGCCGTTGTCGGAGCCGCCGCCGTCCTCCTGGCCGCCGCCGTTGCCGCCGCCCTCGCGCTCGCGTTCGCGCTCCTTGCGCGCTTCCTCGCGCCGCTCGCGCTCCGCGCGCTCCTTGGCCTTCTGACGCGCCTCCTGGCGCTTCTGGCGCTCGATCTCCGCCAGCCGCGCCTTCTCCTGTGCGGTCAGCTTGGAGAGCAGGCCGCGCGCCTCGGACAGCTTCGACTGGATCTCACGCTTGCTCGACTTCAGCGACTTCTGCGAGGCGGTGAGCGTCTTGAGCTGCTTGCTCGCCTCGGAGCGCTTCTTGCCCGCGGACTTCGCGCGCTCCTGGTAGTCGGTGACGGCCTCCTTCTGGCGGCCGGTCATCCGGTCCATGATGTGCGACTGCTTGAAGAACCCCTGCGGGTCCTTGGTGAGCAGCAGGGTGGCCGTCTGGGAGACGCCGCCGGTGCGGTACTGCGCGGCGGCGTAGGTGCCGAGAAGGCGGCGCGAGTCGTTCAGCTTCTCCGTGCGCTTCGCGACCTGGTCGAGCATGCCGTCGACCTTCTTGCGCTGCTTGTCGGTCTTCTCCTTGGCCGCGTTGTACTTCTGCGTGGCGGTGCCCGCCTGGCGGTACAGGGTGTCGACCCGCTCCTTGACCTCGGAGAGGGACCGTTTGCCGCCGCCCGAAGGGTCGCCGGGGGCGGCGTTCGCACCCTGCGAGAGGAGGGTGACGGAGGCTATCGCGGCCGTCGTGACGCCTATGGCGCCCCGCGTGGTCGCGGTGGACTGCAGAACTCGGGTGCGCGGCTTGCGATGCGACGCCAAGGCCGGCGACTCCTTCCGTGGACCGCCTACCGGGTTAGCTGTCGGGTTCGGGCGTCGGAAGGCTGCCCTACGGCGGGCCGGGCGGGCCGCGCCGATTCACCCCAGTCGCACGGGCCGCGCGCTGCGTGGCCGTACGGGTGGGTCCCCGGCTCCGGCACACGGTGAGGCGCGGACCGGACTCGGCGGAGGCGGCCCGCGCCGACGCTTTCGCCGACTGGTGATCCGGGCTGCCTGACACGGCACGGTAGCGGGGGTGTGGTGCCCGTGTGAAGGCTGGTGTTCGACTAGTCCGATATCTCCTCGTTATCTTTCACGGGGACGAAACGCTGTCAGTGAGGCGGCCTAGACTCGTACGACGATGAGCAGCCTCTTCGACGACAGCTTCCTGGCGGACCTCGACGGCGCCGACAGCGCCAACAGCGCCGACGGTGCGGACAGCACCGACGGCACCGGCCCCGAGGCGGACGCGCCCCCGCCGCCGCCCGAGGACGGCGCGCCCGGCGGGCCCGAGGAGGAGATCCCGGACGATCTCTTCGCGGGCACCTTCACCGGCGGCGCCGCCCGAGACGGGCACTATCGCGACGGCGCGCCCCGCCCCGCCGTGGATCCCGCCGCGCTGCTGGAGGGGATGAACGAGCAGCAGCGTGAGGCCGTCGTGCACTCCGGCGGCCCCCTGCTGATCGTCGCGGGCGCGGGCTCCGGCAAGACGCGCGTGCTCACCCACCGCATCGCCCACCTCCTGGGCGCGCGGGGCGTGCACCCGGGCCAGATCCTCGCCATCACGTTCACCAACAAGGCGGCGGGCGAGATGAAGGAGCGCGTGGAGGAGCTCGTCGGCCCCCGCGCGCAGTCGATGTGGGTCTCCACCTTCCACAGCGCCTGCGTGCGCATCCTGCGCCGCGAGAGCAAGAAGCTGGGCTTCACCTCGTCCTTCTCGATCTACGACGCGGCGGACTCCAAGCGCCTCATGGCCCTCGTCTGCCGCGACCTGGACCTCGACCCCAAGCGCTTCCCGCCCAAGGCGTTCAGCGCGAAGGTGTCGAACCTGAAGAACGAGCTGATCGACGAGGAGGACTTCGCGGGAAGCGCCGCCGACGGCTTCGAGAAGACCCTCGCCGAGGCGTACACGATGTACCAGGCGCGGCTGCGCGAGGCCAACGCGCTGGACTTCGACGACATCATCATGACGACGGTCCACCTGCTCCAAGCGTTCCCGGACGTCGCCGAGCACTACCGCCGCCGCTTCCGCCACGTCCTCGTCGACGAGTACCAGGACACGAACCACGCGCAGTACACGCTGGTGCGCGAGCTGGTCGGCCCGGCGGAGGGCCAGGCCGAGCTGTGCGTCGTCGGCGACGCGGACCAGTCGATCTACGCGTTCCGGGGCGCCACGATCCGCAACATCCTCCAGTTCGAGGAGGACTACCCGGACGCGACGACGATCCTGCTGGAGCAGAACTACCGCTCGACGCAGACCATCCTCAGCGCGGCCAACGCGGTCATCGAGCGCAACGAGAACCGCCGCCCGAAGAACCTGTGGACGAAGGCCGGTTCCGGCTCCCGCATCACGGGCTATGTCGCGGACACCGAGCACGACGAGGCGCAGTTCGTCGCCGACGAGATCGACCGCCTCACCGACGAGGGCGAGGCGAAGCCCGGCGACATCGCGGTCTTCTACCGGACGAACGCGCAGTCGCGTGTCTTCGAAGAGGTCTTCATCCGCGTCGGCCTGCCGTACAAGGTCGTCGGCGGCGTCCGGTTCTACGAGCGCAGGGAGGTCCGCGACGTCCTCGCGTACCTGCGCGTCCTGGCCAACCCGGAGGACGCGGTCCCGCTCCGCCGGATCCTCAACGTGCCCAAGCGCGGCATCGGCGACCGCGCCGAGGCCATGATCGAGGCGCTGGCCCTGCGCGAGAAGATCACCTTCCCGCAGGCCCTCGTCCGGGTGGACGAGGCGTACGGGATGGCGGCGCGTTCGGCGAACGCGGTCAAGCGGTTCAACGTGCTCATGGAGGAGCTGCGCACCGTCGTCGAGTCCGGCGCGGGCCCGGCCACCGTGCTGGAGGCCGTGCTCGAACAGACGGGCTATCTCGCCGAGTTGCAGGCGTCCACGGACCCCCAGGACGAGACCCGTATCGAGAACCTTCAGGAACTCGCGGCCGTAGCGCTGGAGTTCGAGAAGGAGCACGAGGGCGAGGAGGTCACCCTCGCCGACTTCCTGGAGCAGGTGGCCCTCGTCGCCGACTCCGACCAGATCCCGGACGAGGGCGAGGGCGAGGACACCGGCGTCGTCACGCTGATGACGCTGCACACGGCGAAGGGCCTGGAGTTCCCCGTAGTCTTCCTCTCCGGCATGGAGGACGGCGTCTTCCCGCACATGCGCGCGCTGGGGAACGTGAAGGAGCTGGAGGAGGAGCGCCGCCTGGCGTACGTCGGGATCACGCGCGCCCGCGAGCGGCTCTATCTGCTGCGCTCGACCATGCGCAGCGCCTGGGGCCAGCCGTCGTACAACCCGCCGTCCCGCTTCCTGGAGGAGATCCCCGACACGTTCCTGGACTGGAAGCGGACGGGCAGCACCGCGACGTCCTCGTCGTACGGCGGCGGGATCAGCCCCGTCACCAGCTCCCTGTCCTCCTCGGCGAGCGCCTCGGCGCGGCGCGGTGGTCCCTCGGGCTTCGCCACGCGCCGCGCGGGCGACCGTCCGGTCGTCCAGCTCGCGGTCGGGGACCGGGTGACGCACGACAGCTTCGGGCTCGGCAGCGTCGTCGCGGTGAAGGGCAGCGGGGACGCGGCGGAGGCGACGATCGACTTCGGCGGCGAGAAGCCGAAGCGGTTGCTTCTGCGGTACGCGCCTGTGGAGAAGCTTTAGCGCTCCGCTGGGGAAAGCCGACATCCCGCCGCAGGGGAGGCGGTGCGTTCTCGGCCGCGGCGCCGTCGTGGTTGTTCGCGCAGTTCCCCGCGCCCCTGACGGGGCGGGGCGCTAGCTGATCTCCAGGCCCTTGCCCTGGAGCCACGGGATGGGGTCCACGGCTGAGCCGCCGCCGGGGCGGACCTCGAAGTGGAGGTGCGGCCCGGTGGAGTTCCCGGAGTTCCCGGAGTAGGCGATGGTGTCCCCGGCCTTGACCTCGCCCGAGCGGATCTTGTTGCTGCTCAGGTGGCAGTACCAGGTCTCGGTGCCGTCCTTGGCGGTCACCACGGCCATGTTGCCGTAGGACATGTCGTACTTGGTGCTGACCGTTCCGTCGGTCGCGGCCATCACGGGGGTGCCGTAGCTGACGGGGAAGTCGATGCCCGTGTGGACCGACATCCAGTTCATGCCCGCCTGTCCGTAACGGGCGCTGAGCTGGTGGTCCTTCACCGGGATCACGTACTTGGGGCGCATCGCCTCCTTGCGCGCGGCCTCCTTGGCCTTGCGCTCCTTCTCCGCCTTCTGGCGCTCCTTGAGGTCGATGCGCTCCTGGGTACGGTTCGCGCGGTCCGCGAAGTCGTCCGCGTCGGCGGAGAGTCCCTGGAGCTGGGTGTCGAGCTTGGTGTTCGCCTGGGAGGGCTTGACCTCGGTCGGCCCGGTGTCGCCCGCGGCCTGTGCGGGCGGCTCCTCGCCGCCGCTCTTGCCGTCGCCCCCGCTCCCGCCTCCGCCGAGGACGCTGGCCGCTGCCGCTCCGGCCACGCCGAGGACGGCGACGGACGGCACGGCGACGGTGAGCAGCGCGCGGCGCCGGGGCTTCGGGGAGCGCCGGCGTCCGCGGGGCTGCGGGACGGCGGCGAAGGAGGCGGTGTCGGGGCCGCCGTCGTCGGGCTCGTATCCGGAGTCATACCCGGAGTCGTAGCCGGACTCGTGGGCGTAGCCGTGATCGGCGTCGTAACCGTCGTGCTCCAGGGCCTCGGGCCCGAAGCGGTCGGTCTGGTCGTAGCGCTCGTGCTCGTAGCCGCCGTGCCCGTAGCCGTCGTGCTCGTACGGCGCTTCGTAGCTCTCGTAGGCGGCGGCGTGGCCCGCGGGCTGCTGCTCGGGCAGTGCCTCGGGGGCGGCCGTATCCGGGAATCCCCAGCTGCTGGCGGTGTCGTACTCGTGCGCCGCGCTGAAGTTCCACTGCCCGGAGGCGTCCTGGCTGTACGTGGCCGCCGCGTAGACGTCGTACCCGGCGCCGCCGTAGGTGTCCTGGTTCGTGTAGGGCTGCTCGTAGCCCGTGTACGCGGTCTCGTAACCGCCCTGGCCCTCGTAGCCGTACGCGCCGGTGGCCGCCTGGCCCGGCTGACCTGGCTGGCCCGGCTGACCCGCCTGGTCGGCGCCCCAGGGGGAGGCCGCCCAGGTGCCGGTGCCCCAGGACGTCGTCTCCTGCACGCCGAAGTTCCACTGGCCCGTGCCGTCGTCCACGACGGGATAGCCGTAACCGGACGTCTCGGCGTAGGCGGCGGACTGGCCTCCGGCCGCCTGCGGGTCGTACGGGTCGTAACTGCCCGGCATCGCGCCGAAGAGCGGGTCGCCGTCGCCATACGCGGGCGCACCGTAATTCGACTGTCCGTAGTCGGTGGAATACGCCGTGTACGAGAAGTCGGAACCGGGGTCGTCGGGACTCGGGACTCCCGACGGATGACGGTCGTTCACCACCAACTTCTCTTTCGCCTAGGCGACAGGGGCGGAGCAGTGCGGCGACTGTACCCGGCGGTATGCGACGGCGACAATCTTCCCGGGGTTTTAGGGGTTCAAGAAAAGGGCAATCGGCCGCCTTTCGGCGGACTACGGACCGGTAGTCGGCTCGGAGTTCGAAATTAGTTCGAGGGGAATTACGGCTCAGGCGACATCCGCCGGAGCGCCCGGGGACGCCGGGCGCGCACCGCTCCGCGCCCCCAACTCCGCGCGGATCCGGGCGGAAACGACGCAGTCGACAGGCAGCGTCATATGTCCGACACCACGCACGGCGATATTGCGTACACGCAGGTCGGAATGGTCGAGCCGGGCGGTTTCCCGCGGGATCATGATCGCGTCCGAGTCGCTCCAGAAACTCACGAACCGCGTCCGGCATCCCCCGGGGACCGGCTCCGCCAACTCCGCGAGCAGCGGCGAGCCGGGGCACATCTGGCGCGCGACCGGGTGAGCCGGGAGTGCGGGCGCAGCCCGCGTGCCGGAGTGCGGGGTCCCGAGGGTGATCACGGTGCGGGTGCGCGCGTCGCCGCCCAGGCGTTGAACGTAATAGCGGGCGATCAGTCCGCCCAGGCTGTGCCCGACCAGGTCGACCCGCTCGTGCCCGGTGCGCGCCAGCACCTCCTCGACCTGCCCCGCCAACCGGCGGGCCGCGGCGCGCACATCGCCGGTGAGCGGGGAGTGGTTGAGCGCGACGACGTGCCGCCAGCCGTGCCGCAGCAGGGAGCGGCGCAGCAGGACGTACGCGGAACGGTTGTCGCAGAAGCCGTGCAGGAGCAGCACCGGCGGGCGGTCGGTGGGATGGGGATGCGGGCGCGGGTGCGGGTGCGAGGCCGGGGTCCCGGTGGGCTCTTCGGGCGTGCGCTCCGCGAGCACCCCGGTGGGATAGAGCAGCAGATGCCCGGCGAGGACCAGCGCGTCGACGGCGGTGGCGCGCAGGGGGAGGGGGAGGGACAGCGGGAGGGGCAGGAGGGACGGAATGGTCGGTACGCGCATGCGGCCACCTCCCGAGGTGCGCGAGAGGAAGGCGCGGCGGCGCTCACGGACCGTGCGGCTCTCCCCTGTCACGCCGATTCCGGGTGAAGAGTGCGGATACGGCGCGAGACGTACGTGTTGTCCTGGGTGTGATTTCCCCCTCCCTTCCGAGCGCGAAACGGCTGGGTGCGGGATCCTGGGGATAACGTGCGTTCACTTCGCCGTTGTGGGCCGTCTGAGGTGTGTGAGTTGGAGGCAGGGATGGGTGTGTCGGGTCCGATCCGCGTCGTGGTCGCCAAGCCGGGGCTCGACGGTCACGATCGCGGGGCCAAGGTCATCGCCCGTGCGCTGCGCGACGCGGGCATGGAGGTCATCTACACCGGCCTGCACCAGACGCCGGAGCAGATCGTGGACACCGCGATCCAGGAGGACGCCGACGCGATCGGCCTCTCGATCCTCTCCGGTGCGCACAACACCCTGTTCGCGCGGGTCCTGGAACTGCTGCGCGAGCGGGACGCCGTGGACATCAAGGTCTTCGGCGGCGGGATCATCCCCGAGGGCGACATCGCGCCGCTGAAGGACCAGGGCGTCGCGGAGATCTTCACCCCCGGCGCGACGACGAACGAGGTCGTCGAGTGGATCCGCACCCATGTGGGCCCGGTGGCCGCGTAGGGCGTACGTCTTCCGTGCGGCTCCCGTACGACTCCCGTACGGGGCAACTCCCGTGCGCTGTCGCCCGTTGCGCCGCCCGGCGGGTCAACTTAGGCTTACCTAAGTAACCCAGGGGCCGGGACGCGTACGGAGGATCCGACGTGGCATCACGGACGAGGGACGACACGCAGGAACAGCACGACGGGACCGGCCGGGCCGCGGCACGCGCCGTACTGGCGCGACTCGCCAACGGACGGCTCGCCGCGGAGGTGCTGGGCACCGCCACCCGGACGGGTGTCATCGACCTGCTCGGTGACGGCGCCCGCACGGCGGACGAGGTGGCCCGCGAACTGGACACCGACCCCGGCGCGACCCTCCGCCTGCTGCGCGCCCTGACCGCACTGGGGACACTGACCGAGACGGCGCGCGCGGGGACAGAGCCCGCTGGGACGGCGTCCGCCGAGACGGCGCCCGGCGAGGTCGCGCACGCCGTTTTCGCGCTCACGGAGATGGGTGCTCAACTGCGCACCGATCTGCCGGAGTCGCTGCACGCGGTGTTCCGGCTGGTCACCGATCCCGGGCTGGTGCGGCACTGGGAGCATCTGGACGACGCGCTCAGGACCGGTGGGTCCACCTTCGCGGCGACGTACGGCGCCGACATCTTCACGTATCTGCGTGACCGGCCCGGGCTGGCCGCCGAGTACCACGCGGCGATGGGCGGAAGCGCCCGGCAGGCCGCCGCAGACGTGCCGGTGCACTACGACTTCGGACGGTTCGCGACCGTCGTCGACGTGGGCGGCGGGGACGGCACGCTGCTGAGCGCCGTGCTGCGCGCGTACCCCGGGACGCGCGGCGTGCTGTACGACACGGCCGAGGGGCTCGCGCGGGCCCGGGTCCGGATGGCCGACGCCGGGCTCACGGGGCGCTGCGCGCTGGAGCCCGGCGACTTCTTCGCGGCGGCCCCGGCGGGCGGGGACCTCTACCTCCTCAAGAGCGTCCTGCACGACTGGGACGACGAGCGGTGCGGCGTGATCCTCCGCAACATCCGGAGGGCGATGGCGGACGGCGGGCGGCTGCTCGTCGTCGAGACGGTGCTGCCGCCCACCGTTCAGGGAGAAGCCAGTGCGGTGCCGTACCTCACCGACGTCAACATGCTGCTGACGTACGGCGGCAGGGAACGGACCCGCGCCGAGTACGAGGCGCTGTGCCACGGCGCGGGCTTCGAGGTCACCTCGGTCACCCCGCTCCCCGCCCCCGACCCCTACTCCCTGATCGAGGCGGCGCCGGCCGGGACCTCCCCTCCGGCATGACCGCCGTCCAGCTCGCGGAGCATCGCCTCGCGCAACCGGAGGGTGGCGACGAGCCGTTGGAACGCCTCCGCCCAGTACGCCCCCGCGCCGGGTGAACCGCCCTCCACCTCGTCGGGAACCGCGGCCAGTGGTGCCAGGCGCTCGGCGTCCGCCGGGTCCAGGCACCGCTCGGCCAGGCCCATCACCCCGCTGAAGCTCCACGGATAGCTGCCCGCGTCGCGGGCGATCTCCAGTGCGTCGACCACCGCGCGGCCCAGCGGCAGCGACCACGGCACCGCGCACACCCCCAGGATCCGGAACGCCTCCGACAGCCCGTGCGCCGCGATGAAGCGCGCCGCCCACGCGCCGCGCTCCTCGCCCGGCAGCACCGACAGCAGCTTCGCCGGGTCGCCGGGGCCCTCGCCGAACGGCGCCGTCGGCGGGCCCATCAGCGCGCGGGCCCACTCCTCGGCCCGCTGGCGGACGGCGGCGCGGCACCACGCGGCGTGCAGGTCCTCGCGCCAGCCGTCGGCGACCGGCAGCGCCACGATCTCCTCCGGCGTACGCCCGCCGAACCGCTCCCGCCATACGTCCAGCGGCGCGGCCTCCGCCAACTGGCCCAGCCACCACGACCGTTCGCCCCGGCCCGCCGGGGGCTTCGGTATCACGCCGTCGCGCTGCATCGCGGCGTCGCACTCGTGCGGCGCCTCCACGGTGACGCGGGGGCGGGCGCCGCTCATCGGGTCGAGGCTGACGCAGGTACGCGCCCGCTCGGCCATCCGCCGGGCCAGCGCCGAGTCCGGCAGCCCCGCGAGCAGCTCGGCCGCGGTCGCCCGTACGGTGCGGCTGCGGTCGGCCAGCGCCTGGTCGAGGAACGGCTCGTCGTCCGGGCCGAGCCCCTGCCGCAGCGAGTCCAGGAACATCAGCCGGTCCTCGGCCCGCTCCGTCTTCCACGTCGACTCCAGCAGCGCCAGCCCGGCGGCCGGGTCGCGCTGCCGCAGCGCGCCCAGCAGCGCGACGCGCTCCGCGAAGAGACCCTCCTCCCAGAGCCGCCGGGCCTCGTCGGACTCGACCTCCGGCGCCCTGCGCCGTACGCCGTCGCGCAGCGCGAACTTCCAGTCCGGGTTCAGCCGCGCCAGCCACAGGGCGCGCGGCCCCGCGAACGTGAGCGTCTCGGCCCGCAGATCGGTACGCGCCCGCGCCGCGTCGAGGAGCGCCGGGAGGACCGCTGACGGCGCCCGGTACCCCCGCTCGTTCGCCGCCGCCAGCCACTGGGGCAGCAACTCTCCCAGGTCGGGGCCCGGCCCGCGCCGCCCGCCCGACGAGCCCCCGGCCGGCGAACGGTTGGCCAGCAGCGTCGTCAGCCGCCACTCGGCGTCCTCGGGCAACGCCGGACGCTCGTCCGGCGGCGCCGGGTCCAGCCGCGGCCCCGGCACGGCGGCCCGGACCCCGGCCCGCCGCCGCACGGTCTGCAGCGCGGCCGCGTCCAGCAGCCCCTTCACCCCGCCCCCGGGCAACGTCCTGCGCTCGGCCCCGAGCAGGGCCGCACTCACCAAGTCGTCCCACGCGTACGCCGTACCGGGCGTACCGGGCGTACCCGGGTTCTCGGGTGCGCTCGGCTTTCCGGCCGTGTTCATCGTCCCCTCCGCCACGTTCGGCTCCCCTTTCCGTGCCGTCGCGTCCGTCACGTTCCCCGTCACAGCGGCACCGCCCGGTCCTCGCTCCAGGCCGTGCGGGGCGCGAACCCCTGGTGGCCGCAGGTGCCGAAGACCGTGAGGGGGGCTCCGCCGGAGATCGCGGCGAGCTTCCACAGGGCGGTGTCGGTCGTGCCGGGGGCGAGGGGCAGGGCCAGGTCCTCGTCGGCGGCGGCCAGCGTCCAGCCGCCGCGGTCCTCCGCCGGAGGCACCGGGACCACGTCCCGCAGCACGTACGGCCACGAGTCCAGCCAGGGGTCGGCGGCCAGCGCCGACGCGTATGCCGCGAGGGCGTCCGGCACCGCGCCTCCCTCGGGGACGAAGCCGGGCACGGGCGGCCCGTGCCGCTCGCCCAGCGCGGCGCGCAGCGGGCGCGCCCCCGGGTAGTACGCCACGTCGGCGTCGACCGAGGCGCCCACCGGCAGGGCCAGTTCGGGCGCGCGCCCGGCCGCGCCGAAGGAGAGGAGCAGCGCGTGCTGCCCCGTCCCGCGTCCGTACAGCCATATGCGGCGGGCCGTGAGCCGGCCCTCCTCGCTGTCCCGCTGGGCGAGGACCAGCCACTCGTCCCGTGTCCGCGCGCTCTCGTCGGCCAGCAGGTCCGCCGCGTCCACGGTGAGGCCCACCCTGCCGCGCACGGTGGCCGCCAGCGGCTCCGGCAGCTCGTCGAGGCGCAGGAACCCCTGGTCGAGCAGGTGCAGCAGTGCGCACTCGGCGAGCAGCCGCCCCGGCCAGCCGTCGCCCGAGGCCGGGATCGCGCCCAGCTCGCGGGTGCGGGAGGCGAGGCCGGGCGCCTGCGCGTCGACCATGCGCGCTGCCATCTCGTCCCACGACGCGTACCCCGCCTGGCCCGCGCCCGCGAGGCCGCCGCGCAGCAGGTCGGCGAGGCGCTGCTCCAACTCCTCGGCGCCCGCGGCGATCCGCGCGTGCCGCCGCTCGGCGCGCTGCCGGGCCGCGGCCCGCTGCTGCTCGGATGGGGCGCCTCCGCCGCCGTCCGCTTCCCCTCCGTCCGTGCCCTCCCCGGCACGGGACGCTCTGCGCGTCGTGCGCTCACGGCGCCCGCTGAGCCAGCCGTCGGCCCACTCCGGCGCCTTCTCCTCCTCGGCCACGGTCGCGTCCCCGCCCGCCCACAGGAGCAACAGCCCCACCGCGTGCTTGCACGGGAACTTCCTGCTGGGGCACGAGCACTTGTACCCGGGGCCCTGGCCGCCGTCGAGATCGACGATCGTCTGGTACGGCTTCTTGCCGCTGCCCTTGCACAGCCCCCACACCGCTCCGATGCCCGTCCCCGCCTCCGACCAGGGACCGGGCGCTGACAGCTTGCTCCCCGCGCGGCGTGACGCATCGTCAGGCGCCAGCGCCATTACCTGCTCCGCTGTCCAGCGGACTGCGTGTCCACCCATGACAAGAACGGTAGGAGGCGCCACTGACAACGGCCCTCCGCAAGCCGTTGCGTATGCCCCCGCAAGGGCGTCGGCGCAGGTCAGGGCGATTGTCAGTGGCGGGGTGCATGGTGGATTCCACGGATCGGCCGATGCCGGGCCACGAGGGGGTTCCCTCGGCCGGTCCGCCTCCATTCGCCATGCTCAGAGGGGGAGTTGTGACCGAGAGTCCTGTCGCTGACCAGGCCGCCGCGCTGCGGCCGCACGCCGAGGACGCCTTCGCCGAGGAGCTGAAGGCGCTTGCGGCGGCCGACGACCGCCCGCGCCCCGAGCGCTGGAAGCTGTCGCCGTGGGCCGTGGCGACGTATCTGCTCGGCGGCGAGCTGAGCGACGGCACGGTGATCTCGCCCAAGTACGTGGGCCCGCGCCGCATCGTCGAGGTCGCGGTGACGACGCTCGCCACGGACCGGGCGCTGCTGCTGCTCGGCGTGCCGGGCACCGCGAAGACCTGGGTCTCCGAGCACCTGGCCGCCGCCGTCAGCGGTGACTCGACGCTGCTGGTGCAGGGCACGGCGGGCACCGCCGAGGAAGCCATCCGCTACGGGTGGGACTACGCACAGCTGCTCGCCCACGGCCCCAGCCGCGACGCGATGGTGCCGAGCCCCGTGATGCGCGCGATGCGGGACGGGATGACCGCGCGCGTCGAGGAGCTGACCCGTATCCCGGCGGACGTCCAGGACACGCTGATCACCGTCCTGTCCGAGAAGACACTCCCGATCCCGGAGCTGGGCCAAGAGGTCCAGGCGGTGAGGGGGTTCAACCTGATCGCGACGGCGAACGACCGCGACCGGGGGGTCAACGAGCTGTCGAGCGCCCTGCGCCGCCGCTTCAACACCGTCGTGCTGCCCCTGCCCGAGACGGCCGAGGCCGAGGTCGAGATCGTCTCCCGGCGGGTCGACCAGCTCGGCAGCTCGCTCGATCTGCCCGCGGTGCCCGAGGGGTTCGACGAGATCCGGCGCGTGGTCACCGTCTTCCGCGAGCTGCGCGACGGGGTCACGACCGACGGCCGCACCAAGGTCAAGTCGCCCTCCGGGACGCTCTCGACGGCCGAGGCGATCTCCGTCGTCACCGGAGGCCTCGCCCTGGCCGCGCACTTCGGGGACGGCGTGCTGCGCGCGAGCGATGTCGCGGCGGGCATCCTCGGCGCCGTCGTCCGCGACCCGGCGGCCGACAAGGTGGTCTGGCAGGAGTATCTGGAGGCGGTCGTGCGCGAGCGCGACGGCTGGAAGGACTTCTACCGCGCGTGCCGTGAGGTGACCGGATGACGGCAGCGGCGGCGGAGAAGGACGGGGGCGGCCCGCTGCTGCTGGGCGTCCGGCACCACGGCCCGGGCTCGGCCCGCGCGGTGCGCGCCGCGCTCGCCGCGCGCGAGCCGGAGGTCCTCCTCGTGGAAGGCCCGCCCGAGGCGGACGCCGTGGTCCAGCTCGCGGCCGACGAGCAGATGGTGCCCCCGGTGGCGCTGCTGGCCCACGCGGTCAACGAGCCGGGGAAGGCCGCCTTCTGGCCGCTCGCCGAGTTCTCCCCGGAGTGGGTCGCGATCCGCTGGGCCCTGGAGCGCGGGGTGCCGGTCCGCTTCATGGACCTGCCCGCGGCCCACGCCCTGGCGCTGACGGACGCGGACCTGGAGCCGGAGGCGGGCGCGGAGCCGGAGGAGGGCGCGGAGCCGGAGGAGGGCGCGGAGGACGCCGTCCGTATCGACCCCATCGCGGTGCTCGCCGAGACCGCCGGGTACGACGACCCGGAGCGCTGGTGGGAGGACGTCGTCGAGCACCGGGGCGTGGGACGGGCGGACCCCGTCGCCCCGTTCGCGGCGCTGGGTGAGGCGATGGGGGCGCTGCGCGAGGCGCACGGCGACGGCGGGCACCGGCGGGACCTGGTGCGCGAGGCCCATATGCGGCTCCGGCTGCGGGAGGCGCGCAAGGAGTTCGGCGACGCGGCGACGGCGGTCGTCTGCGGCGCCTGGCACGTCCCCGCGCTCACGGCGCGTACGACGGCGACGGCCGACCGGCAGCTCCTCAAGGGCCTCCCCAAGGTGAAGGCGGAGATCACCTGGGTGCCCTGGACGCACCGCCGCCTCGCGCGCCGTTCGGGGTACGGGGCGGGCATCGTCTCCCCGGGCTGGTACAGCCATCTGTTCTCCGCGCCCGACCGCCCGGTCGAGCGGTGGATGACCAAGGTGGCGGGCCTGCTGAGGGAGGAGGACCGGGGCGTCTCCTCGGCCCATGTCATCGAGGCCGTGCGGCTGGCGGACACCCTGGCGGCGATGCGCGGGCGCCCCCTCGCCGGGCTCACCGAGACCACCGACGCGATCCGTGCGGTGATGTGCGAGGGCTCCGACGTCCCGCTCGGCCTGATCCAGGACCGGCTGATCGTCGGCGATGTGCTCGGCGAGGTCCCGGACGCCGCTCCGGCCGTGCCGCTCCAGCGCGATCTGGCCCGCCAGCAGCGCTCCGTGCGGCTCAAGCCGGAGGCCGCCGAGCGCGAGCTGGACCTCGACCTGCGCAAGGAGACCGACGCCGCGCGCAGCAGGCTGCTGCACCGGCTGCGGCTGCTCGGGGTCGACTGGGGCGAGCCGTCGCGTTCGCGCACGGAGAGCACGGGCACGTTCCGCGAGAGCTGGCGGCTGCGCTGGGAGCCGGAGCTGTCCGTGCGGGTCGCGGAGGCGGGCGTCTGGGGGACGACCGTGCACGAGGCGGCCGTCGCCAAGGCCCGTTCCCAGGTGCTGGAGTCGGATCCGCCGCTGGCCGAGGTCACCGCTCTCGCGGAGCTGTGCCTGCTCGCGGAGCTGCCCGAGGCGCTGCCGGACGTCATGCGCGTCCTCGCCGACCGCGCGGCCCTGGAGTCGGACGTCGGCAGGCTCGCCCAGGCGCTCCCGGCCCTCGTCCGCACCGTGCGGTACGGGGATGTGCGGGGCACCGACGCGCGGGCGCTCGGCAGGGTCGCCGAGGGCCTCGCCGAGCGGGTGTGCGTGGGCCTCCCGCCCGCCTGCGTCGGCCTGGACGACGAGGGCGCGCGCGACATGCGCGCCCATCTCGACGCCGCCCACCAGGCGGTGGGCCTGCTCGCCCGCGAGCGTACGGGCGAGGGCGAGAGCGAGGGTGCGGGCGCGGGCGCGGATGAGGAGACGGGCGGACAGGACGGCGCCGAGGGGACGGCCGCCGGGCTGATGGAGCGGTGGCGCGCGATGCTGCGCGGGCTGGCGCGGCGCGATCTGATGCCGGGGCTGCTCCGTGGCCGCTGCGCGCGGCTGCTGCTGGACGACGGACAGTTGAGCGACGACGAGGCGGCGCGGCTGATGGGCCTCGTCCTCTCGCCGGGCACGCCGACCGCCGACGCGGCGGCGTGGATCGAGGGCTTCCTCGCGGGCGGCGGCATGCTCCTCCTCCACGACGAGCGGCTGCTCGCGCTGGTGGACGGCTGGCTGTCGGGCGTGCCGGGCGACGCGTTCACGGATGTCCTGCCGCTGCTGCGGCGCACGTTCGCGGAGTACGAGCCGGGGGTGCGCCGTTCGCTGGGCGAGCTGGTGCGCCGCCCGTCAGCCGTGCGGGCCGTGCCGGGCGGGAGCATGGCGGGCACGGGCTTCGGCCAGGGGCTCGACGCGGAGCGGGCGGACGCGGTGCTGGAGACGGTGAGGCTGTTGCTGGGGGAGGGCGCGGGCGTATGAGCGACACGGGAATCGGCACCGGGACCGACGTGGGGCCGGGCACCGGCACGGGGATCGAGGTGGAGCCCGGCACCGACGAGGAGCGGCTGCGGCGCTGGCGGCTGGTCCTCGGCGGGGCCGACGGCAGCGACGGGACCGGCGTCGCGCTGGGCGGCGCGGACGCCGGGATGGACAAGACGCTGGACGCGGTCTACGGGGGAGGGGGCGGGGCAGGCACGGCGCAGGGCGGCGGTGGCAGGCGTTCGGCCGGGCTCGGCGGATCGGCGCCGCAGGCCGCGCGCTGGCTCGGCGACATCCGGACGTATTTCCCCAGCTCCGTCGTGCAGGTCATGCAGCGGGACGCCATCGACCGGCTCGGGCTGTCCGCGCTGCTGCTGGAGCCCGAGATGCTGGAGGCCGTCGAGCCCGACGTGCACCTGGTCGGCACGCTCCTGTCGCTGAACAAGGCGATGCCCGAGACCAGCAAGGAGACCGCGCGCGCCGTCGTGCGGAAGGTCGTCGAGCAGCTGGAGAAGCGGCTCACGAGCCGTACGAGGTCGGCGCTGACCGGCGCGCTGGACCGTTCGGCGAAGGTCACCCGCCCCCGGCACCGCGACATCGACTGGGACCGCACCATCCGGGCGAATCTCAAGAACTATCTCCCGGAGTACCGCACCGTGATCCCCGAGCGCCTGATCGGGTACGGGCGGGCCTCGCAGGCCGTCAAGAAGGACGTGATCCTCGCGATCGACCAGTCGGGCTCGATGGCGGCCTCGGTGGTCTACGCGTCGGTCTTCGGCGCCGTCCTCGCCTCCATGCGCTCGCTCGACACCCGCCTGGTCGTCTTCGACACGAACGTCGTGGATCTCACCGACGATCTCGACGACCCGGTCGACGTGCTCTTCGGCACCCAGCTCGGCGGCGGCACGGACATCAACCGCGCCCTGGCGTACTGCCAGTCCCGCATCAGTCGCCCCGCCGAGACGATCGTCGTGCTGATCAGCGATCTCTACGAAGGGGGGATACGTGACGAGATGCTCAAGCGGGTCGCGGCGATGAAGGCGGCGGGCGTGCAGTTCGTCACGCTGCTGGCGCTGTCCGACGAGGGCACTCCGGCGTACGACCGGGAGCACGCGGCGGCGCTCGCGGCGCTGGGAGCCCCGGCCTTCGCCTGTACGCCCGACCTGTTCCCCGAGGTGATGGCGGCGGCCATCGAGAAGCGGGCCCTGCCGGTGCCGCCGGACCAGTGAGGGCCCGCCCCTTCGGGGCACCAGGGGCAAAGGGGTGAAAGAGGTCCAGTTGTGACCGGTCTCACCGCTCAGGTGTGAGCTGCGATTTATCAAGCGCACACGCGCGGAGCTAACCTGCAAGGCGGACATGCCGCGCGATCCGTGGACGCCGCGGCCCTCGCGGCACGCCCACGCTGACATCGACCGCGAGACCACTGATTAAGGGGACGGACGCGCGTGGACCTGTTCGAGTACCAGGCGAGGGACATCTTCGCCAAGCATGACGTACCGGTGCTGGCCGGTGAAGTCATCGAGACGCCCGAGGCGGCGCGCGAGGTGACCGAGCGACTCGGCGGCCGTGCGGTCGTCAAGGCGCAGGTCAAGACCGGCGGCCGCGGCAAGGCCGGCGGCGTCAAGCTGGCCTCCGACCCGGCGGACGCGGTGGAGAAGGCCGGCCAGATCCTGGGCATGGACATCAAGGGCCACACGGTCCAGAAGGTGATGCTCGCCCAGACCGCCGACATCGCGGAGGAGTACTACGTCTCCTTCCTCCTCGACCGCACCAACCGCACCTTCCTGGCCATGGCCTCCGTCGAGGGCGGTGTCGAGATCGAGGAGGTCGCGGCCACCAAGCCCGAGGCCCTCGCCAAGATCCCGGTGGACGCCATCGAGGGCGTCACCGAGGCCAAGGCCCGTGAGATCGCCGAGGCCGCGAAGTTCCCGGCCGAGCTGGTCGACCAGGTCGCCAACGTCCTGGTCAAGCTCTGGGACGTCTTCGTCAAGGAGGACGCCCTCCTCGTCGAGGTCAACCCGCTGGTCAAGACCGGCGACGGCAAGGTCATCGCGCTGGACGGCAAGGTCTCCCTGGACGCCAACGCCGACTTCCGCCAGCCCGACCACGAGGCCCTGGAGGACAAGGCCGCGGCGAACCCGCTGGAGGCCGCCGCCAAGGCCAAGGGGCTGAACTACGTCAAGCTCGACGGCCAGGTCGGCATCATCGGCAACGGCGCGGGTCTGGTCATGTCCACCCTCGACGTCGTGGCGTACGCGGGTGAGAACCACAGCGACGTCAAGCCCGCCAACTTCCTCGACATCGGCGGCGGCGCCTCGGCCGAGGTCATGGCGAACGGCCTGGAGATCATCCTCGGCGACCCGGACGTCAAGTCCGTGTTCGTCAACGTCTTCGGTGGCATCACCGCCTGCGACGCGGTGGCCAACGGCATCGTGCAGGCCCTGGAGCTGCTCAAGTCCAAGGGCGAGGACGTCACCAAGCCCCTGGTCGTGCGCCTCGACGGCAACAACGCCGAGCTCGGGCGCAAGATCCTGACCGACGCCAACCACCCGCTCGTGCAGCAGGTGGACACGATGGACGGCGCGGCTGACAAGGCCGCCGAGCTGGCTGCCAAGTAAAGGGACGAGGACACCGACACACCATGGCTATCTTCCTCACCAAGGAAAGCAAGGTCATCGTCCAGGGGATGACCGGCTCGGAAGGCCAGAAGCACACCAAGCGCATGCTGGCCTCCGGCACGAACATCGTCGGCGGTGTGAACCCGCGCAAGGCGGGCACGACCGTCGACTTCGACGGGACCGAGGTCCCGGTGTTCGGCGGCGTCAAGGAGGCGATGGAGCAGACGGGCGCCGACGTGACCGTCATCTTCGTCCCGCCGAAGTTCGCCAAGGACGCGGTCGTCGAGGCCGTGGACGCGGGCATCGGCCTGGCCGTCGTGATCACCGAGGGCATCGCCGTCCACGACACCGCCTACTTCTGGGACTACGCGACCCAGAAGGGCAACAAGACGCGGATCGTCGGCCCGAACTGCCCGGGTCTGATCACCCCCGGCCAGTCCAACGCGGGCATCATCCCGGCCGACATCACCAAGCCGGGCCGCATCGGCCTGGTCTCGAAGTCCGGCACGCTGACGTACCAGATGATGTACGAGCTGCGTGACATCGGCTTCTCGACCTGCGTCGGCATCGGCGGTGACCCGGTCATCGGCACCACGCACATCGACGCCCTCAAGGCGTTCGAGGCCGACCCGGACACTGACCTGATCGTGATGATCGGTGAGATCGGCGGCGACGCCGAGGAGCGGGCCGCGGACTTCATCAAGGAGAACGTGACCAAGCCGGTCGTCGGTTACGTCGCGGGCTTCACCGCGCCCGAGGGCAAGACCATGGGCCACGCGGGCGCCATCGTCTCCGGCTCCTCCGGCACCGCCCAGGCCAAGAAGGAGGCCCTGGAGGCCGCGGGCGTGAAGGTCGGCAAGACCCCGTCCGAGACCGCGCGCCTGGCGCGCGAGCGCCTCAACGGCTGACGCCAGACGGCTGACGCTCACGGCTTACGCCGACGGCTGACGTCCCCGGCACGGGACCACGGGCCCGCACCCCTCGGCGGAGGGGTGCGGGCCCGTCAGCGTTCCCGCAGCCGCTGCCGGGCCTGCTCCTCCTTCGCCCGCTCCCACTCGGCCCGCTTCGCCAGGGCCTCCTCGCGGGCCCGTTGCTCCGCCCGCTCCTTGGCCAGGATGTCCTCCAGCCGCACACGGCCGTTCGTGGAGCGGAGCTGCGGCAGATACGCGCGGTCGGCCCGCCGTACCGCCTCGCGCACCCGCAGCGCCGGTTCGCCGGGCCCCGGCTGCGCGGCCTGTCCCGACGGGGCGGCCGGGGGCGGCGCCGTGGGGACGGAGGCGCTCGGCGAGGGGACGGAGCCGCTGGGCGACACCGTGATCTTCGGCTCCGTCCACTTCCCGGGCGGCCGGTCCGGCGCGTCGGCCGTGACCAGCGAGAACGCCGTCGCCGCCGTCACCACCGCGGTCAGCCCCACCGCCGCCCGCGTCCAGCGCCGCGTGGTGTGCTCGCTGCCGCGCCGTACGAGGGGCGGCGGCGTGGTCCGTACGGGCTGGGCCGCGGCCAGTTCGCGCAGGCGGCGGGTGAGCAGCGGGCCGCGCTGCCCGTCCGGTGCCGCGCTCAGCTCCGGGCAGTGCGCGCCGACGGACTCGCGGGCGTGGGCGAGCCGCCCGGCCGCCGCGGGGGTACTGGCCTCGGTCTCGGCGGCGGTGTCGGGGAGGCTCAGCCCGAGCCCGTCGTGCAGGAGCAGCGTCGAGCGGTACGTACGCGGCAGGCGCAGCAGCGCGTCCAGGAGCTCCCGGTCGGCGGGCGGCCCGGGATGGGCCCCGGGCTTGCCCTTGCGGGGGCGGAACTGGTGCCAGGGCGAGAGCGCGTACTCGTACGCCGCCGCGCGCACCCAGCCCGCCGGGTCGCTGTCGACGGCGACCTCGGGCCAGCGTTCCCAGGCGAGGTGGAAGGCGTGCGCCACGGCGCTCTCGGCGACGTCGCGGTGCCCGCACAGCAGATACGCCTGCCGGGTCAGCGACCGCGCGTGCCGGAGATAGAGCTGGTCGAAGGCGTGTGCGGCGGAGTCGCCGTCCGTATCCGCGGGGGCGTCCGCGGTCTCCGCGTCTGCGGGGGCCGCGTCCCCGGTCGCGGGGTCCGGTTCCGGACGTTCCTCGGCCGGATCGTCCGTGCCGACGGCGGAAGCTGACGGGGCGTCGGACGTCTGCTCGGACGTCGAATCGGGCGGCGAATCGGGCGACGGCTCGGGCGTCGACTCGTGGGCGGGGGCGGTCCGTCGCATCATGCGCGCCTCTCCGCGCGCTCGTGCACGAATGATTGCATGAAAAGGTGCATGAAGCTCAGCTTGTGCGACACAGCGATGATTCGCCTGCTACCGGGGCAAAACGGGTGTTCTTGGCAGCATGACGACGTGAGCCACATGACGCATCGCGGCCCGTCGCCCTCCACGCGCGGCCTGAATGCCCGTCAGCCGCTGCCCGTGGCAGGCGGTTGGCTGTTCGGCGGCGCCGTCGCCGCCGGACTGGGGCTCGGCGCGCTCGCCGTCCTCGTCCTGCTGCTGTGGATCGTCTCCCCGTACCCCGACAGCGGCGCCGACGGGGCGCTGCACCTCGCCGCCGACCTGTGGCTGCTGGCCCACGGCGTCGAACTCGTCCGCGTCGAGACCCTGTCCGGCGTGCCCGCGCCGCTCGGGGTGACACCCCTGCTCCTCACCGCGCTGCCCGTGTGGCTGCTGCACCGCGCGACCCGGGAGGGGCTCGGCGAGGCGGGCGTGCTCTCGGAGGAGGACGGAGAGGACGGAGAGGGCGGCGGGGACGGCGAGGACGCGGGCGAGGAGTCCGCCGGGGAACCGGCGTCCTCCGCCACGGCCGTCGCCGCCGCGGCCTGGGTCACCGTCGGATATCTGCTGGTCGGGGCCGCCGCCGTGGTCTACACGTGCGGCGGTCCCGTCCAGGTCGACGTGGTCAGCGCGGCCTGGCACCTGCCGCTCTTCGCCGTCGCCGTCGCCGGGATCTCCGTGTGGACGGCGCTGGGCCGCCCGCTGCCGGAGGCGCTCAGCGAGCGGGGCGGGGAGCGCGTCGAGGAGCGCGCGGAGGTCTCGGTGCACGCCGGGCTCGCGGGGGTCGTCGCGCTCTGGGGCGGCGGCGCGGTGCTGCTGACGGGCGCCGTGGTCTGGCACCTGGGCGCGGTCCAGTCGAGCTTTCCGCAGCTCACGAGCTCCGTGTCCGGCCGCTTCTCCGTGCTGCTGCTCGCCGTCGTGCTGGCCCCGAACGCCGCCGTCTGGGCCCTGACGTACGGGCTCGGCCCCGGCTTCTCCCTGGGCGGGGCGAGCGAGCTGGGCCCGTTCGCGGGCGGGGGCGCCACCGCACCGCACCTGCCGCCGTTCCCGCTGCTCGCGGCCGTACCGGACGACGGCGCCACGGGGCCGCTGCTGTGGTGCCTGGCGGGCGCGGTGCCGGTGCTGGGCGGGGCCGCGTGCGCGTGGGGCGTGGGGCGTACGCGTGCGGCGCTCGGCGAGACGGCCGTACGCGCCCTGCTCGCCGCCGCCTTCTGCGGCCTGGCCGTCGCCCTCCTCGCGGCCCTGGCCGGGGGCGCGCTGGGGGTGGGGACGCTCGCGGACTTCGGGCCCGTGTGGTGGGAGGCGTGCGGCGCGGCGTTCGCGTGGTGCGCCGGGGTGGGCGTGCCGGGCGCGCTGCTCGTGCGCTGGTGGTACGGGCGTCAGCTGGCCCGTCCGACCCGCGCGGAACGCCGCCGGATCCGGGCGGCGGCGAAGGCCGCGAAGATCACCGCACGGGAGACGCGGGCGACGCGCACGGGGAAGGCCGAGAAGAAGGCCGGGACCGAGGCCGAGCCCGGCCCCAAGCCCGAGACGGCGAAGACGAAGAGGAAGTCGAAGACGAAGAGGAAGGCGAAAGCGAGTGCTGAGGCGGCCGCCGGGACGCCGGGGGCGGCGCGGGAGTCCGTGTCCGCGGCCCCGTCCGCTCCCTACGACGGCGAGACCGACGAGTGGCACGACGACGAGGCGCGCAGGATGCGCTGGTCAGCGATGAAGGAGGCGTCGGGCGGTCTGATGCCCGACTTCGAGCCGCGCGACCCCCACTGACGCGGGCGCCCTACGGGCGGTTCTCCAGGATCGGCCGGATCTGCTCGGGCAGCTGCTGCTTGCACTCGTCGCGGGAGGACTGGGTGAGGGCGTCCTCCTTGCAGGTGTAGTAGTCGCTGTAGACCATCTGGAACGTGAAGGTCGCCGCGACCATCACGAGCGTGAGCGACGCCGTCACCAGGCCGCTGATCGCCGCCGTCTTCTGCGCCTTCGCCGCCTGCTCGGGGGTCACGGACAGCTTGATCTGACCGGCCTCCGGCTTCTCGTCCCGGTCCCGGCCCCGGTCCCCGTCGCCGTCACCGTCCGTGTCCGTACCGGCGTCCGTACGGGTGGTGCCCGCGACGTCCTCGGCCGTCGCGCGGACCTGGCCGCGCCTGCGCGAACCGCCGCCGCTCCCGCTCCCGCTCCGGCTTCCGCCCTTCTTGCCGCGCAGCGCGTGGATGCCCCAGTACAGGGACAGCGCGCCGAGCAGCAGCGCGACGTAGGGCACACCGAGCAGGGCGAAGAAGAGGCCCCAGATCCCCGCGTGGAGGGCGTACCGTGCGTGCCGCTGGAGCTGGTCGGTGGGGTCCCAGCGCATGCCGCGCGGGGTGCCGGAGCCGTCGCCGCCCCCGTTCCCCTGGCCGCCACCGCCACCGCTGCCGCTGTTGCTGCCGCCGAGCCCGCCGAAGCCGCCGCTCTGGCGGCCCGGCTGCTTGCTGCTCCACTGGCTGCCCCAGGACGAGGACCTGTCGCGGTCGTCCCGGTCCCGGTCCCGGCCCCCGTCCCCGTTCCCGCTCCCGTCGCCGTTCCCGCTCCCGTTCCCCCGGTCTCCGTCGCCCGAGCCCTGGTGGCGCGGCTGCCACGGCTGGTCCGGCTGCCCCTCCGGCGGCGGCGCGAAGGGGTTGTCCTCGCGCTCCTCGCGGGAGGAGCTGTCGGATGAAGCCGCGCGGCGGCGTCGGTCGGTCATCAGGTGTGTGTCTTCCATAGGCGGCAGATACGGATCCGTCACACCGACGCTACCTTTCGCATCCGCCCCCGTCCCGTGGGGGCCATGTGGAGTGCCGGTATCGTTGCCGACGGTCGGACGCTTCGTAGAGTTCCCCGGAATCTTCCGCTCCACGTGCTTGTACGACCACACAATCCCCGACTCTTCCGAGGGAGAGCCCGTCGTGGCCGCGCCACTGATCCACCGCCCCGTCCGCCCCGCCCGTCTCGTGGTCCTGGTCTCCGGTTCGGGCACCAACCTCCAGGCGCTGCTCGACGCCATCGCGGAGCAGGGGGAGTCCTACGGCGCCCGGATCGTGGCCGTGGGCGCCGACCGCCGCACCGCCGCCGGTCTGGAGCGGGCCGAGCGGGCCGGGATCCCCACCTTCGTCTGCCGGGTCAAGGACCACGCGACCCGCGAGGAGTGGGACCGCGCGCTGGCCGAGGCCACGGCGGCGTACGAGCCGGACCTGGTCGTCTCCGCGGGCTTCATGAAGGTCGTCGGCAAGGAGTTCCTGGCACGTTACGGCGGGCGGTTCGTCAACACCCACCCCGCGCTGCTCCCCAGCTTTCCCGGCGCCCACGGCGTCCGCGACGCGCTCGCGTACGGCGCCAAGGTGACCGGGTGCACCGTCCACTTCGTCGACGACGGCGTCGACACCGGGCCCGTGATCGCGCAGAGCGCGGTCGAGGTCCTGGAGGAGGACGACGAATCCGCGCTGCACGAGCGGATCAAGGAAGTCGAACGAGGGCTGCTCGTCGACGTCGTCGGGCGGCTGGCCCGCGACGGCTACAGCATTCAGGGACGAAAGGTAAGACTGGGACATGAGTGAGAGTGGCCAGCAGCGTCGGCCGGTCCGCCGCGCGCTGATCAGCGTCTACGACAAGACGGGGCTGGAGGAGCTGGCGCGCGGTCTGCACGAGGCGGGCGTCCAGCTCGTCTCGACCGGTTCCACCGCGAAGAAGATCGCGGCGGCCGGGGTCCCGGTCACGGCCGTGGAGGAGCTGACCGGCTTCCCCGAGTGCCTCGACGGGCGCGTCAAGACCCTGCACCCCCGCGTCCACGCGGGCATCCTCGCCGACCAGCGGCTGGAAGCGCACCGCGAGCAGCTGGCCGAGCTGGGCGTCGAGCCCTTCGAGCTGGTCGTCGTCAACCTCTACCCCTTCGAGCAGACCGTCGCCTCCGGCGCCGCGCCCGACGAGTGCGTGGAGCAGATCGACATCGGCGGCCCCTCGATGGTCCGCGCCGCCGCCAAGAACCACCCGTCCGTGGCGGTCGTCGTGAACCCGGACCGGTACGGGGACGTCCTCCGCTCCGTCGCCGACGGCGGCTTCGACCTGGACGCGCGCAAGCGCCTCGCCGCTGAAGCGTTCCGTCACACGGCGGCGTACGACGTCGCGGTCGCGGGCTGGTTCGCGGGGGACTACACCGGCGACGGGGGCGAGTTCCCCGGCTTCCTCGGCGTGACGTACGAGCGCAAGAACGTGCTGCGTTACGGCGAGAACCCGCACCAGCCCGCCGCCCTGTACACGGGCGGTTGCGGCGGTCTCGCGGAGGCAGAGCAGCTGCACGGCAAGGAGATGTCGTACAACAACTACGTGGACACCGAGGCCGCGCGCCGCGCCGCCTACGACCACGACGAGCCCTGCGTCGCGATCATCAAGCACACCAACCCCTGCGGCATCGCCGTCGCGGCGGACGTCGCCGAGGCGCACCGCAACGCGCACGCCTGCGACCCGCTCTCGGCGTTCGGCGGCGTCATCGCCGTCAACCGGCCCGTCTCGAAGGAGATGGCCGAGCAGGTCGCGGAGATCTTCACCGAGGTGATCGTCGCCCCGGGGTACGAGGACGGCGCGGTCGAGGCCCTCACCAAGAAGAAGAACATCCGCGTGCTGCGCTGCCCCGAGGCGCCCTCGGCCCCGGCCGAGTTCCGCCCGATCGACGGCGGCGGGCTCGCGCAGGTCAAGGATGCGTTCCAGGCCGAGGGCGACGACCCGGCCAACTGGACGCTGGCGACCGGCGAGGCCCTCTCCGCCGACGAGCTGGCCGAGCTCTCCTTCGCCTGGCGCGCCTCGCGCGCGGTGAAGTCCAACGCGATCCTGCTCTCCAAGGACCGCGCCACGGTCGGCGTCGGCATGGGCCAGGTCAACCGTGTCGACTCGGCCCGCCTCGCGGTGCAGCGCGCGGGCGAGGAGCGCGCGCGGGGTGCGTACGCGGCCTCCGACGCGTTCTTCCCCTTCCCCGACGGCTTCGAGGTGCTGGCCGAGGCCGGGGTCAAGGCCGTCGTCCAGCCGGGCGGTTCGGTCCGCGACGAGCAGACGGTCGAGGCCGCGAAGGCGGCGGGCGTCACGATGTACCTGACGGGCACGCGGCACTTCTTCCACTGAGCCGGACGCCGACGAACGGCATGACGGAGCGCCACGCCGCACAGGCGTGGCGCTCCGCGTCGCTACGTCAGAACCACTGGACGGAGCGGATGGGGTTCTTCTTGGCCATGTTGCCCCGCGCGCCGTTGGCGATCGTGAGGTGCTTGCCGTTGTGGTTGGTCTTCGTGTAGCCGCGCACATCCCCCTTGTGCCCCGAGTGGCCGTTGTTGCGGAAGGACTTGAACGTCGAGGTCTGGCACCGCTTCGACGACCACTTGTTGATGCTGTTGGCCGTCGAGCACCGCTTCCCCGTGCCGTTCTTCCCGGTGTAGAAGCAGACCTTGCCCTTCGTGCAGCTCCATGCCTTCTTGGCGGCCTGGGCCTGTCCGGCGGAGCTGGTCTGCTGGCCGCTGTCCGCGGCGGTCGCGGCGGCACTCGCGGTCGCTGTCCCGCCGGTGGCGAGCAGAGCCGCCGAGCCGATGCCGACCAGCACCATCTTCGTCCTGCGCATGCGGATCTCCCTCGCTGTCAGCAGTTCTTGCTGGTGACGCTCTTCCAGGTGTTGCCCTGGCCCGTGTACTTCTTGCCGTTGAAGTGGACCGCCCTGCGGTGGCTCTCGTCCGTCCAGTTGCCGGACTTCTTGTACCGCTGCTCGTAGTGCAGATGGGCGTGGGTGGTCGCGCCGGAGGCGCCGATGCGGCCGATCTTCTTGCCGCGCTTGACCTTGTCGCCCTTCTGGACGTACTTGCTGGCCTTGTCCTTCAGGTGGTAGTAGGCCGTGAACCAGCCGTTCTTGTGCTTGATCTGGATCGTGTTGCCGGAACCCTTGGTGTAGTAGGTCCCGACGACCTTGCCCTTGTACGAGGACACGACCGCCTTGCCGGACGAGCCCGGGTTGCCCTTCTTGACGATGTCGAGGGCCGGGCTGTGGCCCCAGGTGTCGAGCCGCATCTTGCTCTTGCAGGTGAACGGCATCTGGAACTTGGGCTTCTTCTTCGCCGCGGCCTCGGCGGCCGGGGCCCGGTCGGCGGCGGGCGCGCCGAGCGCCGCCGCGCCCGCCGGGGCTATCCCGGCGCTGAGCGCGAGCACCGCGCCGCCCGCGACGGCGATCTGGGCCGGACGCCTCAACTTCCGTGTCGTGGTCATGCGTTGTCCCCCATGAGTGTGCGTATGTTCGTGGACACGCTGACGATGTTCCGCGCCGCGGCGCCCCGCGCGTACCCCGGAACTCTCAGGGTGCGCAGCTGGTCTCCCACGACACGGAGCGCACCGTGCCGGTGTCCCGGGGCAGATCGCGCTTCTCGCCCGCCGGTACGCACCCGAGCCGTCCCCGGTACTCCTTCTTCCGGTAGAAGCGCACGTCGTGGTAGGGCTCGTCCTCGGTGTAGCCGTTGTTGAACACCGAGCCGGGCGCCCGCTCCGCACCCCAGTCGCAGACGACGCGGCCGCTGAGCCAGTCGCGTTCGTTGTCCCACCAGTTGCACATCTCGCCGCCCCCGTTCCGCTCGGAGAAGAAGCAGACGTTGCCGCGCGAGCAGCGCTCGTACCCGCCCGAGGCGCGGGGCACCTCGCTGCCGGGGGCACGGTCGAACGCGACCAGGCCGAAGCCCAGCGTCGCCGCCACCGTCCCGGCCGCGGCGCCCAGGACGAGCCGTCCCCGCAGGCGGCGCGGGCGCAGCCGCGGCAGCCTGGGGGAGCGGGCCGTGCCCGCCGCGTCCTCGGCCCGGCGCAGCAGCGAGGAGGCGTCGTGCGCGGCGCGCTCCGCGTGCGTACGGGCGAGGCAGTCGGCCACGAGGGGGCGCCAGGCGGCGGGGAGCGCCTCGGAGAACCGCAGGTCGAGGGAGCCGCGCGCGTAGGAGAGCAGGGACTCACGGCGCGCGGCCGGGGTGGCGCCCGGCAGCGGGGGCGTGCCCGTGAGGACGAGATGCGCCACGACGCCGAACGCCCATACGTCCCCCGAGGTCCTGACCTGCTGGCCGCGCTCATCGAGCTCGGCCCAGAGCAGTTCGGGCGGCGTGTAGTCCGGGGTGGCGAACGCGGGCGCGTAGGCGTGCGTGCCCTCCAGCTCCGCCGCCAGGTTGAAGTCGCCCAGCCGGACCGTCCCGTCGGACATCAGCAGGACGTTGCCGGGCTTGAGGTCCCCGTGGACCCACCCGGCGCCGTGGAGCTGCGCGAGGCCCTCGCAGATCTGCGCCAGCAGCGCGGGCCCGCCCGGCAGCGGCCGGGGGCCGTTCCGGGCGCTCCGGCCGTTCCTTTCCAGCAGGGCTTCGAGCGAGGTCTCCGCCCGTTCGAGGACGAGCACCGTCGCACCGTCGAGGGCGGGGCGCTCCGGGTCGTCGACGGTGAGGGCCTCGTACATCCGGATCAGGCGCGGGCGGCGCAGCCTGCGGTGCACCTCCAGCTCGCGCCGCGCGAGGTCCTGGAGGTGGCGGAGCTGGCGGGGCGTACGGGTGCCGGTGGGCAGGAACTTCAGCGCGGCCTCACGCGGCTGGCCCTCCGAGCGGTCCACGCGCCGCGCCGCGTACACGCTGGCGAAGGCGCCGGAGGCGAGCGGCTCGCGCACCTCCCAGCCGCCCACCCGGTATCCGGCGGGCACGGCGACCGTGAAGGAGTCCTCGGCGGGTCGGTTCATCGCGCCGCCTCCCTCTGCCCGTTGAGCCCCTGCCGCTCCCGCCGCCCGCCGAGCACGCCGAGGTCGGACTCGCGTACGAGGTCGAAGCGGAGCGCGAGCGAGACCAGCGACTCCTTCTTGCCGTTGAGCCGGGGGCCGCCGTCCGCGGACTCCGGGGGCTGCTTGAGGCGGAGCTTCACCGCGAGGTAGTCGATGTTCCACTGCACGGCGCTGCGGCCGACCGTGGGCCACGCCGGGCGCAGCCGGTCCATGAGCTGCTCGGTCGTGGGCAGCACCGCGTACGGCTCGCCGCGCAGCCGGGGCTCGCACAGCGCGGCGAGGACGAGGAAGTAGCGCTTCGAACGGTCGAGCGGGAAGGCGGGCGCGGTGACCGCGCCGGGGTGGTCGCTCCCGCAGCTGACGTAGTCGTGGCGCGGCGCCCAGACGTCGAAGGTGAGCAGTTCGCCCTCGGCGGGCAGCACCACCCGCGCGAACTCGAAGGGCACGGGCGCCTCGGCGCGCCCCGGCGCGACCTTGATGTGCTCGCCCGCGCCCTCCGGGTTCTCCACGACGTAGGTCTGGCCGGTACTGAGATTACTCAGGGTCCAGAAGGTCGCCGAGGCGGTTACGGTTCCAGCGTTCCGGGAGACTCCCGGATGCGGAATCGCGAGCCGGTTCCCGGCCCCGTCCGCCGTACGGCCGAAGCCGAGGCTCTCTCCGGGCGCGAGCCGGAGCTGGGCCTCCGGCGCGTCGTTGCCAGGCGGTACCACGATGATGCTGAACATGGGCGATTCGTCCCCCCGTTGGCTGATCGCCAGGGTAGGGACGGAAAACGCTCGTTCTCCAGTATTTCGGGCGCCGCCGAAAGGCGTGCCCGGGAGGTTTCAGTAGCGGGGACGCCCGAACCACTGGCCGGACGGGGACATCGAGCAGAAGACGATCGTGCAGACCGACACCGCCAGCCACAGCACGGCGGCGAGCGGATTGGCCTCCGCGCGCCCCGGGGTGAGGGAGCCGAGGAAGCCGAGGACCGCGCAGAGCGTGTTGAGCGAGGCGGCGACGATCGCGGTGACGCGGGTGCCCACGCGGCCCCTGCCGAAGAGCGAGGCGGGCACGATGTGCAGCGCCGACATCGCCGCGAAGACGAGGGAGAAGACCATGACGAGCCCGATGGAGGCTTCTCCGAAGCCCGCGTCAGCGGCGTCGCTCGCGGCCATGGCGGCGATCAGGAAGCCGACCGCCATGATCCCCCATATCGCGCCCGCGACGAAGAGGAGGACGCGCGCGGCGATGGTGATGCCGGGCATGCTCGCCTTCGGCGGCACCATGCCGGGCATGCCGGGCATGCCGTTCATCGGGCCGCCGGGGTACGCCGGGTACGCGGGATGGCCCTGCGGTCCGGGCATCGGCGCCGGTGCCGGGTAGCCCTGCGGGGCGTACGGGCCCTGTGGGGCCGGAGCGCCCTGCGGCGGACCGGCGTACGGGTTGGGCGACTGGCCCGGAGGGGGCGGTGGGTAGCTCACGGGCTCATGGTGGGCGGTGGGGCGGCGGACTGTCCAGCCTGTCATGTCCCCTTCTGTGGGGGACTCACACCAACTGGCCCTCCAGGCAGGCGAGATGTTCCTCGCGTACCAGGTCGAACCGGAGAGCGAGTGCGACCAGGGACTCGCGCGTCTCCCGCCGCCCGTTGAGCCGCGTCGAGGGCAGCTTGAGGCGGAGCTTGACCCCGAGGTAGTCGAGGTTCCAGGCGATGTCGGCCTCGGTGACCCCGGGCCAGACCGCGCGCAGCCGCTCGGCCAGCTCCCCGGCCGTCGGCGTCGGCGCCTCGGGAAGGGCCCCGCGCAGCCGGTGCTCGCAGAGCGCGGCGAGCACCAGGAAGTAGTGCCGGGCGTGGTCGAGCGGGAACGGCACGGGGAAGGGCTCGCCCGCGTCCCGGTGCACGGGGCCCGGCGGTTCCGGATAGCCGAGGTAGTCGTGGCGGGGCGCGAGGACGTCGAAGCCGGGGTGTTCTTCGGCGTCGGCGAGGCTGACCCGCGCGAACTCGAACGGCACCGGCGCGTCGGCCCGTCCGGGCCCGACGCTGATGTGGTCCCCGTCCCCCTCCGGGTCCGCCACGACGTACGTACGGTCGCGGCTGAAGTTGCTCAGGGTCCAGAAGGCACCCGTCGCGGTCAGCTCGCCCGCGGCGGGCGGGACGTCGGGATGGAGGATGGGGAGGCCGGCGTCCGCGGGCTCCGCGCGTCCGAAGCGCAGGGTCTGCCCCGGCTCCAGCCGGCGCTGCTGTTCCCGCTGCTCCGGACCCCGGCAGCCGTCAGGGACGACGATGACGCTGAACATCCTCGGCAGCCTACTGACACACGGTGTCGGATCACAACGGAGCGTAGGGGTGGCACGGGGGCACAGCGGTGCGCCGACCGGCCGTACGTCCGGGCGCGGGACGGTCCTGAGGGCTCCGTACGGATCTCCGCCGCCGTACGGCCGATTGGAGACCAGGGACCCGGATCCGCGAGGATGGGCCCATGACCGCCCAGATTCTCGATGGCAAGGCCACAGCAGCCGCGATCAAGTCCGATCTCACCGTGCGCGTCGAGGCGCTGAAGGCCCGGGGCATCACCCCGGGGCTCGGCACCGTGCTCGTCGGCGAGGACGTCGGCAGCCAGAAGTACGTCGCGGGCAAGCACCGCGACAGTCAGCAGATCGGCATCAACTCGATCCAGCGCCACCTGCCCGAGTCCGCCTCGCAGGAGGCCATCGAGGCCGTGGTCCGCGAGCTGAACGAGGACCCGGCCTGCACCGGTTACATCGTGCAGCTCCCGCTCCCCAAGGGCATCGACACCAACCGCGTGCTGGAGCTGATGGACCCGTCCAAGGACGCGGACGGGCTCCACCCGACGAACCTCGGCCGTCTCGTGCTCGGCAAGGAGGCGCCGCTGCCGTGCACCCCGGCGGGCGTCATCCGGCTGCTGCGCCAGTACGGCGTGGAGATCAACGGCGCGGAGGTCGTGGTCGTCGGCCGCGGCGTCACCATCGGCCGCCCGATGCCGCTGCTGCTCACCCGCCGCAGCGAGAACGCGACCGTGACCCAGTGCCACACCGGCACCCGCGACCTGTCCTCGCACCTGCGCCGGGCCGACATCGTGGTCGCCGCCGCGGGCGTCCCGCACCTGGTCAAGCCCGAGGACGTGAAGCAGGGCGCGGCCGTCCTCGACGTCGGCGTCAGCCGCGACGAGAACGGCAAGATCGTCGGCGACGTCCACCCCGGCGTGCGCGACGTGGCCGCGTGGGTGGCCCCCAACCCCGGCGGCGTCGGCCCGATGACCCGCGCCCAGCTCCTGGTGAACGTGGTGGAGGCGGCCGAGCGCGCGGCGGAGTCCGCGGAGCCGGCGGAGTCGTGAGGGCGGTGAGGGCGGCGAAGTCGCGCCGGTTCCCGACGCTGACCCGGACCACGGCGCGTCCGGAGGGCGGCGGCCGGGCGATGGGCGGCGAGCACGCGGCGCCGTACCGGCAGTGGCCGCTGCTCGTCGTGTGCGCGGGGGTGCTGGTCGGCGTCCTCGTCACGATCGCCCAGTTCCGCGCCGGGACGCTGATCATCGGCGCCTCGATGCTGGGCGGCGCCGCGCTGCGCTGGTGCCTGCCGTCCGTCGGCATGCTGGCCGTACGGTCGCGCTTCACGGACCTGGTGACGTACGGCGTGCTGGGCACGGCCATCGTGCTGCTGGCGATGATGGCCCAGCCCAGGCCCTGGCTCAGGCTCCCGTTCCTGGAGGACATCGTCCACTTCGTCGTGGGCAGGTGACGGAGCGTAGTCGGCAGGGGGCGACGGGGGCCGGTATCCGCCAGCGGAGGCAACGAGATATCTTGATATCGAGACGATGGACCTACGTGAAGCGCGTGAAGCGGAGTACCGGTGACTGACTCGACCATCATCTATACGCAGACCGATGAGGCCCCGGCCCTGGCGACGTATTCGTTCCTGCCTGTGATCAGGGCGTACGCCTCGACCGCCGGGGTCTCCGTGGAGAGCCGCGACATCTCGCTGGCCGGGCGGATCATCGCCGGCTTCCCGGAGTGGCTGGAGGAGGGCCAGCGCATCGAGGACGCCCTCGCGGAGCTGGGCGCGCTGGCGAAGACCCCCGGCGCGAACATCATCAAGCTGCCGAACATCTCGGCCTCGATCCCGCAGCTCAAGGCCGCCGTCGCCGAGCTCCAGGAGAAGGGCTACGCCCTCCCGGACTACCCGGACGAGCCGAAGACCGACGACGAGCGCGAGATCCGCGCCCGCTACGACAAGGTCAAGGGCAGCGCCGTCAACCCGGTGCTGCGCGAGGGCAACTCCGACCGCCGCGCCCCCGCCTCGGTCAAGAACTACGCCAAGGCCCACCCGCACCGCATGGGCGCCTGGACCCCCGAGTCGAAGACGAACGTCGCGACGATGGGCGAGAACGACTTCCGCTCCACCGAGAAGTCCACGGTCGTCGAGGCCGACGGCACCCTCCGCATCGAGCTGGTGGGCGACGACGGCACCACCACCGTGCTGCGCGAGTCCGTCCCGGTCCTCGCGGGCGAGGTCGTCGACGCCGCCGTGCTGCGCGTCGCCGCGCTCCGTACCTTCCTCGGCGAGCAGGTCGCGCGCGCGAAGTCCGAGGGTGTGCTCTTCTCGGTGCACCTCAAGGCGACGATGATGAAGGTCTCCGACCCGATCATCTTCGGCCACGTCGTCCGCGCGTTCTTCCCGAAGACCTTCGAGAAGTACGGCGAGGCGCTCGCGTCCGCCGGTCTCTCCCCGAACGACGGCCTGGGCGGCATCTACAAGGGCCTGGAGGCCCTGCCCAACGGTGCCGAGATCAAGGCGTCCTTCGACGCCGAGCAGGCCGAGGGCCCGGACCTGGCCATGGTCGACTCGCACCGCGGCATCACCAACCTGCACGTGCCGAGCGACGTCATCGTCGACGCCTCGATGCCCGCGATGATCCGCACCTCCGGCCACATGTGGAACAAGGACGACCAGGAGCAGGACGCCCTCGCGGTCATCCCGGACTCCTCGTACGCCGGGATCTACCAGGTCGTCATCGACGACTGCCGCGCCAACGGCGCCTACGACCCGGCCACCATGGGCTCGGTGCCGAACGTCGGCCTCATGGCGCAGAAGGCCGAGGAGTACGGCAGCCACGACAAGACCTTCGAGATCCCGAAGGCCGGTACGGTCCGCGCCGTCGACGGCGCCGGGAACACCGTCCTGGAGCAGCAGGTCGGCGAGGGCGACATCTTCCGGATGTGCCAGACCAAGGACGTGCCGATCCAGGACTGGGTCAAGCTCGCCGTCACCCGCGCCCGCGCGACCGGCGACCCGGCCGTCTTCTGGCTGGACGAGACCCGCGCCCACGACGCGCAGCTCATCGCCAAGGTCAAGAAGTACCTGCCGCAGCACGACACCGAGGGCCTGACCATCGAGATCATGGCCCCCGAGAAGGCCATCGCGTACTCGCTGGAGCGCATCCGCCGCGGCGAGAACACGATCTCCGTCACCGGCAACGTGCTCCGTGACTACCTCACCGACCTCTTCCCCATCCTGGAGCTGGGCACCAGCGCCAAGATGCTGTCGGTGGTCCCGCTGATCAACGGCGGCGGTCTCTTCGAGACGGGCGCGGGCGGCTCGGCCCCCAAGCACGTGCAGCAGCTCGTCAAGGAGAACTACCTGCGCTGGGACAGCCTGGGCGAGTTCCTCGCGCTGGCCGTCTCCTTCGAGCACCTCGCGCAGACGACGGACAACGCGCGCGCCCAGATCCTCGCGGACACCCTCGACCGCGCGACGGGCACGTTCCTGGCCGAGAACAAGTCGCCCAGCCGTAAGCTCGGCGGCCTCGACAACCGCGGCAGCCACTTCTACCTCGCCCTGTACTGGGCGCGGGAGCTGGCGGCGCAGACCGAGGACACCGCGCTGGCCGAGGCGTTCGCCGCGCTGGCCGGCACGCTCGGCGAGCAGGAGCAGGCCATCGTCGACGAGCTGATCGGCGTCCAGGGCCACCCGGCCGACATCGGCGGCTACTACCAGCCGGACGACGCGAAGGCGGGCGCGGTCATGCGCCCGTCGCGCCTCCTCAACGAGGCGCTGGCGAAGCTCGGCTGACGCCTGGTCCGCACGCACGACGGCGGCCCGTCCTTCCCCCCGTGGAAGGACGGGCCGCCGCCTTGTGCGGTGCGCTCCGTGAGCGTCGTGCGGCTGCGCGGGCCGCTCAGAACCGCGCCTTGATGTCCGCGTGGACGATGCGGTGGTCGGAGTGCGGGGTCTCGTGCACCCCGACGCCGGGCGGGCTGTACGCGCCCCGGCGCAGGAAGACGTAGTCGAACTTGCCCTTGCCGAACGTCGGCTTGCAGCGCCCGTCGTACGTCGCTCCGCAGTACGGGTCCGCCTCCGTGAAGTGCTGGTACAGCGGGCGCATCTCGGGCCAGTGCTGCTGCGCGTTGAAGTCGCCCATCACCACGGCCCTGTTGTGCTTGCGGGCCTCGCCCTCCAGCTGCCGCACCTGGCTGGCGCGCTCGTCGCGCTCGTCGTCCTTGGACGCCAGGTGGGTGTTGAAGACCCGGACGTCCTTGCCGCCGATCTCGGTGGTCGCCGCGACGTAGCCCCGGCCCTCGTGACCGCTGTCGTCGTACTTCACGAACTTGTAGTCGCGGAGCGGCTTCGTGGAGAACAGGGCCTGGCCGTAGGAGTTGTTGAAGAGGCCGCACTGGCTCACCTTGTGGGAGAAGCCCCTGAAGATCGCGTAGTACTCCACGCCGTGCTTGTTCTTCAGCTCCCGCAGGAAGTCGTCGACCTTGTCGCCGCACGTCTCCTGGGTGCCGAACACCGTCGGCTTGTACTTGGCGATCTCGGCGGCCTGGTCCTCGACCTTGTGCTTGCCGGGGCCGTGCAGATTGAAGGTGAGCACGCGGTTGCTGACGACCCCGGCGGCCTTCGCGGGCCGCTCACCGGCGCCGGACGCGGAGGGCATCTGCCCGTCGTACTCGTTGATCTTGCGCAGGTACGGCCAGGACTTCGGCCCCGGCAGCCCGTCGGCCTTCAGTCCCGCGTGCTGGGTGGAGTTGACGTACTCCTGGAACCGCTTCATGGCCCGCTTCGAGTTCTTGCCGAAGATCCCGTCGATGGTGCCCGGGCTGAAGTGGCCGTACTGGAGCAGGCACTGGGCCTCGCGCCCCGCCGCTGTGTCGGCCGTACCGGACGGGACGGCGGACGTGCCGCGGTAGTGCCCGGCGTACATCTTGTAGTTCTGCGAGTAGATGTCGCACTTCTTCTTGAGCGCCCCGGGCTTCCGCGCCCCGGCCCCCGCACGGGCGCCCAGCTCGGCGCTCTTCGCCTTGGCGGCCCCTCCGCCCACGCCCTTGCCGGAATCCTCGCCTCCGCCTCCGCCGCCGCCCTCCCCGCCGCAGGCGGTGAGCGTGAGGGCGGCGGTGAGGGCCAGGGCCGCTGTCGCCGTCCAGTGCTTGTGGATACTCATGGATCCCCCCGAATTCCGGTGACGGGGAACGACTCTGGCGGGGCCGTGCCCGGAGCGCCACGTTCGGCGCCGGTCCCGGGTTTTTCTGGGACGGCACCGCTCTGACCTGCGGGGGTCCGGCGTGGGATGGGACGCTGTGGGACGGAGTGGGCGCGTACGGGAACCTTGCGCGCCCGGAAAGCATCGTTCATGACTAGTGGAGCGGCGAGGACGGACGCCGCTCGGGGGACACCGAACACGGGGTGGAACATGCTGCGTTGGCAGGGCTTGCCCGAGGCACTCGATCCGCGTGCCCGTCAACTCGTCGTGCAGATGCGGCGGCTGAAGGACCACAGCGGTCTCAGCCTCGCGGCGCTGAGCGCCAAGACCGCGTACAGCAAGTCGTCCTGGGAGCGGTATCTCAACGGCAAGACGCTCCCGCCGCGCGAGGCCGTGGAGGAGCTGGCCCGCGTGACCGGCACCGAACCGACCCGGCTGCTCGCGCTCTACGAGGTCGCGAGCGACGTGGAGTCGCTGACTCCGGCTCCCCCGCCTACCCAGGCCGCCGCCCCGGCGCCCGAGCCCGAGCCCGAGCCGGAGGCGGTGCCCGAGGCGGAGACGGCCGTTGTGCGGCTCGCACCGGCCGCCCCCGAGCGGCGCGGGCTGCGCTGGCTGCTCGCGGGCGTCGCCGCGGGGCTCGTCCTCGGTGCGACCGGGCTCGTCGCGGCGCAGCCGTGGAAGAGCGAGGCCGCGACGAACCCGGGGCCGTCGCCGTCCGAGAGCCGGAGCCGGAATCCGCTGGAGAGCGCGCACGAGAGCGCGTTCCCCAAGCACCCGAAGGGCGACACGTACCGCTGCGAGGTCCGCGAGCACGACGGGCGGACGTACGCCGGGCACAGCGCGACGCGTAGGAAGGTGATCGAGATCAACTCCGTCGGCTGGGAGGTCGTCGAGGCCCAGTGCCTGCTGCGCGAGGCGGGCTTCCCGCCCGGCGCCGTGGACGGCATCTACGGCGAGAACACCGTCAACGCCGTCAAGCGCGCCCAGAAGAAGGCGGGCATCGCCGACGACGGCTCCGTCGGCCCCGACACCTGGAAGGTGCTCCGGAAGTGACCTCCGCGCCGCCCGCCTCCCCGCTGCCGCCCGAGTGCGCCCGGCTGGCGGAGACGCTGCGCGAGCTGCGCTCCCGCAGCGGACTCAGCCTGGCCGCGCTCGGCGCCAGGACCCCGTACAGCAAGTCGTCCTGGGAGCGGTATCTCAACGGCAAGGCGCTGCCGCCGCGGCAGGCCGTCGAGGCGCTCTGCCGGGTGGCGGGGGAGCACCCGGGGCGCCCGACGGCGCTGTGGGAGCTGGCGGACGCGGTCTGGAGCGGCCGCGCGTTACGGGACACCCGCGAGGACCGGGACACCCGGGAGGACCGCGAGGACCGCGAGGACCGGGAGGACCGGGAGGACCGCGCGGGCCAGGAAGCCCAAGAGGCCCAGGAAGCCCAAGAGGTCCAAGAAGTCCGTGATGTCCGCGACGGTGAGGACGCCGTGGGCGGGGCCGCGACCCTCGCGCCCGCGCCCACGCCCGCGCCCGTACGTCCGCGCCTGCCCGCCGGGGCGACCGCGAGCGGCGCGGGGCGTTCGGGGCGCCGCCGGGCGCGGGCGCGTCATCTCGGGCTCGCGGCGCTCGGCGCGTCCGTGTGCGCCGGGGCCTTCGCGCTCGCCCTCGCCCTCTGGCCCGCGTCGTCCGCGTCGTCCGCGTCCGGGCCGTCCGAGGCGCCGGAGGCGTCCCCTCCGGCGGAGAAGACGGTCGTCGGCTGCCACGGCGCGAAGTGCACCGGCGGGAATCCCGTCCAGATGCGCTGCGGCGCGGGCGGGACACCGCGTACGCTCCGTGCCGTCGAGGTGGAGGGGCGGATGCTCGACATCCGTTTTCAGCCCCGTTGCGGCGCCGCGTGGGTGCGGATGTGGGGGCAGCGGGTGGGAGACCGCGTGGAGATTTCCGCGCCCGGTGTGAAGGCGCAGCGTGAAGTGATAGAGGACGCGTACGAGACGGGGCAGCGGCGCTCGACGCCGATGGCCGCCGTCCGTCCGTCCGACACCGGTGAGGTCCGGGCCTGTCTCGTGCCGAAAGGGGGCAAAAGGACGTGCTTCGGGCCCCGTGACTGAACGGTCGCGGCGCGTGCCCCCCGCTCCCGGGCTGAACTGATGTCCGGATGGGCTGGCAGACTAGGGGGTACGCGTGACCAACGGGGTGTGCGCGGGTGAGGGTATTGGCCCGTCATGCTCCCGTGCGCCCCCGATCCCGGAACTGACATCCTGGCTTTCTGCATCCCCCTGGGTAGCCAGTACTGCAGCCCGGGGGGCCGCGGCGCAGGTGGGGGAAAGTAAGCACGATTCGGGGGGACAAGGGGGAGGCAATGCCTCGTTGGAGGGCGCTACCAGAGGAACTGGACCCGCAGATTCGCGAGTTCGCGAGCCAGCTGCGGCGGCTCGTCGACCGTAGCGGGATGAGCGTCGCCACCATCGCGGACCGCACGGGTTACAGCAAGTCGTCCTGGGAGCGCTATCTGAACGGGCGGCTGCTGCCGCCCCGTGGCGCGACCCAGGCGCTGGCCGAGGTCACGGACACGGACGTGCGGCACCTCGGCACCATGTGGGAGCTCGCGGAGCGGGCGTGGAGCCGTAGTGAGATGCGGCACGACGTCACGATGGAAGCAATCATGGTCGCGCAGGCGCGCGCGGCCCTGGGGGAGTTCGGCGACGAGCCCGCGAAGGGGCGCAAGCGGCGCAAGGCGAAGGGCGGCGCAGCCGCCGGACAGGCCGCCGGGCCTGTCGCACCGCCCGTAGGACCCGTGGCACCGGGGCCTGTGGCCCCGGAGATGCCCGGTGGCCAGGGCGGCCCGGGTGGCTCGGGCCGGCCTGGTTCCCGCAGCGGTGGTTCCGGACCGGCGGGCGGTCCCGGTTCGGCGGGCGGTCCGGGCGGTCCGGGAGGCTCGGACACCTCGGCCGCCGACGACGACAGGACGCGCGCGCTGCGGCGCGTGACCCTGCCCGGGGACTCCTCCCTGAAGGCGGGCTCCTCGGCGGGCGCGGGCGCCGGTGCGGCCGCTGCCGCCGGTGCCACGGCACGGCTGCGCAAGGACGGTACGGCCGCGAGCGGTGCCGCCGGAGCGGGAGCGGGAGCCGGTGCCGGGACCCGTGAGCGGGAGCCGCGCGCGCCGGGCGCCGGTGACGGGCCGGGCCAGGCCCCGAAGACGACGCAGCTGCCCCGCACGGGGCAGGCGCCGAAGACGACCCAGCTGCCGCAGACGGGGACGGGTCCGCAGCGTGTGGACGTCTCCGCGTGGGGGGCGCGTCCCGAGGCCCAGGGCGCCGCCCCGGCCTCCGGTGCGACCAGTTCCGAGGCGTCCGCCTCGCACCCCGGTCTCGCCTCCGCCGCGCCGCCGATATCCCCGGCGGGCCCGGGGGGCATACCGGGGCCCGCCACCCCCGAAGGACCGGCCGTCCAGGGGCGCGACGCGGGGCGCCGCCGGGTGACGATGTTCCTGGCGGGGATCGTCGGCGCGCTCGTCGTGATCGCCGCCGCGGTGCTGCTCTTCGACCTGACGGGTGACGACGACAAGGCCTCACCGCCGTCGCCCTCGCCCAGCAAGAAGTCGGCGAACCTGCCGGCGGGCGTGAAGTGCAGCGGCAGCGACTGCTCCGGGAAGGACCCGGAGAGCATGGGCTGCGGCGGGCAGTACGCGAAGAGCGTCAGCTCCGCCTGGGTCGGCCAGAGCTACATAGAGGTGCGCTACAGCAAGGTCTGCAAGGCGTCGTGGGCGCGCATCACCAGCGCGACCAAGGGCGACGCCCTCAAGATCACCGCCGGTGGCGGCCAGGCCGAGAGCGACAAGGTCAAGACGACCAACGACGCGTACACCGAGATGGTCTCCGTCAAGAACCGGGACGGGGCCCGCGCCTGCGCGACCCTCGTCGCCGGGGGCTCGGGCTGCACGACCCCGGGCAAGAGGGTCCAGGAGTAAGCGCGCGGCTCGTACGGGACGAGCGCGGTGACGGAACGGGGGTCCGGCCCGGACAGGGGCCGGGCCCTCCCGCGCGTCGAGGGTCGGATAGCCTGACGGGTGGGTCTCTTGACGTAGAGAGACTTGAGGCGCCACAAACCGCCGGCCACGTCAGCTTCTACCAGGCACTACGGAGATCGCCATGACCCGCACTCCCGTCAATGTCACCGTCACCGGCGCCGCCGGTCAGATCGGCTACGCGCTGCTGTTCCGGATCGCCTCCGGCCAGTTGCTGGGCGCGGATGTGCCGGTGAAGCTGCGGCTTCTGGAGATCACCCCGGCGCTGAAGGCGGCCGAGGGCACCGCGATGGAGCTGGACGACTGCGCGTTCCCGCTCCTCCAGGGCATCGAGATCAGCGACGACCCGAACGTCGCCTTCGACGGCGCCAACGTCGCGCTGCTCGTCGGCGCCCGCCCGCGCACCAAGGGCATGGAGCGCGGCGACCTGCTGGAGGCCAACGGCGGCATCTTCAAGCCGCAGGGCAAGGCCATCAACGACCACGCGGCGGACGACATCAAGGTCCTGGTCGTCGGCAACCCGGCCAACACCAACGCGCTGATCGCCCAGGCCTCGGCCCCGGACGTCCCGGCCGAGCGCTTCACCGCGATGACCCGCCTCGACCACAACCGCGCGCTGACCCAGCTCGCGAAGAAGACCGGCTCGACCGTCGCCGACATCAAGCGGCTGACGATCTGGGGCAACCACTCGGCGACCCAGTACCCGGACATCTTCCACGCCACGGTCGCGGGCAAGAACGCCGCCGAGACCGTCAACGACGAGAAGTGGCTCGCCGACGAGTTCATCCCGACCGTCGCCAAGCGCGGCGCCGCGATCATCGAGGCCCGTGGCGCCTCCTCGGCCGCCTCCGCCGCGAACGCCGCCATCGACCACGTCCACACCTGGGTCAACGGCACCGCCGACGGCGACTGGACCTCCATGGGCATCCCGTCCGACGGCTCCTACGGCGTGCCGGAGGGCATCATCTCCTCCTTCCCGGTCACCACGAAGGACGGCAAGTACGAGATCGTCCAGGGCCTGGAGATCAACGACTTCTCCCGCACCCGCATCGACGCCTCGGTGCAGGAGCTCACCGAGGAGCGCGACGCGGTACGCGGCCTCGGCCTGATCTGAGCCGAACCGACGGCGTGAAGAAGGGCCCGTACGGAAGTGATCCGTACGGGCCCTTTCGGGTTGTCCTGCTCAGTTCTTCCGCTCCGTGGGGAAGTCCTTCGTCTCCAGGATCAGGTCCAGATCTGTGCCGGTCAGGTCGACCTGGGCGCCGTACTGCACCGTGGTCTCGACCTTGTAGTCACCGTCCTCGGGTTGGGTGAAGACACGACAGCGGCGCAGGTAGGGGTCGGCGATGAGGTAGACGGGCACCTCGTCGGTGGCGTAGACGCTCTTCTTCTGCCCGTAGTCGTTGAACGCGGTGCCCCTTGAGATCACCTCGGCGATGAAGTCCACGTCCTCGGGACCCCAACGGCCGGAGGCGCCCTTCTCGGCGGAGTCCTTGATCTTTGCGATGTCCGGCGCGAAGCCGTTCCGGTCGCCCGAGAAGTCGATCCTCACGTCCGAAAGGACCGGTACGTCGAGGCCGAACCGCGCCTCAAGTGCATGGAGGATCTTCCTGATCGTCTGCCAATGCACATCCCGCTGCGGCGTCATGTAGACCGTCCCCTCGACAATCTCGACCTTGTAGCCCTCGGGGACGGGCATGCGCTCCAGGAGTTCGAACAGTTCGTCCAGACTCCGCTCGCCGCTCTCGGCCATCGCGATCCTGTCGTCGACTTCGATGAGAGCCTCAACGATACGTACGGGCCGACGGACACGCGTGCGGCTCGCGTTCTTCATATTGATCCGACCTCTACCTCTTGATGACCGCACCAGGCGTCACTAGAGTCCGCCCCGCTCGGCAGAGATAGGACCTCTCCCCGTCGCGCGTAGCGGAGGCACCCCCATGCGGCTCGCGAAACGTACGGTCAGACCACTCGCCGCCGGACTCGCGGCGGCCCTCTTGCTCCCCCTGAACGCGGCCGTCTCCGAGTCGGCCCCCACCCCCGCCCGTACCGTCCATGCCGCGCCCGACGGGCGGGGCGAGGAGTGCTCCGCCGAGGCGCCCTGCGGGCTGACTGGGGCACGGGACGCCGCGCGTAAGGCCACCGGCCAGGGGGATGTGACCGTCGAACTGGCGGGCGGGCGGTACCGGCTCGCGGAGCCGCTCGCACTGACGTCCGAGGACTCCGGCCGCGACGGGCACCGGGTGACGTGGCGCGCGGCGCCCGGCGCCGAGCCGGTGTTCGACGGCGGGGTGCCCGTCGAGGGGTGGAAGCGGACGGACGAGAAGAAGAATGTCTGGACCGCGCCCCTGCCCGAAGGTGCCTCGGGTGCGCGGCAGATGTACGTCGACGGTGAGCGCGCCGTACGGGCGCGGAGCGCGGCCTGCGGCAAGGACGACTGCGAGGTGACGGAGGACGGGATCACCGGGGCCGACAAGCGGTTCGCCTCCTTCGCGCACCCCGAGGACCTGGAGGCCGTGACGGCCGTGCAGTGGCGGGACTTCCGCTGTGGCGTCGCCGAGGCGGCGAAGGGCGACGGCGGCACCAGTACCAGCACCCTCACGCTCGACCAGCCCTGCTGGAACAACCAGGCGCTCAAGACGCAGACCGGCTGGGAGTCCGCGTCACCGTCCAGCAGCCGTTACCACGGCATCGACTGGTTCGAGAACGCGTACGAACTGCTGGGCACGCCCGGCCAGTTCTACGTGGACGAGCGGAAGCGGACCGTGTCGTACGTGCCGCGCGAGGGCGAGGACATGGCCCTCGCCGAGGCCGTGCTGCCCCGTGCCGAGCAGCTCCTCACGGTCAAGGGGACCCTCGACGAGCCCGTCACCGGACTCACGTTCGAGGGCATCGGCTTCGAGCACACCACCTGGCGGCGGCCCTCGACCCGGGACGGGTACGTCAGCGGGCAGGCCGGGCACTACGTGGACGGCGCCCCGACCGGCACCCAGCCGGGCCACGGCGAGCAGTACCCCCGCATCCGTACGGCCGTCGAGGTCGAGGCCGCGCGGGACGTCACGTTCCGCGACGGGACCTGGCAGCGCCTCGGCGCGGGCGCCCTCGACCTGTCGGGCGGCACCAGCGGCAGCACGGTCGAGCGGAGCACGTTCACCGACCTGTCCGGCGGCGCGGTCTTCGTCGGCGACACGAAGGCCCGCCCCGGGGACCCCCGTTCGCGCTCGCGCGACAACGTCGTACGCCGTAACGAGATCACCCACGTCGCCCGCGAGTTCCGCGACAACGTCGGGATCTTCGGCGGCTACAACGACGGCCTCGCCGTCGACCACAACACGGTCACCCACCTCCCGTACACCGCGATCTCCGTCGGCTGGGGCTGGGACTTCGTCGGGGACAAGGACGTCCAGCGCGACGTCGTCGTCTCCCACAACCGCATCCACGACCACATGCGCACCCTCCGCGACGGCGCCGGGATCTACACGCAGGGCCAGTCGCCGGGTTCGAAGGTCTACGCGAACGACATCGACACCGAGAAGTCGCCCACCGGCAACGGCATCTACCACGACGAGCGCAGCCGCCACTGGACCACGCAGAACAACGTCGTGTGGAGCATCACCGACCACGACCTGGAGAAGACCGACGTCAAGTGGCTCTCGGCCTGGGCCTCCTGGGGCGGCTACAACATCGCGCGCGACAACTGGACGGACGATCCGCGCCCAGGGAAGTCCGGCACGGAGAAGAACACGTTCGCGCCCAACCATCTCGGGCTCACCGAACTCCCGTCCGCCGCACGGAAGGTCGTCGAGGCGGCCGGTCACGACGCGCCCGAGGAGCGCCGCGAGGTCCGCTTCGTCGCGCCCCGCGACCGTACGGCCGAGGGCGTCACGGACATCGAGGTGACGGCCCCGTACGACACCCGTACCGTCCGCTTCTCGGTCGACGGCACCGCGCTCTCGGAGATGACCCGGCAGTACGCCGACGGGACCGGGGAGGACGCCGAGTGGCGCGTCGCGGCGAACGCCGACTGGCTGCCGCCCGGCACGCACACCCTGCGCGCCGAGGCCGTGACCGCGCAGGGCACGGTCACGGCGGAGCGCCGTATCGAGGTCCGGGGCGGAGGGAGCCCCAGCGCCCTGAACGGCACCTGGAAGTTCGCCGTCGAGGACGAGCTGCCCGAGGGCGCGCTCGACGGCGACCTGCCGCCCGCCGCGCGCCCCGGCTTCGACGAGTCCGCGATGACCCCGGTCCAGGTGCCCAGCTCCTTCGGCGCCGTACGGGCGCGCTGGAACGACCACGAGGGGCAGGTGTCGGCGTACCGGAAGACGTTCCGTCAGCCGGGGGGAGACGGCGGGCGGGTTTCGCTCGTCGCCGAGTCCTGCTTCTTCGAGTGCCGCTACTTCGTGAACGGCGAGCAGGTCGGCACCTCCACGGGCGGCTATCTCCCCGAACGCCTGGACGTCACGGAGGCCGTACGGGACGGGGACAACCAGCTCACCGTCCTCGTCGACAACCGGAAGAAGGAGACGATCGCGCCCTACGGCATCAACCAGGACCTGTACTGGAACTGGGGCGGCCTCCAGGACGAGGTCCGTGTCGAGCGCACGCGCGAGGCGGAGGTCACCCATGTCACGGCCCAGGGCGCGGCGGACGGCACGCTGGAGTTGCGCGCCTCGGGGGTGAACGCGACGGGCGGGACCCGGGAGGTGCCCGCGCGGGTGCGGGTGGCGGGACTCGACCGGAAGGTTACCTTCGAACTCCCCGAGGGCGGCGGAGAATCGCGCCCCGTGAAGCTCAAGGTGGACGACCCGGAGCTGTGGACGCTGGAGAACCCGCGTCTGTACGACGTACGGGTCACCCCGGACTCCGGGGGCCGGGCGCTCACCACCCGTACCGGCTTCCGCACGGTCGAGGCCGAGGACGGCGAGGTCCTGCTCAACGGGCACGCGGTGAAGAACCTCAAGGGCTTTAACCGGCACGCCGACCACCCGGGGCTGGGCCGTACCGACCCGGCGGGCCTCTCGCGGCGGGAGCTGAGGAAGCTGCATGACGACGGCTTCCGGCTCTTCCGGCCAGGGCACTACCCGACGACGCCCGCGCTGCTGGACGCCGCCGACGAGCTGGGCTTCCTCGTCGTGGAGGAGATCAACGTGACGCAGGCGAAGAAGGAGCAGCTGGCCTCGGAGAAGACCCGCGCGTTCGCCCGTGACCGCCTCGACCGCATGGTCCGCCGGGACCGCGGCCACCCCTCCGTCGTCACCTGGTCGGTCGGCAACGAGAACCACACGCAGACCGACGAGGGCGCAGCGTACGTCCGCGACATGATCGCGCACGGCAGGGAGCGCGACCCCTCGCGCCTCTACACCGAGGTCAGCGCCTGGCACACGGACGACAAGTCCTACGCGTACCAGGACGTGATCCTCGCGAACATCTACTCCGGCTGGTACTACGGCGAGTTCGACGACGTCGCGGGCCTGACCGACGCCATTCAGAAGAAGGCGGGCGGCAAGCCCCTGGTTGTCAGCGAATACGGAGCGGAGGCGGTCAGGGGCCGTCCCGGCGACGGAAAGGGAACCGAGCGGTACCAAGCTGAACTCGTCGCCGCGTACGGCCGCCAGCTCGACGACCGGCCCAAGACGCTCGGCACGATGTACTGGCCGGTGAGCGAGTTCATGCTCACCCCGGAGGGCGGCGGCGGAAACCCCGTCGAGGTGCGCGGCTTCCACAACAAGGGCCTGCTGACGTGGTTCCGCGAGCCGAAGGAGGCGTACGGGGTGCTCACGGGGAGCTGACGGCTTCTTCGGCTGCCCTTTTGGTTCCCTTGCGGGCGCGGTGGCGCGCGACGGCGTCGTTGTTGGCGCAGCGCACGGAGCAGTACGCGCGCCGTCCGTTGCGCGAGGTGTCCACGAACGCCAGCGTGCAGCCCGGGTGCGCGCACCGGCCGAGCCGGTGCGCGCCCGCCGAGCAGACCAGGGTCGCCAGCCCGGCCGCCGTGACCGCGCGGACGTGCGCGGCCGGGTCCGCGTCCGGCGCGCTGTAGTGCAGGTGCGGCGCGTGCCCGTCGTGCGTCGTGAGGTACGGGCGGCTGGAGGCGGCGGAGAGGAGGGCGTTGACGGCGGCCACGCGCGTCTCCAGCTCCTGCGGCCCGAAGGCGGCGCCGAGCCCGCTGCTCCACTCCTCCAGCTCCGTCGCCTGTACGTCCGTCAGGGCCCGCTCGACGATGCCGTGGGCGGCGAGCAGGGGTTCGAGGGCTGCGGGGGTGAAGGGCGCGGGGGCGTTCACCAGGTCCGCGGCCAGCTTGGCGGCCTCACCGCCGTAATGGTTGAACTGCATAAGACCATGACAGCACGGTGGACCCATGGCTGTGCATCAGGATGTGGACCGCTGCCCGCTGTGCTGGCTCCCCGTCGGCGCGGGGGAGTGGACGACACGCTCCCGGCACCGGACGTCCCTGGGGGAGGTCGAGTACTGCGCCGGTCCCTGCGGGTGCCTCGTCGTCCTGGTCGACGGCCAGCTGGTCAAGAGGGCAGCAGGCCCTGCCGTACGGCCGCGTCCCTGACCTCCTCGTACAGCGCGCGCAGCGTGTCGCTGACGCCGACGCGCGGCAGCTGGAGCGCGTCGAGCGCCGCCGCGTCGGCGCCGACGTCGGCCCAGCCCTGCCCCGTCAGGGCGCGCATCAGCGCCGGGTTGAGCCGGTCGACGCCGCGCACGAGCAGCGCCTCCGGCGTACGCGCGTCCTCGTACTCGCGCCACAGGGCGAGGAATTCGCCCGCGAGCGGCTCCGGCAGCGCCCCGAACCGCCGCCGCGCGACCGCGTCCTCGGCCGCCGCCTTGCCCCCGTCGTCCGCCTGTCCCCACGCGGACGGATCGCCCGCGTCGATCTCGACCAGATCGTGCATCAGACAGAGTTTGAGCATTCGCTCAAGGTCCAGAGGATGTCCCGTTTCCCGCTCGAACTCGGCGTGCAGCGTCCACGTCACCATCGCCAGATGCCACGAGTGCTCCGCCACGCTCTCCTTGCGCCCGGCGGTGGCGTTGTTGTGCCGCGTGACCTCCCGGAGCCGCGCGCTGTACGCCACGAACCCGAAGAGCCCTCCAAGATCATGAAGCTCACTTCTCATGAGCCCAGTGTCTCCCCGAGGGGCCGCCGTTTCGCTCGGCGCGGCCTTGGAAGAGGACTCCCATGACAGCCGACAGCGCCCCACTCGAACCCGGCCAGGACGACATCGACACCTCCCGCCCCAACGCGGCCCGGATGTACGACTACTTCCTGGGCGGCACGACCCACTTCCCCGCCGACAGGGCAGCGGCGCAAGCGGCCCTGGAGAGCATGCCGACCGTGCCCGGACTGGCCCGGAGCAACCGGGCGTTCCTGCACCGCGCCACGCGGGTGCTCGCCGGACGGTACGGGGTCCGGCAGTTCCTCGACGTCGGGAGCGGCATCCCCACCGAGCCGAACCTGCACCGGTCGGCCCAGGCTGTCGCGCCCGACGCGCGTGTCGTCTACACGGACAGCGACCCGACGGTACGGAAGCTGTCCGGGCGGCTGCTGGAGAGCTGCGCGGCGGAGGGGCGCGCGGTCTTCCTGGAGGCCGACGTCCGCGACCCGGAGGGCATCCTGGGCTCGCCCGAGGTCACCGGCACGCTCGACCTGCGCCGCCCTGTCGCGCTCTCCGTGCTCGCCCTCCTCCACTTCGTGCCGGACGACGAGGAGGCGTACGGGTGCGTGGCCCGGCTGCTGGCGGCGCTGCCCTCGGGCAGCTTCCTGGTCCTCTCCCACCTCACGGCGGACTTCGCCCCGGAGGCCGTGGCACGGGCCAATGAGCCGTACCGCAGGAGCGGTATCGAGGTGCGGCCGCGCACGCGCGACGAGTTGCTGGGCTTCTTCGACGGCCTCGACCTGCTCGCCCCGGGCATGGTCAGGGCGCACCAGTGGCATCCGGAGGCCCAGCCGGAGGGGCTCGGCGAGGTGGAGGTGCTGCCGGACGCGGCGGCTCCGTTCCATGTGGCGGTGGGCATCACACGCTGAGCGGGGGCCGGGCCCCCAGCCGGTGGGCCCTCAGCCGGCGGGCGCTCAGTCCTCGGGCCCTCAGTCCTCGGCCTCCGCCATCGCGGACTCGTAGGTCTCCAGGGTGTCGATCACCAGTTGGCGCTGGGCGGGAGTGAGCGGGGCGACGGCCTGGCGCCAGGCGTCGGCGCCGCGGGCGAGCCAGCCCGCGATCTCGGGGCCCCGCTCCTCGACGATGCTCACGATGCGGCGGCGCCGGTCGTCCGGGTCCTCGCGGCGCTCCAGGATGCCCTTACGGCTCAGCTCGCCGACCATCAGGCTCACGGTGGTGGGGGCGACTTCGAGCCTCGCGGCCAGGTCGTTCACGGTCGCGGGGCCGTCGAAGAGGAGGTAGGAGAGCAGGGAGAGGTGACGGGGCGCGAGGGCCAGGGACTGGAGCTCGTCCGGGACGGGGATGCGCTTCGCGCGTCCGACCATGCGGGGCATGAGCAGCAGCAGGGCTCTGATGGCCTCTTCCTCGTCGAGCCCCCGTCGTCGGTGATTGGTCGTTGACACCGCCCGCTCCTCCATTTACCTTTGAGATTAAAGCTGCTTTGGAAGCAAAGAGAAATGGTCCATGTTACCCATCCCGTGTGCACCTCCTTGCCAAATGGAGATTCACCATGCCCCACTTCGACGTAAGAATCCGTGAAGAGGCCCTTGACGGCTCGGTCGAGCCGAAACTCATCCGTGGACTGGCCGAAGCTGTCGCCTCGGTGTACGGAGAGCGGTTCTTCGAGCTCGCCGCCGTGGAGATCTTCGGCATCCCCGACGGCCGCTGGGGCGTCGGCGGCGCCCCCTCGCGCGACAGCGCGCCGGTCATCACCCTCCGCCTCCGCGAAGCGGCCTTCGCGCCCGAGCACGCGGACAAGCCCGCCCGCCTGATCGCCGCCGTCACCGATGCCGCCGTCGCGGCCCTGGGCGAGGAGATACGGAAGAGGGTGACGGTGATCCTCGTCCCGGTCCCGCCCGGCCGCTCGGGCGTGGGCGGCGAAGTGGTGTAGCGGACGCGGTCCGGCCGAAATCGGCTGGCCGGTGTTCCGGGGGCTCGGTACCTTGCCGCGATGACCGCCCCTCGCGTGGCCTGCGCAGCCCGCGCGGACCGCCCCCGCCCCTGCGTCACCCGCCCCCGGAGCCGCTGACCATGCGGACGGAGCCGATCCGCACCCGCCGTCTCGACCTCCTGCCCCTGCGCGTCGCGCACGCGGCGGAGATGGCCGACGTCCTGTCCGACCCCGTTCTGTACGCGTTCATCGGGGGCGCCCCGCCAGGAGAGGAGGAGCTGCGCGCCCGGTACGTCCGGCTCACCGCGGGAGCCCCGGACCCCGAGGTGACCTGGTGCAACTGGGTGCTCCAACTCCGCGCCACGACCGCCCTCGTCGGCACGGTGCAGGCCACCCTGACGTCTGCCCCTGACCGCACTCCCACCGCCGAGATCGCGTGGATCGTCGGTGCTCCCTGGCAGGGCCGGGGCCTCGCCGTCGAGGCCGCCCGCGCGCTGGTCGCTGCCCTGGACGCCGCCGGTGTGCGCACCGTTCTGGCCCATGTCCACCCGGACCATCACGCCTCGGCCGCCGTCGCGGCGGCGGCCGGGCTCCGTCCGACCGACGCGTGGCAGGACGGGGAGGTCCGCTGGTCCCGCGTGCGCCCTGGGTGAGCGCGCCACCCGGGGAGGGTGCCCCGGACGGCTCCGGGCAACCGGGCAACAGGTTCACGCCTTTCGGCGGCGGTCGGGCGGTGGGCGAGGTGTGCCTACGGTGCGTCCCGGGGCATCAACAGAGAGCGGCATCGTCCTGTTCATCGAGGAGTTGGCGGATGAGAGAGATGGACGCTCTGGACTGGTTCAAGTCGAGTTACAGCGAGAGTCAGGGCAAGGACTGCCTTGAGGTCGCGGCGGGGACCGAGGACGTGCTGGTGCGGGACACCAAGGACGTCGACCGTCCGGTGCTGGGCTTCCCCGGGCGCTCGTGGGAGAAGTTCGTGGCGTACGTGGCGCGTTGAGGCCTCCGGGACCGCAGCGGCCGTCCGGCGCCGCCTGACCGGGGCGAATTGCGTTGCCGGGTCCGGCGGGCCCGCCCAGCATGAGGAGATGGATACGCCTCAGCGTGACGAGTACGCCGGCCCGCGGGCGTTGCGGGCCATGCAGGAGCTGGCCCAGCGGGAGTTCGAGGGGGCCGGGCGCTGGCACGTGGGCGACCTCGCGTGGAGCTGGTGCCTGGCGCTCGGCCGTGAGGACCAGCGGCCCACCGCGGTCTGGCGGCGCGACGGACGGGCCGTGGCCTGGGGCTGGCTCGAACTGCCGGAGCGGCGGCTGATGGCGCAGGTCGCCAGGGACGAGGAGACGCTGGCCGACGAGGTGATCGCCTGGGCGGAGCGCGCTGCCGGGGCTCCGGTGCGGGTCGATGTGGCCGAGTCGGAGCCGCATCTGCGCGCCGCGCTGGAGCGGCGCGGCTACGCGGCCGAGGACGACGAGCCGTTCACGGTGCGGATGGAACGGAGCCTGGACCCGCGCGTCGAGGGGGATGAGAGGAACGAGGGGGACGTGCCGGGGGTGCCCGAGGGGATCTCCGTACGGGCCCTGCGGGGTGAGGACGCGCGGGAGAGGGAGAGCAGGGCGGAGGTGCATCGCGCGGCGTTCGGGGGCGGGTGGTGCACGGGGGAGCGGTACGGGCGGCTGCGGGAGGTGTGGCCGTACCGGGGCGAGTTCGACGTCGTCGCGGTCGATGGTGCGGGGACGGTCGTCGCGTTCTGCCAGGGGTGGTACGACGAGGCGAACCGGACGGGGCTGTTCGAGCCGGTGGCGACCCGGCCCGGGCATCAGCGGAGAGGGCTGGCGCGGGCGGTGTGCGGGGCAGTGCTGCGTGCGTTCGCGGCGGCGGGAGCGCGGAGGGCCGTGGTGGGGGCGCGGGGGGACGACGGGTACCCCGTTCCGCGCCAGGTGTACGGGGCGCTCGGGTTCACGCCGTTCACGCGTACGCACGCCTACCGCCCCCACGAGGTGCGGCTCGGGGTCTACGGGACAGGGGCGGAGGTCGAGGGTCTGGCGGAGAGGGCGCGTGGGCTCGTGCGGAGCGGCACCGTCGATCTGGTGCGCGGGGCCGATGTCGAGGAGCGGTACGAGGACCTGGCCGAGCAGTGGGTCATCGAGCATCCGGGGCAGCGGCCCTCGGCGGACCGGGGGCTCGCCGAGGTGCGGGTCACCGTCACTCTGCCCGGCACGGACGGCACGGACGGCACGGACGGCACGGACGGCACGGACGGCACGGACGGCACGGACGGCACGGGCGGGCTCGGAGGGATCGGCGTGCTCAAGGACGCGCTGTGTCGCCTCGTCTGCCCCGAGCCCGAGCACGACGGGCCATGTGCGATGCCGTGGGCGGTCTCCTGAGCCGGGGGGTGGCGGCCCGGAGGAGAGGGGCTGTCCCGTCCGTCACAGCGGCCCCAGGAGATGACAGGAGGCGACACGAGTCGTCCTCCGTCCCGCCGCGTCTTCATTCCGGCTGGTATGCCCGCAGGTCAGCGGGTGTCCCGTCCCACGTGGGACCGTGGGACGGGTCAAGTGTGGCGTGTGTGGCGGCCGGTGGCGCAGGCTGAGGAGCGCATCACAGGCAGGGTGAGGTGCGGGACAGGGACGGCTCGCACCTTGCCCTCAGCCATGAGTCTCGGCGCCGCTGTCAAGGGCCGTGCTGACCTCGTTCTTCTCCGGGCCACCGGCGTACGCTGAGGAGCGCACTACCGGTAACTCCCGCCCCCTTCCGTGGGGTTGGGGAGGTGGGCGGATGAATGGCCAGCGCAGTGAGGCGACCAGACTGCTGTGCGCCGGGACGTACCTCAATGTCGGTTTCCGGCACCGCGTCATCGATGAGCTGCTCGGGCATGAGGAGCGCCCCGTTCCGCCCTCGCACGGCGTCGATGTGCTCGTCGTGCTCGCGCACGCGCTCCGCGCGCGGCGGCTCGACGTGGTCACGGCGCTCACGTTGCTCTCGGTCTGGGTCGCCTTCTTCGCGGTCGGCTGGTCCCGCTCCGGCGGCGGCAGCGGCGGAAGCGGCGGCTCGGGCTCGGGTCCGGCGGCGGCGGACGTCCTCGCTCCGCTCGTGTTCGCTGCGGTGTGCTTCGTGCTGTGGGGCGCCCGGTTCGTGTCGGGGCGCGGTACGGCGGTGTACGCGGTGGACCGTTCGGCGCGGGTCGCGCTGCGCGTCGCCCGCGCGCGGATGGGTGCCGCGCGCCGGGGCGCGGCGATGGTCGTCACCTTCTGGGCGCGGCTCTTCGCGATCGGGTACTGGGTCTGGGCGGTGTACGTCTTCACCGAGGCACCGGGCGCGGTGATCTTCCCGTTGGCGCTGATGGCGGCCGTATGGGTGCATCGCACGCACATGGCGCGGCTGATGCGGAACGAGCTGGGCAAGGACGCGTTCCCCCTCCAGCCCCCGCCGCGGCTCCCCGTCACCGCCCGCGTGGGGCGGGTCGCGCGGGCCATCGCGCGCGAGCAGTACGCGCCGGGGGCGCTGTACGACCCGCAGAGGCCGTTCGTCGGGGCCGGAGTCCCCTTCCAGCCCTGGTCGTTCGCGCTCGAACTCAGGCGGAAGGAGTTCGCGGCCCCCGTCCCCGACCCGGACCCCGCCGCTGCCACGGGCCCCGGACCCGGTCCCGGTCCCGGTCCCGGTCCCGACGGGCTCACCAGTCGCCGCGTCATCGACCTCATCCGCCCCCGGCTGGAGGCGCTGCGCCGGTCGGCGGCGCGGGACAGCAGGGACCGGCTGCGGGAGCTGGCGTTCGACGAGTTCGTGTACCTGCCGTCCGGGGTCGGCCGCGACGAGGGCGTGTACGAGCCCGCGGAGCTCCAGCGCCACCTGGCCGAATCCGTCGACGAGGGCGGGGAGGCGCGGCGCCACTTCCTGCGCGTCCGGGTCGGCGCGTGGGGCGAGCAGCTCGTCGTCACCGTCCTCGTCCGCGTCCACACCCAGGGCGGGATGCTGGTGCTGGAGGTCGTGCCGCATGTGCTGGGGCCGGTCCTGGAGGAGTTCCGGGACGTCGACGTGATCGCCGCGCGCCGCCCCGACGACGTGCTGCGCGACGGCGTGAGCGCGCTGCTGACCAGCCCGACCGCGACGTTCGCCGCCGCGCTCTCCATGGTCGGCACGGTCGCCCAGGTCCTCCGTACCTGGCTCGCGAACCCGGCCCGCGCGCTGCCGGACGGCCCGCTCAACTCGGTGCGCGAGATGGGCAGTACGGACGAGGTGTCGCTCTTCCAGCAGATGGACGTCAGCCGCTACGTGAAGACGGTCCAGGACCGGATCGAGAACGGCGTACGGGACGCGCTGGAGGCCCAGGGGTACGAGACCGACCGCTTCGAGCAGCAGGTCGTACAGGTGCGCGAGGGCGGCGTCTTCATCGGGCAGATGGCCGGGGGCGCGGTCGCGACAGGACCGGGCGCCCAGGCCACGCACAAGGAGGAGAGGAGCGCGGCGAGATGAACGACCCGGATGCCCCGGACGAGCGGGAGACCGAGCGGGAGACCAAGCGGTACCAGACGCGGCAGTCGGGCGCCGGTGCGATCAGCATCGGCTCGATGTCGGGCGGCGCCGTGGCGTCGGGCGAACACGCGAGCGCGGTGCACCACGCCGCACCGTCCGCCGCGCCCGCCGACCAGCGGTACGACGACGCGGTACGCGAACTGCTGGAGGCCGTACGCATCCTCCGCACGCACCTCGCGCTGCTCGCGCCCAGCGACGAGACGGCCGAGACCGACGGTGCGCTGGCGGAGGTCGAGGACGAGGCCGAACGCACGGGGAGCGTGGACGAGGGACGGCTGCGGCGGCTGAACGCCCGGCTCCAGGCCGGGGCGACGGCCGCGGCGGGGCTGGCCTCGGCGGGCGCCGTCGCCCAGGCCATCGCGCAGCTCGTGGGCGCGGGGTAGGCCAGGAGGGGGGGACGACGTGACGCGACGCTGGGACGCCGAGCGGCAGCGCTGGGTGGAGGGGGACGTACCGCCCCAGCCCCCGCCAGAACCTGAACCTGGCTCTGACCCTGAATCTGAACCTGAACCGCCCCCTCCCTACGACCTTCCCTACGACCCCTCCTACGAGCCGACCCTCGGGGCCTTCCACGGGGTGCCGTCCGAGGAGCCGCCGCAGCCACCCGTCCCCCGTACGGGGCGTGTGCTCGCGCTCGTCGTCGCCGCGGTGGTGCTGTGCGGGGCGCTCGGCGTCGGCGGCTGGCTGCTCGTACGGAACGACGGGGACGACGGGCGCGGCGGGGGCGAGGGGCGGGGCGCGCGCGGGACGACGAGCGCGGCGCGTACGCCCACGGAGCGCGAGTCCGACCCCGAGCCCAAGGACGAGCCCTCGACGCCCACCACCCCGACCCCCACCCCCACCCCGAGCCCCACCGCCCTGGAGGCGCCGCTCGGCTTCGAGGTGGCCGAGGGGCCCGACGGGCAGAGCCTCTTCGTGCCGGAGGGGTGGGCGCGTACGGAGCCCAAGGACCGGGTCGTGGCGTTCGCGTCCAGCGACGGGGGCGAGCAGCTCCAGGTCTTCTGGGTGGAGGACAGCACGCCGGTCGAGTCGGTGACGCTGGCCGAGGGGTACGTCAGTGGGAAGCCCGGCTACGAACGGCTCGGCCTGCGCGAACTGGAGGACGGCAGCGGCGAACTGGAGTACCGCTTCGAGAGCGCCGAGTTCGGCGCGCGGCACGTGCTCGACCACCGCTTCGTGGCGCCGAACGGCGAGCCGTACGCGCTCGTCGCGACGGGCCCGGACACGGACCGTTCCGCGCAGCGGGACCTGGTGGAGACGGCACGGGCGTCCTTCGGCGTGGTCCAGGAGGGGGTGTCGGACGACAAGAGCGCCTTACTCGGGAGGTAATCGACGGCAGCCGGGCGCACGGCCCACCATCGACTCCATGACTGACGCGCGCACCGCCCCGTCCCTCGCCCCGTCCCTCGCCCCGTCCCCCGCCCCGTCCCCCGCCCCGTCCCCCGACCCGTCCGCCGGTACCCGTACCGCCGTCGCCGAACTCCTCACCCGTATCGCCGAGGGCGACCCCGGGCGCGTCGCGGAGCTCTTCGCCGAGCGGGTCGACTGGCGGATCGCCGCGAACCCCGTGGTGCCCTGGATCCGCCCCCGCGCGACGCGCGCCGACGTCGCGGCGCACTTCGCCGAGCTCGCCGCCGGGGTCGAATCCGCGCCGGACAACCGACGGGCCGTGGAAACCGTCCTCGTGGACGGTGAGGACGCGGTGATCATGGGGATGCTGAGGGGGCACGTGCGCGCCACGGGCAAGGGCTTCCACTCGCCGTACGCGATGCGGCTCACGGTGCGTGAGGGCCGCGTCGTCCGCTATCACCTCTACGAGGACAGCCTGGCGATCGCGGAGGCGTGCACGCCGGGTACGTGAACGGGACAGGAGGGGTGGGGCCATGAAGGCGGGAACGCTGCCGGTGGTGGCGACGGCACTGACGGGGACGCTCGCGCTCTACATCGCGCTGGTGGCGTTCGGGAACATCACGGACTTCGGCACCAACCAGGACTTCGTGCGGCACGTCTTCGCGATGGACACGACGTTCAAGGACGAGGACCTGATGTGGCGCGCGATCGGGAACGAGACGGTCGCCGACGTCGCGTACGTCGCGATCATCGTCTGGGAGACGGTGGCGGCGCTGGTGCTGGTGGCGGCGACCGTGCTCTGGGCCCGCTCCCTGCGCCACGGCGACCGCGGCCACGAACGCCCGCGCCGTGCCTCGACGCTCGGCCTGCTGATGCTGCTGCTCCTCTTCGGGGTGGGGTTCCTGGCGATCGGCGGCGAGTGGTTCGCCATGTGGCAGTCCGAGAAGTGGAACGGTACGGAGGCGGCGGCCCGCAACTTCATGTTCGCGGGCCTCACCCTCATCCTGGTCCACCTGCCCGCCCGTACGGACACGGGCACGGGCACGGGTACAGGCACGGGGTCCTCCTCATGAACGGCCTCGCGCGCCGTCTCTGGGCGGCCGTCGAACCGCTGCACGCGCTCTCGTACTTCGCCCCCGAGACGGCCGACGCCGCCCGCGAAGTGGGCCTGCGGGGCTGGTGGATGGGGTACTTCGCGGGACGCCTGGCCCCCGCCGGGCCCGTCGGCGCGGCGACCGGTCAGGCCCTGTGCTTCGTCTTCGCGCCGACGCGGGTGGGCCGCGCGCTGCCGGACGCGTGGGGGTACGCCTCGCCGGAACAGGTGCTCCGTACCCGCCTGGAAGCGACCGGCGCCGCGCTGGCCCGCGCGCTTCCGGACGACTTCCCTCCGGAGGAACTGCGCGCGTTGACGGAACTGCTGGAACGCGCGGCCGACGCGTACGACGTGGAGGACCGCCCCCTGGCGACGGCCTGGGCCCGCGTCCCGCGCCCCGGCACGCGCGCGTGGCCGGAACGGCTGTGGCTGGCGGCCACGGTCCTGCGCGAGCACCGGGGCGACGGGCACATACGGGCCGCCGCCGAGCACGGGCTGACGGGGCTCGACGCGGGCGTCACCCACGCGGCGACCGGCCTCGTCCCCGCCGCGCTCCTCCGGACCACGCGGGGCTGGACGGAGGAGGAATGGGCCACCGCCGCCGACACGCTCGCCGCCCGCGGCCTCCTCACCGCCGACGGCCGCCTCACCCCGTCCGGCGAGTCCCTCCGCACGGCACTGGAGGCCCGCACCGACGCCCTGGCCGCGCCCCCGGACCCCGAGCTGGCGGAGCGGATCATCACCCGGGCAACCCCCCTGGCCCGCCACCTCTTCGAGACAGCCGCCCTCCCCACCCCCAACCCCATGGGCCTGCCCCGGCCACTACCGTGACCGACGAGACCCCCGCAGTCCTGGAACGCTTCCGCCACCTCAGGGACCTCCGCTAGCTCTCCTCGTCCTCGTCGGCGAAGAGCTCGTCGGCGGACGTGACCGTGAAGGCACGCTCGAACCAGCGGGCGAGGGTGGGCATGTCGGTGCACGCGGCGACCCGGGCGCGATCGGCGTCGGTGAGAGGGACGTCGCGGAATTCGAGCGCCTGCACAACCGCCGAGGCCCTCTCCAGGCAACGCCCTTCCTCGCGGAAGGTCTCGGCGACAAGGCCGTGGAAGTGGCTGAGGCTGGTGCTCATCAAGTGCCTCCAGAGATCACGGGCCGGGGTGTCGCCCAGACCGACTTCGGTGAATTCGGCGAAGATCGCCGCGGATTCGGCGTCTGTCGAGGTGAGGGCCGAGGCCAGCGCCTCCAGTATGGCAGCGGCATCGGGGTCGTTACCATGCGTGATCGCCGAGAACACGGCGAGCGGGATGTCGGCGGCGGCCTCGGCGGGGTCGGTGATGGCCGGGACGTTGTGCGGGCCCAGGACCAGGGGGTGGACCGTGAGGGTGGGGTGGCTGGGGAGGCCGATGCGGATGGGCTCGGCCGCCCACGTGGCGGTGCCCTTGTCGCGGCAGACCACGAGCAGGATGGGCGGGTAGCGGTACTTCGCGTAGAGGTGCGCCAGGTAGTACGCCCAGCTGCTCGGCTTCTCCGGGGCCTTCCTCCCCTGCGCCTCGATGGCGAGGAGATAGCTGCTGCCGTCCTCCACCTCCACCCGCAGCAGCGTGTCCACGTGCCGCTCCAGCGGCTTCATCTCCGTGAGGTCGGTGTCCATGAGCGACACCTCCACCGGATCGGGGAAGGGGATGCCGAGCACGCGGAACGCGCTGGCGAACAGCCGCGGATTCTCCTGGAAGATCCGGTGCTGTGCTTCGTGCGGTGCACTGACCATGCGCTGGACAGTAAGGGCACATCTGTCAACCACCCGCAGGAATCGTGTGCTTGTCGCACGAACGGGTTACCGCTGCTCCAGCTCCTTCTTCTCCGGGTGCCGGGCCGGTGAGCGGTCCTCCGGCGCGGGACCGGTGCGGGCGCGGAGCCACCACACCGTCGGCACGCTCAGGAGTGCCACCACCGCCGCCGTGACGCGGAAGCCCAAGGACATGCCGTCCGTGAAGTCCGTACGGCCCGCCAGGGTCGTGCCCATCGCGGCGACGCCCAGTGCGCTGCCGAACTCGCGGGCCGCGCCGTTGAGTCCGGAGCCCAGGCCCGCCCGTTCGGCGGGGAGCGCGGAGAGGACGGCCGTGGACAGGGCCGGCATGGCCAGGCCCATGCCCAGGGAGAGGAGCAGGAGGATGGCCGCGTACCAGACGTACGGCGTCCCGCTCGTGAGCAGCGACAGCAGGGCCAGGCCCGCGACCACGCAGGCCAGGCCCGCCGCGACCACGAGCGGTCGGCCCCGGCGGCGTACGAGCGCGGGGCTGAGCCGCGAGACGACGATCATGCCGATGGCCACGGGGCCGATGGCGAGCCCGGCGAGCGCGGGGGAGTAGCCCTTCTCGTACTGGAGGTACTGCGCGTTGACGTAGAAGAGCGCGAAGAGGCCGAAGAAGGTGGCCGTGATGCCCAGCGTGCCCGCCCTCAGCGCCCGGGCCCGGAAGACGCGGGGGTCGAACAGGGGCCGCGCGGAGCGGAGTCCGTGGGCGAGGAAGAGCGCCCCGAGGACGGCCGCCCCGCAGAAGGCGCCCAGGACCAGGGGCGAGGACCAGCCGTGCTCGGGGCCCTCGATGATGCCGGTGAGGAGGGCGAGGGAGGCGAGGACGAGGAGGGCTGTGCCCGGCGGGTCGGCGGGGCCCGCCGTGGGGGACGGGGCCATGCGGGGTGTCAGTCGCGCGGTCAGCGCCAGGAGGAGCAGGGCCAGCGGCGCCGAGGCCCAGAACAGGCCCTGCCACGGCAGGTACTGGAGGACCAGTCCGCCGCCGAGGTTGCCCACGATCCCCGCGGCGCCCGTCGCCGCCGTCCAGATGGCGACCGCGTGCGCCCGGCGCCCGGGCTCCGCCGCGCCCACGGCCAGCGACAGCGTCGCGGGCATGATCAGCGCGGCGCCCGCGCCGGACAGCGCCCGGGCGGCGATGAGGACGGCCACGTTCGGCGCGAGGGCCGCCAGCACGCACCCCGCGGCGAAGACCGCGAGCCCCGCGAGGAGGGCGCCCTTGCGGCCGCGCCGGTCGCCGAGCGCGCCCGCGGGGACGAGGAGGCAGGCGAAGACGAGGACGTAGGCGTCGACGATCCACACGAGCTGCGTGTGGCCCGGGTGCAGGGAGCTTGCGGCGAGCTTCGGCAGGGCCAGGTTGACGGCGGCGACCAGCGAGACGGCCAGTACGACGCACGCCGACATCAGGGCCAGGACCCCGCCGGGCCGGGCGGCGGACGGGGGTGGCGGCGCCGGACTTCGCGTGTCGGGCGTCGCGGCGGCGGTTTCGGGCATGACAGGGCCTCAAATCCAGGAGAAGGGGAGGGAGTTCGCTCGCGCGTGGCTCACGCGCGTCGCTCACGGGAGGTCGCGGCCGCCGCATCCCGTCGCACCGACACCGTAGGCAGGCTGCATCGATTACCACAATTGCAACCTTTTCAAGCAATAATTGCGCCCCATGCAATCCAAGCTCGATCTGAACCTGCTGACGGCCCTCGACGCCCTGCTCGCGGAGGGCAGCGTGACCGGCGCGGCGCAGCGGCTGCACCTCTCGCCGCCCGCGATGAGCCGTACGCTCACCCGGATCCGTAAGGCGCTCGGCGATCCCGTGCTGGTGCGGTCGGGCCGGGGGATGGTGCCCACGCCGCGTGCGCTGGAGCTGCGCGAGGAGGTGCGGGAGGTGGTCGAGCGGGCCACCGCCGTCTTCACCGCGGACAGCCCGCTCGAACTGGCCACGCTGGAGAGGACGTTCACGCTGCTGGCCGACGACGCGCTGCTCTCCTCGATCGGGATGCGGCTGCTGGAGCGCGTACGGGAGGAGGCGCCCGGCGTCGCGCTGCGGCTCGTGCCGGAGGGGCCCGGCGACGCGACGGCGCTCCGCGAGGGCCGCGCCGACCTGGAGATCGGCGTCGTGCACGGCCCGGCGCCCGAGACGCGCGTGGAGCACGTGTTCACGGACGACAACGTCGGCGTCGTCCGCGCCGGTCACCCGCTGCTGGAGGTACGGGACGGGGGGATCACGCCGGAGCGGTACGCCGCCGCCGCGCACATCACCGCGTCACGGCGCGGCAGACTGCACGGCCCGATCGACGACCTGCTGGCCGAACGCGGCCTGCGGCGCCGGGTGGTGGCGTCGGTGCCGACCTTCACCGCCGCCATGCTCGTCGTGGCGGACACGGACCTGGTGGGGCGTACGGGGCGGCGGCTGGCGGCCTGGCAGCGGAAGCGGCTGGGCCTGGTGGCGTTCGAGATCCCGCTGGACCTGCCGGACCTGCCGATCGCCCAGGCGTGGCACCCGCGCGACGAGAAGGACCCGGCACACATGTGGCTGCGCCGCCGCGTCCGCGAGATCGCCGCCGAGTTCGCGGGGGAGGGGGCGGGAACCGCGTAGGGCGTACGACCGGGAGCCCCCCCCGTGCCCCCGATCCCCCTCGGGCGCTCCCCTACACCTCCCCTACACCTCCTCCGAGGGCCCCTCCTGCTCCTGCTCGCCCAGCTGCTCCCGCAGCTCCGAGACGTCCACCGTCTTCTCGCGCGGCGGCGCCTTGTCCGGCACCGGGCGGTCGTAGCGGCCGAGGCGGATCTGGTCGTGCTCGGGGCCCGCCTCGCGCTCCAGCTTCAGCGGGTACGGCTTGCCGTGCTCCGCGACGAGCATCCTGACCTTGACGTCGTCCCGTACGCGCGTGACGGCGACCGCGTCGTGGCCCTTGATCTCCGTCGGGCCGCCGCGCTTCCAGCGGCCGGGGCCGCGCTCGGTGTCGGCGCCCGCGGAGGCGCGGAAGGCGTCGAGGTCGCAGGCGGTGGCGAGGCCGTTGCCGCCGAGCAGGGCCTCGTCCGAACTGCCCTTGATGTAGCGGCCCTTGAAGCGATCGGCGGCCGACTCGCCCGCCGCGCCGCCGATCTCGTGCCGCCAGAACGCGGCGCTGGGCTTCATCCACACCGTTCCGCCCCGCTTGATCAGCTTGACGGACCCCTTGCCCGGAATGGTGATCTTTCCGGCGCAATTCGCCTTTTCGTCGAGGGTGAGATTCAGCTCCAGATCCCGGGCCTTCATTTTCAGCCGCAGCGAGGAAGCGGAATTCAGCTCTTTCACGGCTTTCCGCGCGATCTCCTGCCCCGAGAGGCCGTCGAGGTCACTCTCCGTGCGCGGGGCGGCACTCGCCTGGGTCTGTAGCGCGCCTCCCGCCGTTGTCGCAGCGCATACGGCCAGAGCCAGCGCTGTGCGGTGCTGCTTTCGCATGTCCCAAGCTCCGATCCTCGCCCGGCGGCCACGGGGCAGCCGACCGGGAATGAGGGCATATGGACCCATTTACCGTACGTTCCGCCCCCGCCCCGCGCACTTCGGCCAGTGACGAAGCCCACTTGTTAGCGAATTCCAGACATGAGATCCGGGAGGGGGGGCAGGTGTCGGTCTTGCCATCTGCCCAGGGGCATGGCGAGGAACATTTCGGTTATGGAAGGCAGTACCCAAGGTGTCCGTGTTGGAGAGCATTCACGTAGGCGGAGTGTGGCGCACCGCCACGTCCGGTGGCACGCGGGAGATTCTGGACCCCGCTGACGCCACCATCCTCACCGTTGTCGCCGAGGGCGGCACGGAGGACACCGATGCCGCCGTGGCCGCGGCCCGCCGTGCGTTCGACGACGGCGAGTGGCCGTCCACCCCGACCGCCGAACGCGCCGAGCTGCTGCGCCGCGTGGCCGAGCTGCTGCAGCGCGACCGCGAGGACATCGCGCTGATGGAGTCGCGGGACACCGGAAAGACCCTGGAAGAGGGCCGCGTCGACGTCGACGACGTGACCAACGCCTTCCGCTACTTCGCCGACCTCGTCATGAATGAGTCCGGCGGCCGTGTCGTCGACGCGGGCAGCGCCGACGTGCACAGCGTGATCGTCCACGAACCCGTGGGCGTCTGCGCGCTGGTCACGCCCTGGAACTACCCCCTTCTCCAGGCGAGCTGGAAGGTCGCCCCGGCGCTCGCGGCGGGCAACACCTTCGTCATCAAGCCCAGCGAGGTCACCCCCCTCTCGACCGTGCACCTGGTCAAGCTGCTGGTGGAGGCCGGACTCCCCGACGGCGTGGCGAACATCGTGACCGGCGCGGGCCTCCCGGTCGGCCAGCGGATGGCCGAGCACCCGGACGTGGACCTGTTCTCCTTCACCGGCGGACTGGTCAGCGGCACCAAGGCGGGCTCCGCGGCCATCGCGGGCGCCAAGAAGGTCGCCCTCGAACTCGGCGGCAAGAACCCCAACGTCGTCTTCGCGGACGCCTGTGCGACCGAGGAGGGCTTCGACACCGCCGTCGACCAGGCCCTCAACGCCGCGTTCATCCACAGCGGCCAGGTCTGCTCCGCGGGCGCCCGGCTCATCGTCGAGGAGTCCGTCAAGGAGCGCTTCGTCGCCGAACTCGCCTCCCGCGCCCAGAAGATCAAGCTGGGCCGCGGTACCGAGGACGGCGTCGAGTGCGGACCGCTCGTCTCCCAGCAGCAGCTGGACAAGGTCGAGGCGTACGTCGCGAGCGCGCTCGCCGAGGGTGCCGTGCTGCGCAGCGGCGGCGAGCGCCCCAAGCCGTCCGACGTGCGGCCCGAGGGCGGCTACTTCTACGCCCCCACCGTCCTCGACGACTGCCACCGCGGCATGAAGGTCGTCCGCGAGGAGACCTTTGGTCCAATCGTGACTGTAGAGAGCTTCAGCACGGAGGACGAAGCTGTAACGCTTGCCAATGACACTGAGTACGGCCTCGCAGGTGCCGTCTTCTCCGGCGATACGGCACGCGCGCGACGCGTCGCCGCGCGACTGCGCCACGGCACCGTGTGGATCAACGACTTCCACCCGTACCTGCCGCAGGCCGAGTGGGGAGGCTTCGGCAAGTCCGGCGTCGGCCGCGAGCTCGGCCCCCACGGCCTGGCCGAGTACCGCGAGACCAAGCATGTGTACGAGAACCTGCGCCCCGCGCCCGTCCGGTGGTTCGCGGGCTGACCGACCCGCACCGAACCCCGGGCCCGGCGGCCCTCGTGTACGTGGAGCTCAACCCCCCAAGGAGCAAGACCCCTATGTCCAGCTATGACTACGTGATCGTCGGTGGTGGAACGGCCGGTTCGGTGATCGCCGCGCGCCTCACCGAGGATCCGGACGTCACCGTCGCCCTCATCGAGGGCGGCCCCACCGACATCGACAAGCCCGAGGTGCTGACGCTGCGCAAGTGGCTCGGCCTGCTCGGCGGCGAGTACGACTACGAGTACACGACCACCGAGCAGCCGCGCGGCAACTCGCACATCCTGCACAGCCGCGCCAAGGTGCTCGGCGGCTGCTCGTCGCACAACACCCTCATCTCCTTCAAGCCGCTCCCCTCCGACTGGGACGAGTGGGAGAAGGCGGGCGCCGCGGGCTGGAACGCCAAGGCCATGGACCCCTACTTCGGCAAGCTGCGCAACAACGTCGTGCGCGTCGCCAAGAAGGACCAGAACGCCATCGCGCAGGACTGGATCGACGCCGCCAAGGACGCGCTGGACGTCCCCGAGGTCGTCGGCTTCAACGACCAGCCGTTCTACGAGGGCGTCGGCTTCTTCGACCTCTCGTACCACCCGGAGGACAACAAGCGCTCCTCCGCCTCCGTCGCCTACCTCCACGAGCACATCGAGGCCGGTGACCGCCCCAACCTGCACATCCTGCTGGAGACCTGGGCGTACCGGCTGGAGCTGGACGGGAAGACGGCCAAGGGCGTCCACGTCCGGGCCAAGGACGGCACCGAGACGCTGCTGACCGCCGGGCGCGAGGTCATCGTCTGCGCCGGGGCCGTCGACACCCCGCGGCTGCTCAACCTCTCCGGGGTCGGCCGCGGGCAGGATCTGGAGGCGCTCGGGATACCCGTCGTCCACGACCTCCAGGGCGTGGGCGAGAACCTGATCGACCACCCCGAGTCGGTCATCGTCTGGGAGACCAACGGGCCCATCCCCGGCAACTCCGCGATGGACTCCGACGCGGGACTCTTCGTCCGCCGGGACCCGAACCACGAGGGCCCGGACCTGATGTTCCACTTCTACCAGATCCCCTTCACCGACAACCCGGAGCGACTGGGCTACGAACGCCCCGAGCACGGCGTGTCGATGACCCCGAACATCCCCAAGTCCCGCTCGCGCGGCCGCGTCTACCTGACGTCCGCCGACCCCGAGGTCAAGCCCGCGCTGGACTTCAAGTACTTCGAGGACGAGGGCGACTACGACGGGCGGACGCTGGTCGACGGCATCAAGCTCGCCCGTAAGGTCGCGCAGGCCGAGCCGTTCGCCAAGTGGCTCAAGCGCGAGGTCGCGCCCGGTCCCGAGGTCACCTCCGACGAGGACCTCAGCGAGTACGCGCGCAAGGTGGCGCACACCGTCTACCACCCGGCGGGCACCTGCCGGATGGGCGCCGTCTCCGACGAACTCGCGGTCGTCGACCCCGAGCTGCGCGTCCGCGGCCTGGAGGGCATCCGCATCGCCGACGCCTCCGTCTTCCCGACCATGCCCGCCGTCAACCCGATGATCGGCGTGCTGATGCTCGGCGAGAAGGCGGCCGATCTCATCCGACCCCATTCGACGACGGCACCGGGAGGTGTTGCGTGATGTCCGAGCCCCGCACCGAGCGCTCCGAGACCAGCCCCGCCGATACGGGCGGCGGCCCGGTGTTCTCCGTCCGCAAGCTGTGGAAGGTCTTCGGCCCGAAGGCCGACCGGATCCCCGGCGACTCCTCCGTCACCGGCCTCTCCCAGGCCGAGCTGCGCGAGAAGACCGGCTGCACCGCGGCCGTCCGCGACGTCTCCTTCGACGTGCAGAAGGGCGAGGTCTTCGTCGTCATGGGCCTCTCGGGCTCCGGCAAGTCCACGCTCGTACGCTGCCTGACCCGGCTGATCGAGCCCACCTCCGGCGAGATCATCCTGGACGGCGAGGACGTCGTCGGCATGGACAAGGAGCAGCTCCGCGAGGTGCGTAGGCACCGCGCCTCGATGGTGTTCCAGAACTTCGGCCTGCTGCCCCACCGTTCGGTGATCGACAACGTCGCCTACGGCCTGGAGATCCAGGGCATGGGCAAGGAGGAGCGCCGCGCCAAGGCCGCGGCGATGGTCGAGAAGGTCGGCCTCGAAGGGCTCGGCGAGCGCCGCCCCGGCCAGCTCTCCGGCGGCCAGCAGCAGCGCGTCGGCCTCGCCCGCGCCCTCGCCGTCGACCCTGAGGTCCTGCTCTTCGACGAGCCGTTCAGCGCGCTGGACCCGCTGATCCGCCGCGACATGCAGGAGGAGGTCATCCGGCTGCACCGCGAGGAGGGCCGGACGATGATCTTCATCACCCACGACCTCTCCGAGGCCCTGCTCCTCGGCGACCGCATCGCGCTGATGCGCGACGGCGGGATCGTGCAGCTCGGCACCCCCGAGGAGATCGTCGCCAACCCGGCCGACGACTACGTCCGCGACTTCGTCCGCGACGTCCCCCGCGAGCAGGTCATCTCCGTGCGCCGCGCCATGCGTCCCGTCGACGCGGGCACCCCGGAGACCACGACCGGCACCGAGATCGGCCCCGACACCCTGGTGTCCGACGCCATCGAGACCGTCGCCCGCACCGGTGAGCACTGCCGCGTCGTCGAGGACGGCCGCACCGTCGGCATCGTCGACTACGCCGCGCTGCTCACCGTCGTCGCCAAGCTCGACGAGAACGGCGGCGGGAACGGCGACGCGGGCGAGGGCACCGAGCGGGAGGTGGCGGCGGTATGAGCACTCCGCGCACCGGCGGGTCCTGCTCCGGCGGGCCCCGCTCCGGCGAGTCCCATCCTGGTGAGGGGGGCCTGATATGAGCTCCCCGACCCTCGCCAAGGACGAACCCGCACAGCCCGTGGCCCCGAAGGCAGGGACCGGCGGCGCGCCGACCCCGCCCGGCGGCAACGGCCTCATGGCCCGCTTCCTGGCGAGCCCCCGCGCCATGGTGCTCGCGGCGGCGGTCCTCGTCGTCATCGTCAGCGCCTTCGTGGTCAGCAACGCGTCCTGGCCCGGCTCGCTGACGGCCGACGTCAGGACGCCGCTCGACGACCTCGACGACTGGCTCGTCGACAACCGCGAGACCCACTGGCTCTTCCTCTACTTCCTGCTGCATTTCAGCAACGCGGCGGAGAGCTCCTACGACGCGCTCGTCAGCCTCTTCGACTCGATGGGCTACATCGGCGTCACCGTCGTCGGCACCCTGATCGCCTGGGCGGCCGGCGGCGCCGACCTCTCCAAGCGGGCGCTGCGCACCGGGCTCACCGGCCTCGGCGTGTTCATCGTCTGCGGCGTGCTGGGCGTGTGGGAGCCCACGATGGAGACGCTGGCGCTGATGGTCGGCGCCGTGATCGCCGCCTCGCTGCTCGGCTTCCTCCTCGGCCTCGCCTCCGGCCTCTCGGACCGGTTCGAGAAGATCCTGCGGCCCGTGCTGGACACGATGCAGGTCATGCCCGCGTTCGCGTTCCTGCTGCCGCTGCTGCTGATGTTCGGCGTCGGCGTGCCCTCCGCGCTGCTCGCGACCGTGATCTACGCGGCTCCGCCGATGGCCCGCCTCACCTCGCTGGGCCTGCGCCAGGCCGACCCGGCGGCCATGGAGGCGTCCACCTCGCTGGGCGCCAACTCCCGGCAGCGGCTCTTCACGGCCCGGCTGCCGCTGGCCCGCAAGCAGATGATGCTGGGCCTCAACCAGACGATCATGATGTGTCTCTCCATGGTCGTGCTGGCCTCGCTGATCGGCGGCGGCGGCCTCGGTGACGAGATCTACCAGGCGCTCGGCGCGCTGAAGATCGGCAAGGCGCTGATCGCCGGTGCCGCGGTCGTACTGATCGCCGTGCTGCTCGACCGTACGACGGCGGCCGCGGGCGAGCGGCTCGACGACGTCGTCAAGGCCGGGGTCTCCAAGAGCGCGGACCGGGTGCGCAAGGCCGCCTGGGGCGGGATCGTCGTGCTGATCGGGCTCTTCGCCGCGATCGGCTCCTCGCTCGGCGAGGGCGAGTGGCCCGACGGCTGGACCGTGGACTGGGCGAACTCGATCGACGACGCGGTCAACTGGTTCACCGACCACCTCGGCTCCGGCATCCCGGTCCTCGGCGGCACGTTCACCTGGGCCGAGGGCTTCACGGACTACATCCTCAACCCGCTGCGCGACGGCCTGCTCGCCACCCCGTGGTGGGCGCTGGCGCTGCTCGTCGCCGTCATCGGCTGGCTGGTCAGCTCCTGGCGCGCCGCCCTCGCGGGCGTCGTCTGCCTGGGCCTCGTCGGCTGGATGGGGCTGTGGGAGATCGGGATGGACACCCTCTCGCAGGTCCTCGCCGGTCTGCTGCTGACGCTCGTCGTCGGCGTGCTCCTGGGCATCCTCTCCGCGCGCGTCGACCGGGCCGAGCGGATCATGCGCCCGGTGCTCGACACGATGCAGACGATGCCGCAGTTCGTGTACCTGATCCCGGTGATCGCGCTGGTCGGCCAGAACCGTACGGGCGGCATCCTCGCCGCCATCATCTACGCCGCGCCCGCCGTCATCCGCATCACCGCGCAGGGGCTGCGCCAGGTCGACCCGGCCTCCATGGAGGCCTCGACCTCGCTCGGGGCCACCAGCAGGCAGCAGCTCTTCGGGGTCCAGCTGCCGCTGGCGCGCAAGTCGATGCTCGTCGCGCTGAACCAGGGCGTCGTCCTGGTGCTGTCGATGGTCGTCATCGCGGGCCTCATCGGCGGCGGCGCGCTCGGCTACCAGGTCGTGCAGGGCCTCTCGAAGGGCCAGCTGTCGCAGGGCTTCCCGGCCGGCGTCGCGATCGTCTGCCTCGGGATCATGCTCGACCGGCTCTCCCAGCCGGGCACCCGCCGAGGCCGCGAGTGAAGACCCCCGTCATTCAGGACACCCCCCGCTCCTCCAGAGGAAGAGACACAGCACTCATGAATTCCAAGCGCATACGTACCACCGTCATCGCCGGAATCGGCGCCCTCGGCGTCCTGTCGATGTCCGCCTGCGCCGCCGACACCAAGAGCGGCGGTGGCGGCGACGACAAGGTCGTCCTCGCCGAGCCGTCGTGGGTCGGTGCCTCCGCCAACGCGGCCGTCGTCAAGAAGCTCATGGAGGACGAGCTGGACGTCAAGGTCGAGGCCAAGCAGATGGACGAGCCCGTCGCCTTCGACGCGCTCGACAGCGGCAAGGCCGACGCCATCCTCGAGGACTGGCACGGCGTCCCGAAGAAGCAGAAGAAGTACGTCGAGGAGAAGAAGACCGTCGTCTCCGGCGGCGACCTCGGCGTCGTCGGCCACATCGGCTGGTTCGTGCCGAAGTACTACGCGGACAAGAACCCCGACGTGGTCAAGGACTACAAGAACCTCAACAAGCACTACAAGGACTTCAAGACCTCCGAGTCCGGGGACCTGGGTCACTTCATCGGTGCCGCTCCGTCGTACTCCCAGCACGACAAGGAGCTCATCAAGAACCTCGGGATGAAGTTCAAGCACATCCCCTCGGGCGCCGAGGCCGCGCAGCTCAAGGAGCTGAAGCGGCTGTACGACGCCAAGAAGCCGTTCCTCACCTACTGGTGGGAGCCGCAGTGGATGAACAACCAGATCGACATGGTCGAGGTCAAGCTCCCGAAGTACACCAAGGGCTGCGAGATCCCGGCGTCGAAGGCCAAGTGCGGCTACGAGACCAACCAGCTCGAGAAGTTCATGAACAAGGACTTCGCGGACAGCGACAGTGACGCTGCGAAGTTCATCAAGAACTTCAAGTGGACCACCAAGGACCAGAACACGGTCGCCGAGATGATCGCCGGGAAGAAGATGGACCCGGAGGACGCGGCCGAGAAGTGGATTAAGGACAACAAGTCCACCTGGGAGAAGTGGATCCCGAAGAAGAAGTGACGCGTCGATAACCGACCGTGCACAACGGCCCCCGGAAAGCCTCGCTTTCCGGGGGCCGTTATGATCTTGGGGGCCCAGCCTCGGCAGCTCGCTGCCCCCACCACCTGGAACGACGCGCACCATGTCTGTCACACCCCCGCGCCGGACGATAGCCGTCACGCTCGCGATAATCGCCCCTCTCGCCCTCACCGCATGCTCCGGAGAATCGGCGGACAAAGCCGAATCCGTAGTCCTCACCGAACCCACGTGGACGGGTGGACAGGCGAATGTCGCGGTTGCCCGCTATCTGCTGGAGAAGAAACTCGGATACGACGTGAAAGTGCGCCGTATGGACGAGAAGGATTCCTGGAGCGCACTCGGCGAAGGCAAGGCGGACGCCATTCTTGAGGACTGGGGACATCCGGACCTGGAGAAGAAGTACATCAACAAGAAGGACACCGTCGTCCCCGCCGGGCAGGTCGGCGTCACCGGCAAGATCGGCTGGTACGTCCCCGAGTACGTCCTGGACAAGCACCCCGAGCTCACCGACTGGAAGAAGCTCAACCGCCTCGCCCCCCTCTTCCGCACCGCCCGCAGCGGCGGCAAGGGACAGCTCCTGGAGGGCTCCCCGGAGTTCCTCACCCACGACGAGACGCTCATCCGGACGCTCCGCCTCAACTACAAGGCGGTGTACGCCGGTTCGGAGAAGGCGCAGATCGCCGAGATCCAGAAGCGCACCGCGCGGCGCGAGCCGTTCCTCACCTACTGGTGGCGCCCGCACTGGCTGGCGAACGAGGCCAAGCTCAAGGAGATCCCCCTCCCCGCGCACTACGAGGGCTGCGACGACGACCCGCGCACCCTCACCTGCGGCTACCCCGAGACCCCGCTGAAGAAGTACCTCAACAAGGCCTTCAGCAAGAAGAACGGCAACGCCGCGAAGTTCCTCAAGAACTTCCAGTGGGGCGAGGACGACCAGAACGAGGTCGCCCGCATGATCGCCAAGGACGGCATGTCGCCCCGCGCCGCCGCCGTGAAATGGATCAAGGCCAACCCCGAGACCTGGAAGGTCTGGCTCTGGGGGATCGAGCAGGACTGACCACACGGGGCACCGGCCGTGCGGACCGGCCGGTCGGCACCGGCCGGTCCGCACGGCGCGGGGCACAGGCAGAATTGGGTGCGTGACTCAGCCCGATTCGTCTCCCCGCGTCCCCGGTGCCCCCAGCCCTCAGCAGGGCAGGCACAGGGCACAGCGTGCTGTCCGAAGACGGCGCCACCTGCCCGCGGTCCTCGTCCTGGCCTGCGTGGCGGTGCTCACCGTCGTCGCGCTCACCGGCACGGACCTCACCACGGACAGCACGCACGACCTCCAGATACCCGGGGGCGGCAAACTGACCGTGCTGCGCTCCGTCCTCTTCGTCGCGCTCTGCGTGCAGATCGGAGAGGTCGCCGGGGAGCGGCTCGCGAGGGGCGTCGCCCGCACCCTGCCCGGCGGTCTCGGCGACCGCTCGCCCCGCCCCTGGGGCACGTACGCGGCGATCGCCGGGATGATCGCCGCGCTCGGCCTCGCCTCCATGGCGGCGGCCCGCGACGGCTCGCTCACCGCGGGCCTGCCCCAGCTCAGCGAGATCTACGGCACGCGGGACGGCCGCATCGCCTTCCTGGAGGCCAACGGCTTCCTGCTCTCGGCCCTGCTGCTCTTCTACCGCCGCCCCGTGTGGGCGTGCGTGCCGCTGGCGGGCGTCGTCCTGTGCGAGGCGTTCCGGGCACACCCGGAAACGAACACCCCGGCGATCGGCATCGCTCTCACCCTCGTCCACCTCACCTCGACGATCCTGTGGACCGGCGGCCTCATCCAGGTCCTGCGCACGATGCGCGCCTGGCACGGCGAACCCGGCGCGGCCCGCGCCCTCCTCGCCGCCTACGCCCGCCGCGCGTTCTGGCTCTTCGCGGCCATCTGCGTCACCGGCACCTTCAGCACCCTGCGCCGCCTCCCGCTCGACCAGGTCTTCTCCTCGGCCTACGGCCGTACGCTCATCGCCAAGCTCGTCCTCGTCGCGGCCGTCGCCATCTGTGCCCTCTTCGCGCGGCACGTCCTGGTCAAGAGCCGCGACAAGGGCACGACGTACGGCGCCGTACTGCGCCCGACCGCCGCCGAACTGGCCGCACTCGGCGCCGTCCTGGTCCTCTCAGCCCTGCTGACGGTCGCACCGGTACCGCCCCAGAACTGAGCCCGCTGCCCTAGCCGCGCAGCTCGGCCGCCAGCTCCGCGACGCCCGCGAACGTACGCAGCGCGAGGCTGCCGCCGAAGGTGACCCGGGCCGCTCCCGCCGCGCCCAGTTCGGCGGGGGGCGCGGTCTGGGGGACGCTGATCGCGTTCACCGGTACCGGCAGCTCGCGGGCGAGGACCGTCAGGTCGGCGAGCGGTGCCGCGATGGGGTAGACGCCGTCGGCGCCCGCCTCGACGTAGCGCCGTCCCCGCTCCAGCGCGTCGGCCAGCGGATCGGCCGTGCCCCGCAGATAGCTGTCGATCCGGGCGTTGAGGAAGAGGGTCCCGGCGTCGCCCGCCGCGCGGACCTCCGCGAGGAAGTCGGCCTGGCGCGCGGGCCCGACCAGGGTGCCGTCCTCGGTGTCCTCCAGGTTGCAGCCCACGGCACCCGTCTCCAGGAGCCGCTCCACGATCTCGCGCGGCGGCAGCCCGTACCCGCGCTCGATGTCGGCGGTCACCGGGACGTCCACGGCCCGCACGATCCGCGCCACGGCGGCGAACATCTCCTCCGCCGGGCACTCCCCGTCCTCGTACCCCAGCGACTCCGCCACCCCGTGGCTCGGCGTCGCCAGCGCCGGGAAGCCCGCCCCGGCGAACGCGCGGGCGCTCGCCGCGTCCCAGGGGCCCGGCAGGACCAGCGGCTCACCGGCCGCCGTCGGCCGCTTCTCGTGCAGGGACCGGAAGAGGTCCGCGTGGCTGCTCATGCGTCGTCCTTGCGCTGGAGGCTCATCGGCACGGCCCGCGTCGTCACCTGGAAGCGGTTCCAGGAGTTGATGGCGACGATCTGGGCGATCAGATGGGCCAGTTCGGTCTCGTCGAAGTGCTCGGCCGCCCGCGCGTACACCTCGTCGGGGACGAAGCCGTCGGTCAGCTCCGTCATCGCCTCGGTCAGCGCCAGCGCGGCCTTCTCGCGCGCCGTGAACAGCTCGCCGACCTCGTCCCAGGCGGTCAGCAGGTCGAGGCGCTGCTGCGTCTCGCCCAGATCGCGGGCCTCGTTGTAGTGCATGTCGAGGCAGAACGCGCAGCGGTTGATCTGCGAGGCGCGGATCTTCACCAGCTCGGAGACAGTCGGGTCGAGGCCCTTGGCGGCCGCGGCCTGGAAGGCGGACATCCCCTCGTAGACCTCCGGGGCGAGCTTCCAGAGGTTCATCCGGGGTCCGTGGGGTCCGTGTGCGTGCGTGGTCGTGGACGTCATGGACCCGAGCCTAGAGCGGCAATGGGCCCTCGCTATGGTCCACTTCCATGCGGAAAACGTGGGCCACTTCAGGGGCGTCCGGCGGCGGCAGCGATCTCCATCTCGACCTGGACCTCGACCTGGACCGCACCTCCGGCGGCGGACCGCGCGCCTCCCTCACCCGCGCCCTGCGCGAGGCGGTACGCACCGGCCGCCTCGCCCCCGGCACCCGCCTGCCCTCCTCCCGCGCCCTCGCGGCCGACCTGGGCCTGGCCCGCAACACCGTGGCGGGCGCGTACGGCGAACTCGTCGCCGAGGGCTGGCTCACCGCCCGCCAGGGCTCGGGCACCCGCGTCGCGCACCGGCCCGAACCGACGCCGCCACCCCGCCCGCGCCGCCCCGAACGGGTCCTGCCCTCCGGCTTCGGGCGCTGGGCCGAGCGCCCTACGCACGACCTGCGGACCGGCGGCCCGGACGTCTCCGCGTTCCCGCGCGCGGCGTGGCTGGCCTCCGCGCGCCGCGCCCTCACGGCGGCACCCGCGCGCTCCTTCGGCCACGGCGACGTACGGGGCACGCCCGAGCTGCGCCGCGCCCTGGCCGACTACCTCGCGCGGGCGCGGGGCGTCCGCGCGGACCCCGAACGCATCGTCGTGTGCGCCGGGTTCGCGCAGGGCCTCACGCTGCTGTCGCGGGTGGTCCGGGGCGCGATCGCGGTGGAGGACCACGGGCTCTTCTTCCACCACGACATCCTCGCGGCGGGGGTGGGGCGTACGGGCACGCTGCCTCTCTCCCTGGACGAGCACGGCGCCCGGACCACGGCCCTGGACGACGACCCCGCGCTCGCGGACGTACGCGCGGTGCTCCTCACCCCCGCGCACCAGTACCCGACGGGCGTCTCCCTCCACCCGGACCGCCGTACGGCCGTCGTGGACTGGGCGTCCCGGACGGGCGGGCTGGTGCTGGAGGACGACTACGACGGCGAGTTCCGCTACGACCGCAACCCCGTCGGCGCCCTCCAGGGCCTCGACCCGGAACACGTCGTCCACCTCGGCACCTCCAGCAAGGCCCTCGCCCCCGCGCTGCGGCTCGCCTGGATGGTGCTGCCGGACCGGCTGGTCGACCCCGTCGTCTCGGCGAAGACGCCCGCCGAGTGGACCACGGGCGCGCTGGACCAGCTCACGCTGGCCGACTTCCTTGACCGCGGCGCGTACGACCGTCACGTCCGGCTCATGCGCCAGCGGTACCGTTCGCGACGTGACCGTCTCGTCGCGGCGCTTGCTGCGCGGGCGCCGCGCGTACGGGCCACCGGCATCGCTGCCGGGCTCCACGCGGTCCTCGAACTCCCTTCCGGCGTCACCGAGTCCGCGGCGGTCGCGGCGGTCCGCCGCCACGACCTCGGCACGGACGCCCTGACCGCCTTCCGCCACCGCGCCGCCCCGCCCCTGCCGTACCCCCAGGCCCTGGTAGTCGGCTACGGCACCCCACCGGACCACGCCTACTCCGCCGCCCTCTCCGCCCTGTGCGACGCACTGAGCGAACTGTGAAGCGACCCGTCTCGCTTCTCCCTGCGCGAAGCTTGGGAAGTCTGCGCAAGGCGCAGGGTTGGCAAGCGCAGCCCCCTTCGCCGGGTGCCCCGCGTACAAGGGCCGCGCCCGGGGTGCCCCGGGCTGTGCTTCGCGGGGCGCGCCCGCGTCGTGGCTTGGCGCGCAGTTCCCCGCGCCCCTGAGGGAGAAGGGGACAAGCCCCGATGTGTCGTGACCCGGCGTGCCCCTGATCGGGCAAGCTCAGAAGGGGTGGGGAGGGAGAGTCAGCGGTCTGGTCTTACTGCGGCCAGGTATTCGTTCATGGCGTCGCGGTTGCGGACGAGGCAGGCGATGCGCTCGTCCATACGGTCCCGCTCCCGCTCCAACGTGGCCAGCATCTCCGGCGTGGCGTCACGGAAGTGAATGACGCGGGGCCGGTCCAGGCAGGGAAGGATCTGTTTGATGATCCGGGTGGGCAGCCCCGCGTCCAGGAGGCCCCGGATCTGGAGGACCCGGTCGACGAAGCGCTCGTCGTAGTCGCGGTAGCCGTTCGGCGCCCGGTCGGCGGCGATCAGGCCCTGCTCCTCGTAGTAGCGCAGCAGCCTGCGGGCCGTGCCCGTGCGCTGCGACAGCTCACCGATGCGCATACTGCCCCCTCCTGAGCCCCCCGGCCCGTGCCCTCGCGACGAAGGCGAGGGCGAGGGCACGAGCCTAGTGCGGGGGTCAGCCGGTGAGGACCGCCCGGAGCTGCTCCAGGCCCCAGTCGAGGTCCTCGTGGGAGATCACGAGCGGCGGCGCGATCCGGATCGTCGAGCCGTGCGTGTCCTTGACCAGCACCCCGCGCGCCATCAGCTTCTCCGAGATGTCGCGGCCCGAGCCGTGCGAGGGGTCGATGTCGACGCCGGCCCAGAGGCCGCGGCCCCGTACCTCGTTGACGGCGCCGCCGCCGACCAGGCGGCCCAGCTCCTCGTGCAGGTGGGCGCCCAGTTCCTTCGCCCGTTCCTGGTACTCGCCGTCGCGCAGCATCGCGACGACCTCCAGCGCCACCGCGCACGCGAGCGGGTTGCCGCCGAAGGTCGAGCCGTGCTCGCCCGGCTTGTAGACGCCGAGCACCTCACGCGAGGAGACCACGGCGGAGACCGGGACGACGCCGCCGCCGAGCGCCTTGCCCAGCACGTACATGTCCGGGACGACGCCCTCGTCCTCGCAGGCGAACGTCGCGCCCGTACGCCCCAGGCCCGACTGGATCTCGTCGGCGATGAAGAGCACGTTCCGCGCCCGCGTCAGCTCGCGGACCCCGGTCAGGTAGCCGGCCGGGGGCACCAGCACACCCGCCTCGCCCTGGATCGGCTCGATCAGCACGGCGACCGTGTGCTCGTCGACGGCCGCGTCGAGCGCGGCGAGGTCGCCGTAGGGGACGATCTCGAAGCCGGGGGTGTAGGGGCCGAAGTCGGCCCGTGCCTCCTCGTCCGTGGAGAAGGAGATGATCGTGGTCGTACGGCCGTGGAAGTTGCCGTCCGCGACGACGATCTTGGCCTTGCCCTGCGGGACGCCCTTGACCTGGTACCCCCACTTCCGCGCGGTCTTGACGGCCGTCTCCACCGCCTCGGCCCCGGTGTTCATGGGCAGGACCATCTCCTTGCCGCACAGCTCGGCCAGCTCCTCGCAGAACGCGGCGAAGCGGTCGTGGTGGAAGGCGCGGGAGGTGAGCGTCACACGGTCGAGCTGGGCCTTGGCCGCCGCGATCAGGCGCGGGTGCTGGTGCCCGAAGTTCAGCGCCGAGTACCCGGCGAGCATGTCGAGGTAGCGGCGTCCCTCGGCGTCGGTCATCCACGCGCCGTCGGCGGAAGTGATCACGACGGGGAGCGGATGATAGTTGTGCGCGCTGTGGGCGTCAGCGGCGGCGATCAGCCGTTCTGAAGTGGACATAACGGGGTCTCCGTTTCTCTCCGTGCGTAACCGGTGGCTCTTTACTACCTCACATCGGGGCTCGGAATCCGGGTCCCGAGTGGTGCTGTACACCTGAGAGAATGGACAGCATGGCCAACGACCGACCGCGCGTGCTCTCCGGAATCCAGCCCACCGCCGGCTCCTTCCACCTCGGCAACTACCTCGGTGCCGTCAAGCAGTGGGTGGCCCTCCAGGAGACCCATGACGCGTTCTACATGGTCGTCGACCTGCACGCGATCACCGTGCCGAAGGACCCGGCCGAGCTGCGCGCCAACACGCGGATGGCCGCCGCCCAGCTGCTGGCCGCCGGGGTCGACCCCGAGCGCTGCAAGCTCTTCCTGCAGAGCCATGTGCCCGAGCACACCCAGCTGAGCTGGGTCGTGGAGTGCCTGACCGGCTTCGGTGAGGCGTCGCGCATGACGCAGTTCAAGGACAAGTCGGCGAAGCAGGGCAACGACAGCACGACGGTCGGCCTCTTCACCTACCCCGCGCTGATGGCCGCCGACATCCTGGTCTACCGGGCGCACGAGGTCCCCGTCGGCGAGGACCAGCGCCAGCACCTGGAGCTGACGCGGAACATCGCGGAGCGGTTCAACGGGCGGTACGGGGAGACGTTCCCGGTCCCCGAGCCGTACATCCTCAAGGAGACCGGGAAGATCTACGACCTCCAGGAGCCCACGGTCAAGATGAGCAAGTCGGCGTCCACGCCGAAGGGCATCATCGACCTGCTCGACGAGCCGAAGGTCTCCGCGAAGAAGATCAAGAGCGCGGTCACCGACACGGACACCGTGATCCGTTACGCGCCGGAGGAGAAGCCCGGCGTCTCGAACCTCCTGACGATCTACTCCACGCTCACCGGCACCGGAATCCCGGAACTGGAGTCCAAGTACGACGGCAAGGGCTACGGTGCGCTGAAGACCGACCTCGCCGAGGTCGTCGCGGAGTGGGTGACACCCTTCCGTACCCGTACGCAGGAGTATCTGGACGATCCGGAGACGCTGGACCGCATCCTCGCCGAGGGCGCGGAGAAGGCCAGGTCCGTGGCGGCGGAGACGCTCGCCACGGTCTACGACAAGGTGGGCTTCCTGCCCGCCAAGCGCTGACGCGGGCGCGGAGGGAGAAGAGATGGGCATGGGAGCGGCGGGGTCGGCCGGGCCTTCGGCAGCTGTCACGCTCGGCGTCTCGCTCGCCGTCCCGGAGCCGTACGGCAGCCTGCTGCAGCAGCGCCGCGCGGGCTTCGGCGACGCCGCGGCCCACGGCATCCCCACCCACATCACGCTGCTGCCGCCGACCGAGGTCGACGCGGCGGCCAGGGCCGGGATCGAGGAGCACCTCGCGCGGGTGGCCCTCGCGGGCCGCGCCTTTCCGATCCGGCTCTCCGGCACCGGCACCTTCCGGCCGCTGTCGCCGGTCGTCTTCGTCCAGGTCGTCGAGGGCGGCTCGGCCTGCTCCTGGCTCCAGGAGCGGGTCCGCGCGGCGGACGGCCCCCTCGCCCGCGAGCTCCAGTTCCCGTACCACCCGCACGTCACCGTCGCGCACGGCATCGCCGAGGAGGCGATGGACGAGGCCTACGCCGAGCTGGCCGACTTCGAGGCCGAGTGGACGGCGAGCGGCTTCGCGCTCTACGAGCAGGGCGAGGACCACGTCTGGCGCCTCCAGCGGGAGTTCACCTTCGGCGGCGAGGCGAGCGGCGAGATGCCGGACGTCGGCGCCGTCGCCTGCCGTACGCCGGGCCAGCGCCGCGTCTCCTCGGCCCGCCCCCCTGCCACGGCCCACTGAGGTCGGACGTTTCGTCGCGTACGGTGCGTACGCTGACCGTCACGCATGGAACGGGCGACGGCGGCAAGGTGGGACAACGTGGAGAAACTGACGAGTCTGCCGTGGATCGGCCCGTTCCTCGCGTGGTTCTTCCGTACCCGCGTCTGGCGCGCCTACGAGCACCTCGACGAGCGGAAGTGGAGCCGCCTGGCCGCGGCCATCACGTTCACCAGCTTCCTCGCGCTCTTCCCGATGCTCGCCGTCGGCGCCGCGGTCGGCGCCGCGCTGCTGACCGAGTCCCAGATGCGCCGGGCCCAGGACTTCCTCACCGACCAGGTGCCCGGCATCTCCGACCAGCTCAAGATCCAGGACCTGGTCGACAACGCGGGCACGGTCGGGGTCATCGCGGGCGCCCTGCTCCTCGTCACCGGCGTCGGCTGGGTGGGGACCCTGCGCGAGAGCCTCCGCGCGGTCTGGGACCTCGACGAGGACCCCGGCAACGTCTTCGCCCGCAAGGCCATGGACCTCGGCATCCTCTGCGGGCTCGGGGTCGTCGGGGCGATCTCCTTCGGCGGTTCCGCGTTCGCGATCACGGCCGTGACGTGGGTCGCGGAGCAGATGGGGCTGGCCGAGGGGGGCGTCGGCACGGTGCTCTTGCGCCTTGCGGCGTACGGGGCGGCTGTCGCCGCGGACTTCGTTCTGCTCTGGTACGTCCTGACGCTGCTGCCTCGTGTCCGTCCCCCTCGTCGGGCCACCGCTGCGGCGGCGCTCCAGGGGGCGATCGGCTTCGAGCTCCTCAAGCTCTTGCTGGGCGGCTATCTGAAGGGGGTCGCCGCCAAGAGCGTCTACGGCGCCTTCGGGGTCCCCATCGCCCTTCTTCTCTGGATCAGCTTCATGACCAAGCTCCTCCTCTGGTGCGCAGCCTGGACCGCCACGGCCCCCTCTCCTCCGGAGGGCATCGAGGAGGAGCAGCCCCCCGAGTAGCCCTGCTCCACTCCGCCCTCCACCTCGCTGTGCTTGGGCTGTCTGCGCTTCTCCCTCCGCCCCACTGTGCTTGGGAAGTCTGCGCTGGGGGTCCCCCCTGCTCGAAGAGCTTGGGGGAGCAGGGTTGGCAAGCGCAGCCCACTTCGCCGGGTGCCCCGCGTAACGGGGCCGCGCCCGGGGTGCCCCGGGCTGTGCTTCGCGGGCCGCGCCCGCGTCGGGGCTGGGCGCGCAGTTCCCCGCGCCCCTTAGGGAGAAGGGGCAAGCCCCGAGGTCGTAACCGGGTGCGCCCACGCGGCGGAGCCGCACATCGAACACAGGCCCACGCCCCTAGGGAACAGGGGCAAGCCCCGAAGTCTTGAACGGCACAGGCCCGGGCCCCTGAGGGCAAAGGGGCGAGCCTCGGCACGGCGCGCCCCGGTGAGGGGCTAGCGGCGGGTGAGGGGCCAGCGGCGGTGGACCGCGTAGGCCACTGCGGCCAGCAGGATGAGGCAGCCCGCGGTGATGCCCACGGCAACCCCCACCCCGCCCGACGGCGAACTCTTCTTCGCCGAGGCGTGCGCCGCCTTCCCGTCCGCCGTGCCGCCCGCCTGGCCCCCGGCCTGGGTGCCGGTGCCGCTGCCGGGGGTCACCAGCCGCCCGACGGGGCTGACCTTGCCGTCGGAGGCGAAGCCCCAGTCCAGGAGCTTCGCCGTCTCCTTGTAGACGGCCAGCCCGTCCCCCTTCTCGGGGTGCATCACCGTGACGAGCAGCACACGCCCGTTGCGCTCGGCCACGCCCGTGAAGGTGCTGCCCGCGTTGGTGGTGCTGCCGTTCTTGACTCCGGCGATGCCGGGGTAGGGGTCCAGGCCGACGTCGCCGGTCAGCAGGCGGTTGGTGTTCTGGATGCCGAAGCTCTCGCGCTTCTTCTTGCCCGTCTTCTTGTTCTTCTTCGTCTCGCCGGGGAACTTCGCGTCGGCCGTCGCCGCGTACTTCCGGAAGTCCGCGTTCTGCATGCCCGAGCGCGCGAACAGGGAGAGGTCGTACGCCGAGGAGACCTGCCCCGGGTGGTCGTAGCCGTCGGGGCTGACGACGCGGGTGTCCGTCGCGTTCAGCGAGCGGGCCTTCGCGTTCATCTCGCCCACGGTCTTGTCGACGCCGCCGTTCATGGCGGACAGCACGTGCACCGCGTCATTGCCCGAACGGAGGAAGACGCCGAGCCACAGATCGTGGACGGAGTACGTCTCCTTCTCCTTCACGCCGACCAGGCTGCTGCCCTCACCCATGCCCTGGAGGTCCTGCGGCTTGACCTTGTACTGACGGTCCTTCGGCAGCTTCGGCAGCACCGTGTCGGCGAAGAGCATCTTGAGGGTGCTGGCGGGGGCGAGCTTCCAGTGCGCGTTGTGCGAGGCGAGCACCCGGCCCGATTCCGCGTCCGAGACGATCCACGAGCGCGCCGACAGCTTCTTGGGCAGCGCTGGCGCGCCCGCCTTCGGCTTCACCTGGGTGCCGGGCTGCCCGAGCTGCGAGCCGCCGACCTTGGACATCGTCGCGGGGGGCTTCGGCTGCTTGCCCTTCCCCTCCGGTGTCCCGTCCGCGAACGCGGCGGGAGAGGCGACGACGACGAGGGACGCGGCGAGCGTGGCCGAGAGAGCGCTTACGGCACAGGTGTGACGGAAGCGGGCTGAATAATGCGAAGAATTGGGCACCCTGCGAGCGTACGGGGCGTGCGAGGGGAAGGGGACGCCGAGCCCCGGCGAAATTGGGCCGCTTGGCCCCTCCTCGGGCCCCGACGGAGGGCATCGCCATACTGGCTGCCATGCACGACACCACCACACGGGGGCTCAGGCTGAGCAAGCCCGTGTCCCTCTTTCTGCTGGCTTTCGGCGTCTGGTCCTGGTTTGTCTGGATCACCTTTGTCAAAAACTTGTGGAAAGACAGCAGTGGACTCGCGTTCGACGATGCGGGTGACCCGACCGGTTACTTTTGGGTCCATCTGCTGTTGGCTATCACCTCCTTCCTGCTGGGGACGGCGATCGGAGTGATCGGTCTGCGCGGGCTCAGAGCGCTGCGGCAGTCGTAGGAACGAGGGGGGAGGGACCGCGATGGTGGCGGTTTTCGTACTGATCGCGCTGGTCGCGGTCTCCTTGCTGGTGGTCGTGCACTGGTACGTCTGGCGGCGGCTGGTGCGCGACGTGTCCGCGCCGGACGGGCTGTGGCGCCGGGTGGGCACGGTGCTCGTCGTGGCGCTGCCGCTGGTGAGCGTCGCGAACATGATCAGCAGCCGGGCCGGAGCGCCGTTCTCCGTGCAGCGGGTGCTGGCGTGGCCCGGCTTCATGTGGCTCGCGATGCTGCTCTACCTGGTGCTGGCGCTGCTCGTGGGCGAGGTCGTCCGGCTGGTCGTCCGCCGCGCACGCGCCTCCGCCGCCACCTCCGTGCCGGACGCGGGAGCGGTGGGGGGCCCGCCTGCCCGCCCGAAGCCGGACCGGCCGGAGCCGGAGCCCGTGTCCGTGCCGTCGGAGCCGTCGGAGCCCGGGTCCGGGCGGCCGGAGCCGTCCCGCCGGGTCTTCCTCGCCCGTACGCTCGCCGTCGGGGCCACCGCGACGGCGGCGGCGACGGTCGGCGCCGGGGCGTACAGCGTGCTGAACGGGCCCACGCTCAAGCACGTCACCGTGCCGCTGCCGAAGCTGGGGCGGGCGGCGCACGGGTACCGCATCGCCGTCGTCAGCGACATCCATCTGGGGCCGATCCTGGGCAAGGCCCACACCCAGCGCATCGTGAACACGATCAACGGTGCCCAGCCGGACCTGGTCGCCATAGTCGGCGACCTCGTCGACGGCTCGGTCGCCGACCTGGGCCCGGCGGCCGAGCCCCTGCGGCATCTGCGTTCCCGCCACGGCTCGTTCTTCGTGACCGGCAACCACGAGTACTTCGGTGACGCGGCCGAGTGGGTCGACCACCTGCGCGAGCTGAACGTCCACCCTCTGGAGAACGCGCGCCGCGAGCTGCCCGCCTTCGACCTCGCCGGGGTCAACGACGTCGCGGGCGAGGACCAGGGCGACGGGCCCGACTTCAAGAAGGCCCTCGGCGACCGCGACCCGGGGCGTGCCTCGGTCCTCATGGCCCACCAGCCCGTACAGATCCACGAAGCCGTCGACCACAAGGTCGGCCTCCAGCTCTCCGGCCACACCCACGGCGGCCAGCTGTGGCCGGGACCGTACCTCGCGGAGCTGGCGAATCCGACGGTGGCGGGGCTGGAGCGGTACGGGGACACGCAGCTTTACGTGACGCGTGGCGCGGGCGCGTGGGGCCCACCGGTCCGAGTCGGCGCCGACTCGGACATCACCATAGTCCGCCTCGCCTCCCCAGAAGCCTGAGCTCTGCGCCGGGCAGGGGCTGCCCCGCCTGTGCTTCGCGGGCTGCGCCGCGCGCTGTGGCTTGTCGCGCAGTTCCCCGCGCCCCTGGCTCTCCCTCCGCTGAGCTTGGGAAGTCTGCGCAAGGCGCAGGGTTGGCAAGCGCAGCCCCCTGCGCCGGGTGTCCCGCGCAACTGGGCCGGGTTCGGGGTGCCCCGGGCTGTGCTTCGCGGGCTGCCGCCGCGTCGTGGCTGGGCGCGCAGTTCCCCGCGCCCCTTATCGGGCAAGCCCAAAAGTCTTGGACCGGGCGCGCCCGCGCGGCGGAGCCGCAAATCAAGCACAGCCCCGATGTGTCGTGACCCGGCGCGCCCCGTGGTGGAGCCGCGAAGCGAGCACAGGGGCGGGTCCCTATGGGGCGAGCCCTGGGGTCTTGAGGGCTGTGTGGGGTGCGGGGGTCGGCACGGGGTGGGCGGAGGGGAGGGTGACCGTTACCTTGAGGCCTGCTCCGGGGGCCGTGCTGATGCGGACTTGTCCGCCCTGCGCCTCGACACCCGCCTTGACGACCGACATCCCGAGGCCACTCCCCTCGCTCGGCGCCCCGTCCGTGCGGAAGAAGCGGTCGAAGACGCGGGCGGCGTCCTCGGGCCGCATGCCCGGGCCCTCGTCCTGGACGCGGAGGACGCAGCCGTCGTGCCCCGCGTGGACCGAGACGCGGACGGCGGCCCCGACGGGGGTGTGGACGCGGACGTTGGAGATCAGGTTGCCGACGACCTGGCACAGGACGGGCTCGTCGGCGAGGGCGAGCGCGGCCCCCTCGGGGCGTTCGAAGTCGATCTCGCGTTCGGGCTGCTGGGCCGCGAGGTCCGCCAGCGCCTCCTCCGTCACCCGTGCGAGGTCGACGGGGCGCGGGCGCAGCTCGGGGCGCTGGTCGAGCCGGGCGAGGGCGAGCAGCTCGTCGACGAGGCGGGCCATGCGCTCGGTCTCGGCCGTCATACGGGCCAGCGCGCGTGCCCTCTCCTCCTCGTCGCGCAGCATGCCGCGCTCGTAGAGCTGGAGGTAGCCGCGTATCGCCGCGAGCGGCGTGCGCAGCTCGTGGGAGGCGTCGGCGACGAAGCGCCGCAGGTGCGCCGCGGCGTGCTCGCGGGTGAGGAAGGCGGCCTCGACCTGGTGCAGCATCGCGTTGAGCGCGAGGCGGAGCCGTTCGACCTCCAGGACCCTGTTGTGCTTGCCGCCGCGCCCCGCGGCGACGCGGCGGGACAGGTCGATGCCGGGCGCGCCCTCCGGCCCCGCCGAGCCCTGTTTCTCGCAGCCCTCGGCGATCGCCGAGGCCGCCTCGACCATGTCCTCCATGGGGCGCAGCCGGCGCCGCGCGGCGTAGTACATGGCGGTGCCGAGCACCGCCATGAGCGCGATGCCGACGCAGAGTTCGAGCCGGAGGACCTTGCGCATGATCTCCCCGGCGGCCCCGACCTCCGTCGCCATGAGCACGGTCTGCCCGTCGGCGAGGCGCATCGCCGTCGCGCGGTACGGGGTGTCGCCGTCCGGCCGGATGTCGATCGGGCCGGGGTCGCGGACCAGCGCCTGGGGGTCCTCGACGGCGCGCGCGAGGGCCCGCTGCTTCGCGGAGGGCTCGTGGCCCAGCAGCGCGGTCGGCCTGCCCCGGTCGTCGAGGGGGACGAAGACGGTGGGGTTGGTGTCCGTGGCCTCCGCGACGTTCGGGTTGAGCGCGTCCCGCATCCCCGCGATGCTCGCGAACGCGTTGACGTCGTCGACCGTCAGCTTGACGCGGGCGATCTGCTTACGGGCCGAGGCCAGCTCCGCGTCCACGGAGGAGACGAGATAGTGCTGGACGCCCATGAGGCTGATGGCCGTGGCGACCACGATGCCGAGGGCCAGCATCACGATGCCGATGGCCGTCATCTTGGCCCGCAGCGAGCCCGTATGGCGGAGGGTGGGGGACGGGGAGGGGGACGGCGCCGCGCTCACGATCCGGCGCCCTCTCCCGGCCCCGCGCCCGGGCCCGTCTCCGGCAGCGGACGCAGCCCGTACCCCACGCCCCGGCGGGTACGGATCAGCGGCGGTCCCAGCGGGTCGAGCTTGCGGCGCAGATAGCTGACGTACGTCTCGACGACCGTCGACTCCACCCGGTGCTCGTACCGCCACACGTGCCGCAGCAGCTGCTCCTTGGGCACGATCCGGTCCCCGTGCCGCACCAGGTGCCGCAGCAGTGCGAACTCCGTCGGCGTCAGGTCCGCGCTGCGCCCGCCGCGCCGCACGGTGTACGTGGCCTCGTCCAGCTCCAGGTCCCCGTACCGGATCACCGGTGGCCGGGGAGCGGGCGGCGCCTCCGTGCCGTCGGACGGGGCGGACGTGGACGGTGAGGTGCGGCGCAGGACGGCGCGGAGCCGGGCCACGACCTCGTCCACGTTGAACGGCTTGGTGATGTAGTCGTCGCCGCCCAGCGTCAGCCCCTGGATGACCTCCGACGGCGCGTCCTTCGCGGTGAGGAACACGACGGCCAGGTCCCCGCGTTCGGCGCGCAGCACCCGGCACACCTGCCGTCCGTCGCCGTCGGGCAGGGCGATGTCGAGCAGCACGGCGTCGGGGCGCGCCTCGCGCGCCGCCGTGACGGCGGCCTGCGCCCCCGAGGCGGTGACGACCTCGAAGCCGTGGAAGCGCAGCGTGATCGCCAGGACGTCGGCGATGCTCGGCTCGTCTTCGACGATCAGGACGGTGGCGGGGGTCGCTGTCATTCCCCCAGTATCCGGGCGGAATTGCGGGTTTTCCGGGGGAACCCTTGGAGGTTCTTGAGAGCTGGGCGCCCGGGACGGCGCCGCGCGGCCGCGCGCCGGAGGGTGGTGGCCGTGGCCCTGGGCGGGATCGATGGGGATCGATGACAGCACCAACCCGGGGCCACTCCGTCACCTCGTGACCCCGTCACCCCGTGACCCCGTGACTCCGTCACCCCGTGGCCCCGTCACACCGCCACCCCCCCATTCCTCCGCCGGGCCGACCGCCCGTCGGCGTACGAAGGGATCCCGGCATGGCTGCTCTGGCGCGGTGGTGCCTCCGGCACCGGTGGGCGGTGCTCCTCCTGTGGGTGGCCGCCCTCTTCGGCACGGGCGCGACGAGCGGCGCCCTGGGAAGCGCGTACTCCAACGACTTCAGCTTCCCCGGCACCGAGTCCTCGCGGGCGTACGACTCGATGCGCGCCGCCTTCCCCGACCTGTCCGGCGACACGGACACCGTGGTGTGGCACACCGAGAGCGGCACGGTGCGCGACCCGGAGGTGCGGCAGCGGATGGAGGCGGCCCTCGCCGACATCGCCGAGGTGCCGCAGGTCGGCACCGTCACGAGCCCGTACGCGAAGGGCGGCGCCGCGCAGATCAGCGAGGACGGCACCATCGCCTACGCCGAGGTGACCTTCACCGAGCAGGTCTTCGAGATCGACAAGGCCCACACCGAGCAGGTCATCGACCGCGCCGGGGAGGCCCGTACGGACGGGCTCCAGGTCGAACTCGGCGGCCAGGCCATCGAGCAGACCCAGGAGCCGCCCGCCGGGCTCGCCGAGGGCGTCGGGCTGGCCGCCGCCGCGGTGGTGCTGCTGCTCGCGTTCGGCTCGTTCTTCGCGATGCTGCTGCCGCTGCTGAACGCGGTCTTCGCGGTGGGCATCGGGATGACCGGGCTGATCGTGCTCAGCCACGCCGTCCCCCTGCCGGACGTGGCGCCGCTGCTCGGCTCGCTGATCGGGCTCGGCGTCGGCATCGACTACGCGCTCTTCATCGTCACCCGGCACCGCAAGGGCCTGAAGGCCGGTCTCGACCCGGACGTCGCGGCCGTACGCGCGATGGACACCTCGGGGCGCGCGGTGCTCTTCGCGGGCGGCACGGTCTGTGTCGCGCTGCTGGCGATGTTCACGCTCAACCTCGACTTCCTCAACGGCATCGCCCTCGCCACCACCCTCACCACTCTGCTCAGCGTCCTCGCGGCCACCACGCTGCTCCCCGCCATGCTCGGCTTCCTCGGCACGAAGGCGCTGAGCAGGCGCGAGCGGCGCCGCCTGGCGGCGGGTACGGAGGGCACGGAGAGCGGCCGCGGGCTCGGCGCCCGCTGGGCCGGGGTGCTGGAGCGGCGGCCCAAGGCGCTGGCGCTGGTCGCGATCGTCGTGATGGCCGTCCTCGCGATCCCCGCGCTCTCCCTCCGGCTCGGCACCAACGACCAGGGCAACCAGCCCGAGTCGCAGACCACGCGCCAGGCCTACGACCTGCTCGCCGAGGGCTTCGGGCCCGGCTTCAACGGGCCGCTGCAGATGGTCGCCGACGTCGGCGGCGGCGCGCGGGACCGGGCCGCGCTCAAGCGGCTCACGGCGGAGACGGCCCGCATGGACGACGTCGTGCGCGCCGTCCCGCTGCCGCTGCCGCCCGGCTCGGACACGGCCGTCGTCCAGGTCGTGCCCAAGAGCTCACCGCAGGACGAGCGGACCGACCGGCTCATCGACACGCTGCGCGACACGACGGTCCCCGCGGCCGAACGCGGCACCACGCTCTCCGTGGACATCGGCGGACCCACCGCCATCCAGAAGGACTTCGCCTCGGTCATCGGCGAGAAGCTGCCGATGTTCATCGCGATCATCGTCAGCCTGGGCGCGCTGCTGCTGCTCGTCGCCTTCCGCAGCGTCGTCGTCCCGCTGACGGCCGCGCTCATGAACCTGATCGCGGCGGCGGCCTCCTTCGGCCTGCTCGTCGCCGTCTTCCAGTGGGGCTGGGGGATGGACCTGCTGAGCCTCGGCAAGGAGGGGCCCATCATCTCCTTCCTGCCCGTCATCATGCTGCCGCTGCTCTTCGGCCTCTCCATGGACTACCAGGTCTTCCTGGTCTCCCGGATGCACGAGGAGTGGACGCACACCAAGGACAACGCGCGCTCCGTGCGCGCCGGTCTCGCCGACACCAGCCGGGTCATCAATTGCGCGGCGCTCATCATGATCTGCGTCTTCCTCTCCTTCGTCCTCAGCGGCGACCGGGGCGGCATGATGGCCGGGATCGGCCTCGCGGGCGCGGTCGCGCTGGACGCGTTCATCCTGCGTACGATCCTGGTGCCCGCGCTGATGTTCCTCATCGGGCGCGCCAACTGGTGGCTGCCGGGCTGGCTGGACCGCCACCTCCCGCACCTGGCGGTGGACCCGCCGGATCCGGTGGACGCGCCCGACCCGCCGGATCCGGTGGGTGCGGTGGACCCGGTGGACGCCTCCGCGTACGTCCGTACCGGCGCCCGTGAACTCGCCCCCGTGGGCGGGGGAGCGGCGGCCGTCGCCGCCGAGTCGGTCGCGGTCCGGGGCGCGGTCCTGGACTCGCTGGGCGCCCGGCTGCCCGGCGCCTCCCTCACCCTCGTCGCGGCGAACGGCGCGCAGATCGCCCGTACGACCTCGGCGGAGGACGGGCGCTACACCTTGCCGGTGCCCGGCAGCGGCGCGTACATCGTGGTCGCGACCTCGCCCTCGCTCGGCGCCAGCAGCCACAGCGTGCTGGTCTCCGACACGGACGTGGAGCTCGACCTCCGCGTCGAGTTACCGGGCGAGGTCTAGGACGCGTTGAGGCGGCGCTTCTCGCCGTGGTCCTGCCAGGCCACCGCCACGGTGAGGAGCGTGCCGCCCAGGATCGGCACGAGCATCCCGAGCAGGAACCACCACGGGACCTCGGACGTGGTGCTGGTGCGCCACTGGACGGTGTTGCCGACGACGAACGACAGGCCGATCGCGAAGTTGAGGACGAGCAGCGACACGGCCGTACGGCGGGCGGTGACGCGGGTGGCGGGGCGCTTGCTGCTCCCGGCGGCGAAGCGGGGCTCGGAGGCCGGGAGTTCGGCGAGCGGTGTGGTGCGCAGCAGCATCGCGGTCAGGAAGGCCGTCAGCGCCGTCAGGCCCGCGTAGAGGAAGACGAGGACGAAGACGGAGCCCACCGACTTGTCGGTCCAGGCGTCCACGCCCCCGGTGCCGATGTGCTGGGGGACGCGGTCGGGCAGGTGCGGATACGCGGCGGCGCCCCAGGCGGCCATCCCGGCGAGCAGCGACACGCTGGCCGCCAGCCAGCTCCAGGGGAAGCGCGGCGGGGTGTACGTGGCTTCCGGCATGGCCCCATTCTGCGCGAGGCGGCCCCGCGTGTCGTTGCCCGTCCCCGGCAACGACACGCGGGGACTCCCTGCCCGCTCAGCTCTCCAGCAGCTTCAGGACCTTCGGCCAGGAATCGGCGCGGGCGCGCTGGTCGGCGGCGGAGGTCCCGGCGACGTTCCCGTCCGCGCCGCCCTCCTGACCTGGCTGCCCGTACGGGAACCAGTTCACGTGGTGCCCGGCGTCCGGGTAGAGCAGCTTCTTCGCGCCGTGCGCGGCCATGTCCCGCGCGGACGCGGCCGACCCCCACATCTTGTCGTTCCCGCCGCCGACGGCGAGGACCGTGCCACGCACCTTGTCGAGCGCGAGCGGCCCGGCGGGCAGCGCCTTGCCGTGGTCGGCCCAGGCGGCCTGCCCGGTGGGGTAGGGGCCGATGGCCTTGGACGAGGGCGCGTACGCGACGACGTTCCGTACGACCGAGGGGCGGCGCTGGCCGAGGAGCTGGGCCGCCTCGCTGCCGCGCGAGTTGCCCATCACCGTCAGCTTGGCGGGGTCGGCGGAGGGCTGCTCGCCCAGCAGGCGGGCGGCGCGCGTGAAGTAGTCGAGGTCGATCATGTCGATCGCGTCCGGCCGCCCCGAGCCCTTGCCGCAGCGGAAGTAGCAGAGGGAGAGCGCCGGATGGCCGCGCGAGGCGAGCAGCGCGGCGGTGTACGTACCGGCGTTGCCGCCCTCCGAACCGCCGAAGACCAGCACGGGCGCCTTGCGGGGCTTGCCCTTCGGGGGGTTGTAGAGGTCCCCGGCGAGCTTGTCCTCGCCGACGGTCAGCTCACGGTGCGTGGCGCCCTCGGCGAGCCACTCGCGGGTGAGGGTACGGGTGGCGAGCGTCTTCTCCGCTGTGCCGACGCTCAGCCGTACGCGGTACGAGCGCTGCTCGCCGGGCGGGCCCGGGTGGTACGAGAACGTCTTGCCGGTGCCGAGCTTCGGGTGCCGGGCGGGCAGCATCCGGGTCAGCAGCTCCGAGGACGCCTTCTCGCCGAGCGCGAGCCGCCCCTCCGCGTCCGCGCGGCCCTTCGCCGTCGCGCGCCACGTCTTGCCGTAGCGGTCCTTCGCGCTCGCGGCGACCGTCACCCTGGCCTTCGCGGGGAGCCGCTTCGCACCCACGTCCACGGGCTGATCGGCGAGCGCGGAGCCCGTGCCTCCGGCGACGGTGAGGGCCGGACCGCTCTTCTTCCGGCCGCCGTCGCCTGCGTCCCCGGACCCGTCGGACCCGCCCCCGCACCCGGCGCCCAGCGCCACGACGAGTCCGGCCGCGGCGACCCTCCGTACAGTTCCCGCCATCCCGATACGTGCCACGGCCCGCACGATACGTGACCCACAAACGCGCCCCGCCCCAGGACTCCGGGGCTCGCCCCTTTGCCCTCAGGAGCGCGGGGCTGTGTTCGATATGCGGCTCCGCCGCGGGGCGCTCCGGGTTCAAGACTTCGGGGCTTGCCTCTTCTCCCTAAGGGGCGCGGGGAACTGCGCGCCCAGCCCCGACGCGGCCGCAGCCCGCGAAGCACAGCCCGGGGCTCCCCGGGCGCGGCTCTTGTACGCGGGGCACCCGGCGTGGGGGGCTGCGCTTGCCAACCCTGCGCCTTGCGCAGACTTCCCAAGCACAGTGGGGTCGAGGGCGGAGTAGGGGGGTGGTCTTTCAGATGTGCTGGGCCCTCTCGTAGACGGCTCTGATCTCGTCGCCGAAGTACGGGCCGAAGAGGAGGCCAGGGATGTGGGAGTAGCTGAAGCTGTTCACGGTCATTTGCAGACCCTTGCCGGTGCGTTCGTCGAAGGACTGGAACCAGGGCCCGCCGCTGGACCCGGGCGTCTGGTTGCAGGACATGCCGTGGGCGGAGGAGTAGCCGGTCGGGTCCTTGAAGCTGCCGCCGGAGCAGTAGATGAGCTTCTCGCCGTCGTAGGGCGGTTCGAGGGGGAAGCCGAAGCTGTACGCCGCCTCGCCGTACGCCCCGTTGAAGCTCAGCCCCTGGCCGCCGACGACGTCCGTCAGCCTCTTGCCGCCGCGCGGCGCGACGACGACGGCCGCCGCGTCGTAGTCGAGGTCCTGGCCCTTCTCCCACTGCGGGGTGGTGAGGGCCTTGCGGACCTTCCACTTGCCGTAGGGCGCCTTGCCGTCGTGGTAGCCGGGGACGAAGACGAGGTTCTCGTGCCAGGTCTCCCACTTCACGCAGTGGCCCGCCGTGATCACCGTGCTGCGGTTCCGGCTGGTGACCGCGTCGGCGGAGCAGGCCGTTCGCTTGCCCTCGATGGTGACGAAGAGCTTGCCCGAGGTCTTCACCACCGCGCCGCCGCCCTTCCAGGGGCCGCCCGGCTGGGGGAAGTCCACGATGCCCGGTGCGAGCCCGCCGGACGGCGCGAACGTGTGCGGCTCGCCTCGTGGGACCGGCCGCTGCTTCTCCCTCGGGGCCACGGGCGGTTCGAGCGGCACGGCGTCGCGCATCCGCTCCGCGGTCCAGTAGTCGGTGGCGTCCGAGGCGGCGGCGGCGTTCCCCGGTAAGCCGAGGGGCAGCAGGGCCGTGGCCGCGAGCGTGGCCAGCGTGGCGCTGACGCGTCCTGCGCGTCTCATGTGCGCTCCTTCCATCCATGTGGGTCCGTGGGGCGCATCGTTCCCGAACGGCGGGGCGGGCGAGAGGGAGGAAGGAGCCAGTCCGGGATGTCCGGAACGCGTCGCCGCGCGCCGCCCCGGATCCGGGTCCGCGATCCGGTAGATCCGGAGGTTCCGGAGGTCCCAGCGAGAGGAGAGTACGGATGCGCCGCGTGGGGTTCATGGGCTTCGCCGCCGTCGCCGCGACGGTCGGAACGGTCGTTCCGGCGGCGGCCGTCGAGGGCGTGCCGCTCGCCGCCCGTACGAGCGTGGACTGCGGAAGGGAAGAGCTCCGGCTCACCCTGGAGAACCGGACGGGGAAGGCGCGGACCTTCACCGTGACCGGGCCGGACGCGAAGCGTACGGTCCGCGAGGTCGGCCCGCGCGCGAGCACCGCCGTGCGCTGGGCGCTCCCGGACGGCGCCCGCTACGCGCTGCGCGTCACCGCGCCCGGCGGCTTCGCCGTACGGGACGCGGGCCGCGCCTCCTGCGGGCTGGGCCCCGGGACGCCGGGGATGAACACGACGCGGCTCTTCTCCACGGACGCCCCCTTCCAGGCGCTGCTCCACGACGACGGCCGCGCACGCCCCGGCACCGCCCGCTCCGTGCGCATCCCCGCGCTGGCCGTCACCAACTCCGGCACGCTCCTGGCCGTCACCGACGCGCGCGTGGCCGGGCCGCCCGACCTGCCCGCCGACATCCAGCTCGGCCTGCGCCGCAGCACCGACGACGGCGCCACGTGGAGCGCGCCGCGCATCGCCGTGCACGCGGAGAGCACCCGGGACGGCACGGGCGACAGCAGCCTGCTCGTCGACCGCGTCACCGGCCGAGTCTTCCTCTTCTACAACTACGCCCGCCCCGGCACCGGCTTCTTCGAGCGGAACGCCAAGAGCATGCGCGTCATGTACGTCACCAGCGACGACGACGGGCGGACCTGGAGCCGTCCCGTCGATCTGACCGCGCGCGTGAAGAAGCCGGGCTGGACCAAGCTGTTCGCCTCCTCGGGGCACGGGATCCAGCTCAGCGGCGGGCGCCTCGTCCAGCCCCTGGTCCACCGCGACGCGCGGAGCACGTACGCGGAGAACATCGTCAGCGACGACCACGGCAGGACTTGGCGCACCGGCGCGCGGGCGGGGAGCGCGGTCAACGAGTCCAAGCCCGTCCAGCGCTCCACGGGCGTCCTCGCGCAGAACATGCGGCACAACGAGAAAGGCGCCCGCTACTACGCGGTCTCGCCCGACGGCACGCGCCCCTACGGCCCGATGCGCCGCGCCGCCGCGCTGCCCGACCCCGCCAACAACGCCGACGAGATCTCGTATCTGCGCCCCCGGCCGGGGGCCCCGGGGCTGACGCGCACCGTGCTCTTCAGCAACACCGCCTCGGCGGTCCGCCGCCACGAGCTGACGGTGCGGCTCTCCCGTGACGACGGCGCGCACTGGCCGTACCGGGCGGTGCTGAAGCCGGGCCGCGCCGGGTACTCGGCCCTGGCCGTCCTGCGCGACGGCTCGGTGGGCTGCCTCTACGAGGTCGGGGACACCGGCGGGATCTTCTTCGCCCGCTTCACCCCGGAGTGGCTCACACAGCGGAACGGCGGCACCCCGCAGGGCACCGCCGTTCCGTGAGAGAAGGATCCGTCAGAAACGACGCGTGATCAGCGCGCGCTTCACTTCCTGGATGGCCTTGGTGACCTCGATGCCGCGCGGGCAGGCGTCCGTGCAGTTGAAGGTCGTACGGCAGCGCCACACGCCGTCGCGGTCGTTGAGGATCTCCAGGCGCTGCTCGCCCGCCTCGTCACGCGAGTCGAAGATGAAGCGGTGCGCGTTGACGATCGCCGCCGGGCCGAAGTACTGGCCGTCGTTCCAGAACACCGGGCACGACGAGGTGCACGCCGCGCACAGGATGCACTTGGTCGTGTCGTCGAACCGCTCGCGGTCCTCGGCGGACTGCAGACGCTCGCGCGTCGGCTCGTTCCCGGAGGTGATCAGGAACGGCATGACGTCCCGGTACGCCTGGAAGAACGGCTCCATGTCGACCACCAGGTCCTTGAGGACCGTGAGCCCCTTGATGGGCTCGACGGTGATCGGCTTGTCCGGGCCGATGTCCTTGATCAGCGTCTTGCACGCCAGCCGGTTGCGGCCGTTGATCCGCATGGCGTCCGAGCCGCAGATGCCGTGCGCGCAGGAGCGGCGGAACGTGAGGGTCCCGTCCATCTCCCACTTGATCTGGTGCAGCGCGTCGAGCACGCGCTCCTTCGGGTCGATCTGCAGGGTGAAGTCCTGCCAGTTCGCCTCCTCCGCGACCTCCGGGTTGAAGCGGCGGATCCGCAGCGTGACCGTGATCAGGTGGGAGGCGCTGTTCTCCGCCGAGTCGACAGGACCGGCGGAGTCGTTCTTCTCAAGTGTCGCTGTGCCCATCAGTACTTACGCTCCATCGGCTGGTAGCGGGTCTGGACGACCGGCTTGTAGTCCAGCCGGATCGACTCGGTGCCGTCGTCGCCCACCTCGCGGTACGCCATGGTGTGCCGCATGAAGTTGACGTCGTCGCGGTTCGGGAAGTCCTCGCGGTAGTGACCGCCGCGCGACTCCTTGCGGGCCAGCGCCGAGACCGCCGTGACCTCGGCGAGGTCCAGCAGGTTGCCCAGCTCCAGGGCCTCCAGCAGGTCCGTGTTGAAGCGCTTGCCCTTGTCCTGGACGCTGATGCTCCGGAACCGCTTGCGGAGGGCGCCGATCTCCTCGACGGCCTCCTTGAGGGTCTGCTCCGTGCGGAAGACCATGACGTTCTTGTCCATGGTCTCCTGGAGCGCCTTGCGGATGTCGACCACGCGCTCGGTGCCCGTCGCGTCGCGCAGGTTCTCGATCTCGTCCTCGACGAACTTAGCCGGGTCCTCCGGCAGCTCGACGAAGTCGGCCGTCGCGCTGTACTCGGCGGCGGCGATGCCCGCGCGGCGGCCGAAGACGTTGATGTCCAGCAGCGAGTTGGTGCCCAGCCGGTTGGCGCCGTGCACGGAGACGCAGGCGACCTCGCCCGCCGCGTACAGGCCGGGGATCGGCGTGGTGTTGTCGAGGAGCGCCTCGCCCTTGACGTTGGTGGGGATCCCGCCCATCGCGTAGTGCGCGGTCGGCTGGATCGGCACCGGGTCGGTGTACGGCTCGATGCCGAGGTACGTACGCGCGAACTCGGTGATGTCGGGCAGCTTGGCGTCCAGCTGCTCCGGCGGCAGGTGCGTGAGGTCCAGGTAGACGTGGTCCTTGTCCGCGCCGCAGCCGCGGCCCTCCCGGATCTCGGTGTAGATCGCGCGGGAGACGACGTCACGCGAGGCGAGGTCCTTCATGACGGGCGCGTACTTCTCCATGAAGCGCTCGCCGTCCTTGTTGCGGAGGATGCCGCCCTCACCGCGGGCGCCCTCCGTCAGCAGGATGCCCATCTTCCAGATGCCGGTCGGGTGGAACTGGAAGAACTCCATGTCCTCCAGCGGCAGCCCCCGGCGGAACGCGGCGGCCTGCCCGTCACCGGTCAGCGTGTGCGCGTTCGAGGTGACCTTGAAGAACTTGCCGTTGCCGCCCGAGGCGAAGACGACAGCCTTGGCCTGGAAAACGTGGATCTCGCCGGTCGCCAGCTCGTACGCGACGACGCCCGCGGTCTTCTTGACCCCGTCGACCTCGTTGAGCAGCAGGTCCAGGACGTAGAACTCGTTGAAGAACTCCACGCCCTCCTTGACGCAGTTCTGGTACAGCGTCTGGAGGATCATGTGGCCCGTACGGTCCGCGGCGTAGCAGGACCGGCGCACCGGGGCCTCGCCGTGGTTGCGGGAGTGCCCGCCGAAGCGGCGCTGGTCGATCCGGCCCTCGGGGGTGCGGTTGAAGGGCAGGCCCATCTTCTCCAGGTCGAGGACCGAGTCGATGGCCTCCTTCGCCAGGATCTCGGCGGCGTCCTGGTCGACCAGGTAGTCGCCGCCCTTGATCGTGTCGAAGGTGTGCCACTCCCAGTTGTCCTCCTCGACGTTGGCGAGGGCCGCGGCCATGCCGCCCTGCGCCGCGCCGGTGTGGGAGCGGGTGGGGTAGAGCTTCGTCAGCACGGCGGTACGGCTGCGCTTGGTCGACTCGATGGCCGCGCGCATGCCCGCGCCGCCGGCGCCGACGATGACGGTGTCGTACTTGTGGATCTGCATGGGGATTACCTCAGCCTCGTCCCGTTCGAGCTTCAGCGGATGTTCGGGTCGAAGGTGAAGATCACCAGCGTGCCCAGCAGGACGGTGAAGACGGTGGCCGTGTACAGCAGCATCTTCAGCCAGAAGCGGGTGTTGTCCCGCTCGGCGTAGTCGTTGATGACCGTGCGCAGGCCGTTCGCGCCGTGCAGCATCGCCAGCCACAGCATGAGCAGGTCCCAGACCTGCCAGAACGGCGAGGCCCAGCGGCCCGCCACGAAGGCGAAGCCGATCTTGCTCACGCCGCCGTCCAGCACGAGCTGGATCAGCAGGTGGCCCAGGACGAGCACCACGAGCACGATGCCGGACAGCCGCATGAACAGCCAGCCGTACATCTCGAAGTTGGTGCGCGACGCCTTGGGGGTCTTGGCGGTGCGCGCGCGGGGGGCCTCGATGACGGGCGCCGGGTGGTCCACGTCGTACAGGCTCACGCCCTCGGTCGAGGGCACCGCGTCCTGGACCTCGTCGGTCTTGGTCGTCTCGGTCGACATCAGGCATCAGCTCCCGAACAGCGTGCGCAGCGTGTGGCTCAGCACCGGGTAGAAGGCACCGGCCATGAGGACGATCCACACGCCCATCACGGTCCACAGCATCTGCTTCTGGTACCTGGCGCCCTTCGACCAGAAGTCCACGGCGATGACCCGCAGGCCGTTCAGCGCGTGGAACAGGATGGCGGCGACGAGGCCGTACTCCATCAGGTTGACGAGCGGTGTCTTGTAGATCGCGACAGTGTCGTCGTACGCCTCGGGGGAGACGCGGACGAGCGCGGTGTCGAGGACGTGCACGAACAGGAAGAAGAAGATGAGGACGCCGGTGACTCGATGAGCCACCCAGGACCACATTCCTTCCCGGCCGCGGTACAGCGTTCCAGCCGGCACGGAAAAACCCTCCGGGAGCGGATATCGGGGCCAGCCGGCTTCCTGGGTCGGTCGGGCCCGGCCGGGTACGGTCCACCGGCCATCCGTCATCGTAGCGACGCGCTGTCGGCACACCGGTGCCGGGTGTGCAGGTGTGATCAATCAGCCACCGGTTGGCCCAGCGGAAGCCCCGGAACGAGGGGGGTGGCGGCCCGTGTCAGCCCGCCGCGAGGCGCGCCAGCCGCCCGCGCGCCACCCGGCGCAGCTCGTCGGCCGCCACGACGCGCTCCTCCTCCGGCTCGTTCGCCAGCCGGACACGCAGGCCCGCGAGGGTCTGGTCCAGGCGCTCGTCCGGCGCCCACTCGTCGAGGCAGATCACGAAGGCGTGCCCGAACCTGCTCTCGTACGCCGCCTGCGCGGCGCGCAGCGCGGTGTGCGCCGCCAGGGTGCCGGGCTGCGGGTCGCCGCCGAGGGAGCCCTGGTGCGGGTGCGGGGCCGTCTCCCCGGCGAGCGCCTCGGCGAGGTCCTCCGCCGTCAGGTCGTAACTCGCCTCGTCGGCCGCCGCGAGCAGCGCGTCCACGTCCGGGTAGGGGCGGTGCGCCGCCAGCCGGCGCGCCCAGCGGGCGCTCGCGCAGCAGCCGAGGAGGAGCGCCTCCACCTCGTCCGGCCGCGAGGCGTTGAACCGCTCCAGGACGGTGGCGGTGGACAGACGCATGGGCTCCATTCGGATGTGACTTCGGATACAGAAGTGGTGTAGGAGTCTCGTCACCGTAGCCGCGTGCGCAGGGACTCGTCCGACCGAACCTCAGTTTTTCACCCGGACGGGAACGCTCTGTCATGCATAGCTGACAAAGGCGGTCCGAAAGGGGCAATACCGTATTCCTATGGGACGTAACTGGCCAAAGACGCTTGCTGTTTCCGGCGGAGTGCTCGCCGCCGGGACCGTGGCGGCGCTCACGCTCAACGGTCTGACCGGCGGCTCCGACGGTTCCGACGGCTCCGACGGCGCGAGCGGCAAGCACGGCACGGACGACCGCGCCGGCGCGTCCCGCACGCCCGGCCCCAAGCCGCCCACGGGCCCCGCCCGCCTCGGCCCCGAGCCCTCCGCGATCCCCTCCGTACGGGACTGGCAGCCCGTGCGCGGCCCCGGCTGGAAGCCGACGAAGTGGACCCGCGTCGTCGCCACCCGCGCCTCCCTCGCCGACGAGGCCGAGCTGCTCGCCGCCGAGCTGAAGGTGCCCGTCTCCAAGGGACCGGCCCGCACCGGCGACATCGAGCTGAAGACCTCCGGCAAGACGGGCGACGGCGGGCGCGAGGCGTACACGCTCACCAGCGGCAAGGGGCGGATCACCGTCAGCGGCGGCTCCGACGCCGGTGTGTTCTACGGCACACGCACGCTGCTCCAGACCTACCGCGCCCAGGGCCGGTTCGCCGACGGCACCGTGAAGGACGCGCCGGACCGCCCGCAGCGCGGCTTCTCGCTCGACATCGCGCGCAAGCACTTCAGCGCCGAGTGGATCGAGGCCCGCATCCGCGAGATGGGCGACCTCAAGCTCAACCAGCTGCAGCTGCACCTCTCCGACGACCAGGCGTTCCGCGTCGCCAGCGACAGCCACCCCGAGGTCGTCTCGGACCAGCACCTCACCAAGGCGCAGGTCCGGAAGATCGTGAAGCTCGCCGCCTCCCGGCACATCACCGTCATCCCCGAGATCGACTCGCCCGGCCACCTCGGCGCCGTCCTCAAGGCCCACCCGGATCTCCAGCTCCGCAGCGCCTCGGGGAGCGTGGCGCGCGGCGCCATCGACATCTCGAAGCCGAAGGCCGCGAAGATCGTCGACGATCTGCTCGGCGAGTACGCGGACCTCTTCCCCGGCCGCTACTGGCACCTCGGCGGCGACGAGTACCAGGCGCTGATGACGGAGAACCCGTCCCGCTCGTACCCCGGGCTCGCCGCGAAGGCCCGCTCCGCGCACGGCGGCGCCGCCGACATCCAGGACCTCGCGACCGCCTGGCTCAACGACCGGGCCGCCACCGTGCGCAAGCACGGCAAGGTCCCGCAGGTCTGGAACGACGGCATGCACCGCGACGGCACCGTGAAGCCGTCCAAGGGCCGCGAGGTCGCCTACTGGACGGGCAAGGAGATCGGCGCCCGGCAGCCCGAGGAGTACCTGAAGGAGGGCTGGAAGGTCCTCAACCTCAACGACGAGTACCTGTACTACGTCCTCGGCCAGCCCAACGACTTCACGTACCCCACCGGCAAGCGGATCTACGAGGAGTGGACGCCCGCCGTGCTGCGCGGCACCAAGCCCGTGCCGTCCAGGTGGGCGGGGAGCGACCGCATCCCGGGGGCGCGCTTCGCGGTCTGGGGCGACCTCGCGAACGCCCAGACCACCGAGCAGGTCGCCAAGGGCATCCGGATGCCGCTCAAGGCCACCGCGCAGAAGATCTGGAACCCGGCGGAGCCGAAGCTGTCCTGGCCGGAGTTCAGCGCGCTCGCGAACAAGGTCGAGTAGCGGGGGCGCTCCGGAGACGGGCCGGAAAAGCGAAGACGACCGGGGTCGCCACCCCCCACAGGAGAGACCCCGGCCGCCGTCGGGCACGGGCGCACTACGCCAGCGGCTTGCCCGTACTCACCTCAGCGCCGGACGCCCGCAATCTGTTACGGGAGGCGTACGGCACGTTTCGCGCGCGCGTGCCGGGGTGCTCGTGGCAGGGTGGCACTGACGCCCGGCGATCGTGTCCTCACGGACCGCGTACCGAGTGGCCCTACTCGCCGGTCCGGCATGGACGAGCGAGCACACTTGGCCTTAGCGTGCTGCATCGCATCGACGCCGGTCGGTGCGTGGACGACCGTTCGGTGCGCCGAGAGTGGGGCGAGACACAAGCGTGCAGGGGGACGACGCGGAGCTGACCGCTGCGGTACGCGCGGCGCAGGAGGGGGACGAGGCCGCCTTCCGCACCGTCTACCGCACCGTGCACCCGCGTCTGCTCGGATACGTCCGGACCCTGGTCGCCGACCCGGACGCGGAGGACGTCACCTCCGAGGCCTGGCTCCAGATAGCCCGCGACCTCTCGCGCTTCAAGGGCGACGCCGACAGGTTCCGCGGCTGGGCCGCGCGCATAGCCAGGAACCGGGCGCTGGACCACCTGCGGATGCGGGGACGGCGCCCCGCGGTCGGCGGTGACGAGAGCGAACTCACAGGGCTCCCCGCCGGAGCCGACACGGCGGACGAGGCGCTGGAGGCCCTGGGCACGGGCCGCACCATGGCGCTCATCTCGCGACTCCCCCGCGACCAGGCGGAGGCCGTGGTGCTGCGGGTCGTCGTCGGGCTCGACGCGAAGAGCGCCGCGCAGGTGCTCGGCAAGCGGTCGGGGGCGGTCAGGACCGCGGCGCACCGGGGCCTGCGGAAGCTCGCGGAGATGCTGGACGCGCCCCCCGAACACCCCGACGAACACCCGGGCGGACGCCCCGAGCGAGGCGCCCCGGGAACGGCAGGCGGAACCGCCGGGGACGGGGCCTCGGGCTCCGCCGGAGGTTCCGCGCGCGCCCCGCGGCAGGGCAACGCCGGGGGCGAGGGCAGGGCACGGGGCCTGGCGCGCGGTGTGACGCATAAAGCCACACGAACGCTGAGGGAAACGTGATGGCGGACGACCGGTACAACTGGCTGGACGAGGAAACCGCGGAGCGCCTGCTGCGCGGTCTGCCGGTCGACGCCCAGGACACCCGTCGCGAGCGGAGCCGGGACCGGAACCGGAAGGACCGCAAGGGCCAGGGCGCGTTGAACGTCCCCGGTGACGCGTGGTTCGAGGAGGCAGACCGGCGCACGGCGGAACGGCTCGCCTCGGTGCTGGACGCCCTGGCGACCGAGCACACCCACGCCGAGACCCCCGCGCGCGGCTCCACCGCCGTCGAGCTGCCCGGCGAGGCCGCCGCGCTCGACGCGTTCCGCGCGGCGCGCGTCGGTGTGCTGCACAGCGGCTCCGTGGGCATGGCGGGCTCCAACGGCGATTCCGGTTCGGCCTCCGCTTCCGCCGCATCCGGCACCCCGAACGGCGGCCGTGGCGGCGGGCGCTCCCGAGCGAAGCGCCGCCCGCACGGCGAGCGGCGCGGCCGCTCCGTGCTCGGCGGCAGACCCCTGCGCGCCGGGTTCGCCGTGGCCCTCGCGGGCTGCGCGCTCGGCGGCGTCGCGGTGGCCGCGGGCGCGGGCGTCCTGCCGACGCCGTTCGGCGGGAAGGGCACCCCCGCGGTGAGCGTCTCGCCCGTCGCCAGCCCCGACGAGGAACACTCGCGGGGCTCCGGCGAGGCCAGCTCCGACCCGTCCGACGACGAGGACACCCGCGACACCTCGGGCGGCAAGCCCGACCGCGACCCGGACGGCAAGAAATCCAAGAGCCCCAGCGCGCCCGGCGACCGCCACTCCGGCTCCGGCGGCTCGCCGGACGACACGGACAGCGGCACCGGCCACGGCAAGCACGGCGACGACCACGACGACCAGGGCGACTGGGACGAGGGCAGCGGCTCCGGCTCCCAGAACAAGCAGGCCGTCGCCGCAGCGCTGTGCAAGGCGTACGACGAGGGCAAGCTCAGCGCGAGCGACCGCAGGAAGCTGGAGCGCGCGGCGGGCGGCCGGGCCGTGGTCCAGAAGTTCTGCTCCAAGCACGGCGGCCCCGTCGGCGGCACGGCCGCCTCGGGCGGCTCCGGCGGCGCGGGAGCGGTCGGCGGCTCCGGCGGCGGTCCCGGCGGCTCGGGTGGCAACCACGACTCGGGCGGCGGCGCGGGCGGCTCCTCCGGCTCCGGCGGCTCGACCGGCAAGCCCGGCAGCTCCGGCGGCGACACGGGAGGCGGTGAGGAGGACGGCGGTTCCTCCGCCGGCTCCGGTGGGGAGAGCGACTCAGGCGGCTCCGGCGCGACGGGTTCGGGTGCGACGGGTTCGACCGCTTCCACCGGCGGTTCGGCGAGCGCGCCCACCGCCTCCGGCGTCTCCGCCCCGGCCGACGGGGCAGTGACGGGCGCCACACCCGCTCACTGACACGCGGGTGTGACACATTTTCTCGGTACGGCGCAGTAGTGAGTGAGCCGACTGGTCATCGGCGGCGCGGTAAGCCCGAGGTTCCCCCCGTACCTCAGGGTTCGCGCGATAGGCGCGGGCGGGGCACGTTCCCCCGGTCCCGCCCGCGCCCCCTCGGGGATCACTTGTAGACGACGACCTTGTCGCCCGGTTTCACGGTGTCGAAGAGGGCGGCGATCTTCTTCTTGTCCCGTACGTTGACGCAGCCGTGCGAGGCGCCCGTGTAGCCGCGTGCCGCGAAGTCCGCCGAGTAGTGGATCGCCTGGCCGCGGCTGAAGAAGAGCGCGTACGGCATCGGGGTGTCGTAGATCGTCGAGTGGTGGCGGCGGCTCTTGAAGTCGACCTTGAACTCGCCCTCGCGGGTGGGCGTGTACGCCGAGCCGAAGCGGACGTCCATCGCCGAGCGGACCTTGCCGTCCACCATCCACGCCAGCGTCCGGCTCTCCTTGCTGACGCACAGCACCCGCCCCGTCATGCAGCGCGGGTCGGGGTCGTCGAGGGGGAGCGAGGTGGGCGGACGCAGCTCGCTCCGGGAGGGCGCGTGCGTACGGGCGCGGAGCGCGGACCAGACGGTGTCCGTGACCGTGCCGGTGCGCGTGAGGCCCTGCTGGCGCTGGAAGGCGCGGACGGAGTCGGCGGTGACCGAGCCGTAGTACCCCGTCGGGTTGCGGTCGAAGAGCTTGAGCTGCCGGAGCCGGGCCTGGAGTTCGCGGACGCGGGGCCCCTCGGCGCCGGAGCGCATCAGCACGGGGTGCGCGGCGGGGCGCGCGGTGCGCGGCGGCCCGGTCGGGGTGGAGCGCTCCGGACGGGGCGTGGCCGATGTGGGCTTGGTCACAGGGGACGCGGGCGGCGAGGAGTGCGGGGTCCGCTCGGCGGGGGTCTGGGTGGGTGCCTGGGAGATCCGTATCGGTGACCCGTCGGCCTTCCCGCCCGCCCCGTCCTGCACCGCGCATCCCGCCGCGGCCCCCGCCCCGAGCAGCAGCGCCGCCCCGGCGGCACCGGCTCTCGCGCCCCGGGTCCGCCCCCGGGCGCGGGTCCGTACGGCTGCCTTTCGTGGTGCCCCGTCCATCCGAATCCCCCCGGACAGTCCCGTGGATGTACGGCCCCATCACTGCCCAGCGCGCGGCACTCGCGAACCTGCCGCCCGGCGGAGGAAGCTGTGAGGAAGGTCCCAGGCGAGGGTGTTCCACGGCTCGCACGCCGCTCGCTACAGTCCGTGTCGGGCGCGGAGACGGCGACATCCACCCGCGACCCCGCTACCCGTACCGGCCCGGCTTCAGCACGCACGCACGTACGCAGCACGCACGGAGGCTTCAGACCATGACACGCCATTCGGAATCCGGTCAGCCCATCGAACCGGTCTACGGCCCGGATGCGCTGTCCGACTGGTCCGCCTCCGAGAAGCTGGGCGAGCCCGGCGCGTACCCGTTCACGCGGGGCGTCTACCCGTCGATGTACACCGGGCGTCCCTGGACGATGCGGCAGTACGCGGGCTTCGGCACCGCCACCGAGTCCAACGCGCGCTACAAGCAGCTCATCGAGAACGGCACGATGGGTCTCTCCGTCGCCTTCGACCTGCCGACCCAGATGGGCCACGACAGCGACGCGAAGATCGCGAGCGGCGAGGTCGGCAAGGTCGGTGTCGCCATCGACTCGATCGACGACATGCGTGTCCTGTTCGGCGGCATCCCGCTGGACAAGGTCTCGACGTCGATGACGATCAACGCCCCGGCCGCGCTGCTGCTCCTGCTCTACCAACTCGTCGCCGAGGAGCAGGGGATCGAGCCCTCGAAGCTGACGGGGACGATCCAGAACGACGTGCTGAAGGAGTACATCGCGCGCGGGACGTACATCTTCCCGCCCAAGCCCTCGCTGCGGCTGATCGCGGACATCTTCAAGTACTGCAGGGCCGAGATCCCCAAGTGGAACACCATCTCGATCTCCGGCTACCACATGGCGGAGGCCGGGGCGACGCCCGCGCAGGAGATCGCGTTCACCCTCGCGGACGGCATCGAGTACGTCCGTACGGCCGTCGCGGCCGGGATGGACGTGGACGACTTCGCGCCGCGCCTGTCCTTCTTCTTCGTGGCGCGCACGACCTTCCTGGAGGAGGTCGCCAAGTTCCGCGCGGCGCGCAGGATCTGGGCGAAGGTGATGAAGGAGGAGTTCGGCGCCGAGAACCCCAAGTCGCTGATGTTGCGCTTCCACACGCAGACGGCCGGGGTGCAGCTCACCGCGCAGCAGCCCGAGGTCAACCTCGCCCGCGTCACCGTGCAGGCCCTGGGCGCGGTCCTGGGCGGCACCCAGTCGCTGCACACCAACTCCTACGACGAGGCCATCGCGCTGCCCACCGACAAGTCGGCCCGCCTCGCGCTCCGTACGCAGCAGGTGCTCGCCTACGAGTCGGACGTGACGGCGACGGTGGACCCCTTCGCGGGCAGTTACGTCATCGAGTCCATGACGGACGACGTGGAGGCCGCCGCCGTCGACCTGATGCGCCAGGTCGAGGACCGGGGCGGGGCCGTCGCCGCGATCGAACAGGGCTTCCAGAAGAGCGAGATCGAGCGCAGCGCGTACGCCGTCGCGCTGGAGACGGACAGCGGCGAGCGCGTCGTCGTCGGCGTCAACCGCTTCCAGATGGCCGAGGAGGAGCCGTACGAGCCGCTGACCGTCGATCCCGCGATCGAGCAGCAGCAGGCGGAGCGGCTCGCCCGGCTGCGCGCCGAGCGGGACGGCGAGGCGGTCACCGCCGCGCTCGACGCGCTGCGCAAGGCCGCCTCGGACGACGAGGAGAACATCCTCTACCCGATGAAGGAGGCGCTGCGCGCCCGCGCGACGGTCGGCGAGGTCTGCGACGCGCTCCGCGAGGTGTGGGGGCGCTACGTGCCCGCCGACTCGTTCTGACCCGCTTCCCGCGCGGCGGGGCGCGCTTCAGAGCTTCGGCGCGTACGTCCCGAAGCTCCAGAAGTTGCCCTCCGGGTCCTTGGCCGCGAACTCCCGCGAGCCGTAGTCCATGTCGGTCAGCGGCATGACGATCTCCGCGCCCGCCGCCTCGGCGGTGGCGTGCAGCGCGTCGGGGTCGTCCACGACGACATAGACGGCCGAGGGACCGAGCCCGGCCATCACGCCCTCGTCGCGCTTCTGGCCGAACATGACGACGCCGTCGCCGCGCCGCATCTCGGCGTGGACGACGGTGCCGTTCCCGTCCTCGTGCGCCGCGAGCGTGGTGAAGCCGAAGGCCCGCTCCAGGAACGCGAGCGCGGCGCGCGGATCGCGGTAGGTCAGCACGGGGATGGCGGTGGGCGACTGGGAAGACATGGTGTCCGTCCTTTCCGGTCAGGTCTGGTGCGTACGACGCTACGGAGCGGCGCCCGCCAGGTCTTGGACGAATGGGAACGCGCCGTCCGGCGGGTGTCGCTCCAGGTAGGCAGTGGGGGAGCAGCCCGCGAGGGCGCGGAAGTCCCGGTTGAGATGCGCCTGGTCGTAGAAGCCGCAGCGCTGCGCGGCCTCGGCGAGCGGCGTGCCGGGGGAGGAGCCGAGCAGCTCCAGGACGCGCTGGAAGCGGACGACCCGGGCGAACGCCTTGGGCGTCATCCCCGTCTGCTCCCGGAACCGCCCGGTCAGGTGCCGCCTGCTCCAGCCCGTGTCGCGCGCCAGCTCCGCCACGGGCGTCCGGCCGCCGCTCGCGGTGAGCAGCCGCACCGCGCGGGCGACCTCGGGGGAGGTGCGGGGCCCGTGCGCGGCGCGCGCCGCCAGCGCGCGGTCCAGCAGCGCGAAGCGCTCCTCCCAGCCCGGGGCCTCGGCGAGCCGCTCCAGCAGGTCAGGGGGCCAGGGGAGGTCGTCCAGCGGCACGATCCTGTTCCCGTACTCCCCGGGCGGGACGCCGAGCACCGCGAACGCGCCCGCGGGGGTGAGCGGGACCTCGATGCCGTGCTGCCGGCCCGCGTGCTCGGTGACCACGGGGGCGTCGAAGAGCCCGGCGACGAAGCTGGTGAACCGCTCGGGACGGGACGCCGCGGGGTGCGGCAGCGAGGAGAGCGGGTCGCCGAAGCTGAGGATCAGGGTCACGCCCGTGTGCGGCACCTCGGCGCGGCTGAGGGGGGCGGGGGTCCGCTCCCAGTACCCCTGGTACGGCCCGGACAGCCCGGCGAGCGGCGGCGCGGGAGCCCGCTCCCACATCCGCCAGCCGAAGCCCTCCTCGACCCGCCCCGTCGTGCGTACCGGCATGTCTCCACGGTGGCAGACCCCACTGACAGTCACACGGCGGCGGTCACGCGGGGAGCGGCTCCGGCCAGCGTTCGTACCAGCGCTGGTCCGCCTCCAGCTGGGCGGCGAGCGAGATCAGCAGCGGTTCGCCGTGCGCGGGGCCGAGGAGCTGGGCGCCGAGCGGCAGCGGGGCCTCGCCGGGGCCGGGGGAGGCCATGCCCGCGGGGACGTTGATCCCGGGCCAGCCCAGCACGTTCCACGGCCACGCGTACGGGCAGTGGGCGATCATCGTGCGGTCCGTCTGCCAGCTGGTCAGCCCCATCAGGTCGCCGACGCGCGGGGGCGGGGTCGCGGTGGTGGGCGCGAGCACCACGTCGTAACGGCGGAAGATCCGGCCGACGTACCGGTGCAGCGGCCCCTCCGCCGCCCGCGCCACGCGCAGCGGCGGCCCGCCCAGCAGCCGTCCGGTGCGGGCCGCGCCGCGTGTACGGGGGTCCAGCAGCTCCTGGTCGGGCATCCGCCCGGCCCACTCCCTGATGCCCGCCGTGGCGCGCGGTACGAACGTCAGGCCGATCGGCCCGTAGTGCGGGTCGGCCTCCTCGACCTCGTGGCCGAGCGCGGCGAGCCGGTCGGCCAGGCCGCGCACGGCCGAGGCGACGAGCGGGTGGAGCCGCTTGGGGGTGGCGGTGAAGGCCGTACGGGTGGAGAGCGCGATCCGCAGCCGTCCGGGGTCGCGGGTGGCGGCGGCCCGCGCCTCGACGGGCGGCGGCCGGTGGAGGTCGCCGGGGTGGCTGCCCTGCGCGGCGTCCAGGAGCAGCGCGGCGTCGCCCACGGTCCGCGCGAGCGTCCCGTGCACGGTGATCCCGTTGAACGCCTCGGGGTCCGGCCAGGTCGAGATCCGCCCGCGCTGCGGCTTGATGCCGATCAGGCGCGTCCAGGAGGCGGGGATACGGACGGAGCCCGCGCCGTCCGAGCCGAGCGCGGCCGGTACCAGCCCGGCGGCGACGGCGGCGGCGGAACCGCCGGAGGAACCGCCGGGCGTGAAGGCGGTGTTCCACGGGTTGCGGACCGCGCCGAAGGCATGGCCCTCGGTGAAGGGCCACTGGCCGAGCTCCGGGCTGTTCGTCTTGCCCACGATCACCGCGCCCGCGGCGCGCAGCCTGCGGACGGCCTCGGCGTCGGCCGTCTTGAGCGGGAAGTCGCCCGCGCAGCCGAACGCCGTGGGCTCGCCCGCGATGTCGGTGTCGTCCTTGACGGCCACGGGCACGCCCAGCAGCGGCAGCCGCCGCCCCTCGGCGAGGGCCCGGTCGGCCCGCTCCGCCTCGGCGAGCGCGGCCTCGCCGCGGACGACGCGGAACGCGTTGAGCGTGTCCCCGCTCGCGGCGATCCGCGCCAGCGCGCGCTCGGTGAGCTCGCGCGAGGTCACCTCGCCGGAGGCCAGGGCCGCCGCCTGCGCGGCGAGTCCGGGGACGGCGGTCACCGTGGGGGAGCGGTCGGGACGGTGGGGAGCGGCGGGCGGACCGGTCTCGGCTGACACGACGTGCACCTCCAGTGGTCGTTCCCCACTCTCCCCGAAGTGGCGCGACCGCGAAACCCGTCAGTAACAAGCTAGAGGGAGCGCAGACGGCGCAGGTACGCGTCGACGTCCCCGGGGGACTCCGTCATGAGCGCCACATAGCCGTCGGGCCGTACCAGGCACAGGGCACGCTCCGGATACCCGGGCGCGGACGGCACCTCGTACGGACGGACAAGAGGCGGGAGGTTCTCCGGCGGCTCCGTCCCGCCCAGGGCGAGAAGCGTGAAGTGCGGGCCCCTGAAGGCGTCGAAGAGGCGCAGCGCCGTGCCGTCGCCGCCGTCCGGCAGGGAGCACTCGGCGTCGGGCGCGCGGTCGCCGCCGTCCGGCAGGGAGCACTCGGCGTCGGGCGCGCGGTCGCCCGCGCGGAGGCCGTCGCCGGGCCCGTCGCCGGAGCCGTCCCGGTAGGAGAGGTCCAACTGGTGCGTCTCGTGGCCCCGTCGGGTCCCGCCCGTACGGTGCAGCCGGGTGGAGAGGCCGAGCATCCCGGCGGCGAGCGGGGCGCGTTCCTCCTCGTACGTGTCCAGCAGCGCCGGGTCCGCGTGGCCGCGCAGCACCAGGCCGAGCTTCCAGCCGAGGTTGTAGGCGTCCTGGACGCTGGTGTTGAGCCCCTGGCCGCCCGCGGGGGAGTGGATGTGCGCGGCGTCGCCCGCGAGGAAGACGCGGCCCTCGCGGAAGCGGTCGGCCAGCGCGGCGCTCGCCCGGAAGTCCGAGGCCCAGAGGACCTCCTTGACCTGTTCGCCGTCCAGATGGGTACGCGCGGCGACCAGCTCCCGTACGCGCGCGAGGGGGGCGTCGGCCTCGCCTTCGGGCAGCCGCGCGTTCATGGCCGCCATCTGGAAGACGTCCGCGCCGGGCAGCGGGCACAGGGCCAGCGGGCCGTCCGCCGCCTTGGGCCACACGTGCCAGTGCAGTGCGTCGAGGCCCTCGATCCGTACGTCCGCGATGAGGGTCGGCTCCTCGGTGAGGCTCTCGCCGTTCATCCGGACGCCCAGCGCGCCCCGTACGGCGCTGCGCCCGCCGTCGGCCGCGACCAGGTAGGCGGCCCGTACGGAGGGGGCGTGGGCGAAGTGCGCGATGACGCCGTCCCCGTCCTGCGCGAGGCCGGTCAGCCGGGCGCCGAACTCCACGTCGCCGCCGAGCGCGCGCAGCCGCTCGTACAGCAGCTCCTGGGTGCGCCACTGGGGCAGCATCCACACCTCGCGGTAGGGCACGCCGGGGCCCTCCGCGCGCTCGACCATGGAGTGCTCGCCCGCGGGCCGCCCGTCCTCCCACAGCAGCATCCGCGGGTACGGGCCGCCGTCGCGCAGCACCGCGTCCACGATCCCGAGGTCGTCGAGGACCTCCAGCGTGCGGGGCTGGATGCCCTTGCCGCGGGAGCCGGGGAAGAGGCCGTCCGCGGCCTCGACGAGGCGGGCGTGGATCCCGCGCCGGGCGAGATCGCAGGCCAGGGTCAGCCCGGTGGGCCCGGCGCCGACGATCAGGACCTCGGTGTCGGCCCCCGTCTCCTTAACGTCGTTAAATTCGCTCATGCGGGCATGGTGCGCTTAACCTTGTTAAGGAGTCAAGGGGAGCGAGCGGGAAGGACGGAGCCCATGGCCGCGCGGCTGGACCGTGACCAGGTGGTGCGCACCGCCCTGAAGCTGCTGGACGAGGTCGGCCTCGAAGGGCTCACCCTGCGCCGTCTCGCCAAGGAGCTGGACGTCCAGGCGCCCGCGCTCTACTGGCACTTCGCGAACAAGCAGGCGCTGCTCGACGAGATGGCCACCGCCCTCCAGCGCGAGCTGGACGAGACCGGCGCGCACCCGGACCCCGCCGTGCCCTGGCAGGACTGGTTCGCGGAGATGTTCCGGCACCTGCGGCGCGGACTGCTGCGCCACCGCGACGGCGCCAAGGTCTTCGGCGGCACCCGCCTGACCGGCACCGGGCACGCCGCGCGCCAGGAGGAGCTGCTGAGGCACCTGACCGGCGCCGGATTCGCGCCCGGCGCCGCCGCCCGCGCGTTCTTCATCGCCTACACCTTCACCATGGGCTTCGTCATCGAGGAGCAGGCGGTCCACCCGATGCCGGGCGAGCGCGCCCCCGGGTACGACGTGGCGGAGCGCGCCGCCCGCCTGTCCGACCATCCGCTGGCGGCCCAGGTCAGCGGGGACCTCTTCGGCGACTTCGACACCCGGTTCGAGGAGGGCCTGGCCGCCGTCGTCGCGGGCGTCGAGGTCACGCTGCTGGGCGGCGGCGCCGCTCCCCGCTAGAACGGCATCTTGTGGTGGACCGTGAAGTCGCCCTTCTCGACGGTCTCGTAGGGCGCCGCGCTCAGGCACGGCTCGACCTCCATCGTCCGCAGGTCGCCGTCCCCGCCGCCCCAGCTGTACCCGACGCGGTCGTGCCGCCCGTTGTCATAGACGGTGAAGCCCACGCGCTTGCCCTTCGCGCCCTTCAGGTCGGTGCGGGTGATGACCCCCGTGGCCGTGGCGACCGGGCCGCCGGTCTCCAGGCAGTCGATACGGCCCTCGGCGAACGCGCCGTCCTTGCCGTCGGGCGTGTAGTGGCTGAAGCGGAAGGTGCCGCGCGAGGTGCCCTTGCCGTCGGGGAGCTCGTTCCAGCCGAAGCCGCGTGCGTCGAACGAGAAGCGCACGCGCTGGCCGTCCTCGCGGAACAGCTTCGCGGCGCCGACGAGTCTGGCCTCGTCCTTGCCGCCGCCTCCGTGGCCCTCCGAGGCGGAGGCGCTCGCGCCGCCCGCTGCGGCGGCGACGAGGACGAGGGCTCCGGCTACGAGTGCGGAGCGGCGGTGAACGGTACGCATGTGGACCTCCGGGAGACGCCGAACGTGACGTCTCAAGAGTCCCGCCGGGCCTTGCCCGCCACATCCGTCCATGGACGTCACCGCGTCAGCCCGGTGGCTGACAACGACCGCCCTGTGTATGCGACTTGGGGGCTACACGAACGCGCCCCGTCAGGGGCTCCGCCGCGTGGGCGCGACGGGTCACGACACCTCGGGGCTTGCCCGATTAGGGGCGCGGGGAACTGCGCGCCCAGCCACGACGCGGGCGCGGCCCGCGAAGCACAGCCCGGGGCACCCCGGGCGCGGCTCTTGCACGCGGGGCACCCGGCGTGGGGGCTGCGCTTGCCAGCCCTGCGCCTTCGCGCAGACCTCCCAAGCTTGGCGGAAGAGCAGGGGCTTGCCCCTTCTCCCTCAGGGGCGCGGGGAACTGCGCGACGAGCCACGACGCACTCGCAGTCCGCGAAGCACAGCCCGGGGCACCTCGGGCGCGGCTCTTGTACGCGGGGCACCCGGCGAAGTGGGCTGCGCTTGCCAACCCTGCGCCTTGCGCAGACTTCCCAAGCTTCGCAGGGGCGGAGGGAGAAGTGCGGGGGGCGTTAGCCCAGGGCTGCTCTTTTGAGGGCTCGGGCTCGGCGGGCTACTCGGCGGACCGCTCGGTTGCGGGGGACGAAGGCGAACTGGCGGGGGAGGGCGCCCGGAAGGGCGAGGGCGGTGAGGCGGCGACGCTTGAAGTAGGCGCGGGTCTCCTCGTTCAGGTGCGCGGTGAGGTAGGCCTCGACCTCGGGCCGCAGCTCCGGGTAGATCTGCGGCTGCATGCAGAAGCCGACCGCGCGCACCAGACCGTCCAGGTCGTCCGGCCGTTCGGCGGCGCCCTGCCGTTCGACGTCCGGGAGCAGCGCGTCGACGAGCGTGACGGGGACCCGGTTGCTGTTCTGGTACGGGGTCACCCGTTCCAGCAGCACCTCGGTGCCCGTACGGGCCGCCGGGAGGCCGTAGAACGCCGTGGCCGTCAGGAGTGCGGTGGAGAAGCAGCCGACGACGAGCGCGGGGCGCGCCCGTTCGTACAGGGCCTCGGCCAGCACCGGCGAGCTGAGCACCGTCAGCTCGACGCCGAGGTCGCTCGCCTCCTTCTCCAGCGCGCGCGAGAAGCGCGCGGGCGCGACCGGGTGCGGCTTGAAGATGACCTGGCGGTGGCCGCGTCCGGCGGCGCCGCGCAGCATCCGCACGTGGAGCTGCTCCTCCTCCTCGGGCGTGAGGATGTTCAGCGCCGACAGGTACTGGCCGAGCAGCAGCGCGGCGCCTTCGGGGGCCTCCGTCACGGACGGGGGCGCGTCCCGCGCGATCTGAGCCAGCACGGCGGTGAACGCGCGCGCGGGCACGATCTCCGAGGCCACGCCGAACTCCGAGAGCAGCAGCGGGGAGAGCCCCGGGACCAGCTCCAGGTAGAGCAGGCGGCGGACGCGCGTACCGATCAGGGGGTCGAGCTTGTTGCGGGTGGGGCCGTAGCTCATCAGGCCGTCCGCGTAGACGTCGATCGGCGCGTCGGGGAAGAGGCGGGCGAGGGCGAGGGCCGGGTCGACCTGGATCGACTCGACGACGAGTTCGACCTCGTCCTCAGGGCCGTCGCCCAGGTTCCACAGCATCCGCAGATACCGCTCCCACAGCGGCACGTCGTCCGAGCGGGGCGACCAGCCGCCGGGGTGGAACGGGCGGATCGCGTCGTTCCAGGACAGCACCCGGTCGAAACGGTCGCGCAGCCGCTCGAAACCGGGCATCTCGTCGAGCGGGGGCGCCGTCTCAGGGGACGGCGCGTTGTTGCTGACCAGCAGCACGCGGCTGTCGGCCGGGGCGAAGCAGTCCGCGTCGAGCGCGGCGGCCAGCGTCGCCGCCCCGTAGAGCGTGGAGGCGAAGAAGATCTGCGTACGCATCAGGCGGCCTCTCCGTCCACGGCCTCGGGGGTCGCCGCGCTGTCCGCGGGGCGGCGGCGCAGCCTGCGCAGCCGGGAGGCGCGTTCGGCGTCCATGGAGTCCAGCGCCTCCGACAGCACGTCGGACGGCAGGCGCTTGAGGGCTGCGGCGCTCAGCGTGCGCAGTTTGCGGGCCACTTGCGGTTCGAACCTTCCGCTCGTGAGGTGGTGGGAGATGATTGCGCAGTAGGTCCGTACGGCCTTCGGCAGCAGCGTCGCCGCGTCCGCGTCCCGCGAGGTCTCGTCGATCACCTGGTCGAAGGCGCGGATGAAGTCGAGCTGGCGCACGTCGCCGATCTGCGTCAGCGACGAGGCGACCCCGCGCCGGTAGAAGACGCCCAGCAGGCCGACGCCGGCGAACGAGCGGGCCTCGCGGTGCAGCCGCCAGATCCACGGCCGGTCCTCGGCGGTGCGCAGCCCGTGCCGGAAGTGCAGCACCCCGTCGTCCAGGAGCCTGCGGTGGTAGATCCCGGCCCACGCGTACGCGTAGTCGACCGAGGTCGTCCGCCCGGCCGGGAGGATCGCGTCCCTCGGGTCGAGCACCACCCCGCGCCGCCCGTGCGGGACGCGCGCCAGCGTACGGGCGCGCGCCGTGCACTGGACGTGGTCGGTGCGCACGAAGTCGCAGCCGAGGCGCTCGACGGTGGCGACGAGATCGTCGTAGTAACCGGGCGCCAGCCAGTCGTCACCGTCCAGGAAGGTGATGAACTCGCCGTTGGCGCGGTCCAGCCCGGTGTTGCGCGCGGTGGCCAGGCCGCCGTTGCGCGCGTGCCGGACATGGACGGCGTTCGGGAGTTCCGTGGCGGCACGCTCCAGGATCTCCGGGGTCTCATCGGTCGACGCGTCGTCGACCAGAATGAATTCGAAATCCGAGCGCGCATTCGCACGCAGACTCCGGAGTGTTTCCGGGGCATATGACTGCACGTTGTAGAACGGCACGATGACGGAGAGCTTGACCACGCAGGGGACCTTAGGTCGCCCGCCGAGCTCCGTCTTGACCTGCTGCGGACCCCTGGGTGAACGGCGCATGGCGGAACGGTGAACGCGGCTCGGGAACGGTCCGGTTGGCCATTCGTCGGTGTGCTGTTAACCGTCTGTTGCATTTGCGTTGGGCCTTTTTCCGGAATCCCTTTCTAGCGTCTGCGACGTGCCCTCACGTAACTCGCCCACCACTCCGGCGGCCGTACCGGATCATGAATCAGGGCAGGAGATCGTTCCTGGCAGTAATCCTGATCTTGAATTCGGCGACACGGCCGGCGGACCCGCGCGGATCGCCGTGCTCGCCGACTCGGACACCCGCTGGAAGTGGGGAGCGCTCACCGCGCGCCGCCTCGCGCCCGGCGCCCGTATCGACGGCCTGCTGCTGCGCGGACGCGCCACCCCGACGCCCCGGCAGCTCGCCGAGGTCGGCGTCACCGTGGACGCGCTGCGCGAGGTGACCGGTTCCGAGTTCGTACGGACGGCGGGCCGCGGCGACTACGACCTCGTGGTCCTCGCCTGCGTGGGCGGCGCCGTCCAGGCCATGCTGCACGGCCTCGCGCGTGCCGAACGCCGCCCGGTCGTCGTGACCGGATACGTCGGCGTCGTCTACGAGAAGCTCTCCGACGGCCTGCTCCTGCGGCACGGCGCCGACCTGGTGCTCGCCAACTCCCCGTACGACGCGGACCGTTTCCGCGCCGTCTACGAGGGCGTGGGCGCCGACAGCGGGGCGGTCGTGGAGAGCGTGCTGCCGTTCCTGGAGGGCACGCTTCCGGGTGAGCCCGTGTCCGGTGCCGTAGCGCCGGGCGAGGCCGCGGGCTCGGGTTCGGGTTCGGGTTCGGGTTCGGGCGAAGGCGCGGTGAGCGGGGTCGACGGGCCGTTCACCGTCGTCTTCGCCGTCCAGCCCTCGGTGCCCGCCTCCCGCGCGGACCGCGCGTACCTGCTGCGGCGCGCCCTCGGGCACGCCCGTAAGCACCCCGAGCGCGAGGTGCTCATCAAGCTGCGCAGCAAGCCCGGCGAGCACACCACGCACATCGAGGAAGAGCCGTACCAGAAGCTCGTACGCAAGCTGCCCGCCGCCGGTTCGGAGGGCGGGCTGCCGCCCAACTGCCGTCTCGTCTACGGCCACATGGGCACCATCCTCGACCAGGCCCGCGGCACGGGCGGGCTCCTGGTCACCGTCAGCTCGACGGCTGCGCTGGAGTCCCTGCACCGGGGCGTGCCCACCGCCGTGCTCACCGACCTCGGCGTCCGCGAGGCCCTGGGCAACCACTACTTCCTCGGCTCCGGCTGTCTGGCCTCCTGGGACCAGCTCGACGAGGGCGCCCTGCCCGAGGCCGACCCGGAGTGGGTGGAGCGCCAGGGAGCGGGCGGCGGCGGCCGCGGTTTCCGCGCGGCACGTGAGCGCGTCACCGCGCTGGTGGCGCGCGCCCGCGCGGAGGACGGCGGACTGCCGCCGCTCGCGCCGTACTACACGCTCCGTACGGCCCCCGGCTACCTGCCCGGCATCCTCCGCCGCTACGGGCTCGGCCCCGACGGCATTCCGCTGGCGGGGGGCGCGGACGGTGCGGCGGGGGCCGCGGGACCCGGCGTCGTACGGCGGGCGCTGCGCGAGGCCGCGCGCGGCGCGTACCGGCACGGGGTGCAGCGCGTCGCCCCGGTGATCCGGCGGGTGGGCGAGCTGTGAGTGCCGGGCGTGCCGTGAGTGCTGTGAGCGACCAGTCGGTGAATCAGTCAGGAGCAACCACCATGTCCCCCACTGCCCCCAGTTTCCCGGGTCCCCGCGTGAGTCCCCGCGTCCTCGCGGTGATCCCCGCGCGCGGCGGCTCCAAGGGCGTCGCCGCGAAGAACCTGGCCCCCGTCGGCGGTGTGCCCCTTGTGGCGCGTGCGGCGCGCGAGTGCCTGGCGGCGCGGCACATCACCGACGTCGTCGTCTCGACGGACGACCCCGCCATCGCGGCCGCCGCGACCGCGGCCGGTGCCGAGGTGGTGGAGCGCCCCGCGGAGATCGCGGGCGACCTCGCGAGCAGCGAGGCGGCCGTCCTGCACGCCATGGACGTCTACGAGGAGCGGCACCGCCAGCCCCTCCACACCGTGCTGCTCGTGCAGTGCACCAGCCCGTTCCTGCTCCGCGAGGACGTCGGCGGGGTCGCGGCGGCGGTCATTGAGGAGGGCGCGGACACCGCGCTGACGGTGGCGCCGTTCCACGGGTTCGTGTGGCGCGAGACGGCCGACGGCCTCGACGGCGGGGACGGTGCTGATGTTTCCGAGGAGGACGTCGCTGCCGGTGCGCGGGGCGTGAACCACCACCGTTCCGTACGGCCGCGGCGGCAGGACCGGCCCGAGGACCTGCTGGAGACGGGCGCCGCCTACGCGATGGACGCCATGGGCTTCCGCGAGGCGGGGCACCGGTTCTTCGGGCGTACGGCGCTCGTACGGACCGACCCGGCGCGGGTGCTGGAGGTCGACGATCCGCACGACCTGGCGCGTGCGCGGGCGCTCGCGCCGCTGCTGGACGCTCGTCCGCCGAGCGGGCGCGCCGGTGCGCTGCCCACGCGGGACGACATCGACGCGGTCGTCCTCGACTTCGACGGCACGCAGACCGACGACCGGGTCTGGGTCGACACGGAGGGACGGGAATCCGTCGCCGTGCACCGCGGGGACGGGCTCGGGATCGCCGCGCTGCGGCGGTCCGGGCTGGAGCTGTTGATCCTCTCGACGGAGCAGAACCCGGTGGTCGCGGCGCGCGCCCGGAAGCTCCGGATCCCGGTGCTGCACGGCATCGACCGCAAGGACCTCGCGCTGAAGCAGTGGTGCGAGGAGCACGGCATCGCCCCCGAACGCGTGCTCTACGCCGGGAACGACGTGAACGACCTGCCCTGCTTCGGCCTCGTCGGCTGGCCGGTGGCGGTGGGCGACGCGCACGACGTCGTCCGCGCCGGCGCCGCGGCCGTCACCTCGCGGAGCGGGGGCGACGGCGCGATCAGGGAGATCGCGGGGTGGCTGCTGGGGGAGGGGCTGGCGGGGGACGGACAGAGCTGACCCCGCACGTGGGCCCACCCACAAGGGGAACACCCGCCCGCCCCACCCGCGACGCCCACCCGGCCCGCCGCCCCCGAACCACTCCCCAACCTAGGCCGCCACCAGCCCCCGACCCCGCCCCGACCAACCCCATCCCCATCTGTCACCACCAAGGAAAGAAACCGCTGAAAATGACGAACACAAACCCTCGCCTCCGCACCCTCGGCTCCAAGACCGCGGGCCCGGGTCACCCCGTCTACGTCACCGGCGAGATCGGCATCAACCACAACGGCGACCTCGACAACGCCTTCGCCCTCATCGACGCCGCCGCCGAAGCGGGCTGCGACGCCGTCAAGTTCCAGAAGCGCACCCCCGAGATCTGCACCCCGCGCGACCAGTGGGACATCGAGCGCGACACCCCCTGGGGCCGGATGACGTACATCGACTACCGGCACCGCGTCGAGTTCAACGAGGACGACTACCGCGCCATCAGCGAGCACTGCGCCAAGCGCGGCATCGACTGGTTCGCCTCCCCCTGGGACGTCGAGTCCATCGCGTTCCTGGAGAAGTTCGACGTCCCGGCCCACAAGGTGGCCTCGGCCTCCCTCACCGACGACGAACTCCTGCGCGCCCTCCGTGGCACCGGCCGCACGGTGATCCTCTCCACCGGCATGTCCACCCCGAAGCAGATCCGGCACGCCGTCGAGGTCCTGGGCAGCGAGAACATCATTCTCTGCCACGCCACCTCCACCTACCCGGCGAAGGCGGAGGAGCTCAACCTCCGGATGATCCACACCCTCCACGAGGAGTTCCCGAACGTCCCGATCGGCTACAGCGGCCACGAGACCGGCCTCCAGACCACCCTGGCCGCCGTCGCCCTCGGCGCCGTCTTCGTCGAGCGCCACATCACCCTCGACCGTGCCATGTGGGGCTCGGACCAGGCCGCGTCCGTCGAACCGCAGGGCCTCCAGCGCCTCGTCCGCGACATCCGCACCATCGAGGAGTCCCTCGGCGACGGCGTGAAGAAGGTCTACGACAGCGAGCTGAAGCCCATGCAGAAGCTCCGCCGTGTCAAGGGTGTCGTCGCCGAGTCCGAGCAGGCGGAGGAGACCCGCCAGCCCGCCACGGTCTGACGCGGGGGGCCCGCAAGGGCCCAACCCAGCCCCCACACCCCTAACTCACCCTCACACCCCCACACACACCCTCACGAACCCTCACGAAGCGGAGTGAGCCCGTGTCCCTCCCCCGCAAACCCTCCGGAACGGGAGCGGCGGAGCCCCTTGAGCTGGACGGGGCCCTCGCCCTGGTCGAGAGCCCCGTCCAGCTCCTCAACGTCCTGGAGTGGGCCCATACGCACTACCCGCACGCCCCCTCCTCCCTGACCCTCGTCATCCTCCCGCCCCACGACCCCATGACGCGGGGTCAGCTGCGCCGCATGGTGGAGCTGGCCCGCGACGAGGGGATCACCGTGCGGTGGGAGGAGGCGCGGGGCGGAGCGCTGACCAGCTCCACCTCACTCCTCTCCCTCGCCCGTGAGATGCGCCGGGCCCGCACCCTGGTCATCGGTGACCCCTTCTCGCGCTACGTCCAGATGCTCCTCACCCTCACCTCGGCGCGCACCGCGCACCGCATCACCGTGGTGGACGACGGCACCGCGACCATGGAGTTCGTGAGCCAGCTGGCCCAGGGCGAACGCTTCGTCCGCTGGCACCGCAAGGGAGCAGGCGGCCTCGGCAACATCGCCCGCAGCATGCTCTTCGCCCCCTTCTCCCGCCGCGCCCGCCGCCGCCTGACGCCCCGCGAGGGCCAGACGGTCGAGGTGTTCAGCGCGATGCCGGTCGAACCCCCGCCGGGCGTCACGGTCACGACCAACGACTTCACCTGGACCCGTTCCCGCTTCGGCCCGCCCCGCCTCACCCGAGGCACCGACCTGGTCGGCACGTCCCTGGTCGAAACGGGGGTGGTCGACACCGACCGCTACCTCGAAGCGGTAGCGGGCCTCGCCCGCACCTACGGTGCCACCCGCTACTTCGCGCACCGCCGCGAGAGCAGCGAGAAGCTCCAGCAGGTCAGCGCCGCCACCGGCCTGGAGATCGTCCGCCCGGACCTCCCCCTCGAACTCGTCGCCCGCCGCGGCCCGGTGGGCCACACGATCCTGAGCTTCCCCTCCACGGTCGTCCACACCCTCCCCCTCGCCCTCGCGGGTACGAGCGTCACGGTGGCGGTCTGCGACGTCGACCCCACCTGGCTCACCCGCAGCGCCTCCCCCCGAGCCGAAGGCTTCCTCGCCGGAGTGACCGGCACAGCAAGAGGAGCCCGCAAACTGGCTCACGGCCCGGCAACTCCGGAAACCGGCGCGGCCAGCGTTTAGCCGAGGCCGTGCCGGGCCCGCCCGTAGGCTGACGCCGATGATTACCACCGTGGTCTTCGACATCGGCGAGACGCTGGTCCGCGACGACCGCTACTGGGCTTCGTGGGCCGACTGGCTCGATGTCCCGCGCCACACCCTCTCGGCCCTCGTCGGCGCGGTGGTCGCCCAGGGCCGCGACAACGCCGACGCGCTCCGGCTCCTCCGCCCCGGCATCGACATCGAAGCGGAACGCGAGGCCAAGGACGCCACCGCCGGTTACGAGGAACACCTCGACGAGACCGACCTGTACGCGGACGTACGCCCAGGCCTGGCCGAACTGACGGACGCGGGCTACGCGGTCCACATCGCAGGCAACCAGACCGCCCGCGCGGCAGCGCTCCTCCGCACCCTCGACCTCCCCGCCGTCACCGTCTCGACCTCGGGGGAGTGGGGAGCTGCCAAACCGGACGGAGCCTTCTTCCACAGGCTCCTCCAGGTCACGCAGTCACCACCACCCGCCACCCTCTACGTGGGCGACCACCCGGCGAACGACATCACCCCGGCCACCCGCGCGGGCCTCCGCACCTGCCTCATCCGACGCGGCCCCTGGGGCCACCTTTGGGCCGACTCGGCGGACGTCGCCCCGGACATGACCATCGGCGCTGTCCACGAACTGCCCGCACTCCTCGCGGGCACCACCTGACGAACGCGGGGTCCGATGCCCCCAACCCCCATACTCTGGAGTGTCGATGCACTGAGAGGGGCAGGGCCGTGTCGTTTCACGATGATCCCCCGGAGCCGTACGCCGCGTCATTGACGCTCGAGTCCTTGGCGTTCGGCCCCCGCATGCAGCTTCTCCGTGAACAGCGCGGGATGCCACGCACCGTGCTCGCCGGACTTCTCGGCATGTCGCCGAGCTGGGTCAAGCAGATCGAGAACGGGCGGCTCCAGACGCCGAAGCTGCCCATGATCCTGCGTATCGCGGAGGCCCTGCGCGTCCGTTCGCTCTCCGACCTCACGGGGGACCATGACTCGGGGCTGGAGCTGTTCATCGGTCCCGGCCACCGCCGACTCCCCGCCGTGAAGGACGCCATCAACGCCTTTCCCAGCGGTACGGACCGCGCGGCCCCGCCGCCCGCGCACCTCGCCGCCCGGGTGGCGCGGGCATGGGCGGCCCGTCATCAGGCTCCCAACCACCGCGAGGTCATCGGGCAGTTGCTGCCTGGCCTGATCGAGGACGCGCAGCTGGCCGCGCGCCAGGCCGATTCGGGGCCCGAACGCCGGTCCGCACAGGCCGTGCTGGCCGAGGTGTACGCGCTGTCGCAGTTCTTCCTGGCCTACCAGCCGGACAGCAGTCTGCTGTGGCGGGTGGCGGAGCGCGGCATGGTCGCGGCGCAGGAGTCGGAGGACCCGCACGCGATCGGCGTCGCCGCGTGGCTGATGGCGCAGGCGCACCGGGACAGCGGTCCCGCCCACTACGACGCGGCGGACGCGGTGAACCTGGCGACGCTGAGCTACCTCGAATCCTCCCTCCCCGAGGCGCCGGACGACGTACTGGCCATCGCCGGGGCGCTGGAGTTCGAGGCCGGATACACGGCGGCGCGGCGCGGCGACACCGGGATGGCATGGTCCTGGTGGGACAGGGCGGGGCGGAAGGCCGAACGGCTCCCCGCCGACTACTCCCACCCGGTGACCTCGTTCTCCCGGTCGATCATGGGCGCACACGCGGTCACGGTCGCCGTCGAACTCCACGCGGGAGGCGAGGGCGTCCGCCAGGCCGCCGCCACCGACGCGTCCGCCATCAAGTCCCGGCCGCGCCGGGCCCGGCACCGTATCGAGGAGGCACGCGCCTACCAGCTCGACGGTCGGCCGGAAGCCGCGCTCGCCACGCTGGACAAGGCGTTCGAGGCCGCGCCGGAGACGATCCGCTACAACGGATACGCCCGCCGGATCGTGCTGGAGGAGGCGGAGGCGAAGAGCCCACGCCGGCGGCACCGCGCCTCGAAACTGGCCGTCAGACTCGGCTTCCTGGCCGCCTGACCCCGGACATCGGGGGCACGACGAGGGGGCACAATCTGTGCCCCCTCCGGCCCGCGCCCACTTCTACCTTCGGTGAGCATCCGATCACCAACGGTACGAGAGGTCGCCATGGCCATCACTTCCCAGAGCGCCGAACGGATCACGGCACCCGCACGCGGCACGTACGTCGCGGACACGAGCCCCGAGTCGATGAGCCCGCCGTCGGACCCCTGGATCGTGCGCATCCAAACAGCGCTCCGCGACGGAATGGTCCGCGTGGTCACCCCGCATGGCACCGAATGGACGGTCCACGCCGACAAGCTCCGTGCCGCCACCCCCGTCGAGCGGCGCTGGTTCGACAGCCTCGTGCCCCGCACCCGCCGCCGTGTCTCATGACCCGGCCGTGGACGCGGTGGCCCGAGCGGTCCTCGCCGGTCTCGTCGCGTGCCCCCGCTGCCGGACGATGCCCCTGATCAACGTCCGCTCCGAACCAGCACCCCGCAAGGGCCCGCCATGGATCGTCGTACGGGGTACGTGCGTCTGCACGCCGGTCCGCCTCCGAACAGCACCCACCCACGAGGAGCCGTCCCGATGACACAGGCCGAGGGGACGGACACGGAACACGACATCGCGACAGCCCTCAAGGAACTGGGCCTCCGGACCGTCGCCCGGTTCTGCGCCCGGTGCGAGCGGTACGCCCCGTACGGCCTGGTCGCACGGCTCGTCCCCGCCGCCTCGGGCCCCGGCTTCGAGGTCGTGGCCTGCCTGCCGTGCGCCCGCCTCCTCGCCACCCACCCCGACGCCCCCGACTGGCTGTTCGAAGACCTGGCCCGGCTGTACACCGCCCCGGCCTGGCTCCCGTCCGCCCTCACTCCGGCGGCGGAGAGGTAGGTGTCTCTCCCTCCCGGACGGCCTCCCGCGCAGCCCTCAGCGTCAGCCCCCACGGGTACCACGGGAGGGCGCTGCAACTGGCAGCGCTCACGGAACTGCCCCCATCCATGCCCAAGCTCGCCCGCAACCGGTACAAGCTCGACGTTGCCCTCGCGCAGTGCTCGGCCGGTCTGTACGACAAGCCCGGTGACACGCTGGTCGAGGTCGGTCTCGACGCGCCGGAGTGGGTGAAGCATCAGCGAATTGATCGGCGTTCCCTTGGCCGCATGACGCCTACGGAGCGTAGGAGTTGACCCGGAACAAGTTCCGTCGGTCCTACGCTGCATCTCTTCACTATGCGTAATCGGCGCGACACGATTCACGCATGGACTCCGGCAGGGCCCGGGCGAGGCGGATTTCGGAAGCACCGCACAAGCACAAGCACAAGCACAAGCACAAGCACAAGCACAGGCACCACCCGATCAGGAGGTACACAGTGGATGCATTTCTGGGGATGGTGCGGGCGGATGGTGGAAATCCGCAGGATGACAGCGACGAGGGCAACAAGCACGGGGGCGGGGGCTCCGACGAGGGCGGCAACACCTCGGACGGCCAGGGCCCGGCGGACGGCAGCGAGTGACTGAGTGGGACGCGCAGAGCACGAAGGGGGCCGGCCCGGGGGAGCTGGCCTCCGTGCTGCGGGAGAAGGGCGCACTCACTTCGGACTGGATGTCCGCGTACCGGGCTGTGCCGCGTGACGCCTTCGTGCCCGATCGGCTGTGGCCGGGCACGGCGGGCGGCAACCGCCAGGGTGAGGTGATCGACCGGAACACGGACCCGGCTCGCTGGTGGGGGAAGGTCTACAGCGACGTTCCCCTCACGACGCAATGGGACGACGGCGCGCACACGGGCACGGACAAGGGCCGGTCCCCGACCTCCTCCAACTCCATGCCCAAGATGGTGTTCTCGATGCTCGACACGCTGTGTGTGGAGCGGGGAAACCGGGTGTTGGAGGTCGGGACCGGCACGGGTTGGAATGCTGCGCTGCTCGCGTACCGGCTCGGCCCGGACAACGTCGTGACGGTCGAGGTCGACCCGGCTGTCGCCGAGGAGGCGCGGCGCCGCCTCGCCGCGGTCGGCCTCACACCGGTGACCGTCGTCGGCGACGGCGCCCAGGGTCACGTGAAGGGGGCCCCGTACGACCGGATCATTGCCACGTGCGGGATCTCTCGCGTGCCGTACGCGTGGGTCGAGCAGGCCGTTGAAGGGGCCGTGATCGTTGCCCCGTGGGGCCCGCCCTACGGCGGGCAGGCGGTCGCGCGGCTCACGGTCGGTGAGGGTGGCGTCGCCATGGGCCCGTTCGTGATGTCCTCGGCGTTCATGCGCCTGCGCGACCAGCGCGACACGTTCCCGCCGACGGACGCGTTTCCGGGAGCGGCGAACCGGCCGAGCACGGCGGCGCAGCGCACCACGCCCCTCTCGCCGGACGGCATGGGCGACTGGCACCACATGTTCACGCTCGGCGTGCAGGTGCCGGACATGTTCTGCCGCGTCGAGCGGGGCGAGGACGGCGCCTATCGGCTGTGGCTGTTCGACATGGGGTGCACGTCCTGGGCCACGGGCGACTACGAACCGGGACGTACCGAGTTCGAGGTCGCCGAGTACGGGCCGCGCCACCTGTGGAGCGAAGCCGAGGCCGTCATGTCCTGGTGGCGCGAACAGGGTGAGCCGCGGTTCGAGCGGTACGGGCTGACGGTCACCCCGAGCGGTCAAACGGTGTGGCTCGACAGCCCGGACAACCCGGTGCCCGTACGGGTGTCGTAAGGCTCCGCCCCCGTGCCCCCGTCCTCGCCACCCACCCCGAAGCCCCCGACTGGCTGTTCGAAGACCTGGCCCGGCTCGACACCGCCCCGGCCTGGCTCACATCCGCCCTCACTCCGCCCTCGGAGAAGTAGACGTCCCTCCATCCCGTACGGCGTCCCGCGCGGCGCTCAGCGCCAGCCCCCACGGGTAGTCCCCCCGGTCGGACTCGCCCGGCGGTCGCGGGACGAAGCCGCCCTCCCCGTACAGCATCCGGACCCCGGCGTCCCGCAGGACCGACACGCTGTGCCCGAACTGGGGATGCGTGGCGTACGCGGCGTTCACGCACGGCATCATCAGCATCGGCCAGCGCTTGCCGATGCCCTCCGCGACGTACGCGGCGACGAAGTGCGGGGTGAGGCCGAGGGCGAAGGTGTTCACGGAGTTGAGGGTGGCCGGGGCGATCAGGGTGGCGTCGGCGTCGGGCCAGGGCCACTCCTCGTACGGGCGGCGCGGGGCGCTGCGCACCGGCCGGCCCGTACGGGCCTCCAGCGCGGCGAGGGTCCCGGGCCCGAGCCAGTCGGCGGCGGTGGGGGTGAGGCCGACGCACACCGTCCAGCCGTCCGACAGGGCCAGGTCGACGGCGGAGGGGAGGTCGAGGACCGGCGGGGCGGCGCAGCCGAACAGGTACAGCACACGGGACGACATGCGCGTATCCCACCACAGGGCCGACTTCGGAGCGTCCCTCCTACGCCAGGGGCTGGCGCGGCGAGCGCAAAGTTATACCCATCCCCATACGGACATAACCGCCGCACAGCCTAGTTTTTCTTCCCCTGTGCGGCTGAACTTTGGTGGATCTCTAGTCAGTTGGTGAGGTGAACGGCCTACTCTTCCGTTCATGAACGAACTCCTGTCCCCTGCACCGGAGGTGGACACAAGCCCGGCCGGAGCCAGCGGCGTCCGCACCGAACTGCCCGGCAGAACCACCGAAGCCCTCCTGAGCGAGCTGATCACCTTCCGTCGTGATCTGCACATGCATCCCGAGCTGGGGAATCAGGAGTTCCGTACGACCGCGGCCCTCAAGTCACGGCTGGAGCTGGCAGGCCTCCGTCCTCGGGTGCTCGCGATGGGCACGGGCCTGATCTGCGACATCCACCCGGGCCTCGCCGAAGGCGCGCCCCACGGAGCGTCGCGCGACGCGCGGCCCATGCTCGCGCTCCGCGCCGACATCGACGCGCTGCCGATCCCCGACACCAAGGACGTGGCGTACCGGTCGACCGTCCCGGACCGGGCCCACGCCTGCGGGCACGACGTGCACACCACCGCCGTCCTCGGTACCGGGCTCGTCCTCGCCGAGCTGGCCCGCGCGGGCCGGCTGCCGTGCTCGGTGCGGCTGCTGTTCCAGCCCGCCGAGGAGGTCCTGCCCGGCGGCGCGGCCGACGCGGTCGAGTGCGGCGTGCTCGACGGGGTGGGCCGGATCATCGCGCTGCACTGCGACCCGCGCGTGGACGCGGGCCGGATCGGGCTGCGGCCCGGTCCCATCACCTCGGCCTGCGACCGGCTGGAGATCACCCTCAGCGGCGCGGGCGGCCACACCGCGCGCCCCCACCTCACCACCGATCTGGTGACGGCGGCGGCGAAGGTCGTGACCGAGGTGCCCGCGCTGCTCTCCCGCCGGGTCGACGCGCGCGCCGGGCTCGCCCTCACCTGGGGCCGTATCGAGGCGGGCCACGCCTGCAACGTGATCCCGCAGCGTGCCGAGCTCTCCGGCACCCTGCGCTGCCTGGACCTGGCGACGTGGCGGGAGGCGCCCGACCTGGTGCACGCTGCGGTGGACGAGGTGGCGACGCTGCACCGCGCCAAGTGCGAGCTGAACTACGTGCGCGGGGTCCCGCCGGTCGTGAACGAGCCGGGGGTCACGGCGCTGCTGCGCGAGGCCATGACCGCGCGGTTCGGCGCCGACTCCGTGGAGTCGACGGAACAGAGCCTCGGCGGCGAGGACTTCTCCTGGTACCTGGAGCGGGTGCCGGGCGCGATGGCCCGGCTGGGCGTGCGTCCGCCGGGGGACCGCCGGGCGCGCGATCTGCACCAGGGCGACTTCGACGCGGACGAGGCCGCCATCCCCACCGCGGTGGACCTCCTCACGGCCGCCGTGCTCCTCGACGAGACGACACGCTGACGTACGTCGCTGACATACGTCGCCGACATACGTACCGTTCCCGACCTCCGGCCCCGCCAGGCGGCCCCGCCAGGCGGCCCCGTCCGGGGCTGGAGGGAAGAAGGGGGATTCGCCGGGGATTCGACCCCTGCACGGCGGTACGGACGGGTTGGTGGGGGCGGCGGAACCGGCCCCTACGCTGCGATCCGATAACGGCCCGCGCACTGTCTTCTGCGGGAATTCTACGCGCGTTAATGTGTGCCGAAAGCAGCGCCGGAAGAGGCGCTCGCGCGCTTCCGCGCTTCTGCGCTTCCGAGAGTCGAAGGGGACGTCCTCTTGCGTCGGGTAACAAGGCTTGCCGCCGCGGCCACCGCCACCGCGGTCCTCGCACTGACCGCCACCGCGTGCGGTGAGAGCTCTACGGAGTCTGGCGGTAAGAAGAAGAACAAGGGCGTCGGGCTCGCCTTCGACGTCGGCGGTCGCGACGACCACTCCTTCAACGAGGCCGCCGCGCGCGGTACAGACAAGGCGGAGAAGGAACTCGGCGTCAAGACCAAGGAGATGACGGCCGGGAACAACGAGACCGAGGCCACCCGCGAGCAGCGGCTGACCTCCCTCGCCGAGGCGGGCTACAACCCGGTCATCGGCGTCGGTTTCAACTACGGCAAGTCCATCAACAAGGTCGCCAAGGACTTCCCCGACACCACCTTCGGCGTCGTCGACTCCGGCTCCCAGCGCAAGAACGTCGTCGGGATGACCTTCGCCGAGCACGAGGCCTCGTACCTGGTGGGCGTGGCCGCGGCCAAGAAGACCAAGAAGAAGAAGGTCTCCTTCATCGGCGGCGTGGACAACGCGCTGATCCAGAAGTTCGAGGCCGGTTACGTCAAGGGCGTCGAGGACACCGACCCGAAGATCAAGGTCGAGACCGACTATCTCTACAAGGAGTCCGACAAGGGCTTCAACGACCCGGCGCGCGCCAAGGACATGGCCAAGGGCATGCTCTCGCGCGGCAACGACGTGATCTACAGCGCCGCGGGCCAGTCCGGCGCGGGCTCGATCGAAGAGGTCAGCAAGGTCAAGGGTGCCTGGGCGATCGGCGTCGACTCCGACCAGTACCGCCAGAAGGGCCTGGAGAAGTACAAGAAGGCCGTGCTGACCTCGGCGGTCAAGAACGTCGACGTCGCCGTGTTCGAGCTGGTCAAGTCCGTGAAGAACGGCAAGCCGCTCTCCGGCAACCAGACCTTCGACCTGAAGCAGGACGGCGTCTCCGTCGCGACCTCCGGCGGGTTCATCGACGACATCAAGGGCGACATCGACAAGGCGTCGAAGGAGATCGTCGACGGCAAGATCAAGGTCCCCTCGAAGCCGTGACCCCATAGGCCCCCTCTTCCCGCCGCGACGGCGTTCCGTCGCGGCGGGATGAGTATGGGAGGAGTACGTCATCACACCCTCAACGAAGAAGAGCAGCGACCCACCGCCGGAGGAGAGCACCGGCGACCTCGCCGTCGAGCTGCGCGGGATCACCAAGCGGTTCCCCGGCGTGGTGGCCAACCGCGACATCGACATCGCGGTCCAGCACGGCACCGTGCACGCCCTCGTGGGCGAGAACGGGGCCGGCAAGTCGACCCTGATGAAGATCCTCTACGGCATGCAGAAGCCGGACGAGGGCACCATCGCTCTGGGCGGCGAGCAGGTCTCCTTCAGCAGCCCCGCCGACGCGATCAGCCGCGGCATCGGCATGGTGCACCAGCACTTCATGCTCGCCGACAACCTCACGGTCCTGGAGAACACGGTCCTGGGGGCCGAGGGCCTGCACGGCATCGGCGGCAGGGCCCGTAAGCGGATCATGGAGCTGTCCGACGCCTACCAGCTCGGCATCCGTCCCGACCTGCTCGTCGAGGACCTCGGGGTCGCCGACCGGCAGCGCGTGGAGATCCTCAAGGCCCTCTACCGCGGCGCCCGTACGCTGATCCTCGACGAGCCGACCGCGGTGCTCGTGCCGCAGGAGGTCGACGCGCTCTTCGACAACCTGCGCGAGCTGAAGTCCGAGGGCCTCACCGTCATCTTCATCTCCCACAAGCTGGGCGAGGTCCTCTCCGTCGCCGACGCGATCACCGTGATCCGGCGCGGCACGACGGTCGCCTCCGTACGGCCGGACGAGACGACGCCCAAGCAGCTCGCCGAGCTGATGGTCGGCAGCGAGCTGCCCTCGGCGGAGACCCGCGAGTCGACGGTGACGGAGACCCCGATGCTGCGCGTCGAGGACCTGCACCTGTCGGCGACGGACCCGGACGGGGTCGTACGGGCCGTGCTGGACGGCATCTCGTTCACCATCCACAAGGGCGAGGTGCTCGGCGTCGCGGGCGTCGAGGGCAACGGGCAGGCCGAGCTGGTCGAGGCCATCATGGGCATGCGCGACCCGGACAGCGGCGCGCTCACCCTCGACGGCCAGGACATCTCGCACGCCCCGACGCGCAAGCGCCGCGAGGACGGCATCGGCTACATCCCCGAGGACCGGCACCGGCACGGGCTCCTGCTGGAGGCCCCGCTCTGGGAGAACCGCATCCTCGGGCACGCCACCGAGCCGCCCAACACCAAGGGCCGCGTCCTCGGCGTCGAGCTGCTCGACCTCAAGGACGCCCGCCTCGACGCCACGCGGATCGTCGCCGACTACGACGTCCGTACGCCCGGCATCGAGGTGACCGCGGCCAGCCTCTCCGGCGGCAACCAGCAGAAGTTCATCGTCGGCCGCGAGATGAGCCACCACCCCAAGCTGCTGATCGCCGCGCACCCGACGCGCGGCGTGGACGTGGGCGCGCAGGCGCAGATCTGGGACCAGATACGGGAGGCGCGGCGCGAGGGACTCGCGGTGCTGCTGATCTCCGCCGACCTCGACGAGCTGATCGGCCTCTCGGACACGCTGCGCGTGATGTACCGGGGCCGTCTCGTCGCGGACGCGGACCCGGCGACCGTCACGCCCGAGGAGCTGGGCTCCGCGATGACGGGCACGGCCACCGGCCACCTGGAACACCCGGAACCGTCCGCCGACCCCGCCGACCCCGCCGATCCGGGAGACGCGACGTCGGAGGACGAGGCGGCGGCGGACGAAGCGCCGGAGGGCGAACGATGAGCCAACTCGAAGGTCTCCGGGCGAAGTTCACCAAGGAGAAGCTGATCCTGGCGCTCGCCGCGCCGCTGCTCGCCATCGTGGCGGCGCTGATCCTCTCCTCGCTCGTCATCATGGCGAGCGGCAAGGACCCGATCCACGCCTTCACCGTGATGCTCGACTTCGGCTCGAAGAGCGACAGCCAGGTCTGGATCATCAACAAGGCGATCCCGTACTACCTCTCGGCAGCCGCCGTCGCCATCGGCTTCCGGATGAACCTCTTCAACATCGGCGTGGACGGCCAGTACCGCGTCGCCGCGTTCTTCGCGGCGGTCGTCGGCGGGGCGCTCTCGCTGCCCGGCGTCATCCAGATCCCGGTCATCATCCTCACGGCGATGGCGGTCGGCGCGGTCTGGGCGGGCATCGCGGGCGTGCTGAAGACCACGCGCGGCGTCAGCGAGGTCATCACCACGATCATGCTGAACTCCATCGCGGGCTCGCTGATCGGCTACTTCCTCTCCGAGGACCGGCTGGCGGTGAAGGACGGCAACCTCTTCCACACCACCAACATCCCGGCCTCCAGCCACTTCTTCACCATCCCGACCGACCCCAAGCCGATCTACGGCACGATCGTGATCGCGATCGTCATCGGGCTGGCCTACTGGTTCGTGCTCGGCCGTACTCGCTTCGGCTTCGACCTGCGCGCCGTGGGCCGCAACGAGTCGGCGGCCTCGGCCAGCGGCGTCAGCGTCAAGCGCATGGTCGTCACCAGCATGCTGCTGTCGGGCGCCGTGGCGGGCCTGGTGGGCATGCCGACGCTGCTGAACGAGTCGTACAACTACGGCACCGACTTCCCCGCGGGCGTCGGCTTCACGGGCATCGCCATCGCGCTGCTCGGCCGTAACCACCCCATCGGCATGGCGTTCGCCGCGCTGCTGTGGGGCTTCCTCGAACGGACCGGCATCCAGCTCGAATTCGAGGAGTACGCGCAGGAGATCGTCGGCGTCATGCAGGGCGTGATCGTGCTCTGCGTCGTCATCGCGTACGAGACCGTGCGCCGCTACGGGCTCCGCGCCCAGCAGCGCAAGGTCGGCGCGGAGCTCGGCGCGCGCGCAGCCACCCAGGACAAGGCGGAGGTGTCCGCGTGACCACGCAAGCCACGGCCACGCCCAAGGGGCCCAAGGGCCCGAACGGGGCCAAGGCCGCGCCGGACACCGGACGGTTCCGGCTGACGTACCCGATGGTCCTGCTGATCATCGCGGGCGGGCTCGTCCTGTTCTCCCTCACCCGGATCGTCACGGGCTCCGAGCAGCTCACCGACAGCGGGCAGTTCTCCTCCGCGCTCGGCGCGGCCGTCCCGATCGGCCTCGCCGGACTCGGCGGTCTGTGGGCCGAGCGGGCCGGGGTCATCAACATCGGCCTCGAAGGCATGATGATGCTCGGCACGTTCGCCGCCGGGTGGATCGGCTGGCAGCACGGGCCGTGGATGGCGGCGCTCGCGGGCATCCTGGGCGGCGCCCTCGGCGGCCTCCTGCACGCCCTGGCGACCGTCACCTTCGGCGTCGACCACATCGTCTCCGGTGTCGCCATCAACATCCTGGCGCTGGGCCTCGTCCGCTATCTCGCCAAGCTCTGGTTCGGCGAGGACGGCAGCGAGGCGCAGGCCGCGGGGGGCAACACCAAACAGTCGCCACCGATGGACGACATGCCGACGTTCACCGTGCCCTGGCTCTCCGACTGGCTCCATGACATCGAGAAGCACGGCTGGTTCTTCGTCTCCGACCTCGCGGGCATCCTGCGCTCGCTGGTCTTCGAGGTGTCCTGGCTGACGCTGCTGACCGCCGTGCTCTTCGTGGCGACCTTCTTCGTCCTGTGGCGCACCTCGTTCGGGCTGCGCCTGCGCTCCTGCGGCGAGAGCCCGACGGCCGCGGAGTCGCTGGGCGTCAACGTCTACACGTACAAGTACGCGGCGCTCACCGTCTCCGGCGCGCTCGCCGGGCTCGGCGGCGCGTTCCTCGCCATCGGCGTGCACATCTACCAGGAGAACCAGACGGGCGGCCGTGGCTACATCGGCCTCGCCACCATGATCTTCGGCAACTGGCGGCCGGGCGGCGTCGCGATGGGCGCGGGCCTCTTCGGCTTCATGGACGCGCTGCGGCTGCGCGCGGGCGGCCCGACCGTCCACGCGCTGCTGCTGCTCGTCGCGGTGCTGCTCGTGGGCCTGGCGATCTGGAAGCTGCGCGGCGGCCTGTCCGCGGCGCGGCGTGCCGCCAAGATCCAGGCGGGCGTCAGCCTCATCATCGCCGTACTGCTGGTGCTCTGGTACGCGCTGACCGACACCGTCGCGCTGGAGTTCGTCGAGATGACGCCGTACATCACGACGCTGCTCGTGCTCTCCCTCGCGGCGCAGCGGCTGAGACCGCCGAAGGCGATCGGCAAGACGTACCGCAGAGGCGAAGGGACGTGAGCCGGTGACGGACGCCGACGCTGCCGACGGGGTCGACTGGGAAGCCCTCAGGGCGCACGCCCTGGAGGCCCAGGCCCGGGCCTACGCCCCCTACTCGGGCTTCCCCGTCGGCGCGGCGGCGCTCGTCGACGACGGCCGCGTGATCACCGGATGCAATGTCGAGAACGCGTCGTACGGCGTGGGGCTGTGCGCCGAGTGCGGCCTGGTCTCGGCGCTGTTCGCGACGGGCGGCGGCCGTCTGGTCGCCTTCACCTGCGTGGGCGGCGACGACGCCCGCGTGGTCGCCCCCTGCGGCCGCTGCCGCCAACTGCTGTGGGAGCACGGCGGACCGGGCCTGCTGCTGGAGGCGCCCTCCGGCATCCGCCCCCTGTCCGAGCTGCTGCCGGACGCGTTCGGCCCGGAGGAGCTTCCGTAGCCCCCGGGTCCCCACCGAAAGGAAGCACCACATGGTCGGGATGGACGCCATCTCCGTCATCCGCGCCAAGCGCGACGGACACCCGCTGACCGCGGACCACATCGACTGGATCATCGACGCCTACACCCGGGGCGAGGTCGCCGACGAGCAGATGTCGGCGCTCGCCATGGCGGTCTACCTCAACGGGATGACGCGCCCCGAGATCGCCCGCTGGACGGCCGCGATGATCGCCTCGGGGGAGCGCATGGACTTCTCCGCGCTGCCCCGCCCGACGGCCGACAAGCACTCGACGGGCGGCGTCGGCGACAAGATCACCCTCCCGCTCGCCCCCCTCGTCGCGGCCTGCGGCGCGGCCGTGCCGCAGCTCTCCGGCCGCGGCCTCGGCCACACCGGCGGCACGCTGGACAAGCTGGAGTCGATCCCCGGCTGGCGCGCCTCGCTGACCAACGAGGAGATGCTGGACGTCCTGCGCGACGTCGGCTCCGTCATCTGCGCGGCGGGCGACGGCCTCGCCCCCGCCGACAAGCGGCTCTACGCGCTCCGGGACGTCACCGGCACCGTGGAGTCGATCCCGCTCATCGCCTCCTCGATCATGTCGAAGAAGATCGCGGAGGGCACGGGCTCCCTCGTCCTGGACGTCAAGGCGGGCTCCGGCGCGTTCATGAAAAACCTGGACGACGCCCGCGAACTCGCCACCACCATGGTCGAGCTCGGCACCGACCACGGCGTACGGACGGTCGCGCTCCTCACCGACATGGCGACCCCGCTCGGCCGCACGGCGGGCAACGCGCTGGAGGTCCGGGAGTCGGTGGAGGTCCTCGCGGGCGGCGGCCCGGCGGACGTGGTCGAGCTGACCGTCGCGCTGGCCCGCGAGATGCTGGACGCGGCGGGCCTCGGCGACGCCGACCCGGCCAAGGCCCTGGCCGACGGCCGCGCGATGGACGTCTGGCGCCGCATGATCGCCGCCCAGGGCGGCGACCCGGACGCGCCCCTCCCGCGCGCCCGCGAACAGCACGTAGTGAGGGCCCCCTCGTCCGGCGTCCTCACCCGCCTCGACGCCTACGCGGTCGGCCTCTGCGCCTGGCGCCTGGGCGCGGGCCGCGCGCGCAAGGAGGACCCGGTGCAGGCGGGCGCGGGCGTCGAACTCCACGCCCGCCCCGGCGACCGCGTCCAGGAGGGCACCCCGTTGATGACCCTCCACACGGACACCCCCGACGCCTTCTCCTACGCGGAGGCGGCGCTGGACGGCGCGTACGAGGTGGGCCCGTCGGAGTCCTTCACCCCGACCCCGCTGATCCTGGACCGGGTGGGCTGACACCGCCCTGACCTGGCGATTCCCTTTTGGGTGAACGGAGTCCGTGGACCGGCACGGGCTCCGTTCGGCATGCTGGTATCGGTGACGCATCGATATGAGGAGACCGCCATGAGCGCACTCACCGTCGACCACTCGGCCTCCAACGGGCACGAGTGGGACGACCTCGTCCGGATCTGGGAGGAGACGGACGCGCCCGAGGGCTGCAAGGTGGAGATCATCGAGGGGATCGTCACCGTGACACCGCCGCCCGACAACAGGCACAACTACATCGCCGAGAGGATCCAGCGCCGCCTCTACTCCGTGATTCCGGAGGACTGGGGCATCTACCAGACCCTCGGTGCCGCCGTCCCGTCCCGCAGCAGCCTCTTCATCCCAGACCTGGCCGTGGTGCCGGACACAGTGGTGCTCTCCGAGAGCGGCCATTACGTGCCCGCCGCAGCGGCGGAGCTGGTCGTCGAGGTCACGTCCGCGGCCAACGCGAACCACGACCGGATCAAGAAGGCCGAGACCTACGCCAAGGCAGGCGTTCCCCTCTACCTCCTCGTCGACCGGTACGCACCCGGCGGCCCCACTGTCACGCTCTACGGTGAGCCCAAGGACGGGGTTTACCGGGTGCTGAAGGCCGTGCCGTTCGGGGGGCAGATCGAACTTCCGGGCCCGTTCGACCTCGTACTTGACACGAAGGTCTTCCCCGACGAGGGCGAGTAGTTCGGACTCACTCCTCCACGAGGGTGTCGCGGGAGAGCTTCTCCCAGGTCGTGACGTCGGCGCGGACCGTGTCCAGGTGGGACAGGAGCGCGTCGACCGCGTCGCCGCCCAGCGGGAGGCGGAGCGGAGTGCGGTCCGCGTCGAGGGCCGCGCGGATCGCCGCGGCGGCCTTCGCCGGGTCGCCCGGCTGCGTGCCGTCGGAGGTGGCGACCATGCGGCGGGTCGGGCCCACCGTCTCCTCGTAGTCCTCCGAACCTTCGACGAGGGCGCTCACCGGGTCGCCGGAGAAGAGGCCGGTGCGGAAGGCGCCGGGTTCGACGATCAGGACGTCGATGCCGAGCGGGCCGACCTCCGCGGCCAGGGCCTCGGACATGCCCTCCAGCGCGAACTTCGTACCGCTGTACGCGGAGAAGCCGGGGAAGGACATCTGGCCGCCCATGCTGCTCATCTGCACGATGGCCCCGGACCGCCGGGCCCGCATGTGCGGCAGCACGGCCCGCACCAGGGCCGCCGGGCCGAAGACGTGGACCTCGAACAGCTCGCGCAGCTCCGCCTCCGTGGTCTCCTCGGCGGCGCCGACGTGGGTGCGGCCCGCGTTGTTGACCAGGACGTCGATACGGCCGTGCCGCTCCACCACGTCCCGTACGGCCGCCTCGACGGCCGCCCCGTCCGTCACGTCCAGCGCCAGCGCCTCGACCCGGTCCGGGTGCGCCGCCACCAGGTCGGCCAGCGGCGCGGTGCGCCGTGCCGCCGCGACGACGACGTCGCCCGCCGCGACCGCCGCCTCCGTGAGCGCCCGCCCGAATCCGCTGCCGCCGCCCGTGATCAGCCAGACCTTGCTCATGAGTTCCGTTCCTCCCGTAGCCGTCGTTCTGACGAACAGACTTCCGTGTCCGGCCGTTGCCCGTCCAAGACCTGGCGTGATAGCTGATGGTTATGGACGTGCACGGGAGAGACCTGCGGTATTTCCTCGCCGTCGCCGAGGAGTTGCACTTCACGCGCGCCGCCGAGCGGCTCTACGTGTCGCAGCCCGCGCTCAGCAAGCAGATCAGGATGCTCGAACGGCAGCTCGGCGCCGAGCTGTTCGCGCGCGACCGGCAGGGCGTACGGCTCTCACCGGTGGGCGCGGCGCTGTTGCCGCACGCCCGCCGGGTGCTCGACGAGTGGGACACCGCCCGGCACGCGGTCGAACGGGCCGTGCAGGAGCAGCGCGAGACCCTCGTCGTGGGCATGAGCACCAGCCCGGGACGCAGCGGCCTGCTGCCCTCGGTACGGTCGCGCCTGACCGAGCTGCGCGACGTGGTGAACGTACGGCTGCGCCAGGTCTCCTGGGACGATCCGACGGCGGGCCTCGCGGACGGCGGGTGCGACGTCGCGTTCGTCTGGCTGCCGCTGCCCGGCGCCGAGCGCTTCCGCTGGCTGGTCGTCGCCACCGAGCCCCGGCTCGTCGCGCTGCCCGAGTCCCACCCGCTCGCCGCGCGGGACGAGGTGGACTTCGCGGAGCTGCGGGACGAGCCGTTCCTCGCCCTCCCCGAGAGCGCGGGCGAACTGCGCGATTACTGGCTGGCCCTCGACGCGCGCGACGGCCGCGCGCCCCGTATCGGCGGGGAGATCTCCAGCACGGAGGAGACGTACGAGGCGCTGGTCGACGGCCGCGGCGTCGTCCTGGTCGCCACGGGCAACGCGCCGCTGATCACCCTCGGCGGCGTCGTCACCCGTCCGGTGCGTGACATCACGCCCAGCAGGCTGGCCCTCGCCTGGCGCGCGGACGACCGCAGCCCGCTCGTACGCGACTACGTACGCGCGTGCGAGCGGGCCACGGGCGCGTAGTCGGGGCTGGGCAGGGGCTGCCCCTGCCTGTGTGTCGCAGGCTGCGGGTGGTGGGTGGTTGCTCGCGCAGTTCCCCGCGCCCCTAGAGGTACGGGGCGCTCCTCGGAGCGCCCCGTACCTCTAGGGGCGCGGGGAACTGCGCGACAAGCCACGACGCAGCCGCAGCCTGCAACGCATGGGCACGGGGCTACCCCTGTTCAGCAGCCACAGCTGAGGGCAATCACCTAGGCCGTACGGGCAGTAACGGCAGCCCGCCGGGTCGCATAGAGCGTGATGCCGCCCGCGAGGGTCATCGCGGTGAGGCCCAGGGCGACGGTCGCCGCCCAGCCGCCCGCCGCGAAGGCGAGGGCACCGAGCGCGCCGCCCAGCGAGCTGCCGATGTAGTACGCCATCTGGTAGAGCGCGGAGGCCTGCGCCGCGCCGTGCGTCGCGGTGCGGCTGACCGAGCCGGAGGCCACCGCGTGGCCCGCGAAGAACCCGGCCGTGATCAGGACCAGGCCGAGCACGATCGCGACGAGGCTGTCGGCGAGGCTCAGCAGCAGGCCCGCCGTGGCCGTGCCGATGCCGAGGTAGAGCGTGCCGCGGCGGCCCAGCCGCGCGTTGAGCCGTCCGGCCGTGGCGGAGGCGACCGTACCGACGAGGTAGATGACGAAGATCGAGCCGACGAGGCCCTGCGAGAGGCCGAACGGCTCGGCGACCAGGCGGTAGCCGATGACCGTGTAGACCGCGCCGAACACGACCATGAACAGCAGCCCGATCGCGTACAGCCGCAGCAGCAGCGGGTTGCCGAGGTGCCCGCGCACGGTGGCCGCTACCTCGCGGGGCCGCAGCGAGGCGGGCGTGAAGTGCCGCGCGGGCGGCACGAGCAGCCGGAACGCGATCGCGCACAGCAGCGAGGTGAGCGCCACCGCGCCCAGGCCCGCGCGCCAGCCCCAGGCCTCCGTGATCCAGCCGGTGAGGATGCGTCCGCTCATCCCGCCGACGCTGTTGCCCGCGACGAAGAGCCCGACGGCGCCGACCAGATGCCGCGCCCGTACCTCGTCCGCGAGGAACGCCATCGCCGAGGCGGGTACGCCCGCGACGGCCGCGCCCTGGAGCGTACGCAGCGCGATCAGCGTGCTCAGGTCCGGCGCGAAGGGGATGAGCAGCGCGAGCGCGACGGCCACCGCCATGGAGAGCGTGAGCATCCGGCGCCGTCCGAAGCGCTCGGAGAGCGCGGCCAGCGGCAGCACGGCGACGGCGAGGCCGATCGTCGCGCCGGAGACGGTCCAGCTGGCCTGGTCGGGCGCGGCCCCCAGGTCGTGGGAGATCTCCGGGAGCATGGCCTGCGTCGAGTAGAGCAGCGCGAACGTCGAGAGGCCCGCGGCGAAGAGCGCGAGCCGCATCCGCCCGTGCCCGGGGTCGCCGGGGCTGAGCTTGGTCGCTTCGGGATCGGCGGTACTGGCGCCCGTCGTGTCGACGGACGCCTTGGTATCAACAGGAGGCATGCCCTGAACGTACGGCGGCCCTTTTCATCCGTCCAATGCACGGAACTGCAAGAATCGTTCCAATTATGCATCACCGCAGCTAGGGACGTGCCATGTCACCGTCACGCAACGGCAAAGACACTTCCGTCACATCAGGCACAGTGGGGGAGGGGGCGGAGTGGGGCATGGCGCTCACCCCGCGCCTCGCGCAGTTCGCCGCCGTCGCCCGCCACGAGCACGTCACCCGCGCCGCGCACGAGCTGGGCGTGCCGCAGTCCTCGCTCAGCCGCGCGCTGGCCCGGCTCGAAGGGGACCTCGGAGTCGCCCTGTTCGCCCGCCACGGCCGCGCCGTCTCGCTCACGCCCGCGGGCCGTACGTTCCTCGCCTCGGCCGAACGCGCGCTCGCCGCCGTCGAGCAGGCCGCCGAGTCCGTGCGCTCCGACGCCGACCCCGCCACCGGCAAGGTCGCCTTCGGCTTCCTCCACACCCTGGGCTGGGAGACGGTGCCGGGGCTGCTGCGCGAGTTCCGCGCCGAGCACCCCAGGGTCCGCTTCTCGCTCGTGCAGAACTACGGCGAGGCCATGCTCGACCGGCTCCGCGCGGGCGAACTCGACCTGTGCCTCACCTCGCCCGTGCCGGGCCCCGAGGCCCCGGACCTCGTCGCCCGCCGCCTCGACGAGCAGCGCCTGCGCCTGGTCGTACCCGACGACCACCGGCTCGCGGCGCGCAAGAGGGTCCGGCTGGCCGAGGCCGCCGACGAGTCCTTCGTGACCCTGGAGCCCGGCTACGGGATGCGGCGCATCCTCGACACCCTGTGCGCGGAGGCCGGGTTCCGGCCGCGTATCGCGTTCGAGGGCGAGGAGGCCGAGACGATCCGCGGGCTCGTCGCCGCGGGCCTGGGCGTGGCGCTCCTCCCGCCGCCGGTCATCGCCCGCCCCGGCGTCCACGAGCTGACGGTCACCGCGCCGCGCGCCGTCCGCGAGATCGGCCTCGCGTGGCGGGCGGGCCGCCCGGACACGGCGCCGGTCGCCGCGTTCAAGAAGTTCCTGCTCGGCCGCCGGGGCCAGCTCCTCTCGGGCTGAGACTTCCGTCCCGGAAACGGCAATGGGAATTGCCGTGGTCCCGGGGAGGCGGCACGCTCGCCGTACGTACGCGAGGAACGAGGAGGACCCGTGAGCGCACACCACCACCACGGTCACGGCCACGGCCACGGTCATGACGGCGGCGGCAGCGGCGACGGCGACTACGACTTCGACTGGGAGGCCATGGCCGACCGCCTCGAACGCGAGGCCGAACTCCGCGCGGACGCCATGGAGGAGTCCGTGGCCTGGCTGCGCGGCCTGCTGCTGGAGGGCGGCTGCGGCGCGGCGAGCGTCGGCCGCGTCATCGACCTGGGCAGCGGCCCCGGCGTGAGCACCGCCGCGCTCGCGCACGGCTTCCCGCAGGCCGAGACCGTCGCCGTGGACGGCGCGGAGGGGCTCCTCGACCGCGCGCGGGCCCGCGCCGCCCGCGAGGGCCTCGCCGACCGGGTCACCGCCCTCCGGGCCGAACTCCCCGAGGGGCTCGCCGGACTGGGCGCCGCCGATCTCGTCTGGACCAGCCATGTCGTCCACCATCTCGGCGACCAGCGGGCCGCCCTCGGCGCGCTCGCCCGCACGCTCAACCCGGGCGGCGTGCTGGCCGTACGGGAAGGGGGCCTGCCCCTGCGCTTCCTGCCCCGCGACATCGGCCTCGGCCGCCCCGGCCTCCAGGCCCGCCTGGACGCGGCGAACGAGGAGTGGTTCGGCGAGATGCGCGACGACCTGCCGGACGCCGTGCGCACGGTGGAGGACTGGCCCGCGATGCTCACGGAGGCGGGCCTGACGCCGGCCGGCAGCCGTACGTTCGTCACCGAACTGCGCGCCCCGCTGGGCGCGGCCGCGCGCGAGCACCTCGTCGCGTACACCGCGCGCGCCCGCGAGGTCCTGGCGGACCGCCTCGCCAAGGACGACGTCGAGACCCTCGACGCGCTGCTGGACGACGCGTCCCCGCACTCCCTCCGCACCCGCCCCGACGCCTTCCTCCTCGTCGCGGCGACGGTGCACGCGGGGATGAAGCGGACGCCGTAGCCGCGGCTCAGGGGCGGCTGCGGGCGACGAGCGTCTCGATGATGTGGTCGACGCCGTACGGCTCCAGCAGCCCCGGCACGGTCAGGTCGTCGACGATGACGCCGAGCATGGCGAGGTAGAGCAGCAGGACGGTGTCGCGGTCGCCGGGCAGCCCCGCGCCGAGGTGCCACTCGATGTTGGAGTCGAGCATCCGCGTGAAGGTGCGGGTCAGATCCTCCTGCAGCTCGGGGCGGCGGGTGGCCTCCAGGCGCAGCTCCAGCATGGCCAGGTGGCTGCTGCGGTCGCCGCGCATCCGCTCCACGAGCTGCCGCAGCAGCGTGACGTTCAGCCTCTGGTCCGGCGCCGCCTTCATGGTCTCCGCCAGCGCCTCCGGGTCCGGCGTGAGGCGTTCGTTCGTACGGGCCATGATCTGGCGGAGCAGCTCGGCGCGGTCGGAGAAGTAGTTGGTCGTGGTGCCGGTGGGGACCCCGGCCTCCTTGTCGACCGCGCGCAGGGTGAGCCCGCGCGACCCCTCTCTGGCGAGGACCTCGATGGCGGCGTCGAGCAGCGCGGTGCGGCGTTCCGGATTCTGTCGCATGGGCGGGCTCCCGGGATTCGGTTGCGGAGAGGGCGTTGACACCACTGCGGGTGCAGTACTACGTTTTAACCACTGCAAGCAGAGTACATCAACTGCCGTCCTCGAAGAGGAGACCGTATGCGCCCGTCGAAGAACCGGCACCACCCCCACCGCGGCAACCGCCCCCAGCACGCCCCGATGCCCCGTTCCCTCCCGCCCCGCCGCCCCCTCCCCAAGCCCGGCACCCGCCGCTAGGTGGAGCCTCCGGGTGGCCCTTAAGGGGGGAGGGTGTGGCGGGTGGTCCACAGGGGCGAGGCGGGGCAAGTCCGGGCGTTCTAGCGTGAGTTCACCCGAGGGTGAGGAGAACGGAATGCCCAGACGTACCCGCGTGATCGGCGCCGTGTGCGCCGCGGCGGCGGCGCTCACGGTGAGCGCGGCGGCCCCGGCGAACCCGGCGCACGCCGCAGGGACCCCCGCCGCGGCGACGGACACGGCGACGGACACCACGTCGTACGACGACACCCGCCGGATCCTGCGGCGGCTGACCACCACCGACGGGGCGCCGGGCGCCCTGGCCGAGGTGGACGTCCGCCACCGCGGCCGTACGGCGATGACCAGCGGCGTCGCGGACGTCACCACCCGTGCGCCGATGGCGCCCGCCAGCCGGTTCCGCGTCGGCAGCATGACCAAGACCTTCACCGCGACCGTGGTGCTGCAGCTCGTCGGCGAGCACCGGATCGCGCTCGACGTGCCGGTCGAGCGCTACCTGCCCGGCGTGATCAGAGGAAACGGCAACGACGGCCGCGACATCACCGTGCGCCAGCTCCTCCAGCAGACCAGCGGCCTGCCCGATTTCCTGGAACACCTCACCCCGCAGCGCGTCATCGAGAACCCGTTCACCCACTACGAGCCCGAGGACCTGGTGGGCCTCGCGCTCGACCACCCCCGGCAGTTCGAGCCCGGCACCGAGTGGAAGTACTCGAACACGAACTACATCGTGGCCGGGATGCTCATCGAGAAGGTCACCGGCAACCCCTACGGGACCGAGATCGAGCGCCGCGTCATCCAGCCGCTCGGCCTGCACGACACCTCCGTCCCCGGCGACGACCCGCGCATCCCGGGCACGCACCCGCGCGGCTACGTGAAGCCCCCGGGCTCCTCCGGGCTCCTCGACCGCACCGCGTACAACCCGACGGTCGGCGGGTCCGCCGGGGGCATGATCTCCAGCGGCAGGGACATCAACCGGTTCTACGGCGCGCTCCTGGACGGGCGGCTGCTGCGCCCGGCCGAACTGCGCGCGATGAAGACGACCCGCCCGACCGGAAACCCCAACGGACGCGCGTACGGCCTCGGTCTGGAGAGCCTGCCCCTGCCCTGCGGCGGCCTCTTCTGGGGGCACACCGGCGACAGCCTCGGCTTCCAGACGGCGGCGGGCGCCACGCGCGACGGCCGCCGCGTGACCGCGATGGCCAACCTCGACCCGGGCGGCACCGAGGCCCAGGACGACGACATGGACGCCCTCGTCACCACCGCGCTCTGCGAGGCCAGGTGACGGATCATGGTTGCCCTCGTCTCAGGGCTGGGCAGGGGCTGCCCCTTGCTGCGCGTTGCAGGCCGCGGCCGTCGTCGTGGCTTGTCGCGCAGTTCCCCGCGCCCCTGAGACCCAGGGGCGCGGGGAACTGCGCGAGCAACCAGCCACAACCCGCGGTCTGCGACGGACAGGTAGGGGCAGCCCCTGCCCAGCAGCCCCATCGGGCACGGCCTACTCCCGGAGCGTCTTCCCGAAGCCCGAGGCCAGTGGCATGCGCAGGCCCAGGGGCGGGGGAGCGGCCATCGCGTCGGTGAGGGGGCGGCTGAAGTCGCGCCCGCAGAGGGTGCCGAGGACGAAGTCGCGGGCCAGCGCCGTGACCTCGGAGGCGTGCTGGCGGAGCCCGTGCCCGTCGCTGTGGACCTCGAAGCGGCAGACGTCACCGTTCGCCTTCTTCGCCCGCTCCGCGTAGCGGAACGAGAGCTCGGGGTCGGTGTGGCTGTCGTCCGTGCCGTGCACCAGCAGCACCCGGCGCCCCACGAGATGCTTGACCGGTTCCGACTCGGCCGCGTCCCCGTCCGGCAGCCAGGGCGCCAGTCCCATCACCGAGACGACGGCGGGGTGCCCGGCGGCGCGGAGCGCGGCGCGCGCCCCCACGTCCGTACCGGCGAGGCAGACCGGGACGTCGCCGTACCGGCGCACGACCTCCTCGACCGCCCACTCGGCGTCCCGCGCGGGGTGCGCCGCGTCGCCGTTCCAGCCGCGGAAGCGGTAGTGGAGGACGTGCGCGGTGAGCAACTCCTCCCGCGCGGCGCGCGCCAGACGGCGCGCGAGCGGGAGCGCGGTCGCCGTCGCGACGGCGGATCCGCGCCGTACGCTCTCGGCCGCGCCGCCTCCCGGCAGCACCAGTACCACGGCCTGCGGAGCCGTGCTCACGGCCCCCATCGGCCGTCCCAGTCGTGCTTCCCTTTCGGGCAACGCTCGCTGAGCCATGGCAGAACGATGGCAGAAGTCGCGGTGTACGGCGTGGAGCGCGCGATCACCATTCCGTATCACTGTGCGCGGCACGGGCCCCAACCCTGCTGCGCACGACCGAAGTTGAGCGAACGGATGCGATCTACGCGCGTAGGAGCTAGAGTGCCGTGATGGTAAGCGAATCCCTCAGCACCGTTCCCGACAGCGAGCAGATCCGCCGCGCCCCCAAGGCCCTGCTCCACGATCACCTCGACGGCGGGCTCCGCCCCGCCACCGTCGTCGACCTCGCCCGCGAGACCGGGTACGACGCGCTGCCGGAGACCAACGCCGACCGCCTGGAGACCTGGTTCCGCGAGTCCGCCGACTCCGGTTCGCTGGAGCGGTATCTGGAGACGTTCTCGCACACCGTCGGCGTGATGCAGACCCGCGACGCGCTCTTCCGGGTCGCCGCCGAGTGCGCCGAGGACCTCGCCGCCGACGGGGTGGTCTACGCGGAGGTCAGGTTCGCGCCCGAGCAGCACCTGGAGCGCGGGCTCACCCTGGAGCAGGTCGTCGAGGCGGTGAACGAGGGCTTCCGCGAGGGCGAGCGCCGTGCCCGCGAGGCGGGCCGGCGCATCCGGGTCGGCGCGCTGCTCACCGCGATGCGGCACGCGGCCCGCGCGCTGGAGATCGCCGAGCTGGCCAACCGCTACCGCGACCTGGGCGTCGTCGGCTTCGACATCGCGGGCGCCGAGGCGGGCTACCCTCCCACCCGCCACCTCGACGCGTTCGAGTACCTCAAGCGGGAGAACAACCACTTCACCATCCACGCCGGTGAGGCGTTCGGCCTGCCCTCGATCTGGCAGGCCCTCCAGTGGTGCGGCGCCGACCGGCTCGGGCACGGGGTGCGCATCATCGACGACATCCAGGTGAACGACGACGACTCCGTCAAGCTGGGGCGCCTCGCCGCCTACGTCCGTGACAAGCGCGTCCCCCTGGAGCTGTGCCCGTCCTCCAACCTCCAGACCGGCGCCGCCCCCTCGTACGCCGAGCACCCCATCGGGCTGCTGCGCAGGCTCCACTTCAGGGCGACCGTCAACACGGACAACAGGCTGATGAGCGGCACGAGCATGAGCCGGGAATTCGAGCACCTGGTGCGGACCTTCCACTACACGCTCGATGACATGCAGTGGTTCACCGTCAACGCGATGAAGTCCGCGTTCATTCCTTTCGATGAACGTCTCGCCATGATCAATGAAGTCATCAAGCCGGGGTACGCGGAGTTGAAATCCGAATGGCTGTTCAGGGATTCCGCTCGCTGAACCCTGGTGACCAGCGGTTCTGCCGTCGCTCCCGCGGGTTCCGACGGCGCGGAAAAGCGGCCGTGACGGCGCGGGGACTCTTTCGTTCCCCGCGACTCCCGGCCGCTTCGACGTGTTTGCCAGTGCTCTGAATTCCTGGCTACGTTCGCCAGGCTGCTCAAGCCCCCATCACGAGGACGTAGTTACAGATGAAGCGTGCAACCAAGAAGTCCCTCGGCGTCGTCGCGCTGGGCACCGTCGTCGCCGCCGCAGGCGCGGGCGTCGCCTCCGCCGCCGGTCCCACCGACACGCTCGGCACGGTCGGCGAGACCGCCACCACCGCCGTCGACAACATCTCCGCCGCCGACCTCCCCGGCGAGGTCGCGGACACCCTCGACGCGACGGGCAAGTCCCTCAACGGCGGCCAGAAGGGCGAGGCGACCGGCAAGACCTCGCTGGCGGGCGGCGAGACGGGCGCCTCGGCCCCCGGCGGCGGCATGCTGGGCGGCATCCCGCTCAAGGGCCTCCCGCTGAGCAGCTGAGCCCCGGGCCCACGGACGTACGACGGCGGGCGCCCCTCACCGGAGGGACGCCCGCCGTCGGCGTGCGCGCGGTGCCATCAGGCAGCTGCGTCACCAGGCCGTCGTGGCCGTCTTGCGGTCGGCGCCGGGCAGCAGGGCCCAGAGCGCCAGGTAGAGCAGGAACTGGGGGCCGGGGAGCAGGCACGAGGCGAGGAAGATGACGCGCATCGTCGTCGGGGTGGTGCCGAAGCGGCGGGCGAGTCCGGCGCACACGCCGCCGATCATCCTGCCTTCACGCGGGCGGGTAAGTGCGGACATGTCAGGGACTCCTTCGCTTCGGGAGGCTTGCTCGGACTCGTTCGTTTCCTTCTGCTTTCGAAGGTAGAACGGCCCGCCTCCCGGGGCGTCGGGCTACGGGGCGATGCCGACCCTGGTCGCTCTCGGGGTCGATCCCTGAGCCCCCTCCTCCCGCAGAGGGACCCGCGTACGGGCCCGGGGAGGAGACGGGGGAGTACGGTCGCGGCCCCGGATCAGCCGGCGCAGCGGCGGGAAGAGCAGGAACTGCGCGAGGGCGACCCCCACGGTGTTCAGCAGCACCGAGTCGATGTTGACGACCTGCCCCGGCACCCCGCTCTGCAGCAGCGCTATACCGAGCGAGAGCATCGCACCCGCGAAGACCGTACGGGCGGCCGTGCCCGGCAGCGGGCGGTGCAGCCGCCCGGCGGCCAGCGGCAGGAGCACCCCGAGCGGGGCGAGCAGCAGCAGTCCGCTCCCGATGCCCTCGAACGCGGCGCGCGGCCCGCTGTCCAGGTCGGAGCGGATCGTGGCGAGCGGATGCAGGTTCGCGGGTGCCACCCAGGGCACCGACAGAGGGCGCAGCGTCAGCCATCCGACGAACAGCAGATGCGCGGCCAGCAGGAGAAGTCCCGCGACACGGATTCGGGGGTCGGCGGTTTCGCCGCCAGAGCCAAGGCGCTGCACGCTTCTGAGGACGTCACCCCCGGCGGCACCGGTTCCGGGGGCGACGTGCCAGAGCCGTCACAGCGGCGTCACACCTTGGTGCCCGCGGTCTCCGCCGCCTCCGGGCGGGTGCGCAGCGCCGTCCCGCACTCGAAGCGCTGGAGGGGCGGTCCCGCCTTCCCGCCGTCCCCGTCGGCGTCCTCGCCGCCCTCGGGGCCGCCGAGGGTGACCGCGTTGTTGGCGTCGGCCGCGGCCGTGTCCGCGAACGTGCAGACGATCTGTGCGAGGGCGAACGACGGCAACTCGTCCAGCGGCTCGCTCAGCCGCAGCGCCTCGTCGGGATCGCCCTTGCGGCCGTCGGTGATCTCCAGGTCGTCCGGCAGGTCCGTCTCGAAGCCCGCGTCCTCCTCCGTCGCGTCCGGCTGCCGCTTCAGCTCCTCCAGCAGCTTGCGCGCGACGGGCAGCCGCTCGGCCGACGAGCGGCCCTCCGGCATCCGCACCTGGCGCTCCACCGGCGCCACGCGCGAGCCGCACACCAGGTAGACGCGGACCCCGGGCTCCTTCGCCGCGTCCTTGCCGTCGTCGCCGGGCAGGACGCAGCCCACCCGCGAGGGCGCGGCACCCGCGTCCACCGGGACGGAGGTCGAGCGGATCCCGCACCCGGCGAGCAGCCCGCCGAGCGCGGAGACGGCCACGAGAGCGGCCAGGGGCGCCCTGGCCCGGCGCGTACGGTTCATGCCCCGCCCCGCTCGCGCCCGTCGCCGTCGCCGTCCCTGTCCCCGCTCACGCGCTTGCCGCCGTTCTTCCTGCCGAACCAGTTCTTCTTCTTGCGCTTGTGCTCGTCGTTCCGGGGCCCGTCGTCGCCGTCGCCCGCGCTGTCGCCGCGCTCGCCGCGCTCGCCGCCGTCGTCGCTGTCCGCGTCGCCGTTCTCGCGCTCCTCCGCGACCCGGCGCGAGTCCCTCGGGAGGCGGAGGGCGAAGACGGCGCCGCCCCCGGAGGCGTTGCGCGCGGTGATCTCGCCGCCGTGGATGTGCGCGTTCTCCATGGCGATGGAGAGGCCCAGGCCGCTGCCCTCGGAGCGGGGGCGCGAGGCGCTCGCCTTGTAGAAGCGGTCGAAGACGTGCGGCAGCACCTCCTCGGGGATGCCGGGGCCCTGGTCGGCGACCTCGATGACCAGCTCGTCGCCCTCGTCGCCGCCGTCCTCGCGGGCCTCGGTCCGTACGGAGACGCGGACGGGCGAGCCGCCGTGCTTGAGCGCGTTCCCGATCAGGTTCGCGAGGATCACGTCGAGGCGGCGCGGGTCGAGGCGGGCCATGATGCCCCGGTCGGCGTCCAGCTCGACCGCGTCCAGCCACGCGCGCGCGTCGATGCAGGCGGTCACCATGTCGGCGACGTCCACGTCGTCGAGGACGAGCTTGGCCGTGCCCGCGTCGAAGCGGGTGACCTCCATCAGGTTCTCGACCAGGTCGTTGAGCCGCCGGGTCTCGCTGACCACGAGCTGCACGGCGGGCGCGATCATCGGGTCGAGGTTCTCCTGCTCCTCCTCCAGCACCTCGGTCACCGCGGAGATCGCCGTCATCGGGGTGCGCAGCTCGTGCGACATGTCGGCGACGAAGCGGCGGCTGGACTCCTCCCGCGCGCTCAGCTCGGCGACCCGGTGCTCCAGCGACTCCGCCGTCCTGTTGAACGTACGGGACAGCTCCGCCAGCTCGTCCGTGCCCGAGACCCGCAGCCGGGTGTCGAGCTTGCCCTCGCCCAGCCGCCGCGCGGCCTCCGCGAGGCGCCGTACGGGCCGCAGCACGGTCGTCGCCGCGGCCTGCGCGAGCAGCATCGCGCCGATCAGCGCGAGCCCCGTCGCGATGCCCAGGGACCAGGCGAGCGAGTTGAGGTCGTCACGCTCGGGCGCGAGCGACTTCAGCATGTAACCGGTCGGGGTCGGACTCTCCCCGATCACCTTCGCGCCGCCGACCAGATACGGATTGCCGTCCTTGGTGATCCGCTGCCAGTACAGGTGGTACGGGTACGAGTTCGCCGAGTCGACATTGCGCTTCTTCGCGACCGCGCCGCGCAGCGAGCCGGGCACGTGCTGGAGCGTGAAGTCGTCCTCGTTGGACGCCGCCGCGCAGGGCTGGCCCTGCTCGGTCCTGCCGATGAGCAGCACCTGGTAGTTCTGCGTCGTACGGGCCATCTTCTTGGCCGCCTCGCGCAGCTGCCCGCACTCGACGTTGCGGGGCAGGTTGCCCGCGTTGTCCTCCATGGACTTGCGGAAGTCGTTCAGCGCCGCGTTCTGGGCCCGGGTGAGCACCGCGTCGCGGTTGAGCCAGTAGGCGATGCCGGAGGCGGAGACGGCGGCGGTCAGCGCGACCAGTGCGAAGACGACGACGAGCCGCAGCCGGAGCGTCGGCAGCATCCCGGCGAACCATCCGCGCACGCGACTGCTCTTCGTGGGGGGAGCGGTGGAACCAGTGGAACCGGTGGAACCGGCGGTGGGGGGAGCTTTTGTCACTGGGGAGTGTCCAGCCTGTAGCCCACTCCTCGGACCGTACGGATCAGGGTCGGCGACGAGGGCACGTCCTCCACCTTCGCGCGCAGCCGCTGCACGCAGGCGTCGACCAGCCGCGAGTCACCGAGGTAGTCGTGCTCCCACACCAGGCGCAGCAGCTGCTGGCGCGAGAGCGCCTGCCCCGGCCGCCTGCTCAGCTCCAGCAGCAACCGCAGCTCCGTGGGGGTGAGTTGCAGGTCCTCGCCGTTCTTCGTCACGGTCATCGCCGAACGGTCGATGACCAGCGAGCCGAAGGTGGCGGCGTCGTTCGACTCCCGTTCCCCGCGGCGCATGACGGCGCGGATACGCGCGTCCAGCACGCGGCCCTGCACGGGCTTGACGACATAGTCGTCGGCGCCGGACTCCAGGCCCACCACGACGTCGATGTCGTCGCTGCGGGCCGTGAGCAGGATGATCGGCAACTGGTCGGTGCGGCGGATCCGGCGGCAGACCTCGAAGCCGTCGATCCCGGGCAGCATCACGTCCAGCACGATCAGGTCGGGCCGCTGCTCGCGCAGCAGCTTGAGGCCGTCCTCGCCGGTCGCGGCGGTCACCACGCGGTGCCCCTGGCGGGTCAGACCCATCTCCAGGGCGGTACGGACAGCGTCATCGTCCTCGATCAGCAACAGGAAAGGCACGCGCGCCATTCTGGCCCATCCCACCCTGAGACTTCGACCGGCGGTAGCGCCTCGATCCACAGGGGCGCTTGTGACACCGCTGTGACAGACGGGGGATCTCCCGATGAAACTGGCCCGGCAGTGTTTACGGCATCAAGCAAGCGACCGGGTTGGCTCCGAGGGGGCGCGAGATGAACACACTGCACAGCACCGCAACCAGCGCAGTACTTCACACGCGCCTGCACATCCCTTCGGTTCCCGCCTCCCAGGCCCGGTCCGCAGAGAAGTCCGGTGCCGTGAGCGGGCGGGGGTGCGCTCGCGGCACCGGGCGGAAGCGTCCGCCGCACATCGCGGTGGTGGAGGGGCTCCGGGGGGAGCCTCTCGGGGGGAACACGGGGGAGAACCGGGGGGACACCGGGGGAACCACGGGGGAAAAGCGGGGGGAACCGCGGGGGAATGGCACGTACAGGGAGGATTCGGGGGAACGGCGTGACAGCGCCTCGGAGGCGGAGTTCACCGCCTACGTGCGCGATCGCCGCGCCTCCCTGTACGCCACCGCCTACCACCTGACCGGCGACCGCTTCGAGGCGGAGGACCTGCTCCAGAGTGCCCTCTTCTCGACGTACCGCGCCTGGGACAGGATCAGCGACAAGGCAGCCGTGGGGGGCTACCTGCGTCGCACCATGACGAACCTGCACATCAGCGCGTGGCGCCGGCGGAAGCTCAACGAGTACCCGACGGAGGAGCTGCCGGAGACGGTCGGCGAGCAGGACGCGATGCGCGGCACCGAGCTGCGCACCGTCCTGTGGCAGGCCCTCGCCCGGCTGCCCGAGCTGCAGCGCACCATGCTTGTCCTGCGCTACTACGAGGGCCGTACGGACCCGGAGATCGCGGACATACTGAACATCAGCGTCGGCACGGTGAAGAGCAGCATCTGGCGCTCCCTGCGCCGTCTCCGTGACGACGAGGTGCTGAGCTTCGGCAGGGACCAGGAAGAGTCGTTCGACGAACTGGTCGCCTGACCGAGGGGGGTACGGGGGAAACACGGGGGATCCCGGGGGGAACCGGGGGAAAAGGGAAAATGGGGGAACACGGGGGGTAACGGGGTAGCAGGGGGGAAAGAGAGCGGTTCCAGTCGGCCGGGGGGTCTGACTGGAACCGCTCTTTCATGTGTGCGGCTTCATGTGTGCAGCGAGGCGCCGCGCAGGAGCCGGGCCACGCGGGCGTACGTCTCGTCGCGGGTGCAGGCGCGGGCGCCCAGCGACTCGTGACGGGCGACGATCACGCCCTCGGTACGCATCAGCCGCCACCCCCGGCGCAGCAGGAACGGCAGCGGCTTACGGGCCTCCCGGATGTCACGCACCAGGCGGCGGCGGAACGTCGTGAACGGCCGCCCGCGCAGACATATCGCGTCCCCCAGCAGCCCCAGCTCCCGGCAGCGCGCCGTGATGTCCGCGGCGAAGACGCCCTCGGCGACGACGAACGGGGCGCCGTCGAGCCGCACGGTCTCCTCGCCCACCCGGGCGCTCACGGAGATGTCGTACAGCGGCGCCGTCGTCCGCCCCTCCTCGCACAGCTCACGCAGCGCCCGTACGGCCGCGTCCTCGTCCCAGGAGAGCGGCGAGTCCCAGTCGATGTCACCGCCCGACACGCCGCCGACGGTCGGGAGGGTCGGGTCGCCCTGCTCCTTGTAGAAGTCGTCGAGCCGCAGCACCGGCAGCCCCGTACGGGCGGCGAGCCGCGACTTGCCGGAGCCGGACGGCCCGGTCAGCAGGATCACACGGGCGGGGAGTCTGTCGCTGGAGTCGGTCACGAGGAACCATTGTCTGTCATTGCCTCGCTCTCATGCTCCTGGACAGGGAGAATGGTCGGTCGCACAGCGCAGCAGACGCAGAAGACCCGCGAAAAGGAGGCCGTTCGCATGGCCCAGGAAGTACGGGGTGTCATCGCACCCGGCAAGAACGAACCCGTGCGGGTCGAGACGATCGTCGTGCCCGATCCCGGGCCCGGCGAGGCCGTGGTCCAGGTGCAGGCGTGCGGTGTCTGCCACACCGACCTGCACTACAAGCAGGGCGGCATCAACGACGAGTTCCCCTTCCTCCTCGGGCACGAGGCGGCGGGCGTCGTCGAGTCGGTCGGCGAGGGCGTCACGGACGTCGAGCCGGGCGATTTCGTGATCCTCAACTGGCGCGCGGTCTGCGGCCAGTGCCGGGCCTGTCTGCGCGGACGGCCCTGGTACTGCTTCGACACGCACAACGCGAAGCAGAAGATGACGCTCGCCGGGTCGGGGGCCGAGCTCTCCCCGGCCCTCGGCATCGGAGCCTTCGCCGAGAAGACGCTGGTCGCCTCCGGCCAGTGCACCAAGGTCGACCCCGCCGTCTCCCCGGCCGTCGCCGGGCTGCTGGGCTGCGGAGTGATGGCCGGGATCGGCGCCGCGATCAACACCGGTGAGGTCGGCCGCGGCGACACCGTCGCCGTCATCGGCTGCGGCGGCGTGGGCGACGCGGCCATCGCGGGCGCGCGGCTCGCGGGCGCCGCGAAGATCATCGCCGTGGACATCGACGACCGTAAGCTCGCCACCGCCGAGAAGATGGGCGCGACTCATGTCGTGAACTCCCGCTCGGCGGACGTCGTCGAGAGCGTCCGCGAGCTGACCGGCGGCTTCGGGGCCGACGTCGTGATCGAGGCGGTGGGCCGCCCCGAGACGTACGAGCAGGCGTTCTACGCCCGTGACCTGGCCGGAACGGTCGTCCTGGTCGGCGTCCCGACGCCGGACATGCGGATCGACCTGCCGCTGCTGGACGTCTTCGGACGCGGCGGCTCGCTGAAGTCCTCCTGGTACGGCGACTGCCTGCCCTCCCGCGACTTCCCCATGCTGGTCGACCTGCACCTGCAGGGGCGGCTCGACCTCGGCGCGTTCGTCACGGAGACGATCGCGCTGGACGAGGTCGAGAAAGCGTTCGAGCGGATGCACGGCGGCGATGTGCTGCGCTCGGTGGTGGTGCTGTGATGACTGACGCCGGTACCGCTCGTATCGAGCACCTGGTCACGTCCGGCACGTTCAGCCTGGACGGCGGGACGTGGGACGTCGACAACAACGTATGGATCGTCGGGGACGACACCGAGGCCGTCGTCATCGACGCCGCGCACGACGCGGACGCGATCGCCGACGCGCTCGGCGGCCGTACGCTCCGCACGATCCTGTGCACGCACGCGCACAACGACCACGTGGACGCGGCGCCCGCGCTCGCGGCGCGCACCGGGGCGCCTGTGCTGCTCCACCCCGACGATCTGCCGCTGTGGAAGCAGACCCATCCGGACCGGGGTCCGGATGGGGAGTTGGCGGACGGGCAGGAGGTGCACGTCGCCGGGGTCGCCCTGCGCGTGCTGCACACTCCGGGGCACGCCCCGGGTGCCGTCTGCTTCTACGCGCCCTCGCTGGGCACGGTCTTCTCCGGCGACACGCTCTTTCAGGGGGGACCGGGGGCCACTGGGCGCTCCTTCTCGGACTTCCCGACGATCGTCGAGTCGATCCGTGAACGGTTGCTGACGTTGCCGGGCGACACGGTTGTCCGTACCGGACACGGTGACGTGACCTCGATCGGCGCCGAGGCCCCCCACCTCGCCGAATGGATCGCCCGCGGCCACTAATCCGCTCCGCTGAGCAGGGGGCACCTTCGCTTCTCCCTCCGCCCTGCGAAGCTTGGGAAGTCTGCGCTGGGGGTCCCCCCTGCTCGAAGAGCTTGGGGGAGCAGGGTTGGCAAGCGCAGCCCCCTGCGCCGGGTGCCCCGTGTACAGGGCCGGGTTCGGGGTGCCCCGGGCTGTGCTTCGCGGGCTGCGGCCGCGTCGTGGCTTGTCGCGCAGTTCCCCGCGCCCCTTAGGGAGAAGGGGTGGGCTCTGGTGGTAGGTCAGGGCAAGGCTGCGCGCAAGGTCTTCTCTGCCTGGGCTCGGTCCTGGAGGAGGGTCGCGCAGGACTCGGGGGTCAGGGCGAGGGTCGCGGTCGAGCCCTCCGGGGCCGGGCCCTCTCCGTAGACGGACGGGGCCTCGTCGTCCAGGCGGAGATGGAAGACGCCCCCGGGCAGGGAGACGTCGATGACGGCGGTCGTGTCCGGCACGGCGGCGCGGAGGGCCGCGCGGAGGGGGAGGGCCCACCAGTGGGCCCGGACCGCGTCCGTTTCACCCGGCACCGGCGGGAGTTCGGGCGCGCCCCAGTGGGCCAGGGCGTCGAGGACGGGGAGGAGGGCGCGGCCCCGCCCCGTCAGCTCGTAGACCCTCGGCTGGGGGCGGCGCGAGACGAGCCCGTCGGCCTCCATCTGCTTGAGCCGGGCCGCGAGGACGTCCGTGCTGACGCCGGGCAGGTCCGCGTGCAGGTCCGTGTAGCGCCGCGGGCCCGCGAGGAGCTCGCGGACGATCAGGAGGGCCCAGCGGTCTCCGACGGAGTCGAGGGCGCGCGCTGTCGCGCAGAACTGGTCATAGCTGCGGCGGGTTCGGCTCGGCATGGCGTCAGTCTAAGCCGCAATGGGTTGGACTTTCCAAGTGCTCACTTGGTAGAACCAAGTGAAGCACTGAGGAGGGTGGGACATGGAGTTCCGGCAGTCGAGCAAGCTCAGCGAGGTCTGCTACGAGATCCGGGGGCCGGTGATCGAGCATGCCGACGCGCTGGAGGAGGCTGGGCACAGTGTGCTGCGGCTCAACACCGGGAATCCCGCGCTCTTCGGGTTCGAGGCGCCCGAGGAGATCCTCCAGGACATGGTCCGGATGCTCCCGCAGGCCCACGGGTACACCGAGTCGCGCGGCATCCTCCCCGCGCGCCGCGCGGTCGCGCAGCACTACCAGCAGCGCGGTTTCCCCGAGGCCGACGTCGACGACATCTACCTCGGCAACGGCGTCTCCGAGCTGGTCTCCATGTCCGTGCAGGCCCTGGTCGAGGACGGCGACGAGGTGCTCATCCCCGCGCCGGACTTCCCGCTGTGGACGGCCGTCACGACCATGGCCGGCGGCAAGGCCGTGCACTATGTGTGCGACGAGCAGGCCGGGTGGCTGCCGGACCTCGACGACATGGCCGCGAAGATCACGTCCCGGACGAAGGCCGTCGTCATCATCAGTCCCAACAATCCCACGGGTGCTGTGTATCCGCGCGAGTTGCTGGAGGGCATTCTCGATCTCGCCCGTCGGCACGGGCTGATGGTCTTCTCCGACGAGATCTACGACAAGATCCTCTACGACGGCGTCGAGCACCACCACGTGGGGGCGCTGGCGCCCGATCTCGTCTGTCTGACCTTCTCCGGGCTCTCCAAGGCGTACCGCGTGGCGGGCTTCCGGTCCGGCTGGCTGATGGTCTCCGGGCCCAAGCAGCACGCGAAGAGCTACCTGGAGGGGCTGGGCATGCTCGCCTCGATGCGGCTGTGCCCGAACGCGCCCGCGCAGTACGCCATCCAGGCGGCGCTGGGTGGTCGCCAGTCGATCGAAGAGCTTGTGCTGCCGGGCGGGCGGCTCCATGAGCAGCGCGACAAGGCATGGGAGAAGCTCAACGAGATCCCGGGCGTGAGCTGCGTGAAGCCCAAGGGCGCGCTCTACGCGTTCCCGCGCCTCGACCCCGCCGTCCACGCGATCCACGACGACGAGCGCTTCGTGCTGGACCTGCTGCTCCGCGAGAAGATCCAGGTGGTCCAGGGCACCGGCTTCAACTGGCCCTCGCCGGACCACTTCCGCATCCTCACCCTGCCCCGCGCGGACGACCTGGACGCCGCCATCAGCCGCATCGGCCGCTTCCTCGACGGCTACCGGCAGTAGGAGGGCCCACGGCGCCGGACTTGAGGTGGGTCAGCAGCATGCGGACGGCGGTGGGGGTGCCGGAGAGGACCGCGGCGGGGTGGTCGCTCTCGCGGAGGAGGACGGTGCCGCCGGGGCCCGCGGCGAGTTCGACGCAGTCGCTGTTCGGGTTGCTGCTGCTGAAGCTCGACTTCTGCCAGGTGGGTTCCTGGTCCAGCATGTGTCCTCCCTACAGGACGTAGAGCAGATGCTGCACCAGGCGGTACGAGCTGCCGTCGTGGAGCTGGGCCGGGTCCAGGGGGTCCAGGGCCACCATGCTCAGCCGGTTGAAGGCATTCGTGAACTCCTGGATCTGCTCGGGGTCTGCCAGGAAGGTCGAGGTCACCGGGTGTTCCACATAGACGGTACGGAGCTGGGGCGCGCGGCCGTCCAGGACGGTGAAGGGCGCTCCGGGGGCCGCGGGGGGCATCTCGCTGCGGAAGGGCAGCAGTTGGATCGTCATGTACGGGAGTTGTGAGAGCTCTACAAGGTGGTCCAGCTGGGCGCGCCGGATCTTGCGGCTCACGAAGTGCATGTGGAACGCCGCCTCGTGGATGACGGCGTGGTACCGGGGCGGTGGATCGGCGTGCAGGGGGTGCTGGCGCCGCAGCCGGAACTCGGCGAAGCGGGTGCCGTCCTCGGCGGAGACCGGCGGGTCGCTCTGGCTGAACAGGGCCGTGACGTAGTCGCGGGTCTGGAGGAGACCGGGGACGTACATCCACTGGAACGCGCGGTGGGCCGTGGCCGTGGACTCCAGCTCGGCGAGATCGCGGAGCCTGTCGTGGGCGAGGTCCCGGTACTCGGTCCACCAGCCCTTGCCGGTGGCCAGGGACATTTCCACAAGCGCTTCCAGCAGGGTGTTATCGGTGCAACCATAGTAGGCGAGCAGCGCTCGGAGACGCGGTTCGGAGCAGGCGGTCCTGCCCGCCTCGATATGACTCAAGTGGGGCTTGTGGAGGCCGACATGACGGCAGACGTCTTCCCGGTTCCGGCCGCTGTCCTCGCGGATTCTCCGGAGTTCTTGGCCGAGTCGCTTCTGGCGTTGGCTTGGATTCGCACGCAATCCCATGGGTCAACTTCCCGCACACGCACCACGGTTGTGTCCATGACTTCTGGCTGGAATCACTCGATGGAGTGATGATCTGGACGTGAGTTGTATCGGTATTACTCACATGCCTAGGTTCGTCCCCTAGCACCCGGACCGGCGCCTACCGGATGTGGAGCTGGGGTGTGGTGGCCGGAACCGAGAAGGAGCGTCCCCATGTGTCCTGTCCGCGCAGCCGTGCCCGTGAACGCCCTTGCGATGACCTTTCCGCCCGACCCCGTGTGGGTGCGCAGCGCGCGCGAGGCGGTCCGCACCGCCATGAACACGGTCGTGGGCGCGAAGCAGGATCTGATCGAGACCGCGATGCTGCTGACCTCGGAGGTCGTGACGAACGCCGTGGCCGCCGCGGGGAACAGCCTCACGCCGGGCCCCATAGGGCTGCGTGCCGGGTGGACGCCCGACGGGGCGATCCATGTGCTCGTGCGGGACCAGGGGCCGGGGGACCCGGCGGAGCCCGACGATCCGCTCCAGGACGGGGACGAGAGCGAGGACGAGGAGTGCGGGCGCGGGCTGATGCTCGTCACCCACGAGGCGACCGACTGGGGCGTCTGCCAGCACGGCAGGGAAGAGGGGAAGTCCGTCTGGTTCAGCCTGAGCTGAGCCGAGCTGAGCCGGTGAGCCGCGCCCGGTACGCCGGGCGCGGCCCATCCGGGCTCCTACGCGCCGATCGGGTGCCAGACCGTCTTCGTCTCCAGGAAGGAGAGGAGGCGGTCCGTGCCGGGGTCCGCCGTCCAGTCGGCGGTCCCGGACGGGCGTACGACGCGCTTGAGGTTGTCGGCCGAGGCCACCTCCAGCTCGGTCGCCAGCTCCGCGTCCCCCGCGGCGCCCGCGAGGTCCAGCGCGTTCACGTCCTGGTGCGCCGCGAGGGGCCGCGCGATCTCGGCCGTACGGCCCGAGAGGACGTTGACGACGCCGCCCGGCACGTCCGAGGTGGCCAGCACCTCCGCGAGGGAGAGCGCGGGCAGCGGGGCGCGCTCGGAGGCGACGACCACCGCCGCGTTGCCCGTGACGATCGCGGGCGCGAGCACCGAGACCAGGCCCAGCAGCGAGGAGTCCTGGGGCGCGAGGACGGCGACCACGCCCGTCGGCTCGGGCGTCGAGAGGTTGAAGAACGGCCCCGCGACGGGGTTCGCGCCCCCGGCGACCTGGGCGATCTTGTCGGACCAGCCCGCGTACCAGACCCAGCGGTCGATCGCGGCGTCCACCTGCGCCAGGGACTTGGCCCGCGAGAGGCCCTCGCCCGCCGCGACCTCGGCCGCGAACTGCTCGCGCCGCCCCTCCAGCATCTCCGCGACGCGGTAGAGCACCTGGCCCCTGTTGTAGGCGGTGGCGCCCGACCAGCCGCCGAAGGCCTTACGGGCGGCCACGACCGCGTCCCGCGCGTCCTTGCGGGAGGCGAGCGGCGCGTTGGCCAGCCACTCTCCGCCCTTCGCCGCTGTCACCTCGTACACCCTGCCGCTCTCGCTCCGCGGGAACTTGCCCCCGACGTACAGCTTGTAGGTCTTGAGGACGCTCAGACGTGTCTCAGACATTCAGGTACGCCTCCAGACCGTGCCGGCCGCCCTCGCGGCCGAACCCCGACTCCTTGTAGCCGCCGAAGGGCGAGGTCGGATCGAACTTGTTGAAGGTGTTGGCCCACACGACCCCGGCCCGCAGCTGGTTCGCCATCTTCAGGATGCGCGAGCCCTTCTCGGTCCAGATGCCCGCCGAGAGGCCGTACGGCGTGTTGTTGGCCTTGGCCACGGCCTCGTCCGGCGTGCGGAACGAGAGCACCGAGAGCACCGGGCCGAAGATCTCCTCGCGGGCGACGCGGTGCGCCTGCGTGACGTTCGTGAAGAGCGTCGGCGCGAACCAGTAGCCGTCCGTGGGCAGCTCGCACTCCGGCGACCAGCGCTCGGCGCCCTCGGCCTCCCCGGCCTCGGCCAGCTCGGTGATACGGGCCAGCTGCTCGGCGGAGTTGATCGCGCCGATGTCGGTGTTCTTGTCGAGCGGGTCGCCCACGCGGAGCGTGGCCAGGCGGCGCTTGAGCGCGTCCAGCAGCTCGTCCTGGACCGACTCCTGGACCAGCAGCCGGGAGCCCGCGCAGCAGACCTGGCCCTGGTTGAAGAAGATCCCGTTGACGATGCCCTCGACGGCCTGGTCGAGCGGGGCGTCGTCGAAGACGATGTTGGCACCCTTGCCGCCGAGTTCGAGGGTGAGCTTCTTCCGGGTGCCCGCGACCGTACGGGCGATCTCCTTGCCGACGCCGGTCGAGCCGGTGAAGGCGACCTTGTCGACGTCCGGGTGCGCGACCAGTTCGGCGCCCGTCGCGCCGTCGCCGGTGACGATGTTGACGACGCCGCGCGGCAGGCCCGCCTGGCGGCAGATGTCGGCGAAGAAGAGCGCGGAGAGCGGGGTCGTCTCGGCGGGCTTCAGCACCACCGTGTTGCCGGTGGCGAGCGCCGGGGCGATCTTCCACGCGAGCATGAGGAGGGGGAAGTTCCAGGGGATGACCTGGGCCGCGACGCCGAGGGGCCGGGGATCCGGGCCGTGTCCGGCGTAGGCGAGCTTGTCGGCCCAGCCCGCGTAGTAGAAGAAGTGCGCGGCGACCAGCGGGAGGTCGGCGTCGCGCGTCTCGCGGATCGGCTTGCCGTTGTCGAGCGTCTCCAGCACCGCCAGCTCGCGCGAGCGCTCCTGGAGGATGCGCGCGATCCGGAAGAGGTACTTCGCGCGCTCGGCGCCCGGCAGCGCGGACCAGGCCGTGAAGGCCGTACGGGCCGCCCGTACCGCCGCGTCGATGTCCGCCGCGTCCGCGTACGCGACCTCGGAGAGCGTCTCCTCGGTCGCGGGGGAGAGGGTCTTGAAGCTCTTGCCGGAGCCGGGCTCGCGGAACTCGCCGTCGATGAAGAGCCCGTAGGACGGGGCGAGGTCGACGACGGCGCGGGACTCGGGCGCCGGGGCGTACTCGAAGAGGGACATGGGGGCCATGGGGATCAGTCCACCGTCACGTAGTCGGGGCCGGAGTAGCGTCCGGTGGTGAGCTTCTGACGCTGCATCAGCAGATCGTTGAGCAGGCTGGAGGCGCCGAAGCGGAACCAGTCGGGGCTCAGCCAGTCGTCGCCCAGCGTCTCGTTCACCATCACCAGATACTTGATCGCGTCCTTGGCCGTACGGATGCCGCCCGCGGGCTTCACGCCGACCTGGCGCCCGGTCGCGGCGCGGAAGTCGCGCACCGCCTCCAGCATCAGCAGCGTGTTCGGCGGGGTCGCGTTCACGGCGACCTTGCCCGTCGAGGTCTTGATGAAGTCGGCGCCCGCGAGCATCGCCAGCCAGGAGGCGCGGCGGATGTTGTCGTACGTCGCCAGCTCGCCGTTCTCGAAGATGACCTTGAGGTGCGCGCCGCCGCAGGCGGCCTTGACGGCCTGGATCTCCTCGAAGACCTGGAGATAGCGGCCGGAGAGGAACGCGCCCCGGTCGATCACCATGTCGATCTCGTCGGCCCCGGCGGCGACGGCCTCCCGGGTGTCCGCCAGCTTCACGTCGAGGGCCGCGCGCCCGGCGGGGAACGCGGTCGCGACGGAGGCGACATGGACGCCGGAGCCCGCGAGGGCCTGCTTCGCGACGGCGGCCATGTCCGGGTAGACGCAGATGGCCGCGACGCGCGGCGCCGTACGGTCGGTCGGGTCGGGGTTCAGGCCCTTCGCGCACAGGGCCCGCACCTTGCCGTGGGTGTCGGCGCCCTCAAGCGTGGTCAGGTCGATCATCGAGATCGCGAGATCGATGGCGTACGCCTTGGCCGTGGTCTTGATGGACCGGGTCCCGAGCGTGGCGGCGCGGGCCTCCAGCCCGACCGCGTCGACGCCGGGGAGCCCGTGCAGATGGCGGCGGAGCGCGGCGTCGGACGTCACCGTTCCGGGTTGAGTCGCTTGGCTTGCCGCTTCGGTAGGCATGGTCACCAGGGCACCATATCTACGCGCGTAGCCGTGTGCCACCCCCGTGCATCGACGGGGGTGGGCAACCGGTGGCCGGGGAGCGTCAGCCGAGCGTCTTGCAGATGTCCTCGTAGTCGCCGTCGAGGGCGATCACGCGCTTCGTCGTCCTGTCGCCGTCCTTCGTGGACTCGACGGCCATGAAGCCGCGCGAGATCAGCCACTTGTTGGCGGGCTGGTCGCCCTTGCGGAGCAGGACTCCCCAGTCGGGACCGGCCCAGACCGTGGTGTTCTTGTCCGGGTACGTGTGCGTCCCCTGGCCGGAGATGTCGCGCGTGATGGTCTTGCCGGTGTCGAGGTTCTTCACGCGCATCACGAGCGGCCCGCTCTCGATGGCGAAGACGGGGTCGCCCGCGTCGTTCGACCACGTCTTCAGCGTCAGATCGGCGACCGGGAACGTGGCGTGCGTCGGGAACGGGCACACCTCGCCCCTCTTGGTGGTGATCTCGGACTGCTCGGGGTGGGTGACGACGGGGCCGTGCATGCCGGACGCGGCGGCGGGCGCCTTCCGCTCGGCACGTGGGGTGGCCCCGGCCGTGCCGGAGGCCGCGAGGAACGGGACCGTGGCCGCGGCGCACGCCGCCAGCGCGACGATCGTTCGGATACGAGTGGTCATGGGCAATGCCGTCCTTCCGGTGCACCGAGGGGGAGCGGCGCCCACGCTGCTCCCGCGGCGAGGGCCGGAGAAGACGATTCGGCCGTACCCGAACGGTCCGAACGGGCCGCCCCGTGGCGGAAATCCATTCGACAGGCGGGTGCCGGGTGACGAGCATGGCGCCATGGTCGACGCCTCCCTCTACGCGGCGTTCCTCGCCGCCGCCCTCGCGCTCTGCCTGACTCCCGGGCCCGACATGATGTTCATCGTGGCCATGGGCGGAAAAGGCGGCCAGGCGACGGGAGTGATGGCCGCGCTCGGCGTCGCCTTCGGGGCCCTGGTGCACGGCGTCGCCGCGATCCTGGGGCTCTCGGCGCTCTTCACGGCGCTGCCGGTGCTCTATCACGCGCTGCGGTGGGCGGGTGCGGCGTATCTCCTCTTCCTCGCGTGGAAGGCGTTCCGCGAGCGGGGGAATCCTGTGGGGGAGTCCGGGACGGCGGGCGCGGGCGGCGGGCCCGGGCGCCGCCGGGCCTTCTGGCAGGGGACGGTCACGAATCTGCTGAACCCGAAGGTGATTCTCTTCAACGTCGCGTTCCTGCCGCAGTTCGTGAACCCGGGCCTCGGTCACGTCGGCGGCCAGCTCGCGGTCCTCGCCCTCACGCTGGTCCTCGTCGGCCTCGCCGTGGACGCCGTGATCGGTCTGCTCTCCGGGCGGCTCTCCCTGCTCCTGCGGCGCAGCCGCCGCGTGGCCCGTGGCCTCAACCTCTTCAGCGGCACGGTCTTCGCGGGCCTGGCTGTCCGCCTGGTCGCGGCGCCGGACTGAGCGCGGCGGCCGACCGGGCGCGGGGTCACAGCAGGCGGTCGACCAGTCCGTCCACGTACTCCGGGGTGAGCGGGGTCATGCCGAACAGGACGCGGATGTACATCGGGGCCAGGACGTGGTCCAGCACCTCGAAGGCGTCGGGGGCGGCCTCGCCGCGGTCGCGGGCGCGATCGAGCATGGACTGCAGCTGCCGGGTGCGTTCGGTGCGGAGTTCCTCCCCGGCCCCCATGCCCTGCTGGCCGTTGCCGGACAGCGCGACGGCCAGGTGCAGCACCGCCGGGCCGTCGGGTCCGGTGATCTCGCGGGCCACCTGGGCCGCGTACGTACGCAGGTCGCCCTCCAGGCTCCCGGTGTCGGGCATCGGCGACCGCGCGTTGAGGCGGGTGAGCGCCACGTCGGTGAGCAGGGCCTCCAGGCTGCCCCACCGGCGGTAGACGCTGCTGTCGGCCACGCCCGCGCGGGCGGCGACGTCGCCGACGGTGAACTTGCCGTACCCGCGCTCGCCGATCAGGTCGGTCACGGCCTGGTGCACCTCCGCGCCGACGCGGGCGCTGCGCCCGCCGGGCCGCCGGGCCGGCTGTCGTTCGTTCATGCGCCCCACCTTAACGCAGTCAGGACTTGCGTTTGTGCGCACTCCTCCTTACAGTCTCCTAACGCAGTCGCCGACTGCGTTAGAGAGACGGATGATTGAGAGGGATTCCCATAGCCGCATCGCATGAGGTCGCAGGCGGACGGTCGAACCGGGCCGTGCTGCTCGCGGTGACCTGCCTCGGCCAGTTCATGGTCCTGCTCGACAACACGATCGTGGGAGCGGCGCTGCCCGACATGCAGCACCGGCTGCACACCCAGCTGACCGGTCTGCAATGGATCGTCGACGCGTACGTCCTGCTGGTCGCCATGCTGCTGCTGTCCGGCGGCATCTTCGCCGACCGGTTCGGCCGCAAGCGCGTGTACCTGACCGGCGTGGTGGTGTTCACCCTCGCGTCGGTGCTGTGCAGCCTCGCGCCCTCGGTCGGCTGGCTGGTCGCCGGTCGGGTGCTGCAGGGCGTCGGGGCCGCGGCGCTGAGCCCCGCCTCCCTGGCCCTGCTCGCCGCCGCCCATCCCGTGCCGCAGGAACGGATGAAGGCGATCGGGCTGTGGGCCGGATTCAGCGGAATCGGTCTGGCCGCCGGCCCCGTGGCGGGCGGCGTGCTGACGGACGCCTTCGGCTGGCCCGCCATCTTCCTGGTCAATCTGCCCATCGGCGTGGTCCTGCTGCTGGTCGGCCTGCGCACCCTTGAGGAGGCCCGCAATCCGGCCGCCCCCGCGATCGACGTCCCGGGGACGGTGCTGTCCGTCCTGACGGTGGGGGCGCTGACCTACGGCCTGATCGAGGGCGGTGCCCGCGGCTGGACGTCGCCGGTGATCCTGGGCAGCTTCGCCGCCGCGGCGGTCCTCCTCGCCGCCTTCCTCGCCGTCGAGGCGCGCCGCTCCGCGCCGATGCTGCCGCTGCGGCTGTTCCGGCAGCGGCTGTTCACCGTCTCCAACACCGCCATGGTCGTGGTGGGGTTCGCGCTGATGGGCTCGTCGTTCTTCTTCTCCCAGTTCTTCGTGTACGTCCAGGGCAGCTCGATCCTGCGCGCCGGGCTGCAGACCCTGCCGCTGTCCCTCGCCATGGTGATCGTCAGCCCGTTCGCGGGACGGCTGGCCGCCCGGTACGGGTTCCGCGGCGTGGCCACCACCGGCCTGACCCTGGCCGGTCTGGGGCTGCTGGCGCTCGGCATGGTGCACGCCGACACCGGCTACGGGAACGTGTGGTGGCGGATGGGCGTCGTCGGCACCGGCTTCGCGCTGGCCATGTCCCCGCTGACGGGAGCCGCCATCCAGGCCGTCAGCCCGCAGGAGGGCGGCCTCGCGTCGGGCATCAGCAGCACCACCCGGCAGATCGGCGCGGTGCTCGGCGTGGCGGTGCTCGGGGCCGTCGTCCGCGCCCGGCAGTCGGGCGGCGCCTCCTTCGAGGTCGGGCTCAACAGCGCCTTCCTCGCGGCCGGGGCCGTCACCCTGGTCACCGCCGTGTTCACCGGCCTGTGGCTGGCGAGGTCGGGGTCGGGGTCGGGTCCGGGGTCGGGGTCCAAGGCCGCGGAGGCTTCCGCGGCGCCGCGGGAGGGTGTTGAGGCCAAGGCCGATGCTCCGGGTCCCGTGTGACGTAGGCGGGGGGGCGGGGGCGGGATTCCGGACACTCTGGCTCTGGGGCTGTGATCGACCTTCGTTACCCGTGATTCGGGTGTGAAGAAAGGGGTGCGTGAGTCGTACTGGAGTCCGTGCAACTGGGGCAGAGCTGGCCAGTTGCGACCGGGCGCATTCCGGCCATCGGTGTCCGCATTCCGAAAAAAAGCGCTTGCTGGCTACGGTCCGTGTGTGCTTGTATATCGATCCGTAATCGAGAAATGCTGCGGAGATTGTCTGTCCAATCCTCGTGGCCGTGCTGTGCCAGTTTCCGGGTGGAGAGAAAAGCGGCACATCTCATTCCTCTGGATTTCCGGCGCGGAGACCTCAGTTGCGCCTAGGGGGGAATGGATGTCGTACGTCGAGCCTGCCCTCGCACCGGATTCCGGCAGGACCCCGCTCCGGCATCTGACCCTTCACCACCAGGGGAGAAAGCGGCGCCTCGGGCTGAAGCTGGAGGCGTGCGGGACGACCGGATCCGTGAAGGACCGCACCGCGCGAGGATTGCTGGACGCCCTTTCCCGTGAGCGCCCGATGGCCCCCGGCACGGTGATTGTGGAATCCACGTCCGGGAATCTCGGCCTCGCTCTCGCGCGCCTCGCGCCCCGGTTCGGCTGCGCGTTCCTCGCGGTCGTGGACCCCAAGACCCCGCCCGCCACCCGCAGGACGCTCGCGGACGGCGGGGCCCGCGTGGTGGTGGTCGAGCAGCCCGACGGCCAGGGCGGCTATCTGCTCAGCAGGCTGCGCGCCGTCCGCGACCTGTGCGCGGAGAACCCGCGGTACCGCTGGCCGAACCAGTACGAGAACCGGGCCTCCCCCGAGGTGCACCGCGTCACCACCGGCCCGGAGCTGACGCAGCAGGCGGGCCCGGAGCTCGGCGCGGTCTACGTCCCGGTCTCCACGGGCGGCACCTTCGCCGGGATCCACGCCCATCTGCGGGCCCACAGCCCCGGGGTGGCCGCCGTCGCCGTGGACCTGAAGGGCTCGCTGGCCGTCGGCGGCCGGGCCGGGCGCCGGCTGATCCCCGGCATCGGCGCGAGCCGCCCCTCGTCGTTCCTCGTCGGGACCTTCGCCGAGGATCCGCACGCCCGGGTGGCGCATGTGGACGACGCCGAGGCCATCGCCGTCTGCCGCATCCTCGCCGAGGACCTCGGGCTCGCCCTCGGCGGCTCCAGCGGCTGCGCGCTCCGCGCCCTGCTGGCCGATCTCGAACGGGACGCGGTGGGCGAGGGCCTGCCCGTCTGCCTGGCCGCCGACGGCGGCGCGAAGTACCGCGACACGCTCTACTCCGACGTCTGGGCCGCCGAGCAGGGCGTCGCGGGGGAGATCGCGGACGCGGCGCGGCGGCTGCGCGCCGACGGCCTCCGCTTCTCCCTGCCCGCCCCGCGAGGGGCCACCGCCCACCCCCCACAGCCCCAGGAGCCCCGCCGCACATGAGCGCGACCGCCGCACCGGAACCCCACGGGGACGGTCACGGAGTCCGGCGGTTCCTGCCGCTGGTGCAGACCGCGACCCTCATCGAGTGGACGGGCACGGGCCTGTTCCTCGCCGTCTCGACCATCTACTTCGTCAAGGTCGTCCACCTCAGCACCTCTTCCGTCGGCACCGGGCTGACCACGGGCGGCGCCGTCGCGCTCGTCGCCGCGCTGCCCGTGGCCCGGCTGGCGGCGCGGTTCGGGCCCAGGGCCGTGCTCAGCGGCGTGATGCTGCTGCGCGCCGCCGCCACGCTCGGCTATCTGTGGGTGGACGGCTGGTGGAGCTTCCTGCTGGTGATCTCCGCCGTCGCGCTCACCGAGCAGTCCTCGCCGCCGCTGGTCCAGGCGTACGTCGGCGCCCGTACGCCCGAGAGCCTGCGGGCCAAGGTGATGGCCGTGCAGCGCACCGTCGTCAACGTCGGCATCAGCCTGGGCGGGCTGATCGCGGGCGCCGCGCTCGGCTCGGGCTCACCGGACGCCTTCCGGCCGCTGCTCATCGGCGGCGCGTGCGCGTACGTCCTGGTCGCAGCGGTGTTCGCGCTCGCGCGCGGCGAGGCGGGCGGCACGGCCGTGGAGCGCCCGGGGGTGGCCCGGCTCCTCAAGGACCGCCCGCTGCTGGGCTTCACGGCGTACAACGCGCTGCTGTCGCTGTGGATGCCGGTGCTCAACGTCGCCTTCCCGCTCTGGCTCGTCACCGCCACCGACGTCCCCGAGCGCCACGTCGGCGTGCTCTACGCGGTCAACACCGTGCTGTGCATCGCCCTCCAGTACCCCCTCAACTGGTTCTACCGCACGACCCGCAGGGCCTGGTTCTCCTACGGCGGCTCCGCGCTGCTGCTCGCCGCCTCGGCCGTGGCGTTCGCCGCCGCCGCCACCTCCGGCCTCGGGCGTACGGGCGCGCTGCTCGCGCTCTGCGGCGCCGTCGTGCTGCTCTCCTTCGCCGAGCTGCTCCAGGTCGGCGCCTCCTGGACGCTCTCCTTCGCCCTCGCGCCCGAGGAGGAGCGCAGCGCGTACCTCGTGCTGTTCAACACCAGCCGCACCGTGGCCAACCGGGTCGCCGGGCCCGTGCTGATGACCGGGGTCGTGCTCGCGCTGGGCACCGCCGGATGGCTCGTGCTCGCCGGTGCGCTCGTGCTCGCCGCGCTCGTGCCGGTGGCGGTGCTGCGGCGCACGGGAAGACCCGGGCCGCCGCGCGGCGACGACGGCCCGCGCCCGGTCGCCGCCGGGACGGCGCGCACCGGCTGACCCCGCCCCTGCTCCTGCCCCCGCCCCCGCTCTCCTCTCCGCTGCCCTTGCCCCCTCCTCCCCAGACCAAGGAGCCGTGTCAGCCGTGGACTTCGAGCGATACCCCGACAGCCGATTCCGTCATCTCACCCGTGCCGACGTCGTCGAGGCCGCGCGCGGCGTGGACCTCGTGGCCACCGTCGCCGACGCGCTGCGCGCCCACACCGCGGGGCGCACGGTGCTGCCCGAGGAGGCGTACCTCGGCTGGACCACCCCCGAGGGCGACGCGGCCCGGCTGCTGGCCATGCCGGGCGCGTTCACCGGGAGCGGCGAGGACGGGAGCGGGCCGCCCGTCGTCGGCCTCAAGACGATCAACGCCTCGCTGGGCAACCCGGCCCGGGGCATCCCGCGTTCGCAGGGCTTCACGCTGCTCCTCGACCCGGAGACGGCCCGGCCCGTCGCGCTGATGGAGGCCGCGTACATCAGCGCGATGCGCACCGCCGCCGTCACCGCGCTGGCCGTCCGGCACCTCGCGGTGGAGGCGCCGCGCCGCCTCGCGCTGCTGGGCTGCGGCGCGCTCGCGCAGGCCCACGTGCGGCTGCTGCTGGAGACGGTGCCGACGCTGCGGCACGTCGTGCTGTACGACGTGGAGGCGGGGCGCGCGAAGGAGCTGGCGGCCTCCGTGCCCACCGCGAGCGTCACCGCGTCCGTCGCCGGGAGCGCGCGCGAGGCGGTGCGCGACGCCGAACTCGTCGTCCCCGTCACCACGGTCACCGAGGGCTACATCGAGCCGGACTGGCTGCGGCCCGGCGCCCTCGTCTGCCACGTCTCGCTGGACGACCTCACCGAGGCGGCCGTCCTCGCCGCCGACACGGTGGTGGTGGACGACTGGCACCTCGTACGGGACGACCCGCGCCGTCTGCTCGGCCGGATGCACCGCGCCGGGACCCTCCTCGGGCCGGACGGCGCCCCGCGCGAGGGCGTCACCGCGCGGCCCGGCGCCCGCAGGGTCGACGCGACGCTCGGCGAGGTGCTCGCGGGGGAGCACCCGGGGCGTACGCGCGAGGACGAGACCGTCGTCAGCAATCCGTTCGGCATGTCGGTGCTCGATGTCGCCGTCGCGGACCGTGTCCGCCTCCAGGCCGAGGCCGCCGGCCTCGGCACCCCCCTCTCGCTCTGAGGTGACCGCATGACGATCGACCCGCACACCGATGCGCACATCGATGCGCACGTCCAGGAGATCAACACCGCGATGTGGTCGAACGGCGAGTACCGCCACGTCGCCGACCTGCTGCGCCCCGGCGCCGTCGAGCTCGTCGAACGGCTCGCGCCCGCGCCCGGCACCCGCCACCTCGACGTGGCCACGGGCAACGGGAACGTGGCCCTGCTCACCGCCCTGCGCGGCTGCGCCGTGGACGGGCTCGACCTGACCGACGAGTTCTTCCCCGACGCGCGGCAGCGCTTCGCCGAGGCGTCCGTCACCGTCGGGCTGCACCGGGGCGACGCGCAGCGGCTGCCGTTCCCCGACGCCTCGTTCGACCTGGTCACGTCCACGTACGGGGTGCAGTTCGCGCCCGACCACGCCGCGGCGGCGGGGGAGATGGCCCGGGTGCTGCGCCCCGGCGGCCGGGTCGGGATGTGCAACTGGACGGCGCGGAGCTGGACCGCGCACTTCCAGGAGATCCTCTCCGCGTACTTCCCCTCGCCCAACGGGCACCAGGGGCAGCCCATGCTCTGGGGCTCGGAGGACCATCTCGCGGAGCTGTTCGGCCCCGGCTGCACGGTGCGGGGCGAACGCCGGGAGCTGTTCTACCCGTTCGCGACCGCCGAGGACCTCGTCGCGTTCTTCGAGGAGTGCTTCGGGCCCTGCATCACCGCGAAGAACACGATCTCGCCCGCCTCCCGCTGGCGCGAACTGCGCGCGGAGATGGTCGAGATGACCGAGGAGTTCCACACGACGGACGAGCGGGGCACGGGCGTGCCCGTCGAGTATCTGCTCGCCGTCGTGGAGAAGGCCCCGGAGAAGGAGGGGGAAGCGCCGTGACCGGACGTCTCGCCCTCCCGGAGAGCTACGCCCCGCTGCCGCTCGCGCCGGGCGCCCGCGAGCGCGCCCGCGCCGCCGCGCTCACCCGCACCGAGCCCTACGCGCTCCGCGACGGCGTGCACGCCTACGTCCAGCGGCACGCCGCCGCGCACCCGGACCGTACGGCGGTCGAGGACACCGGCGACGGGCCGTACGCACGCACCCTGACCTACGCCGAGCTCGACCGCCGTGCCCGCGCCGCAGCGGCGGGGCTGGCGGGCCAGGGCGTGGGCGCGGGCCAGGTCGTCGCCGTCGGCGGGCGGCGCGGCGCCGACGTGATCACCGCGTTCCTCGCGCTGGAGCTGCTGGGCGCCGTCTATCTCCCGGTGGACGCCGACTGGCCCGCCGCCCGTGCCGAGTCCCTCCTCGCCGACAGCGGCGCCGCCCTCCTGCTCACCACGGGCGGCCCGGAGCACACCGCCGAGCTGGAGAAGGGGGCCCGCGCCGCGGGCGTACGGACGGAGCCGCTGGACCGGATCGCCGGGGACACCTCGCGGCTCTACGCACGCGGGACGCCGCCGGGGCCCGACGAGGTCCGCTACGTCCTCTACACCTCGGGATCCACGGGACGCCCCAAGGGCGCCGTCGTCGAGCACCGGGGCATGCTCAACCACCTGTGGGCCAAGGCCGACGACCTCGCGCTGAGCGCCGGCGACCGGCTGGCGCAGACCGCTCCGCTGGGCTTCGACATCTCCGTGTGGCAGATGCTCGCACCGCTGCTCGTCGGCGGCCGGACGCAGATCTACGACGACGAGCGGGCCCAGGACGGCGGCGCGCTGCTCGACACGGTGCTGCGCACAGGCACCACCGTGCTGGAGGTCGTGCCGACCCTGATCCGCGCGCTGCTGGACATGCGCGAGGGCACGGACGCCGGGTCGCTGCGCTGGATGATCGCCACGGGTGAGGAGCTGCCGCCGCAGGTCGCGCGGCGCTGGATCGCGGCGTTCCCGGACGTGGGCCTGCTCAACGCGTACGGGCCCACCGAGTGTTCGGACGATGTGACGCACGCCGTGCTGGAGACCCCGGGACCCGAGGTGCGGCACCTCCCGATCGGGACGCCGGTCGGCAACGCCGCGCTGTACGTGCTGCGGGCCGACGAAGCGGCGGACGGTTGGCAGGCGTGCGCGCACGGCGAGACCGGCGAACTCTTCGTCGGCGGGCCCGTGGTGGGCCGCGGCTATCTCGGCGACCCGGACCGCACCGCGCGGGCCTTCTTCGCCGACCCGTTCGAGGAGGGCGGGCGGCTCTACCGTACGGGCGACGCCGTGCGCGTACGGCCCGACGGGCAGCTGGAGTACCTCGGCAGGATCGACCGCCAGGTCAAGATCGGCGGCGTGCGCATGGAGCTGGCCGAGATCGAGGCCGTGCTCGGCGCCCACCCGGCGGTGTCGGGCTGCGCGGTCACCGTCCACACGCCCGACGACGGCGGAGCGCTGGTCTCCCGCGAGAGCGCCCACGCCCCGGCGGCGGCCGGACCGCCCCGGCTGGTCGCCTACGTCGAGGGCACGGGCGTGGACGGTGCCGTGGACGGCGACGCGCTGCGGGCGCATCTCGCCGAGCGGCTGCCCGCCGCGATGGTGCCGCAGACCTTCGTGCCGCTGCCCCGGCTGCCCCTCACCCGTAACGGCAAGGTCGACCACCGGGCCCTCCCGGCCCCGCCGCGCCGCGAACGCCCCCGCGGCCTCGCGTACGAACCGCCGCGCGGCGAGGCCGAGTCGGGGATCGCCGACGCGCTCGCCCGGGTGCTGGGCGTGGGCCGGGTGGGGCGCGGCGACGCGTTCCTCGCCCTCGGCGGCGACTCGCTGCTGGCGATGCGGCTGCTGGCGGAGCTGCGCCGCGCGGGCTCCCGCGCGGGCCTGCGCGACGTGCTGCGCGACGGCTCTCCGGCCGCGCTCGCGGCGTACGGCTGGGAGCCGGGGCCCGGCCCGGAGCCTCGGCAGGTGGAGGAGCCCGGCGGGACCCGCGCCCGGCCCCTCACCCCGCAGCAGGCGGGCGTCTACTTCCACTGGCGCCTCGACCCGGACAGCCCGTACTACAGCTACCAGGGCGCCCTGGAGATGGACGGCCCGCTGGACCTGCCCCGCCTCGCGCGGGCCTGGGGCGTGCTGCTCGCCGAGAACCCGCTGCTGCTCGCCCGGTTCACCGAGACGGAGACCGAGGAGGAGGGCGCGGACGGCGAGGGCGTCCTGCACCACTACCCGTACTGGGACGTGCCGCTGCCCGGCGCGGCGCGCGAGGTGACGGCCGAGGCGTTCCGCGCGCTGGCCGCCGAGGAGGCCGCGCGCCCCTTCGGCCTGGAGGACGAACCGGCCCTGCGCGCGCACCTGTTCCGGCTCCCCGACGGGCAGCACCGGCTGCTGGTCACCATGCACGAGCTGTTGCTCGACGGCTGGGGCGCGACAGTCCTCTTCCAGCGCCTGGCCGAGCTGTACGAGTCGCGCACGGGGCGCCCCGACCCCGAGCGCGCCACGCGCTACGACCGCTATCTCGACCACCACCGGCGGCTGCTGGCCTCGGACGAGGTCGCGGCGGCGGGCGCGTACTGGGACCGGGAGCTGGCGGGCGAGCTGCCCGTCCTCCAGATCGCGCGGAAGCAGCGCCCGGCCGCGCCCGGTTACCGGGGGGAGAGCGTCGAGGCCGTGCTCGACGAGGCGGCGTCGGCCCGGCTGGGCGAGGCGGCGCGCGCCGCGTCCGCGACCGCCTTCGTCCCGCTGCTCGCGGCCTACGCGCTGGCGCTGAGCTACTACGGCGACGCGGACGAGGTGATCGTCGGCGCCCCCATGGCCGACCGGGAGCGCCCCGAGGCCGCCGAGGTGCCCGCGTTCATGCTCGCGATGCTGCCGCTGCGGCTGCGCGTCGCGCCGGACAGCACGCTGGCCGCCTTCACGGAGCAGGTGCGGGAGACGGTCTACGCGGCGTACGAGGCCGCCGACCACCCCTTCGGCTGGACCCTGCGCCGCCTGCGGGCCGCCTCGCGCAGCTCGTCCGCGACGCCCGTCTTCCAGACGATGCTCAACATGCTGCCGTACCCGGCGCGCGGCACCACGGCGGGCGGCGTCACCTTCCGCTTCCTCGAACTCGACACCGGATACACGAAGTACGACTGCGCGCTGTACGTACAGCCGCACGGCACGGGTCAGTTGCTGCTCCAGTTCGCCTACCAGTGCGAACTGCTCGACGAGAGCGCGGCGCACGACGTCCTGGAGTCCACCCTCATCGCGCTGCGGGCCCTGACCGACCCCGCCCGCGCCGCGCGCACCACAGTCCGCGCACTCGACCTGCTGCCCGGAGGCGATCCCTCATGACGGAGCGACCCACTCTCACCGACCTCTTCGCCGCGCAGGTGGCGGAGCGGCCCGACGCCGTCGCCGTACGCCACAGCGGCGGCACCCTCACCTACCGCGCGCTCGACGAGTGGAGCGGCGCACTGGCCGCCCGGCTCGCCGCCAGGGGCGCGGGCCCCGGCTCCCTCGTGGCGCTCGCCGTCGACCGGGGCCCGGCGGCGCTCGCCGGGGTGCTGGCCGTGCTGCGGACCGGCGCCGCCTACCTGGGCCTCGACCCCGCGATCCCCGTACGGCGGCAGCGCCGCATGGTGCAGGAGGCGGGTCCGGACCTGGTGCTGGCGGAGCCGGGGCTCGACCAGTTCCCGACGCTGGACGTGCCGCGCGTGCGGCTCGTCGCGCGGGAGGAGCTGGCCGAAGGGCCAGGCGAAGGGACTCCGTACGAGGGCCCGTTCGCCCCTCCCGCCGACGGCGATCTCTTCCATCTCGTCTACACCTCGGGCACCACGGGTAACCCCAAGGGCGTGCGGATCAGCCACCGTTCCGTCCGCGGGCGCCTGGAGTGGATGTGGGCCGACCACCCCTTCCCGGCGGACGCGGTGCTGGCCGTGCAGAAGTCCGTGGCGCTCGTCGCCTCGCCCTGGGAGCTGCTCGGCGGGCTGCTGCGCGGCGTGCCCTCCGTCGTGCTCAGCGGCGACGAGGTGCTCGACCCCGCGCTGTTCGCCGCCGCCGTCGCCCGCGAGCGGATCACCCATCTCTTCCTCACCCCGCACCTCCTCGCCGGGCTGCTGGAGGAGAGCGCGAAGCTGCCCGCCGGCGGTCACGCGCCGGTGCTGGTCACCAGCGGCGCCGACGCGCTGCCCGTCGCCACCGTGCGGCTCTTCCGCGAGGTCTGGCCGCAGGCCCGGCTGCTGAACCTGTACGGGATGACGGAGACGGCCTCCAACGTCGGCGCGTACGACACCGCCGCGCTGCCCGCCGACGCCGCGCGCGTGCCCGTCGGCGCGGCCGTCGCGGGCGCCACGCTCACCGTGCGCGACCGGCTCGGGCGGCGGCTGCCCCAGGGCACGCCCGGCGAGGTGTGGGTCGCGGGCCCGCCGCTCGCGCTCGGCTACCTCGGCGGCGACGACGAGGACCGGTTCACCACCGACGCCGACGGCGTGCGCCACTACCGCACGGGCGACCGGGGCCGCGTGCTGCCGGGTGGCGCACTGGAGATCACCGGCCGCGCCGACAACCAGATCAAGGTGCGGGGCTACCGCGTGGAGCTGGAGGAGATCGAGTCCACGCTGCGCAAGGCGCCCGGCGTCCAGGAGGCCGGGGTCTACGCCGAGGAGGCGCCCGGCGCCGACGGCGAACCGCGGATCATCGCCTGCGTGACCGCGCCGGACGAGGAGGAGACCGACGCCGCCGCGCTGCGCGCCCGCCTCCGCGAGCGCCTGCCGGACTACATGGTGCCCGCCGACGTCCGCCGGGTCCCCCGGCTGCCCCTGGGCGCCAACGGCAAGCTGGACCGCGCGGCGCTGCGCTCCCTCGCCGAGCGCGCCGAACGGCGCCCCGAGGCCGCCTTCCGGCCCGCCGACGAGGTGGAGAGCGCCGTCGCCGCCGCCTGGCAGACGCTGCTCGGCGCCCCGCCGGAGTCGGCCGACCACAACTTCTTCGACGCCGGGGGGCATTCGCTGCTCGCCGTACGCCTCGCCGCCCGGCTGGAGAAGACCGCGGGGAGGCGCGTCCCGCTCCGGCGGATCCTCAGCGCGCCCACCGTCGCCGGAATCGCCGCCCTCTGCCACGAGGCACGGGCGCAGCAGACAGCAGAGGGGAACGCATGACGGAGACCTGGCTCAGACACGTCGGCACCCGCGAGGGGCGGCTCCCCGGCGGCACGCTCGCCGTCTGCTTCCCGCCGACGGGCGCGCACGGCGCGACGTTCGCCGACTGGCGCGGCGCGCTCCCCGCCGACACCTCCCTCGCCCTGGTCACCCCGCCGGGGCGCGGGCACCGCATCGACGAGGAGGCCGTCACGGACGTCGCGGCGTACGCCGAATCCGTCGCAGCGGAGCTGCGCGAACAGGCCCCCGGCACGCGGCTGGTACTCATCGGCGTCAGCCTGGGCGCGCTGCTGGCGTACGAGACGGCGCGCCGTCTGCTGGACGGCGGGACGCCGGTGGCGCGGCTGTGCGCGGTCGCCGGTCAGGCCCCGTGCGACGTGGGAGGCGGGCGCGCAGAGGTGACCCTCGACGACGCGCGGGCCTTCGTCCGGGACACGGCCCTGACCGACCCCGAGCTGCTGGCGGACCCCGACTTCGAGGAGGTCCTGCTGCCCCCGGTCCTCGCCGACCTGCGGCTGGCCGCCGCGTACGACGGGAGCGGGGCCCCCGCGCTGCCGGTCGAGCTGATCGCGGTGCACGCGACGGACGACCCGCACGTCCCGGAGCCGGACGTCCGCCGCTGGACCGCGTACACGACATCGCGCAGCGCCGTACTCCCCGTGCCGGGCGGCCACTACGCCCACCAGGAGAACCCCCAGGCGGCCCTCACGACCTGCCTGGACCCGCTGCCGGGTGCGGATGGAGACGGGCGGCCCGGCGACGGCGGCGGGGCCGGTGGCGGGAGACCTGCCGATGGCGGCAGACCCGGCGGCCCCCGCGGTTCCGGCGGTCCCGGCGGGCCTGGCGGCCCCGCCAGCCCGGGCGGGGGCGGTAGGGAGCGGAGCCCCGGCGGGGTCGGCCGAGCCGTGTTGTCCGTGCCTGGTGAGGATCCCGCCGACGGCGGCTCCGGCGGTCCCGGCGGGGATGCGGGACCCGGCAGGTACGGCACCGGACAGGAGGGCGCCCCGGACGGCAGTCCTGGCCCGTACCGCGACGGCGCCGACGGCGGTCGTACGCGCCGTTCGGTCCTCGGTACCGGCGCGGCTGTCGCCGCCGGGCTCGTCGCGTCCTCGGCCGCCGCGACGGCGACGGCCCCGAAGGCCACGGCGGCCCCCGGGGGCGCGGCGGCTCCGAAGGTCGCTGCCGCGCCCGTTCCGCCCGGTGGCGGGTCCTTCGGCGGTGATCCCACCGATCCCCTCGCGCTCGCCGTCGCGATGGTCCGGCACGACACGAGCAACCCCGGGGACGGCGCGGTGACGCTGCCCCACGCCCGTATGCTCCGGGGCCTCTTCGAGGGGGCGGGTGTCCGTACGGAGATCGTGCCGACGCCGAAGAAGGACAACGTCCACTTCTTCGCGCGGGTCCCGGCGCACGGCGAGCCCCGCGCGAAGCCGCTCGTCCTGCTCGGCCACTCGGACGTCGTGCCCGCGACGGGCGACACGTGGGAGAAGGAGCCCTTCGCCGGGCTCGTCGAGGACGGCAGGCTCTACGGGCGCGGGGCGCTCGACATGAAGGGCGTCAACGCCTCGTTCGTCGCCGCGCTGCTGCGCCACGTGAAGGACGGCGCGCGCTTCGACCGCGACATCGTCTTCTGGTCCGACTGCGACGAGGAGCAGGGCCCGCACGGCGTGCGCTGGCTCCTCGGCGAGCAGCCGGAGCGCGCCGAGGCGGGCGCGGTGCTCACCGAGGGCGGCTGGGTGCTGGACCAGCAGGGCGGCCAGGGCGGCCAGGGTGGACAGGGCGCGGGGAAGGCGATGATCGCGACCCTCACCTGCAACGACAAGCGCTCGATCGGGCTGCGCGTGACGGCGTCCTCGTACGCCACGCACACCTCGAAGCCGTTCCGGGGCCAGGCCCTGGTGCGGCTCGGACACGTGCTGGAGCTGCTCGACGGCTGGCGCCCGCACATCCGCCCCAACGCCCTGTCCCGCCGCTACTTCGCGGAGCTGGCCGAGGCCACCGACGACCGGGCCTTCGGCCGGGCGATCCGCGCGATGCTGGAGGCCAGGACGGAGCAGGCGCGGGACCGCGCGGGCGAGGAGGTGGTGCGCCTGAGCGCCACCCCGGAGCTGCACCACGCGATGCTCCGCTCCACCACCGCGTTCACCGGTTCCCGCGCGGGCTACTACCCGAGCATCGTCCCCGGCACGGCCACCGCCGAACTCCGGGTCGCCTTCCTCCCCGGCGGCGACGACCCGGGCCGTACGGTCGCCGAGCTGCGCGCCCTCATCGGCGACCGGGCGGAGCTGAGCGTGGTCTCCAAGCCGGGCGAGACGGAGAAGCAGACGGTCGAGCAGCTCCGCAGGGACCTGTCCGTACGGGACTCGTCCACGGACACCGACGTCTTCCGCGCCTGGCAGCGCGCGGTGCGCCGCACCCACCCCGGCGTCCGCGCCACGGCCTGCCAGTTCGAGGCGTCGACGAGCGCCGTGCCGTTCCGCGAGAAGGGCGTCCCGGTCTACGGGATCTATCCGTTCACGGTGACCCGCGAGATGACCCGCCGCATGCACGGCACCGACGAGTACATCTCCGTGGAGGCCCTGCGCCACGGCACGGAGACGGTCCACGCGCTGCTGGGGGAGCTGCGCCGCCGCCCGTGAGGTGAGGGTCCTCACACCCCGCCAGGGCCCACCCGGCGGGGCTTCGGGCAGAATCGGCGGTATGAGCGAGGACGCAGAGAACGGCGAGGGGCGGCGCGAGGACGGGCCGCCGGAGCCACCGGCGCCGGAGTCGGAACCGGCGCCGGAGACCGAGCCGGAGCAGAAGTTCGCCGACCGGTGCTACCGGTCGCCCGCCGCGATGGCGGGCGGCGTGGTGCTGCTGGCGCTGGGCGTCTGGCTCGTCGGGGACGCCGTGCTCAGCGGTGACGGCCGTACGCCCCTCACCGCGCTCGCGGCGCTGGTGTGCGCCGCGCCGCTCGTCATCGCGTTCACCCTGCGCCCCGCCGTGTACGCGGGGGACACGCGGATGCGGATCCGCAACCCGTTCCGGACGATCACCGTGCCGTGGGGCGCCGTCGAGTCCGTACGGGCCGGGTACTCCAGCGAGGTCGTCGCCGACGGCACCAAGTACCAGCTCTGGGCGATCCCGGTCTCGCTCCGCGCCCGGAAGAAGGCCAACCGGCACAACGAGCGCATCGCCTCGGGCCAGGGCCCGGCGCCCCGCCCCGGCGGCGTCTTCGGCCTCGGGGGCCGCGCCGTCCCGGAGGTCGTGCCGAACCCCGCCGACCTGTCCGACAAGCGGGCCCCCTCCGACCAGGCCGTCGACGAGCTGCGCGAGCTGCTGGACCAGCACGCCGAGAGCGAGGCGGCGCAGGGCGGCGTCGCGGTGCGCTGGGCGTACGAGGTCGTGGGCCCGGCCCTCGTCGGCGCCATCGCCCTGGCCGTGCTGCTCGCCACGGGTTAGGAGGCGGGCTCCGGCTCTCGGTCCGCCGGTCCCGCCGGTCCGCTTCTCGCGAGCCAGTCCTGGAGCTCGCGGTGGCGGAACTGGTACGCGAATCCCTCCACGCGCAGGATGCCCGCTTCGCAGTTCCAGTCGAGGAACGCGCCCAGCCGAGGAGGCAGCAGGCGGCTCGTCTCGGACTTGAACCCGAGGTAGCGCAGCCAGCCGGGGGCGTAGTGGCTCAACGCCGGCAGTGTCGTGAGCGTGATGCCGTAGGCGAAGCCCACGCTGGAGTCCATCACGTCCGAGGCGATCGCCCCGAACGCCAGCGAGGCGCTGGCCGCCATGGCCAGGGCGTAGCGCAGCTCGGCGCGCAGCGGGTCACGCGGTCCGGTGAGGGTGGCCTGCGGATGGTCCCCGATCGGTCTGCTGGCCCACCAGACGGGGATCGGCGCGAAATAGCCGAACAGGATGGCCCCGTACAGCGCCGGCTGATCGCGCAGCCCGTCCCACAGGTAGAGGGCGAGCGAGGCCGTCCAGAAGAGCACCGGGACGACGAACCGCCAGTCGGGCAGGCGACCCCAGTGGAGCTGGCGCGGCACGGGCCTGCGGCGGGCGGTGGTGACCTGGGGCAGCCACACGTACCACAGCACCGCGGCCAGCGCGGCGAACGAGGTCAGATCCTGCGGAAGGTACAGGCCGAGCCTTCGGGCCAGCATGATCGAGCCGAGGAAGACGAGGGCCTGGAGGAGGCCCTCCGCGACGCCCGGGTCCGCGCGGCCGAGCCGCCAGAGACGGTGCAGGACAAGGTCCGTCTCTGCGACCACCTCGTCCTCGGCGTCCCGCCCGTTCCCGCTGGCCGGGGCGTTTCCGGGGCGGCTGCTCTCCCGCATGCGCCGCGCGAGCAGGGCGAGCTGCCGCTCGACCCGCTCGGGGTCGCGCCGCCGCCTGTGCGCCCGGGCCTGGTGACGGTTGAACGACGCGGCTGCCACGCGGGTGTAGAGGCCGAGCAGATGGTCGTGAACCTCGGCCGGAGCCATGGCGAGCAGGTCGTCCGGGGAGCGCAGGGGGCTGTGGTGCTCGTCCTTCTCGGTGTACGCGGTGATGAGCAGGGACATCAGCAGCGGGGTGCGCAGCACGGCGGCGAGTCCTCGCGGAGTGCCGCTCCAGGTGAGAGCCCCGGCGACGCCGCGCCATTCGGGCAGCCAGTCCCCGGAGTCGTCCTCCAGGCCGCTCTGACGGAGGAATTCGAGCTGCTGCTCGCTGTCGAGCGGCTGGAGCGTGACGGTGGTGGCCTGGCGCAGCCGCTCCTTCGCCGCCAGCTCGGCGTAGCGCTTCCTGCGGCATACCACTACGAGCGGTGCCCGGCCTGTCCTTCCGCCGTAGCCCTCGTTGAGCTGCCTCAGCGCCTCCAGCGCGCGGGACTCCCGGGCGGGGACATCGGGCGGATCCATCTCGTCCAGCCCGTCGAGGATCGGCAGGACGAGCCTGTTGTCGAGCAGCTCGCGCGCGTCGGGCCTGGAGGGGGTGAGGCCGGACGCCGTCAGATGGTCGGTGAGCCACTCCTCCAGCGTGCGCCGGGTGTTCCAGGTGGACAGCGAGACGCGTACGGGGACCGGCTGCCCCTCCTGCCATCCCGCCATGAGGTACGCCATGAGCTGGGTGGCGGCGACGGTCTTGCCCGAGCCGGGTTCGCCGAGGATCACCAGGCGGTGCCGCCCCGCCGGCAGCCCTTGGAAGCAACTGCCGAGCGGCTCCGTCACGGTCCGCGGGGTACGGCCGGAGACCCGGTAGCCGACCGGGACGACGTTGTCGGATCCCGCGAACCAGCCCTGTGGCGCCTGGTAGAGGCGCTCGTCGACCTCGTTCTTGAAGTCGGCCAGGCGGCGCAGCCTGTCCGACCGCCTGGCCCGGCGGGTGTCGATGATCGTGTAGACGGTGAGGCCCAGCGCCAACAGCGCGGTCAGCGAGATCCCCATCGCGTCCGCCAGCGCCGAGTCCCTCACGAACGAGGTGCTGCTCGCCGCGACCCAGGCGGCCCCCACGGCGAGGAAGAAGACGAGCAGGAGCCACCACGCCCTGTCTCGCACGGCCCTCCTGGGCTGCCTCATGCCTCCCGAAGTCTGATGCACGGCAAGGGAGTTGACAACCCGGGCGCGCCGGTGCGCCGGGTCTACGGCACGAGCGCCGTCAGCCTGCTCACCAGCAGCTCCGCCTCGTCCCGGGCGACGCGGATGTCGAAGACGTCGGCGAGCAGCTTGGGCACCTCGTCCGCCCGGACCGTCTCCTTGACCGGCTCCCGGCCGGGGCGCTCGGTCGTCCAGACGAGCGCGTCGAGCTGGTCGAGGCGGTCGGTGCGGAGGCGCTGGACGAAGGGGCGGATGACGAACGGGGAGCGCGCGTTCGAGGCCACGAAGTGGTTTCCCACCGCGTAGTCCACCGGGTACTGCGGGTTCTCGGTGAAGATGTGGCGGCGCAGCCGCTTCTCCGGGTCGTCCGGCTGCTCGTAGAGCGCCCAGCCGGGGTCGGCGCCGACGACCGCCTCGTGCCGCAGTTCGTACGACCGCCCGTCGTCGGCCGTCAGCCGGGCGCCGTCCCTGAGCTCGATGGGGGCCAGCGGGCTGGCGCCGAAGCCGATGTCGGTCAGCCAGCGGACGCCGTCCAGCTCGACGAGGAGCATCGCGTGCGTCGCGGGGCGGGGGTTGTCGGCGCCCATCTGGATACGGCCGGAGACGGCGGTGAAGCGGAAGCCGAGCTTCTCCAGGGCCGCGGCGTAGAGCGTCGCGTGCTCGTAGCAGTAACCCCCGCGGCCCTGGCGGAGCAGCTTCTCCTGGACCGTCGGCAGGTCGAGGCGGACCTCGTGGTGGAGGAAGCTGTCGAGCGTGTCCCAGCGGACGGTCAGGACGTGCGCCCGGTGCACGGCGCGCAGGGTCTCCAGCGTCGGGGAACGGTCGCCCTCGTGTCCGAGGTGGGCGAGATAGGCGTCGAGGTCGAGTTGCTCGCTGCTCCACATGTGCGGGACAACCTCCCGTCCCCGACGCCTATTCCGCCCCAGCCGTAGCGGGCGCGGGCCTCAGGGGGCCGGGACCCCCGCCGCCTCCGCCAGGTCCCGCTTCACGGCGGCGAGCACGTCCGCCGCCAGCGCCCGCGCGTCCCGCAGCCCGTCGGCGCCGTCCACCGGCACCACGACCTCCAGGTAGCACTTGAGCTTGGGCTCCGTGCCGCTCGGGCGCGCGACCACGCGCCCGGAGCCGATGCCGCGCTCCGCGTCGCCCGCCAGGTGGTAGCGCAGGCCGTCGGTCGGGGGCAGGCTCTCCGAGCCCTCGCTGAGGTCCTCGGCCCGCTCCACGCGCAGCCCCGCGAGCGTCCGCGGCGGGTTCCCGCGCAGCCGCACCATGGCGTCGGCGATGAGCGACAGGTCCTCGACGCGCACCGAGAGCTGGTCGGTGGCGTGGACGCCGTACTCGACATCGATGTCGTCGAGCAGTTCGCCCAGCGTCCGCCCCGCCTGCTTGAGCTCGGCGGCCAGTTCGGCGACGAGCAGCGCCGCGGTGACGCCGTCCTTGTCGCGGACGCCGTCGGGGTCCACGGCGTAGCCGAGCGCCTCCTCGTAGCCGTAGCGCAGACCGTCCACGCGGGCGAGCCACTTGAAGCCGGTCAGCGTCTCCTCGTACGGCAGCCCGGCCGCGCGGGCGATGCGGGAGAGCAGCGACGAGGAGACGATCGTCGTCGCGAACGTGCCCCGCGCCCGCTTGTGGATCAGGTGCGTGGCCAGCAGCGCGCCCACCTGGTCGCCGCGGAGCATCCGCCACCCGGCCTCGGACTCCGGGTCGGGGACGGCGACGGCGCAGCGGTCCGCGTCCGGGTCGTTCGCGAGGATCACGTCGGGCGGCCCGCCCGCCATCTCGCGCGCCGTGGCGAACGCGAGGTCCATCGCGCCGGGCTCCTCCGGGTTGGGGAACGCGACGGTGGGGAAGTCCGGGTCGGGCTCGGCCTGCGCGGCCACCGGCACCGGCGAGGGGAAGCCCGCGCGCTCGAACGCGAGCCGCACCGTGCGGGAGCCGACGCCGTGCATCGCCGTGTGCACCGTACGCAAATCGCGCGGCGAGCCCTCGGTGAGGACGGCGCCGGTACGGGCGAGATACGCGTCGAGCAGGTCCTCGCCCAGCACCTCCCAGCCGGAGCCGGGGCGCGGCACCCCGGCGAGCGGGCCGACGGCGGCGATGTCGGCGGCGATCTCCGCGTCGACGGGCGGCACGATCTGCGTACGGTCGCCGAGATAGACCTTGTACCCGTTGTCCCGCGGCGGGTTGTGGCTGGCCGTGACCATGATCCCGGCGGCGGCGCCCAGATGCCCGATGGCGTACGCCAGCACCGGCGTCGGCAGCGGCTCCGGCAGCAGCGCGGCCCGCAGTCCGGCGCCGACCATCACGGCGGCGGTGTCGCGCGCGAAGTCGAGGCTCTTGTACCGGGCGTCGTAGCCGATCACGACGAGGCCGTCGCTCCGCGCCGTACGGCGCAGATACGCGGCGATCCCGGCCGCGGCGCGCACGACCACGGCGCGGTTCATCCGCATCGGCCCCGCGCCCAGCTCGCCCCGGAGCCCGGCCGTGCCGAACTGCAGGGTGCCGGAGAAGCGGTCGCGCAGCTCGTCCAGCGCCTCCGCCTCGATGAGTTTCGCCAGCTCCTCGCGGGTCTCCGGGTCGGGGTCCTCGGCCAGCCAGGTGCGGGCCGCCTGGATGACGTGGTCAGCGCCGGTCGAGTCGGTCGCGTCGGTGGTCACGTCGGTCACCTCTCGTAGTGGGGGAGTGCCGGGCTCAGACCCGCTCCAGGACCTGTGCGAGGAGCGCCCCCATCCGCGTGGCGGAGTCCTTGCCCGCCTGGAGGACCTCCTCGTGGTTGAGCGGCTCGCCCGTCATCCCGGCGGCCAGGTTCGTCACGAGGGAGACGCCGAGCACCTCGGCCCCCGCCTCGCGCGCCGCGATGGCCTCCAGGACGGTGGACATGCCCACGAGGTCTCCGCCGATGGTGCGCAGGAAACCGATCTCGGCGGGCGTCTCGTAGTGCGGCCCGGGGAGCTGGACGTAGACGCCCTCCTCCAGGGAGGGGTCGATCTCCTGGCAGAGCGTGCGCAGCCGGGGCGAGTAGAGGTCGGTGAGGTCGACGAAGTTTGCGCCGACGATGGGCGAGGTGGCCGTGAGGTTGATGTGGTCGCTGATGAGCACCGGCTGACCGGGGCGCATGCCCGCGCGGAGCCCGCCGCAGCCGTTCGTCAGCACGACGGTCTTGCAGCCCGCGGCGACGGCGGTCCGCACGCCGTGCGCGACGGCGGCGACCCCGCGCCCCTCGTAGTAGTGCGTACGGCCGAGGAAGACGAGCGCGCGCTTGTCGCCGATCCGGTGCGAGCGGATGGTCCCGGAGTGGCCCGCGACGGCGGGGGGCGGGAAGCCGGGCAGCTCGGTCACCGCGAACTCGTGCTCGGGCTCGCCGAGCGCGTCCGCTGCGGGCACCCAGCCCGAGCCCATCACGAGGGCGACGTCATGGCTGTCGGCCCCGGTCAGCTCCCGCAACCGCGCGGCGGCGGCGTCGGCGGAACGGTACGGGTCGTCGTCGGTGTGCGTAGTGGGAGATGCGTTCACGCGACGAGCGTAGCCCGTCTCGGCCTACGCGCGTAGACGGCAGCGCCAAGTCCGGACGATACGACAGGGGCCCCCGCGGCCCGGTCGGACGATCACCCGGGGCTCTCCGGGCGCCCCTTCAGGGGCGCGGGGAACTGCGCGACAAGCCACGACGAAACCGGACGCCCGCGAGGCACAGCCGGGGCACCCCCTGCCCGGGGCCCGGAAAGAGGGCACGGGCAAGGGACGGCGGCCCCCCGAAGGGCTACGCCGCGCAGAACTCGTTGCCCTCCGGGTCGCGCATCACGAACCAGCGGCCCGCCGGGCCCTGGTCGACCTCGCGGACGCGGGTGGCGCCCAGCTTCTCCAGGCGGTCGACGAGCGCGTCCGTGTCCTCGGGTCCCTCGGGGCCGTCCGGGCCCGCGTGCACATCGACGTGGAGCCGGTTCTTGACGGTCTTCTCCTCCGGCACGTCCTGGAAGAGGAGGCGACGCCCCTTGCCGACCCCGCTCGCCTCGTCGAACGGGTCCTCCGGGTGCCGGATCCCCGCGAGGCCCCGGAAGATCTTCCGGCCCCCGTGCTCGGCGACCAGCTCCTCGCCGATGTGCCCCGCCGCGAGGAGCTGTCCGATGAGGGGGCTCGGGTCCTCCACCTCGTACCCGAGCGCGGCCGCCCAGAAGTCCGCGAGGGCGGGGGCGTCCTGGGAGTCGATGACCAGTTTCCAGTTCAGTGCCGTCATGTAACTGGTTATACTAGTTACATGGACTCGACGGCAAGCACCGGGGCAGCGGGCCCCGGGATCCTGATGCGTCCCTTCACCGGCGCGCCCTTCCGCTTCGACCCCGGCGCGCTCAGCCTGGAGCTGCTGACGACCGGCGGCCCGGGCCCGTACAGGCGGTTCGAGATGCTGCACGGCCCCGCCGACCTCGCCGCGTGGGCCGAGCGCTCCCGGCTGACGCCGACGCCCGTGCTGGACATCGCGGAGAGCGAGGTCGCCGCCGCACGGGAGCTGCGCGACGCCCTCTTCCGCGCCGCCACGGCCCGCGCGGGCGGCGCGGAGCCGTCCGCCGCCGACGTGGCCGTGCTCAACGGCGCGGCGGCGCACCCCCCGCTCGTCCCCGTCCTCGCGGCGGACGGCGCGGAGCGGCACTGGGCCGTGCCCGCCGACGGCACCGCGCTGCTCGCGACGGTCGCGCGCGACGCGGTCGAGCTCCTGACCGGCCCGTACGCGCACCGCGTCCGGGTCTGCTCCGGCGAGAACTGCGCGCTGGTCTACGTGGACACCTCGCGCCCCGGCCGCCGCCGCTGGTGCTCGATGGAGCGCTGCGGCAACCGCCACAAGGTCAGAGCCCTGCGCGAACGCCGTGCGTAGACTCCGCCCCGTGGCGATCACAGGGAGCGGGGACAGCGGGAACAGGGACGAGGCGCTCGCCGAGGCCGTACGACTCCGGGGCGCCGGGGAGCGGGAGACGGCGCGGCAGCGCCTGCTCGCGCTGAGCGCGGACCGTCCGGAGGACGCCGAGATCGCCTACCAGACCGCGTGGGCCCACGACGTGCTCGGCCTGGAGCGCGAGGCGGTGCCCTTCTACGAGCGCGCGCTGGCGGCGCAGGACCCGCCCCTCACCGACGACGACCGCCGGGGCGCGCTGCTCGGCCTCGGCAGCACGTACCGCGTGCTGGGCGCGCACGAACGGGCCGTCGCCCTGCTGCGCGAGGCCGCCGGGGCGTACCCGGAGGACGGCGCGCTGCGCGCGTTCCTCGCGATGGCGCTGCACAACACGGGGGCGCACGAGGAGGCCATGCGGCTGCTCCTGGTCCTCCTCGCGGACACCAGCGAAGACCCGTCCGTACGGGAGTACCGCGCGGCGCTCGCGCACTACGCGACGGACCTCAGCACGGACGCTTCCGCAGCTCCATGACGTAGTCGTGCGGGGCGCCCGCGGACTCGGCGGCGTCGGCGATGTCCCCGAGGTAGCGGGCGGAGGGCAGGCCGCCCTCGTACCCGTTGAGCACGTAGCACCACGCGGGCTCGTCGCCGTCGAGGGTGTGCACGCGGACGCGCATCCGCCGGTAGATGTCGAGGCCGACGCCCTCCCAGCGGTCCATGGAGTCCTCGTCCATCGGCGCGATGTCGTAGAGCGCGACGAAGATCTGGGCGCGTGGCGCCTCGACCATCGTGGCCAGCGCACCGTCCCAGCCCATGTGCTCGCCGCCGAAGGTGAGCCGCCAGTCGGTGACCCACCCCGTGCCGCGCAGCGGGGAGTGCGGGGCGCGGCGCGACATGAGCCGTGCGTCGAGGTTGCCGGCGTAGGCGGCATAGAGCGACATGCGCACGAGGGTACGCCGACCCACACGGTCCTCTCTTTCACACGGGCGTCACGCCCGACCCGAACCCCCGCCGGGTGGGCGGATGGCGCGTGCGGGAGAATGGAGTATGTGACTCGGATCGTGATCATCGGTGGCGGACCTGGCGGATACGAGGCTGCGCTGGTCGCGGCGCAGCTCGGCGCGGAGGTGACCGTCGTGGACTGCGACGGTCTCGGTGGTGCCTCGGTGCTCACCGACTGCGTGCCGTCCAAGACGCTCATCGCCACCGCCGAGGTGATGACCAACTTCGACTCCTCGTACGAGGAGCTGGGCATCCGCGTCGAGGACACGACGCACGACCCGGACGACCCGGCGCGCGTCGTCGGCGTCGACCTGGGGAAGGTCAACCGCCGCGTGAAGCGCCTCGCGCTGGCGCAGTCGCACGACATCACGGCCTCCGTCACCCGCGCGGGTGTCCGCGTGATGCGCGGGCGCGCGCGGCTGGAGCCGGGGCAGGCCACGGACGGCTCGCGGCGGATCACCGTCACCGCCGCCGACTCCACGTCCCAGGAGCTGACCGCCGACGCCGTGCTCGTCGCCACCGGCGGCCACCCGCGCGAGATCCCCGACGCCCTCCCCGACGGCGAGCGGATCCTCAACTGGACGCAGGTGTACGACCTGGAGGAGCTCCCCGAGGAGCTGATCGTGGTCGGCTCCGGCGTCACCGGTGCCGAGTTCGCGGGCGCCTACCAGGCGTTGGGCTCGCAGGTCACCCTCGTCTCCTCGCGCGACCGCGTGCTGCCGGGCGAGGACCCGGACGCGGCGGCCGTGCTGGAGGACGTCTTCCGGCGGCGCGGGATGAACGTGATGAGCCGGTCCCGCGCGCAGTCCGCCAAGCGCGTCGGCGACCGCGTCGAGGTCACGCTGCAGGACGGGCGTACGATCACGGGCTCGCACTGCCTGGTCGCCGTCGGCGCGATCCCCAACACGGCGGACATGGGCCTGGAGGAGGCCGGGGTCACGCTCAAGGACTCCGGGCACATCCGCACCGACAAGGTGTCCCGCACCTCGGCCCCCGGGGTCTACGCGGCGGGTGACTGCACCGGCGTCTTCGCGCTCGCGTCCGTCGCCGCGATGCAGGGCCGGATCGCGATGTACCACTTCCTGGGCGACGCGGTGGCGCCGCTCAACCTCCGGGCCGTCTCCGCGAACGTCTTCACGGACCCGGAGATCGCCACCGTCGGCTACAGCCAGGCGGACGTGGACAACGGGAAGATCGACGCCCGCGTCGTGAAGCTGCCGCTGCTGCGCAACCCGCGCGCCAAGATGCAGGGCATCCGCGACGGCTTCGTGAAGCTCTTCTGCCGCCCCGGCACCGGCATCGTGGTCGGCGGTGTGGTCGTCGCGCCGCGGGCCAGTGAGCTGATCCATCCCATCTCGATCGCGGTCGACAACAATCTGACAGTGGAACAGATCGCGAACGCCTTCACTGTGTACCCGTCCCTGACCGGCTCGATCGCCGAGGTCGCGCGTCAGCTCCACACGCGGAAGACTGCCGAGTAGGTCCTCTACCACACCAAGGGTCCGTGTACGAACAACTTCGGTTAATCGGCGCAAACTGCTGAAAGCAGATGGTCGTTGGCGTTACTGTCAGTTTCGTGTTCGCTGCGGAACGTCGTCAATTGATCCTTGAAATGGTGCGAGCTAACGGGGCTGTCTCGCTCCGTGAGCTCGCCCGCGTCGTCCAGACCTCAGAAGTGACCGTGCGTCGTGACGTACGGGCGCTGGAGGCAGAAGGACTGCTCGACCGCCGACACGGCGGTGCCGTGCTCCCGGGTGGCTTCTCCCGGGAGTCCGGCTTCCCACAGAAATCCCATCTAGCGACCGCGGAGAAGACGGCCATCGCCGATCTCGCCGCGGGCCTCGTCGGAGAGGGCGAGGCCGTCGTCGTCGGTGCCGGGACGACGACGCAGGAGCTGGCGCGGCGTCTCGCACGCGTCCCCGGCCTGACCGTCGTCACCAACTCGCTGCTGGTCGCCCAGGCGCTGGCACACGCCAACCGGGTCGAGGTCGTCATGACCGGAGGCACCCTGCGCGGTTCCAACTACGCGCTGGTCGGCAGCGGTGCCGAGCAGTCCCTGCACGGGCTGCGTGTCTCCCGCGCGTTCCTCTCGGGGAGCGGGCTGACGGCCGAGCGCGGCCTGTCCACGTCCAACATGCTCTCCGCGAGCGTGGACCGTGCGCTGGTGCAGGCGGCGGCGGAGGTCGTGGTCCTGGCCGACCACACGAAGCTCGGTACCGACACGATGTTCCAGACCGTACCGACGGATCTCATCACCCGGCTGGTCACCGACGAGCCCCCGCCGCACGACGACCGTGCGGAGACGGAGCTGCAGGCGCTGGCCGACAGGGGCGTGCAGATCGCCGTCGCGGGACCGGTGCGCTCCGCACCGCCCCCGGCGGGTGAGGAACGGCGCGAGATGCGGGACGTCCAGATGCCGGGACCCCGGCGGAATCCGAATCCGCCGGGCGGAGGCGGGAGTTCCACACCCCCGCCGCCGACTCAGCTGCGGAGTGCGACGTCGCTGCCGGACGGACCGGCTCCGGCGAAGTCCCCCCGGGTCGCCGACCTGGCTCCCCGCCGCCGCTGACCCGCGGTCTCCCGATTCCGGGTGCGCCCGCCTCGTACGGACGGGGCGGGCGCATTCGGGCGTACGGGGCCGGTCCTCGACCCGCGAGGTCAGTCCTCGGCTCGCGAGGTCAGTCCTTGATCTCGCAGATGACCGCGCCGGAGGAGACCGAGGCGCCGATCTCGGCGCTGAGGTCCTTGACGGTGCCCGCGCGGTGGGCGTTGAGCGGCTGCTCCATCTTCATCGCCTCCAGTACGACGACGAGTTCGCCCTCCTCGACGTGCTGGCCCTCCTCGACGGCGACCTTGACGATCGTGCCCTGCATCGGAGAGGCGAGGGCGTCACCGGAGGCGGCGGAGCCGGACTTCTTGGCGGCCTTGCGGCGCGGCTTGCGCGCCCCGCCCTCGATCGCGGCGCGGGCCAGCGGCATGCCCAGCGAGGAGGGCAGCGAGACCTCCAGGCGCTTGCCGCCGACCTCGACGACGACGGTCTCGCGGGAGCCCTCGTCGTCGGTCTCCTCCTCCACGCCGGCGCCGGGCGCCACGTAGGCCGGGATCTCGTTGACGAACTCCGTCTCGATCCACCGGGTGTGGACGTCGAACGGCTCGCCTTCGCGCCCGCTGACCTCCGGCGCGAACGCGGCGTCGCGGACCACGGTCCGGTGGAAGGGGATCGCGGTGGCCATCCCGGTGACCTCGAACTCGTCGAGCGCCCGCGCCGCCCGCTCCAGGGCCTGGCGGCGGGTCGAGCCGGTGACGATGAGCTTGGCCAGCAGCGAGTCCCAGGCCGGGCCGATGACCGAGCCGGACTCCACGCCCGCGTCGAGCCGCACGCCGGGGCCGGTCGGCGGGTCGAAGGTGGTGACGGTGCCGGGAGCCGGGAGGAAGTTGCGGCCCGGGTCCTCGCCGTTGATGCGGAACTCGAAGGAGTGACCGCGCAGCGCCGGATCGTCGTACCCCAGCTCCTCGCCGTCGGCGATCCGGAACATCTCGCGCACCAGGTCGATGCCCGCGACCTCCTCGGTCACCGGGTGCTCGACCTGCAGCCGGGTGTTGACCTCCAGGAAGGAGATCGTGCCGTCCTGGCCCACGAGGAACTCGCAGGTGCCCGCGCCCTCGTAGCCCGCCTCGCGCAGGATCGCCTTGGACGCGCGGTACAGCTCGGCGTTCTGCTCGTCCGTCAGGAACGGCGCCGGGGCCTCCTCGACGAGCTTCTGGTGGCGGCGCTGCAGGGAGCAGTCACGGGTCGAGACGACCACGACGTTCCCGTGCTTGTCCGCCAGGCACTGGGTCTCCACGTGCCGGGGACGGTCCAGGTAGCGCTCGACGAAGCACTCGCCGCGGCCGAAGGCGGCCACGGCCTCGCGCACCGCCGAGTCGTACAGCTCGGGGACCTCCTCCAGCGTGCGGGCGACCTTCAGGCCGCGACCGCCGCCGCCGAAGGCGGCCTTGATGGCGATGGGCAGGCCGTTCTCCTCGGCGAAGGCGACGACCTCCTCGGAGCCCGAGACCGGGTCCTTGGTCCCCGCCACCAGCGGGGCGCCCGCGCGCTGCGCGATGTGCCGCGCGGCGACCTTGTCGCCCAGGTCGCGGATGGCCTGCGGCGGCGGGCCGATCCAGGTCAGGCCCGCGTCCAGGACGGCCTGCGCGAACTCGGCGTTCTCCGACAGGAACCCGTAACCGGGGTGGACGGCGTCCGCTCCCGCGTCGGCGGCGGCCCTGAGCACCTTGGCGACGTCCAGGTAGCTCGCCGCCGGGGTGTCACCGCCCAGGGCGTATGCCTCATCGGCCACCCGGACATGGAGCGCGTCCCGGTCCGGCTCGGCATAAACAGCGACGCTCGCGATTCCCGCGTCCCGGCACGCGCGGGCCACGCGGACCGCGATCTCGCCGCGATTGGCGATGAGCACCTTGCGCACGATGGCTCCCTCCTTGAAACAAGCTGAGTTTAGGTACTGGCGACACCCCACGCCGAGCCGCCAAGGGGGGTGAGCTTGCCCACACAGAGTGTCACCCGTCGGTACCACGGGAGCCTTGTCCCCCGTCGTTCCAAGGTACGCCGGGTTTTCGCGTTCGCCCGCCGACCCCGGGATGTGGTCTTGCTCTCTGTGCCCCCACCCAGGGTCCGGGGCGGCTTCTTTGTGGGATCCCTATGAAACGCTGGAAGAAACTTTGCGCTGCGTCCCACCCCTTGCCCCGCCCCGTACCCGTGAGTAGCGTGCGCGCCGTGAAGAGACTGGGGCACAGGAGAACGGTCGCCGCGGCGGCGGCGCTCGCGCTGACCCTGGAGGCGGTCGTCCTCGTACTGGTCAACCTCTTCCTGGGCAAGGTCGTTGACGAGCAGGACATGTCCCTCGCGGGCATCGACCCGAGAGCGATGACGGCGTCCGCCTGGATCGGCGCCGCGCTCATCGGAGGCTATCTCGCCGGATGCGCGCTGATACTGGCGCGCAGCGCCGTGCGGGACAAGTCGCCGCTGGGCTTCTTCCGTATCGCCCTGATCAGTTGCGCGGTCGTCCACGGGCTGCTGGGCGCCTTCTCGATCGGGCTCGTCGGCTGGACCGCGTTCCTGTTCATGATGGCCGTCCTGGGCCTCATCGTCTGGTCCCTGACCTGGTACGGCGCCCCGGCGCAGGCTCAGGCTCACTGAGGCCGACGCTCCAGGTCGGCGCTCCACCACGTGGTCCCGCTGAACATGTGCAGGACGCCCGCGTGGCCGTGGCCCCTGACCCTCCCCAACGGCTCGCCGCCGGGCAGGGTCAGGCGGAAGCGGGCACCGGGGACGGCCCGGCCGTCGTCCTCCAGGGTGGTGTACGTCAGCACGTCGTGCCCGTCCTCCCCGCCCACCTGGGCGACCGTACGGTCCTGCCCCAGGGGGACGGCCCAGCCCCCGCCCGTCCCCTCCAGGCTCCAGCCCCGGCGGGTCTCCCCGTCCTCGGACGGGTCGAAGCGGACCAGGACGCGTTCGCGCATGTTGTGGAAGGACGTCCACAGGGTGGTGGACTCCAGGGCCACGCGGGGGCTTTCGGCGGGCAGCCCCCAGGGGCCGTTGCCGGGGAGGGGGCGGCCGTCCCGGGTGAGGTCGTCGGTGAACCTGACCAGGCCGTCGGAGCCGATCGGGGCGGGGCCGTCCGGGCTGCCCCAGCCGTTGTTCCCGAAGATGCCCTCGTCGAAGTAGCCGACCCAGATGCCGTCGTCCGTGTCGGTGCGGACGGAGGCGATCCCGTCGCCCAACGTGCCCCGCGCCAGCAGGCGTCCGTCCGCGCCGTGGATCTCGGCGTTGCGCTCCGGGCCCTCCTCGGGGCTGTACGCGCAGCGCGCGCCCACCACCAGGACCCGGCCGCCGGAGAGCGGCTGGGCGTGCGGGACGGCCAGCGCGGTCTCCAGCGCGGTCACCACCGGCTCGGGCCGGTACGTCACGAACCGCATCGGAACGCCGCGGCCCAGCCGCGTCCTCGGCACCCGCACCCCGTTCGGCAGGGTGTCCTTGGCGGTCTGTTCCCCGTGGTCCGCGGGCGCCGTCCACAGCGCGACGGGCTCGCCGTGCGGGGAGAGCGAGAGACAGGCCAGCGCGTCGCCCTCCTCGGGCGGTGCCAGCTCTCCCCGGAACGTCAACTCCACCGTGGGCAGCGTCCGCATCCGCTCACGCCCACAAGTCGGTGATCGCGATGTCCAGTTCGGCCAGGAGCGCGCGCAGCTTCGGCATCGAGAGGCCGAGGACGTTGCCGTGATCGCCCTCGATGCCGTCGACGAACGGCGCCGAGCGGCCGTCCAGGGTGAACGCGCCCGCCACATGGAGGGGTTCGCCGCTGGCCACGTAGGCCGCGATCTCCGCGTCCGTCGGCTCCCCGAAGCGGACCACGGTGGACGCGGTCGCCGACGTACGGCCGCCGCCCTCGCGGGTGTCGATGACGCAGTGGCCGGTCCTGAGGATCCCCGCGCGGCCCCGCATGGCCTTCCAGCGGGCCGTGGCCTCCTCGGCGTCCGCGGGCTTGCCCAGCGCCTCGCCGTCCAGCTCCAGCACCGAGTCGCAGCCGACGACGAGCGCGCCCGCGGCCTCGGGCCGCGCCGCGACCGCCGCCGCCTTCGCCTCGGCGAGCACCCGCGCCAGCGAGGCCGGGTCCGGCGCCGTCAGCGCCTCCTCGTCCACCCCGCTCACGATCACGTCGGGCGCGAGCCCCGCCTGCCGGAGCAGGCCGAGGCGGGCGGGCGAGGCGGAGGCGAGCACGAGGCGGGGGCGCGGGCGGGGTGCTGAGTCGGTCATGGCCGCCATCGTACGAGCGGCTCCGGCACGCTCGTACGTGCCCGTGCGGCGCTCACACGTTACTCGCGTGAAGCAGCAGCATCACGACGGCGACCACGACCGGCAGCACCCAGTACAGGCGCTGTAGTTTCGTCTGGGCCGCGCGGGTTTCCTTGGACGGCTCGTCACGGGGGTCCGACCACAGCATCGATCGATGATGGAACGGAACACCCCGCCGGCGCCTGAGTACGCGTACTCAGATCGGGCCGTCAGCCGGGCCAGAAGGAGCGGCGCCAGGCGGCGGGGCCCGGCGCGGGGACGCGTCCCGGCACGGTGCGGGCCGGGTCGGACCACGCGTCGCGCACGGCGCCCACGGGCTCCGTCGTGGCCGCGGCGGCGGCCCGCACTCTGACCACCGCCAGGGTGGCGGCCAGCTCCTCCGGTGTCGGATTGCCTCGTACGACCTTGATCATGGCGCTGCCTCCTCGACGCGCTCGCTGTGGGGTGTCAGAGCGGGATGTTGCCGTGCTTCTTGGGCGGGAGCTGCTCCCGCTTGGAGCGCAGCGTGCGCAGGCCGCGGGTGATGTGGCGGCGGGTCTCGGACGGCCGGATCACGGCGTCCACGTAACCCCTCTCGGCCGCGACGTACGGGTTCAGCAGCGTGTCCTCGTACTCCTGGGTGAGGTTCTCGCGCAGCTCCTCGCGGCCCTCGTCCGGCGCGGCGGCGAGCGTCCTGCGGTGCAGGATGTTGACCGCGCCCTGGGCGCCCATGACGGCGATCTGCGCGGTCGGCCAGGCGAAGTTGAGATCGGCGCCGAGGTGCTTGGAGCCCATGACGTCGTACGCGCCGCCGAACGCCTTGCGGGTGATGACCGTGACCAGCGGGACGGTCGCCTCCGCGTAGGCGTAGATCAGCTTGGCGCCGCGGCGGATGATGCCGTCGTACTCCTGGTCGGTGCCCGGCAGGAAGCCCGGGACGTCGACGAAGGTGATCACCGGCACGTTGAACGCGTCGCAGGTGCGCACGAAGCGCGCTGCCTTCTCGCTCGCGTCGATGTTGAGGCACCCGGCGAACTGGAGCGGCTGGTTGGCGACGATGCCCACCGCCTGGCCCTCGATCCGGCCGAAGCCGGTGACGATGTTCGGCGCGAACAGGGCCTGGGTCTCCAGGAACTCCCCGTCGTCCACCACGTGCTCGATCACGCCGTGCATGTCGTACGGCTGGTTCGCCGAGTCCGGGATCAGCGTGTCCAGCTCGCGGTCCTCGTCCGAGGTCTCCAGGTCCGCCTCCTCGGGGAAGACCGGCGGCTCGGACAGGTTGTTGGACGGCAGATAGGACAGCAGCGCCTTGACGTACTCGATCGCGTCCTTCTCGTCGCCCGCCATGTGGTGCGCGACGCCGGACGTCGTGTTGTGCGTACGGGCGCCGCCCAGCTCCTCGAAGCCGACGTCCTCACCGGTGACCGTCTTGATGACGTCCGGGCCCGTGATGAACATGTGCGAGGTCTGGTCGACCATCACCGTGAAGTCCGTGATCGCCGGGGAGTAGACCGCGCCGCCCGCGCAGGGCCCGAGAACCAGGCTGATCTGCGGGATCACGCCGGAGGCGTGCACGTTACGGCGGAAGATCTCCGCGAACAGGCCGAGCGCCGCGACGCCCTCCTGGATACGGGCGCCGCCGCCGTCGTTGATGCCGATGACCGGACAGCCGGTCTTCAGCGCGAAGTCCATGACCTTGACGATCTTCTCGCCGTAGACCTCGCCGAGGGCGCCGCCGAAAATGGTGAAGTCCTGCGAGAACACGCAGACGGGGCGGCCGTCCACGGTTCCGTATCCGGTGACGACCCCGTCCCCGTACGGGCGGTTCTTCTCCAGCCCGAAGTTGGTCGACCGGTGCCGGGCGAACTCGTCCAGCTCGGTGAACGAGCCCTCGTCGAGCAGCAGTTCCACCCGCTCGCGGGCCGTCAGCTTGCCCTTGGCGTGCTGCTTCTCCACCGCGCGCTCCGAGCCCGCGTGCACCGCCTCCGCGGTACGCCGCTCGAAATCCGCGATCTTGCCCGCGGTGGTGTGGATGTCCGGGCTGCTCAGGGGGCTCGCCTGCTCTGACATCAGCGGGGCGCTCCTACTCGTCATCGGGTGGCTACCGGTTCGTAGGTTATCGGCGCGCGTGCGCTCTGACGGTGCGGCGTTGACCACATTCCGCTCGCCACGAGAGGCCCAGCCGACTTCTCCCTCCGCCCCACTGCGCTTGGCAGGCCTGCGCTTCTCCCTCCGCTGTGCTTGGGAAGTCTGCGCTTCTCCCTCCGCGAAGCTTGGGAAGTCTGCGCAAGGCGCAGGGTTGGCAAGCGCAGCCCCCTGCGCCGGGTGCCCCGCGTGCAAGGGCCGCGCCCGGGTTGCCCCGGGCTGTGCTTCGCGGGCTGCCGCCGCGTCGTGGCTGGGCGCGCAGTTCCCCGCGCCCCTGGAGGGGCAAGCCCCGAAGTCTTGGACCCGGCGCGCCCACGCGGCGGAGCCGCAAAACGGACACAGCCCCGCGCCCCTGGGGAGAAGGGGCAAGCTCCGACGTCTTGGGCCCGGCGCGCCTCTGAGGGCGAGGTCTGAGGGGGTGAGCCCTGAGGGGTGGGGGGCGCCTAGCCTGGGGGGATGGCTGACTCTGAGGTGCCCCGGAATCGCTGGTCCGATCTGGAACGGCCACCGTTGAACGCGAGCGCGCTGCGCAGAGCGCTCGTACGGGAGGACTCACTGGTCACGGCACTCGACGTCGTGGAGAGCATCGGGTCCACCAACACAGAGCTGGCGGCCCGTGCGCGTAAGGGCGAGGCCGACCCCGGCACCGTCCTGGTCGCGGAGGAGCAGACCGCGGGCCGCGGGCGGCTGGACCGGGGGTGGAGCGCCCCGCCGCGCTCCGGTCTCTTCTTCTCGACGCTGCTGCGCCCCGAGCCCCCGGCCGAGCGCTGGGGCTGGATCCCGCTGCTCGCGGGCGTGGCCGTGGCGGGCGCCCTCGCCCGCACCGCGGGGGTCGACACGGGGCTCAAGTGGCCCAACGACGTACTCGCCCGCGTCGAGGGCGAGGAGCGCAAGATCGGCGGCATCCTCGCCGAGCGCGTCGACACCCCCGGCGGCGACGCGGTCGTCCTCGGCATCGGCCTGAACGTCACGCTGAGCGCCGACGAGCTGCCCGTGCCGACCGCGGGCTCCCTCGCGCTGGCGGGCGCGCAGGGCACGGACCGCGATCCGCTGCTGCGCGCCGTCCTGCGCGCCGTCGAGGACTGGTACGGCCGCTGGACCGCGGCCGACGGCGATCCGGCGTCGAGCGTGCTGCTGGAGGCATATGCCGCCGGATGCGTGACACTCGGCCGTACGGTACGGGCGGAGCTGCCCGGCGGTGAGGAGCTGACCGGCGAGGCGGTCGCCGTGGACGGGGACGGACGGCTGGTGATCGCCTCGGCGCAGGGCGTGCAGCGCCCGGTCGCGGCGGGTGACATCGTGCACCTGCGCCCCACGGCCGGAGAGTGAGCTATCGCACAACTGCCGTATGGTGGGCTCGGCGCTGAGAAGTGGCCGGATGAGGCTGAGCAAGAGGAACGGAAGGGTCGTGCGCAGGGACGACGGTACGCCGCGAGGGGTGCAAGGGGCGGGCAGTGACCGTGGATGATCCGGGCACGCCCGCGCGTACGTACGCTTCCGCGTCCGCAGAGGACGGGGACGGAGATGGGGACGGGGCTCGGGCCGACGCCGGTACGAACGGTGCCGGTCCCGCCGAGACCGCCGAGCCGCCCGATCCCGGGCCCGGGCCCGTCGACCCCGACGGCGAGGAGGACCCCAGCGCGCTCCGCATCGAGGAGCTGATCCTCGGCTCGGAGCGCCAGTACACCCCGTTCCAGGCCGCGCGGGCCGCGGGCGTCTCGATGGAGCTGGCCTCCCGCTTCTGGCGGGCCATGGGCTTCGCCGACGTCGGCCAGGCCCGTGCCCTGACCGAGGCGGACGTGCTGGCGCTGCGGCGCCTCGCGGGCCTGGTCGAGGCCGGGCTGCTGAGCGAGTCGATGGCCGTGCAGGTCGCGCGTTCGACGGGGCAGACCACGGCGCGGCTCGCGGACTGGCAGATCGACTCGTTCCTGGAGGGCCTCACCGAGCCGCCCGAGCCGGGCATGACGCGCAACGAGGTCACGTATCCGCTGGTGCAGCTGCTGCTGCCGGAGCTGGAGGAGTTCCTCGTCTACGTCTGGCGGCGCCAGCTCGCCGCCGCGACGGGCCGCGTCGTCCAGGCGCAGGACGACGAGGAGATGGTCGACCGGCGCCAGGCCATCGGCTTCGCCGACCTCGTGGGCTTCACGCGGCTGACGCGGCGGCTGGAGGACGACGAACTGGGCGAGCTGGTGGAGGCGTTCGAGACGACCTCGGCCGACCTGGTCGCCGCGCACGGCGGCCGTCTCATCAAGGCCCTCGGCGACGAGATCCTCTACGTCGCGGACGACGCGGGCACCGCAGCGGAGATCGGGCTGCGGCTGATCGAGACCATGGCGAACGACGAGACGATGCCCGAGCTGCGCGTCGGCCTCGCCTTCGGCACGATGACGACCCGTATGGGCGACGTCTTCGGCAACACGGTCAACCTCGCCAGCCGTCTGACCTCGATAGCGCCCAAGGACACGGTCCTGGTCGACGGTGCCGTACGGGCAGAGCTGACCGCCTCCGGGGATGCCCCGGAGTCCGAGAAGGAGAGCGAGGACCTCTCGGGCTTCCGGTTCGCCCTCCAGCCGCTCTATCAGCGACCTGTCCGTGGCCTAGGCGTAGTAGAACCCTGGCTCCTCCGCCGCCGCTGACCTTGGGGCTGCGCCCCTGACGGAGCACGTCTGCGCTTCTCCCTCCGCCCCGCTGTGCTTGGGAGTTCTGCGCTTCTCCCTCGGCTGTGCTTGGGAAGTCTGCGCAAGGCGCAGGGTTGGCAAGCGCAGCCCCCTGCGCCGGGTGTCCCGCGCAACTGGGCCGGGTTCGGGGTGCCCCGGGCTGTGGTTTGCGGGCTGTCGCCGCGTCGTGGCTTGTCGCGCAGTTCCCCGCGCCCCTGAGTGGGCAAGCCCAAAAGTCTTGGACCGGTCGCGCCCCGCGGCGGAGCCGCATAGGGGACACAGGCCCGCGCCCCTGAAGCGCCCCTCCGGGGCTGCTCCAGGGGCGTGGCGAAACGTAGGGTGCGGCCATGACTCAGACCGAAGAGCGTTACGGAGAGTGGGTCGGCGTCCGGAGGAACCCGGAGGCGCATGTCGCGGAGCTGGTGCTGGACCGGCCGAAGGCCATGAACGCGATCTCGACCGACCTCGCCCGCGCCCTCACCAGGGCCTGCGCGGATCTCTCCGCGGACAGCGACGTCCGCGCCGTCGTCCTGACCTCCACCCATGAGCGCGCGTTCTGCGTCGGCGCCGACCTCAAGGAGCGCAACTCGCTCAGCGACGCCGAGCTGGGCCAGCAGCGGCCGTACACGCGCGCCGCGTACACCAGCGTGCTGGAGCTGCCCGTGCCGACGGTCGCGGCCGTCCACGGGTACGCGCTGGGCGGCGGCTTCGAGCTGGCGCTCTCCTGCGACCTGATCGTCGCCGACCCGACGGCCGTGGTCGGGCTGCCCGAGGTGTCGGTCGGCGTGATCCCGGGCGGGGGCGGCACGCAGCTGCTGCCGCGCCGCGTGGGCGCCGCGCGCGCCGCCGAGCTGATCTTCTCCGCGCGCCGGGTGGAGGCCGCCGAGGCCCGTGAGCTGGGGCTCGTCGACCAGCTCACGGACGAGGCGGGGCAGGACCGCGAGGAGGCGCTGGGCCTCGCCGCCCGTATCGCCGCGCACTCGCCCGTCGGGCTGCGCGCCGCCAAGCGCGCGCTGCGTACGGGCTGGGGCATGGACCTGCGGGCCGGTCTTGAGGTCGAGGACGCGGCCTGGCGCACGGTCGCCTTCTCGGGGGACCGGGCCGAGGGCGTCGCGGCGTTCAACGAGAAGCGGAAGCCGGAGTGGCCGGGCCGCTGAGCGACGCGGTGACCCTCCGTGCACGGGTCCATACGGCGGAACGGGGCGAAGCCTCCTAATCTTGGTCGTATGGGCCGAATGGGAGACGACGCGGACGCGCGGCTCTGTGCCGTGGTGGGGCTGGCACAGGCGATGGCGGCGGCGCACACCGCCTCGCCCGTGCCGCGCGGCGCCGCGTTCGGCCTGCCGCACCTGCCGCACCGTGCGCTGGCGCACGCCGCGGCGCGCGGGGCGCGGGAGGCGCTGGGCGGCTCGTTCGCGGCGATCTCCTGCTGGGAGCGGGACCGCGGACGGCTGCGGGTGCTGGTGAACGTGGGGGAGCTGGCCGAGGGCGAGGAGGAGTTCCCGGCCGACGAGTCGTACCCGGTGCACGACTTCCCCGAGATCACCGAGTTCCTGCACGAGGAGTGGGCGGGCGGCGGCGGCGAGCCGCACGCCTGGGTCGGCACCCGGGACGACGCGTTCTCGGGGCGGTCCAACGCGCTGCGCCGCCGCGGGCGCGGCTCGTGCGTCGTCGCGCCGCTGGTGCTGCACGGGCGGGCGTGGGGCGAGCTGCACGTCGCCCGCCGCGCGGGGGAGCCCGCCTTCGACCGGGGCGACGCCGCGTTTGCGACGGTGCTGGCGGCGATCATCGCCTCGGGGCTCGCGCAGGACGAGCACCTGGAGGAGATCCGCCGCCTCGCGTTCTCCGACCCGCTGACGGGCCTGGCCAACCGGCGGGCCGTGGACGCGCGGCTGGACGAGGCGGTGGAGTCGCACCGCGCGCACGGCACCGTCGTGAGCCTCGTGGTCTGCGACATCAACGGCCTCAAGCGGGTCAACGACGCGCAGGGGCACGAGGCGGGCGACAGACTGCTGGAACGTTTCGGCTCGGTCCTGTCGCTGTGCGGCGCGATGCTCCCCGGCGCGCTCGCGGGGCGGCTGGGCGGCGACGAGTTCTGCCTGCTGGCCGCCGGGCCCACCGCCGACGAGGTCGTACGCGCGGCCGACGAGCTCTGCCGCAGGGCGGCCGATCTGGAGCTGGGCGAGGGCGTGGCCTGCGGGGTGGCCTCCACGGGCGATCCGATAGGCGAGGTCCGCAGCGCCCGCCGCCTCTTCCGGCTCGCGGACGCCGCCCAGTACCGCGCGAAGGCGGCCCGCGCCGCCAAGCCCGTGGTCGCGGGCCGCGAGGGCGGCGCCGACGACCCGGTCGTCCACCTCGCGGACGCCCCTGCGGCGTCCGCCGGGGGAGACCGTCGGCGCTTCCGTGGCCGCAATTCGTGAGGCGTGTCCGGCGGATCAGGCCTGAGCAGGGGCTGCCCCTGGCCGTGCCGTGCAGTCTGCGGCTGCGCCGGTGGCTGGGCGCGCAGTTCCCCGCGCCCCTGAAGGGCGCTCCGCTGCGCGGTCGCGCCCACGCGGCGGAGCCGCACATCGGCACGGTCCCGCGCCCCTGACGGGGCGCACCCGTGGCGCCCCGAAGCGCCCCGAAGGGGCTGCTTCAGGGGCGCGGGGAACTGCGCGAGCAACCCGCCCCGGCTCGCAGTCTGCGACGCACCGGCAGGGGCAGCCCCTGTGCAGCAGCCGCCGCATGGCGGCACGGCGCCGTGCCGCTTACGGGGACGTGGGCCAGTTCGCCAGAACACGGTGCAGGGCCTCGATGCCCTGTTGCCAGGAGGCGTGGACGGGGCGGGGGGCGCCGAAGCCGCCGGACGCCTCCAGGTTCACGTAGCCGTGGAAGGTGGCGCGGAGCAGACGGCCCGCGTCGGTCGCGTCGGGTTCCTCCAGCCCGTACCCGCGCAGCATCCCGTACGTCAGCTCGACGCTGCGGCGGAAGCCGGGGTCGTCCGCGTACGCGGCGGGGTCGAGGGGGAGCTGGGTGGCGGCGTAGCGCCCCGGGTGCTCCAGGGCGTATGCCCGGTACGCGTCGGCGAAGGCGCGGAGCGCGTCGCGGCCCGCGCGGCCCGCGACGGCGGCGGCGATGCGGTCGGTCATCTCGCGCGTCGCCAGCAGCGCGATCCGGGTGCGCAGGTCGCGCACGCCGCCGATGTGGGAGTAGAGGCTCGCGTCCTTGACGCCGAAGCCGCGGGCGAGCGCGGAGAGCGTGACGCCGTCCAGTCCGGCCGTGTCCGCGAGGTCGGCGGCGGCGGAGGTGATCCGCTCGGCCGACAGTCCGGCACGCGGCATGGGCACCTCCAGAGTCCAGAACCTAGGTCGACCAGGCCAGAGCCTAATCTACCTAGGCGGGCGGTGATCGCCCGCTCGTGACAGAACGGCATTCACTCACTAGGGTTCGTGAATATGGATATGCACACAGTGAGGATGGGGGCCTCCGGGGTCACCCCCGGGGACGTCGTCGCCGTCGCCCGGCACGGGGCGCGCGTAGAGCTGACCGACGAGGCGCTGGAGGCGCTGCGCACCGCCCGCCGGTTCATCGAGGACCTCGCCGCCAAGCCGGACCCCGTCTACGGCGTATCCACCGGCTTCGGCGCGCTCGCCGTCCGCCACATCGGCCACGACCTGCGCACCCAGCTGCAGCGCAACATCGTGCGCTCGCACGCCGCCGGGATGGGCCCGCGCGTGGAGCGCGAGGTCGTGCGCGCGCTGATGTTCCTGCGCCTCAAGACCGTGGCCTCGGGGCGTACGGGCGTACGTCCGGAGGTCGCGCAGACCATGGCCGCCGTGCTCAACGCGGGCATCACGCCCGTCGTCCACGAGTACGGCTCGCTCGGCTGCTCCGGAGACCTCGCGCCGCTCTCGCACTGCGCCCTGACGCTCATGGGCGAGGGCGAGGCGGAGGGGCCCGACGGCGTCCTCGCGCCCGCCGCCGAGCTGCTGGCCGCGCACGGCATCGAGCCCGTCGAGCTGCGCGAGAAGGAGGGGCTGGCGCTGCTCAACGGCACCGACGGCATGCTCGGCATGCTGCTCATGGCCTGCGACGACCTCTCCCGGCTCTTCACCTCCGCCGACGTCTCCGCCGCGCTCACCCTGGAGGCGCTGCTCGGCACCGACCGCGTGCTCGCGCCCGAGCTGCACGCCATCCGCCCGCACCCGGGGCAGGCCGCGAGCGCGGCGAACATGCTCAAGGTGCTGGAGGGCTCCGGCATGACCGGGCACCACCAGTCCGGCGCCGACGGGCAGCAGGCGGCGCCGCGCGTCCAGGACGCGTACTCGGTGCGGTGCGCGCCGCAGGTCGCGGGCGCGGGCCGGGACACCCTCTCCCACGCGTGCGCGGTCGCCGAGCGCGAGCTCGCCGCCGCCGTCGACAACCCGGTGGTGCTGCCGGACGGGCGCGTGGAGTCGAACGGCAACTTCCACGGCGCGCCCGTGGCGTACGTGCTGGACTTCCTCGCCGTCGCCGTCGCCGACCTCGCGTCGATCGCGGAGCGGCGTACGGACCGGCTGCTCGACAAGAACCGCTCGCACGGCCTGCCGCCGTTCCTCGCCCACGACCCGGGCGTGGACTCGGGGCTGATGATCGCGCAGTACACGCAGGCGGCGCTGGTCAGCGAACTCAAGCGGCTCGCCGTCCCGGCGTCGGCCGACTCGATCCCGTCCTCGGCGATGCAGGAGGACCACGTCTCGATGGGCTGGTCCGCGGCGCGCAAGCTGCGTACCGCCGTGGAGAACCTGACGCGGGTGATCGCCGTCGAGCTCTACGCCGCGGCGCGGGCCCTGGAGATCCGCGAGGGCGCGGGCGCGCTGCCGGGTGGCGAGGCGGGCCGCGCGGTCGTCAGGGCGCTGCGCGAGGCGGGCGCCGAGGGGCCGGGCGAGGACCGTTTCCTCGCGCCGGATCTGGGCACCACGGAGGAGTTCGTCCGTACGGGGTCGCTGGTGCGTGCCGTGGAGTCCGTGACGGGCGAGCTGATCTGACAGCTGGGTTCTTGCAGCTCAGCGGCCGTGGGCGGGCTGCTGATCGCTCACCGGATGGTGCTCCTTCGGCGCGTCCTGCGTCGCGTTCGCGGAGGGGACGAACCAGAGAGCGGCGAGCAGTCCGCCCGCCACCGCGGCGGTGACAAGGGGGCGGCGATGCGCGGAGAGGCGGGAGAGTCCGGATCCGGACACGGGGAGGCTCCCTCGGGGGTGCGTGAACTGACCGTACGGGCACCGATGTTACTGACAGGGAGGCTCCGAAAGGAAGCCGTCATTCCGCTCACCTGCGGGAGCGCGGCGTATGGCCCGAATGAGTGTCCTACCCCACAGTTTCACCGAAAGTGGAACCGGTCATAGTCACGTTTGCGTTCCCTTGTGTAGTGCTGGGGTGCGCATGTCCGGTTTCGGATGGTGTGCGGGCGTACACAGCCGTCCGCGTCAAATCGGGGAGACATGGGGTTCCGAGGGTAAATGGAGAGGCCAGTGATGACGGTGGGGAAGCGTCGGAAAGGCATTGCGGCGACGGCCGTACTGCTCGGCGGCGTTCTGACGCTGAGCGGCTGCGGCATGTTCGGCGGCGATGACGACGGCGGCGACGACGGCTCCGCGGCGAAGTCCGAGATATCGGGCAAGAAGGACAGCGCGTCGGACGCGCGAATAAAGATCACCGGCAAGGACGGCTCGGACAGCGCCAGCATCAACACCGGCGGCAACATCACCGTCAGTGGCGGCAAGCTCACGAGCGTGACCATGAAGGCCGCCCAGAGCGGCACCCAGGTCGAGGGTGAGCTGGCGGCGAACGGCAAGTCCTGGAAGCCCAAGCAGGCGCTGGAGCGGGCCACGAAGTACGAGGTCACCGCGAAGGCGAAGGACGGCGAGGGCCGCAAGGCCGTCGAGAACTCGACGTTCTCCACCGTCTCGCCGGACAACAGCTTCATCGGGACCTACGCGGGCGAGGACGGCGCCAAGGTGGGCGTCGGGATGCCGGTGTCGATCACCTTCGACAAGCAGATCACCAACAAGAAGGCCGTCCAGTCCGCGATCAAGGTCAAGTCGACCAGCGGCCAGGAGATCGTGGGCCACTGGTTCGGCACCGACCGGCTGGACTTCCGCCCCGAGGACTACTGGAAGCCGAACACCAAGATCACCGTCGACCTCAACCTCGACGGCGTCAAGGGCGGCAACGGCATCACCGGTGTCCAGGACAAGACCGTCACCTTCAACGTCGGCCGGTCGCAGATCACCACGGTGGACGCGAAGACCTACAAGATGAAGGTCGTCCGCGACGGCAAGACCATCAAGACCGTCCCCATCTCCGCGGGCAGCGCCAAGAACCCGACGTACAACGGCAAGATGGTGATCTCCGAGAAGCACAAGGAGACCCGGATGGACGGCAATACGGTCGGATTCGGCCGTAAGGGCGCCGAGGGGTACGACATCAAGGACGTGCCCCACGCCATGCGCCTGTCCACCTCCGGCACCTTCATCCACGGCAACTACTGGGGTGCCCCCTTCGGCTCGGGCAACACCAGCCACGGCTGCGTCGGCATGAAGGACGCGAAGGGTGCGGGCGACTCGGGCACCGACGGCGCCTGGTTCTACGACAACTCGCTCATCGGCGACGTCGTCGTCATGAAGGGCTCCCCGGACAAGACCATCCAGCCCGACAACGGCCTCAACGGCTGGAACATGGACTGGGCCAAGTGGAAGGCCGGCTCGGCCGTCTGAGCCACCACGCCTGATCTCGGCATGCTCGTCATGAGGGCGGGGCCCGGATCCCTACGGGGGTCCGGGCCCCGCCCTTTTCGTCAGCCCACGAGACCCAGCACCGCGGGGTCGGAGGCCAGCTCCGTCAGGGGCTTGCGGGGGTCCTCGACCAGGCGGCGCGTGGTGAGGTCGAGGATGCCGCCGACCGCGTCGACCGTGGCGGCGAGGGTCCCGTCGGCCTTGCGGAGGGTCTGCCGTACGGCGTGCACCTTCCGGCCCTCCGTCCACTCGAAGGCGCAGCTGATCTCCACGTCGTCGCCCGCGCGCAGCTCCCGCAGGTACTTGACCGTGGTCTCCAGCACGACGGGCCCGACCCCGGCCGCCACCAGGTCCGTCTGCTCGATCCCGGCCGCGCGCAGCAGGGACCAGCGCGCGTGCTCGGCGTACTGGAGGTAGACGGCCTGGTTCAGATGCCCCTGGACGTCCGTCTCGTAGCCCCGCACGGTGACCGGGACGGAGAAGGACGGGGGCTCGGGCTCGGGCTGGGGCATGGGGGGTCCTTTCAGGCGTTCAGCTTGTCCAGGAACGTGAACAGGTGGGTGCGGGTGCGGGCGATCTGGTCGTCCAGGGACAGGGACTCCTTCAGGCGCCCGCCGGTCGGCGGGGTCTTCTTGCCCCGTACGTAGAGCGAGCACGCGAGGTCGTTGCACAGATAGGCCCCCACGGTGTTGCCCTCGCGGCCCGCCTTGCCCGCCCGGGGCGCCGCCATCAGCGTCACGCCGTCGCCCGGGTGCGTGGTCAGGCAGACCGAGCACATCGTGTGGTGCCGGGCCTCGCGGGGCTGGGAGGGGACGCGCATGACGACGCCGATCAGCCGGTCCTCGCGCTCGGCCACGAGATAGCGGCGGTCCGGCGCGCCGGGGTCGCGCCAGCCCAGGAAGTCGAGGTCGTCCCAGGGGCGTGCGTCCAGGTCGCGCGGGACGGTGAGGCGCTTGGCCTCGCCCCGCGAGCAGTTCACGAACGAGGCGCGGATCTCCGGTTCACGTGCGGCTCTCATGCGGGGACGCTAACCGTGCCTAGGAAGCCTAGGCAACCGCTTATTTGCTGTAGGGCACTGGCGAGGGTCGTTCGGGTCGTTCGGGTGCTCGGGTCGTCCGGGTGCTCGGAGCGCTAGGGAGGCGTCAGCGGGGGATCAAGGTTCCCCGTGATCCGTATTCCGGTGTCCGGCGCGTGGATAGCGTGCGGGACATGTCGTTCGACGAGGAATGGGCGCGCGTCAAGGAATCCGCGGGGTCCGCCGGATCCACGGGAAAAGGGCTCGGCGCGGGATACCGGCCCGGCCTCGTGGTCCACAGGGACGACCTGGGAAAGGTCGGCAACGCGGCCTTCACGCTCCACAGCAGACTGAGAAAGGGCGCCGACAGCGGGAATTCCTGCGAAAGGGCCGCCTCCGCGCTCGTACGGGGAAATCTCGGCATGGGGGACGAGCTGCGGACCACGCTGCGGCTCTGGGACTCCCAGGTGCGCACCCTGCTCCAGGCGTGCGCCCGGATATCCGACCACCTCGACTTCTCCCGGAAGGCGCACGCGCGGGACGAGGCGGACATCGGTGACGCGATGCGCCGCGCCGGACGGCGCACGCCGCCCACGTCGAAGATCTACGACTACCTCGGCGGCGCCTGACCATGGCCGCGCGACCCACCTACGACGACATCCTCCAGCTCGACCTGACCGCGCTCACCCAGGCCGTCGCCGACTGGAAGGCCGTCGTCCGCGCCCTGCGCCCGCTCGTCGGCGAGGCCCGCGACGGCCTGCGCAAGCGCTCGGAACGCGCCCGCTGGGACGGTGTGAACGCCGATGTGACCAGGGAGTTCGTCCGGGTGACGACGGACGGGTTCGCGGCGGCGCTGCGCGAGGCGAGCAGCGTGCAGCTCGTTCTCGACACCGCGTGCACCGACCTCGGCTGGATCCGGGGCGAGCTGGAGACGCTGCGCGACGCCGACGCGCGGAAGGCGGGCGTCCTCATCCTCGACAACCGGGACGGGACCGTCACCTGCTCCTTCCCCTGCGTGGCCGGGGAGGACGGAGGAAGGGACGAGAAGGATGAGAAGGACGAGAAGGCCGAGAGGGAGAAGGACCGGATCGAGGGCCGGGTGAATGCGCTGCTGCGCGAGGCGGCCGAACTCGACACCTCGATCACCACCGCGCTGCGGAAGAGCCACGGCGGAGACCCGCACGCATTCGGGCGTACGCGCTACGCGTCGATGGACGCGGTCCGTGCGATCGGCGAGACCGAGGACGCCGTCGCGGAATACACCCGGCCCGACACCATTCCGCTGCCGGGGCCCGCCAAGGACGCCGTCTCCTTTCTGAGTTACCGGTCATGGATCAATGGCGGGGCCTCTCTCGTCGAGGGCGGCGCGGGATACGCGGGAATTCCCGGCGGCGACAAGAGCCAGCTCAACAAGGTGCCCGGCTATTTCCTCGGCGGACTGCCCGCCTTTCTCACCGGGGAGGGCAGCAAGGGCCTGGAGAAGCACGGCGGCGGCAGCGGCGCCCACCGCGCGCCGGGCCCGCTGACCACCGCGGGCAACACGCTCAGCGGCCTCGGCAAGCTCGGCACCAAGGTCTTCGGCCTCCCCGTCTCGCTCGTCGCCACCGGCATCGACTACGCCAACGAGCCCGCGAGCGACCCCGAGGAGAAGAAGAAGCACAGCCGCGTCGTCGCCCCCGGTCCCCCCGGCCGCGTCCCGTACCGGTGAGGTTTCCGTGCGGGCACCGCGTGCTGGTGCTGAGCGGCACGGTCGCCGTGATGTCCTTCGCGTACGCCGTGCGCGCGCTGGTCACCGTCCCGCTGCGGGCCCCGCTTCCCCTCGCGGCGGGGCTGCTCGCGCTGGCGGCGACGCTGGCGGCGGCCCGGTCGTGCCTCACGCCTCCGGGGACGGCCAGCTCGCGGTCTCCGGATCGACGCCGTGGGCCCGCGCGTTCGCGTCGATCGCGGCGCGCAGCCAGTCGTTCAGGCCCGGCGCCATCGTGTCGTAGTACGCGGCGTACCGGCCGTCGCCGGTGAACTGCCGCGCCATGCAGACCTGCATGGCGTGCGTGCAGTCGAAGTACGTGGACATGAGCGCGCGGTGGCGCTCGGCGAGGACGTTCGCCGCCCCGGAGCCGGGCGCGACGCCGTCGCGGAGCGCCGCGGCGAAGTCGGCGTTCAGCTCCTCCGTACGGGCCGTGACCTTCCGCCAGTCGTCCGGCGTCATCCCCTCGGCCCGCTCCGCGTACTGCGCCCACTGCGCGGTCTCGCCCCAGCGCTCCTCGGCCTCCTCGACCCAGGAGGGCTGCCAGTCGTCGCCGAAGATCTCGACCTGCTGGCGCGGGGTCAGCCGCATCCCCCTGCGGGACGCCTCCAGCATGCGGTCGACGGCGCCGACCATCTTCTCCAGGCGGGAGATGCGCTCCATGAGCTGGGTCCGCTGGCGGCGCAGCCGGCCGTGCGTGTCGGCGTCCGGCGAGTCGAGGATGCGGCCGATCTCGGCGAGGGAGAGCCCGGTCTCCCGGTGGACGAGGACCTGGTGCACGCGGGCGATGTCCTCGTCCGCGTACACCCGGTAGCCCGCCCTCGTCCGCCCGCTGGGGCGGACGAGGCCGATCGCGTCCCAGTGGTGCAGCGTCTTCACGCTGACCCCGACGAGCGCGGCGGCGCGGCCGACGGTCAGCAGCCGCCCGGCCCCGTCGGACGGGAGCTCCTCACGGGCGTACGTCATACGGCCAGTGTCACGCACTCCGGTCCGGGAGGTCGAAGTCGAACCCCGCCTCGCGGAGCCGGGTCTCCGCGGGGCCGCCCGGCTCGATGGGGCGCGCCGCGGTCATCACGACGCGGGTGTTCTCCGGCGTGACGACCGTGAGCTCGACCGAGTTCCACAGCATCTCCTCCGGGCCGCTGACGCAGCCCGGCACGAGCTTCTCGCAGGCCTCCGCGATCTCCTCGATCTGGCCGAGGACGCAGGAGAACGCGATGCCAGTCGCCGGAGTCCCGGTCCCGGTCCCGGTCCCGGCCGCGGGCTCGCCAGGCACGAGCAGCACGTCCTGGAAGGCCCACCGCCGCAGGTGCGTGACCTGGCCGGGGAGCGTGTAGAAGTCGACGAAGCCGAGCCCGCGGACCCAGAAGTCCGCCGAGGCCGCGAGATCGGGCGTGGGCACATGGAGGTAGGTCGGCATGCCGTAGACCTCGCGGCAGACCTCGGGGGCCTCCGCGTCGTCGGCGGGCATGGGGACGGGGCTGGTGTAGGTGCTCATGCCGAGGATCGTCGAGCCTCCTGTTAGGTCAGGGTCAAGCTCTTTCGTCCGCCGCCCTTGAACACCTCCCGCCGGTGCCAGTCCGCGTACGGTTCGGCCACCGGCTCGCTCCCGTCCTCCGGCGCCGCCACCTCGCGGCCGTGCAGCTCCCGCACCTGCGTACGGGCCGCCGCGCCCGTGCCGCCGAACGCGTCCGAGACGAGGATCCGCCGCTCGGGCCCCGGCCCCGGCCCCAGCCCCAGCGCCCCGTTGTCGAACAGCCTGTGGTGCAGGGCGCACAGGCACAGCCCGTTCGCGACCGCGTCGGGCCCGCGGAACGCCCACCACTTCACATGCGCGGCCTCCAGCCCCACCGGCCGCTTCCCCAGCTTCCCGTCGAAGCCGCAGAACGCGCACCGGTACGCGTACGCCGCCAGCACCCGCCTCCGCGTCTCCGCCGCCCGCCGCCGGTCCCGTACCTCTCTCGGGACGCCGCGCGGCGCGTCCGCGGTCTCCAGGTCGAGCCCGGCGTCCAGCGCGAGGTCCGCGTGCAGGGACGGCGGGAAGTGCAGCCCGAGCAGGGTGTGCGCGAGCTGCCCCAGCAGATCGGGCTCGCGCGTGAGCGCGTCCCGCAGCTCCGGCACGAGCCGCCCGGCGGCGCCGCTCTCGCGCAGCGCGCCCACCTTCGGGCCTGGACTGCCCCCGCCGTCGTCGGTCCGCACCTCCCACACGCCGTCGTTGGCCAGGTGGTGGAAGGGGTACGCGGGGGTCGTGGCGCGCGGCGGCCCGTACTCGCGCAGCAGGCCGTGCAGGTCCCGTTCCACGTCCGAGTAGCGCAGCGCGCCGTCCGGGTCCTGCTGGAAGCGGCCCAGCGCGTAGAGCATCAACAGTGGCTTGTGCGGCGCCCGTTCATCGTCGCGCGTCCACCGCTTCAGGCGTCCGGCCCGCTCGATCCAGTCCATGCGGGGACTCTACGGAGTACGGCTCCGCGGAGTACGACCGCCAGGCCGTCGCCAGGCGCCGTACCGCCTCGGTGAGTTCGGCGGGGGAGGAGAGGAAGTGCAGGCGCAGGCAGCGGGTGCTCGCGCCCGTCGGGTCGACGACCGCGCCGGGCAGGACCGCCACCCCGTGCCGGAGCGCGACCTGCGCGAAGGCGACGGCGTCGCCCTGCGGCAGCCGCGCCCACAGCGTCTGGCCGCCCCGGACCGGCGGGCAGTGCCAGGACGGCAGGTTCCGGGTCAGCTCGGCGCGCAGATGGTCGTGCCGGGCGCGCAGTTCGCGCACGCGCCGGGCGCGCAGCGCGTCGAGCCCGGCGATCAGCTCCACGGCCGCGAGCTGCGCGGGGACGTCCGTCCCCAGGTCGTGGACGGCCTTGAGCCGCGCGAGCCGGGCGACGAGCGGCGCGGGCCCGCGCAGCCAGCCGATGCGCAGCCCGCCCCAGACGACCTTGCTGAGCGAGCCGATGGTGAGCACGTCCCCCGCGCCGTCCTGCGCGGCGAGCGGCGGGGGGCCGGTGAACTCCTCGTGGTGGAGGGGGAGTTCGGCAAGCACCTCGTCGTCCACCAGCGGCACCCCGTGCTCGCGCGCCGCCGCCGCGAGGCGCCGCGCGGGCAGCGGGGGCAGCACGCCGCCCGTCGGGTTCTGGAAGCGGGAGATGACGTACGCGAACGCGGGCCGGTGCGCGGCCATCATCCGGACCGCCACGGCCACGTCCACCCCCTCGGGGCCCGTCGGCACCGGCAGCGGCACGCCCGCCGCCTCGCGGAAGAGGTCCAGCGCGCCCGGGTACGTCGGCGCCTCCACCAGCACCGGGTCGCCGGGCGCGACGAGGTGCCGGGTGAGCAGCGAGAGGGCCTGTTGCGCGCCGGTCGTGACGAGGATCCGCTCCGGCCCCGTCGGCAGGCCCCGGGCCGTGAAGCGGTCCGCCAGCGCGGCGCGCAGCGCGGGGTGCCCCGCCGGGTGGTAGCCGAGGTCGGCGGCGGGGAACGTGATCCCCGCGTACGCGCGGGCGACCTCCGGCGGCGCGCCCTCGGGGGAGGCGCAGCTGAGCAGGATGACGCCGTCGGGCGGTTCGAGCAGGTGCAGGAAGAGCGGGTTGGACGTCGCGTCGCCCGCCGCCAGCCGCTCGTCGGGCGGCGCCAGCGCGACGTCCGCGACGCGGGTGCCGCTGCCCTGCCGCCGGACGATCCGGCCCTCCTGGCGCAGCGCCTCGTACGCCGCGACGACCGTCGTACGCCCCACCGCCAGCGCCGAGGCCAGCGCGCGGTCGGGCGGGAGCGCGGTGCCGGGGCGCAGCACGCCCTCGTCGATGAGCTGCCGGAAGCGCGCGGCCAGCAGCAGATAGAGCGGACCGCGCCCGGTGGACCAGCGGCCGAGCCGGGCCACGAGCGCGGCGACGCGTTCGCGGGGAGCCGTGGTGGAAGTCATAGGAGGACCAATCTGCGCGATTGGCTCTGTCAGGGCAACCCAATTTCCCGAAGACTGACGGACATGACGCAGTACGCAGAGCACTCGCACCCCTACACCCGCGCCGTCCACGCGCCCGTCGTCCAGCCCGAGGGCAGCGCGCCGCTGACCACCCCGCTCTACCAGGGCCACCTCTTCTCGTTCGACTCGGCGGACGAGCTGGTCGCGGCCTTCGACTCCCCGGACGGCGCCTTCCTGTACGGCCGTTACGGCAACCCCACCGTGCGCGCCTTCGAGGACGCCGTCGCCGGACTGGAGGGCGGCGCGGCCGCGCTGGCCGCCGCGTCCGGGATGGGCTCCATCAGCACGGCGCTGCACGCGCTGCTCTCCCCGGGCGACCATGTGATCGCCCAGGAGAGCCTGTACGGCGGTACGTACGCCCTGCTCACCGACCTCGCGGAGCGGTGGGGCGTGGAGGTGACGTACGTGTCGGGGCGGGACGCCGACGAGGTGCGCGGCGCGCTGCGCGCCCGTACCCGCGTCCTCTACCTGGAGACCATCTCCAACCCGATGACCCGCGTCGCCGACATCCCGGCGCTGAGCGGGGCGTTGGACGGGGCGCCGACGGGCGGTGACGTCCTGACCGTCGTCGACAACACCTTCGCCTCGCCGCTGCTGTGCCGTCCGCTGGAGCACGGCGCCGACGTCGTCCTGCACTCGGCGACCAAGTACCTGAGCGGGCACGCGGACCTGGTGGGCGGCGTGGCCGTCTTCAAGGACGCCGGGGTCCACCGCCGGGTGTGGCGGCACTCGCTCGAACACGGCGCGGTCCTCGACCCGTTCGCGGCGTGGCTGGCCCTGCGCGGCTCGCAGACGCTCGGCCTGCGCGTCGAACGGCACAGCGCCAACGCGCAGGCCCTCGCCGAGCGCCTCGCCGCCCACCCCGCCGTCCCGGCCGTGCACTACCCGGGCCTGCCCTCGCACCCCGACCACGAGGTCGCCCGGCGGCTGCTCGCCGCGCACGGCGGGCTGCTCTCCTTCGACGTGCCGGGCGGCCGGGACGCGGGCCGGAAGGTCATGGACGCGCTCCGGCTGGCCTCGCGCAACGCCTCGCTGGGCGACGTCCGTACGTTCGTCATGCACCCCGCCACCACCTCGCACCGCCAGCTCACGCCCGAGGCACTGGCGGCGGCGGGCATCGGCGAGGGCACCATCCGGCTCTCGGTCGGCATCGAGCACGTGGACGACCTGTGGGAGGATCTGGAGGGTGCACTAAGGTGAGGCTTCCCTAAGTCTCTTGATCGAAGGGAAGCGCCCGTGCGCGAAGATCTCACCTTCCACGGCCCCGCGTTCGACCACCTGGTCCATGTCGTGCCGGACCTCGACGCGGCCGTCGCCGCGTACCGGGAGGCGGGCCTCCCCGCGTCCCGCGCCGCGGCCCCGGCGGCCCCGGACCTGGGCTTCAGCAACGGCAGTTGGCGCACGGACGGCACCCGCTACGTCGAACTCCTTCGCCTCAACGACGAGTCGGCGTACACCACCTCGACCTACGCCGGACAGGCCCGCCACTTCGCCCCCGACCTGCGGGCCGCGGCGGCGGAGGGCGGGGCCGCGGTCGGCGTCGGCGTGATCGTGCCGGACACGGCCGAGGCCGTGGCCCGGATGCGCGCCATGGGCACCCGCGTCGAGCACGTCGTCCCCACCTTCCCGCGCGGCGAGGGCACGATCTCGTACGACATCGGCTGGCCCGTCGACGGCCCGGCCTGGCGCCCGTTCGTCCTCACCTACCCGGGCACGCGGGAGGAGCGCGCGGCGCTGCTCGACGCCCGTAAGCCGGAACGGGCCCACGCGACCGTCGAGGCCCTCCTCGTCGAGACCCCGACCCCGGAGGAGGACGCGCGCTGGACGGCCGGGGCCCTCGCGCTGCCCGAACCCGTGCGGAAGGGGGAGGAGTGGCGCGTGGCGCTCCCGGAGGGGGAGTTGAGGCTCTTCCCCGGCGAGCGCGCCCGCGTCACCACGGTCCTGCTGACGCCGGGCCCCGACGGGGCGCCCGTCCCGGAGGCGAGCCTCCTGGGCCTCGGCTACCGGGCCTCGACTCGGGCCGCGTAGTCCAGCAGCCGCGCGAACTGCACCCACGAGAGCGTGTCGACGGGGGGCCGCGCCTCCAACTCCCGGAGCACGCGCCCCAGTTCGTCACGGGTGTCTTCGCCCGGCCGTCCCAGCGTGGCGATGTACTCGGCGGCACAGGCGTCGAGCGCGGCACAGGCGGCGAGCGCCCCCGGCGCGGCGCGGAACGCGGCGTACCGGTCCGCGACGGCGGCCACCATCCCCAGCCGCGAGGGCCCGCGCCCGTCCGCACCGGGCCAGCAGGGCCGCGCCCGCCCACCGGGCGCGAGCAGGGGAGCGCCGGTCCGGCGGGGCACACGGTGCCCCGCCGTCTTCTCGGCCCGCCGTACGGCGGCGTACGCGGCGACGTCCCGGAGCCAGACGGCCCGGCTCTCCTCCAGCACGTCGAGCGCCCGTACGAGCGCCGCCATGTCCCGCCGCAGGCCGGAGGAGGACGCGGGCGAGGGGCGGGACTCGGCCGTCACGTAGGCCCAGGTGGCGTGGAACCCGAGCGGGCAGTACCGCTCCACGGCGCACCGCAGCGCCCCGTGGCGCACGTGCGGGGCGAGCGCCTCGTCCCGCACCTTCCGTGCGTACGTCCCGAATCCCACGGGAGGAGTCTCGCAGCCGCCCCCTCTGCGTTACGCGGGCCCGTCGAACGTCCACACCGCGCGGGCGCCGGGGCCGACGGTGAGCGTGGAGTTGCCGATCCGCTTCTCGCGCGGGGCCTTCACCGGCCGGTTGAGGGACATCCCGACCTGCTTCAGGCCCGCCTTCGCGCGCGGCACCGCGTCGAAGCGGAGCGTCGTGCCGCCGCCGCGCGCGACGACGCCCCCGCCCTCCGTGGAACGGATCCTGAACCCTCCGGCCCGCAGCAGCGGCACGGTGTTGGCGAGGTCGCGGGCGGTCACGGCGAGCCGGACCGAGGTGATGTCGCGCAGGAGGCGGTCGCGGTAGTCGTCGTTGAGGTAGCGCTCGCGGCCCACGTCGCCGGGGTGGCCGGGCGGTTCGGTGCCGCTGCGCGGGTCGGCGAAGTACTCCGGGCGGTACTCCATGCCCCAGGCGCCGAAGGCGTCGTACCGGTCGGTGGTGAACACGGCGTCGAACCACGGCACCGGCACGCTGTCGCCGAAGTCCCGCGTCTGCCGGAACTCGACGGGGTCGGTGACCCCCAGCTCGCGCAGCCGGTCGACGACCCGCGCGAGCTGCCCCTCGCGCTCGACGGAGACGCCCATCCCTCCGGCGCCGATCTCGCCGTCCTGGCCGGGCAGGTCCCCGGCCCCGAAGAGCTCCAGATACGTCTCGCGCCCGAGCAGATAGCGGCCCGTCCACGTCCGGCCGTCGGAACCGGTCATCGTGCGGACCTGGAAGTTGGCGAACTCCCGGAGGTACTCCGAGTGTTCGATCGCGTCCGCCGTCTCGCGGTCGAGGACGCCGTATGCGTGGTTGTAGTACAGCGTCTGCGGCCGTACGTGCCGTACGTCCTGCGCCGTCGCCACTCCGCTCCCGACCGTCCCGACCGCTCCGGCCGCTCCGGCGAGGGCCACGGAGACAGCCAATACCACCTGTAACGCTCGTCGAACCAGCATGCGGGGATGGTAGAGCGCCCCGTGCCTCTCGCCGAGAACATCGACGGAATTGGCCGACTGAAGCCGACTGAAGCTACAAGGCAGAGTAAAGCGGGACAGGTGGGGAAACTGATGCGCGACGACCGGGCAGAGCGAACGAAGGAGCGAACTCATGCGTGAGAGATCCCGATTACGGTCACGGACCGGGGCCCGCGGGGCCCGCGGGCCCCGCGGGGCCCGCCGCTGGATGGCGCTGAGCGCGGCGGCGGCGCTGCTGGCCGTGCCCCTGTGGCCCGCGTCGGCCGCATCGCCCGCGAACGTACCCCCGTGGCAGGGCAGCTGGTCGACTTCCGTCCAGCCCCCGGGCCCCGGCTTCTTCCCGAACTGGTCGGAGAAGGGATTCGACCGGCAGACCGTACGCCAGGTGATCCGCGTCAGCGAGGGCGGAACGAGTGCCCGTTTCGCGCTCTCCAACCGCTACGGCGCCTCGGCCCTGAAGATCGCCGGTGCCACCGTCGCACGGACCGGCGAGGGCGCGTCCGTACGCAAGGGAACGGTACGGCCGCTGACGTTCAAGAAGCGCGGTTCCGTGACGATCCCGGCGGGCGGGAAGACGTTCAGCGACGCCGTACGGATGCGGGTCAGCCCCCTGGAGTCGCTGACCGTCACCCTCTACCTGGCCGAGCCGACCGGCCCGGCGACGTACCACATGACGTCCGTCGCCACGAGCTACCGCGCCTCGGGCGACCACCGCTCCGACGAGAGCGGCACGGCCTTCACCGAGACCTCCGAGTCCTGGTACTACCTCGCGGGCGCCGAGGTCCGCGGCGAACGCGGCGCCGGAGGCCGTGACGGCGTGGTCGCATTCGGCGACTCAATCACCGACGGCTACGGGGCCACGGTCGACGCCGACAACCGCTACCCCGACGAACTGGCCGAGCGCTACGTCCGCGAGGGCCGCCCGCGCGGCGTCCTCAACCACGGCATCAGCGGCAACATGATCACCACCGGCACCTCCGGCACGGGCGAGAGCGGCGTGGACCGCTTCCGCAAGGACGTCCTGGCCGAACCCGGCGTGGGCACGGTCATCGTCCTGGAAGGCATCAACGACATCGGCCTGGGCCGCCCCGGCGGCGACATCCCCGACGTCTCCGTCGCCCAACTCATCGCGGCCCACCGCGACCTCGCCGCTCAGGCCAGGGCGGCGGGCCTCAAGGTGATAGGCGCGACGCTCCTCCCCTTCAAGGACGCCCAGTACTTCACCGCACGCGGCGAGGCCAAGCGCGACGCCCTCAACGACTGGATCCGCACCTCCGGCACCTACGACGAGGTAGTCGACCTGGACCGCACCATGGCCGCCCCCGACGACAAGGACCTCCTCGCCCCCACCTACGACAGCGGCGACCACCTCCACCCCAACGACACGGGCTACCACGCGATGGCCGAACAGTTCGACACGGCCGTCTCAGCAGCCGACTGACCCCCCACCGCCACGCGCCCTGCCCCGGACCGTGGCGCGCGTGACCGGCCCCCGCGGCGGCGAGCACAGCCGTGTGCACGGCCCCGAGGAACCCCGGGGCCGCACCCCTCGCCGCCGCGGGTTCGCCCGTGGCCGGCGACGCCGTACGCCGCACACCGGCGGCAGACGCGGCAGGCGCGGCCTATGCTCCTGCGCCGTGGAGTGGATTTCGCCTGTCAGTACGGCACTTGGGGCGGGGATCGGCGTCGGCGCGACTCTGCTGGCCGACCGGTTGCGGTGGCGGAGGGAGCGGGAGGACCGGGCGCTGGAGACGCGGCAGCAGCTGTACGCGGAGTACTCCGCGGCCCTCTCGCGGATCAGGACCGCGCTCAACGAGGCCGCGAACGATCCCGGGCTGTCCGGGGAGGAGCGCGGGGCGCGGGTGCGCGAGCTGTTCCTCGCGCCCGGCGCGTACGAGCTGCGGCACCAGCTCGCGATCCTGGCGCCGCAGGAAGTGATCGCCGCGTCCAGCACGGCGTTCAAGCTGCTCCGCGACACCCGTGACCGGCTCGTGGAGGGCGCCGACGCTGAGAGCGCGGCGTATGTGGGACTGGAGGACGCCTACGACGCCGCGATCGCGGAGCTACGCCGCGTGATGCGTAAGGACCTCGGGGTGAGCGAGGGGGCGTAGGCGAGCGGTTATTGCTCCAGTACGAGGGCGTCCGGTGCGGGCCATGCGGTGATCGGAGTGTCCGAGACCGAGTAGACCTCCAGGCAGGAGAGGTAGCCGTCGGAGGTGAGCAGGACGATGGTTGCCGCCGTGAGTTGGGCCGGGGGCCGGAACGAGGCGGAGGCCGCGTCTCCGTCTTCCACGGGCGCCGGGGAGGCGGCCGTGCGGTCCACGGTGAGGTCCAGCGTCGCGCAGCCGCAGCCGCAGCGGCGGACGACGTGGGTGTGCGGGAGCTGGCGGAGGAGCTCCTCCCGGCCCGGGGTGCCGGGTGGGAGGAGCGCCGTGATGATCGCTGCCGCGTCGGGCGGGAGACGCATCCCGCTCGCCGTCAGTCCGCCGCGGGGGCGATGCCGACCGGGCAGGAGACGCCCGTGCCGCCGATGCCGCAGTAGCCTGCGGGGTTTTTGTCGAGGTACTGCTGGTGGTAAGCCTCGGCGGCGTAGAAGGGGCGGCCTTCGGACGGGAGGATCTCGGTGGTGATGTCGCCGTGGCCCGAGGACTTCAGGACGCGCTGGTAGGCGTCGCGGGAGGCCTCGGCGGTGGCGGCCTGCTCCGGGGTGTGGGTGTAGACCGCGGAGCGGTACTGGGTGCCCACGTCGTTGCCCTGGCGGAAGCCCTGGGTGGGGTCGTGGTTCTCCCAGAACCGCTTCAGGAGCTCGGCGTACGTGATCTTCGACGGGTCGAAGATCACGCGGACCGCCTCCGTGTGGCCCGTGAGGCCGGAGCAGACCTCCTCGTAGGACGGGTTCAGGGTGTGTCCGCCCTGGTAACCGACGAGGGTCGTCCAGACACCCTCCGTCTGCCAGAAGACCCGCTCCGCGCCCCAGAAGCAGCCCATGCCGAAATCGGCGGTCTCCAGGCCCTCGGGGTAGGGGCCCTGCAACGGGGTGCCGAGGACCGTGTGGCGCTCGGGGACCGTGTACGCGGGCTCCGGGCGGCCCTTCAGGGCCTCCTCGGGGGTGGGGAGATGGTTCTTGGACCTGCCGAACAGCATGGGTGCTTCCTTTCCGGGCTCCCTACGTGCCCTGTGCGCCCTACGCGCCCGCGCGCCCTACGTGGAGGGCGCCGCGTCCTTCGTCTGGGCTCCGGGCGACGGATCCTTCTCCGCCGGCTTCTCCTCGAAGTCGACGCGGTTCATGTGCTTGTTCATCGACTTCATCAGGAACCACACGGCCAGGCCGATCACCGCGAAGACGATGAAGCCGAGGACGCCTGGTGTGACCTTGTTCTCGTCCAGCTCCTTCGCCAGGGGAAGGAGCTGGACCGCCGCCGAGTGTGCCGTCTGCGTCGCGCTCATACCGTTAATTGTCGCGGATGCCTGCGAAGAGGTCGTCCTCGGGGAGGGAGGTCTCCACACGGGACTTCGACAGCTCGTACTCCTCGGTGGGCCAGGCGGCCTTCTGGACCTCCATCGGCACCCGGAACCAGCCCCCGTCGGGGTCGATCTGCGTCGCGTGCGCGATCAGGGCCTTGTCCCGGATCTCGAAGTACTCGGAGCAGGGCACGTGGGTGGTGAGCGAACGCTCCGGGATGCCCATCTTCTCCCAGCGCTCCAGCCACTCCCCGTACGGCGAGTCGAGGCCGCGGTCGAGCATCGCCTTGTGCAGCGCCTCGGTGCGGGAGCGGTTGAAGCCCTGGTTGTAGTAGAGCTTCTGGGGCTCCCAGGCGGGCCCGAACTCGGCCTCGGGGTACTTCTCGGTGTCCGCCGCGTGCTCGAAGGCGACCATCGAGATCTTGTGGGTCATGATGTGGTCCGGGTGCGGATAGCCCCCGTTCTCGTCGTAGGTCGTGATGACCTGCGGGCGGAACTCGCGGATCAGCCTGACCAGCGCGCCCGCCGCCTCGTCGACGTCCTGGAGCGCGAAGCAGCCCTCCGGGAGGGGCGGGAGGGGGTCGCCCTCCGGCAGGCCCGAGTCCACGAAGCCGAGCCAGGACTGCTGGACGCCCAGGATCTCCCTGGCCTCGTCCATCTCCTTCTTGCGGACCTCGTGGATGTGCTCCTCGACATAGGTGTCGCCCTGGAGCTTGGGGTTGAGGATGGAGCCTCGCTCTCCGCCTGTGCACGTCGCGACCAGCACGTCCACCCCCTCATCGACATACTTCGCCATGGTCGCCGCGCCCTTGCTCGACTCGTCGTCGGGGTGCGCGTGCACGGCCATCAGTCGCAGCTGCTCAGTCAAGACTCATTCCTCGTAAGGTCAAAGCGGCCCCGCCTCGGCCCTGGTCTGTGGAGCGTCGCGGGCGGCTTCTATAGTGACCGAACCGGCACCGTGATGTATTCCCGGATTCTGTCGTGACTCGGGACGAGCCTGTGAGAGGAACCAGCCATGGTCGATGTGCGCCAGGGGGTTCCCGAGGGGCGGTACGGGCGGAAGAGCGGCTCCGGTTCCGGCACCGCGGCGGACGGCGAGGCCCGTACGGACCGGCGGTTGAAGATCGTCGGCTCCGCGCTGGGCGCCCTGCTGCTCGCGTTCGTCGCCTGGGCCGGTTTCTCCTACGTCTCGGGTGAGGACGTCAGCGGCGAGATGATCAAGTTCAAGGTCGTCTCGGACAGCGCGGTCGAGGTGCACCTGGAGGTGCGCAAGGACGCGGGCGTCGCGGGCGTGTGCACGCTGCGGGCCCGCGCGGAGAGCGGCGCCGAGGTCGGCCGCAAGGACGTAACCGTCGAGAAGGACAAGTCCCGCGTCGACGCGGTGTTCTCGCTCCGTACGGTGGGGCGCGCGACCAGCGCCGAGCTGGTCGGCTGCGAGACCGCCTGACGAGGACCGCCTGACGAGGACCGCCTGACGAGGGCCGCCGGACGAGCCACCTGACGAGGGCCGCCGGACGACGCAGGGCGCGCGTCGCAGGTCGCAGGTCTGAGCCCGGCGCGAGCGGGCAGGTGTGCGCGGGGGTACACCCGCCACACGCCGCCGCACGAGGAGCAGCCGCACCACATGTACCGATGGGAACTCACCCGGGCCATCACCGCGCAGGGCGCCTTCGGCATCGTGCGCGCCGACTCCGCGCACGAGGCCCGCGAGGCCGCCGAGGCCGTGCTCGGCGCGGGCCTGCGCGCGGTGGAGGTCGCGCTGACGACGCCGGACGCCACACGCGCCGTCGCGGAGCTGGCCGCGGCCCGCCCGGACGCGCTGGTCGGCGCCGGGACCGTGCTGGACGCGACGGCCGCGCGGACCGCCGTCGACGCCGGTGCCCGCTTCCTCGTCTCGCCGGGCCTGCGCCCGGAGGTCATCCGTGCCGGGCACCGCTACGGCGTGCCCGTCTTCCCCGGTGTCGCGACCCCCACCGAGATCGTCCGCGCGCTGGAGGAGGGCGCGGACGCGCTGAAGCTCTTCCCGGCCTCCGCCGTCTCCCCGTCCTGGATCCGCGACGTACGGGCCGCGCTGCCCCAGGCGCCGCTGATCCCCACCGGGGGCGTGACCGCCGCGACGGCGCCCGACTGGATCGCCGCCGGGGCCGTCGCCTGCGGCATGGGCGCGGCCCTCACCTCGGGCGGCCCGGCCGCCGCGGGGGAGCGGGTCGCGGCCCTGCTCGACGCGCTCGCCCACGCCCGCGCCGGTGCCGGTGCCGGTGAGGGCCGCTGACGGATCGCCCTCGCACCGTGTACGTACGTACGCCCCGTCCCGTCCCGCCCGCTCCTCCGGAGGTACCCGCACCATGACGCCCACGCCCCTTGCCGTGCACGTAGGACCCGATCCCGTCGAGGCGCTGACGGCGGCCGTGCTCCGTGCGGGCGGGCGTCTCGTGCCGCTGGAGGAGGCCGAGGCGCTCGTCTACTGCGGCAGCGGCGGACCGGCGGAGTTGCGCGGGATGCTGCACGGCCTGCACGGCCTGCACGGCCGGATCCGCTGGGTGCAGCTCCCGGCGGCGGGCGTGGAGGCGTGGATGGAGGCCGGGGTGATCACCGACGACCCCGTCTTCACCACGGCCGTCGGCGCCTACGGCACCCCCGTCGCCGAGCACGCGCTCGCGCTGATGCTCGCCGCGGCGCGCGGCCTGCCCCAGGCGGCGCGGGCGAGGAGCTGGGGGCCGCCCGCGACGCGGGAGTTCGCGGGCTCGACGGTCGCCGTCGTCGGCTGCGGCGGCATCGGGCGGGCGCTGATACGGCTGCTGGAGCCGTTCGGCTGCCGGGTGCTGGCGGTCTCGGACAGCGGCCCGGTCGCGGGCGCCGAACGGACGGTGCCGCGCGCCGCGTACCGCGAGGTGCTGGCGGAGGCGGACCACGTGGTCGTCGCGGCGCCCGCGACGCCTCAGACGCGCGGGATGTTCGGCGCGGACGAGTTCGCGCTGATGCGGGAGGACGCCTGGCTGGTGAACGTCGCGCGCGGCAGCCTCGTCGTCACGGACGACCTGGCCGAGGCCGTGAAGAACGGCGTGATCGGCGGGGCGGCGCTCGACGTGACCGACCCCGAGCCGCTGCCCGCGGAGCATCCGCTGTGGGAGCTGGACCGGGTGCTGATCACGCCGCACTCCGCCAATCCGCGCCCCTCCTACTGGCGGGGTCTCGCCGCGCGGGTCGAGGAGAACGTGCGCCGGGTGGCGGAGGGGCAGGCTCCGCTGGGCGTGGTCTCTCCGGCGAGGGGCTTCTGACCGGGCTTCTGACCAGGCTTCTGACCAGGCTTCTGACCAGGAACGGAGCCCTGGCCTTCTTCCCTTTTCCGCCGGAATTGTTAAGCTCGTGGTTTCGCCCACCTGAGAAGGCGCAGCCTCCTGGTAGGGCGTTGCTTTATATCCCCAGTACCGACGAGGAGCACCTGTGACCCAGACCAGCGACAACGTCACCTGGCTGACCCAGGAGGCGTATACCCAGCTCAAGGCCGAGCTGGAGCACCTGTCGGGTCCTGCACGCAGCGAGATCTCTAAGAAGATCGAGGCGGCTCGCGAAGAGGGCGACCTCCGCGAGAACGGCGGGTACCACGCGGCCAAGGAGGAGCAGGGCAAGCAGGAGCTGCGGATCCGCCAGCTCCAGCAGCTCCTGGAGAACGCCAAGGTGGGCGAGGCTCCGGCGGACGACGGGGTGGTGGAACCGGGCATGGTGGTCACGATCGCCTTCGACGGCGACGAGGACGACACCATCACGTTCCTCCTCGCCTCCCGTGAGTACGCCAGCACGGACATCGAGACGTACTCGCCGCAGTCACCGCTGGGCACCGGTGTGAACGGCAAGAAGGTCGGCCAGAACGCCGAGTACGAGCTGCCCAACGGCAAGATGGCCTCGGTCAAGATCCTGAAGGCCAAGCCGTACCAGGACTGAGAGGGCTGAGAAGCCTCCCCTTTTCATCCGGAACGACCGGTTCCCCTTCGGGGGGCCGGTCGTTTCGCATGGGGAGGCATGGGAGCCCGTTCACCCTATGTCCATGCATAGGGCATTGGTTGTATAGGGCAGCCTGTTGGTCTTGCCTCCGTTACGCCACCCCGTCACCGGAGGAAGACACATGCCCGTTCGTCGTCTCACGAGAAGCCGTCTGGCCTGGGGCACCGCCGCCGTGCTGGCCGTCGGCATCGCCGTCCCGAGCTTCGCCTACGCGACCCCCGAGAGCCCCGCGGCACCGGCCGCGGCCCACGGGACCAAGGCGAAGAACGTGATCCTGCTCATCGGCGACGGCATGGGCGACTCCGAGATCACCCTCGCCCGTGACTACACGGTCGGCGCGAACGGCCGTCTGAACATGGACCGCTTCCCGAAGACCGGCGCCTACACCACGTACTCCGTGGACGAGAAGGGCAAGCCCGACTACGTCACGGACTCCGCGGCCAGCGGCACCGGCTGGGCCACCGGGCACAAGACGGTGAACGGCCGGATCTCCAAGACCCACACCGACAAGCCGGTGCCGACGATGCTGGAGCTGGCCAAGAAGAAGGGCCTGGCCACCGGGAACGTCACCACGGCCGAGCTGACCGACGCCACCCCCGCCGTGCAGGACGCGCATGTGACGGACCGCGACTGCCAGGGCCCCGAGGACATGAAGACCTGCCCGGACGACACGCTGGGCAAGGGCGGCAAGGGCTCGATCGCCGAGCAGACCGTCACCACGGGCGCCGACGTGCTGATGGGCGGCGGCAAGGGCCGCTTCGACCAGAAGATCGGCGAGGGCCCGCACAAGGGCGGCACCGTCCTCGACCAGGCGAAGAAGGCCGGGTACGGGCTGGTGACCGACGAGAAGGGGCTCGCGAAGGCGAAGCCGGGCACGCCGCTGCTCGGCCTGTTCGCGCCGGAGAACGTGCCCGTCGAGTGGACCGGCAAGAAGGCCGCGAAGGGCGGCACCGACCCGCAGCGCTGCACCACCTCCAACCCCGAGCGCCCGAAGGGCACGCCCTCGCTGGAGAACCAGACCAGCAAGGCCATCGAGCTGCTGGAGGCCAAGCAGAAGGCCGAGCAGAAGACGAAGAAGCACGGGAAGAAGCACGGCAAGGGCTTCTTCCTCCAGGTCGAGGGCGCCTCGATCGACAAGCAGGACCACGCGGCCGACCCCTGCGGCCAGATCGGCGAGACGGCCGCCTTCGACCGCGCGGTGAAGGTCGCCCGGGACTACGCCAAGAAGCACCCGGACACCCTCGTGGTGACCACCGCCGACCACGGCCACGCCAGCCAGATCGTGCCCGTCGACGCGAAGCCCGCGGGCCTCTCCTCGACGCTCGTCACCGACGAGGGCCAGCAGCTGAAGGTCAGCTACTCCAACAACGACCCGGCCAAGGCCCAGGAGCACACCGGCACCCAGGTCCGCATCGCGGCCCAGGGTCCGAACTCCGACCGCGTGCTCGGCGTCACCAACCAGACCGACCTGTTCGGCACCGTCACCGGGGCGCTGAACCTGCGCTGAGGACGGCATGGGAAGAGGGGGCGGGCCCGCGGGCCCGCCCCCTCTCACGTCGTAACGGTCAGCCCGCCGCCCGGCGGTACTTGCGGACCGCGAGCGTACGGAAGCCCAGCAGGATCACGACCGACCAGATCACCGAGGCCAGGACCGGGTGCTGCATGGGCCAGGCGTCCGGGGCCTCGAAGCCGGGCGGCAGATTGCCGAACAGCTCGCGGCAGGCCTGGACGGTGGTGCTGAACGGGTTCCACTCGGCGATGTGCCGGAAGAACGTCGGCAGGTTGTTGGAGTCGACGAAGGCGTTCGAGATGAACGTCAGCGGGAACAGCCAGATCAGCCCGCCCGAGGTGGCCGCCTCCGGGGTGCGGACGGAGAGCCCGATGAGGGCGCCGATCCACGAGAACGCGTACCCGAGGAGGAGCAGCAGGCCGAAGCCCGCGAGGATCTTGCCCGCGTTCTCACTGGTGCGCCAGCCGATGAGCAGGGCCACGCCCGCCAGCACCACGAGGGTGAGCGCGGTCTGCACCAGGTCCGCGAGCGTACGCCCCGTGAGGACCGCGCCGCGCGCCATGGGCAGCGACCGGAAGCGGTCCACGAGGCCCTTGTGCATGTCCTCGGCGATGCCCGCGCCCGCACCGGCGGTCGCGAAGGTGACGGTCTGGGCGAAGATGCCCGCCATCAGGAACTCGCGGTAGTCCTGCGAGGAGAGCGAGCCGCCGACCTGGATGGAGCCGCCGAAGACGTAGGTGAAGAGGATCACGAACATCACGGGCTGGATGAGCCCGAAAAGGACGATTTCGGGGAAGCCTGTGCGTGAGTATGGTTTTGGTTTCGCCCGTCGCCCTGCGCCTCCGCGTCCTCCAGCTCCAGCGCCGCGAACTGCGGGTCCACGCTCCCTGTGACTTCCATAGGCGGCAGGATCATGAGGGGCGGCACAGGGGCCCCGTCAGAGACCGCCAGGGCCTCTATGGCCGCTTGCCAGGCTCCAGAGGTGCGCCAGGCTTCCGCCCGCCGCCTAACCGCGTGCCACGAGTTCCCTGAGACCTCCACCTCTGTCCACCGTGCGGCGGTGCGGAGCTTCCACGTGATGGCATCGAACATGTCTCGGTTGGAGGCTCCTTGCTGGCGTGAGGTCGGTAGAAGTGCGTCGATCGCTTCCCATTGCTCATCTGTCACGGGCAGAGGGACCGGGGTGTTCGTCTCCCTGTGCCACTCCGCCAGCGGGTCAGCGATGCCCTTACGTCGAGGGCTCCCCTTGCCCGTCACGTGGACGCGAACGTCCAACAGTTCGAGCAGGTCACGACGTTGCACGATGGAGAAGGACTCAATCTTCGTCGCCTGCGCTTCCACTTGGGCGATGATCTCGTCTGCCCGCTGCTGCTGTTCCTCGGCCTCCCGTAGCCAGCGCGCTACCCGCTCACGTTCAACTGTGAGTTCGTCCTCCTTGGCTTGTAGAGCTTTCTTCACCTCCTGCACTGTTTCCGTGTCGATGGCATCCCCGGCACCTTCGCCCATCTCGTCCTCTAGGAGGCTGGAGAGCTTTTCGAGGAGTTGACCCTTACGGCTGGCCCTCTTTTTCTCAATCTCCGCGTCAAGCTCTGCCAGGCGCCGCCTGTACGTCTCGGCGCGTGTCGGAATGGCGCCTAGCCACTTTGCGGCCAAGGCGCGGAATTTTTCGACGTCGGAGAGGAGTTTCTGAATTTCTGCCCAGACGGCCTTTTCGACGTCCGGTGCCGGGAGTTCAGAACATGAGCAATCGAGCCCTAGGCGCTTACCCATGCATCGGTAGTAAGCAATAGGCGAACTTGAGGATTTGCCGCCGGTGTAATAGCCGCCGCACACGGAGTGGAACCGCCCCGACAGTAGGTAGTAGGCGCGATTCTGCTTCTGGAAAGACTTCCGCTTGAGTGCCCTGCGGAGAGCTTCCACACGCTGTGGATCGCTGATCGGGCGAGGAACATCGATCCGGAATACCTCGAATACCTGATCTTCGTCGTCGCCGCTGGTCCGCTCAATGCGGAATTCTACATACCCGTCGAGAGCGGTCGAGTCGAGACGCTTCGCGAGGTTAGCGCCAGTCCAGGGGAGGCCATTGCGTGTGCGGAACCCCAGATTGTTCAAATATTCTGCGGATTCATCCCGTGAATACCCGAGGTCCACGAGCAGGTTAGTCGCGACCTCGAAGACGCGAATTTCATCTTCGCAGAGAACCGGTACAGCATTTCTGCCCTTCCCGCTGAGGGTGACGCCGAACGGCGGTTGCCCCAAGGGCCAGCCGCCAGCGGTGATTTTCTGATAGCGTCCGCCGCTGGTTCGCTCAAGAATGAGCGTGTGCTCCAGCTCTGCCATGTATGAAAGCAGGCTGAGCATGATTCCGAAAAGTTCATCGTCGCTGTCGAGTCGGCCATCTGCCGTCGCAACACGGATTTTGTGATGCTTGGTCGCGTTGAACACCCAGAGGTGAATATCCTCCATGGTGCGACCGATGCGGTCGAGCTTACCGAAAACCACAAGGTCGATTAGGCCGTCTTCTATCGCCTTCGTCATTGAGTCGAGATCGGGGCGTGAGTCCTTCTTTCCTGATTCGCCGCCGTCAACGAATACCTTGAAGATTTTGTATCGCCCGCGTCCGATTTTGAAGTCCAGCCACGCCCGGCACTGTTGCTCCTGCGTGTCCAGTCCGTAGCCGTCCACCTGCCTCGCTGTCGAGACCCGAAGGTAGATCGCTACCCGAACCACGCCGCGTGCTGCCTTGCGCCCGCGCATGACGGTACTCTTGCCCATGTCAGTCCTCCTACGACTGGCGGGTCAATCCTTGTGATCGGCCCGGTCCCCGGGGGTGCCCGCCCCCGGGGACCTACATGTACTGGTCACAGGGTATTGGGATCCCCGTCGCCTGTCAGGCGATCTGCTGAATCGCCTTCACTTTCCTTGGCGAATCGACCGAAGAGTATTTCTGCTAGTTTCTGAATCTGGTATTCATCCCACTCTGTCGCCTGCCATCGAGAAGCGACGCATCCCGGCCTTAGGGAATTTCTGGGCGCGTTCTTCATGAATCCCGCCCAAGTTCCATGGCAATCGCGTCCCGGCGCGCCTCGCGAGAGAGTTCTGTGTCTGCGAGAATCGCGGCGGATATTTCTGCCTCCCCGAGGGTGTACCCGGATCCGACGTAGCGCCAGGCTGATTCAATCGTCGCGACAGGGAATGCCTTGTCGGCAGGAGTGCCCCCGGAGTGTTCCGCGCGTGCGGCGCGGAGTGCGCCGTATGTGGTGGAGTAGCAGCGGGATTTGGTGAGTGCGTGTCCTCGGTACCCGAGGGTGTGAGTCCATGCCCGCAGGTGGAGGGGGGCGAGTTCGGGGAGTCCGCCGAGGCGCCAGCAGGAGGCCATGAGGGTTCGTATGTGGCGGTTGACCGGGGCGAGTTGGATGCTGGCGTATGAGGTTATTCGGTAGTCGATTCCGCCCGCTGAATCGGCTATGGACTTGGATATGTATTTGGCGACGTACGCGGCAACGGCGTCATCTGTAATCGTCTCGCCGGTGAGCGAATCCGGCCGGATGGGGTGGACGTCGAGTTCCTTGCCCCAGCGGATGACGTGTTCGCCGGTGGCGGGTGAGTAGGTGGCGGTGACGCTCACGGAGGCCGCAGCGGCCCGTACGGCGGCCGTCAGCAGCTCGGGCGTGCCCCAGCCGGGCGGGGGCGTCTGGGGCCCGTCAGGGCCGTCCAGGCGGACGACGGCATGGAAGTGGACGGCGCCCCGCCGCTGGTACTCCGCAACCTTGGCGAAGGAGAGGCGCGCATGACGGCGCAGGTGTGACTGAGCGATGCCCGCTTGCGTGGCCAGCGCCCGCCGTACCGCGTCACAGAAGCGGTTCCACAGCCGCCCGGCATTCGCGTGCCACAACACGTGTGCGGTGTAGTCGTAGCAGGCGGAGCAGAGAGGGGTGCCCACGAACGGGTCAGTGAGGGCGTGACGCTGGCCGCAGCCGACCGGACGCCCGTGCTCGCACCGCCCGCCGTCACGCCGGGGTCGGCACGGGGTATCGGGGATGCTGCGGTGAACGGCGCCGAAGGACGGCGCGGTGAGGGTGACGAAGAGCCGGGGGTGCCGCTCGACTTCCGGCCGTACGCCCTTGCCGCCGGTCAGGCCGGAGCGGATGAGCTGGTACGTGTCGCCGGAGTGGAGGCGGGAGCAGGGGGCGCAGCGGGAGGCCCTGCGGTTCTTGCACCGCACCGGGAGGCGCCCGCCGGGTTCGTCGAAGGTGTCGTAGTGCCGGAGGATGGCGCCGGTAGCGGAGTCGCGGACGGTGGTGTGGCCCGCGAGGTAGACGGGGTGTTCGCATCCTCCTATTGCTGTGATCTGTTCCCGCCAGCGCGGGAATGAGGGGTCCTGTATGACCCGGAGGATGTCCCTTTCCGTGAGGGAGAGGGAGCGCAGGCGCTCAGCCGTTTCAAGGGCCGAGCGCCGCGCCGCCTTCTCGTTCACTGGTGGCCCCCTTTCTCTGGGGATTACGGTCCGGTTGGTTTCGTTCATGGAATGTCTCCAGTGGATTCGAGTGCGAGAATGCGACGAGAATGCTTTTGGGATGGCCCCGCGGGCACGAATTGGGAATTCAAAATTTGAGGTACAGGCCGGCTGATGCCGGGGATTTTCAGAGTCCGAATGCGACGAAAGCTGTTTTCACGAACGCCATGACGGGGTAGCCGAACGGCGTCATGCCGAGCAGGAATCCGGCTAGGGCAATGAGGATCACTTGCCATGTCTTGACTTCACGGCTGCGCGCGACCATGAATGCGAAGAGCCATAGGAACGTGTCCACGACCCAGACGCTCGATTGATTCATTCGTTTTCACCTCCTGTCATCACGTAGGTTTTGCGTTCGATTCCCGGGAGCGGCGGCGTGAGGCTCGAATTACGTTCGGCTTCCTGCGCCGCATCTTTTGCGGGAATCGGATTGGACCGGGCGCGCATCCACTGGCCGCCGGTAGTCGTGACCACCGCCACCCCCTTTTCGTGTTCGGAGATGGACTGCGCGACGACCACCGCGTCAGGGCTCACGTCCCCGAGCGTCATTTCCGCCGAGGCGGAATCGTGGGACCGGTGCGCGACCCTTCCGCCCAACTGGGAGCGGAGCGCGGTGACTTTGGGCCCGAGGTCCGAGCCGACCCGCTGACCGGCGAGCACGAGATGCACTCCGAGCGCGGCGCCGAGCTGGGCGAGGCGGAGCAGCAGCGTGCCGCACAGCTCCGCGTCCTCCCGGTCCTGTTTGGTGCCGTCCGTGAGGTACAGCTCTGCAAGTTCGTCCACCAGGACGACCACGGGCACGGGCTGGTCTTCCACCCGCAGATCCCACACCGTGCGCACGCTGGCCGCGCGGCACAGCCGCATGCGGTCGCGCACCAGCTCGACCAGGGAGCCCAGCACGCGGATCGCTTCGGCACGGTCGGTGGCCAGGGCCGACAGGCGCGGCGCGTACAGCCCGAGCTCGACCCCGCCTTTGCAGTCGATGCCGACCAGGGCCACCCGCCGCCGAGCCAGCCCGTGCACCAGCGCTGAGAGGAGCGTGCTCTTCCCGGACTGCGTGGCCCCGGTCACCAGCCAGTGCGGGGTGTGCCGCAGGTCGAGGACCCACGGCGCGTCATCTTCGACGCGGCCGACGAGCACGGCCAGCGTCCCGGGCCCCTCGGCCGGGGGCAGCCCGTCACGGCCGAGGGGATCCATAGGGATGACGGAGATCAGGACCTCTCCGCGCACCGGCGAGGAGACCCGGACGGTGTGCACCTCCCAGGCGTGTTCCATCGCGTGCGCCGCCGCCAGGTAGGGCGCCGGGGTCTGGCCCGGGTGGAGCCGGACGCGGACCCGCAGCCCCGTACGCGTCGGCACCGGCACGCCCATGACCGGGGTCTTGGGCCGCAGCGCCGTGCCCTGGACCACGAGGTTCCGCCCCACCACGCGCTGAGTCGGCGAGAAGGACACGGACAGCCCGTTGAGATGGCACACCCGCCGCCACGTCCACCACATGCGCAGCGCGACCCGGGGGTACCCGGTCAGCCACCAACGCCAGGGGTAGGCATGGACGTTGACCCCGCGCGCGGCCAGCTTCGGTTCCCACCAGCGCTGAGTCAGCACGGCGACGATGATCAGCGCCGTAAGGATCCAGACCACGAGGGAGGCGGGCATCACTCCTCACCCCCGCCCACGTCCCGGTCCTCCCCGCCTTCCCCGTCCGCGTCGCCGGTCACGGCCAGCACCTGACGCGCGCGGTCGGCGGCATCGCTGGCGTGACGGGCCGTCAGCCGAAGGAGGTATTTGATGGTCGGCACGTCCTCCGTGACGGTCAGCAGCGCCTCGGTTCCGGCCATCGCGCGAAGATCACGGAGCAGCTTCCAGAACTCGTTGTCTCCGCCGAGGATCACGGCGCGGGCGCCGATCGCGTCGCCGTCGTCCCCGTCCTCCCGCTGGCCGTCAGGGGCCGGGGTCGTGCCGCCCTCCGCAAGCTGCTTGAGCGCTTCGTCCACGTAGTCCTTGCATGTGCCCCGGCAGGCATACACGGGGCCGCGCTCCGTGACGCCGACCTCCTTGTGCAGGATCTCCACCCGCAGGAAATCGACGCCGCACACCACGCAGGCGCAGCCGTCAGCCTGAGCGTCCGAGAGCCGCCAGAGCCCGGGGGTCTCCTCCATCAGGACTCACCCCCCTTGCGCCCCGGAGCCGGAGCCGATGCCGGGGCCGAGCCCGCAGCGGGCGACGGAGCCGGACCGGCCGGGGCGATCGTCTCCGCCCGCCAGGCCGTGCCCGACCGCCCCTCTTGCGACCAGTCGATAGCCGTCAGACCCGTCACGGTGACCTCGGCGCCCTCTGCGATGCCGCGCGGCTCGACGATCGTCACTACGTCGATGCCGTGCGTGCGCCGCCGCCCTTCCTCGCGGATCACGAGCCCCGTGACGAACTGAGTGTTGCCCTCGCGGTCCGTACGGATCTGGCCATCCGGGGTCGTGCGCGGTTCCGGCGCCACGGTGCACCGGATGACGCCGAGCCGGGCAGCGTCGATCGGTTTGTTCTGCATATCTCGCCTCTCTTCTCGGTCATCCACTTATCCGGATGAGTGACAAGGAGACTAGTCCAGGGCGACAGGAACCGGTCAACCGGTTATCCGGATGACTGGTCGGGTGGGACGCTGGGGATGGACCGGATATGGTCCAGATCCACTCATCCTGATGAGTGGTTGACCACCGCACCGCCCCGAGTGATCTCTGCCGAGGAGGAGACGTGCCCGAGACCCCCACCCACACCGAGCCGCTTGAGACCCCTACGCCGCGCTACATGCAGTTGGCGCGACGCGTGGCCGACGAGATCAAGGCAGGCAAGTACGCGCCGGGGGATCTGCTGCCGTCCGAGGCGGAGATGAGCAAGCGGTACGGCGTCGGCAAGCACACGGTCCGCGCCGCCATCGCCGAACTGCGCGGCATGGGGCTTATCGACGTGCGCCAGGGCAAAGGCAGCATCGTGCGCGGCGAGCCAGGACCGGCGCACGAGATCAATCGGGCGATCAGCCGCAGCGGCAAGAAGTGGAAGCTCCATGAGGGCATGAGCGAGGCCGGAGAGCCCTGCGTGACCCGAACGACGTTCGACGGCCTCCCCGCCCATCTCATGGACATGCAGGACCAGGACGCGTTCAGCGTTGACCGCCAGCTCTACGCCCCGGAGACCGGCGCCCGCGCCGCGCACCGGATGCTCATCCCGCTGTCGACCGCCGCCCTCGCGCCCGACCTCGGCACGGAGCCGGACGCCCCCGTCGAGGTGATCTACGGGCGGCTGAGCGACGCTGGCGAGTCCCTTTCCTGGACCGATCACGTGACCGCCCGCTTGCCGTATCCGGACGAGCGCGCGGCCCTCTCGCTGCCGGACGGCTCCCCTCTCATGCTCGCCTACCGGGTCACGCACGGCACCGACGAGAGGCCGCTGCTGTGCGAGGAACTGCGCGCCCCGGCGGTCGCGCACCGGCTCGTGTTCCCGGTCTGGCCGACCCGTGCCAGCCGCCCGCGCCAATCGGTGTAACTCTTCTTCACTTGCTCTAGGGCGGCGCCTGCGGCGCCGCCGGGGCGGCCTTTGCCGCCCCGGGCAGGCTGCGGCCTGACGGCCGGTCCTGCCCGGTCGGCAGGCCGCCCGCGAAGCCAGCTCCCCGCCCTTGAGCAGCTTGAAGCCCCCGCTCAAGCGGGGGCTTTCCCGTGCGCGCACCCGTCCCGCGGATTCGCCCGCCAGCCGTGCCGCTCCAGCACCGCGCCCGGCATCCCGTGCCCGCTCCCGGAACGGGCCTGAGACGCCGTCAGCACCCATGCCGCGCGCTCTCCCGCCGGTCAGGGACTCCAGTTCGGGCCGGTGGTACCAGGGGCGCTATAGCGCGCCCCTGGACCCCGCCCAGCGAGGCGACCTCACGCGCGAATGCGGGCATCGTCTCGGCTGATCACCGTGCGCGCGTGAGGACACCACGCCCGTATCTCAAGATGCGGCACGTCGCCGCGTCCGCCACACACTCCCGATCCGGACATGGCAAGCGCCGTGGTCGGCTGGCGTCGAAGGCGTCAGGCGTGATCTAGGGCGGCGAACTAGAAGGCCCCGGAAGGAGACGAGCAAGGTGTTTCGGGCGTGCCCGAAGGTCCTCCCGCACACGCCCCCATGCGAGCGACCATGGCCCCTTGAACCCGGACGGCAAGGGGGAATGCATGCGCACCAGACGACTAGCAGCGGCCGTTGCCGTGGCCGTCATCGCAGGCGGAGGCATCGGACTCACCGCCAGCACAGCCGCAGCCAGCGACGGGGACGGCTCCCCGGAGTCCACCGTCACCGTCAACGACGAGAACGGCAGCGGACCCGGCAGCGGCTCGCTCGCGCCATCGGGCGACGAGAACGGCGGCGGACCCGGCGGGGGCGTGTTCGCGCCGCCGGACGACAACGGCTCGCCGGGCAGCGGCGGGTGAGTCGAGAACGGCGAAGCGCCCCGCTCTCCGCAGGGGGAGGGCGGGGCGCTTCGCGTCGAGGAGCCGCCGGTGGTCAGTCGGGGCAGCGCCGGGCGTGATCTTCAGCAGCGAACCGGGGCGGGCCCGCTCCGGTGATCGGGATGGGGCGGGGGCACCCCTCGCACATGATCACCTCTCCGCGCTGGTCGCTCTCGACCCACACCGCCGAGCCCTTGCGCGTCGTCCACGATTCGCCGCCCCGGAACGGCCGCCTCACGCTGCCTCCCCCGCCCCGTCCTCACGCGCAGCCGGAGCGGCGCCAGCTCGCAGAATCGGGCAGTCCCTCAGAGCCGCCATGCTCTCCAGAGTGGACGCGATCCGGCGCGCAGCCTCGGGCCGTAGCCACACCACGGCCTCACCGCGCGGCCCCGCGTGGGGAGTTGCCACGGCGCCGCCGGAGACGCCGTTGAGCTGGTCTGCTGCCTCCCTGGCGATCTCCCAGGCGCCCACGTAGTCGAGATCCCGCACCCACATCGCGTCTTCCGGATCGGGGCCCCCGGACAGCCCGCGCGACGACATCAGATATCCAACCTCCCATTGCTCGGACCGAGTTGTGGGCACAGGCGTGCCGACCCCCGTCGTCGTGCCAGGCCAGCGAACGCAGTAATCCCCCGCATGCACCGCAAAATCGGTCACCAAACGTTCACGCAGTGCTACTTCACGCGCACAACTACACCTGACTGCTCAGTAGCAGTCAAGGAATCAAGCAACCCCCTCCCGCAGAACGGGAGGGGGCGCAAGGATCTTTCAACGGTCTCCCAAGGGGCGGGAGATCAGCGGGCGTCCGAGCAGCCCGGAGGCAGCGTCAGCGTCACCTCGGGAACCGGGCCCGGCAGCACGTACTTGGCCGCCACCCATCCCCGCGTGCCGTCGTGCAGCCCGCCAGCGCTCGTACCCAACAGCTTCACCCGGGCCCAGTCACCCCGACAGTGGGAGATCTTGACCCGATCCATCTCGTAAAGCTGACCCCGGGCGTCGTGATCGCGACCGGGCCCGTTGCGGACCCGCAGGCCGTCATCCAGCACCGTCGATGTGTAGGGAGCCGGAAGCAGCACCCCAGGGATGCCCGGAGGCAAAGGGGCCTCCATCGCGGACGCCTGCGACGGGATCGCGACCATGCCGACCGCAGCCGCCGACGCACACACCGCCACACCGCCGAGCCGACGCGCCCGCGTCCGTCCAGCACCATTGACCTTCATTGCTTCTCCTCAGATTCAGACACAGGCGCCAGCCGACCCGGCGCCCTCTCGGATCACTCCCGGCCGTCACGACCGGTACAGGTAGGAGTCGGTCACCCAGCCCACGTAGCCGCCCGGCAGGCCGCCCCGTGAGTCCCGGGTGAGCATCACCTGATTCCACCGCTGGCCCGTGCGGTCGTTCGTCCAGTCGAGAACCTGAACCTGGTCCCCCTGGTACACGAGCCCCGTTGCACCGTTCGCGGTGCCCGGACCGGTCCTCACCCGGAGGCCGTCCACCGTCACGTCCGCCAGATCCGACGAGGACCACGAATAGCCGTCGTTCGCCGGAGCCGAGGCCGACGCCGCCGAGGCCGTAGCCGCCCCCGCCATCCCCAGACCCAGCACCGCGACACCCGCGACGACCGCAGCCCGAATTCCTGTACGTGCGTTCAAAACTGACACCTCATCAGTTCGAAGGAAGGCCGACAGCACCCCCGCGAGGAGAGCCGTCCGCCTGGACCCGCACAGCTTCCAACTCACCCATGTAGCCGGTCAACCACTTATCCGGATGAGTGGCGGGACGAAGAGACGACTCCAGCATGCGGCCACGTCGGCAACGGGCCTGCGAAACGGACATAAAGGGAGGAAGGTCAGGCCGGCGAGACTCGCGAATTCGGACATCACGGGCGAGGCGGCTACCTGTCGCCAACCGGCGACGAGCACCAGGACGTGCCCATCAGGCGCACCAGCCACCGCACGAGACGACTGACGGAGCCGGGGTCTAGGGCGCCGCCAGCGTCCCGAGCGACTACTCGGATTCCCTCCCGTCCGCCCCGGCAAGCCTGTAAAACCAGCCAACGAACGCGAGGGGAGCGACCCGGGCCGAGGGTCGGAGCAGACCACCGAGCCGCCCCCGCTGCATCAGCCTGCCCCGTGAGGGAACATCCGATCTCCAGAGCAGGAATCGACACTCGAACGAGGACGAGCACCAGGACGTGCCCGACGAGAGTGAGTGAGCAGCCTCTCCAGTCAGGTCACGAATGCCCGGCGGAGCATCGCGGTGGTATCCACTTCGGGGAAGCGTTGTCCGATCTCCCGGACAGCTTGCTCGATGAGAGGTTCAAGGACGCCGGGTGCGCACGTGTGGACCAACTCCCGAAGACGGTCCTCCAACTGCGCTACGTCGTCAGGGAGTCGCAATTCATCAACGAGCGGGACCCCATCCGACTTGTAGCGGGCAGCGGGTAGCCCCACCTTGTGCGGATGGACGCAGACGGGCACACCGTCAGCGGTGTACCGGTGCCCGTCCTGCGAGCTGAACGGGAAATCCCGGCTCGGGCGCTCCGCCACGTCGAACTCACCCACGGGGAGACGGCGCGACGGGCAGATGCCGCACGCCCAATGATCATCGTTCCTGACGAACGCGTCATCCATGGCGAAAGGCTAGGGGGACAAGCACCCGCCCGTGCGCCCTACGAGCTGAGGGCACACGGGCGGGTGAGTCCCGCCGGATCTCATAGCGGGGGAGCCATGGGGGGTGAACCGGCGGGAGCACGGGGCCTAGCCGACGTACACGGCGTACATCACCAGGGCGATGCAACTTGCCACGATCGAGACGGCTAGAAACGGCCCGGGGTCAAGGGGTACCGCCCGCGCCGTTGCCTTAGTCCGGCGCATCGACACGCGCATGATCGATCCTCCTGTCTACGCGGCAGTCGTGGCGAAGCCCGGAGCGATGCGCCTACCGGCCTCGAAGACCCCGATCCCCTCGTACTTACGGGTCACGATGGCCGTCCGGCGCTCCGTCTCGGTCTTGTCGAGCCAGTAGCGTTCGTTCACCGGGCCCCAGGCCGCGCGGTACACCTGGTGGGTGTAGTCGCCTGGCTCCCATGCCCCGATGGCCTCACGGTCCGTGGCATGGACGAACTTGATTCCGGTGCGTTCCTGAATCCGGCTGAGAACGGTGAACTGCGCGGCGAGCGCGTGGATCATCACGTCCACCGGAACCGGGACGGCGACCTCGGCCGCGTCCTCGTTGCCGTCCGTCATCTCGTAGACGGCTGACTTGATGGCCATAACGCGGATGGCCTCGGGGAACAGCGGGTCCGTGTCCTTGCGGACGTCGTACCCGTCGAGCAGCGCGTACCCGGTGAAGTCGGTCCATGCTTCGTCGTAGGACTTGCAGGACTCCGCCAGCCGCCCGAACTCCGGGTCCGCTTCCAGCGTCGTCAGCATTTCCTGTGCGCGCTCCGCCACCCTCTCAGGGGCGGGACGCTCCAGCGTTGCGTTCACTGCTGCACTCTCCTTCACGGTTGTGTGCCTTGCAGACCCGCACGGCCGCAGACCGTCACGAACACGGCCGTGCGGGCAACCCGCCCCGATCAGCGCCCGACCTGTCCATGACGCCGACCCACTGATCAAGGCGGGAGCCTCGGTAGTCCGTGGCCCGACTCCCCCACCCCTTGCGAACCCCGGCAGGGGGAGCCGGACCACCTTCCCCGCGCGTGCCTGGGGGGATCCGGTGAGCCATCGGATCGGCACGGGCGGAGGTACTAGCCCGCCCCGGGCATGTGCGGGGAGATCTGGCCCAGGGCAGGAGTCAGAGGGTCAGAGGTAGATCTGTTCACGACAGACCGAACAGATGGTCTTGCCGTCCTTCTCTTCCGTCTTCGGGTGAGGGCACCCAGTCCCTTGCGTGGTGTCCACCAGCCACACGGAGTAAGGCATTGCCTCGTGTTCCCGACCACCCCCGAACGGGCGGATGAATGCCACATCGCGCGGCTTGCTAGTGCGCGGTGCGTAGGGGTCAATGAGATCTTTGAGCACGCTTGCCAGGTGGCCAACGAAGCCCGTCGCTTCGTCGCGGACGAGGGCACCGATGTGCTCCTCAAGAGCCTGTGTCTTCATCGCCGCCGTGCCCCGTCTCGAACTACCTCCGCCATCTTTCGGGCGACGGATGCGGAGATCTCCCCGAGCACGACGAACCCACTCTGGGGATCCTGAGGAACATCCATCGCCGGGAAGTTCAGTCCCGCGAGCTTGAAGGCGGCGGCCAACTCCTCACGAGCCTCCCTCACCTCATGGGGCTTGCTGGCGGACGGGCCGGGGGATGACATGACACAGATTCCTTTCCGTACGTGTTGAGCCGCTTACAGCGTGCGTACGCACTGGCTACGCTGCTAGGGGGGAGGACTTGACAACGCCGCAATCAAGAACCGGAGTTGGGCGCATGGCAGAGCGCGAACACAAGAGCGCACGCGAGAAGTACGGCGAGGAGCTACGTCGTCGGCGTGTGGCCGCTGGCCTGACACAGACAGAACTGAGCGTCGATGTGGTCTGTTCGCACACCTTGATTAGCCACATCGAGGCCGGGCGCCGTCTGCCTACTCCCGATGATGCGAAGCGACTAGACAAGGCGCTTAAGGCGGACGACTGGTTCTCTCGGTGGTTGGAGGACCTCGAACCCCGGTACGCGGATCACTTCAACGAAGCCGCAGAGCTTGAGAGGCAAGCAACTGAGTTGAGGCAGTACGGCGCAATGCTCATCCCTGGACTGCTGCAGACGCCGGAATACGCTCGCACGGTCTTTCGCGCGTACTCGCCCAACCACACCGCGTCAGAGGTTGACAAGCAGGTAGTCAATCGAACTGAACGATCACTGGTGCTTGAAGAGCCCACGTCGCCCGTAGTCTGGACCCTGTTGGACGAAGCCGTCATCCGACGACCAGTCGGGGGGAGGCTGGTGATGCCTGAACAGCTCACCAAGATTGCCGACATGGGAGAGAGCGGCCGAATCAGGCTGCACGTGCTTCCGTTCAGTGCCGGGGCTCACTCGCTCATGGAAGGCATGGTGTCGTTGATGTCGTTCAGCGACTCTGCACCCGTCGCCTACGTTGAAGGCGTCGTCACGGGGAACCTCATGGACGATCCGGCGCTAGTGACAGAGTGCCGCGCATCCTACGATCTTGCGATGAGCGACGCGCTGTCGCAGCAAGATTCACTAGCCCTCATGAGGGCAGTTGCAGAGGACCACTCACATGGAAAATGAGCACGTTATCCCCGATGCGTCCGCTCTCACGGCGTGGCGCAAGAGCAGCTACAGCGGGGGCGGCAACGGCGATTGCATAGAGGTCTGCGACGCCTACCCGTCCGGAGTCCCGGTACGCGACTCGAAGACCCCGGAGGGTCCTGCTCTCCTCTTCGGCGCATCAGCTTGGACCTCATTCCTGAACGCCGTCCGGGATGAGACTGCCAACCGGTAGTCAAGCCGAGAGCGCCCCCTCCACCGCTTGGGGAGGGGGCGCTCTCGTGTCGTGCTGGGGTCAAGCAGCCTGGCGGTACTTGCGGACGGCGAGGGTGCGGAACAGCGCGATGATCGCGACTGACCAGAGCACCGAGGCAAGCGCCGGATGCTGCATCGGCCAGGCGTCGGGCACCGGGTAGTTCGGGGGAAGGTTCCCGAACAGGTCCCGGCAGGCTACGACTGTGGCGCTGAACGGGTTCCACTCGGCAATGTGCTGAAGGAACGTCGGCATGTTCTGCGAGGGGACGAACGCCACTGAGATGAACGTCAGCGGGAACAGCCAGATCAGCCCGCCCGAGGTAGCCGCCTCCGGGGTGCGGACCGAGAGTCCGATGAGAGCCCCGATCCAGGTGAAGGCGTAGCCGAGCAGGAGCAGCAGGCCGAAGCCCGCGAGGACCTTGGGGAGGCCGTCATGCGCGCGCCAGCCGACGAGTAGCGCGACGACGGCGAGCACGACCAGCGTGAGCGCGGTCTGCACCAGGTCCGCGAGCGTACGCCCGGTGAGGACCGCGCCGCGCGCCATGGGCAGCGACCGGAAGCGGTCTACGAGGCCCTTGTGCATGTCCTCGGCGATGCCCGCGCCCGCGCCCGCCGTAGCGAACGTGACGGTCTGGGCGAAGATGCCCGCCATCAGGAACTCTCGGTACTGCGAGGCGTCCGTTCCGGAGCCAGGGACCTTGATGGACCCGCCGAATACGTAGCTGAACAGCACTACGAACATAATTGGCTGGATAAGCCCGAAAATAACCACTTCGGGAATCCGAACCATGCGAATCAAGTTCCGTCGGGCCATCACCAGGGAGTCACGGACCGATTGGACGGCGCCGCCTCGGCCAGCAGGTGCAGTCGTGGCGGGCGCCGTCTGCGTGGTGGCACTCACAGCGCAAGCTCCTTCCGGCCGCTCAGCCGTGAGGCCGAGATGGAACCTAGCCGATACGGGCGAACACGATCCGGAATCCGGGTCATGCGGATCAGATTGCGCCGGGCGACGACCAGGGAGTCGCGGACCGACTGCATGACGCCCCCTCGGCCCTTGGGCGCCGCCGTGGCGGGCGCCGCCTGCGTGGTGGCACTCACTTCGCGGCCTCCTCGGTCTCGTCCTTCTCGGCGCCCTTCGCCGTCTCGTCCTCGGCCGCGTGGCCCGTGAGGGAGATGAAGACGTCGTCGAGGGTCGGCCTGCGCAGGCCGATGTCGTCGATCTCGATGCCCTGCGTGTCCAGTTCGCGGATGACCTCCGCGAGGAGCTTGGCGCCGCCGGTGACGGGGACGGTCAGCTTCCGGGTGTGGTCCTCCACGGCGACGCTGTCCGCCGCGGCGCCGGGCAGCGCGTGCCGCTCCAGGATCCCGCGGGCCGTGGGGATGTGATCGCGCTCGTGGACGACGACCTCGATGCGCTCGCCGCCCGTCTGGGCCTTCAGCTGGTCGGAGGTGCCGCGCGCGATGACCTTGCCGTGGTCGACGACGGCGATGTCGTGCGCGAGGCGGTCGGCCTCCTCCAGGTACTGCGTGGTGAGCAGCAACGTCGTGCCGCCGGAGACGAGTTCCTCGATGACCTCCCACAGGGCCTGCCTGTTGCGGGGGTCGAGGCCGGTCGTCGGCTCGTCCATGAACATCACGGGCGGGCTGACCACCAGCGCGGCGGCCAGGTCGAGCCTGCGGCGCATGCCGCCCGAGTACGTCTTCGCCGTACGGTCGGCGGCGTCCGCGAGGTTGAACCGGTCGAGCAGCTCGACAGCGCGTTTCTTCGCGTCGCGCCCGGACATCTGGTAGAGCTGCCCGACCATCTGCAGGTTCTCGCGGCCGGTCAGATACTCGTCGACGGCGGCGAACTGACCGGAGAGGCCGATCGAACGCCGCACGGCTGTCGGGTGCTTGAGGACGTCGATCCCGGCGACCACCGCCTTGCCGCTGTCGGGCTGGAGGAGGGTCGTGAGGACGCGCACGGCGGTGGTCTTCCCCGCCCCGTTCGGCCCGAGCAGGCCGAGGACGGTGCCTTCCGGCACGTCGAGATCGACGCCGTCCAGAGCCCTCACCTCGCCGAAGGTCTTCACCAGCCCCTCGGCATAAATGGCACCTGGCATGGGTGGACTCCTGAAAGATGTGGAGTGGTGCTACGGAAATGCTAGATCCGCCGGACAGTTCCGGCATGTACGGAATGCGACGGGCGTGCGGCCCGGCGCTCAGCAGTATGGGGTGACGCGATGTATCGCGTCAAGCAATACGCGATAGTTCGCGTTCAGTGACCGGTGTGCTCAGGTCAGCTCATGACCGTGTAACCCGCGGCGCGGAGCGACGAGGCGACGTCGACGCAGTGCTCCGGGCCCTTCGTCTCCAAATGCAGCTCCACCTCCGCTTCGTCGAGCCCGAGCCGGGGATCGGTCCGGACGTGGCTCACATCCAGGACGTTAGCGTCCACCACTGACAATTCCCGGAGGAGTGCGGCCAGGGCCCCCGGGCGGTCGTGGATCCGCAGCCGCAGCGACAGGTAGCGCCCCGCCGCCGCCATGCCGTGCCGCAGCGTGCGCTGCAGGACCAGTGGATCGACGTTCCCCCCGGACAGCACCGCGACCACCGGCCCCGCGAAGCTCCCCGGCGACGCCAGCAGCGCGGCCACCGGAGAAGCCCCCGCCGGTTCCACCACGAGCTTGGCCCGCTCCAGGCAGAGCAACAGCCCGCTGGAGAGGGCGTCTTCGGACACCGTACGGACCTCGTCCACGAGATCACCAACGATTTCGAAGGGGATGTCCCCGGGGCGGCCCACCTTGATCCCGTCCGCCATCGTCGCGACCGACTCCAGCGCGACCGGACGCCCCGCCGCCAGCGAGGGCGGATACGCCGCGGCGCCCTCGGCCTGCACGCCGATCACGTGGACGTCGGGCCGCAGCGCCTTCACGGCCACCGCGATGCCCGCCGCCAGTCCACCGCCGCCGATCCCCACGACGATCGTGCGCACCTCCGGGCACTGCTCCAGGATCTCCAGGCCCAGCGTGCCCTGCCCCGCCACCACGTCCGGGTGGTCGAAGGGGTGGATGAAGACGGCGCCCGTACGCGCCGCGTACTCCTGGGCCGCCTCCAGCGTCTCGTCCACCACATGCCCGTGCATCCGCACCGTGGCCCCGTACTCCCGGGTCGCCGCGACCTTCGGCAGCGGCGCCCCCACCGGCATGAACACGGTGGAGCGCACCCCCAGCAGCGAGGCCGCGAGCGCGACGCCCTGCGCGTGGTTGCCCGCGCTGGCCGCGACGACGCCCCGCGCGCGCTCCGCGGGCGGGAGCCCCGCGATGCGCACGTACGCGCCCCGCAGCTTGAACGAGCCGGTGCGCTGCAGGTTCTCGCACTTGAGATGGACGGGGGAGCCGACCAGGGAGGTGAGGTGCCTGCTCCCCTCCATCGCGGTCGTACGGGCGACCCCCTCAAGGGTCTTGCGCGCCATGCGAACGTCGTCCACGGAGACGCGGGGGAGGGTGGGCGGTGCCTCCCCGCGGCCTCCGGCTGTGCTGGTGACCATGTCGCCAGTCTCGCAGCACGGGGGCCGCCCCTGCCCGGCCGGAACCGGCGAGGACTCCGTATCGTCACTCCCAGGTCACCGGTTCGTGCAGCGACGGTACGCCCGGCGGCCGGTCCGCGTACTCTGTGCCCCACCACCCCCGTACCCGCACGTACCGGAACGCTGGAACCCTTCCGCAGACCAAAGAAGCGAGCACCCCGGCCATGCCCACGCACCCGGACATGACGACAGACATCACCGACGACCACGCGGTGCCTGCCGAGGACCGGACCGTCTCCACCGGCTCCTCCGGCTCCTCCGTCTTCGACGCGATGCAGCACCAGATCGCCGTCTTCGCGCGGCGCGCCGAGCAGACCCGGCTCGGCGGCGTCGGACAGGCCCGCAACTCGATGGACCGTGCCGCCTACCTCCTGCTCAACAGGCTCGACCAGGAAGGTCCGATGGGCGTCAAGGCGCTCGCGGCCGGCATGGGCATCGACTCCTCGACCGTGACCCGGCAGGTCGCCCCGCTCGTCGAGTCCGGCCTGGTCAAGCGGACCTCGCACCCGGAGGACGGCCGTGCCGTCGTGCTCCAGCTCTCGCCGCGCGGCGAGGCCAGGCTGGAGGAGGTGCGCTCCTCGCGCCGTGAGCTGATGGAGCTTGTCACCGACGGCTGGAGCGAGGAGGAGCGGGAGCAGTTCTGCACCCTCCTCACCCGTTTCAACACCTCGCTGCTCGGCGTCAACCCCGGTGGCCCGGCGGGCACTCCGCCAGGTCACGACGTTCCCGCCTCTTGATTTGATCAGCGTCGCTGCCGTCCTATAGGCGGCAGGAGGCGCGCACAGTGCGAGAGCGGCGGGCACGGCAGGAGCGCCGCCGCGCCCGGGAGTTCGACGCGTTCGTCGCGGGTGCGGGCGGCAGGCTGCTGCATGCCGCCACCCTCCTCACCACCGAGACGCCGGGCGCGACGCCCGGTTCGACGCCCGAGGCCGAGCGGCTGCTCGTCGGCGCGCTCGCCCGCACCTGCGCCGACTGGGACCGGCTGCGCGGCGAGGATCCGTACGAGTACACGCGCCAGGAGCTGGCCGCGCGCTTCTCCCACACCGCCTGGCGCTACCGCCGCGACCGCGGCGGGCTGCTCGGCGCGCTGCCGCCGCAGGAGCGCCTCGTGCTGGTGCTGCGGCTCTTCGAGGGCGTCGCCGAGGAACAGACCGCAGCCGGGCTCGGCCTGCCCGTCGAGCGCGTCCGCGCGCTGTGCGTACGCGGCATGGCCACGGTCCTCAGCGCGCCCCGCGAGAGACCCGGGCCCGTGGTCGCCGAGGGGGTGACGTGACGCGTGAGGCTGCCGGACCGTAAGGAACGGGAGGTGCGCCGCCTGCTGGACGGGGTGGAGCCCCTCCCGCCCGACCTCGCCGAGCGCGCCCTGACGCTGGGCACCCGGATCGCCCGCCGCCGCCGTCGGCTGCGCAACGGCGCCTGGTTGGTCCTCGTGCTCACCGTCCTGGCCCTCGCGGTGTGGGCACTCGCGTACGACCCGTGGACGGCGGCGCCGCCGGAGACGTCACCGACGGTGGGCTGGTAGAACGCCCCGGGAGACGCCCCGAAGGGGCGTCTCAGGGTCACGGGGCTGCGCCGTTACGCCAAGGCCTGCGTCAGGTCCGCCAGCAGGTCGTCCTGGGACTCGATGCCGACCGAGAGGCGGACCAGGTCGTCCGGGACCTCCAGGGCCGAGCCCGCCGCCGAGGCGTGCGTCATCAGGCCCGGGTGCTCGATCAGCGACTCCACGCCGCCCAGGGACTCACCCAGCGTGAACAGCTTGGCCCGGTCGCAGACCGCGACGGCCGCCTTCTCGCCGCCCGCGACGCGGAACGAGACCATGCCGCCGAAGGCCCGCATCTGCTTCGCCGCGACCTCGTGCCCCTGGTGGGAGGGGAGGCCCGGGTAGAAGACCTGGGTCACCTTCGGGTGCGCCTCCAGGAGCTGGGCGACGCGGGAGGCGTTCGCGCAGTGCCGGTCCATCCGTACCGCCAGCGTCTTGATGCCGCGCATCACCAGCCAGGCGTCGAACGGGCCCGCGACGGCGCCCATCGAGTTCTGGTGGAAGGCGAGGTCGTCGCCGAGCGCCGGGTCGCTCACCACCAGCGCGCCGCCGACCACGTCGGAGTGGCCGCCCATGTACTTCGTCGTGGAGTGCACGACGACGTCCGCGCCCAGCGCCAGCGGCTGCTGGAGGTACGGGCTCGCGAAGGTGTTGTCCACGACCAGCCGGGCCCCCGCGCCGTGCGCGATCCCGGCGAGGGCCGCGATGTCGGTGATGCCCAGCAGCGGGTTCGAGGGCGTCTCGACCCACACCGCCTTCGTACGGTCGCGCAGCGCGGCCTGGACGGCCGCGGGGTCGGAGGTGTCGGCCACCGACCACTCCACGCCCCACCGCTCGGCGACCTTGGAGAAGAGGCGGAACGTGCCGCCGTACGCGTCGTTCGGGATCACCACATGGTCGCCGGGGACCAGGAGCGTACGCAGCAGGCAGTCCTCCGCCGCCAGCCCCGAGGCGAAGGCGAGCCCGCGCCTGCCGCCCTCCAGCGCCGCGAGGTTCTCCTCCAGCGCGGTGCGCGTCGGGTTGGCCGAGCGGCTGTACTCGTAGCCGCCGCGCAGGCCGCCGACGCCGTCCTGCTTGTACGTGGACACCTGGTAGATGGGCGGCACGACGGCCCCCGTCGCGGGATCGGCCGTCTGGCCCGCGTGGATGGCGAGGGTCTCGAAACCGCCCGGGGCGCTGCCCGTGCTGTCGCTGTCGGTTGCGTTCTCACGCTGCTCACTCATGAGGCGAGGGTAGTGGGCCGTACGGTGGAGGGTGGGCGCGCTCGGCCGAGCGGTGCCCCGCCCCCTGCCCGTACCGCTCCGTGGAGTACCGACGTCATGGAAGCCCTGCTTCTCCTGATCGCCCTCACCGCCATCATCGGCGTGCTGGCCGTTCCCGCCATGCGCCGCAGACAGCTCCGCCGGGACGCGGCCCACGGGACGGCGCAGCTCTCCGACCCCTCGTCGGGGTACGGCTTCGTGCCCGCCGACCAGCTCGACGTGCGGCTGCCGGGGCCCGACCGGGAGCTGGTCGAGGCGCTGGAGGAGACGCAGCGCACCCAGGAGTGGGAGCCCGTCGCGCGGCTGCTCGCGTTCACCGGCGACGAGTACGAGCTGCGCTGGCAGCGCGTGCAGTCCCTGGCGGGCGCCGCCGCCATGGAGCTGGCCCGCGCCAGGGAGGCCGACGAGGTGGCGGGGACGGCGGGCAAGGCCGGCAAGGAAGGTGCGGCGGCGGCCGACGGGCCCTCCGACGCGGTCTCGTTCGCCAAGGGCCCCCGGCGGCAGGACGCGCGCTGGCTGCGCGAGTGGCGCTCCCAGCGGCCGGGCGACGCGGGCGGCGCGCAGGTGTACGCGCAGTTCCTGGTCTGGCAGGCGCTGGCCGACCCCGCCTCCAGCGACTTCCGCATCATCCTGGAGGAGGCGCGGAACGTCGCGCAGGACGCGGCGAAGCTCGCCGCCGAGGACCCGACGCCGTACCTCGTCGAGCTGATGATCGCCCGTCATCTGAGCTACCGCGAGGCCGACTTCGAGTCCCTGTGGTCCACGGTGCGCCGTCTCGCGCCGCACCACATGGGCGCCCACCTGGCCGCGCTGCCGTACTGGTCGGAGAAGGGCAGCGGCTCCAAGGAGAAGGCCGACGCCTTCGCACGGGCGGCGGCGGGCAAGGCGGCCGAGGGGACGCTGCTGGCCGCGCTCCCGCTCTTCGCCGCGTACACGCACCTGCCCGAGGTCAACCTCGTGCGGGGCCTCTACCAGAGCGCCGAGATCCGGGACGCGATCGAGGCCGCCGAGTTCGCCGTCGACCAGGTCGACGAGGACCACCCGGTACGCCCGCACGTGCTGCACCTGCTGATCTGGTTCCTGGTGCGCGCCGAACGGTACGGCGAGGCGATGGAGGCGCTCGCGGTCGTCGACGGCCATGTGGGCGCCGTGCCGTGGGTCGACGAGGGCGACCCGGGCCAGGCGTACGCGGCCTACCGGGCGCTGGCCATCGCGGGCTGGGAGTCGACGGGCGGGGCGAAGGCGCCGCGCTGACCGCTCACACCCCGCGGCCGGGGGAGCGGCGGACCGTCAGGATGGCCACGTCGTCGTGCGGGCTGCCGGGGCCCGCGAAGTGGCGGGCGTCGTCGTGGAGCGAGCGGGGCAGGTCGGTGGGGGAGAGCGCGGCCCTCTCGGCGAGGCGTTCGGCGAGGGGGTAGAAGGCGCCGTCGGGGGACCGGGTCTCGGTCAGGCCGTCGGTGGTGAGCAGCAGCGTCGCGCCGGGCGGGAAGGGGAACCAGTCCACGGTCAGCGGCTCGGTCGCGAGTTCGGCGAGGCCGAGCGGCACGCCGGAGCCCAGCGGGGGCGTGGTGAGGGCGCCGTCGTGCAGGACCTGGGGCAGGACGTGGCCGCAGTTGGCGGCCTGGACCTGGTCGTGCGCGTCGATGTTGAGGAGGAGGGCGGTGACGAACCGCTCGTCGTCCCCGGTCTGCTCGGCGTACGAGTTGTGCCGCGCGACGGCGGAGTCCAGCGCGTCGGCGAGCGCGGTCAGGGTCGGCTCCCGGTACGCGGCCTCGCGCAGCGCCCCGATGACGGCGAACGCGGCGCCGACCGCCGCCAGGCCCTTGCCCTGGACGTCGCCGATCAGCACCCGGGTGCCCCAGGGGGACTCGACCACGTCGTAGATGTCGCCGCCGATGAGCCGGTCCTCCTGCACGGGCTCGTAGACGCCGTTGACGAGGACGTCGTCGGTGAGCAGCGGGAGGGGGTGCAGGATGTGCCGCTGCATGGCCGCCGCCGTGGAACGCAGCCGCAGCATCTCGGTCTCGCGCTGGATGCGCCGCCCGCAGGCGTAGACGGAGGCCGCGGCGAGGGCGAGCGTGAACAGCACCATCAGGACGCTGTCGAGCCAGGTCTGGCCCTCGGCATGCCGGACCAGCACGGTCGCGGTGACGACGAGCACGGTCCACGCGGCGACGAACCGCGTCTGGCGTACGGTGCACAGCGCGGAGGCCGTGCCCGGCATGAACACCAGCAGCCCCAGCAGCCACACCGCGGACGCGGACAGCAGCCCGAGCAGGATGACCAGGGCCGTGGCCGAGACCACCGCGAGGGCGAGAGTGGTGTCGCGGGGCGGGGCGAACGTTTCGAAGGGGCTGCTGCGGCCGGCGTTGCGGCTGGTGCTGCGGTTGCGGTTGCGGCTGCTGGATCTTCTGCGACGGATGTCGGGCACGGGGTCTCCGGGGCGCTCGGGAAGCTCCTCCCCGCACACTAGGCAGGCCCGGCCGCCGCCCGTCCCCGCCCCGCCGGGGCGCGGGGACGAAACAGGCTCCCGGACCCCGAGGGGCCTGGGAGCCTGGTCGATGCCGGGTCCGGCGTCCGGCGTCCGGTGTCAGCCGGTCTTGACCGGCGACAGGGTGAAGCCGTCGTTGGGCTTGCCCGCGAGGAGGTCGGCCAGGCCGCCGCTGAGCGCGTACGCCGAACCGGCGGGACCGGCGGTCACGTCGCTGGTGACGGGGTCCTTGACCTGGTCGGTGACCTTCACCGTGGCCGTCTTCCAGCCCTGGCCCGGCTTCACGTGCTGGATCTTGGCGGGCTTGCCGGAGAGCAGGCCGCTGCTGACGGCCGTGAGCGAGCCGTCCTTGTTGAGCTCCATCCCGGCCGTGGGCGCCGCCAGCGGCTTGGAGAGCTTCACCTTCTGCGCCTTCTCCGGGTCGTCGATGGGCACCCGTACGAGGTTGCCGTCGGCCATGGCGATGACCAGCTGGTTGCCCTTGACCCACTCCACCGCCGCGGCGCCGACATTGTCGAGGAAGTCGGGGATGTCCAGCGTGCCCTTGAGCAGGTCGCTGCGCGTGAGGACCGAGGCCTTGCCCTTCTTGTCGATGCGGTAGACCGTCGGGGTCAGCTCGTCCACGGCGTACGCGGTGCCGTCCGGGGCCACCGTCACATCGGAGATCAGGTGCTTCTTGCCGTCGAGGGAGACCGCGGTCAGGTCGACGCACCAGTCCTGCTTGCCGGTCTTCAGGTCGTAGCTGCCGACACCGGCGACGCGGAAGGGGTTCTTCTTGTCGGAACGGTCGGCGGTGCCGTAGTCCACGTTGCTGACCAGGATGCGGTCCCGCTTGCGGTCGGTGAGGACGGACTGCGCCGAGACCAGCTCCGGGTCCTTGATGTGGGTGCGGACCTTTCCGTCCTGACCCACGGCGGAGACCGTGCCGTGCTTCAGCGAACCGGCGAAGAAGGTCTTGGACCGCGCGTCGTAGTCGAGCGAGTGCGGGAAGACGTTCGCGCCGTCGGCCTTGATGACGCCGGGTGTCTTCCCCGCGCCGCCGCTCTTGCTCTCGATCCCGGCGCCGGAACCGGAGGCGGAGTCGGAGCCGGAGTCCGATCCGTTGGCGGCTATCGCCGTCCCGGTGGCAGCGGCGGCGACGAGCACCGCGCCCGCGAGGGCGATCCGAAGCTTGGTCTTCTTGTTCATCATCTCTGGTCCTCGGGGAAGTGGAGTGGGAGTCGGAGTCAGTGGGAGACGTCGCGGCCGAGCAGGGCGGCCAGCCGGTCGATCGCGGGGGCGCCGTCGGGGGCGGTGCGGGAGGGGGCGAACGGGGCGCCGGGGCCGGACGGCACCTGCTCCAGGAGGCCGCGGGCGAACTCGGTCTCCCGTTCGACCGTGGCCTCGTCGAACAGGGCCTTCTGGCCGGTCGCCCGGGCCAGGTCCCAGCCGTGCACCAGGTGCTCGACGGTCTGCAGCCGCAGCGCCACCAGGCCGGGCACCTCGCCGACCGGGGCCTGCACCGTGCGCTCCAGCGCTCCCGGCGCCTCGAACGCGGTCACCAGCGCCGCCGCCGAGGCACGGAACGCCTTCCCGTCGGACGCGGGAACGGGCGGCTCCGACCCCATCACCACGGCGAACGTGTGCTGCCCCGCCATCAGATGGTCGACCAGCTGCCGGACGTTCCACTCGGAGCAGGGCGTCGGCGCGTTCCACCGCTCCCCGTCCACGGCCTCGACCATGTAGGCGACGGTGTCGACGACCTCGGTCAGGGACTTTACCGGCGAATCGGGCATGAGAAACCTCCAGTTGGCGTGAAAGCGGCATGCGTGCATGAGCCCGTGGCGTGGGCGGAGACAGGGGGGAGTTACGCGGGGAGTTACGTGTGGATCAGGAGCGGGGGGAGGGGGCGGTGTGCTCGGCGGTGGGGGAAGCGGACTGTGAGAGGGACTGGGTGAGCAGCCGCAGCGCGGCCTGGTCGGCCGAGCCGGGTGCCGCCGTCGTCACCACCACCCGGATGCCCTGCGCGCGCGGCACGGGGAGCGAGTGCTGCAGGACGTCCAGCTCGCCGACCGTGGGGTGGCGCATCCGGTATTCGGCCATGTCCCAGGCCCGTACCCGGTGTTCGGCCCACAGCTGGGCGAAGTGCGGGCTGCCCATGGACAACTCCCCGATGAGGGAGGCCAGCTGGCGGTCGTCCGGATACTCGCCGACCGCCTGCCGCAGCTTGCCGACGACGTCCCGCGCCTTCCGGTGCCAGTCCACGTACAGGTCCCGCGTATGGGCGTCCAGGAACACCAGCCGCGCCGTGTTGGGCCGGGTGGCCGCCCGGGCCGGGCTGTCCGGGTCCAGGTGCCCGGCGAAGAGCGCGTGCCCGGCGCGGTTCCACGCCAGGACGTCCGAGCGGCGCCCGACGACGACCACGGGCGACTCCCCGAAGGACTCCACGAGCTGGCGCACCGCGGGGGTGACCCGCTCGGCGGGGAGCCGTCGGCGGCCCTTCCTGGCGTCCCCCGACAGGGTGTGCAGATGGTGCCGCTCCGCGTCGTCCAGCCGCAGCGCCGTGGCCAGCGCGTCGAGCACCTGCGGCGAGGCGTTGAGCGACAGCCCCTGCTCCAGCCGGATGTAGTAGGCGACGCTGACGCCCGCGAGCTGGGCCAGCTCCTCCCGCCGCAGCCCCGGCACCCGCCGCCGCTCGCCGTAGTCCGGCAGGTCCACGTCCGCCGGCTTCAACTGCGCCCGCCGCGTGGCCAGGAACTCACCGAGGGAGGGCCTGCTGCCGTGTGCTGTCTCGTCCATGCGAACGAGTATGGACAGGCTCTCCGGATCTAGCCTGCCCCTGCGAGTAGCAGACACCGCGGGCAGTCTCCTATGAGCTGTGGGTGAGGTCCTGGAGGCCGATGACACGGAGCAGTTCGAGCCGCTCGTACGCCGGTGTCCCGGGGCGCGCCGAGTGCACGACGAGCTGCTGGCTGTGGCCGTCGCCGAGCAGCACCTCGCAGTCGAGGTCGAGCGCGCCGACCACCGGGTGCAGGAACGTCTTGGGCGACGGACGGCGTACGACGACGTCGTGCTCGTCCCACACCTCCCTGAACTCCCGCGATACGCCCAGGAGTTCGGTCAGCAGCGCGGCGGGACCCGGGTCGTCGGGACGGGCCGTGGTGACCGCCCGGAGGCTCGCCACGTGCGCGCGGGCGTGCTGCGCGTGGCTCTCGGGCGGCGCCAGGTCCCGGGCGCCCGGCACCGTGAACCAGTGGCGGATGAGGTTCGTCCCGGTGTGGTCCCCCGTCAGGGCCACGGACATGGTGTTCTGCGCGAGCATCTGGCCCCAGTCGCTGATCACCGAGGCGGGGAGGTCGTGCAGCCGGTCCAGGATTAGCAGCAGCCCCGGACGTACGTGGTCCGAGGAGCCGCCGGGCCGGGGCGGCTCCTCGCCCGCGAGCCGGAACAGGTGGTCGCGCTCGGCGTCGGTCAGCCGCAGGGCGCGGGCGAGGGCGGTGAGCATCTGCCGCGAGGGGTGGGAGCCGCGGCGCTGCTCCAGCCGCGTGTAGTAGTCCGGGGACATCCCGGCGAGCTGCGCCACCTCCTCCCGGCGCAGGCCGGGGGTGCGGCGCCGGGGGCCCGCGACCAGGCCCACGTCGCCGGGGGCGAGGCGGGCGCGGGAGCGGCGCAGGAAGTCGGCGAGGCCGGTTCGGTCCATGGGACCAGGGTCCCCCGGGCCCGGGCCCGTATCCAGGGAGCGCCGGTCCCTGGATGACGGCGTCTCTCCCGCCGCCGCTCCCGGCCGCGCACGCTCGGGGCATGGCGACGACGACGAGGAGGCGGCCATGCTGACACTGGTGACGGGCGCGACGGGGCAGGTCGGCCGGAGGTTCGTACCGAGGCTGCTGCGGAGCGCGGCGCCCGGCGAACAGGTGCGGGTCCTGGTGCGGGACGCGGCGCGCGGCGAGCGGTTCGCCGGGCTGGGCGCCGAGGTGCTGGTGGGCGATCTGCGGGACACGGAGGCGCTCGCCAAGGCGACGGCCGGGGCGGACGCGGTGGTGAACGTCGCCGCCGCGTTCCGGGGGGTGCCGGACGAGGAGGCGCGGGCCGTCAACCGGGACGCGGCCATCGAGCTGGGCCGGGCCGCGGTCGCCTCGGGGGTCCGGAGGTTCGTGCAGGTCAGCACCGGTCTCGTGTACGGCGAGGGGCGGGGCAGGGCGCTGGTCGAGGACGACGAGACCGTGCCGGGCTCCCACATGTGGGGCGCGTACCCCGAGTCCAAGTGGGAGGCGGAGCGCGCGCTGGGGGAGCTGGACGGCCTCGACGACCTCCGTATCGGACGGCTGCCGTTCGTCTACGGGGACGGGGACCCGCACCTGGACAACGTCATGGAGTGGGCGCCGCACTGGCCCGCCATGCAGCGCCTCCACATGGGCCACCACGTGGACGTGGCGCAGGCGTTGAGGCGACTGCTGTACGCGCCCGGCGCGCACGGCGTCTACAACATCGCCGACGACGCGCCGGTCACCACCGTGGACCTCTTCGGGATCCACGGCCTCCCGGTGCCGCCGGAGGTCTACGAGCGGGAGACCGCGGACCCGTGGCACGGCGTGATGTCGACGGCCCGCATCCGCCGCGAGCTCGGGTACCGCCCGATGGTGCCGTCGGTGTGGACGGCCCAGGAGGCGGGCCTCCTGTAGCCGTCCGTGCCGTCCGTGCCGTCCGGCGTCACTGCTCGGTGGTGGTGAGCAATCCGGTGATCTCTCGGGCCAGTTCCGGGCCGAGTTCGCCCCAGCCGTCCTTGTAGCCGTAGACGCTCGCCAGCGAGCGGGCCTCGTAGTCGCCGTTCATGATCTCGATGTCGTTCGTGGTGATGAGCGCCGGGTGGGCGACGCCGACGGCACCCGAGACCTTCAGCAGCTCCTTGCGCAGGGTGCGCAGGTAGACCGCTGCCCGGGTGGCCTTCGAGGGCGCGTCGATGCCGCGCACCAGCCACGGGTCCTGGGTGGCGATGCCGGTCGGGCACTTGTCGGTGTGGCACTTCTGGGCCTGGATGCAGCCGATGGAGAGCATGGCCTCGCGGCCGACGTTGATCATGTCGACGCCGAGCGCGAAGGCGACGGCGGCGTTCTCGGGCAGGCCGAGCTTGCCGGAGCCGATGAAGGTGACGTCGTCCGTGAGGCCCTGCTCGGCGAACGCGCCGTAGACGCGGGAGAAGCCCACGCGGAACGGCAGCGACACCGAGTCGGTGAAGATCAGCGGAGCGGCGCCCGTGCCGCCCTCGCCGCCGTCGACGGTCACGAAGTCGACCCCGCGGTCGCCCCGCGCCATCAGCGTGGCCAGCTCCTCCCAGAAGCCCATCTCGCCCACGGCGCTCTTGATCCCGACGGGCAGGCCGGTCTCGGTGGCGAGCAGCTCCACGAAGTCGAGCATCGAGTCGACGTCGTGGAACGCGGTGTGCCGGGAGGGCGAGGCGCAGTCCTTCCCGGCCGGGATGCCCCGCACCTCGGCGATCTCCGGGGTGACCTTCGCGCCCGGCAGCATCCCGCCCAGCCCCGGCTTGGCGCCCTGGGAGAGCTTGATCTCTATCGCCTTGACCGGGGCGCCCGCGACCACGTCCTTGAGCCTGCCGAGGTCGAAGTTCCCGTCCTCGTCGCGGCAGCCGAAGTACGACGTCCCGATCTGGAGGACGAGGTCACCGCCGTTGCGGTGGTACTGCGAGAGACCGCCCTCGCCCGTGTTCTGCATCGTCCCGGCCAGCGACGCGCCCTTGTTGAGCGCGGTGATCGCCGCGCTGGAGAGCGAACCGAAGCTCATCGCCGAGATGTTCACGACGCTCGCGGGCCGGAACGCCCCGGCCCGCCCGCGCGGGCCGCCCAGCACCTTGGCGGAGGGCAGCGGGGCCTGCGGATCGCGCAGATCGGGCAGCGTGCCCGCGAACGTCCGCTGCTTCACGTACGCGTGGCCCTGCACATGCTCGACGTCCACGTCGGTGCCGAAGCCGAAGTAGTTGTTCTCCTCCTTCGCCGACGCGTAGATCCAGGTGCGCTGGTCGCGGCTGAACGGGCGCTCCTCCTCGTTGGACGTCACGACGTACTGCCGCAGCTCGGGGCCGATCGTCTCCAGCAGGTACCGGGCGTGCCCGATCACGGGGAAGTTCCTGAGCAGCGCGTGCTTCTTCTGCACGAGGTCGCGGGCAGCCACCAGCGCCAATGCTGTCGCGGCGGCGGCGCCGATGCTCCGAGCGCGCATGAGTGTGTTCCTCTCCTCGACCGTACGTCCGACGATCAAGCGCGCCACGATAGTGGAGAGCGCGCGGCGGGGCGGGCGGTCCCCCGCGAGAGCCATCCGCGAGTGCCCTCCGTACGGGGACGATTCCGGGCCGCCGGGTCCGTAGCCTGCCGTGTGTGACAGAACCCGTGACAAGTGTCACCGGGTTGTGCACGGGCTGTCATTCCTTTCGGGGCCCGACGCCAAGGAGCCTGAGACGTATGGATACCTCGACCGGGCGCACCTTCTCAGCGGAGCACTCCAGGGCGGACGCCGGCTCCCGTCCCCTACGGTTCGCGGTGCTGGGCCGGGTCAGAGCGTGGCGCGGTGCCGCGGAGCTGGACCTGGGGTCGCCGCAGCAGCGCGTGGTGCTGGCGGCGCTGCTGCTGCGGCGGGGACGGCCGGTCACGGTGGGCGAACTCGTCGACGCCGTCTGGGGCGAGGAGCCGCCGTCCGCCGCCGTCTCCGTGCTCCGTACGTACGTCTCGCGGCTGCGCAAGGTGCTGCGGTCCGGCGCCGGAGCCGACGCCCCGCAGGTGGTGGTCTCGGCGACGGACGGCTACCTGGCCCGCGTCCCCGAGGACTCCGTGGACCTGGGGGTGTTCGAGCGGCGGGTCAACGAGGCGCAGTTGCTGCGCGCGGCGGGCGAGGTGCGGGCCGCGGGCGAGCTGCTGCACGCCGCGCTGGAGGAGTGGGAGGGGACGCCGCTCGCCGGGCTCCCCGGACCGCTGGCCCGGATCGAGCGGGACCGGCTGGCCGAGGAGCGGCTCGCCGCGCTGGAGACCCGCACGGAGGTCGATCTCGAACTCGGGCGGCACAGCGAGGTGGTGCCCGCGCTGATCACGCTGACCGGCGAGCATCCGCTGCGCGAGGGGCTGTGCCGGCTGCTGATGCTCGCGCTGTACCGGTCGGGACGGCAGGCCGAGGCCCTGGCCGCCTACCGCAGGACGCGCACCACCCTGGTCGACGAGCTGGGCATCGAACCCGCGGCGCCGCTGCGGGAGTTGCACCACCGCATCCTGGCCGCCGACGCCTCCCTGGACCCCCCGCGCCCGACGGGACCCGCGCGGTCCGGGGACCCCATGCCGGGCGCAGCGTCGGATCGTACGGCGGACGCCACCCTGTACGCCGCTCCGTACGCCGCTCCGTACGCCGCTCCGTACGCCGCGCGGGGCCGTGCACCGGGCTCCGCCCCTGGCCGTACGCCGGACGAGGCGCCGGGCTCCACGCCGGGTTCCGCGTCGGGCTCCACGCCCGGCTCCGCGTCGGGCTCCACGCCCGGCTCCGTGTCGGACGCCGGGCCGGGCGCAGGGCCGGGCGCCCCGTCCGCGCCCGGCCGCGCCTCGGGTTCCGCGCCGGGTTCGCCCGGTCAGCCGCCCGGGCCCGCGCCCGTACGGCACTCGGCCAAGCCCGCGCAGCTCCCCGCCGACCTGCCCGCGTTCGCCGGGCGCGAGGACGAACTGCGGCAGGTCCAGGCCCTCACGCCGGACTCCGCGGCGGCGTCGCCGATCATGCTGATCGGGGGCATGGGCGGCATCGGCAAGACCACCCTGGCCGTGCACTGGGCCCACCGGATCGCCCACCGTTACCCCGACGGGCAGCTCTACATCAATCTGCGCGGCTTCGACCCCACCGGCGAGGCCGTCCCCCCGGCGGAGGCCGCCCGGGCCTTCCTCGACGCGCTCGGCGTCCCCCCGGAGAGCGTCCCCGGCACGCTGGACGCCCAGGCCGCGCTCTTCCGCAGCCTCCTCTCCCGGCGCCGCATGCTGATCGTCCTCGACAACGCCCGCGACACCGAGCAGGTACGCCCGCTGCTGCCCGGCTCCGCCGCCTGCCTGGTGATCGTCACCACCCGCAGCCAGCTCACCGGCCTCATCGCCAACGAGGGGGCGCAGCCGCTGACGCTGAGCCCGCTGACGCCCGCCGAGGCGCACGGCTTCCTCGAACGCCGCATCGGTGCCGCCTGGATGACGGCCGGGCCTCGGGTGACGGACGAGATCATTGAGTGCTGCGGCCGTCTGCCCCTGGCCCTCGCCGTCGTCGCGGCACGGGCCGCGACCAATCCGACGTTCGCGCTCGACACCGTCGCCAGGGAGCTGCGCGAGAGCCGCGGCAACCTCGACGCGCTCACCGGGGGCGACCCCACCACGGACGTACGCACCGTCTTCTCCTGGTCCTACCAGGCCCTCTCCGCCCCGGCCGCGCGGCTGTTCCGCCTGCTGGGCCTGCCCTCCGGGCCGGACATCTCCGCGCACGCGGCAGCGGCGCTGGCCGGGCTCCCGCTGCGCGAGACCCGCCTGCTCCTCGCGGAGATCACCCGCGCCCATCTCCTCAACGAGCCCTCGCCCGGCCGCTACACCCTCCACGACCTGCTGCGCGTCTACGCCGCCGAGCGCGCCGCCGCGGAGGAGCCGCCCCGGGAGCGGGAGCGGGCCGTGGAGCGGCTGCTGCGCTGGTACCTGCACGCGGCCGACGCGACCTACCCCCACCTCACCCCGCGCCGCCGCCGGGTCCCGCTCGACCCCTCGTACCCCTTCGCCCCTCCGCTGGAGTTCGCCTCGCGCGCCGAGGCCCTGTGCTGGTGCGAGACCGAGCGCCCCAACCTCGTCGCCGCCGTGCACCAGGCCGCCGCGACCGGACGGCACGGCCTCGCGTGGCGGCTGACCGCCGTCCTGTGGGGCTTCTTCTACGTCCGCAGCCATCTGCGCGACTGGCTCGGCACCGCGCGGACCTCGCTGGAGGGCGCCCGTACGGACGGTGACCGGGAGGGCGAGGCGTGGAGCCTCGGTGACGTGGCCGCCGCGCTGACGATCATGCGCCGCTTCGACGAGGCCGCCGCGCACCTCCGGGAGGCGAGGGCGCTCTGCGAGCAGCTCGGCGACGGCTGGGGCAGCTCCCAGGCCGAGGGCAACCTGGGCAACGTGTATCTGCAGTCGGGGCGGCTGGAGGAGGCCGTCGACTGCTTCGAACGCGTGCTGGTGTCCGAACGCGTACGGGAGGACCCCTGGGCGGAGGGCATCAGCCTGGCGAACCTGGGCGACGCCCTGCAGCGGCTGGGCCGGTTCGACGAGGCCCTCGGCCATCTGCGGCAGGGGCTGAAGATGCTGCACGCCACCGGCAACCTCTGGGTCGAGGGCGTCACCCTCGACGTGCTCGGCGCCGTCCAGCACCGGCGGCACCACCACGACGACGCGATCGAGCACTACCACGAGGCGCTCCGGGCCCACCGGGAGGTCGGCAACCGCTGGGGCGAGGGCGACACCCTCGGCCACCTCGGCGAGGCGCTGCTGGACGCGGGCAGGCCCGAGGAGGCCCGCGCCCGGTGGACGGAGGCGCTGGCCGTCTTCGAGGAGTCCGACCACCCCGACACCGAGAAGATCCGCGCCGGTCTCCGCCGCCTGGACGGCCACCAGGAACCGGCCCCGGTCCGCGTCTGACCGCCCCGGCGTCCGCGGCCGCGGATGATCCGGTCAGCGATCGGTCAGCCGCCGGTTGGCCGTCACCCCGGCGAAGGCCGAGACCTGTCCCGGGTGTGGACGATCTCGCCGTTCAGGATCGTCGTGCGCAGCGCGCGGAGGTTGCCGATGTCCTCGGTGGGATCGGCGGCCAGGACTAGCAGGTCGGCCCGGCCGCCGGGCGTCACCGTGCCGAGGTCGGGGCGGGCGCACTGCAGCGCGGCGCCGCTGGTGCCCGCGACGAGCGCCTGGAGAGGCGTCATCCCCGCCGCGACCATCAGCTCGGCCTCCTCCAGCGTGTTCGCCCCGAACAGGCCCCGGCCGCTGAAGGTGTCGCTGCCCAGGACGGTACGCACCCCGGCGTCGGCGACCTTCCTGACGTTGGCCCGGATGTCCGGATGGCCCGCGTCGTGGGCCCAGAGCGTCGGCGTCCAGGTGACGTCGCGCTCCCGCATCAGGGCGACGAGCGTGTCGTCGGTGAGGGGTTCGACCGTGACGCCGTGCTCCAGGCCGTCGGCCCCGGCCTCGACCGCCTCGCGCGCCGCGGCCTGCTGGGTCGTGTGGACGGTCACCCGGAGTCCTCGCCCGTGCCCGGCCTCGACGCCCGCGCGGAGGAGGTCGCGGGGGAGCCGCACCAGTTCGACGGCCTCCGGGAAGGCCGGAAGCCGCCAGACGTACGGGGGCGAGCCGTGGTGCGCGCACGCGCCTTCCGAGAGGAGCTTGACGGCGTCCACCCCGAGGTCGGCGAGCCGGTGCACCAGTTCGCGCATCTCCCGCACGCTGCCGACCTCGCCCGTGAACCGGGCGCGTGCCCAGGGGTTGGCGCCGAAGACCGTGGCCGCGGGGTGCCCGTCCGGGCCGGTGATGCCGCAGCCGGTCGCCAGGAGCCGCGGGCCCCGCAGCGTGCCCGCGGCGATTCTGGACCGCGTCTGGAGGATGCCCTCGGTCGGATCGCCCACGGACTTGATGGTGGTGACCCCGTGCCGGAGGAAGAGGCCGAGCCTGCCGGGGAGTTCGTTCTCCTCGAACGACCGCATCGACGCGTGGTCCGACACCGCGAGCACGTCGTAGAAGTGGATGTGCGTGTCGATCAGGCCCGGCATCACCCACCCTCCGGCCGCGTCCATCTCCGAGGCGCCCCTCAGCGGCTCCGCCGGGGCGGCCGAGACGGCGGCGATCTCTCCGTCCTCGACGGCGATGTCGTGGAGCCCGGTGAGCGCCCTGTGGCCGTCGAAGACGTGGGCACGGCGGATGACGAGGTCGTACGCCGGTGCCGTGGGTTCCTGGGTCACCGTTCTCACTCCTCGCGTGCGTGCTCGGCGGTTCGCACCCGTCGGAGCAGGTCCGCGACGGTGGTCCGGGCGAGCCGTTCCTCCAAGGCCCGTTCCGCGTGCTGGAACTCCACGTCGAGCAGGTCGCCGATGTGGCGTCCGACCGCGCACGCGTCGCTGGGCGGATGCGCGTGCCGCGCGAGGACCGGTCCGTCCTCGACGGCGGCGTACGCGTCGCGCAACGTGATGTCGCGCGGGGCGCGGGCGAGGGACCAACCGCCGCCGCGGCCCTCGGTGGACCGCACCAGCCCGGTGTCGCGCAGCCGCCCGAGCACGCGCCGCACGAGGACCGGATTGCTCGCCAGGCTGTCCGCGATCTCCCCGGAGGTCAGTGAACCCCCGTCCCGGAACGCCAGCATGGTGAGCGCGTGGATCGCGACCGCGCTCCTGCTGCTGAGTCCTGCCATCTTCCGCTCCTGGTCGATGAACCGTAGAACTGTAACCGCCATAGTTGCAGTTTGGATCACCGTTGTACAGTGACGCCCATGCTGGGCCGGACATCGCCGAAGCCAGGTATGCACCGGGCGTACGACCTGGCCCTGGCCGGGGCCGTCGCCTATTCGACGCTGTTCTTCGACACGGGCGCCGACCGGCTCCTCGGCGTGTCGATGGCGGTGGCCGTGGTGTTCCGCCGACGCGTTCCGCTGACCGTGATGGCGGTCGTCTCCGCCCTCGCCCTGACGCAGAACCTCCTGGCGACGCTCCCCGGGGAGCCCTTGGCGGGGAACGTCACGATGTACGACGGCGCCCTGCTCATCGCGATGGTGACGGTGGTGAGCCACGCCGAGCGGATGTGGATGGCGTACGCCGCCGGAGGCGTCGTCCTGCTGGGCGTCGCGCTCGTCTACCGGGACAGCCTCTCCGCCGCCTCGCCGAGCGGCCGGGACGCCCTCAACGAGGGGCTGTCGGTCGCCGCGGTCTGCGCGGGGGTGTGGCTCACGGCGTACGTGCTGCGGACCCGGCGGCTCTACGTGGCGGCCCTGGAGGAGCGAGCCCTCACCGCGGAACGGGAGCGCGCGCACCTCGCCCGGCTCGCCGCCGCCGAGGAGCGCGCCGCGATCGCCCGCGAGCTGCACGACGTGGTGGCGCACAGCCTGTCGGTGATGACCGCGCAGGCGGACGGGGCGAGTTACGTGATCGAGCAGGACCGGGACAGGGCGCAGGAGGCGCTGCGCACCATCGCGGCCACCGGGCGGGACGCGATGGAGGACATGCACCACATCGTGAAGGTGCTGCGCGGCGGGAAGGCGCACGGCGACGAAGAGGACGGGGACCGCCGCCGGGTCGGCCTGGACCACCTCGAACCGCTGGTGGAGCGGGCCCGCGCCGCCGGGCTGAAGGTGGACCTGAGCATCGCCGAGAAGCCCGCCGGACTCTCGAACGCCGGTGAACTGGCGCTCTTCCGGATCCTCCAGGAGGGCATGACGAACACGCTGCGGCACGCCGGTCCCGGCGCCCACGTCGCCGTCACCCTCACCTTCGACGAGGAGACGGCGGCCCTGGAGGTCGTCGACGACGGGGCCGGGAAGCGCGCGGCCCCGGGCGAGGAGACGGCGCGCGGCTCCGGCGGCAACGGGCTGGTGGGCATGCGAGAGCAGATCGACGTGCACGGCGGCCGGTTCAGCGCGGGGCCCCGGCCGGGCCCCGGCTGGCAGGTCAGAGCGGAACTTCCGGTGAGGACGGCGACATGAGCGGGAGCGGTACGAGCAGCGGGCCGGGCGGCGGCGGGCCGGTCCGGGTGGTCGTCGTGGACGACCAGCCGCTGGTGCGCGCGGGGTTCGTGATGGTCCTGGACGCGCAGGCCGACATCGACGTCGTCGGCGAGGCGGACGACGGCGCCGAGGCCCTCGCGCTGCTGGACACCGTCACGGCCGACGTCGTCGTCATGGACGTCCGGATGCCCGTCATGGACGGGGTCGAGGCCACCCGGCGGCTCGGCGAGCGGCCGGACCCGCCGAAGGTGCTGGTGCTCACGACCTTCGACACCGACGAGGACGCGTTCGCCGCGCTGCGGGCGGGCGCGAGCGGATTCCTGCTCAAGAACGTGCCGCCGCAGGACTTCCTCTCCGCGATCCGCGTGGTGGCGACGGGCGATTCGGTGGTGGCGCCGCGCGTGACCCGGCGGCTCCTCGACCGGTTCGCCGGGCAGCTGACCCCGGAACCGACGCGCCGGGACGCCCGGCTCGCCGTACTGACCGAGCGCGAGCGGGACGTGCTGGAGCTGGTCGCGCGGGGGATGTCGAACTCCGAGATCGCCGCCCACCTGTACGTCGCCGAGACGACCGTGAAGACGCACCTGGGACGGATCCTCGCCAAGCTGGAGCTGCGCGACCGGGTGCAGGCCGTGGTGCTGGCGTACGAGACGGGGCTGGTCCGCGCCGCCGACTGACGCGGCGCGGCGGCCCCGCCGCGCCGTTGTACCGGTGGAGGACCCGGACGCCGCTCCCCGTACGACCCCGGTCGTACGGGCCCCGGCGCGGGAGTCGTGTCCGCGTGCGACGCGCCGGAACACCCTCCGCGGCAAGGATTGCCGAGGGCGCCGACCGGCGCTCACCGACGATTCTCCGGAGGATCCCGATGCCCGCCATCCCCACCGAGGCCGAGAACGGACCGAAGGCACCGCGCGGCGGCCGGTACGTCCGGGTGCTGGGCGTCGTCGCGGCAGTGGTCCTCGCGGCGGCCGTCGCGGGCGGCGCCTACGTGTGGCAGCAGCGCGACGGGGCGAGCCAGGCGTCGGCGGCCGACTGCGCCCTGGCCCAGAAGATCGTCGACCAGGCGGGGCAGCTGCCCGAGGACAAGGACGAGGACGCCGTCACGAAGTGGCAGAAGGACACGCAGGACCTGCGCCGCTCGAAGATGGAGGACGGCTACCTCGGTCTGCAGATCGCGAAGTACGAGGGCTGGGCCGTCGCGCACGCCAGGGGCGAGGGCGCGGCGCCCAGCGAGGCGAAGCAGAAGGAGACGGCCGACACGGCCAACTCGCACTGCGCGGACGCCGACCGCACGCTCCGCTTCCCGCCGATCGGTTCCTGACGAACGCCCGCGTGGCCGCGCGCCCCCGCCGGCCGGCCAGGGCTCAGGTGACGACGCCCTGTTCCAGGGCCATCTCGCGGGCCACGCGGGGTGCCGTCCACAGGGTGGGGAGCATGATGAAGCCCACCGGGACCGCCGTGACGACGATGAAGGACTGCAGGGCGGTGATGCCGCCGTCGCCGACCAGGATCAGTACCGCGGCGGCCGAGCCCATCAGCAGGGCCCAGAACGACCGTACGGCGCGCGTCGGCTCGCCGGACTTCGTGCCCGCGGCGGCGATGCTGTACGACATCGAGTCGGTGGTCGTCACCACGAACGTGATCGTCAGCAGGAGCAGCGCGACGGCGACCACCGCGCCCATCGGGAGGCGCTGCGCCATGGAGATGACCGCGGCGTCCATGCCGACGGACTTGAGCGGGCCCGAGATCGCGCCGGGGCTGCGCTGCTCCAGGAAGATGCCGGTGCCGCCGAACACGGTGAACCAGAACATGGTGGCCAGCGGCGGGATGAGCGCCGTGGAAACCACGAGGTCGCGCAGGGTGCGGCCCTTGGAGATGCGGGCCACGAAGATGGACATCAGCGGCCCGTAGCCGAGGAACCAGCCGAAGAAGAAGACGGTCCAGGAGCCGAGCCAGCCGTGGTCGCCCCGGTTGAGGGCCAGCGGCACGAAGTCGCGCACGTACTGGCCGAAGCCGCCGAGGAACGAGTCGAGCACGAAGCCGAGCGAGCCCAGCACCAGGAAGACGGCCATCAGGGCGACCGCGAGCCAGACGTTGGCCTTGCTGAAGAACTGGATGCCGCGGTCGACGCCGCTGGCGACGGAGAGGACGGCGACGACGGTCAGCAGGACGATGACGCCGAGCTGCACCGGGTAGCCGCCGGAGATGCCGAACACCTCGGAGAGCCCGTAGGAGACCTGGAGGCCGAGGAAGCCGATCGGGCCGACGGTCCCGGCGACCACGGCGATGACGCAGACGATGTCCACCGCCGCGCCCAGCTTGGAGTGCCGGACGCGCTCGCCGAGGAACGGGTACAGCAGCGTCCGCGGGCGCAGCGGCATGCCGCGCTCCTGGCCCCGGATCATCACGATCGAGGCGAGCGTGCCGAGGACGGCCCAGGCGAGGAAGCCCCAGTGCGCGAAGCTCTGGGAGAGCGCCGCGTTCGCCGCCTCCTGGGTGCCGCCCTTCACGCCGTCGTAGAAGGGCGGCGTGTCGACGTAGTGCTGGACGGGCTCGCCCGCCGCGAAGAAGACGCCGCCGCCCGCGAGCAGCGTCGACATGATCATCGCGACCCACTGGAACCTGCCGTACTCCGGGCGCGCCCCGGCGCCCCCGAGCCGTACCTTCCCGTACCGGGAGAAGCCCAGCCACAGCGCGACGGCGAACGTCGCGAGCAGCAGCACCTGCCACATCGGGCCGAACCACCGCGCGGCGAAGGTGAAGACCGTGTTCACGGCGTCACCCGTCGCCGTGGGCGCGATCAGCGCGGCCAGGACGAACACGGTGAGCAGCCCGCCGCTCACGGCGAGCACCGGTATGTCGGTGCGCTCCCGTTTCCCGGGCGCCGTATGGCCCCCTTCGTCGTCGTCCGCGGCGTGCTCGCCGTCCGTGGGCACGGCGGTACGGGCAGGGGAAGTCGGCATGAGGTTCCTTGCTGAGGGGGGACGCGCGGGACCGCGGCCGGTGGGCCGCTCGGTGCGCAGATCAGCAGGGAAGGGTGCTATCCGGACGCCGGTGTCGTCAAATTCCGGACAGCGGGACCAGGGCGCTCACCCCTTGGGCTCGGGCAGCTCGCCGAGGTCCTTGTTGCACGCGTCACCCTTGCACCCCTGGAGCGTGCCGAGCGCCTTCTCCAGCCCCTTCCGCACGTCCGCGTACGCGGGGTCGTCGTGCTTCGAGTCCAGCTCGTACGGATCGGTCTTGAGGTCGTAGAGCTCCCTGCCGCCCCTGGTGTAGCGCACGTACAGATAGCGCTCCGTACGGAGGGACTCGTACGCGGCGGTGTACGGCTCGCCGTGCTTCGGCTTCCGCTTCCGGGTCCTGCGGGGCGACGCCTCGCCGTCCTGGTCCAGGTCGCCCGCCGCCGCGCGCCTGCCGGACCAGGCGTCGGCCCCCTTCGCCGGGCCGCCCTTCTCGGGGATCGGCGTGGGCCGCGCGCCCTCGGCCCCCTCGTGGAGTACCGGCCGGTCGGTGGTGCGGCGCGGATCGCGCGCGTACGGCAGCAGGGACCGCCCGTCGAGCGTGAGCCCCGGTTTCGCGCCGCCGATGTCGGTGATGGTCGCGGCGAGGTCGACGTTGCTGCTCATCGCGCGCGAGGGCGTGCCCCCCTCGATCCCCGGCCCGCGGATCATCATCGGCACGTGCCCGGAGGCCTCGTGCGGGAGGAACTTGCCGGTGGGGACGTTGTGCTGGCCGAAGAAGAAGCCGTTGTCGGCGGCGAAGACCAGGTAGGTGTTGTCGAGCTGTCCCGCCTCGCGCAGTGTCGACACGAGCTTCCCGACGGCCTCGTCCACGGCGAGCAGGGACTCCAGGCGGCCCCGGTAGCTCGCGGTGATCTCCCGCCGCGTCTCCGCGTCGTCGCCCAGCTTCGGGTAGTCGCGGAGGAAGGCGGGCTTGTCGCTCATGTCCTCCTCGCCGTACGCGGGCATCCTGGGCAGCGGCTCGTCGGCGAACTTTCCCTTGTGCCGCGGCGCGGGCCGCGGGGCGGGCCCGACCTGCGGCCTGTCGGCCTCGCCACCCCTGGGCCCCTTGCCGGGCCCCTTCTTCTTGCCACCCTTCTTCCCGAGCAGCTCGCCGTGCGGCGCCAGGAACGCCACGTCCAGGAAGAACGGCTTGTCCTGCGCCGACTTGCGCTTGATGAAGTCCGCGGCTTTGTCGCGGTACACGTCCGTCTGGTAGAGGTCCGGGTCCTCGTCGCGCGGGTTCCCGTACGTCTTGAGCTTGCCGTTCTCGTTGAGCCGGTACCCCCACATCCGGTACGTGGTCGGGTCCACCGAGCCGCGCCACTCGTCCCAGCCGGGCGGCACCTCCTCGGGGTCCTTCTTGCCGTAGCCGTTCGGGTACTTGCCGATGTGCGAGGTCGCGTACCCGGCCCGCCGCATCCAGACCGGCAGGGTCTCCTCGGTCTTGAGCTTCGCGTAGCCGCCCAGCGGCGTCGAGTTGTGCCGCACTCCGTTGTTGTGGGCGAACTGGCCGGTCAGGAAGGTCGAGCGGGAGGGGCAGCAGATCGGCATCGAGGGGTAGTAGTTCTCGAACGTCACTCCCTCGTCCCCGAAGATCTCGCGCGTGCGGTCCATCACGCGCACGGACTCCAGCCACTGGTCGTCCGTCATGATCATCACGACGTTGGGCTTCCGCTTCCCCCCGGTGCCCGCGCCGTCCCCGTCGGCCCCGAACCCGGCCCATCCGTACCGCTCGGCGGCGAGCCCGCAGGCCACCAGCGCGAGGACGGCGACCAGCGCCACCCCGATCGCCGCCCGGCCCCGCGTCCCCCGCGGAAAGCGCTCCCCCGGCATCCTGCTTCCCATGTCCATCCGGAGAGGCTCACAGGCGAAGGTTGGAGTTCGGTGGGCGTCGCATGGGAACTCCGCAAAGTCGGCAGAACCTAGACCAGCGGCAGCAGCACCGTGACCGAGGTGCCCTGCCCCGGGGCGCTCCGCATCTCCACCCGGCCGCGGTGCGCCGCCGCCACCGCCGCGACGATCGCGAGCCCCAGGCCGCTGCCGTCGCCGCTGCGCGAGCGGTCCGCGCGGTAGAAGCGGTCGAAGACCTTCGGCAGGGAGGCGGCGGGGATCCCCGGTCCCTCGTCCGCGACCTCCAGCACGGCCACGCCCTCGCGCACCGCCACCCGTACGCGCGCTCCCGTGCCCTCCGGCGTGTGCGCCCGTACGTTCGCCAGCAGGTTGTCCACCACCTGCCTCAGCTGCTCGCCGTCCCCCTCCACCACCGCGCCCGGCTCCGCCTCCAGCGCGAGCGCGCGTGCCGGGTCCACGGCGCGGGCGGCCTCCACCGCCGTCCGCGCGACCTCGCCCAGATCGACGCGGTCGCGCTCGGGCGCGCGGGCCGTGTCGAGCCGCGCCAGGAGCAGCAGGTCGTCGACGAGCGCGCGCATCCGCAGGGCCTCGCCGGTGATGCCGTCCATCGCCCTGCCGCGCTGCTCGTCCCCGGTGAGCGCGCCCTGGTGGTGCAGGTCGGCGTAGCCGAGGATCACGGTGACCGGCGTCCGCAGCTCGTGCGAGGCGTCCGCGACGAACTGCCGCAGCCGCAGCTGGGTGGCCTCCTGACCGTCCAGCATCGTGTTGAGCGCCAGGCCCAGCCGCCCCACCTCGCTCGCCTCGTCGGCGGGCCGCACCCGGTGCGCGCTCTGCCCCGCCGCGATGGCGTCGGCGTCGCGCGCCATGGACTCCAGCGGCCTGAGCCCGCGCCGTACGATCCACAGCCCGGCCCCGGCGAGCAGCGCCAGGCTCCCCGCCGTGGCGGCGCCCTCGACGAGCAGCAGCCGTCGGAGCGTCGCGTCGACGGACGTCAGCGGCACGGCGACCACCAGGGTGCCGCGCGGGCCCGGCAGCGGGCGGGTGAGCAGCCGGTAGTCGGGGCCGCCCCCGCCGACGGCGGGGACGGTGACGGGCGAGCCCGCCGCCTCCCGCAGCGGCACGGGAAGCCGCGGCGGCGCGTCGTCCGGGTCGCGCAGCCCCGGCACCAGCGGCGTGACGGTGCCGCCGGGCCGCCGGATCTCGATGAAGTACTCCGAGGTGCCCAGCATCCGCGCGTCCGCCGCCAGCCCCCGCGCGGGCGGCAGCCCGCCCTGCACCTGCGTGACCACGCGCCCCCGCACGCCCTTCAGCGCGGTGTCCGTACGGTCCACGAGATAGCCGCGCAGCGCCGAGTGGACGACGGCGGCCAGCGCCACCAGCACCACGGCGGCCAGCGCCAGCAGCGCGAGCAGCAGCCGTCCGCGCAGCGAGCGGGGCAGGGGGACCGGGACCGGCACCGCTCAGTCCCCGTCCGGGGCGCGCAGCAGGTAGCCGATGCCGCGACGGGTGTGGATCAGCGGCGGGCCGAGGGAGTCGACCTTCCGGCGCAGGTAGGAGATGTAGGACTTCAGCACGGCGGCGTCGCCCTCGCCGTAGTCCCACACGTGCTCCAGCAGCTGCTCACGCGTGAGCACCTGCCCGGCGTTGGACAGCAGGTGCCGCAGCAGCCGGTACTCGGTCGGCGACAGCTCCACCAGCCGCCCGGCCCGCCGCACCTCGTACGTCCCGGTGTCCATCTCCAGGTCCGCGCAGCGCAGCACCGCACCGTCCCCGTGCGCGCCGCGGCCGTACGCTCCGGGGCCGTCGGCGCGGCGCAGCACGGCGCGCACCCTGGCCGCGACCTCCGCCAGCCGGAACGGCTTGGTGATGTAGTCGTCCGCGCCCAGGTCCAGCCCGCCGACCACGTCCTCGCCGCTCTCCCGCGCCGTCAGGAACACCACCGGCACCCGCGCCCCGCCCGCGCGCAGCCGCCGCACGACCTCGAAGCCGTCCACGTCGGGGAGCATCACGTCGAGCAGCACCAGGTCGTGCTCGTGCGCGCGCACCGCCGCCAGCGCCGCGCGGCCGTCGGTGGCCTCGTCCACCTCGTAACCGAGGAAACGCAGCGACGTCGCCAGCACGTCCACGATCGCCGGTTCGTCGTCGACCACCAGCAGCCGCCTGCCCGTTCCCTCCGCCATGCCGGTCATCCTGCCAGCCGCCGTGGCCGTGCCGCCCCCGCCGTCGCGGCGGCCAGGAGGAGCACGGCGGGCACGGCGAACGGCCACGGAGAGGACTCGCCGTCCACCACGGGGGCCACCCGGCGCGCGGAGTCGAGGGCCACCTCGACCTTCTCGCCCTCGGAGCCGAGCCGTTCGCGCCGCGTCAGGGTCTCCGGGGCGCCCCCGGGGCAGCGCAGCGTGTGGTGGTGGACGGTGATCTCCACGTCGCCGTCGCCGAACCCCTTCTGCTTCTCGTCCCTGACCTCGCGGATGACGCAGGTGACGACGTCGTCGCGGACGGCCGTACGGTCCGCGGCGGCCACGGACAGCAGCAGCGCGGCGCCCAGCGCCAGCGCCCCGAAGCACCCCGCCGCTCCGCGGACGAGCCGGAGGTACGCCACCAGGGCGCAGCCCAGCAGGGCCGCCGCACCGCCCACCGCGACCGCGCCGGACGGCGCGGACGCACTCCCGAACGACCAGGCGGCCCACCCGTACACCGCCCCCGCGGCGACGGCGGGCAGGACCACGCCGAGCGTCCGCCGCCCGGGCGCGACGACCTCGTCCTCGCCCTCGCCCTCCACCTCCGGCACACGTCTCACCTCCCCTGCCCCAGGGACGGCGGGACCACGGGCCGCGGTTTCCGCCGCCGCCGCCGCCGTCGTCGTCGGCCGCCGTCTTGTCCGGGGCGCGGAGCCCTACGTGGCGCGTGGTGGGCGGGGGGTCCACGGGTCCTCGGTGACGCCGTCCGCCACGAGTTCCTCGTACACCCCGACCTTCCGCCTGATCAGGCCCAGGCACGCGGTGAGTTCGTCGACGCGCTCGGCGATCCGCCGCTCGTGCCGACGCAGGATCTCCAGCCGCTCGGCCTCGTTCCCCGGGCCCTGGCGGGCGAGTTCGACGTAGCGCCGGATGGTGGCGAGCGGCATCCCGGAGGCCCGGAACCTGGTGCAGTTGATCAGCCACTCCACGTCCGGCTCGGTGTACACGCGGTGGCCGCCCGAGCTCCGCCGTACCGGCTCGATGAGGAGCCCCTCGCGTTCGTAGAGCCGCAGTGTGTGCACGCTCAGGCCGGTGCGTTCCGCGACGTCGCCGATGCCCAGCTCCTGCTCGCGGTGAACCATGGCGCCCAGGTTACGGCGTTGACCTGGACCTAGACCGCGGTCCAGGTCCTAGCGTGCGCGCCATGGAAACACCTCAGCGCAGGATCAGTTCGGGGTTCGGCGCCCGCAGCACGGCCGACGACGTCCTGGACGGGATCGATCTCTCGGGCAAGCTCGCCCTCGTCACCGGCGGATACTCGGGCCTCGGCCTGGAGGTCACGCGCGCGCTCGCCCGCGCCGGGGCACACGTCGTCGTCCCCGCCCGGCGCCGCGCCGCGGCGCGGGAGGCTGTCGCCGGTGTCGACGGCGTGGAGGTCGACGCGCTCGACCTCGCCGACCTGGACAGCGTGCGCGGCTTCACCGAGCGCTTCCTCGGCACCGGCCGCCGCGTCGACCTCGTCATCACCAACGCCGGTGTCATGGCCTGCCCCGAGCGGCGGGTCGGCCCCGGCTGGGAGGCGCAGTTCGCCGTCAACCACCTCGGCCACCACGCGCTCGTCAACCGCCTCTGGCCCGCGCTCGCCCCCGGAGCGCGCGTCGTCGCCGTCTCCTCCGCCGGTCACCAACTCTCCGACGTGCGGTGGGACGACCTCCACTTCACGCGCGGTTACGACAGGTGGCAGGCCTACGGGCAGGCGAAGACCGCCAACGTCCTGTTCGCCGCGCACCTCGACGCGCTGGGCCGGGACTCCGGGGTGCGGGCCTTCTCCCTCCACCCCGGCGCCGTCCTCACCCCGCTCCAGCGTCACCTCGACCCGGCGGACATGGTCGCCAAGGGCTGGACCGACGCACACGGGCACGTCGTCCACCCCGGCTTCAAGACCCCCGAGCAGGGCGCCGCGACCTCCGTCTGGGCGGCGACCTCCCCGCTCCTGGCCGACCTGGGCGGCGCCTACTGCGAGGACTGCGACCTCGCCGAGCTCACGACGAGCGACGAGGGCTGGTCCGGGGTGCGCGACTACGCGCTCGACCCGGCCCGGGCGGCCCGCCTGTGGGCGCTCTCCGCCGAACTCACCGGCACGGACGCCTTCGCGGCCTGACGCCGACGCCGGAGCCGATGCCGACGCCGTACCAGAAACTCGTAGAGAGAGTGAGTGCGATGACAGACATCCGTCCCCTCGACCGCCGTGCCCTGGAGGTCACCGAGACGCTCGTCGACCAGGTCGAGCCCGTGCACCTCGGCCTGCCGACGCCCTGTGCCCAGTGGTCGCTGCGGCAGCTCCTGGCCCACATGACCGGTCAGAACCACGGCTTCGCGGCCGCCGCCGACGGCGAGGTGAGCGACGCCTCCCACTGGGCCGACCGGGAGATCGACCACGATCCGGCGGGGGCCTTCCGGGCCTCGTCGGCGCGGGTCACCGAGGCGTTCGCCCGCGAGGGCGTGCTCGACGGCGAGTTCTGGCTGCCGGAGGTGCGCGGCGGCCAGCTGTTCCCGGCCCGCACGGCCCTCGGCTTCCACTTCGTCGACTACGTCGTGCACGGCTGGGACGTCGCCGCGTCCCTGGGCGTGCCCGCCCCCTTCGACGACGAGACGCTCGCCGCCGTCCTGCCGTACGCGCGGGAGGTGCCGGACGGGCCGAACCGGCGCGAGCCCGGCGCTTCCTTCGGGCCCGGACGCCCGGAGCCGGCCGGCGACCGGCCGCTGGACCGGCTCCTGGCCATGCTGGGCAGGGACCCGAACTGGTCGGCGTAGTTCGGCGTAGCGGGGACATGAAGAGCCGGCCGGGCGTGACTGATTTCGGCCATCGGCCGGTGCTCGCGGTGCCGTCACCGGCCATGGTCTCGGGCGGCGCCGAGGCCGTGGATACAGAACCGGACAGGAGTTGTTGAGCGATACACCAGAGGACCGGCCGACGCTAGCGTGCGCTCTGGGCGGTGAGAGGAGTCGGACGGTGACGCAGGGACACACCCAGGACCCTTGGCGGCTCCTGCTGGTCGAGGACGACCGGGAGCTGGTCGGGATGCTCTCCGGAGTGCTCGGTGCCGAGGGGTACGCGGTGGACGCCGCGACCGACGGGCAGCGGGGCCTGCACCTCAGTCTCACCCGGCGCTACGACGTCCTCGTCGTGGACCGGCGCCTGCCGGTGCTGGACGGCCTGGACCTGCTCGGCCAGCTGCGCTCCCGCGCGGTGCGCACGCCGGTGCTGATGCTGACCGCGATGGGCACCGTGCACGACCGGGTCGACGGCCTGGACGCGGGCGCCGACGACTATCTGGTCAAGCCGTTCGACCTGGACGAGCTGGGCGCCCGGCTGCGGGCCCTGTGCCGCCGGACCCTCGACGTCACCGACGTGCTGCGGATCGGCTCGGGCCACCTCTACGTCGGCCCCCGCGAGGTCGAGCTGCCCGACGGCGAGCGGGTCCCGCTCGCGGCGCGGGAGTTCGCGCTGCTGTGGGCGCTCGCCTCCCGGCCCAAGACCGTGTACTCCCGCGCCGAACTGCGCCGCCTGGTCTTCCAGGAGACGCCCGCCTCGTCCATCGTCGACACCTACGTGTACTACCTGCGCCGCAAACTCGGGCGGCAGGTGGTGCGTACGGTCCGCGGGCTGGGGTACCGGCTGGGGGCGCTGTGAGGTGGGGCGCTGCGAGGTGGGGTGCTGCGCGGCGCTCCCGGCAGCGCGCGGAGGAGGACACGGTGCGCCGGGCGCGGCTGCGCATCGCCGTCATCACCGCCGGGATCATCACGCTGCTCATCACCCTCGTCGGCCTGGTCGCGGACACGGTGATGGCGCACGCGCAGGACGAGCAGGTCTCGCGGGAGGTGCGCTACGCCGCCTCGCGCGGTGACCTCGCGAGGCCGCCGGCCTGCGCCTGGCTGTTCGCGCGCGGTGCGGAGCCGCTCGCCAACGCACCCGAGGGCTTCCCCCTCCTGCACGACCTGAGGCGGGTGCGCGGCGGCGCGGAGCCGGTCGAGCGCACGGTGCGCGACAACGGCACGACCTACCGGGTGCGCACCCAGGCCCGCGACGACGGGACCGTCGTGCAGGCCGTGTTCGACATGCGGTTCCAGCTCGCCGACCGCACCCATCTGTGGTTCGCGCTGGGCGTCGCCGAACTGCTCGGCCTGATCGCGGCGGTGGTCACCGGCGCTGTCCTCGGACGGCTGTCCGTGGCTCCGCTGGCCGAAGCGCTGGCCCGGCAGCGCCGGTTCGTCGCCGACGCCAGCCACGAGCTGCGCACCCCGGTCACCCGCGCCTACACCCGGGCGCAGGTGCTGTCCCGGCAGGCGGCCGCGCAGGACCTGCCCCCGGCGCACCGGGACGGGCTAGCCCGGCTGGTCGGCTCGGTGCGGCAGTTGGGCGAGGTCCTCGACGACCTGCTGCTCTCGGCGGGCCTGACGGCCGGTCCGGCGCGGCCCTCGGAGCGCCGCCCCGTCGATCTGGCGGAGCTGGCCAGGGCGGTGGCCGCCGAGGAGACCGAGCGGGTCGGCGACGCCGGTCTCACCGTCACCGTGGACGGCCCGGAGCCCGCCGTGTTCGTCGCGGGAGCGGAGACGGCGCTGCGCCGTGCCGTCGGCGAGCTGCTGTCCAACGCCATCCGCCACACCCCGCAGGGCGGCGCGATCGAGGTGACGGTCGGCGCCACGGGGGCCACGGTGGAGCTGACGGTCGCGGACACCGGTCCCGGCTTCGGCCCGGCCGAGGCGGAGCGGCTGTTCGAGCGGTTCCACCACGGCGGGGACGGCGGCCGGTACGGGCTGGGCCTGGCGCTGCTGCGGGAGGTGGTCACGGGCCACGGCGGTACGGTCACCGCCGAGGGCCGTCCCGGGCTCGGCGCGCGCTTCACCATGAGCCTCCCGCGCTGCGCGGCCCCGGCCACGCAGGACGTGGCGCTCCCGGTCAGGGCCGGTTCCGGCCGGGCGTGACGAGCAGGCGCGCGGCGGCGCGTACGTCCGCGTCCAGGGGACGGTCCGGGTCGACCGGCGGGACCGTCTCCGCGAGGGCGTCCAGGAGTTCCGCGCAGCGCGGCGCCGTGGGCCGCCGGGCTCCTACGTGGACGGCCTGGCGCAGGCCGACCGCGAGCGAACCGGCGAGCAGGGCGAGCAGTTCGGCGTTGTCGTAGGCGCGCAGCGCCGCCTGGGTGCCGAACGGGACGACGTCCTGGTTGTGGAGGTTGGTCGGCAGGCTCTGCATGGCGGCCGGGGCCGCGGTGCGGCGGATCTCCGCGACGCACGCGGTGGTGGCGAGCTGCACGCCCTGCAGCCCGTGCTGGGCGCCGGGCACGGTGGCGAGCATCGGTGGCAGCCCGCCGTTGCGTGCCGGGTCCACCAGCAGGTCCAGCTGGCGTTCGGCGAGATTGCCGAGCTGGGCTGTGACGGAGGCGAGGAGGTCGGCGGCGAAGGCCGCGGGCTGCCCGAAGAAGTTGCCGCCGTGCACCACCTTTCCCGTACCGGCACCATTGCTTTCGCCGTCGGGGCCGGGGCCGGGGCCGGGGAAGAAGAGCGGGTTGTCGCTGATGCCGCCGAGGTCGGCGGCGACCACGCCGTCCACGTACCGCAGCGCGTCCTCGGCGGCCCCGAGGAGGTGCGGGGAGCAGCGGATGCTGTACGGCTCCTGGAGCGGCCTGCTCCCCGAGGGCGTGGTGCCGTCGAGGGCCTCGCGCATGCGCGTACCGACGTCGGCGGCTCCGGCATGGCCGTACGCGCGCAGCAGGTCCGCGTCGAGGAAGCCGGGGTCGCAGCCGAGGAGATCGGCCAGCAGGCAGGTGAGATCGCCGAGCGCGCGGTGCGCGGCGCGTACGGAGTCGAGGGCGAGGGCGAGGGCAGCGGTGGTCACCGAGGTGCCGTTGACCAGGGCGAGCGCGTCCCGCCCGTCCAGGGCGAGCGGGCTCAGTCCGGCGGCGGCCAGCGCCTCGGCGGCCGGTGTCCGGCGCCCGTCGAGGTAGGCGTGGCCCCGGCCGCGCAGGGCCTGGGTGGCGTAGGCGAGCGGGACGAGGTCGCCGCTGGCGCCGACGGAACCGTAGCGGGGCACGGCCGGGGTGAAGGTGGTGGCGAACATCGCGGCGAGCCGCTCGACGACCTCGGCCGACACCCCCGAGCGGCCCTGCGCCAGCGACCAGGTGCGCAGCAGCAGCGCCGCACGGACGATCTCCGGCGGCAGGTCCGGGCCCTGCCCGGCGCCGAGGTGGGCGAGCGTGTTGTCGCACTGGTCGGCCGCGTCGGCGCGGCCCGCGTAGCCGACGAGGGCGCCGAAGCCGGTGGTGGCGCCGTAGATGGCGCGGTCCTCGCCGCCCTCGCCGTGGCGCAGCGAGGTGAAGAGACGACGGCCGCGCTCCACGCGGTCCCGGGCCTCGTCGTCGACGGTGACGGTGAGCGGCGTGGCCGCACGGCGCAGCGCCGCGGCGCTCAGGGGGCCGGTGAGCGGGACGGCGGACGGAACGGCGGACGGGGCGGTTCCTGTGGTGGTGGGCACGGGTGGGAACGTAGGCGGGGAATCTCAGAGCCCTCTGAAATCCGGTGGATAGCTTCCCGGCCATGGCGCACGACTACGTGATCATCGGCGCGGGGCCCGCGGGACTGCAACTCGCCGCCTCGTTGGAGCGTGACGGCGCGGACTACGTCGTCCTGGAACGCGGCAGCGGCCCGGGCACCTTCTTCACCCGGTTCCCCCGGCACCGCCAACTCATCTCGACCAACAAGGTGCACACCGGTTACGACGATCCGGAGCTGCGGCTGCGGATGGACTGGAACTCGATCCTCAGCGACGACCCGGAGCTGCTGTTCACCCGGTACAGCCCGCGCTACTTCCCACCCGCCGACGACCTGCTCCGCTACCTCGCGGACTACGCCGCACGCACCGGGGTGCGCGTCCGGTACGGCACCGAGGTCGAGCGGATCAGCCGGGACGAGGAGGGTTTCACCGTCACCGACGACTCCGGCTCCCCGCTGCGGGCCCGCCGCGTGGTGGTCGCCACCGGCATGTCCCGGGCCCACATCCCCGCGATCCCCGGCATCGAACTCGCCGAACGCTACGACACGTTCGACACCGACCCGGAGTCCTTCACCGGGCAGCGCGTACTGATCATCGGGCGCGGCAACTCCGCGTTCGAGACGGCCGACAGCCTGATGGAGACGGCGGCCGTCATCCATGTCGTCGGCTCCGGTTCGCTGCGGCTGGCCTGGCAGACCCACTACGTCGGCCATCTGCGCGCGGTCAACAACAACTTCCTCGACAGCTACCAGCTCAAGTCGCAGAACGCGCTGCTCGACGGCCGGGTGGTGGAGATCCGCAAGGAGACCGACGGCTTCCGCGTACCGGTCTCCTTCGAGCGGGTCGACGAGGTCGTCAAGGAGCTGCGCTACGACCGGGTGATCGTCGCGACCGGCTTCCGGCTGGACACCTCGGTCTTCGACGACACCTGCGCCCCGGAGACGATCGTCGACGGCCGCTTCCCCGACCTGACCCCCGTGAGCGAGTCGGTGAACGTGCCCGGCCTGTACTTCGCCGGAACGCTCATGCAGGGCCCCGACTTCAAGAAGTCCACGACCGGCTTCATCCACGGCTTCCGCTACACGGTCCGCGCCCTGCACCGCACGCTGCGGCAGCGCCATCACGGCGAGCCGTGGCCGGTGACGGAGCTCGGGAGCGACCCTGAGCGGGCCGTCGACGCGGTCATCACCCGCGTCAACCGCTCCTCCGCGCTGTGGCAGCAGTTCGCCGTCCTCGGCGACGTCCTGCTCCTCGCCCCGGACGGCACGGCCCGGTACGCCGAGGAGGTCCCGGTCCGCCACGTGCCGGACGCGGTGCGCGCCGGGGACTTCGGGGCGCTCGCCGCGCACGCGGTGATCACCCTGGAGTACGGCGAGGACCACGACCGCGTGGACCCCTTCGACGTCACGGCACGCCGCAACTCCCAGCAGGACACGCACGGCCTGGACGGCCGCTATCTCCACCCGGTCGTGCGCTGGTACCGCGAGGGCGAGGGCGAGTGCGTAGCCGAGCACCACCTCACGGAGAACCTGGAGAACGAGTGGGACAGCGAGGAGGTCCACCGGGCGCCGCTGCGCGCCTTCTTCGCCGCCCACCGGACCACCCCAGCAGCACCGTGAGGGCCCTGCGCGCCCTCCACGACGCGGCCCGCGCGACGCTCGACCCGGCCCATTACGACTACGTGGCGGGCGGCGCCGGAGAGGAACGGGTCCTCGCGGACAACGAGCGCGCTTTCGACCGCTACCGGCTGCTGCCGAGGGTGCTGACCGGCGCCGCGGCGCGGGACACCCGCGTCGACCTGCCGGGCGCGCCGGGCGCGGCGCCGGTCGTGGCCGCGCCGACCGCGTTCCACCGGCTGATGCACGAGGGCGGCGAGCGGGCCACGGCCCGCGCAGCGGCGGCCGAGGGCGCCGTGCTGGTCACGGGCGCCGCCTCGACCACGGCGGTCGCGGACGTCGTCGCGGCGGCGCACGGGACGGCACCGGAGGCGGCCGTGTGGTTCCAGCTCTACGCGCACCCCCGTGCCGAGGTCACCACGGCGCTGGTGCGGCGGGCCGAGGACGCCGGGTGCACGGCGCTCGTACTCACCGTCGACTCCCCGGTGTTCGGCCGTCGCTCCAGGGACCTGCGCAACGGCTTCACCGACCTGCCGCCGGGCTACGCCGCCGAGAACATGCGGGACCTGCCCGGTGCCCCGCCCGGCGCGCTCACCGACATCCCCATGTCTCCGGCGCTCTCCTGGCCGGACGTGGCGGCCGTCGTGCGCGGGACCCCGCTTCCCGTGCTGCTCAAGGGAGTTCTGCACCCGGCGGACGCGCGGCTCGCCGTCGAGCACGGCGCGGCCGGGGTGATCGTCTCCAACCACGGCGGCCGCCAGAGCGACGCCGTCCCCGCCGCCGTGGACTGTCTGCCCGCGGTGGTGGCCGCCGTCGCGGGCCGGGTGCCGGTCCTGATGGACGGCGGGGTGCGCCGCGGCAGCGACATCGCCGTGGCGCTCGCCCTCGGCGCGGCGGCCGTCGGCGTGGGACGCCCGGTGATGTGGGGCCTGGCCGCCGAGGGCGAGGCCGGGGTGCGCGCCGTACTGGCGGGCCTGCGCGAGGAGTACGACCACACGCTCGCCCTCTGCGGAGGGCGCCGGAACACCGATCTGACCAGGGACATGGCCGTACGGGAGGACGGAACGTGGTGAGCGGCGGATGGTGAGCAGCGGAACGAAGCGGGCGGGCTCGGACACCTGGTGGCTGCCGCGCGGTGTCGTCGCACTGCGCGTCCGCCTCTTCGAGAAGGTCAACGGCGACCAGGTCGTGACGCTGCCCGGAGGCGCGTACGGGCCCGAGGTGTTCGAGCGGGTGTACGCGCACCCGGCCGCGAACGGGCGCAGCGAGGGCGCCGGTCTCTCCGACCTGTTCTGGTACTGGCTCGCGCCGGGCCCCGAGGTGCACCAGGAGCACCTCGAACCGGGCGAACGGTACGAGGAGGTGGCCGCCGTGACGCGGCGGATGCTCGCGGGCGGCTCCACGGAGCTGGCGGCGGCGGCCGCCCGCGCCATGGCGCGCGTCCTGGACACGCTGCCCGGGGACAGGATCAGCCTGGTGCGGCTGCGCGACCTGGTGATGCCCGCCTGGGCCGAGTTCTGCTACGAGACGGTCTTCCAGGAGCCGTGCCCGCCGCGCGCCCGGAAACTGATCACGGACCACGCCGCCGATGTCATCAACGCCCTGAAGTGCACCGGACTGCGGCACCCGAGGCGCCGCGCGCGGCTGACGGCGTATCTGCGCGACCGGGTCGCCGCCGGTGACGTGCCGCACGAGCTGCCCGCCTCGCTCTCGCTCACGGAGCGGGTCCACTACCTCCAGGGCACGTTCTTCAACACGGCCGTGGTGCAGCTCTCCGAGGCGACCGCGCACGTGCTGCTGGCCCTGGCCCGCCACCCGGAGACGCAGGACCGGCTGCGGGACGAGCCCGACGACGACCAGTACCTCACGCACGTGCTCGACGAGACGATGCGGCTGTACCCGCTGTTCGGCATCGCGCACCGCATCACCACCGGCGAGATCCCGCTCGACGAGGGGACGACGCTGCCGTCCGGCTCCGTGGTGTGCTTCAGCTACCCCGAGTACCACGCCACCGGCTACGAACGCGCCGACGAGTTCGACCCGGGCCGCTGGGCCTCCCTCTCCGCCAAGGACGTCCACCACATCCCGTACGGCATGGCGGCCAACCGGCCCTGCCCCGCCTGGCGGCTCTCCCCGCTGGTGCTGCGCGCCGCGGTCCGTGAGGTCCTGGGCCGCCACCGGCTGGACTCCACGGCCTCGCACACCCGGTCCAACCCGCACCGCGGGCCCTGCCTGCTGATCCCGCACGCCCTCACGCCCGGGCCCGCGGGGCGGGTGCCCCGGCTCGCCGCGCTGCGCCGGTTCGTCGCGCTGCGGGACGGCGTGGAGGACGTCACCCGGGGCGTACGGCAGCTCGTGCTCGGCACGGTCATGGTGCTGCACGCCCGGCGGCTGCGGCTGGCCGGGCGGCACTTCGAGAAGCGTCCGGCCGGGCGCTGCCCGGTCGCCCACACGGAAGGCGGTCCCCGATGACACCCGCCGAACTCGGCCCCGCGTTCTTCCTCGCCGTCGTGGTCATCCTGGTCGTCTGCAAGGCGGTGAGCCGCCTCCTGCTCATGGTCGGACAGCCGCCGGTCGTCGGCGAGATGCTCGCGGGCGTGGTGCTCGGCCCGTCGGTGCTCGGCGCCCTGCTGCCGGGCGTGGAGTCCGGCCTCTTCCCGCAGGACCTCCGCCCGGTCCTGTACGTGGTGGGGCAGATCGGCCTGGTGGCGTTCATGTTCCGCGTCGGCTGGGAGTTCCGGGTGGACCGGCTGGCCGGGATCGCCCGGTCCGCCGGGCTGGTCTCCGCGGCCGGAGTGCTGCTGCCGGTGGCGCTGGGCGTCCTCCTGGTCGTCACCGTCGGCGAGCGGACCGGCGCGCTGGCCGACGACGTGCCGATGTCGGTGTCGGCCCTGTTCGTCGGGGTCGCGCTGGCCGTGACGGCCTTCCCCATGCTGGCCCGGATCATCTCCGAACGCGGCCTGACCGACACCCGGCACGGCGCCCTGTCGCTGGGCGCGGGCGCGGTCGACGACGTGGTCGCGTGGATCCTGCTCGCGGGGGTGTTCGCCCTGGCCAGCGGCAGCGCCGGACTGGTGTCGCTGGCCGTCGTGGGCGGCCTCGGTCTCGTCGTGGCCATGGCGGTGGTCGTACGCCTGCACGGCCGCACCACGCTCCTCGCCGACCGGGCCACGCCGGAGAGTCTGCTGCTCGTCCTGATCGGGGCGCTCTTCCTGGTGGCCTGGTACACGGACGAGATCGGGCTGTACGCGGTCTTCGGCGCCTTCAGCCTGGGGCTGGTCTTCCCGCGCTCGGAGCAGCTGGACCGCACGGTCGAGACCCTCAAGCCGGTGGGGACGCTCTTCCTGCCCCTGTTCTTCACCTACTCGGGGCTGAACACCGACTTCACGCTGCTGGGCGACGGCCCGGTGCTGCTGTTCACGGCGGGCTGCGTGGTCGTCGCGGTCGTCGGCAAGTTCGGCGCCTGCTGGCTCGCGGCGCGGGCGGCGGGCGAACCGGGCGCGGTGGCGCTGCGGGTGGGCGCGCTGATGAACGCCCGCGGCCTGATGCAGCTGATCGCGCTCAACCTCGGCCTGGCGGCGGGCATCGTGACACAGGCGCTCTTCAGCGCCCTGGTCGTGGTCGCCATCGTCACCACGGTCATGGCGACACCGCTGCTGGCGTGGATCGACCGGAGGGAGGCTCCGGCCCCGTCCGTCGTGGTCCGGAGCTAGACGCCGTGTCCGGCGGCTCGTGGTCGCCCTCTGCGGTGGCTACTGGGCAGGGGCTGCCCCGTGCCGTTCGTTGCAGACTGCGGCTGCGTCGTGGCTTGTCGCGCAGTTCCCCGCGCCCCTAGAGGTACGCGGCGCTCCTCGGAGCGCCCCGTCAGGGGCGCGGGGAACTGCGCGCTCAGCCACGAAACAGCCGCAGTCTGCAACGCACAGTACGGGGCAGCCCCTGCCCAGCCCTGAGGTGAGGGCGAGCATGACTCACCCCGCGGCGAGGCGCCGTTTGTCCGGCTTGCCGGTGGGGGTGAGCGGGACCTCTTCGATGAGGGTGAGGCGGGTCGGGGCGCTCGCCTCACCCAGCCGTTCCGCGACCGCCGCACGCAGCGCCCCGAGGGCCGGGACGTGACCAGGGGCGGGCACCACGAAGGCGTGCACCGCCTCGCCCGTGTCCTCGTCGGGGACGGCGACGACATACGCCTCGGCGACCGAGGGGTGCGCGGCGAGCGCCTGTTCCACCGGGCCCGCGTAGTGCACGTTGGCGTTGACGATGATCACGTCGCGGGTCCGCCCGGTGAGCCACAGCCGCCCCTCGGCGTCGATCCGGCCGAGATCGCGGGTGCGTACCCAGCCGCCGCCGGTGAACACCTCGGCGGTGAGCGCGGGTTCGCGCCAGTAGCCGACGGCCTGCGCCGCGGTCCGCGCGTAGAGCTCGCCCTCGGCGCCGGGCGGTACGGGGCCGCCGGTGCCGTCGCGTACCTCCAGCTCGACGGGCGGCACACCCAGCGAGCCCGGCTCGGCGTCGGGCGTGGCCATGGAGATCATGCCGGTCTCGGTCTGGCCGTACCCGTGGAAGACGACGGGGCCCAGCACTTCCGCGGCCTCGGTCAGCGCCCTGGGCTCCAGCGGGGAGCCGGAGACCATCAGCGCGCGCAGCGAGCCGAGGTCCACGGGCGCGTCGCGCTGGCTCGCCACGAGTTTCCGCAGGCGGGCCACCGTGATGACGCTCGCGGTCGCCCGGTGCGTGACGAACGCGTCGGGGAAGGCGGGCGGCTCTGCGGTCACCAGGGTGCCGCCCGCGGCGAGCGTGAGCAGCCCGTACTCCATCATGACCTGGCTCGCCAGGGTGCCGAAGACCAGGAACCGGTCCAGGCGCGCGGCGAGTTCGCGGACGGCCGGTGGCCAGGCGGCGGGCCTGAGCGCCCAGGCCGCGGTCATCGCCCCGTACGTCTGGGCGCACGCCTTGGGCAGGCCGGTGCTGCCGCTGGTGTGGAGGAGCCGGGCGACGTCCCCGGGGCGGCCCTCGGCCCGCGGCCGGAGACCGTCGTCGGGGGCCGACAGCAGGTCGCCGAGCGGGAGTACGGCGCCGGGCGGACCGCTGTCCCGGACCTGGTCCGTGACGCGGTGGTCGACGTCCCTCAGCAGGTGCGCGCGCTGCCGCTCGGTCAGGCCCGGCCGTACGCCGACGACGCGGGCGCCGAGGACATGGGCGGCGATCACGGCGGCGAACGCCTCCGGGCTCACGCCCAGCAGCAGGGCGACCCCGTCGCCGCGGCGTACACCGCGCTCGCGCAGACCGGCCGTGACCCGTCGGACGGAGGCGAGGAGCTGGGCACCGGTGACCGACCGGCCGGTGTGCTCGAACACCGGCCGGTCGCCCGCCGCTTCGAGGAGATCGAGCAGGTCCCCGGGAAACTGTTCAGTCAAGGCTCTCCTTCACGAACGCGGCGAGCGGTTGCTGGTGCACCGCCGGGATGTCCCACTCGTTCTCCAGGTTCTCCGCCAGGTGGTGGGTGCCGGTGAGGAGACCGTCGCGGTAGTACCGGACGACGGGGTGCAGATAGCTGGAGTCCATGGCGTGCTCGACGTCGTTCTCGGTGACGCGCGGGACGGTGACGTCGAACGGGTCGACGTGGTCGTGCCCGACGCCGTACTCCAGGTCGACGACGAACCGGTGCGCGGCGGGGCCGAGCCCGCCCCCGGTGGCGTACTCCAGCGGCACCTCTTCCTGGTACCGGGCCTGTCCGCCGTCCACGTCGATCACGTCGCCGAGGACGCCGAACTGCTGCCACAGCCCCGAGGACCGGTTCACGCGGGCGACGACGGCGTCGGCGACGGCCTCCGGCGTCGCGTCGATCCGCCGCGACGGCCAGGGCGTGCCGTGGTGACGGGCGCCGAGGATCCGGTGCAGGGCACGCGCGCCGTAACGGAAGCCGTGGATGAAGCCGTTGGTGCCCTGCTTGAAGTCGCGCTGCTGGGTGAGCGTGCCCGCGAAGTGGAGGCCGGGGACGTCGACCGATTCGTAGGCGGGGGTCTGCTCGGGGAACCGGCCGTCGATGACGAGCGCGGGACGGCAGTTCTCGTCGAACACGTCGGCGTCGAAGCGGAAGCCGGTGCAGGAGACGATCCGGTCGTAGTGCAGCTCCCGCAGCCGTTCCGCGGTGCGGGCGTACCGGAAGAGCACCCGGAAGCCGCCGTCGGGGTCCTTCTCGATGTTCTCGACGGTGCCGTCGAGCACGGCGTTCTGCGACTTGAGCTGGTAGCTGTCGAGGAAGTTGTTGTTCACCGCGCGCAGATGGCCGACGAAGTGCGTGCGCCAGGCCATCTTCAGCGAGTGCGGGCCCGCGACGTGGATGACCGCCGCCTTGGCCAGCAGCGCGTCGGCGGTCTCGAACGCGGAGTTGCCCTTGCCGACGACCAGCACCCGCTGCCCGGTGAAGGACGCCGGGTCGGTGTCGAAGTCCGCGTACTGCTCGGCGAGTCCGATGCCGGGGACGGCGGGGACGTAGGGCCGGGAGACGCCGGTCGCCACGACGATCCGGCGGGCCTGCCAGGTGCGGCCACCGCTGTCGTGCACGGTGAAGGCGCCGTCCGTACGGGAGACGCGGACGACCTCGGTGCCGTACTCGACGCGGACCCCGGTGCGTTCCGCGAAGTCGGCCAGATAGCGCACCATGTCCTCGGCGCGGGGGAAGTACTCCTCGCTGTACCGGGTGAACAGCAGCTCCGGGTCGTCGCTGAGCAGCGAGTTCCAGTCCATCCGCAGCCGCAGCTCCGGATCGTCGTAGCCCGTGTGCACCTTGTTGACCGATATCAACTGCCGATGTCTGGGAAACGTGGTGAAGAACGTGCCCGGTCCGCTTCCGCGCTCCAGGACCACGTAGTCGCGTCCGTCGCGGTCCAGTGAAGCGGCGAGCTGAAGTCCGGCCGGTCCGGCCCCGATGATCAGATAGTCGCGCACCATGGCCGCGACGCTAGCCGCGGGATCTCAGAAGGCTCTGAGACTGGCCGCCCGGCCGGGAGCCCGGCCGCCGGGGCGCGGCGCACGTCGGCGGTGAGCCTCGTGACGCGGGGGTGAATTCCTGCGGAATTGCCATCGACAGGCCCGCGGAAAGGAAAGCCGAAATGGCCTCGATTTTCCGCGCTCTGCTTTCAAGAATACGGGCGAACAATGCGGAGTGGTATGGGCCAGGCGAGAGGTGTCCGCCGCCTGTGCCGCACGGCAGGTGGGTGCTGGAGTGTCCCCTTGTACTCTCCTGGGCAGTTGCGGGGGCCTGAAATGCGAGCTTGGTCGCGCCATGACTCTTTTGTCGCTCCGGCGGGCGAACATCAAATACCAGACCAAGAAAGGTAATGCAATATGCAGCTTCGCTTAAAGTGCTGGTAAAGCTCCAGGGTGGAGGTTTAGTGAACACTTGACCGGAGTGAACCGTGTTTCTTATCGTCTTCCTGTTCGGTCGCGCGAGTGACAGGGGGCAAGTGAGGGACGTGAGTCTTGAGCGGGACGGCGGCGCTTGATCAAAATGCGCCCGTTGTGGTCCTGATATCTGCCTCCGGCGGAGCCGGGTTTATTGATCATCGAGGCGGTTCGCGCCAGCGGCCATGACACGGCGCTGGACGTGTCGCAACGGGCTTGCTATACATCCGGTTCGGCTCTCAACTGCCTGCGAGTCATTCCTTGTAACGGGGGACTGATGATGATTCGAGTGATGTTAACCGGCGGATTCCCACTGTCTCGGAGTGCTCCTCTCGCACTGGTCGAGCAACCCGCAGAAATCTGCGCCGTCGGAAATTCCTTCTCCTTCCTGGTGGCGCAGTTCCGCGCGCGTGACCGCCTTGCCGCGTTGCGCACCGCCGGAGCCGGGCAATGGCATTGACGGCGGCCACGGAGGATTTCACCCGCCGGCCGAGGCGGGACACGGCCCCGACGCGACGTCGCGCGTCCGTGTTACCCGTGCCGGTGACCGGCGGCGACGACGCCATGGACCACGACCCCCGCGGTCGAGCGGTCAAACAGTCCCGGTAGCCGCGGATCCCCCTCTTCCGCGGACCGGTGAGTACCCGCATCCTGCCCCGGCTCCGGCGTGTTCGGCGTGGTGCCGAGCACGGACGCCGTCGTGGCCGGCCGCGTGCGGTCCTGGTGCCCAAGTCCTGAGGTGACGGTCGGGACTTGGCCGCCTGCCCGCGCGGCCGCCCGTGGGTGAGTGGTGCGCCGACGCCGATCCCCCCTTCCCCGGCGTCGCCCACCTGGGTACCGGCCCCTGACCGACATCTCACACACACGACGTGTGCGTTTTCCAGGCACTGAACTACTCCCCCCTGCCCCTGGGTCCGAGATGGTGAAAATCGATGGACAAGCTGTTCGAACGCGAAGATGAAGAGAAGACGCTGGCCCAGCTCTGTACCGAGAGTTCCATGGGTCACGTCCGGATAGCCGCCATAGGCGGACCGCTCGCGAGCGGAAAGACCGCTCTCCTGGATTCCCTCCGGCACGCCGCGGCCGACGCGGGCGCGACAGTGATCGAGGCCACCGCGACGAGCTTCGAGAGCTGCCAGCCGCTCGGTGCCATGGACCAACTGCTCCGCGGCCGTACGTACTTATCGGGCAGTGCCCAACGCGAGGCGCGCGCCCTGGTGGAGAGCGCCGGTGGCGCGGGCGCGCACAGCGAGATCTCCTCGCCCGTTCTCGACATGCTGCACGGCACGTTGCGGACCCTGACCAGCGGCCCCCTCCTGGTCATCTGCATCGACGACGCCCATTTCATGGACGTCGAGTCGCTGCAGTACCTCCTCGCGCTCACGCGCCGCATGGGCGACTCGCCGATACTGCTCGCCCTGGCCTACTGCCCCGGAATGGGCCGGGAGAGCGTGCTCCGGCTGCTCCAGGCGGACGTGCTCCGAAGGTCGACGTGCACGCAGCTGGGCCTCGAACCGCTGTCGGAGGCAGGGGTCGAGCGGCTGCTCGTCGAGTATTTCCACACCGAGACGGCGCGCCTGATCGCCCCCGAGTGCGGGCGTCTCAGCGGCGGCCGGCCGCTGCTGGTGCACGCGCTGGCCGAGGACAACGCCGACCGGGTCGCGCTGTCGTCCGCCCCGTACCGTCCCGTGGCCGGTCCCGCCTTCGGCCGGGCCGTCCTGAGCTGCCTCTACCGGGCCGAGCCCGTCGTGCTGGAGATCGCGCAGGCGATGTCGGCCCTGGACGAGTACTGCTCGACGGCCCTCGTCGCGCGCCTCTGCGGCACGGACCAGGAGACCGTCAGCCGCGTCGTCGCGTCACCGGGCGTCGGCGGGCTGCTGGACCGGGAGCTGCTCTGCCTGCCGAGCGTACGGGAGGCCGTGCTCGGCAACATGCCGCTCAGGGACCGTAAGGCCATGCGGTACCGCGCCGCCCGCCTGCTGCACTACGGGGGCGCTCCGGCGCTGGTGACGGCCGACCACCTGATGCGGGTCGACCAGTCGGTCCCCTGGGCGCCCCAGGTGCTCCGCGACGCCGCCGACCAGGCCCTCGCGGGCGGTTCCCACGAACTGGCCATCAGGTATCTGGAGAGGGCGTTCCAGGAGTGCGCGGACCAGCGGGAGCGTACGGGCATCGCCGTACGGCTCACCGACATCATGTGCCGCTTCGACCCCGTGGGGGCCGGGCGGTACCTGCCCGAGCTCGGCGTGGCCGCCGAGCAGGGGCGGCTCTCCGCCCGGCAGTTGGTCACCGTGGTCCGGAGCCTGCTGTGGAACGGTCACGTGGAGCAGGCGACGCGGGTGGTGGCACGCCTCGACGGCATGCACGCGAAGGCGGCCGACGGCCGCGGGGACGACGGAACTGCCGGACACGTGGAGCAGCTGCGCCGCTGGCTCCCCCTCATGTACCCGGGCATCACCTCGGCCCCCGTGCTGGAGGACGTGCCGCTGCTGGCCGCCGGGCGCGGGACGCCGGACGATCAGGCCGCCGCGGCGCTGGCCGCCGCGCTGCGGGGCGTGCGGGGGGAGGAGGTGCTGCCCGCCGCCGAGGTGGTCCTGCGCGCGGCCGTGCCCGGCGCCGCGAGCCCGGCCGCCACGCTCGCCGCGCTCGCGTCCCTGATCTTCTCCGACAACCTCGGCAATGCGGCGGTGTGGTGCGACGCCCTGCTCGCCTCCATCGGGGAGAGGTACGGGGTCGTCTGGAACGCCCTGTTCAGCGCGGCCCGCGCGGAGATCCACCACCGCCTCGGGGACCTGGCGAACGCCAAGCGTCAGGCCCACGCGGCGCTGGCCCTGATGCCGCGTGAGAGCTGGGGAGTGGCCGTCGTCGTCCCGCTCGCGGTCCTCATCGGCGTCACGACGGCGATGGGGGACATGGAGGAGGCCGAGAGCCACCTCGACTACCCCATCCCCAGCGCCGCGTTCGGGACCCTGGGCGGGGTGTTCTACCTGATCTCCCGGGGGCACTTCCATCTCGCACGCGGCTGCGACGACGCCGCCCTCCAGGACTTCCTGGCGGGCGGACACCTGCTCAAGATCTGGGGCGTCGACTGCCCGTCCGCGGTCTCCTGGCGCCTCCACGCCGCCCGCGCCTATCTGCGCAAGGGACTCGCCGCCGAGGCGAAGGACCTCGTGGTGGAGCAGCACACCATGCTCCGCTCCGGGGACTCCCGTACCCGTGGGCTGACCTACCGGGCCCTGGCGGCCACCCTCCGGCTGGACGAGCGTCCGCCGGTGCTCCTGAAGGCGGCGGACATCCTGGACCGCTGCGGCGATTCGCTGAACCTGGCGTACACGCTCGCCGATCTCGGCCGCGTCCACGAGTTACTGGGTGACGTGGCCGAGGCCCGGTGTCATACCGAACGGGCCAGGCGGCTGGCCGAGCGCAGTGCGGCGGCACCCCTGTCGGAACCACCCCCCGCGCCGTCCGGCGCGGGGGAGGGGGCGGAGCCGCTGGGGGTGTCGGCCCTGCCGGTCAGCAGGCTCAGCTCGGCCGAGTGGCGCGTGGCCGAGCTGGCGGCGCAGGGGTCCACGAACGAGCAGATCGCGCGACAGCTCTACATCACGGTCAGCACCGTCGAACAGCACCTCACCCGTTCCTACCGGAAACTCGGCATCCGCCGCCGGACCCAACTGCCGTCCCGTCTGTCCGGACTCGCGCGGTGACGACGAGGAACACGCCACGCACGGGCCTGTCCACCGAAGCTGTAGGAGAGCCGCGATGCCACTGGACCGCATACTCCGGCACCTGATCGCCTGGCAGAGTGCCGACGGTCCGCCGGTCCCGGACCGCGAACTGCCCATCGAGCAGGCCCGCGAGCGCTACCGGGCGACGGCGGGCCGCCCGCCCGGGGCCGCGGACGGCCCCGGTCAGGACGTCTCCTCCGAGGACCGGCTGATCGAGGGACCGGACGGGGCAGCGCTCCGCGTGCGGGTCCACACCCCGGGCACGGCAGGACAGCGGGTGATCACCTATCTGCACGGCGGGGGATGGGTCCTGGGGGACCTCGACAGCCACGACATGGTCTGCCAGGTGCTGGCGGCGTCGCTGGACGCGGTCGTCGTCGCCGCCGACTACCGGCTGGCGCCGGAGTTCCCCTACCCCACGCCCCTGCGCGACGCGACGGCCGCCGCCCGGTGGACAGCGCGGACCTTCCCCGGCAGGACGCATGTGCTCGCGGGCGACAGCGCGGGCGCCAGCCTGGCCCTCGGCGCCGTCCTCGGGGCGCGCGACCTCGACGTGGCCGCGCTGCTGCTGGTCTACCCGCCGGTGGACCCGGGGCTGAGCCTCGCCTCGGCGGGCGGGAACGCCAGCGGATACCTGCTCAGCGTCGAGGACATGGCCTGGAACTACGCGCAGTACGTGCCCGATCCGCTGCGGCGGACCGATCCCGCCGTCGATCTGCTCAACGCGGACCTGCGGGGCCTGCCGCCCGCCGTCGTCGCCACCGCCGAATACGATCCGCTGCACGACGAGGGCGTGGAGCTGGCGGCGCGGATGCGTGCCGCGGGCGTCGAGGTCCGTCACGTGCCCGGGGACGGGATGGTCCACGGCTACTTCCTGATGCAGGGCAGCGTGCCCGCCGCCGCGGCCTGCGCCCGGCGGGTCGTGGGAGAGCTGGACGCGCTGCTCGTACGGCTCGCGGGCGCTGCTCCCGGCGGCGACGGGCTGGAGGTGGTGTCCGGCGCGGACCGCGCGGAGTGACGGCCGGTGTCCGGTGACGGGTTGACGGGTTCGGGCCCGGCCGAACCCGTCACCGGCCCTGTTCTTGACGCGGGCTCTCCAGCGGCTCGGTGCCGGAGGTGCCGGTGCCGGAGGTGTCCGCCTCCGCGGCGGGCGGCTTCTGGATGTGGCGCAGCCCGGTGACGAAGATCTGCAGCCCGTACGCGAAGCGCTCGCCCGGGTCGGTGCCCGAGAGCGAGTCGAGCGCCACCTCGTACTGCGGCGACACCTGGACGTCGAGCCGCTCGGTGCGGTCCCGCCAGTCGTCGTCGGTCGGCAGCCGCAACTGGGCCTGCTCCTCAATCGCGTGGCCGAGGACGTAGTAGAAGAGGGAGAAGGTGACCCAGCCCGCCTGGGCGGGGGGAAACCCGGCGCGGCACAGCACCTGGATGGTCAGGTCCGAGCCGATGATGGTGTTGGCGCCGGGCGCGAAGGTGCCCGCCACCACCCGGGCGCCGTCGCGGTGGCGGAGCAGGGCGGCGCGGAGCCGCTCGGCGAGCAGCTGGACCTGGTCGGGCCAGGGGACCTCCGGCAGCGGGGCGCCCATGTCCTCGACGATCTTGTCCGCTACGGCGTCCAGCAGCGTCTCCTTGTTGGGGAAGTGCCGGTAGAGAGCACCCCCGTGGACGTTGAGCGCGGCGCCCAGCCTCCGCATCGTGAGCTGGTCGAGACCCTCGGAATCGAGAAAGCGAAGCGCTGCCTCTACGACGGTGGACTGGTGAAGTGACACTGACTCTCCCTTGACTGGCATCTGCAGGAAGATATCCTATGGTGAACGTTGTTCACTCGCGATCGGCCACCAACGAGGAGGCTCCATGTCTGAGGCGCGAGGCGAGTCGACTCCTTCAATTATCAGGCCCGGCCTGCCATTCGGTGCCGTGGTGGCAATGTCGTGCCTGGCAATGTTCATGGTTGTGCTCGACTCCACCATTGTCACGGTCGCTCTGCCGGACATGAAATCCGGGCTGGATTTGTCGCCCGACCAGCAGCAGTGGGTCGTGAGTGGGTATTTGATCACCTTGGGCGGTCTGCTCCTATTGGCGGCCAGAGCAGGGGACCTCTTAGGTCATAAATGGGTGTTCCTGTTCGGAGTGAGTGTTTTTACTCTCGCGAGTGCCGCCGGAGGCCTGGCCACCCATCCGATGGTGCTCATCGTGGCCCGGATAGCGCAGGGCATCGGTGCCGCGGCGATGAGCCCGACCAGCCTCAGCCTCATCACCGCCAGCCGCGGCGAGGGCCGCGAGCGGGCACGCGCCCTCGCGCTGTGGAGCATGATGGGCGGCATCGCGGGGCTCGTCGGCGTGGTCCTGGGCGGTGTGCTCACCGCCGAACTCAGCTGGCGATGGGTGCTGTTCGTCAACATCCCGCCGGGCCTCGCGCTGCTGGTCGGGGGCGTGCTGTTCCTCCTCCGGGTCCCCCGGGCCGAGCGCGTCCGGCTCGACCTTCCCGGCGCGCTCACCGTCACCGTCGGGGTCGGGGCGCTCACCTACGGCCTCTCGACGGCCTCCGAGAAGGGCTGGGGCTCCGCGAACGTGGTGGTCACGCTGCTCGTGGCCGCGGTCCTCATCGCCGCCTTCCTCGTGGTCGAGGCCAAGAGCTCCCACCCGCTCATCCCGCCCGCCCTGCTGCGGCTGGGCACCCTGCGGGCCGCGAACCTCATCATGTTCTGCCTGGGCGTGACGCTCACGGCGCTCTTCTTCTTCGTCTCGCTGTACTGCCAGCAGGTCCTCGGGTACAGCGCGCTGCGCACCGGCATGGCCATGCTGCCGGTCACCGTCATCTTCATCTTCGGCGGCCTCGTCGCACGGCAGTTCGTGCCCGTCGTCGGCCCCAGGAACATGCTGCTGGCCGGCGGTCTCATCGCCACCGTGGGCATCGCCTGGCTGGCCACCATCCCCACCCACTCCGCGTACGTGACGCACATCCTCCTCCCGAACGTGATCGGGGGATTCGGCGTCAGCATCATGCTGCTCGCGGTCACGCTCAGCGGCACCACGGGCGTGGCACCCGAGAACGCCGGTGCCGCCTCGGGGCTGTTCAACACCTCCCGGATGCTCGGCGGAGCCGTCGGCCTCGCCGTGCTCGTGAGCATCGCGTCGCGGGTGACCTCGAACGCGGGCCCGGACAGCGGGCGCCTCGACGCGCTGGTCGACGGCTACCGCGCCGCCTTCCTCGTGAACGCCGGGATCATGCTCGTCGCCGCGCTGGGCGCCCTGGCGCTGCCCGCGATGAAGGGGGCGGCCCAGCAGGAGCAGCCCGCGGAGTCGGTGGACGAGCCCGTGGCCACGGAGAGTTGACCGGAGTCCGGGTGCCGTGACCCGTCGGCCGGGCACGGCACACCCGGTCGCATGCCCCCGTCCGCCGGGTCGGCCCATCCCCCGTCAAGGGGCCGACCCGGCGGACGGGCTTTCATGTGGGCGAACGGGCGCTGCCCGTACCCTCAGCTGAGGCCGAGACCGCGGGCGATCAGGCCGCGCTGCACGTCGTTGGTGCCACCGCCGAGGAAGGCGAGGACGGAGAGCCGCAGGCCCTGCTCGAACAGACCGGCGCCGGGCGCGTCCGGTGTGCCGAGGGCCGCCCCGGGGCCGAGGAGCCGCAGCGCTTCGAGGCTGATCCGCTCCACGGTCTCGGCGGCCAGCACACCGGCCATGGCCGAGACGAGACGCGCCCGGTGCCCGGGGCGGGCCTCCGCCGTCTCCGCCGCGTGGGCGAGCAGCAGGGTCACGGCGCGGACCTGGACCGCCATGCGGCTCAGCCCGGCCCGCCGGTCCGGCCCCGCGGACCCGTCGGGACCGGCGGGACCGGCCAGGCCGTCCGGATCGGCGCGGACGGCCGCGAGCAGCTCGTCGAACTGCCGACGGCACTGTCCGGCCACCTCACCGGCGAGGAGCAGCCGTTCACCGCCGAGGGTGTCCGTGATGACCTCCCAGCCGCGGTCGACCGGGCCGATGCGCGCCGAGTCGGGGACCCGTACGCCCTCGAACGTCACCGTGCAGCAGGTCTGCCCGGACAGCGCCTGGTGCGGTTCCGTCCTGATCCCCGGTGTCGCCATCGGGACCATGAACATGCTGATCCCCGCGACGGGCAGCTTCGCGTCCGGGTCCGTGCGCACGGCGAGCCAGATGTACTCCGCCGTGTGGGCGTTGCCGATCCAGGACTTCGTCCCGTCGATCACCCAGTCCTCGCCGTCACGGACCGCGGCCGTCGTCAGCGACGCCAGGTCGGAGCCCGCCCCGGGCTCGCTGTAGCCCAGGCAGAAGGTCAGCCTGCCGTCCCGGAGGCGGGGCAGGTACGTCTCCTTCTGCGCGGCCGTGCCGTGCCTGACGACGGGACCGCCGACCACCGAGGCGGCCGCGAGCGCGTTGGCGGTCTGCACCTGGTGGTAGGCGATCTCCTCGTGCAGGGCGAGCTGTTCGGTGGGCGTGGCGTCCCGGCCGCCGTCCGCGGCGGGGAAGGCCATGCCGAACCAGCCCTGGGCGGCCGCCTCCGCCACCGCCGTGGGGTCGTCGCCCTTGTCGAACTGCCGTCGGCCGGTGCGGTGCCGGGCGCAGAAGTCGCCGAGCCGCTCGCGTACGGCCGCGGCTTCCGGCCTGGCGGCGGCGGGCAGGCCCTCGGCGGACCCGGCCAGGAGGTCGGCGACGGACCCGCCGGGCGGCGGGCAGGACGGCAGGAGCGCGACGTCGGCGTGCACACGGCGGAAGAGCCAGGACGCCTCGTGGCCCTCGAAGTACCCGCCGGCGCCGAGCGTGTGGTGGGCGCTGACCTGGGCGCGCGGCGCGCATTCGGCGGCGTGGGAGACCGCCATCTCCGTGGCGAGGAGCCGGTCGCGCGCGCCGTCCCGGTGCCCGCGTACGGCCTCCCGGAGGAGGAGTTCGCCCGCGGTGAGCTCGATCTCGCGGGCCGCCGTGCGCTGTTGGACGGCGCCGAAGCCGCCGACGGGCCGGCCGAACTGACGGCGCGTCTTCGCGTGGGCGACCGACCGGTCGTGGCTGTGCCGCGCGGCGGCCATCGCCCGTGCCGCCAGGCCCAGCCGCAGCAGGGACCGCGCCCGGTCGGCCTGCTCGGCGGAGACCTCGACGACGGCCTCCGCCGCGCCCAGATGGAGCCGCGTCCAGGAGGGCGAGGCCAGCCCGGGCCGCGGGACGGCGAACTCCACCGGACGTACGGTCGCGGAGCCGCCGCCCGGCGGCAGGAGCAGCACATGGGAGGCGGCCCCTCCGGAGTCCATGAACGGGAGCGCCGCGGCCCGCGGGTCCGCCGCGGCCACCAGGGTCCGGACCTCGCCGGACGCGATGCCCGCGGCGAGGTCCCCGGCCGCCGGTGCGGCCCCCGTCAGCAGCTCCGAGGCGACGAAGCTGTCCATGACGGGCAGCGGGCACGCGGCGGCTCCGGTCGCGCGCACCCGGGCGACGGCGGAGTCAAGACCCGTGGCGGCGCCCAGCAGGCCCTGGGACGCCGCGAGTCGCCACAGGCGGCCGAGGGCCGCCTCGTCGGCCTGGTCCGGAAAGTTCCATTGCCTCTCCAGCAGTTCAGTGATGCCGTCCGAGCTGAGCATGTGCAATTCCCCGTCCCGGCCGCGGTGTCCGCCGCCACTGCGTCGTGTGTGAGCGGTTGGGTGTGAGCGTAAGAAAACACGCCGTCTCTGGCGACGCGGGTCCCGGAGAATAGGGGCTGGTTAGGGGTATGCCGTACCGGGGTGCGGGATAGCATCGGGCGCGACTGCGAAAACGGCTGTTTCGGGCTGTGCTCTGAAAGCTGAGCTCTGAAAGGTGACGGGCAGTGGGAGAGACCGACAGCGAGAAGTGGTTTCGCGTTTACCGCCGAGTTCCGGAAGGCGTCCGCCTGTTCTGCTTCCCGCACGCGGGCGGTGCCGCGAGCTATTTCTATCCGTGGGCCGGACGGCTGCCGGACGGAATCGAGCTGCAGGTCCTGCAGTACCCGGGCCGTCAGGACCGCGTCGGTGAGCCCTGCGTGCGCAGCGTGCCCGCGCTGGCCGACCGGATCCACGCGGCGATCCGGCCGCGGCTGAACCGGCCCTACGCCTTCTTCGGCCACAGCATGGGAGCGGTTGTCGCGTTCGAGGTGGCCTGCCGGATCGCCCGCGAGGAGGGTGCAGGACCGGCCGGACCTGCGCACCTGTTCGTCTCCGGGCGCCGGGCCCCGTCCTGTGTCCGGCACGAGGAGCTGCACCGGGCCGGCCGGTCGGCCTTCGTCGCCGAGATGCGCGCGCTGGGGGGCACGGACCCGCGCGTGCTGGAGGACGACACGATCCTGGACTTCGTCCTGCCGACGGTCCGTGCCGACTACGAGGCCGTGGAGACCTACCGGTTCGGCTCCTGGGAGCCCCTGCCGTACGACGTGACGGCGCTGGCGGGGGAGAGCGACCCGAAGGCCGCCGTGGAGGACGTGCGGGCCTGGTCCCGGCACACGCGCGGCACGTTCGGCCTGCACACCTACCCGGGCGGCCACTTCTACCTGGACGACCACCGGAGCGGTGTGCTGGACGTGGTCTCGTCCGCGCTTACGACGGCCGCCCCCGGACGGAAACCCCTACCGCACCCCTAGCCACCCCACTCCCGTCATAAGGGTGCGGTAAGGGTTGGGGCAGAGGTCGGCTGGAACATAGCGTTGGCGAATGCCGGAGTAGCACTCACTGATTACTGCGGCATCCGTATTTGCTGAGCAGAACCATCAGTACGGGGGATGAATTGAGAACGGTCGATCACGTACCGGATAATTTCTGATGGACTTCGAGCTGTCACCGATTCAACGTGAATGCTGCGACAGTATCAGTGCGGCTGTGGCCGAGCGGTTCGCCGAAACCCCCAGGCCCACCGACCCCGAGTCGGTGCGGCTGGCGTGGAAGGACGCGGCGAACATCGGCCTGACGGGACTCTGTCTGCCCGAGGAGCACGGCGGTGCCGGGCTGGGCGCGCTGGACACGGCGCTCGCCCTGGAGGCGTTCAGCCGGTCCTGCTCCGACATGGGGCTGGTGTTCGGCATCGCGGCGCACCTGCTGTCGTGCGCCGTGCCCGTCCGGGAGTTCGGCGCCGACGGCGCGGCGGAGCTGCTGGCGGGCATGGCGGCGGGCGATCTGATCGCGGGCAACGCCATGACCGAGGACGAGGCGGGCTCGGACGTCGGACGGATCAGGACCACCGCCACCCGCGCGGACGGTGCGGACGGTGCGGACGGCATGGACGGCGGGTACGTGCTGCGGGGCGAGAAGTCCTTCGTCAGCAACGCGCCGATCGCCGACGTGTTCGTGACCTACGCGGTCACGGACCCGGCCGCGGGCTTCCTGGGCGTCTCGGCGTTCGTGGTGCCGCGCGACCTCGACGGCGTCCATGTCGGCCCGCCGCTGCCGAAGGTGGGCCTGAACTCCTGCCTCGCGGCGCGGGTGACGTTCGAGGACTGCGTCGTCCCGGACCGCTACCGGCTCGGGGCCGAGGGCGGTGGCGCGGCGGTCTTCCAGCACTCCATGGCGTGGGAGCGGGGCTGCCTGTTCGCCGCCTACCTGGGGCTGATGGAGCGGCAGCTCGCCTCGTGCGTGGCCCGTACCACCGAGAGACGGCAGTTCGGGCGGAAGCTCTCCGCCTTCCAGGCGGTCTCGCACCGGGTGGCCCGGATGCGGCAGCGGCTGGAGAGCGCGCGGCTGCTGCTCTACCGCGCCTGCTGGCTGCTCGACCAGGGCAGCGCGGACGTGAGCGCGATCGCCATGGCCAAGACCGCGGTGTCCGAGGCCTCGGTCGCCAACAGCCTCGACGCCATGCAGCTGTTCGGCTCGACCGGGTACCTGGCCGGGTCCGGGATCGAGGAGCAGCTGCGCGACAGCCTGCCCTCCACCGTCTTCTCCGGGACGACCGAGATCCAGCTGGAACTCATCGCGAAGGAGGCCGGGCTGTGACGCTGCACCAGCTCGCCGCCGACGCCGCGGCGCGCCGCCCCGAGGCGCTCGCCGTGTCCGGCCCCTCGGGGTCCCTCACCTACGGCGAACTCGACGCCATGGCCGACGCGCTCGCGGCCCGGCTCGCCCGGCGGGGCGTCCGGCGCGGTGACCGGGTCGTGCTGTGGGCGGCCAAGAGCCCGGAGACGGTGGCGGCGACCCAGGCCGTCCTCCGGCTCGGCGCCGCCTACGTGCCCGTCGACGGCGGCAGCCCGGTGGCCCGCGTCGCGACCATCGCGCGCGACTGCGCGGCACGCGTCGTCATGACGGACGGCTCGTGGATCCCCCGGATCGCCGCCGAACTGGGGGAGGACGTCGGCTACGCGGACATGACGGGCCCCTACGAGCCGTCGCCGCCCGTCGACACCGCCACGGGCCCCGACGACCTCGCCTACCTCCTGTACACCTCGGGGTCGACCGGCGTGCCCAAGGGCGTGTGCCTGACCCACGGCAACGCGCGGGCGTTCGTCGACTGGGCCCACGACCTGGTGGCGCCGGGGGAGGACGACCGGTTCGCCAACCACGCGCCGCTCGCCTTCGACCTGTCGGTGTTCGACCTGTACGTGGCGTTCCGCGCCGGCGCCTCGGTGCACCTCGTTCCCCCCGAGCTGTCCTTCGCCCCGATGCGGCTGGCCGAGTTCCTGCACCACGAGCGGATCAGCGTCTGGTACTCGGTGCCGTCGGCTCTCGCGGTGATGATGCGGCACGGCGGGCTCCTCGACCGTCCCGCGCCGGAGTCGCTGCACACGGTGCTGTTCGCGGGGGAGCCCTTCCCGCTCGCGCAGCTGCGCGACCTGGCCGCGTGGACACCGGCGCGGATGCTGAACCTCTACGGGCCGACCGAGACCAACGTGTGCACGTTCCACGAGGTCACCAAGGCGGACCTGGCCCGCGACCGGCCCGTACCGATCGGGACCCCGGCCAGCGGCGACCGGGTCTGGGCGGTGCGGGACGACGGCGCGCCCGCGGCCGCGGGGGAGGAGGGCGAACTCCTCGTGGAGGGGCCCACGGTGATGTCCGGCTACTGGGGCGGTCCGCCGCAGCGCGGGCCGTACCGCACGGGCGACCTGGTCCGGGTCCTGCCCGGCGGCTCGTTCGACTACCTCGGGCGGCGCGACCAGATGGTCAAGATCCGGGGGCACCGGGTCGAACTCGGCGAGGTCGAGGCCGTACTGGAGAACCACGGCGACATCGCGGAGGCCGCCGCCGTGGCGGTCGGTGAAGGAGTCGACACCCGGCTGGTGGCCTTCGTGGCCCCCCGCGCAGGGCGCGAGGTGTCGGTCCTGGCCCTGCGCCAGCACCTCGCCCGGCACCTGCCCCGCTCCATGGCGGCGGACGAGGTGCGCATGCTCTCCCCGCTGCCCAGGAACGGCAACGGCAAGATCGATCGTCCGGTGCTGCGGGCGCGTGCCGACGCGGCCGCGACGCGCGGTTCATGAGGACGCGCGCGGCTCGTGAGGACGAGCAGCCCGTGCGGCAGACCGGACATCCACCCAAGCGAAGGGACGGTGCGATGACCCTCGACGAGGTCACACCCCGGATCACGGACTTCATCCGCGAGAGCTTTCTCGACGGGGACCCGAAAGGCGAACTCACCGAGGTCACCCCGCTGCTGGAGTGGGAGGTGCTCAACTCGATGAACAGCGCTCTCCTGCTGAACTTCCTGCGGGAGGAACTCCGGGTCGACGTGCCGCTGGCCTCGATCAACGCGGCGAACTTCAGGGACGTCGCGTCCATCAGCAAGCTTGTCTCCGGTCTGACGGCCGTCCCGACGGAAGGTGTCTGAGAACGATGAGTGTCGATTACGACGTCGTGATCATCGGCGGTGGACCGGCGGGGTCCAGCGCCGCCGCCTACCTCGCCAAGGCCGGCATGTCGGTGGCCGTCTTCGAGGGCGCGAACTTCCCCCGGCCGCACGTGGGGGAGTCGCTGGTACCGGCCACCACCCGGGTGCTGCTGGAGACCGGGGTGATGGAGAAGGTCGAGGCGGCCGGGTTCCCCCGCAAGTACGGCGCGGCCTGGACCTCGTCCCACACCCGTAACGTCACCGGCGGGCAGGCCAGCACCCTCACCCATGAACTCGGCGCGGCCGAGATCCTGTTCAGCGAGCGCGACCAGCCGGGCGTCGACCGGGACTACACCTTCCACGTCGACCGCAGCAAGTTCGACCTGATCCTGCTCAAGCACGCCGAGAGCCTGGGCGCCAAGGTCTTCCAGGGGGTCCGGGCGATGGCCGTGGACTTCGACGACCCGGAGAAGGTCACCCTGACCTGCCGGATGGGCCCCGCCTCGGTGGACGTCACCGCGAAGATGATCGTCGACGCCTCGGGCCGCCAGACCCTGCTGGGCCGCCAGCTCGGGCTCAAGGAGGCCGACCCGGTCTTCAACCAGTACGCCATCCACGGCTGGTTCGAGGGCCTCGACCGCTCCTCCGTCGCGAACGACCCGGAGAAGGTCGACTACATCTACGTCCACTTCCTGCCGATCAGCGACACCTGGGTCTGGCAGATCCCCATCACCGACACCGTCACCAGCGTCGGGGTGGTGACCCAGAAGCACCGGTTCGCCGAGGCCAACAAGGACCGGGACGCGTTCTTCTGGGAGTTCGTGGAGAGCCGCCCGGACCTGTACGAGGCGCTGCGGAAGACGGAGCAGGTGACGCCCCTCAAGGTCGAGGGCGACTACAGCTACGCGATGCGGGAGATCTGCGGCGACCGGTTCGTGCTGCTCGGCGACGCCGCGCGCTTCGTCGACCCGATCTTCTCCAGCGGCGTGAGTGTCGCGCTCAACAGCGCGCGGCTGGCCTGCCGCGACATCGTCGCCGCCGCCGAGACCGGCGACTTCTCCCGGAGCAGCTTCGCCAGGTACGAGGAGCAGCTCCGCAACGGCACCCGCAACTGGTACGAGTTCATCTCGGTCTACTACCGGCTGAACATCCTGTTCACCACGTTCGTGGCGGACCCCAAGCACCGGCTGGACATCATCCGGCTCCTCCAGGGCGACCTCTACGACGAGTCGGAGCCGGAGGTGCTGCGCGTCATGCGGGAGACCGTGACGGCCGTCGAGGAGGACCCCTCCCACCTGTGGCACCCACACCTGGGCACGCTCCGCGCCCCGGTCCTCGCACCGGCCTTCTAGCCGGGCGTCTCGTCCTGGTCGGGCGCCTCGTCGGCGGGGAGCGTGAACGTCCGTGTCTCCACCCTGACGCCGGGGACGCGGACCGCCACCGAGGCGATCACCTCGTCCCCGGCGGCCAGGTCGGCCAGTGACCACGTGGCGGCGTCGCCGCACTCCTCGGGGAGCGACACCACGGTGCCGTCCACCGTGGTGACGACGGCGGCGAGCCGCGTGGCGAGGCCGGTGCCGAGGGCCTTGGCCACCGCCTCCTTCCGCGTCCAGAAGCGGAGGAGCTGCGCGTCCCTGAGCGCCTCCGGCAGCGCCTTCACGGCGCGCTGTTCGGTGGCGGACAGGGCCGCGCGGGCCAGGGCGCCGGGATCGTCCAGCGGACGCAGCCGCTCGACGTCGACGCCGAGCGGCGCGTCCCACGAGAGCGCCGCGGCCACCGCCGCCCCGGCGTGACTGAGGCTCACGTGGAGACCGCCGGGGCGGACGACGAGCGGGCGCCCCCGGCCGTCGCGCTCCCAGACCTGCCGGTCCGGGGGGCACGAGGTGTACGCCGCGACCAACCGCCTGCCGAGCCGGTGCGTGGCGGCCCGGGCGTGGCGGTACCGGCGGGCGCGCCGGGCCAGGTCGGACGGCGCCTCCGACGGCGCCGCGCCCGACGCCACCCAGACGACGACGGAACCGGAACCTCCCACGTCCCCGAGTCCCCCCAAGTCCCCCGTGTCGAACAAGTCCCCGTGCCGAAATGCGGAAGATCACCCTAGGGCAAGGAATTCCTTCCATGGCAGAACGACCGCTGGAGAGTCCGTACGCCGAACCGATCGCCGTCGTCGGCGTCGGCTGCCGGTTTCCCGGTGGCGCCCGCGACCTCGATTCCTTCGGCAGGGTGCTCAGCTCCGCGAGCCCCGTCTTCCGGGACGTCCCCGCCGAGCGCTGGGGCGGCGGGACCGCCGCCGCGGACGGCTCCGCGACGTCCACCGCCGGTCACGTCGGCGGATTCCTGGAGGAGATCGACCGGTTCGACGCCGCCTACTTCGGGATCTCGCCCCGCGAGGCGCGCGCGATGGACCCCCAGCAGCGGCTGCTGCTGGAGGTGGCCTGGGAGGCCATGAGCGACTCGGGGCGGCCCGCGCACGCCTGGCACGGCACGCGCACGGGCGGGTTCTTCGGGATGTTCTCCCACGACTACTGGATGCTGCACAGCAAGACGCTGGGCATCCCGGGCATCGGCCCGCACTACGCCAGCGGGAACGAGTTCAGCTTCGGGGCCGGACGGCTGGCCTACCTCTTCGATCTGCACGGCCCCATGGCCTCCCTCACCGCCGCCTGTTCCTCCTCGCTGTTCGCCGTCCACCTGGCGAGCCAGAGCCTGCGCTCGGGCGAGAGCGACATCGCGCTGGCCGGGGGCGTCAGCCTGATGATCACGCCCGAGCTGAGCGTCTACATGGACAGCATCGGCGCGATCTCGCCGACCGGGCGCTGCCGTCCGTTCGCGGCCGACGCCGACGGCATCCTGCGCGGCGACGGATGCGGCGTCCTCGTCCTCAAGCGGCTCTCCGACGCCGTCGCCGACCGCGACCGGGTGTACGGGGTCGTCCGCGCCTCGGTCGCCAACCACGACGGCCGCAGCCTCGGCATCACGGCGCCCAACGGCGTCGCCCAGGCGGAGCTGCTGCGCTCCGCGCTCGACACCGCCGGGATCGGCCCCTCGGGCCTCGACTACGTGGAGGCGCACGGCACCGGGACCCCGCTCGGCGACCAGGTCGAGCTCCGGGCCCTGGAGGAGGTCTACGCGAGGCACCGGGACCCGGACCGTCCGCCGCTCTACGTGGGCTCCAACAAGGCGGTGTTCGGGCACACCGACGCCGCCGCCGGGGTCGCGGGCCTGCTGAAGGGACTCTGGGCCGTCAACGCGCGGCAGGTGCCGGCCCAGCCCGACCCCGGGCGGCTCACCTCGGCCGTCCCCTGGGAGCGGGGCACGATGGCGGTGCCGCTCGGCGCGGCCGTCCTCGGGGACCAGGACCGGCCCGTCCGCGTCGGCGTCAGCGCGTCCGGGCTCAGCGGCACCAACGTCCATGTGATCGCCGAGGGCGTCGAGCCGGAGCCCGCCGAGTCCGTAGCCGGTCCCCCGAGCGGCCCGTACGTGCTGCTCGCCTCGGCGCCGCACCGGGCGGGCCTGGTCGAGCAGATCGCCGGGATGGGACAGCGGGTGGCCGACGCACCCGACGGGCTCGGCGACCTCCTCGCGTCCGCCGCCACCCGGCGGACCCACGAACAGCACCGGTTCGCCGCCGTCGTCTCCGGCCCTGAGGAGCTGGCGGAGACGCTCGACGAGGCCGAAGAGGCCCCGGAAGGCGCGTACATCGGCGCCGCCGACCCCTCGGAATCCCCCGAGCCCGTCTTCGTCTACTCGGGCCAGGGCGCGCAGTGGGCGGGCATGGCCGTGGACCTGTACGACACCTCGCCCGTGGTCAGGGAGACGCTCGACGCCTGCGAGGCGCTGATCCGGCGGGACGCGCCGTGGTCGCTCCTCGACGAGCTGCGCCGTGACGGGGACAGCGGACTGGACCGTACGGACATCGCCCAACCAGCGCTGCTGGCCGTGCAGATGGCGGTGACGGACTGGCTGGCGGCCTCCGGCGTACGGCCCGCAGCCGTGCTCGGACACAGCGTCGGGGAGATCGCCGCCGCGCACGCGGCGGGCGTGCTCAGCCGTGCGGACGCCGTGCGGCTGGCCGTCCACCGGGGCCGGATCCTCCAGGAGACCGACGGGCAGGGCGGCATGCTGGCCGTCCGCGCGGACCGGGACACCGTCGGGGCGGCGCTCGCGGACACGGGCCTGCCCGTGGTGGTCGCGGCGGTCAACGGGCCCCGCACGGTGGTGCTCAGCGGCCCCGGGGACGCCGTGGACGCGGCGGCGGAGACGCTCGGGGAGCACGGCCTGCGGTGCAAACGGCTGTCCGGCGGATACGGGTTCCACAGCCCGGTGGTCGCCGGGTGCGGCCCACTGCTGCGGGAGGCGCTGGCCGGTCTCACGGCCGTCGCGCCCTCGGCCCGGATGCTCTCCAGCGTGACGGCGGACGACGTGGACGCCCCGCTCGACGCCGCCTACTGGGAACGCAACCTCACCGACCCCGTCCTCCTGTGGCCCGCGGTCGACCGGCTTCTCGCCGAGGGAGACCGGCCGTTCGTCGAGATCGGCCCGCACCCCACCCTGGTGCGCCCGCTCACGGACGCCGTCCGGGACCGCGGGTGCCGGGGACCGGTGACGGCCACCCTGCGCCAGGGCGAACCCGGACCGCTCGCCCTGCACAGGACGCTCGCCCAACTGCACGTCGACGGCGTGGAGGTGGACTGGACGGCGGTCACCGGAACGCCGGGCCGGTACCGGACGCTCCCGGTGCCGTCGTGGGGCGGCGACAGCCACTGGCTCCCGGGCGTCGAGCCCGGCGAACAGGGCGGCACCGGGGCCAGGGTTCCGGCGCGGGTCCGCCTCAGCCTGCTGGACGACGACGGCGCGCTGATCGGCGAGATGATCGCGCTTCCGGCGGACGACGCCACGTCCACCGGGCCGGAACCGTCCACCGGGCCGGAACCGTCCACCGGGCCGGAACCGGCAGCTGTCACCGGCCCGGCGGGTACGTCCGGCGCGGTCCGAGCAGGGGCTGCCCCTTGCGGTGCCGAGGCGGGCTGCGGGTGCGTCGTGGCTTGTCGCGCAGTTCCCCGCGCCCCTGAAGCGCCCCTTCGGGGCAGCTTCCCGGGCGCGGAGCGCCCCGCCAGGGGCGCGGGGAACTGCGCGCGCGACCACGACGCACCTGCGGTCCGCGACGCACGTCACGGGGCAGCCCCTGCTCGGACCGCGCCGGACGTACCCGCCCCCGCCGGGGCCGCCGGGGCCGAGGGCAGGGCCGAGAGCGGGGCCGCGCCCGTACGGCGGCGCCCCGCGCGCGGTCCGCTGCGGCGGGTCGAGGAGCATGTCGCGGCGGTGCTCGGCCTCTCCGGCGACCGGCCGCCCGCCCGGCGGCGCGGGCTGTTCGAGCAGGGCCTCGACTCGCTCACCGCCGTCGAGCTGCGGGACCGCCTCGCCGCCGAGTTCGGCCTTGAGCTGCCCACGACGGTCGTCTTCGAGAACCCGACGGTCGAGGCGCTCGGCGCGTACCTGGCCGAGGCCGCACCGGAGACCGGCGGACAGGACCAGGGCCAGGACCAGGACCCGGCGGCGTCGCCCGCCGCGCCGCCGGGAGGCCCCGCGGACGACGGCCCGCCGTCGGACGAGGGCATCGCGGTGATCGGCATGGCGTGCCGCCTGCCCGGCGCGAACTCGCCCGAGCAGTTCTGGACCCTGCTCACCGAGGGACGCGACGCGGTCCGCGAGCTGCCCGCCGCGCGCCGCGCCGACCCGGTCTGGGCGGAGGTCGAGGACGGGGTACCCACCCGCGGCGGCTACCTCGACGAAGTGGAGCGGTTCGACGCGGAGTTCTTCCGGGTCTCGCCGCGCGAGGCGAAGGCGCTCGACCCGCAGCACCGGCTGCTCCTGGAGCTGGCCTGGGAGGCGCTGGAGGACGCCGGTCAGCCCGCTCCCGCGCTCCACGGCCGTCCCGCCGGGGTCTACTTCGGCCTCAACACCGCCGACTACCAGCAGCTCCTCGCCCACGACGTGGCCGACGTCAACCACTTCTACGGGACCGGCACGACGTTCGCCGCCGCCGTGGGACGGCTCTCGTACTTCCTCGGACTGAGCGGCCCCAGCATCGCCGTCGACACGGCGTGCTCCTCGTCCCTGTCCGCCGTCCACCTCGCCTGCCAGGGGCTCCGGCAGGGGGACTGCGAGGTCGCCGTCGTGGGCGGGGCCAACGTGATCCTCGCCCCCACCGTCTCGGTGTCCATGTCGGGGGCCGGTGCCCTGGCCCCCGACGGCCGGTGCAAGCCCTTCGACGACGCGGCCGACGGCTACGGCAGGGGAGAGGGCGCGACGGCGCTCATCCTCAAGCCGCTCGGCGCGGCACGGCGGGACGGTGACCGCGTCTACGGGGTGATCCGCGGCACCGCGGTCAACCAGGACGGCGCCAGCGGCGGCATGACGGTCCCCAACGCGTCCGCGCAGGTCGCCGTCATCGAGCAGGCCGTCGAGGCGGCGGGCCTGGCCCCCCGCGACATCGACTACGTCGAGGCCCACGGCACCGGAACGCCCCTCGGCGACCCGATCGAGGTCCGCGCGCTCGCGGAGGCCCTCGGCACCGGCCGCGCGCCGGGCGAGGAGCTGCTGATCGGCGCCGCCAAGGCCAACATCGGGCACCTGGAGGCCGCCGCCGGGGCCACCGGGCTGCTCAAGGCGATCCTCTCGGTCCACCACGGGGAACTGCCGCCGCACCCGCTCGACCGGCCCTCGTCGCACATCGACTGGGACGGGCTCCCGGTCTCCGTGGTGACCGAGCGGCAGCCGTGGCCGCGGGGCGACGGCCCCCGGCGGGCGGGCGTCAGCTCGTTCGGATTCAGCGGCAGCAACGCCCATGTGATCGTCGAGCAGCCCCCGGAGCTCCCCGGGCCGGCGCCGCTGCCGCCCCGCGAGGCGCCGTACGTGCTGATGGTCACCGCGGCGGCGGAACCGGCGCTGCGCCAGGCGGCGGCCCGCCTCGCCGCACGGCTGCGCGAGGCCCCGGCCGAACTGGACGACATCGTCCACACCGCCAACTACCGCCGCGCCTGGCTGAGCCACCGGCTGGCCGTCACCGGCCGGGACGCCGCCGCGCTCGCGACGGCCCTGGAGACGGCGGCGCGGGGCAGCGGCACACCTAACGCGCGTACGGGACAGGTGGCCGAGGACGCGGAGCGCACCGTCGGGTTCTGGTACGGAGCCGAACCGCCCGCCCCCGACCTGCGCGAGCGGCTGGCGGAACTGCCGGAGTACGCCGCCGCGCTGCGCTCCTGCGCCGAGCGCCTCACGGCGCTGACGGGCGAGCGTGTCGATCCGTTCGGCGAGCCCTCGGACCACCTCCCGACGGCGTACCTGCTCTGCCACCACGTCGCGGCGACCCGGCTGTGGGCCGCCGTCGGGCTGGCGCCGGAAGCGGTGGCCGGGGCGGGCGCGGGACACCTCGGCGCCGCCTGGGCGGCGGGACGGCTGGACCTGGAGGACGCGCTGCGCCTCGCCGCGGGGCACCCGTCCGGCGTCACCCTCCGGCCCGGCCGCCTGCCCGAGACACCGCTGTACGACGGAGATGGCGAGGGCGACGGCGAGGGCGACGGTGGCGTCGCCACGTCTCCCGACGACCTGCTGCGGCGGGCGCACGGCGGTGTGCACAGCGGCGTGCCCGCCGACCGGTGGGAGGGCTTCGCCGACGATCTCGCCGCGACGGGCGTGGACGCGCTCCTCGACGTCCTGCCGCGCGACCTGCCCGCCGGACTCGCCCCCCGCTTCGGGGTGGAGGCGGGCACCGGCGACCCGGTGGCCCGGCTGTCGGCCACGGCGGCCGAGCTCTTCGTGACCGGAGCCGTGCCCGCCCCGGTCACGGTGCCGCGCCGCCCCGTCCGCCTGCCCGCCTACCCGTGGCAGCGGCGCCGCTTCTGGTACCGCGAGGCGCCCGAGCTCCCCGGCGAGGTGCCGCCCGCCCCCTGGGTGCTGAGCGCCTCCAGCGCCACCGGGCTGCGCGCACGCGCCGCGGCCCTGGCGGACTTCACCGCGCACAGCCCGGAGTCCGGCCCCCTCGGCGTGGGCTCCTCCCTGGCGGCGCTGCCCCGCTCCGCCGCGCACCGCGCCGTCGTCCTGGCGTCGGACACCGGCGGCTTCGGCGACGGGCTGTCCGCGCTGGCGGCGGGCCGTACGGCGGCCCAGCTGATCCAGGGAATCGTCGGCGACGCCGCGAGGACCGCCCTGGTGTTCCCGGGGCAGGGCGCGCAGTGGCCGCGGATGGCCGCGGAACTGCGGGACGCCGAACCGGTCTTCGCCGAGCGGCTGCGCGCGTGCGAGGAGGCGCTGGCCGAGTTCACCGACTGGCCGCTCGGCCCGGTGATCGCGGGCGAGCCGGGCGCCGCTTCGCTCGACCGGGTCGACGTCGTCCAGCCCACGCTCTTCGCCGTGCTGGTCTCGCTCGCCGACCTGTGGCGCGCGTACGGCGTCGTGCCCGCCGCCGTCGTCGGGCACTCGCAGGGCGAGATCGCGGCCGCGTACACCGCCGGCGCGCTGTCCCTGCGGGACGCGGCCCGGGTCGTGGCGCTGCGCAGCGCCGAGCTGACGCGCCTGTCGGGCCAGGGCGGCATGGCCTCGGTGTCGCTCGGCGCCGAGGCGGTCGACGGGATGCTGCGCCGCCTCTCCGGACACCTGTCGCTCGCCGCGGTCAACGGCCCGGAGAGCGTGGTGGTGGCCGGTGACACCGGTGCCCTCGACGAACTGGAGGGCGTCTGCCGGGAGTCCGGCGTCCGGTTCAAGCGCGTCGACGTGGACTACGCCTCGCACTCGCCGCACGTGGAGCGGATCCGCGAGCGCCTCGGCCACGTCCTCGCGGGGATCAGGCCCCGGCAGGGGAACGTCCCGTTCTACTCCTCGACCACCGGCGGCCTGCTGGACACCGCCGAACTGGGCCCGGAGTACTGGTACCGGAACCTCCGGCAGAGCGTGCGCTTCGACCAGTCGGTCGGTGCGCTGCTCGCCGCCGGGCACGACCTGTTCATCGAGGCGAGCCCGCACCCGGTGCTCACCCCGGCGATCGAGGAGACCGTCGAACGGACGGGCGGCGCCGCCCGCGCGCTCGGCACGCTGCGCAGGAACGACGGCGGCACCGGGCGCTTCCTGACCTCCCTCGCCGATGCCTGGACCAAGGGCGCGGACGTGGACTGGCCGTCGGTCTGCGGCACCCCGGACACCGAACCGGCACCGGCCCCGGTCCCGGACCTCGCCGGGCACGAACTCGACGCCTGGCGCTACCGCGTGGAGTGGCGGCCCGCCGACGGCCCCGTCGATGCCGGTGAGTTCTCGCCGGACGGACGCTGGCTGGTCCTGGCCCCCGCCGAGGGGCCGGGGCAGGACTGGGCCGCGCGCGCCTGCCGGGCCCTCACGGAACGCGGCGCCGAGGCACGGCTGCTCACGTTCGGCCCCGCGGACGGCGGCCGGGCGCACCTCGCCGCGCTGCTGGGGAACGAGGCCGCGGCGGACGCGGCGGGAGTGCTGTCGACGCTGGCGATGGACGAGCGCCCGCACCCGGAGTTCCCGGACGTCCCCACGGGAACGAGCGCCACGCTGGCGCTCGTACAGGCGCTGGACGACGTCGGCGCCGACGTCCCCGTGTGGCTCGCGACCACCGGCGCCGTCGGCGTGGACGGCGTGGACGGCGGGGACGACGGCCCGGTCTCGCCCGCGCAGGCACAGGTCTGGGGCATGGGCCGGGTCGCGGGCCTCGAATTCCCGCAGCGCTGGGGCGGTTTGGTCGATCTGCCCGGCACACCGGGCGAGGAGACGGCCGGACTGCTGTGCGCCGTGCTGGGCGGAGCCCTGGGCGCGGAGGACCAGACCGCCGTGCGCGACAGCGGCCTGCACGTACGGCGGCTGGTGCGCGATCCGGCCGCCGACCGGCCCGCGGTGCGGAACGGGCCACCCGGCGGCAGCGTGCTGATCACCGGCGGTACGGGACGGCTCGGCCGTCGCCTGGCACGGTCGCTGGCCGCGTCCGGCGCGGAGCACGTCGTCCTGGTCGGCCGCCGGGGCCCGGACGCGCCGGGCGCCGCCGAGCTGGAGGCGGAACTCGTACGGTCCGGCGCCTCGGTGACGCTGGCCGCCTGCGACGTGGCCGACCGGGCGGCGATGGCGGAGGTGCTGCGCCAGGCACGGTCCGCCGGGCATCCGGTGCGCACCGTCGTCCACACGGCTGTGGGCCCGGAGCGCGCCCCGCTGTGCGAGACCACGCCCGCCCAGCTCGCCCACGCGCTGCACGCCAAGGTGACGGGCGCCGAGGTGCTGGACGAGCTGCTGGGGGCGGACTCCGCGGAGACTGTGGACTCCTTCGTGCTGTACTCGTCCGTCGCCGGTGTCTGGGGCGCGGCCGACCACGGCGTCTTCGCCGCCGCCGACGCGCACCTGGAGGCACTGGCCGTCCGACGGCGTGCCCGGGGGCTGGCGGGCACCTCCGTGGCCTGGGGCGTCTGGAACCCGTTCGGCGAGCCGGACGACGACCCGGAGCTGCTGGAGATGCTCGCGGGCCAGTCGGAGCGGCAGGGGCTGCCGCTGCTGGACCCGGACCAGGCGCTGCTGGCCCTGCGGCAGGTGATCGACCGGGACGAGACGTCGGTGGTCGTCGCCGACGTGGAGTGGGACCGGTTCGCCTCGCTCTTCGCGGCGGCACGCGCCCGGCCCCTCCTGGACGGGATCCCGGAGGCGCAGGCGGCCTCCGGGACGCCGGGGCAGGGCGCGGGCGGCGAGACGGCGCTCGGCAGGCTGCTGTCCGGCGTGGCCGAGTCCGAGCGCGAATGGGCCGTGCTCGACCTGGTCCGCACCGAGGCCGCGGCCGTCCTGGGGTACGAGCGCGCCGCCGACGTGGACCCCGAGCGTCCCTTCACGGACATGGGCTCCGACTCCGTGACCGCGGTCGAGTTCCGCACCCGGCTGAACGCCGTCACGGGACTCACGCTGCCCACGTCCCTGGCGTTCGACTTCCCCACCGCCACGGCCGTCGCCGAGCACCTGCTCGAACTGGCCGTCGGCGAACTGGACGCCCCGGCCGACGTGCCCCTGGACCTCCCGGCCGACGACGCCGAGCCGGTGGCGATCGTCGGCATGGCGTGCCGTTATCCCGGGGGCGTGGTGTCTCCGGAGGGGCTGTGGCGGCTGCTGGCGGAGGGCCGCGACGCGGTGGGCGGTTTTCCGGAGGACCGGGGGTGGGACCTGGCGGAGCTGTTCGACTCGGATCCTGACCGTTCGGGGACGTCGTACGTGCGTGAGGGCGGGTTTCTGGAGAACGTGGCGGAGTTCGATGCCGGGTTCTTCGGGATCTCTCCGCGTGAGGCGTTGGCGATGGATCCGCGGCAGCGGTTGCTGTTGGAGACGTGCTGGGAGCTGTTCGAGGACGCGGGCATCGACGCGGGCAGCCTGAAGGGCAGCCGCACCGGAGTCTGGATCGGAGCCAACCCCACGGACTACGCGACCGGGGCACCGCAGGTACCGGAGTGGGCCGAGGGATACGCGGCGACCGGCAGCACCGGCAGCGTGATGTCCGGCCGCCTGTCGTACGTGTTCGGGCTGGAGGGCCCCGCCGTCACGCTGGACGCCGCGTGCGCCTCGTCGCTGGTGGCGCTCCACCAGGCGTGCCAGGCGCTGCGCTCGGGCGAGATCACGATGGCCGTGGCCGGTGGCGCCGCGGCGATGTCGAGCCCCAAGGAGTTCACCGAGTTCAGCAGGCTCGGCGCGCTGGCGCCGGACGCCCGGTGCAAGGCGTTCGCCGCCGCCGCCGACGGCATGAGCCTCGCGGAGGGCGTCGGGCTGCTGCTCGTGGAGCGCCTCTCCGAGGCACGCCGGAACGGCCACGAGGTGCTGGCGGTGATCCGCGGCTCCGCGATCAACCAGGACGGCGCCTCGAACGGTCTGACGGCGCCGAATGGTCCGTCGCAGCGGCGGGTGATCCAGGCGGCGTTGGCGCGGGCTGGTGTGGGTGCGGGTGAGGTGGATGTGGTCGAGGCGCACGGTACGGGGACGTCGTTGGGCGATCCGATCGAGGCGCAGGCGCTGTTGGAGACGTACGGTCAGGGGCGGCCCCAGGAGCGGCCGTTGCTGCTGGGGTCGGTGAAGTCGAACATCGGCCATACGCAGGCCGCCGCCGGAGCCGCGGGTCTGATGAAGCTGGTGCTGGCGATGCGGCACGGGGTGGTGCCGCAGACGCTGCACGTGGACGAGCCCAGCCCGCACGTGGACTGGTCGTCGGGGGCGGTGCGGCTCGCGCGGGAGGCCGTGCCCTGGCCGGAGAACGAGCACCCCCGCCGCGCGGGCGTCTCCGCGTTCGGAATGAGCGGCACCAACGCTCATTTCGTCCTTGAACAGGCACCGGCGGTGGAACCTGAAGCGGCGGCCGAACCCGCCGCCGGTGCCGATCCCGTCGCGGACCCCGCCGCCGACGGCGACGACAGCGGGGAAGGGGAAGAGGCCACCATCCCGTGGCCCGTCTCCGCCGCCACCCCCGCCTCGCTGCGGGGGCAGGCCGCCCGGCTGCGTCAACTGCTCGACGACGAGCCGGACGTACGCTCCCGGGACATCGGCTGGAGCCTGGCCGCCACGCGCACCGCACTGCCGCAGCGCGCGGTGGTGCTGGGGGCCGGGCGGGACGACCACTCCGCCCTGCTCGCCCGCCTCGCCGAGGGCGAGCCGGGGCCCGGGCTGGTCCAGGGCACCGCGCAGCGGAAGCCCCGGATCGTCTTCGTCTTCCCCGGGCAGGGCACCCAGTGGTCCGGGATGGCCGCGGAACTGCTCGACTCCTCACCGGAGTTCGCCGGGTACATCGCCGAGTGCGAGCGGGCGCTCGCCCCGTACACCGACTGGTCCCTGACCGAGGTGCTCCGCCACCCGGACGCGGCACCCGGCATGGAACGGGTCGACGTGGTGCAGCCCGCGCTGTTCGCGGTGATGGTCTCGCTGGCCCGGCTGTGGCAGCACTACGGGGTGAACCCCGCCGCCGTCGTCGGGCACTCCCAGGGCGAGATCGCCGCCGCCTGCGTGGCCGGTGCCCTGTCCCTGGACGACGCAGCCCGCGTGGTGGCCGTACGGGCGGTGGCGCTGGCGGGGCTGACCGGCTCCGCGGGCATGGCCTCGCTGCACGCGGACGCCGAGCGGGCGGCGGAGCTGCTCGCCCCCTGGGAGGGACGGCTGTCGATCGCGACCGTCAACAGCCCGGCGCAGCTCGTCGTGGCCGGGGACACCGGGGCGCTCGACGAGCTGACCGCCGCGTGCGAACGGCGCGAGATCCGCATCCGGCGCATCGAGGTCGACTACGCGTCCCACTCGCCGCAGGTCGAGCCGCTGCGCGGCGGCCTCCTCGCGGACCTGGACGGGATCACCCCGCAGCGGGCCCGCATCCCGTTCTACTCCGCGGTGACCGGCGAACCGGCCGACACCACGCGGCTCGACGCCGAGTACTGGTACCGGAACCTGCGCGAGCCCGTGCTGTTCGAGCGCGCCACTCGGGCGCTGCTCGACAACGGCTTCACCACGTTCGTCGAGACGAGCCCGCACACCGTGCTGGGCGCCGCCGTCCTGGGCACCGCCGCGGCGGCCGACGGCGCCGAGCCGGTGACCGTCGGCTCGCTGCGCCGCGACGACGGCGGCATGGCCCGGTTCACCGCCTCGCTCGCCGAGGCGTGGGTCAGCGGCGTGGACCTGGACTGGGACAAGCTGGTCCCCGGCGGCACACGGACGGAGCTGCCGCGCTACGCCTTCGACCGGGAGCGCTACTGGAAGGGCCAGCGCCCCGCCGCCCTGGACCCGGCGGCGCTCGGGGTGACGGCGGCGGACCACCCGCTGCTCGGCGCCGCCGTGGAACTCGCGGACGGCGGCGGCCTGGTGATCACCGGCCGGCTCTCCACCCGTACCCGGCCCTGGCTGGCCGAGCACGCCGTCAACGGGGGGTGCCTCTTCCCCGGGACGGGCTTCACCGAGCTGGCCCTGCGCGCGGGGAGCGAGGCCCGCTGCCCCCGGGTCGAGGAACTGACCATGGAGGCACCGCTGTTCCTGACCGGCGACAGCCCCGTGAGCCTCCAGCTCGTCGTCGGCCCGCCCGACGGTTCCGGGCACCGGCGGCTGACCGTCCACAGCAGGGCCGAGGCGGAGAACGGCGAGGCGGGCGGCTGGACCCGGCACGCCTCGGCGACCCTGGCCGCCGACACCGCACCGGCGCCCGCGCCGACGGCCGCCTGGCCCCCGCCCGGCGCCGAGCCGGTGCCGCTGGACCCGGACGCCTTCTACGCGGCGGCCGAGGCGGACGCGGGCTATGTGTACGGGCCGTCGTTCCGCGGGCTGCGCCGGGCATGGCAGCAGGACGGCGCGACGTACGCGGAGGTGGTGCTGCCCGACCAGGTGGCCGAGGAGGCGGGCCGCTACGGCGTGCACCCAGCCCTGCTCGACGCGGCCCTCCAGACGATGCTGCTGGCCATGCCCGCCGGCGAGCGGGGCGAAGGACCCGGCAGGACGGTGCGGCTGCCGTTCAGCCTGACCGGCGTGTCACTGTTCGCGCCCGGCGCCCGGGCCCTGCGGGTCCGTGTCGCGCCGACCGGCCAGGACACGGTGACGATCACCGCGGCGGACGAGACCGGCGCCCCGGTCCTGACGGTCGAGCGCCTCGTCTCGCGGCCCGTCCCCGTCGAACAGCTCGCCCCCGCCACGGAGTCGGCCGACCGGTCCCTGTTCCACGTGGAGTGGGTGCCGCTGGCGGAGCCCGGGGGCCACGTCACCGACGACTGGGCGCTCCTCGGCGAGGACACGCTCGGACTGGACGACGGACTGCACGCCTCCGGGACCGGCACTGGGTCCGGTGCTGGAACCGGCACCGGCTCCGGCACCGCGTCCCACCCGGACCTGGCCGCTCTCCGCGCCGCGCTGGACGGGGGCGCGCCCTGCCCCCGCCTCGTCGTGCTGCCGTGCGCGGCGGGGGACGACGGGCTGCTGCCCGGTTCGGCCCTCGGCCTGACCGAGAGGGTGCTGCGCGACGTCCAGGAGTGGCTGGCCGACGACCGTACGGCCGACGCCCGGCTGGTCGTGGTGACCCGCGGCGCGGTCGCGGCGGGCGGGCCCGAGCAGGTGCGCGACCTCGCCGCCGCGCCGGTGTGGGGACTGCTTCGCTCGGCACAGACCGAGAACCCGGGCAGGATCGTCCTCGCCGACCTGGACGCGCGGGACGGGGTGCCCGCGCTGGCGCGGGCGCTGGCCGGGGACGAGGAGCAGCTCGCGGTCCGGCGCGGCGTCGCGCTGATCCCCCGACTGGCCGCGGCGGCGCCGCCGTCCGGCCTGACGCCGCCGCTCGGCGGCCGGTGGCGACTGGATCCGGACAGCTCCGGCGTCCTCGACGCCCTGTCCCTCGTCCCGTGCCCCGAGACCGGCGAGCCGCTGGGCTCCGGCCAGGTGCGGGTGCGGATGCGGGCGGCCGGGGTCAGTTTCCGCGACGTCATGGTGGCGCTGGGGATGTCCCCCGGCGGCGGCGAGTTCATCGGCGGCGAGGGCGCGGGCGTCGTCCAGGCGACCGGCCCCGGCGTGACCGGGCTGAAGCCCGGCGACCCGGTGATGGGCATGGTGCCGGGCGCGTTCGCGACGGAGGCGGTCACCGACCACCGCTGGCTCGCCCCGGTGCCCGAGGGCTGGACCTTCGAGGAGGCGGCCTCGGTCCCCTCCGTCTTCCTGACCGCCTACTTCGCCCTGGCCGAGACCGTCGGCCTGCGCGCGGGACAGCGGGTCCTGGTGCACGCGGCGACCGGCGGCGTCGGCATGGCGGCGGTCCAGATCGCCCGCCATCTGGGGGCCGAGGTCTTCGCGACGGCCAGTCCGGGCAAGCACGACGAGCTGCGGCGTACGGGCTTCGACGACGCCCACATCGCCTCGTCCCGGGACTCCGGTTTCGCCGAGCGGATGCTCGCCGCGACCGACGGCGCGGGGGTCGACGTGGTCGTCAACTCCCTGACGGGCGAGCTGATCGACGCCTCGCTGCGGCTGCTGCCCAAGGGCGGCCACTTCATCGAGCTGGGCAAGAGCGACCCCCGCGACCCGGAGGACATCGCCGAGGCCCACCCCGGCGTGACGTACCGGCAGCTGGACCTGGTGCGGGACACGGAGCCGGAGCGGATGCGGGCGATGCTGGCCGAGGTCCTGCGGCTGCTGGGCGACGGCTCCCTGACGCGGCTGCCCACCCGCGGCTGGGACGTCCGGCAGGCGCCGGAGGCGTTCCGCTTCATGGCCCGGGCCCAGCACATCGGCAAGCTCGTCCTCACGATCCCGCACGTTCCCGACCCCGAGGGCACGGTGCTGATCACCGGCGGCACCGGGACGCTCGGCGCCCTGGTGGCCAAACACCTGGCCGGACCGTGGGGCATGAGCCGCATCCTGCTGGCCAGCCGCCAGGGCTCCGCGGCGCCGGGCGCGGCGGAACTGGAGGCGGAGCTCACCGAGTTGGGCGCCGAGGTGCGGTTCGCGGCGTGCGACGTCGCCGACCGCGCGGCCGTGGCGGAGCTGCTCGCCGGGGTGCCGGAGGACCATCCGCTCACCGCGGTGGTCCACACCGCGGGCGTGCTGGACGACGTGGTGTTCACCTCGCTCACCGGTGAGCGGCTGGCGGGCGTGCTGCGGCCCAAGATCGACGCCGCCGCGCACCTCGACGCGCTCACCGGCGGCCTCGACCTGGGCATGTTCGTGATGTTCTCGTCGGCGGCCGGGGTCCTCGGCAACGCCGGGCAGGCCAACTACGCGGCGGCCAACGTCTTCCTCGACGCGCTCGCCGCGTCCCGGCGCGCACGGGGACGGGCCGGTACGTCGCTGGCCTGGGGCCTGTGGGCGCCCGACAGCGGAATGACGGGCCAGCTGGACGAGGGCGGCCGCGGACGGCTCGCCCGGTCCGGTGCCGAGGCCATGTCCGTCCCCGAGGCCCTGGCGCTGCTGGACGAGGGAGCCGGGTCCGGCCATCCGCTGGCCGTGGCCGCGCGGATCGACCGCGACGCGCTGCGGGTCCGGGCGGAGCAGGGGACGCTCCCCGCCGTGCTGCGCCGCCTGGTGCCGCGCGGCGGGCGGACCGCACCGGCCCAGGAGGAGGACCGTACGTCCGGAGGGCTCGCCGGGCAGCTCGCGGGGATGGCGCCCGCCGAACGGCGCCAGACGCTCGTGAACTTCGTCAGGAAGCACGCCGCCGCGGTGCTGGGCCACGGCTCGGTGTCCGCCGTGGACGCGGACCGCGGCTTCCTGGAGATGGGTTACGACTCGCTGACGGCCGTCGAACTGCGCAACAGGCTCGCCGCGGCGACCGGACTGCGGCTGCCCGCGACGCTGATCTTCGACTGCCCGACTCCCGCGGCGCTCGCCCACCGGCTGCACGAGCAGGTCGGCCCGGACGACGAGGAGGACGAGGAGCCGGAAGCGGCCGGGCCCGGCGACGACGGTCTCCGCGACACCGCCGAGGACGACGAGATCACCGCGGTTGAAGCCATGGATGTGGACGAACTCATCCGCGCCGTGCACAGCATCGAGGAGTGAGGGGCAGCCCAATGGCCGCATCGACCGAGGAGATCACCGAAGCGCTGCGGGAGTCGGTGAAGGAGATCCGGCGGCTGCGCGTACGCAACGACGCGCTGGAGGCGAGGACCGCCGAGCCGGTGGCGATCGTCGGCATGGCGTGCCGTTATCCGGGGGGTGTGGTGTCTCCGGAGGGTTTGTGGCGGCTGTTGGTGGAGGGCCGTGACGCGGTGGGTGGTTTTCCGGAGGACCGGGGGTGGGACCTGGAGGGGCTGTTCGATCCGGATCCTGAGCGTTCGGGGACGTCGTACGTGCGTGAGGGCGGGTTTCTGGAGAACGTGGCGGATTTCGATGCCGGGTTCTTCGGGATCTCCCCGCGTGAGGCGTTGGCGATGGATCCGCGGCAGCGGTTGCTGTTGGAGACGTGCTGGGAGCTGTTCGAGGACGCGGGCATCGACGCGGGCGGCCTGAAGGGAAGCCGCACCGGAGTCTTCGTCGGCGCGGGCCCCTCGGACTACCCGCAGGGCGTCGAGGGGTACGTCGTCACGGGCACCACGCCGAGCGTGGTGTCGGGCCGCCTCGCGTACGTGTTCGGGCTGGAGGGCCCGGCCGTGACCGTCGACACGGCGTGCTCGTCGTCGCTGGTGGCGCTGCACCAGGCGTGCCAGGCGCTGCGGTCCGGCGAGATCACGATGGCCGTGACGGGCGGCGTGGCCGCGATGTCGACCCCGAAGGTGTTCACCGAGTTCAGCCGGATGGGCGCGCTGGCGCCCGACGGGCGGTCCAAGGCGTTCGCGTCCACCGCGGACGGCTTCGGCTTCGCCGAGGGCGTCGGGCTGCTGCTCGTCGAGACGCTGTCGGAGGCACGCCGCCGGGGACACCGGGTCCTCGCGGTCGTACGAGGGTCGGCCACGAACCAGGACGGCGCCTCCAGCGGTCTGACGGCGCCGAATGGTCCGTCGCAGCGGCGGGTGATCCAGGCGGCGTTGGCGCGGGCCGGTGTGGGTGCGGGTGAGGTGGATGTGGTCGAGGCGCACGGTACGGGGACGTCGTTGGGCGATCCGATCGAGGCGCAGGCGTTGTTGGAGACGTACGGGCAGGGGCGGCCCCAGGAGCGGCCGTTGCTGCTGGGGTCGGTGAAGTCGAACATCGGCCATACGCAGGCCGCCGCCGGAGCCGCGAGTGTGATGAAGCTGGTGCTGGCGATGCGGCACGGGGTGGTGCCGCAGACGCTGCACGTGGACGAGCCCAGCCCGCACGTGGACTGGTCCTCCGGCGCCGTACGGCTGGCGCGGGAGGCCACGTCCTGGCCGGAGAACGGCCACCCACGCCGCGCCGCCGTCTCCTCCTTCGGCATCAGCGGTACGAACGCCCACCTCGTCCTCGAACAGGCACCGGTGGAGGAACCTTCCGACGGCGCGGAGCCGGACGCCGCGCCCACGGCCGTGGCGTGGGTGCTGTCGGGAAGGGGCGAGCCGGGGCTGCGCGGACAGGCCGAGCGGCTGGCCGCTCACCTGGAGGAACGGCCCGAACTGGAGCCGCGCGAGGTCGCGGGCGCGCTGGTCCGGCGCTCGGCGCTGTCCCACCGCGCCGTCGTCCTCGGCGGCGACAGGGCCGAACTGATCGGCGGCCTGCGGGACCTGGCGGCAGAACGCCCCGCCGCGGGGGTGGTCCAGGGCACGGCCCGTGTCCGTTCCGCGGAGGCGGTGCTCGTCTTCCCCGGGCAGGGCACCCAGTGGGAGGGCATGGCACTGGGACTGCTGGAGACCTCCCCGGTCTTCCGCGACCGGCTCGCCGCCTGCGACGAGGCGCTGGCCCCGCTCACCGGCTGGTCGGTGCGCGAGGTGCTCAGCGGCGGGCCCGGCGCGCCAGGCCTGGAGCGGGTGGACGTCGTCCAGCCGGTGCTGTTCGCGGTCATGGTCGCGCTGGCCGACATGTGGCGGCACGCGGGCCTCGTGCCCGCCGCTGTGGTCGGGCACTCCCAGGGCGAGATCGCCGCCGCCTGCGTGGCGGGAGCCCTGTCCCTGGAGGACGCCGCCCGGGTGGTGGCGCTGCGCAGCAGCGCCCTGGGCGCGCTGTCGGGGCAGGGCGCGATGGCGTCCCTGGGCCTGTCGCGCGACGAGGCCGAGGAGCGGCTGTCGCGCTGGGACGGCAGGCTGGCCGTCGCCGTCGTGAACGGTCCCGGGTCGGTCGTGGTGTCGGGCGACAGCGACGCGATCGCCGAACTGGTCGACTCCTGCGAGGAGTCCGGGACCCGCATACGGCGCCTCCCGGTCGACTACGCCTCGCACTCGCCGCACGTCGAGCGGATCCGGGACGACATCCTCACGCGCCTGCGCGGCCTCACGCCCCGCTCCGCCGACATCCCCTTCTACTCGACGGTCACCGGCGGGCAGTTGGACACCGCCGGGCTCGACGCCGACTACTGGTACCGCAACCTCCGGCAGCCGGTGCGCTTCGACGAGACGACCCGGCTGCTGCTCGACCGGGGCTACGAGCTGTTCGTGGAGGCCAGCCCGCACCCCGTGCTGACCATGGGAGTGGAGGAGACGGTCGCCGACGCGGGGGCCTCCGCCGTCGTGCTCGGCACGCTGCACCGCGACCGCGGCGGCCTCGACGACTTCCTCGGCTCGCTCGCACAGGCCTACGTCGGCGGGGTGCCGGTCGACTGGAGCAGCGTGACCGGGCCCGGCGGGAACGGCCACGGCGGGAACGGCCACGTCACCCTGCCGACGTACGCCTTCCAGCGGCGGCACTACTGGCAGGACCCCACGGCGCCCACGGGCGACGCGCTCGGCAAGGCGGGGCTGCGGGCAGGTGAACACCCCCTGCTCGGCGCCGCGGTGGACGTCGCCGACAGCGAGGCGGTCGTACTGACCGGCCGCCTGTCGCTGCAGACCCACCGGTGGCTCGCCGACCACCAGGTCGACGGCGAGGCGCTGCTTCCCGGCACGGCGTTCGTCGAGTTCGCGCTGCGCGCCGCGCAGGAGGCCGGGTGCCAGGGGATCGAGGAACTGACCCTGGAGGCACCCCTGGTGGTGCCGCCGACGGGAGCGGTCCAGGTCCAGGTGGTCGCCGGGGCCCCGGACGGGTGGGGGAAGCGCCCGGTGAGCGTTCACTCACGGCCGGAGGAGGCGTCCCTCGACGGCGGGTGGACGACGCACGCCGTCGGCGAACTGACGGGGGCCTCCGAGCCGGAGGACCTCGGCGACCTCGTGCTCTGGCCGCCGCCCGGCGCCGAGCCGCTGCCCACCGAGAGCCTCTACGCGGGATACGCCGAGCGCGGATACGCCTTCGGCTCGGCGTTCCGCGGGATACGTGCCGCGTGGCGGCGGGGCGACGACATCTACGCCGAGGTCGGCCTCTCCTCCCAGCAGCGTGGCGACGCCGGACGCTTCGGCGTCCACCCCGCGCTGCTCGACGCGGCGGCGCAGGCGGCCGGTATCCCCGTCCAGGACGGGGACCCGGCGGCGGAGCAGGACCAGGGAATCCGGCTGCCGTTCCTCTTCGGCGACGTGGCCCTGCTGGCGCCCGGCGCCACCGATCTGCGGGTCAGGGTGCGGCGCCTCGGCCCGGACCGGGTCGCGCTCTCGGCCGCCGACCCCGACGGGCGCCCGGTGATCTCGGTGGGCACCCTCGTCGTACGGCCCGTGTCGGCCGGGCAGCGCGGCGCGACGGCCGCGGACGCGGCGCGTGACGCGCTGTTCCGCCTCACCTGGACCCCGGTCTCCGCACCCGGGACCGGCCCGGTGGCTGCCGGGCAGCGCTGGGCGGTGCTCGGTGCGGACGGCGAGGGGGACACGGCCCCGTTCGCCGAGTCCGGCGCGGCCGTCGACGCGTACCCCGGCCTGGACGGGCTGCGCGCGGCGCTGGCGGAGGGAGCCCCCGCGCCGGACCTGGTGGTGTGGAGCGTCCCCGGACTCGGGAACGGGTACGGCGGCGAGGGCGGTGACGGACTGGCAGCCCGGACCCGGGCGGTCACCGCGGCGGCGCTGGAGGTGGTGCAGACGTGGCTGGCGGACGACGGATTCGGCGCGGGCCGCCTGGTCGTCAGGACCCGGGGCGCCGTGGCTACGGGCGCCGGTGAGGGCCCCGCGGACCTGGCGGCCAGTGCCGTGTGGGGGCTGGTGCGCACGGCACAGACCGAGCACCCGGACCGGTTCCTCCTGGTCGACGACGGCACCTGTCCCGAGGACGCCGGTTCGGGGAAGACCTGGGCGGCGCTGGCGGCCGGGGACGAACCCCAACTCGCGCTCCGGTCGGACGAGTCGCTCGCGCCACGCCTGGCCAGGGCCGGGGACGGCGAGAGCCTGACGCTGCCGGGCCCGGGCACCGCCTGGTGCCTGGAGGCCACCGGCGCCGGGACCCTGGAGGGCCTGACGGTGACGGAACTCCCGCTGCCGGAGGGCCCGCCCGGGCCGGGCGAGGTACGGGTGGCCGTGCGCGCGGCCGGGCTCAACTTCCGCGACGTGGTCACCGCGCTGGGGATGGTCCCGGGTGAGAAGGACCTGGGCAGCGAGGGGGCCGGAGTGGTCACCGCCGTCGGTGACGACGTGCGGGACCTGGCGCCCGGGGACCGGGTCCTGGGGTTCTGGACGCACGGGTTCGGACCGGTGGCCGTGACCGATCACCGGCTGCTCGCGAAGGTCCCCGAGGAGTGGTCGTTCGAGGAGGCCGCCGCGGTGCCGGTGTCCCTGCTCACCGCGTACTGGGGCCTCTTCGACCTGGCGGGGCTGCGCGCCGGGGAATCCGTGCTCGTCCACGCGGGCGCCGGCGGGGTCGGCATGGCCGCGGTCCAGCTGGCCAGGCACCGCGGCGCCCGGGTGTTCGCGACGGCCAGCGAGAGCAAGTGGCCGGTGCTGCGGGCCCTCGGCGTGGACGACGCGCACCTCGCGTCGAGCCGGACCCTGGACTTCGAGCGGAAGTTCGGCGAGGCGGTCGGCGGACAGGGCTTCGACGTGGTGCTCAACTCGCTGTCCGGGGACTTCGTCGACGCGTCGCTGCGGCTGCTGCGGCCGGGCGGGCGCTTCATCGAGATGGGCAAGACGGACATCCGCGCCGCCGAGGAGGTGTCCGGCGACCACCCCGGGGTGCGCTACCGGGCCTTCGACCTGCGCGAGGCGGGGGAGGACCGGGTCCAGGAGATGCTGGCGGAGGTCCTGGGCCTGTTCCGGGCCGGGGAGCTGGAGCTGCCGCCGGTGACCACCTGGGACGTCCGCCGGGCCGTTCCCGCGTTCCGGTACATGAGCCAGGCCCGGCACGTCGGCAAGAACGTGCTGACGCTGCCCGCCGCGCCGGACCCCGAGGGCACGGTGCTCGTCACCGGCGGCACCGGAACCCTGGGCGGCCGCGTCGCACGCCATCTCGCCCGGCGCGGGGCCCGGCACCTCATGCTGGTGAGCCGCCGCGGCCCCGAGGCGCCGGGGGCGCGGGCGCTCCAGGACGAGCTGCGGGAGCTGGGCGCCCGCGCTGAGCTGGTGGCCTGCGACGTCGCCGACCGGGCCGCGCTCGCCCGGGTGCTGGCGACGGTCCCCGCCGACCGTCCGCTGACCTCGGTGGTGCACGCCGCCGGGGCCCTCGACGACGGGATCCTGTCCTCGCTCACCCCGGACATGATCGACACGGTGCTGCGGCCGAAGGCCGACGCGGCGCTGCACCTGCACGAGCTGACCGCGGAAGCGGACCTCGCCGAGTTCGTCCTGTTCTCCTCCGGCGCCGGACTGACCGGGGCCCCGGGGCAGGGCAACTACGCCGCCGCGAACGTCTTCCTCGACGCGCTCGCCGCCCACCGGAGGGCGCGGGGGCTGCCCGCGACGTCCATCGCGTGGGGCCTGTGGGCGGAGACCAGCGAGCTGACCGCCGACATCACCAGCGCCAACCGGGCGCGGATCGGCGGCTACTTCGCGCCGCTGTCCACGGGGCAGGCGCTGAGTCTCCTCGACGCCGCGCGGGGCTCCGCCGAACCCGTCCTGCTGGCGTCCGCCGTCCGCGCGGGGCGGCTGCGGGCCCTCGCCCGGGAGGGCGCGCTCCCGGCGCTCTGGCACGGACTCGTCCACGCCGCGCCCCGCCCCCGGGCCGCGACGGCCGACCCCGCCGAGGGGCTGGCCCGGCAGCTGGCGTCGCAGAACGAGGCCGAGCAGCGGCAGTTCCTGCTCCAGCTCGTCCGGTCGCACGCCGCGATCGCGCTGGGCGGCGGCGACGCGGAGGCCCTGGACGCGGACAGCCCGTTCCGCGACTTCGGCTTCGACTCGCTCACCGCCGTCGATCTGCGCAACAGGCTGGCCGCCGCGACCGGCTGCCGGTTCCCGGCGACGCTGGTCTTCGACCACCCCACTCCGGCCGGACTCGCCGCCCATCTGCTCACGCGGCTCACGTCCGGCGCCGCGCCCCGGACGGCGCCGGTGCTCGACGAGATCGAGAGTCTGGAGAGGTCCCTGCTGCGTGCCGAGCCCGAGGAGGAGCTGCGGGACCGTGTCACCAGGCGCCTGCGTGAACTGCTGAGCCGTTGGGACGATGCCCACCCGGAGCCGGGCCCGGGCCCGGGCGCCGGGGCGCCGCTCCGTGAGGCGGAGGACATCACGCTCGAAGCGGCCACCGACGACGAGCTGTTCGCCCTCATCGACGGCGAGGCACCCGACGCCACGGCGTGAGCCGTGACGCCTTGGTTGCCCTCTTCTCAGGGCTGGGCAGGGGCTGCCCCGCCTGTCCTTCGCAGGCTGCGGGTTGTGGGTGGTTGCGCGCGCAGTTCCCCGCGCCCCTGGAGGTACGCGGCGCTCCTCGGAGCGCCCCGTCAGGGGCGCGGGGAACTGCGCGACAAGCCACGACGCAGCCGCAGTCCGCGACACACAGGTAGGGGCAATCACGATCCGCCGGAGAAGGGGCTAGCGGCGCGATTCCGCGCCGCACAGGCGCAACGTGCTGGCCAGGCACAGCTCCTCGGCCTCGGCGGAGGTGAGGCGGCCCGCGGCGACCTCCCCGGCCGCGGCGTGGTGGAGCCCCAGCACGGCGGCGGCGAGCCAGCCGACGGGCAGCGACACGTCGAAGTCGCCGGAGCGCTTGCCCCGCTCGATGAGCCGTTCGAGCCGCGGGGGCACGAGGTCGTGCGGGTCGGGGTCGGGCCGGGGGACCCGGGCCGCCGTGGCGTTCAGCAGCAGGGAGTAGCGGCCGAGGAACCGCCACCCGGCGTCGAGGAAGCGGGCCAGCGCCTCGGCGGGCGGAGCGGTGTCGAGGTCCGCCTCGTCGAGCAGCTCCGCGTACTCGGCCGCCGCGCCCTCGACGAGGGCGGCCATCAGGGCGTCACGGGAGGGGAAGTGCGCGTAGACGGTCTGGCGGGTGACACCGGCCTTGGCGGCGATGTCCTCCATGCTCGCGCCGGATCCCTCACCGAGCAGGATCCGGGCCGCGTTCAGGATGGCGTCGATGCTGCGCCGGGCGTCTGACCGGCGGCGTCGTGGCGGTGCGGAGGTTTCGTGCGGGGCGCCCATTCCGAAATGTTAAGCCGTCGCTCGTAGCCTTGACAATCTGTAAGAGATAGCTAAGTCTTACACCATGCCAAAGAAGAGCTTGGATGGAGATCATCCGGCGATCGAGGCGTGCGGTCTGACGAAGGTGTACGGAGAGAACCAGGCGCTGGACGGGATCGACCTCACGGTCCGGCGGGGCCAGGTGTTCGGCTTCCTCGGCCCCAACGGGGCGGGCAAGACCACCGCGATCCGCATCCTGGCCACGCTGACTCCGCCGAACGACGGCACTGCCCGCGTCCTCGGGCACGACGTGCGGACCGAGGCGGACGCGATCAGGTCCCGGGTGTCGGTGACCGGCCAGTTCGCCTCCCTCGACGAGGACCTGACCGGGTACGAGAACCTGCTGATCCTCGGCCGCCTGCACGGCCTGTCCCGGGCGGCCTGCAAGCGGCGTGCCGACGCGCTGCTCGCCACGTTCGACCTCACGGACGCGGCCGGGCGCATGGTGAGCGGCTACTCGGGCGGCATGCGCCGCAGGCTCGACATCGGCGCCAGCCTGATCGTCACCCCCGACCTGCTGTTCCTCGACGAGCCGACGACCGGCCTCGACCCGCGCAGCCGCAACCACGTGTGGGAGCTGGTCCGCCGCATCGCCGGGGCCGGTACCACGGTGCTGCTCACCACCCAGTACCTGGAGGAGGCCGACCAGCTCGCCGAGCGGATCGCGGTCATCGACCACGGCCGGATCGTGGCGGAGGGCACCAGCGCCCAGCTCAAGTCGCAGGTCGGCTCCGGCACCCTGCACATCCGGCTCCTCGACGGCGAGCAGCGTCCGCGGGCGCTGCGGATCCTGGGCGACGCGCTCGACGGGACCGTCCAGACCGCCGCCGACCCGCTCGCGCTCTCGGTCCTGCTCGCCACCCCGCCCGACGCCACGGACCTGGGCGGGCTCGTCGGGCACGCCATGACCCGGCTCTCGGAGGCCGGCGTCGGCATCGCGGATCTCTCTCTGGGCCAGCCCAGCCTGGACGAGGCCTTCCTCGCTCTGACCGGCCACCAGCCCGCGCCGGCCGCACCCCAGCAGGAGGGCGTGAACGCATGAGTACCTCCGCCGCACCCACCCCCGCTCCCACCCCCGCCCCCGAGGCCGCCGGGGAGGCCGATCCGATCGACGCCCTGCTCGCCGAGGGCCGCTCGCGGTCGCGCGCCGGCGCGTTCACCGCCTCGCTCACCTTCGGCATGCGCGCCATGCTCAAGATCAAGCACGACCCCAAGCAGCTCGTGGACTCGGCCGCCATCCCGATCCTGTTCACCGTGCTGTTCACGTACCTGTTCGGCAGCGCCCTCAGCGGGTCCACGAGCGAGTACCTCAAGTCCCTGCTGCCCGGCGTCCTCACCATGAGCATCGCCATCGTCACCATGTACGGCGGCGCCCGTCTCGCCCAGGACGTGGGCAGCGGGGCCTTCGACCGGTTCCGCAGCCTGCCGCTCTGGCAGGGCGCGTTCGTGCTCGGCGGCCTGCTGAGCGACGCCGCGCGCTACGTGTTCGCCTCCGCCATCGTGGTCGTCCTCGGCCTGGTCATGGGCTACCGGCCGGACGGCGGCGCCCTGGGCGTGCTCGCCGCGGTCGCCCTGGTCGTCGCCTTCGGGCTCGCGGTGTCCCTGCTGTGGTCGGCGCTCGCGCTGGTCATCCACGACCCGGCCGTCGTCATCAGCATCGCCAACGCCGTGCTGATCCCGCTCTCCTTCGCCAGCAACATCTTCGTCCAGCCCAGCACCATGCCCGGCTGGCTCCAGGCCTTCGTGGACGTCAATCCGCTCAGCCACGTCGCCAGCGCCGCCCGGCACCTGATGAACGACACCGGCGGCGGGGGCGGCGCGATCACCTGGTCCCTCGTCGCGACCCTCGCCATAGCCCTCGTGTGCGGCCCCCTCACGCTCCGGCTCTACAGCAAACAGGGCTGACCGTCGGCACACGTGGTCAAGAACACCCATCCCCCCTTCGGGCGGGCCCCGGCCCGTGCCCGAACCGTTCAGCGGAGTTCCCATGCGACTATCTGCGCTTCCGGCAGGCCGGAAGGCGAAATGGGCCGTCCTCGTGGTCTGGATCGGCCTGCTGGCCGTCGGCGGCATGTTCAGCGGGAAGTTCAACAGCGTCCTGGAGACGGACGTGTTCACCTTCCTGCCGAAGAACGCCGAGTCGACCCAGGTCGTCGAGCAGACCAAGAAGTTCACGCCGGACGTCACCCAGGCGGTCGTCGTCTACGAGCGCGCCGACGGCGCCGTGACGGCGGACGACCGCGCGGCTGCCAAGGCGGACGCCCAACGCTTCGCGCGGATCGACCACGTGACCCAGCGCGTCCTCGGCCCCGCCACCGCGAAGGACGGCCGGGCGCTCCAGGTCATCGTCCCCATCAAGCCCGGGGCAGGCGCGGACGACGACAAGGAGACCGAGAAGGCCGTCAAGGACATCCGGTCGGCGCTCGACCCGCCCTCGGGGCTCGACACGCACGTCACAGGACCGGCGGGTTACACGGCGGACCAGGCCGAGGCGTTCGCGGGGACGGACAGGGCGCTGCTGCTCCTCACCATCGGCATCGTCATCGTCATCCTGCTGTGCACGTACCGCAGTCCGGTGCTCTGGATCGTGCCGCTGCTGTGCGTGGGCGTGGCGCTGACCGTCGCGCAGGCGGCGATCTACCTCTGCGCCAAGTACGGGGGGCTGACGGTCGACTCCGACACCGAGTTCGTGCTCGTGGTGCTCGTCTTCGGCGCGGGCACCAACTACGCCCTGCTGCTCATCGCCCGGTACCGCGAGGAGTTGCGGCGGCACGAGGACCGGCACGAGGCGATGGCGGTCGCCCTGCGGCGCGCGGGGTCGGCCATCGTCGCCAGCGGCTCGACGCTGATCCTCGCCCTGCTGTGCTTCCTGGCGGCCGACCTGAACTCGACGCGGAGCCTGGGGCCCTCGATGGCCATCGGTGTCGCCAGCGCGCTGGCCTCCGGGATCACGCTCCTCCCCGCGCTCCTGGTCATCCTCGGACGGTGGGTGTTCTGGCCGGTCAAGCCCGCGTACGGCACCCCGGAGCCGGAGCGGCGCGGAATGTGGCCGTGGCTCGCGAACGCGGTGGCGCGGCACTCGCGCGTCATGTGGATCGCGACCTCCCTCGTGCTGGGCGTGCTGGCGCTCGGGCTGATGGGATTCAAGGCCAACAGCATGGAGATGAAGGACTCCTTCGTCAGCAAGCCCGAGGCGGTCACCGGCGAGGAGGTGATGGCCCACCACTTCCCGGCCGGTGAGGGCGATCCGGTCCAGATCGTCGGCAAGGCGTCCGAGGCCGGACCGCTGCGCTCCGCCGCGGCCGGTACGTCCGGTGTCGCGGCCGTGTCCAAACCCGTGGTCAAGGAAGGCCAGGTCTATCTGGAAGGCACGCTGAAGGCCAGCTCGAACAGCCAGGAGGCGTTCGACACGGTCGACCGGCTGCGGGACAGGGTGCACGACGTCCCGCGCGCGGAGGCCAAGGTCGGCGGCGACAACGCGATCAACCTCGACTACAGGAAGGGCGCCGAGAGCGACCGTGACCTGCTGGTCCCGCTCATCCTCCTCGTCGTGGCCCTCATCATCGGCGTCCTGCTGCGTGCCCTCGTGGCACCGGTGATCCTGCTCGCCACGGTCGTGCTCTCCTTCGCGGCGGCGATGGGCGTGAGCGCCCTGTTCTTCGATCACGTCTTCGGGTTCGCCGGAACCGACCCGTCGATCCCACTGTGGATCTTCGTCTTCCTCATCGCCCTCGGCGTCGACTACAACATCTTCCTGATGACGCGGGTGCGCGAGGAGTCCAGGACGCACGGCACCCGGAGCGGCGCGCTGCGCGGCATGACGGCCACCGGCAGCGTGATCACCTCGGCCGGCGTCGTGCTGGCGGGGACCTTCGCGGCGCTCACGACGCTGCCCCTGGTCTTCGCCGTGGAGATCGGCTTCGCGGTCGCGGTCGGCGTGCTGATCGACACCTTCGTGGTGCGCTCCGTCCTCGTCACCGCCCTGACGTACGACATCGGGCGCCGCATGTGGTGGCCGAGCGGCCTGAGCGCGAAGACGGCGGAGAGCGTTCCCGAGCAGCGGGAGTCCGAGCTGGAGCAGCCGCTCACCTCCACGGCGGCGGACCAGCGGTGAGACGTCCGCCGGTCGCTTGAGCCCCCCAACCACGCGTCAGGGGCGGTCCCCCGGGAGGGACCGCCCCTGACGCGTTTCCGCCTCTTTCCGTGTGCCGTTACACGCCCTCGGCCCGCAGGGCCGCCGCCAGCTGGGCGACGGTGGGATTGTCCATGAGCCTGCGCAGGCCGTGGTTCTCGTCCTCGGGCGCGCCGAACTCCCTGGCGATCCGCTCCAGGACGCCGATCGCGTGCAGCGAGTCGCCGCCGAGTTCGAAGAAGTTGTCCTCCGTCCCGAAGTCGTCGCGCTCCAGGACCTCCTGCCAGAACGCCAGCAGCCTCCGCTCCAGGTCGTCCCGCGGCGCGGCGGACCGCTCACCGGCGGTCTGCTGCTCCCGCTCCCGCGGCGCGGGCAGGGCCGACGCGTCCACCTTGCCGTTCGCGCTCAACGGCACCCTGGGGAGGACGAGATAGTGGCGCGGCACCATGTACTCCGGGAGGACCCCTTCGAGCGCGGACCGCAGCGCGTCCGCGTCCGGGTGCGGGCGCCCCGCCACGGCCTCTCCCTCCGCCCCCTCCACGGGCACCAGGTACGCGACCAACTGGCGGCGCCCCGTCCGGGGATTGGCGTCCACGGTGACCAGCGCGTCACGGACCCCCGGGAACCGCCGCAGCGGGGCCTCGATCTCGCCCAGCTCGATGCGGTAGCCGTTCAGCTTGATCTGCGAGTCCTCGCGGCCCAGGAACTCGATGTCCCCGCCCGGGAGATAGCGGCCCAGGTCGCCGGTCCGGTAGAGGCGCTCCTTGGTCCTGGGGTGCACGAAGAACCGCTCGGCCGTCCGCTCCGGGTCGGCCCAGTAGCCGCGGGCCACGCCGCTGCCGCCGATGTGGATCTCGCCCGTCGTCCAGACCGGGCACGGGTCGAGCGACTCGTTGTAGACGTGCATGGTCTGGTTGGCGAGCGGCTTGCCGTAGGGGATCCGGGTCCACTCCGGCGGCACCTCGCCGACCGGGTGGTGGATCGACCAGATGGACGCCTCGGTGGCCCCGCCCAGGCTGAACACCCGGGCCTCCGGGTAGAGCGCGCGTATCCGGTCCGGCAGCGTCACGGGGATCCAGTCGCCGCTCATCATGACCAGCCGCGGCCCGTGCCCCGGCGGCGGAACGGCCGGGTCGTGGGCGTCCGTCCACGCCTGCATCAGCGCGGGCACGCTGTTCCAGACCGTCACCCGGTGCCGGTCCACCAGCTCGCTCCAGTGCCGGGGCTCCTGCGCACGGTCCGGCTCCGGCATGACGACGGTGCCGCCCGCGGCGAGGAGGCCGAAGAGGTCGTACACGGACAGGTCGAAGCTGAGCGCCGACAGCGCCAGCACGCGGTCGTCCGCCGTGACGCGGAAGCGGCTGTTGAGGTCCTGGACCGTGTTGGCCGCGGCCCGGTGGTCGATCATGACGCCCTTCGGCGTGCCCGTCGACCCGGACGTGAAGATCACGTACGCGAGGTCGTCCGGGACGGGGCCCGTGGACGGCGGGGTGGCGGGCGCGTCCCGGACCGCGGCGTCGTCGAGGGTCACCAGGCGGATGTCCTCCGGCCAGGTCAGCCCGTCACGCAGCTTCGGCGTCGTCACCACCGTCCGGACCCGGCCCTGCCGGAGGATCTGCTCCCGGCGGGCGGCGGGCCAGCGCGGCTCGACCGGCAGATACGCGGCCCCGGACCGGGTGACGCCGAGGGCCGCGGCGGCCTGCGCGTACCCCTTGTCGGCGATGACGCCGACCAGGGTGTCCGGCGCCGCGTCGAGCGACTGCAGGACGTGGGCCAGCCGGTAGGCGTCGCCGAGGAGCGTCCGGTACGTGTGCTCGCCGTCGGCCGAGATCACGGCGGTCGCGTCCGGGGTCCGCGCGGCCTGCTCCTCGACCAGTTCGCTGAGCGTCCGCCGGGGCAGCGGCACCTCCGTCGCGTTCGCCCGGCCGCGCTCGGCGGCCTGCTCGTCCGGCAGCTCGGTCAACTCGCGCTCGTCCCAGGCGGCTTCGCTCCCGGCGAGGCGCTCCAGGCACGCGCGGTGGGCCCGCATCATCGCGTCGAGCATGCCGTCGGGGAAGAGCGCCTCGACGAAGTCCCAGTGGATCAGCAGCTCGCCCCGGTCCTCCAGCACCTGGTAGTCCAGCCAGACCTGGGGCGTCTGGCTCGCGCCGTGCACGACGTCGCCGAACAGCTGGGCCGACTCGGTGAGGTTGGACCCGGACTCGAAACCGATCATGCTGGTGAACACCACCGGCATCGCCGCGCCCGGCCCCCCGCCGCTGCGTCTGGCGCGCTCCCGCAGGACACGCACCCCGGAGTAGCCGGAGTGCCCGAGGTCCTCCAGCAGCTGATGGTGCAGGCGCTTCGCGCGGCCGGTGAAGGAGTCCTCCGGCTCGGGCCGCGTCTCCAGGAGGATCACCGAGGTGAAGTCGCCGATCACCTCGTTCGTACGCGGGTGGAGCGGCGGCCGGTTGAACAGGGTCAGGTTGAGGGTGAGCTCGGGCCGCTTCGACCAGCGCCGGAGCACGTCGGCGTAGGCCGCCATGAGGACGGCGGACGGGGTCAGCCCCCGGCGGCGGGCGGTCTCCTTGAGCGCGGACCACTCGGCGCGGGAGAGCCGGGTGTGGAGCCGGGCGAACTCCGGCCTGGCGGGCAGCTGTCCGGGCTGCACGGCGAGCGGCAGCTCGGGCGCGGGCGGCAACTGGTCGAGCCGGTCCAGCCAGTACCGCTTGTCGGCCTCGAACCGCGGGTCGTCCCGCAGCCGCTGCTCGGCGAGCACATGGTCGCGGAAGGTGACGTCGAGGGGCTCGGGCTCGGCGTCCGGCCGCTCGTAGAAGTGGAACCAGTCCCGCTGGAAGAGGCCGATGCTGAATCCGTCCATGATCAGCATGTCCAGGCTGAGGTGCAGCCGCCAGCGCCGGTCGTCCAGCCGGGTCGCGCGGACCTCGAACAGCGGCCAGCGGTCGGCGGGCAGCAGCTGGGCGGAGAGCGCGTCCCGCACCCGGGCGATCCCGGCCTCGCGCGCGGCGTCGTCGGCCCCGGACAGGTCGGTGACCCGGATCTCGCAGGGCGGCACCTCGGGCAGGACGCGCTGGAGACCGTCGGGCTGGACGACCGCCCGGAGCATGTCGTGGCGCCGGACGACCTTGTCGAGGGCGCGGCTCAGCCGCGGGACGTCGAGATCGACGGCGTCGAACTCGACGTACCCGTGCGCCGCGTTGCCGCCCAGCTCGACCGAGGGCGTGCGGCCCACCCAGTACGCCTGCTGGATGTCGGTCAGCGGGAAGGGCTCGTGCCGCTCCTCCGGCCGGGGGACGAGGGCCGTCGGCCCGTCCGTGTCCCCGGCGCGCGTGAGGTGCCCGATCAGCTCGTCCCGGCGGAGTTTCAGCTCGTCGCGCAGCTCGGGCGTCAGGGCGCCGGACGGTGCTGTCACCCGCAGGCGCCCGTCGTCCAGCCGTAACCTGACCCCACGGCGGTACAGCTCGGCGAAGAGGTCCGTGGTCATCGTGCCTGCCTTCCTGGCGGGTTACAGGATGAGTTCTTCGAGCGGCCCGGTGGCCTCCGGGTCCTCGTCAGGGGCCGCGACGAGGCGCTGCGCTGCGAGGGACCGGCAGACCAGCTCGACGACGTCCGCCACGGTGCTGTCGCCGAGGAGGCGCTGCGGCGGGACGTCGACGGACAGCGCCGAGCGGAACTGCTCCCTGATCCGCATCGCCGCCATCGAGTCCAGGCCGACGTCTCCCAGCCGGGTGCCGCTGAACCGGGCGCGCAGACTCTCCGCGTCCTCGGCGAACCCGCCGACCAGGCCGGACACCCGCGCGAACAGCAGGTCCGTGAGGGCCTCCCGTGCCGCCTGCGGCTCCTCGACGGCGAGCCGCGCCAGTTCACCGGCGTCCCACGGCTCCTCCGGGACCTCCGGGACCTGCCCCGCGAGGCCCGCGTCCACCGGCTGCCCGGCCGGTCCGGCCGACTCGGCCAGCCCGGAGGGCGCGTACGTGAGTCCCGTGACGGTGGCGAGCGGTTCACCGGTGTCGGAGCACAGCTCCAGGTCGAAGGCGCCGTCCGGGGTACGCCGCACATGGCACCACAGCCGCTCCGGGGGCTCGCGGCGGCAGGTGAGGAGGGTGAGGCGGGTGAGGCCGGACGGCAGCCACAGACCGTCGTCCTCAAGGAGCGGCACGGCGGTCAGGAAGCACATCTCCAGCAGCGCGGGGTGGAGGGCGTACCTGTCCACGGCCGTGCGGGACGGGTCGGTCGCGATGAGGGCCAGCGCCTCGTCGTCCCCCCGCCACCAGCGCCGGGCAAGCTGCCGGAGGGCCGGGCCGCAGGCGATCCCGGCGGTGTCGAGCCGCGCGAACAGCGCCTCCGGGTCCTGTTCGTCCAGCCGGGAGCGCAGCGCGTCGAGGTCGGTGGGGGAGGGGGGCGGCGGTGCGTCCTCCGAGGCCGTGGCCGTGGTCGAGGCCGTGAACCGGAGGGTCCAGCCGCCGTCACGGTCGCCGTCCCCGGGGCCGGCGCTGAAGCCCCTGATCCGGCGGGCCGCCCCGTGGGTGTCGGCCACGGCCTGGACGGCGAGCGGGCCGGTGCCGGGCAGCGTGACGGGCTCGCCGAAGGTGAGGTTCCGGATCGTCCGGGTGCCGTCGTCGGCGGCGTCGTGGGCTCCATGACGCGCCGCGGCCAGGGCCCATTCGGCGACGGCCGCGGGCGGCAGCGCGGGCGTGCCGCGCAGCCGGTACTGCTCGGCGTACCAGGGCTCCCGTGGCGGCAGCGTCCCGGCGAACCGCCGTTCGGCCGCGCCGGGGAGGTCGAGCGCGCCGCCGAGGAGCGGGTGCACGGCCGCGCGGACGAGGTGGTCCCCGCCGCCCCGGCGGGGCGGCGCTTCGAGCCAGTACCGCTTGCGCTGGAACGGGTAGCCGGGCAGGCGGACCTGCCGGGCGCCCGTCCCGGCGAAGGCGGCCTCCCAGCCGACCGTGGCCCCGGCCGTGTACCACGCGGCGAGGCGCGCCAGCACGTCGCGGGCCGTGCCGAGGCCGCCGGGGTCCAGCTCCAGGCAGGCCGTCGCACCCTGCGCGCGCACCCGGTCGAGGACGTCCCCGGAACCGGAGCACAGGAAGTCGCCCGCCGCCCAGTGGCCCGGTCCGTCGGCCGGTCCTTCGGCCGGTGCGCCGGGTCCGGCGGAGGTCACGAGGGTGAGCCGCGGGGCGGCGCAGGCGATCCGCCCGGCGGTGCTCCGCAGGCTGTTGCTGTCGGCGGCGGCCACGAGCGCCTCGGCGTCGGCCGAGGAGAGGACACCGGCGGCGTGGGCGGCGCTGATCTCGCCCACGCCCGAGCCCGCGACGACCTCCGGCGTCACGCCGTACGCCCGGAGCAGCTCGTACAGCGCCCGGTGGAAGGCGAAGACGGCGGCGTGCCGGTACGCCGTCAACGGCCCGCCGAGCTGGGCTTCGAGGCGCGTTCGGACCGCGTCGTGGGCCTCGGCGAAGACGGGGAAGCGCTCCGCGAGCCCGCGGACCGCCGCTTCGGTGCCCGGCTCGCCGCCGCCGGTGAACACGACGGCGGTCCTCGCGGCCGCGGCCGTACCGGTGGTCAGGCCGGGCGCTTCCGCCCCGCGGGCCAGCGCCGTGAGCGCGGCCAGGTGCTCGTCGACGGAGGTGCCCACGCTGACCGCGCGGTGCGTGAACCCCGCCCGCGTACGGGCGAGCGAGATCCCGACCTCGGCGGCGGACGGCGGACGGGCGGAGAGGGAGTCGGCCAGCTCCCCGGCCATGGCCCGCAGCGCCGGTTCCGTCTTCGCGGACAGCACCCAGGGCGTGGGGACATCGGCCGTGGGGACGTCACTCGCAGGGACGTCGCCCGCGTCCGCGTCCGCGGCTTCCGGCTCCTCAAGGATCAGATGCGCGTTGGTGCCGCTGATCCCGAAGGACGAGACCCCCGCACGCCGGGGGCGGCCGTCGGCGGGCCAGGGGCGTGACTCGGTCGTCAGCGCGACCGTTCCGCCGGACCAGTCGACGTACGAGGAGGGCCGGTCGATGTGCAGCGTGCGCGCGTGCGTACCGGCGCGCAGGGACATGACCGTCTTGATGACGCCCGCCACCCCCGAAGCGGTCTGGGTGTGGCCGATGTTGCCCTTGACCGAGCCGAGCAGCAGGGGCCGGTCCGCGGGCCTGGCCGCGCCGTACGTGGCCATGACCGCCTCGGCCTCGATCGAGTCGCCGAGCGGTGTGCCGGTCCCGTGCCCCTCCAGCGCGTCCACCTGGTCGGGGGCGAGCCGGGCGTTCTCCAGCGCCTGCCGGATGACCGCCTCCTGCGCCGGACGGCTGGGGGACGTCAGCCCGTTCGTCGCGCCGTCCTGGTTGACCGCCGAGCCGCGGATCACCGCGAGCACGGCGTGACCGCGCCGCCGTGCCACGGACAGCCGCTCCAATACGAGCAGCCCCGCGCCCTCGCTGAATCCGATGCCGTCGGCGGCGTCCGCGAAGGGCTTGCACCTGCCGTCCGAGGCGAGGGCGCCGCGGCTGCCGAATTCGAGGATGACGTTCGGGGTGGCCATGACCGTGACGCCCCCGGCGAGCGCCAGTTCGCAGTCGCCGCGGCGCAGGCCCTGGCAGGCGAGGTGGAGGGCCACGAGCGAGGACGAGCAGGCGGTGTCGACGCTGAGGGCCGGTCCGTGCAGCCCCAGGGTGTACGCGACCCGGCCCGAGACCGTGCTCGGCGTGCCGCCGACGATGAGCTGGTCCTCGACGCCCGAGGGTGACGAACCCTGGTGCCCCTGGTGCGCCGTGCCGTAGTGGGAGTAGGACACTCCCGCGTAGACGGCCGTCGGGGTGCCGCGCAGTGCGGCCGGGTCCAGACCGGCGTGCTCGACGGCCTCCCACGAGGTCTCCAGGAGCAGCCGCTGCTGCGGGTCCATCGCGAGGGCCTCGTGCTCGCCGATGCCGAAGAACGCGGCGTCGAACCGGTCGGCCCCGGCGACGAAGCCTCCCCGGTGCGCGTCGGCCGAACCGGCGGTGTCCCAGCCCCGGTCGGCGGGGAACGGGGTGATGCCGTCGCCCTCGTCCGCCACGAACCGCCAGAGTTCGTCGGGGGAGTTGAGGCCCGGGGGGAAGCGGCATCCCATGCCGATGATCGCGAGGGGCTCGGATTCCCGGAGCTCGGCGTCCTGGAGCTCCCGCGCGGTGCGCCGCAGTTCTCCGGTGGCCTTCTTCAGGTACTGACGCAGCTTGTCTTCATCAGCCATTGACCGCACGGCCCCCCGTGATTTTGTCATTGTGCAGCGATTCGCAGGGAGGCGGCTCCCGGCGTCGTAGAATATTCACCGATTCCCGCCCGACCATACGTCGATTTCGGGGCTGTCGATACCCCACCTTTCCCCCTACGCGCACCCCTAGTCGGCCCTCGTAAGGGTCCGGTAGGGGTTGATGGGCTGTCCGGGCCTGGGATACCACGAAGTGTGCGACGTACTGCGCCGGGCGGATGCCTTGGGCGCGGAGGTCGTACCGGAAATCGTGAATCTGCCTCGGGGAGAGGGACTGTGTCGGGTCAACCTGCAGCGGTGGATACGCCCTGGGAAAGGGTCGCGGATTCCATCGAATTCATCCCGGACGAATATGCGGTGCGCAGCGAACCGGAATCGGTGGCGCAGGAGATGCTGCACTGCGGAACGGCGGAGATCGACCGGCTCGTCACCGCCGGGCTGCCGTACGAGGAACGTTCCGGGGCGCGCCACTTCGACGCGAACGACCTCTACAACCTGGGCATGTACTCGAACACCGCGAAGACGCAGCCGGAGCTGGCCTTCCGCATGCTCTTCCGGTTCGCGAGCCGTTCCGTGGACCCCCTGCTCCAGACCAGGACATGGGAGTTCCAGGCGCGGCTGGAGTGCCCCGACTGCGCCGGTGAGGCCCCGTGGCGGCTGGAGGAGCCGGACGTCGTCCGCTTCGGCGGGAGCCTCGCCGACGTGACGGCGCCGGAGCCGGGCCGGGGATCCGCGGAGTACCGGGCGCGGGTCACCACGACCGGTGCCCGCACGCCGGTGGTCTCCCCGGTGCTCCGGGAGATCACCGACGCCTACCTGTCCGCCGGCTACCGGTGGCAGATGATCCCCGTGCCCATGCAGGCGGACTACGGACTGGTGCACGAACTGGGCGCGACGAGCTGCATCGCGGCCAGCCTCCTGCTCGCCGAGCGGTTCCGGGAGGCCGGGTACCGCGCCGAGGCGAAGCGGGGCTGGTTCTGCGGCGTGCTCGGCGGCGCCCTGGACCTGCCGCACGCCTGCGTCGAGGTCGAGGACGACGACGGCAGCCTCAAGACCATGGACATAGCCAAGGCCCAGCTCGCCGCGCGGCTCTCCGCGGACACCGGCGCGTTCCAGGAGCTGTGTCTCGGCTCGGTCTACAACAAGGTCATTCCGTCCACCGCCTCCGGCAACGCGGTCCTGGGCTTTCACGAATGCGGCTCGCGGAGACCGGTCCACGTGCGCGCGGACATCCGATCGGTGCGTTGAGGAGACGACTGCACATGCCTGTGAGCGAGATCGAGCCGGTCCAGCTGGACCTGGGACGGCTGGAGCAGATGGCCGAGTCCGGCTACTACAACCCGTACACCGCCTTCGAGTGGCCCGACTCCATCGAGGCCGACAAACCGTGGATGAGCGAGAGCCTCACCACGCTGGCCGGTACGGAGATGTGGGACGAGCTGACCCGGGAACAGCAGCTCGCGCTGACCCGCTTCGAGGCGGTCAATTTCTTCAGCCTCAACATCCACGGAATTCGTGAGCTGATGAGCGAAGTGGTCATGCGGATCCACGAGCGCGCCTACGCGGGCGTCTCGGAGTTCCTGCACCACTTCATCGGCGAAGAGAACGAGCACATGTGGTTCTTCGCCCAGTTCTGCCTGCGCTACGGCGGCAAACTGTATCCGGCGCAGCCGAAGCTCCAGGCCGGTTCCGTGGACCACCTCTCGCCGCTGGCCCGTGAACTCATCGTGTTCGCGCGCGTCCTGATCTTCGAGGAGATCGTCGACCACTACAACGCGTACATGGCGACCGACGAGTCGCTGCCGCACATCGCCCGCGAGATCAACCGGGTGCACCACCAGGACGAGAGCCGGCATGTCGCGTTCGGCCGGATGGTCTTCGTCAACCTGCTGGGCCAGGTGAAACGGCGCGACCCCGACGAGATTCCCCTGGTCGCCGCATACCTGGAGAGCTACCTCCAGTACAGCATCGCCACCCTCTACAACCCCGCGGCCTACCGCGACGCGGGCATCCCCGACGCGCTGGCCCTGCGGCGGCGCGCCCTGGAGCACCCGGCGCGGAAGGCGGCGCACGACCAGGTCCTGAAGCGCACGAGAAGGTTCCTCGCCAAGTCCGGCGCGGGCCTCGGGGGGCCCGCCGACCGATGAGCGAACCCATGGAGTCCGTCCTCGAATTCATCCTCGGCCGCAATCCCGAACTCGACCACGTGGCCGGTGACCTCGACCTCATCGACAGCCGGGCGATCAACTCGCTCGCTTTCGTCGAATTCATCTTCCTGCTGGAGGAGTTGACCGGCGAGCCGATCGACCCCGAAGAGGTGGACCTCGACGACTTCCGCACCCTCGACGCGATAGAAGCCCGATTCTTCAAGCAGAAGGCGGCGTGATGACCAGAGCGACCAGCGCGACCAGCGCGACCGGAGCGACCAGAGCGACCGACACGGGCCTGAGCGTGCTCGACGGCGGCCAGTTGCGTCTGTTCCGGGCGCTCGACGCGGTGTTCCTCCGCTTCGCCGAGCGCTGGCAGGCGCCCGAGTTCCGCTTCCCCTTCCTGATCCGGTGCGCGGACCTGGACACGTTCGACTACTTCGACAACTTCCCGCACCTGGGCCTGGCCGCGACCAGGATCGACCCGCACCGCGTCGGCAAGGTCCTGTCCGACGCGCCGCGGCCGCTGGACCGCGTCCCGCCCGAGATCATGGAACCCACCGCCTTCGCGCTGCCGACGGCGGCCTGCTACGCCCTCTACGCCGACATGGCGGGCACCTCCCTGCCCGACACCGGGGTGCTGCGGACCACGGTCGGCACGTGCTTCCGCAACGAGGAGCACTACGACGGCCTCCAGCGGCTGCTGGGCTTCTCCATGCGGGAGATCGTCTTCGTCGGCCCGGAGGAGGGCGCCAAGCAGCACCTCCGAAACGCCAAGGACACCGTGCTGACGCTCTTCGACGAGCTGGGCGTGGACGTCGACGTCCAGGTCGCGACCGACCCGTTCTTCGACAAGAACAGCGGAAAGGCCAAGCTGCAGCGGCTGTTCCCCGTGAAGGAGGAGTTCGTCGTGGGCGGCCTGGCGGTCGGCTCGGTCAACTACCACCGGAACTTCTTCGGCGAGCGGTGCTCCATCGAGGCCGCGGGCGCGACGGCGCACACCAGCTGCCTCGCCTTCGGCCTGGAGCGGTGGGTGCACACCCTGACCGAGCACTTCGGCGACACCGCGGCGGCGGTCTCCGCGCTGGAGAAGCTCGGCTGATGCGCACCACGTTGGCCGAGGAGCTGGGGATCCGCGTCAGCCTGCTCCAGTCGGGAATGGGCGGCGTCGCGGGTCCGGGGCTGGCGTGCGCCGTGTCCGAGGCCGGTGCCGGGGGCTGCGTGGGCGGCTACAAGCTGACCGGCGAGGCGCTGTCCGCCGTGCTGCGGCGGCTGACCGCGGGCACGGCCCGGCCCGTCGGCGTGAACCTGATCCCGGAGGTCGTCGGGCCGGACGAGCTCGCGCGGCAGGTGACGCAGGTGCTCGACGAGACGCCGCCGCACGTGCACGTGTCGCTGTTCGGCATGCCCGGCGACGGGGTGTGCGAGCGCGTCACCGCGGCGGGCCGGAAGCTCGTGATCCAGGTCGGCACCGTGGCGGACGGCGTGCGCGCCGCCGAACGCGGCGCCGTCGTCGTGGTCCAGGGCATCGAGGCGGGCGGCCACCTGCTCGGCGAGACGGAGCGCGACACGCTCGTCGCCCAGCTGCGCGCGGCCCTGCCCGACGCCTGCCTCGTGGCGGCGGGCGGCATCGGCTCGCCGGACGAGGCGAGCCGCGCCCTCGCCGCCGGGGCCGACGGCGTACTGCTGGGCACCGCGTTCGTCAACACCCACGAATCGCTGGCCCACCGCTCCTTCAAGGACGCGGTGGGCTCAGCGGGCGGCACCGACACGGTGATCACCGATGTCTACGAGATCGGCTGGCCCGGGCGCCGCCACCGCGTGCTGGCCACGGCGGCGACCCGCGACCCGGGGCAGGCCAAGAAGTTCATCGGCCGGACGGTGGTGGAGGGCAAGCCGTACCTGGTGCCGCGCTTCAGCGCGGCGGTGCCGACCGAGGCGACCAGCGGCCGGATCGAGGAGATGGCGATGTACTGCGGCCTGTCCTGCGACGCCGTGTCCGGGGAGGTCCCGGCCGCCGAGGTCGTCGCCGGGTTCGCCCCCGTCCTGCCGTGCGCCGACATTACCGAAACCTTGAGTGGAGAGAAGTAGATGGCGAACTACGACGAGCTGGCCCGGCTGGACATGACGTACCACGAGGACACTCCCCGGATCCCCACCAGGGACGGTGTCGAGCTGTACTACGAGTCCCGTGGCGAAGGCACCACCATCACGCTGCTCAACACCTTCTTCCTGCCCGTACCGGCGTGGCGGGTGTTCACCGAGAAGCTCGACGAGCACTACCGCATCGTCAGTTTCGACCTCTGCAACCACGGCCACTCCTCGAAGGTCGCGGAGGAGCCCAGCTGGGAGGAGCACGCGGTCGACGCGATCGCGCTGCTCGACGCGCTGGGGATCGAGTCCACGTATCTGCTGGCCCTCTCCACCTCCACGGTGCTGGCCAGGGAGATGGCCCTGCGGTACCCCGACCGGATCAAGGGCGTGGTGCTGGCGGGCCCGGTCTTCGGCCCGCGCGGCATGCGGCGCCAGCGGCAGATCCAGCGCGCGTGGCTGCGGACGCTGGAGTCCCACGGCCTCGAAGGGCTCTACGAGCACCTGTACCCCGAGGTGTTCAGCGCGGAGATGAACGAGACCATCGGCTCGCCGGGCTTCCTGGGGTTCCGCGAGAGCTTCAGCTCGCTGGCCACCATCGAGGAGATGACCAACGGCATCAAGCGCGCCATGCAGGACAAGAGCGACCCCGCGGTGCTGGCCCGTATCCAGGCACCGACGCTGGTCATCACCGGCGACGACGACTTCCTGCTCAGCCCGACGGGCGCCGGGGAACTCGCGGACCTGTTCCCGGACGGGCGCTGCGAGATCATCCCGAGGGCCGGTCACATCCCCTTCATCGACGACGCCGAGGGCTTCCAGACGTCCGTGCGCAAGTTCGTAGAAGAAGTGGAATCACGTGCCTGAGCGAGCGGCCGAGGTGCGGCAGCGCATCCGTGACCTGCTGCTGGAACAGCACGGCGGCGACCGGTTCGTCAGCAAGGTGTCGGACACCGAATCGCTCCGCAAGGCGGGCATGTCCTCCAACGCGCTGGTCAGTCTGCTGGTGGCGATGGAGGACGCGTTCGGCTTCGAATGGGACGACGACGTCGACCCGGGGGCCCTGCGGTCGATCGAGTCGCTGGCCGACCACGTCGTGGCGCTGCGGAACTGAAGGGCGCGCGGTGGTTGTCGAGCTGGACGTTCCCGCCCGGATGGCGAGGGGTGTACGGACCGCGTGGCGGCCGGTGCGGCCCCCGTACGGTCCGCCGCAGCAGTCGGCGGCGGGCCGCCGGGCCGCGGCGGCCGCGCTGGCGGCGGCGGGCGCCGCCGAGCGGGACGTGCCCCGCGCCCCGGACGGACGCCCGTGCTTCCCGCGGGGGTTCCCCGGTTCGATCGCCCACACCGAGCGGCTGGCGGTCGCGGTGGTCGCACCCGGTGCCGCGGGCGTCGGCGTCGACGTCGAGAGCGCGGACATCGGCCCGCGTACGGCCGGATTCGTCCTGAGCGGGCGGGAACGGGGCGCGCTGCTCCCGCCCGCCGGCGCGTGCACACCGCGTGAGCTGTTCGCGGCCAAGGAGGCGGCTTTCAAAGCGCTGTACACCATCGCCCGATTACAGGACTTCGTCTTCTGGCGCACCGAACTCGTGGCGGCCGACGACGCGTTGAGCGCCACCTGCCGTGGCGAGTCGGTCCCGGTCAGGGTCCGCTCCGCCGCGGGCCTTTCGTTCGCCGTGGCGATACGAGGGTGAGACTCCGGGCCTTCACCACGACCCGACGAAGAATTCTGAGAGGAGAGGTTCATGGACGCTGACCTGGTGCGGGGCGGTCTCGGGAACTGCGCGGCGATCGTGGGAGCGGGCTGTCGGCTGCCGGGCGGCGTGGCCAGCCTCGATCAACTGGGGGCCGCCCTGTTCGCGGGCCGCGACCTGGTGACCGAGGTGCCGTCCGACCGGTTCGACACGGCACTGTGGACCGCCCCGGGAGAAGCGGAGCCCGGCCCAGGGCTCAGCTACACGAGCGCCGGCGGCTTCCTCCAGGACATCACCGGATTCGACCCCGGGTTCTTCGGCATCTCGCCGCGCGAGGCGGCGCACATGGACCCGCAGCAGCGGCTGCTGCTGGAGATGACCGTGGAGGCGTTCGACCACGCCGGGATCGACCCCGCGACGCTCGCGGGCGCGGACGGCGGCGTCTTCGTGGGGACCTCGACCCGGGGGTACTGGGAGCTGGTGTCCGCGCGCCCTGAGGCCGTGGACGCCCACTCGATGCTCGGGACCATCACCTCCAACGCGGCCAACAGGCTCTCCTTCCTGCTGGACTGGCGCGGCCCCTCGTGCTCGATCGACACCGCCTGCTCCTCCGCGCTGGTCGCCGTGCACCAGGCCGCCCGCGCGGTGGCGAGCGGCGAGGTGCGCACGGCGGTGGCCGCCGGTGTCGGACTGCTGCTCAACCCCGCCGACTACCTCGGCTTCGCCAAGGCGTCGCTGCTGTCGCCGACCGGCCGCTGCCACGCGTTCTCGCAGCTGGCCGACGGCTTCGTACGGGGCGAGGGCGGCGGGGTCGTGCTGCTCAAGCGCCTCGACGACGCGCTCGCCGACGGGGACCGGGTACTGGCCGTCGTCCCGGCCTCGGCGACCAACACCGACGGGCAGTCGGTGAACGTCATGAGCCAGCCCTCGACGGTCACCCAGCAGGCCCTGCTGGAGCGGGTGTACGCGGAATCGGGCGTCGCCCCCGACGAACTCGTCTACCTGGAGTGCCACGGCACGGGCACGCCCGTCGGCGACCCGGTGGAGTGCGCGGCCGTGGGAGCCGCGCTCGGCACCCGCAGGCAGCCGGACCGCCCGCTGCCGATCGGGTCGGTGAAGACCAACGTGGGGCACCTCGAATGCGCCTCCGGAATGGCCGGGCTGCTCAAGACCCTGGTCGTCCTCCGCACCGGCCGGATCCCCCCGTCGCTGCACGGCCATCCGCGCAACCCCGCGATCGACTTCGAGGAGCTCGGACTGCTCCCGGCCGACCAGGAGATCCCCGTCAGCCGGGGCACGGGCCGCGCGGTGGTGGGCGTCAACTCCTTCGGCATCGGCGGCACGAACGCCCACGTCGTGCTCTGCGAGCCGGACCCGCGGCCCGTCGCCGAACCGTCCGCGCCCCCCTCGGCGCGGGTGCCGGTGCTGGTCTCGGCGCGTACCCCGGAGGCGCTCGACGAGGCCGCGTGGGCGATGGCCGAGCGGCTGGAGGACGACCCCGGAAGCTTCTACGACGCGGCGTTCACCTCGGTGTGCAGGCGGCAGCGGCACGAGCACACCGCCGTGGTGACCGCCGACAGCGCGGCCGGTGCCGCGCAGGACCTGTACAGCGTCTCCGCCGGAACGCTGCCCGCGGCCGCCGCGCGCTGCGAGACGGCGGTGGCGGCGGGCGTACCGGTCGGCTTCGTGTTCGCGGGCAACGGCTCGCAGTGGGCCGGGATGGCGGCGCCGCTGATGCGGACCGACGCCGCGTTCAGCGCCGTGGTGCACGAGGCGGACGCGGCCCTGACCCCGCTGCTCGGCTGGTCGGTCGCGGACGCGCTGGTCGCCGGGGAGTACGACCTGACACGTACGGAGATCGCCCAGCCCCTGCTCTTCGCCGTCCAGGTGGGCCTGGTCGCGTCGCTGCGCGAGCGGGGGATCAGCCCGTCGACGGTGTCCGGGCACAGCGTCGGGGAGATCGCCGCGGCCCACGCGGCGGGCATCCTCGACATGGCGGCGGCCTGCCGGGTGGTGGCCGTCCGCAGCACCGCGCAGGGCCTGACGGCCGGGACCGGCACGATGGCCGCCGCCGCCATCGGCCCGGAGGAGGCGGCCGAACTCATCGCGTCGTGCGGGGCCGAGGCCGAGATCAGCGCGGTCAACTCGCCCACCGACGTGACCCTCTCCGGTACCCGCGAAGCGCTGGAGAAGATCGGCAAGATACTCGCCGACCGCGATGTCTTCTTCCGCGTGCTCGCGCTCGACTACGCCTTCCACAGCGTGAAGATGGACCCGGTCCGCGACCGGATCATCGAGGAGCTGGACGGCCTCGCGACCCGCGACGCGGCGCTGCCCATGGTCTCGACGGTGACCGGCGAGGCCGTGCCGGAGGGCCGGATGCTGGACGCGGAGTACTGGTGGCGCAACATCCGGGAGCCCGTCAGGATGGCCGAGGCCACCGAGGCGATGGCCGCCGCGGGCGCCGGGGTCCTCGTCGAGATCGGCCCGCACCCGGTGCTCGCCACCTACCTGCGCCGCATCGCCAAGTCGCCGCACAGCCCCTCCTTCACCCCGGCCGAGACGCTGCGCCGCGACCAGGAGCCGGACCTCGACGCGTGCGCCGCGAACGTGCTCGCGGCCGGTGGCGCCGTCGACATGGCGACGTGGTTCGCCACCCCCGGGCGCATCGTCGACCTGCCCGCCTACCCGTGGCAGCGCGAGCGGCTCTGGGTGGGCGAACCGTCGTGGTGGGGACACGGCCCGGGCGACGGGAAGCTGGTCCACCCGCTGCTGGGGGAGCGGGTCCCCGTCCCCGACCCGCAGTGGGAGGGAACCGTCGAGCCCTCGCGGGTGCCCTGGCTGGGCGGCCATCAGGTGGCGGGCTCCACTGTGATGCCCGGCGCCGCGTTCGCCGAGATGGCCCTGTCCGCGGGGCCCGCGACGGACCCCGGCCGTACGGTCCAGGTGACCGACCTGGCGGTGATGTCGGGCCTCACCGTGCCCGCCGCCACGGGCGACCCGGTCCAGGTGCGCGTCAGCACCGCGGTGTCCGGGGACCTCGTCACGATCTCCTCGCGGCGGGCCCGGGCCGAGGGCCCGTCCCAGCCGTGGCAGCAGCACGCGCGCGGCCGTCTGCGGACCGTGTCCGCCGACGTCCCCCCGCCGCTCGACGCCGACGCCGTACGCGCGCGCCTCGACGAGGCGCTGACCGGGGACGAGTTCTACGCGATGACCAGCCGCGCGGGCACCGTCTACGGACCCGACTTCCGCGCGCTGACGGACGTGCGGTTCCGATACGACGAGACGGGCGGCACCGGCGAGCTCCTCGGCGCCTACCGGATGCCCGAAGCGCCCGCCGCCGAGATGAACGCCCCCGCCCCGCCGTACGGTGCCCACCCCGTGCTGCTCGACGTCGCGGTCCACGCGGGCAGCCCGCTGCTGGCGGCGGTGCGCGACGGCTCGATGCTCTTCATGCCCGTCGAGTTCGGCGCGCTCACCCTCTGGTCCCGGCTGCCCACGGAAGGCGTCATCCACGTCGTCAGCCGCTCCGAGGCGGGGCGTGAGGCCATGTGGGACGTGACGCTGGCCGCACCGGACGGCACGGTCGCGCTCACCATGAAGGACATGCGCGTCCACCTCATCGAGGGGCACCCGCAGCCGCCGCTCGGCGCGTGGACGGTCACCTCGGAGCCCCTCGCGCACGAGGACGAGGACGACACCGAGCAGTCGTCGTCCGACGACGCCGCACCCGCGGCCTGGACGGTCGTGACGGACCGGGGCGGCCTGGAGTTCGCGCGGCGGCTGGCCGGGTCGCTCGGGGCCGCCGCCCCCACGGCCGTCGGCCCCGGTGAGGCCGCCGGGTGGGCGGACGCGGTACGCCCGGCCGCGGACGGGGAACCGGCGACGGCGCTCGCGCTGGTGCTCTCCGAAGGCGACGACGACCCGGTGACGGCGGGGGCGGACGCGGGCCAGATCCTGCGCGACGCGGTGCTCGCCTGGGAGGAGTTGACGGCCACGGCGCCCGGCGCACGGCTGAGGCTCGCGCTCATCACCGGGCCGAACGGCGCCCTGGCGCACCCGGTCCCGGCGGGGGAGGGCGGCGCGGCCGCCGCCTCGGCCTGGGGCACGGCACGGACGATCAGCAACGAGGCGTCCGGCATCGCTCTCAGCAGGATCGCCGTCGAGCCGTCGCTGCGCCCCGCGCAGGCCGGTCGCGTCGCCGAACTGCTCACCCAGGACACCGGCCGGGAGGACGAGTTCGCCGTCTTCCCCGACGAGGTGCGCGTGGCCCGCGTCGGGCCGCTGACGCCGTCCGCCGAGCCGTCCGCCGACCCGGCCACCGCGCCGCGCGGCCGTCCGGCCGGGCAGGCGACGGCGCTCCAGGTCAGCACCGTCGCGCTGACACCGGATTTCGAGCCCGCCGCCGTGCCGGTGCCCGAGCCCGGCCCCGGCGAGGTGGTCATCGAGGTCGGGGCTGCGGCGCTCAACTACAAGGACGTGATGCTGGCCACCGGGCTGATGCCCATCGAGCCCGCGCAGGCCGACTGGCGCGGCGGGGTCAACGCCGGTCCCCTGATCGGCCAGGAGTGCGCGGGAGTGGTCGTCAGCACCGGTCCCGGCGTCACCGGACTGCGCGAGGGCCAGGCCGTGATGGCCATCGCGCCCGGCTCGCTGGCCACGCACGTCAAGACCCGGGCGGCCGTCACCGTCCCGGTCCCCGAGGGCCTCGACGTCCACGAGGCGGCGACCCTGCCGCTGGTGTACGCCACCGCGCACTACAGCCTCAACGTCCTCGCCGGCATGGCGGAGGGCGAGACCCTGCTGCTGCCCGGTGGCGCCGGGGGCGTGGGCCTCGCGGCGCTGACCCTCGCGCGCCTGGCCGGGGTGAAGGTGATCGCCCTGGCCGGTACGCCCGAGAAGCGTCAGCTCCTGCTCGACCGGGGCGCCGCGCACGCGCTGGACTCCCGCTCCGGGTTCTTCGCCGACCAGGTCAGGGAGCTGACCGGCGGGCGCGGAGTGGACATCGTCCTCAACTCCCTGACCGGGGAGGCGGCCACGGCGTGCCTGGAGCTGCTCGCGCCCGACGGGCGTTTCGTGGAGCTGGGCAAGCGGGACCTGTACGAGGACGCCGGACTGCGGCTGCGCCCGTTCCTCCACACGCTGTCCTACTTCGCCGTGGACCTGGCCCAGCTCATCGAGCGGCGCCCGGAGCGCGCCGGGCAGACCCTGCGCGAGGTCGCGGAGATGGCCGGTGACGGCCGTATCGGGCCGCTGCCGCACACCGTCCTCCCGGCGACGGGTCTCGACGAGGCGTTCACCCGGCTCAAGCGGTCCGCGCACATCGGCAAGCTCGTCATCGACACCACCGACATCCCCTCGCCCGTCCAGCGGGCGGCGTTCGACCCGGAGGGCGCCTACCTCGTCACCGGCGGAACCGGGGGCTTCGGCGCCGCCACCGCGCGCTGGCTCGCCGAGCACGGCGCCGGGCAGGTCGTCGTCACCGGGCGCCGTACGCCCGCCGAGCCGCCGGAGCACCCACGGATCACCGCCATGGCCGCGGACACCACCGACAGGGCGGCGATGGCCAGGGTCGTCGCCCACGCCCGGGAGTGCGCGCCGCACGGGCTGCGCGGGGTGTTCCACTGCGCGGCGCGCTACGACGACGGCGCCCTCGGGGAGCAGACCCGTGACCGGTTCGAGGGCGTCCTGGCGCCGAAGGTGCTGGGCGCGCGGTACCTCGACGAGCTGACCGTGGACTGCGACCTCGACCACTTCGTCCTCTACTCGTCCGTCTCCGCGCTGTTCGGCAACCGGCTGCAGGCCTCGTACGCCGCCGCCAACCTGTGCCTGGAGACCCTGGCCCGCCGACGGCGCGACCGCGGTCAGCCTGCGCTCTCCGTCGCCTGGGGCGCCATCGCCGGTACCGGTGTCGTCGTCCGCGACAGCCTCAGCGAGTCCGTCACCAGCCTGGGGCTGGAGCCGATGCCGCCGGGCGAGGCGCTCGACCGGCTGGGGCAGCTCCTGACCGGCGACACCCCGCACAGCGCGGTGATCGCCCGCGTCGACTGGGAGCGCGCCGGGGTGATGTTCGCGTCGAGCTCCGCCGCCCGGTTCTCCGGCCTCATCACCTCGTCGTCCGGGGAGCGGGACGGGGCGGGCGCGGGGCTGCGCGAGCAGCTCCGGGCGAGCCAGGAGAACGGCGCGCAGGAGCTGGCCACCCAGGCGATCACCGGTCTGATCGCGACCATCATGCGCACCGAACCGGAACGTCTCTCGCCGTCCGTGCCGCTGACCCGCCTCGGGATCGACTCGATCCTGGCCACCGAACTCGCCGTCACGCTGCGGCGTCAGCTCGACATCGACCTGCCCACCCTGGAGATCCTCGCCAGCCAGAACACCGGCGACCTCGCCGGCCGCGTGGTGGCTGCCGCCGGGTTCCGTCCCGCCGAGGAGCGGCGTTCATGAGTGACTGGATCGTCCCCATCGCCCCGAACCCGGACGCGCCGCTGTGCGTGGTCGGCCTGCCGCACCCCGGCGGCGGTCCCGCGTTCTACCAGCCGTGGGCCGACGCCACGGGGGTGGAGGTGCTGGCCGTCCAGCCGCCGGGGCGCGAGGCCCGCGCCGCCGAACTGCCCGTCACGGACCTGTCGCGCCTGGTCCGGCAGACCGCGAACGCGCTGGCCGGGATCTGCGGGAGCAGGCCGACGGCGCTGTTCGGACATTCGGCGGGCGGGCGGTACGCGTTCGAGGTGTGCCGGGCTCTGGAACGCGCGCGCCGCGGACCGGCGTTGCTGTGCCCGTCCGGGATCGGCGCCCCGGACCACCCGTACTGGGTCGGCACGGCGGAGGACCTGCTCGCCGACCCCGTCACGGCCTACCTCAAGCTCGGCGGCGAGGCCCTGCCAGGACAGATCGAGCAGGACCGGGCCACGCTCGACTCCTTCATCTCCCTGATCCGCACGGACGCCCGGCTCTACACGGGGCTCGGCCTGCGGCCGCCGGTTCCGCTGCGCTGTGCGGTCGCCGCGTTCGCGGGCGACGGTGACGCCATCGCCGCCCCGGACGACATGGCGGGGTGGCGGGCATGGGCACCGGGCCCGGACAGCTTCAGTCTGCACAACTATCCGGGCGACCACTTCTACATACGGCACCACTTTCCCGCGGTGCTGGACGACGTGCTCGCGGAGCTGAAGCGTTCGGCGGCGCTGGAAGAGGTGGAAGCAGGGGAAGCGGTGGAATCGGGATTCTGAGTAGGGGTTGCACGGGGAAGAATAGGGGTTGTGGCCGGGGAGAGCGCGTGGGTACCGTTTTTCCTGGTTCCTCTTCTGAATCTCCGGCGTCGACTGAATTCATGATCAAGGAGAGAAAATGGCTCGTACGAAATCATTCGCGCTGACCGCTGAAGAGGTGGAACAGTTCAAGCAGAATGGCTACATTGGGCCGTTCGATCTGTACCCCCAAGAGGAGATGGAAGAGAATCTCAGGCAGGTCAGGCCGAAGCTGCTGAGGACAAAGACGTCCATCTACAGCGAAGGCAGGACCGAATCCGGCAACACCAACCTGGCGGCCAGTTACGACCGTCATCTCGACGTCGATTTCCTCGCCGAGCACATCGCGCGGCCGGAGATCGTGGACCGGGTGAGCAGCCTCCTCGGGCCCGACACGCTCTGCTGGCGGACCGAGCTGTTCCCGAAGTACCCGGGCGACGAGGGGACGGACTGGCACCAGGCGGACAACTTCTCCAGCGTGGACGGGGCGAAGCACCCGCACATCGTGTGGCCGGAGGACGCCGAGTTCGGCGGCACGATCACGGCCTGGACCGCCTTCACCGAGGCCTCGGTGGAGAACGGCTGCCTCCAGTTCATCCCCGGCACGCACACGTCTATGAATTACGACGAGTCGAAGACGATGGAGTACGACCCGGAAATCATCAACCAGAAGGACAAGGACGGCGTCAAGCGCGGCCTCTTCGGTTACGATTTCCGCCAGCTGCAGAAGGACCCCGACTGGCGCCCCGACGAGTCCAAGGCCGTTTCCCAGGTGATGCGCCAGGGGCAGTTCATTCTCTTCTGGTCGACGCTCATGCACGCCTCGCACCCGCACAGCGGAGCAACCGACCAGATGCGGCTCGGATTCGCCTCGCGCTATCTGCCGACCCAGGTCCAGGTCTACCCGTACTCCGACGAACTCCACGAGTTCGGGGCGCGGGCGAGCCTGGACAAGTACGGCTGCGTGCTGGTGTCCGGAGAAGACAAGTACGGCCACAATCGCTTTGCTGAGAGCACGGTCAACGGTTACCGGTTTCCGGTGCACTAGGAGAGACAACACATGGGCGAGACGGGCGGCGACCAGATGTCGCAGGAGAAAATGCTGTCCTGGGTCATCGACGCGTGCAGGCAACTCGGACTGCGGGTGGAGAAGGGGGACGACGACTTCTTCGAGGCCGGAGGCACCTCACTCACCGCGGTGAAGCTGATCGAGCGGGCGGAGCGGGACTTCGGCGAGGACTCCCTGCCCCCGGACGAGCTGTTCACCGACAGCCGGATGACGGACATCGCGGCCAGCATCCAGCGCAACAGCGAACCCGCCGACGCCGTGGCGGACTGACAGCGGACTGGCAGCGGACCGACAGCGGACTGGCAGGGGGCATCGTGGCGGCGACGGGCGACAAGTGGGTGATGACCCTCAAGCCGGCGGCGGCGGAGCCCTCGACCACCCTGTTCTGCTTCCCCTACGCGGGCGGCAGCCCCGAGACGTTCCGCGCCTGGGGCGAGGGTCTGGCGCCCGACGTGGAACTGCTGTGCGTGATCCTCCCCGGCAGGGGACGCCGCCTGAAGGAACCGCGCTACGACCGCTGGCAGCCCCTGGTCGACGACGTCTTCGAGGCGCTGTCGCCGTACCTGCACCGCCGCCACGCCTTCTACGGCCACAGCTTCGGCGGGCGGCTGGCGTACGAGCTGTGCCAGCTGGCGGCGGCCCGGTTCCCGGGCCGGACGCACCGGCTGTTCGTCTCCGGCTGCCGGAGCCCGGACGTCCCGCAGGCACGCCCGTACATGCACGAGATGACGGAGAGCGGGTTCGCCGACGCCGTCGCGAAGATGGGCGGCACGGCGGCGGAACTCTTCGCGCAGGAGCGGATGCTGCGCCTGTTCCTGCCGACGATGCGCAGCGAGATCCGGCTCGCCGAGATCTGGGAGAACCACCACGCCTCCGGGGTGGACGTGCCCATCACCGCCCTCTACAGCCCCGCGGACCCGATCGACGACCGGGCGACCATGCGCGGCTGGAGCGGATTCACCCGGCGCGACTGCGAGCTGATCGAAGTTCCCGGCGGGCACTTCTTCGTGGACAGCCACCCGGAGCACGTCACAAGAATCGTCAACACACGTCTGGGGAATCCGAATGGAGAAGCTCACCGCTTCGCAAGAGGCGCTATCCATTCACCAGAAGATCAACAGGACCGGGGCTGACTATCCGGCGGAGAGCCTCAAGGAACTCTTCGAGGAGGCGGCGGGCCGCCGGCCGGACGCCGTCGCCGTCGTCCACCGGAAGCGCCGGGTGACCTACCGCGAACTCAACGGCCTGGCCAACAGCCTGAGCGCGCGCCTGAGCGAGTCGGGCGTGCGCGCGGGCGACGTCGTGGGACTGGGCGTCAAGCGCTCGCCGGAGATGATCGTCGCGATGCTGGCGGTCATCAAGTGCGGTGCCACCTACCTCCCCTTCGACCGCGGCTGGCCCGACGACCGCCTGAGCGGGATCCTCGGCCGGACGGACTGCGGCGTGCTGCTGACCGACGCGCCCGAGGAGATGGCGTCCCGCTTCGCGGGGAAGACGGTGATCCCCGTCGACCCCGCCACGCTGGACGTGGACGAGCGGAACCCCTCCCTTCGGGTCCCGCAGGACTCGCTCGCCTACATCGTCTTCACCTCCGGCTCGACCGGGTCCCCCAAGGGCGTCCCGATCCGGCACGAGGGCATCGTCCGCCTGGTCTTCAACTCCTGCTACGTCGCCCTCGACGAGAACGCCGTCGTGCCGCAGCTCGCGAACGTCCTCTTCGACGCGGCGGCCTTCGAGATCTGGGGAGTGCTGCTGCACGGCGGGACCGCCGTGCTCTACCCCTCGGACTACATACGGATCTCGGAACTGAAGCGGCTCGTACGGGAGAACGGCGTCACGGCCGTCTTCGTGACGACGGCGCTCTTCAACGTGATCGTGGACGAGTCCCCGGACGTCTTCGACACCGTGCGGACGGTCCTCACCGGCGGCGAGGCGCACTCCCTCAAGCACATCGAGCGCGCGCGGCTCCACTACGGCGACGGCAAGGTCGTCAGCGTCTACGGACCGACCGAGTGCTCGGTCTTCGCCACGTACTACCCCGTGCGGGAGACCGTCCAGGGCGATTCGGCGCTGCCGATCGGAGTGCCCCTGCAGAACACGTACCTGTACCTCGTCCGCGACGGCGCGCTCTGCGCCCCGGGCGAGACCGGCGAGGTCTGCCTGGCGGGCCCGGGGCTCTCCCCCGGCTACCTGGGAATGCCGGAGCTGACGGCTCAGAAGTACGTCGAGTACGAACTCGACGGCGACAAGGTGCGGCTCTACCACACCGGGGACTGCGGCTACTTCCGGGCGGACGGCGACGTCGTCTTCCAGGGACGGCTCGACGACCAGGTGAAGGTCAACGGCTTCCGGATCGAGCTCGGCGAGATCGCCCACTTCATGAACGAGGTGGCGCACGTCAAGCAGAGCTACGTGACCACCGCCGAGAACGAGTCAGGCGAGAAGGTCGTGGTGGCGTTCGTGGTGCCCGCGGACGACGCGTGCACGCCCCGCCTCTGCCACGACCAGCTCGTCACGAAGATCCCCAAGTACATGCTGCCCGGCGAGATACACCTGCGCGACAGCCTGCCGCTCACCGGCTCCGGAAAGGTGGACCGGAGAGCTCTCCTGGCAGGGCGGAACCCGTGAATCCACGAGCGGGACGAGAGAGTGAGGAATCAGTGACGGCGATGAACCAGCAGTCCGTACCGGGGCTGAGCGTCAAGGCGGCGAGCCTGTGGCTTCCGCCGGAGAAGGAGGGCCCCCCGGAGGGCGAGCTCAGCGCGACGGACCTCGAACGCATCGGTGTCACGGAGCTCCATGTCGCGCCCGACGACATCTCGCCGCCCGAGATGGCGGTGCTGGCCGCGAAGGACGCACTGGCGGGCACCAGCATCGACCCGAACTCCATGAGCTGCCTGGTCCATTCGTTCAGCTACCACCAGGGCTTCGACATGTGGTCGCCCGCGCACTACGTCGCGCGCCACTCCGGGGCGCTCGAAGGGCTGCCCATCAACGTCCAGCAGCTGTGCAACGGCGGAGCCGTCGCCCTCCAGGTCGCGGCCAAGTGGCTGGTCGCCACCCCCGAGGCGGGCGCGGCCCTCGTCACGAGCGGGGACCGGTTCTGCCCGCCCGGCTTCAGCCGCTGGGCGTGCGACGACGACGCGGTCTACTCGGACTCGGCGACCGCGGTCGTGCTCGGCAGGTCCGGAGGGGACGACGACCTGCTCCACCTCCTCTCGCTCGGCCAGGTGACCGACGCCGAGTGGGAGGCCCAGATGCGCGGGAACGAGAAGTTCAGCTCCGTTCCGCTGGGGCACGGCGCTCCCATCGACCTCCGGCCCGCCAACACGGCGTTCCGCGAGTCCGGCGCGGCGGCACGGATGGTCAAGCTCGGCGTCGCCAAGCTGCACGAACTCGTCCGGCACTCCCTGAGCGCCTCCGGCATCGGCCCTCAGGACATCAGCGCCTGCGCGCTGCCCCGCCTCTCCCAGGGAATGCGGAACGGCATGTTCAGGCCCGCCATGGAAGAGGTCCTCGGCGGCGACCCGCACTATCTCGACTGCGACACCGGCTGTCTCGGAGCGGGAGATCTGCTGGCGAACCTGGTGGACATGGAGGAACGCCTCGCACCGGGAGAATACGGGATTCTCATCCAAGGCACCGGTGGATACACTTTCACCTGCGCCGTGGTCCAGGCACCCGTGAAGTAGCCCGGAGACCGGGGAAGGCATGGCCATGAAGCCAGGCACATGGGACCGGCAGTCGTACGCCCTCTGGCACGGGACATCGCCCACGTCCACGATCCTCGACCGGAGCGGACCCGAGGACATGTGGGTCAGGGGAGAGGGCTCCTGGCTGACCGACGCCGCGGGCCGTCGTGCCCTCGACGCCCGCGCGGGCGTGGGCAACGTGCTGCTGGGCTACGGCAGGGACGACATCGTGGAAGCGATGTCCCGTCAGGCGCGCGAACTGCCCTATGTCTGCATGGTGCGCTCGGAGCTGCCCGCTCCGGTGACCGTCGAACTGGCGGGTGAGCTGGCCGACATCGCGCCCCGCGGCCTCGACCGTGTGCGCTTCTGCCACACGGGAGGCGCCGCGGTCGAGAGCGCGGTGCTGATGGCCCGCTCCTACCACCGGAACACCGGCCACCGGGACAGACGCCTGGTCGTCGGGCTCCGCGACAGCTACCACGGCAGCCCGATGGCGGCCATGGCGGCGAGCGGGCAGCGCATCATGCACTGGCTCCACGGGCCGATGCCCGACGGGTTCCACCACCTTCCGGAACCGGAGGCCGACGCGTCCGGCGCCGACCTCGTCGCACGCCTGGACGAGCTCGGGCCGGAGCGCGTCGCCGCACTGATACTGGAACCGGTGAAGGGGCTGAACGGGCAGCCCCTCCCCACCCCGTATCTGCGCGCCGCACGGGAGTACTGCACGAAGAACGGCATTCTCCTCATCTTCGACGAGGCGTTCACGGGGTTCGGGCGGATGGGCGAGATGTTCGCGGCCGGCCTCTCGGGGGTCTCGCCGGACCTCATGTGCCTCGCGAAAGGCATCACCGCCGGATACGCGGCGCTCGGCGCCGTCCTGGCCACCGAGGAGATCCACCGTGCGTTCGACACCGACAGCACGGTGTTCGCCCACGCGTCCACCACGGACGGCCACCCGGTGGCCTGCGCCGCGGCGCTCGCCGCGATCCGCGCCTACCGGTCCGAGGACCTGGTGGCCCGGGGGCGCGACCTCGGCCGTCTCCTCCGCGACCGTCTGGACGGACTGCTGGACGGGGCGCCCGCGTTCGGGGGAGTCCGGGCCGTCGGCGCGTATGTCGCGATCGACCTGGTGGACGGCGACGGCAGGCCGCTCCCGATGGCGGACCGCCGCCGTCTGGAGGCCGCGTGCCGCCGTCAGGAACTGCTGGTCCACTACACGCCCGACACCGTGGTGCTGATGCCTCCACTGACGATGACCTCGGAGGAGGCGGAATTCGCCGCGCGGCGCTTCACGGGCGTCGTGTCCGCGCTGCGCCCGGCCGCCGCCCCGTGAAAGGGATGACGTGTCACCCATAGGCCACCATCAGATGCTGGTCTTCCTGTTACAGATCAGTCTGCTGCTGATCCTGGCCCTCGCCTTCGGGCGGCTCGCGGTGCGGCTGAAGATGCCCGTGGTCGTGGGGGAGCTGGTCGCGGGCGTACTCATCGGCCCGTCCGTGCTGGGCGGGATCGCGCCGTCCGTGACCGACTGGCTGCTGCCCCGGGACCCCGGCCAGTCCCACCTGCTGGCCGCGGTCTCGCAACTGGGCGTGCTGCTGCTGGTCGGCATGACCGGAGCCCACATGGACCTGCGGCTCTTCCAGCGCAGGAGAACCGCCATCACCTGGGTGAGCGCGGGAAGCATCCTCTTCCCCCTGGCCGTCGGGATCGCCCTGGGCTTCCTGCTCCCGACCTCCCTGCTGGGCGACCGCGCCGAACGGCCGGTCTTCGCCCTGTTCATGGGCGTGGCCATCGCGATCAGCGCGCTGCCCGTCATCGCGAAGATCCTGCTGGACATGAGACTGATGCACCGCGACGTCGGGCAGGTCATCATCGGCGCGGCAGCCGTCAGCGACATCATCGGGTGGCTGCTGCTCTCCATCGTCTCCTCCATGGCGACGCTGGGATTCCGCGCCCAGGTCGTGTTCGAGTCGGTGGGCTGTCTGCTGCTCGTCCTCGTGCTGACCGTGTTCCTGGCACGTCCCGTCCTCGCCAGGGTGCTGCGCGGAGCCATGCGTTCCGAGCGCCGCGACGACGTCGGCGTGGCGGTCGTGGTCCTGCTGATCCTGCTGGCCGCCGCGGGCACCCACGCGCTGAGGCTGGAGCCGATCCTCGGCGCCTTCCTGTGCGGCATCGTCATCGGCACAGTGGGCCCGGAGGCCCGGCGGTTCCTCGCCGCGATCCGGCCCTTCGTGATGGCCGTGCTGGCCCCGGTGTTCCTCGTCAGCGCCGGACTCCAGGTCGACCTGGCCGCGCTGGCGAAGCCCCCCGTCCTCGCGGGCGCCCTGATCACGGTCCTCGTCGCCATGGCGGCCAAGCTGATCGGCGGCTACGCCGGAGCCAGAGCCGGAAAGCTCGGCCACGACGAAGCCGTGGCCATCGGGGCGGGGCTCAACGCGCGGGGCGTGGTGGAGATCGTTCTCGCCTCGGTGGGCCTGAGCAGCGGCGTGCTCAACACCGCCTCGTACACCGTCGTCGTCCTGGTGGCCGTGGTCACCTCCATCACCGCACCGCCCATCCTGCGCCGCGTGACGGGCCGCATGGCCCACACCTCCCAGGAGATCGAACGGGAACGGGAGTACGCGGGCGCCATGTCCCCGTCGGCGCCCGACGGCTCGGTCGACGCCTGACCGCCCGCCGGTCCCGGCCCGCCGCACCGCGTGCGTGCCGGGAGGTGGTGCCCGGCGTGGAGCTCGGTCAGCCGTGGTGGGGCTTGCCGAACTCGTCGATCAGCACGGCGTACTCCTCCCCGCCGTGCCCGGCGGCGATCGAGCGGTCGGCCATCGCCTTGAACAGCTTCGGCAGCTCGGCGTTGACCCCCACCGCCTCGCTCTCCTCGATCAGGTGCTCCATCGACCGGGCGTGGGTCTCCAGGGACGCCACATCGGCCGGGAAGGCACCGCTGTCGATCTGCTCGGCGTGCCCCGGCAGCCATTCGGCCACGGCGGCGGCCATCTGCCGCGCGAACGGCGCGTACGTCGCCGCGTCGACCCCGGCCGTCCTGAGCAGGGCGGTGCCCTGGAGCCAGGCGTTCAGGACACTCCACATCATGGCCAGGCCCGCCACGTCGTACAGCGACGCCAGTCCGTGGTCCGCACCGAGGCAGGTGGCGGTGCCGAGCGCGTCGAGCGCGGGCTTGTGCGCCTCGAAGTCCTCCTGCGGCCCGCTGCACAGAATCACCGCGTCGGCGGTCCCGATCGCGGGCGGTACGGCCATGATGGCGCCGTCCAGATAACGGGCGCCGCGCCGCTCGGCCCAACGGGCAGCCTCCCGCGCCTGGGCCGAGTCGCCCGAGGTGAGGTTGACCAGCGTCGTGCCGTCCAGCGGAACACCATCCACACCAAGCAGTTCATGCACGGCCGGGTAGTCGGTGACGCAGACGACCGTCAGAGGACTCGCCTTCAGGGCCTCGGCGAGCGTCGGCGCCAGCCGCGCGCCCTCGGCCACCAGCTGGTCGGCCTTCGCGGCTGTCCGGTTCCACACGGTCGTGGGGTGCCCGGCCCTGAGGAACGCGCGGGCGAGCGCCTGGCCCATCAGGCCGAGTCCGACGACGGTAACGGGTGCTTCTCTCTTGTCGCTCATGGCAGCATCGTCAACGTTGATACCGGTATGAAGGGCAAGCAAGGTCAAGCAAGGTCAAGCGAGGTCGCGATGCGGATCGGCGAGCTGAGCCGTCGGACGGGCGTCAACGCCCATCAACTGCGCTACTACGAGGCCCAGGGCCTGCTGGAAGCGGAACGCGGCGCGAACGGTTACCGCAACTACGACGAGAGCGCCGTGCTGCGGGTCGGACAGATCCGGCACCTGCTCGCCGCCGGTCTGTCCTCCGAGGACATCGCGTACGTGGTGCCCTGCGTGGTCGGCGAGGTCCCGCGGCTGCCGGGGTGCCCCGAACTGCTGGACGCGATGCGGTCCCGGCTGCGGCGACTGGACGACCAGATGGCCAGGCTCGCCCAGTCCCGCGACGCGCTCGCCGACTACATCGACGCGGCCGACCGGCTGGGCGGCGAGAGCTATCCCCCCTTCGACCAGGCCGACCGGGAGCCCGCCCCCCTCTGAACAGCTTCAACAGCCTCAACAGCTTCAACAGCCTCAGAGCCCGGCCGCCCTCAGCTGACTGGGGCTTGCGACGTGAGCCGTCCACGCCCGCTCGCCCGGGACGCGGTGCCATCCGATCAGGGAATCAGGGGTGACGGTGTCGGGCCAGATCATGTAGCCGAGCATGACGAGCTCGCACCCTGCCGCGGCGGCGGCGTCCGGTGGGAAGACCGGCCAGTCCGGCCAGTGCGACAGGTCCTTCTCAGCGAGTGGCTCGGAGCTGCCCTCGCGCATGACGCGCAGCACATATCCGCTCTCCGCCGCCTGGCAGACGGCGGTGAGGTCACGGCCCTCGGTTGTCATCCAGGAACTCCGAACTCAGTGGTCAGGGCAGTCCGGCCGACCCAACTGCCATATCGCCTTGACTTAAACCCCACTTCATATTCAAGGCTCTCCTCAACGGCTAGCAACGGCTACCAAGGAGCACCACGTTGAGTGAGAACAAGACCGTCCTCGTCCTCGGCGCCACCGGGAACCAGGGCGGCGCCACCGCCCGCGAACTGCTCTCCCGAGGCTGGACCGTACACGCCCTGGTCCGCGACCCCGACAAGCCCGAGGCCCACGAACTCAAGGCCAGGGGCGCCGCACTCGTACAGGGCGACATGGACGACGCCGAGTCCCTGCGCCGCGCCATGACCGGCGTGCACGGCGTCTACAGCGTGCAGCCGCTGGGTTGGGACCCGGAGTCCCTCGCCGCCGAGGTCCGCCAGGGCAAGGCCGTGGCCGACATGGCCAAGGCGAGCGGCATCGCACACCTCGTGTACAGCTCGGTGGGCGGAGCCGAACGAGACACCGGCATCGACCACTTCGAGACCAAGGCCGAGATCGAGCGGCACATCGCCGCACTCGGCATCCCGGCCACCGTCCTGCGCCCGGTGTTCTTCATGAACAACCTGCTCGGCTACGCGGACGCCGAGGGCGAGCGCGTGATGGAGCTGCCGGTCAAGCCGGACAAGCCCATCCAGCTGATCGCCTCCGACGACATCGGCCACTTCGCCGCCGACGCCTTCGACAACCCCGGCGAGTTCATCGGCGAGCAGATCGAACTCGCCGGTGACGAGATCACGTTCACCGAGGTCGCCGCCGTCTACGAACGCGTCACCGGCACCCCGAGCCGCCTCGAACCGCAGCCCATCGAAGACCGTATGTTCGAGTGGTTCGCCGAGGACGGCTACCAGGCGGACATCCCGCACCTACGCCGCCAGCACCCGGGCCTGATGACCCTGGAACAGTTCCTCACCCACCGCCTCACCCCGGCCTCCTGACCACCACCCGCCCCGCCGTCCCAGCCCAGCCGAGCTCGCCACGGCTGCGCTGGGGCCCCGGCACAAGAAACGCCCCGATCCCGGGCATGCACCGCCTGGCCAACTCCCAGCCGCCCTGTCTGCTCCAGCACGCGGACAATCTGGTGGACTGGTGACCGTGGTCGGTGTCGGCTTCGAGGGCGTTCGGCGCGGAGTCCTCGGCGACCTCCCTGGCGCTTGTGCTGGGGGATCCGGGCCGTGCGACGATGCCGCTATGAATCGCCTGGCTGACTCCCAGTCGCCCTATCTGCTCCAGCACGCTGACAACCCCGTCGACTGGTGGCCCTGGGAGCTGGACGCCTTCGAGGAGGCGCGGCGGCGGGACGTACCCGTGCTGCTCAGCGTCGGGTACGCCGCGTGTCACTGGTGTCATGTGATGGCGCACGAGAGCTTCGAGGACGAGGAGACGGCGGGCTTTCTCAACGCGCACTTCGTCTGCGTCAAGGTGGACCGCGAGGAGCGGCCCGATGTCGATGCCGTGTACATGGAGGCGGTGCAGGCGGCGACGGGGCAGGGTGGGTGGCCCATGACCGTGTTTCTCACGCCGGACGCGGAGCCCTTCTACTTCGGTACGTACTTCCCGCCCGCGCCCCGGCACGGGATGCCGTCCTTCCGGCAGGTGCTGGAGGGGGTGCGGGCCGCTTGGGAGGACCGGCGGGAGGAGGTCGCCGATGTGGCGGCGCGGATCACTCGTGATCTGGCCGGGCGCGGGCTGCGGTACGACGCGCCGCGGGTGCCCGGCGCGGAGGAGATGGGCGCGGCGCTGCTGGGGCTGACGCGGGACTTCGACGCGGTGCGGGGCGGGTTCGGCGGGGCGCCGAAGTTCCCGCCGTCGATGGTGCTGGAGTTCCTGCTGCGGCACCACGCGCGCACCGGCTCGCAGGGAGCGCTGCAGATGGTGGAGGCCACGTGCGAGGCGATGGCGCGCGGCGGGATCTACGACCAGTTGGGCGGCGGCTTCGCGCGCTACTCGGTCGACGCGGAGTGGACCGTCCCGCACTTCGAGAAGATGCTCTACGACAACGCGCTGCTCTGCCGCGTCTACGCGCACCTGTGGCGGGCCACCGGCTCGGAGCTCGCGCGGCGGGTCGCGCTGGAGACCGCCGAGTTCATGGTGCACGAACTGGGCACGGAGCAGGGCGGGTTCGCCTCCGCGCTCGACGCGGACAGCGATGACGGGAGCGGGGCCGCGCACGAGGGCGTCTATTACGTGTGGACGCCCGGGCAGCTCACCGAGGTGCTCGGCGAGGAGGACGGGGCCTGGGCCGCGCGCCGCTTCGGTGTCACCGAGGAGGGGACCTTCGAGCGCGGCGCCTCGGTGCTGCGCCTTCCCGACCTGGACGGCCCCGACCCGGACGGCGAGCTCGTGGACGCCGCGCGCTTCGCGTCCGTACGCGAACGGCTGCTGGCCGCGCGTGAGCCGCGTCCCCGCCCCGAGCGTGACGAGAAGGCCGTCACGGCATGGAACGGTCTCGCGGTCGCCGCGCTCGCCGAGACCGGCGCCTACTTCGAGCGCCCCGACCTCGTGGCCGCCGCCGCTGCCGCCGCCGGGCTCCTCGCCTCCGTGCATACGGACGCCTCCTCGGAGGGGTCCGCGCGGCTCGTGCGGACCTCGCGGGACGGCGTGGCGGGTGCCAGCGCGGGTGTGCTGGAGGACTACGGCGACGCGGCCGAGGGGTATCTCACCCTCTACGCGGTCACCGGCGGGCGCGAATGGCTCGACCGGGCGGGGGCGTTGCTGGAGACGGTGCTGACGCGGTTCGTGGGTGAGGACGGCACGCTGTTCGACACGGCGGACGACGCGGAGCCGCTCATCCGCCGCCCCCAGGACCCGACGGACAACGCGGTGCCCTCCGGCTGGAGCGCCGCGACCGGCGCCCTGCTCTCGTACGCCGCCTACACCGGCAGCGCCCGGCACCGCGAGGCGGCCGAGCGTGCCCTCGGCATCGTGCGCGAACTCGCGGGCCGGGTGCCCCGGTTCGTCGGCTGGGGGCTCTCCGTGGGCGAGGCGCTGCTCGACGGGCCGCGTGAGGTCGCGATCGTCGGGGACCCGGCGAAGCCGGGGACGGGCGAGCTGCATCGCACGGCGCTGCTCTCGACCGCGCCGGGCGCCGTGGTGGCGCTGGGCGCGCCGGGGCAGTCGGGGGAGTCGGACGTACCGCTGCTGCGGGGGCGGGACCTGGTGGACGGGCGGGCCGCCGCCTATGTGTGCCGGGGCTTCGTCTGCGACGCGCCCACCGTGGACGCGGCGGTCCTGGAGAGTCTGCTCCGCGCCGTGTAACGCCGCCCTCCCCTCCGCCGAGCTCCCTCCAGGGGGTGTCCGGCGGATCGTGGTTGCCCTGTGCCGCGGCCCCTGCCCAGCCCTGAGACGAGGGCAGCCATGGTTCGGCGGGGAGTCAGAGGGTGAGGCCGCGCTCCAGTACGTTCAGCGCGCGGGCGACGAGCTTCTCCAGGTCCGTGAGGGTCTTGGAGCCGCCGTCGTCGATCCAGCTGAACATCGCCTCCGTCAGGGCCCCGAGCATCGCGCCCGTCACGATGCGCACCTCCAGGTCGTCGACGGGTCTGTCCGCGCGCTCGGCGAGTGCTCTGGCGAGCATGCGGGTGGTCTCGGCCGACTGCTCGCTCATCCGGGCGCGCAGCGCGGGCACCTCGCGGATCAGCCGGATCCGCTGCCAGGTCTCGGCGGCGTCCGCGTCGAAGACCCTGGCCAGCGACTCGCTGAGCGTCTCGCGGAGCGCGATGACCGGGGACTCGCTCGTGGGCCGGGCGCGCAGGGTCTCCTCGATCATCGGGTCGTACTCGTCGTTGAGCACGATGTCTTCCTTGGTGGGGAAATAGCGGAAGACGGTGCTGGGGGAGACCTCGGCCTCCTCCGCGATCTGGTCGACAGGGGTCGCGTCGTACCCCTGCTCGTCGAAGAGGCGGTAGGCGGTGTGCCGGATGGCCTGACGGGTCTGGAGCTTCTTCCGCTCGCGCAGCCCGAGCTTCGCAGCGGGGGCCGGGGGGACAGGCGTAGCGGATTCTGTAGGTGCGGGGGCCATGGATCTTATTGTCGGGCATCCGGCTCGGACTGGGCCATGCCCCGGCCGGAGCTGTCTTGCGAATTCCCGGCACGCGTCCCCTCCTCCGTCCCGTCTTCCTCCGGCTCCGTCCCCGCTTCCTCCGGTTCCGTCCCCGCATCCTCCGGCTCCGTCCCGTCCCCTCCCTTCGGCCTCCTGTCGGGCAGCAGCGTGGCGGCTATGCAGGCGGTGACGAGGGCGAGGATTCCGCATATCGCCAGCACCTGGTTCATCCCGCCGATGAACGCCGCGTCCGCCGCTCCGGCCAGCCGCCGCGAGCCGCTCTGCTCGGCGACCAGATGGGCGGCGACGACCGAGTCGCCCGCCGCGTCCCGCGCCGCCGCCGGGAGGCCGCTGTCCTCCAGGCCGAGCCGCGAGGTGTACGTCCCCGACAGCAGGCTGCCGAGCAGTGCGATGCCGAGGGCCGTGCCCACCTGGCGCACCGTCATCAGCAGGCCCGAGCCGCTGCCGGTCCGGGCGGGCGGCAGCGCGTCCACCGCCCCGTCCATCGCGGGCACCATCGCGAGGCCGGTGCCGATCCCGGTGAGCGTCAGCCAGGTGGCCGCCAGTGCGTACCCGCTCCCCGGGTCCGTGCGGGCGCCGAGGAACGCGGCGAACGCCAGCACCACCAGCCCGGAGCTCACCACCAGCCGGGTGCCGAGCCTGCCCACCAGCGGGCCCGCGGCGCGGGCCGCCACCACGATCCCGGCCATCAGGGGGAGCAGCCGCAGCCCCGTCCCGAACGCGTCGTTCCCCAGCACCGCCTGGAGGTACTGCGGAACGATGAACAGCAGCCCCGACAGCACCAGCGTGACGAGAGTGACCACCGCGCAGTTCCAGCGGAATCCCGGGTGCCGCAGCAGGCCGAGGTCGAGCATCGGGCGCGTGTGCTTCCGCCCCCGCGCCCGCTCCCTGAGCACCAGCCCCGTCAGCAGCAGGACGGCGAGCGGGAAGCAGACGAGGACCACCGGGTCGCTCCAGCCGCGCTCCGGCCCCTCGATGATCGCGAAGACCAGGACGCTCAGCCCCAGCACGCTCAGCAGGGTGCTCAGCGGGTCCACGCGGGGCGAGGCCGGGTCGCGGGTCTCGGGGAGGAGCAGCAGGCAGGCGGCCATGCCGAGGGCGGCCAGCGGCACGTTGATCAGGAAGATCGAGCCCCACCAGTAGTGGTCCAGGAGCCAGCCGCCGACGATCGGGCCGAGCGGCATGCCCCCGGCCACGGAGGCGGTGACGACGCCGATCGCCTTGGCGCGCTCCTTCGGGTCGGGGAAGAGGGACGGCAGCACGGCGAGGACCAGCGGGGAGATCAGCGCCGCCCCGAGCCCCATGCCCGCGCGGGCGACGATGACCCACTCCGGGCTGTGCGTGAGGGTCCCCAGCAGCGAGCCGACGAAGAAGACGCCGAGCCCGGCGAGGAGCATCCTGCGGCGCCCGAAGCGGTCGCCGAGGAGGCCCGCCGGGAGCATCGTCGCCGCGAACACCACCACGTACGCATCGACGATCCACTGCATGTCGCGGGTGTCCGCGCGGAGTTGGTCGGCCATCTCCGGCAGCGCCACGTTCAGGATCGTGAGGTCGAAGCCGAGGACGAGCATGCTCGCCCCGAGCGCGCCCAGCGCCCACCAGCGCCGGGGGTCCTGCCCCTGCTTCATCGCTTGCTCCGTCACCGTCATAGTGACAGTAACTCTCAAAAGGGAGTCACTGTCAATATCCCCCTGTGAGCTGTGGACGGGGTGAGGGAAAACACGGGGCGTGGCGCGATACCCGCCCGTAAGGTGGCGATATGCAGGTGATCCAGTCGACGAAGCTCGCCAATGTCTGTTACGAGATCCGGGGCCCGGTCCTGGAGGAGGCGATGCGGCTGGAGGCGGCGGGGCACCGGATCCTGAAGCTCAACACCGGCAATCCCGCGGCGTTCGGCTTCGACTGCCCGCCGGAGATCCTGGAGGACATGCTCCGCAACGTGGGCTCGGCTCACGGCTACGGGGACGCGAAGGGCCTGCTCTCCGCCCGCCGCGCGGTGATGCAGCACTACCAGACGCAGGGCGTCGAGCTCTCCGTCGAGGACATCTACCTGGGCAACGGGGTCTCGGAGCTGATCCAGATGTCCATGCAGGCCCTGCTGGACGACGGCGACGAGGTGCTCGTCCCCGCCCCCGACTACCCGCTGTGGACGGCCTCCGTCTCCCTCGCGGGCGGCACGGCCGTGCACTACCGCTGCGACGAGCAGTCCGACTGGATGCCCGATCTCGCGGACATCGAGCGCAAGGTCACCGACCGCACCAAGGCGCTGGTGATCATCAATCCGAACAATCCGACGGGCGCGGTCTACGACGAGGAGATGCTGCGCGGCCTCACCGACATCGCGCGCCGCCACGGCCTGGTCGTCTGCTCCGACGAGATCTACGACAAGATCCTGTACGACGGCGCGACGCACACCCCCACCACGGTCGTCGCGCCCGACCTGCTGACCCTCACCTTCAACGGGCTCTCGAAGTCCTACCGCGTCGCCGGTTACCGCAGCGGCTGGCTCGCGGTCTGCGGCCCGAAGGGTCACGCGGACAGCTACATCGAGGGCCTCACGATCCTGGCGAACATGCGGCTGTGCGCCAACATGCCCGCGCAGCACGCCGTGGCCGCCGCGCTCGGCGGGCGTCAGACGATCGAGGACCTGGTGCTGCCGGGCGGCCGGCTGCGCGAGCAGCGCGACACGGCGTACGGCCTGCTGACCCAGATCCCCGGCGTGACCTGCGTGAAGCCGAAGGGGGCGATCTACGCCTTCCCGAGGCTCGACCCGAAGGTCTACAAGGTCAAGGACGACCGGCAGATGGTGATCGACCTGCTCCGCGCGGAGAAGATCATGATCGTGCACGGCACCGGGTTCAACTGGCCGGAGCCGGACCACTTCCGGATCGTCAATCTGCCGTCCGTGACCGAGCTGACCGACGCCGTGACGAGGATCGGCCGCTTCCTCGACGGCTACGGGCAGCCGTAAGAGCCGGATGCCGGATCTTTGTTCCGGGACAACTTTAGACTCTGTCTAAGTTAGGATGGCTTCCTGAACGCACAGCCAGGAGGCCACCCATGTACGAACCGATCCGCACCAAGTCGGTCCACACCCTGGCCGACGACGCTCTGCGGGATCTCCCGCGGCGTACGCGCGAGGAGGAGCTGGACATCCGGCTCGCCGGGCATCTGACGGCGCTGCTCACCGTGACGGACGAGCTGCGGGTGCTGACCCCCGACACCTCGCTGGACACGGCCGCCGCCGAGCTCGCCGCCGTCGTCGCCCGGCTCAGCGGGCACGCGCCGCTGCGCGCCGAGCCGTCCGCTCGCCGCGGGGGCGCGGGCCATGTCGCCTCGCTGCATCAGCGGGCACGCATGCTCGCCGGGAACGCGCTGTCCGTCGCGACCTCGCGTGGCGACGAGGCCGCGGCCCAGCTCGCCGCGGAGCGGATGTCCGCCCACGGCGAGCTGGTGCCCGCGTAAACCGAACCGGACGGCTCAGTCCGGACGGACGGCTCAGCCCAGGCGCTTCACCAGCGCGCGGTACTCGTCCCAGAGCTCCTTCGGCGTGTGCTCGCCGAAGGTGTTGAGGTGCTCGGGGACGAGGGCCGCCTCGTCGCGCCAGACGTCCTTGTCGACGGCGAGGATGAAGTCCAGCTCCTCGTCCGAGAGACCGAGGCCCTCCGTGTAGAGGTCCTCCTTCTTCGGGAGCAGGCCGATGGGGGTCTCGACGGCCTCCGTCTCGCCGTTCAGGCGCTCGACGATCCACTTCAGCACGCGGCTGTTCTCGCCGAAGCCGGGCCAGACGAACTTGCCCTCGTCGTTCTTCTTGAACCAGTTGACGTAGTAGATCTTCGGCAGCTTCGCGGCGTCCGCGTTCGCGCCGACCTTCAGCCAGTGGGCGAAGTAGTCACCCATGTTGTAGCCGCAGAAGGGCAGCATCGCGAACGGGTCGCGGCGCAGCTCGCCGACCTTGCCCTCGGCCGCCGCGGTCTTCTCGGAGGCCACGTTCGCGCCCAGGAAGACGCCGTGCTGCCAGTCGAAGGACTCGGTCACCAGCGGTACGGCCGTGGCGCGGCGTCCGCCGAAGAGGATCGCGGAGATCGGCACGCCGCGCGGGTCCTCCCACTCGGGCGCGATGATCGGGCACTGCCCGGCGGGCACCGTGAAGCGGGCGTTCGGGTGGGCGGCCGGGGTCTCCGACTCCGGCGTCCAGGCGTTGCCCTTCCAGTCCGTCAGGCGCGCGGGCTTCTCCTCGGTCATGCCCTCCCACCACACGTCGCCGTCCTCGGTGAGGGCGACGTTGGTGAAGACCGAGTTGCCCCACAGGGTCTTCATCGCGTTGGCGTTGGTGTCCTCGCCGGTGCCCGGCGCGACGCCGAAGAAACCGGCCTCCGGGTTGATCGCGTAGAGCCGCCCGTCCTCACCGAAGCGCATCCAGGCGATGTCGTCGCCGATCGTCTCGACCGTCCAGCCCGGGACCGTCGGCTGGAGCATCGCCAGGTTGGTCTTGCCGCAGGCCGAAGGGAACGCCGCCGCCACGTACTTGGACTCGCCGCGCGGCGGGGTCAGCTTCAGGATGAGCATGTGCTCGGCGAGCCAGCCCTCGTCGCGGGCCATCACGGAGGCGATGCGCAGCGCGTAGCACTTCTTGCCGAGCAGCGCGTTGCCGCCGTAGCCCGAGCCGTACGACCAGATCTCGCGGGATTCCGGGAAGTGCGAGATGTACTTGGTCGAACTGCACGGCCAGGGCACGTCCTTCTCGCCCTCGGCCAGCGGGGCGCCCACGCTGTGCACGGCCTTGACGAAGAAGCCGTCCTCGCCCAGCTCCTCCAGGACGGGCTGCCCCATCCGGGTCATCGTGCGCATCGCGACCGCCACGTAAGCCGAATCGGTGATCTCGACGCCGAGCGCGGAGAGCGGGGAGCCCAGCGGGCCCATGCAGAACGGCACGACGTACATCGTCCGGCCGCGCATCGAACCGCGGAAGATCCCCTTCTCACCGGCGAAGAGGTCCTTCATCTCCGCCGGGTCCTTCCAGTGGTTCGTCGGGCCCGCGTCCGCCTCCTTCTCGGAGCAGATGAAGGTGCGGTCCTCGACGCGCGCGACGTCGGTGGGGTCCGAGGCGGCGTAGTACGAGTTCGGGCGCTTGACCGGGTCGAGCTTCTTGAACGTGCCCTTGGCCACCAGCTCCTCGGCGAGGCGCTCGTACTCCGCCTCGGAGCCGTCGCACCACACGATCCGGTCCGGCTCGGTGAGGGCGGCGATCTCGTCCACCCAGGCGATCAGCTCACGGTGACGGGTGGGCGGGGTGGAGGGGGTGGAAGGGGTCGAAACGGGAGAGGGAGCCGCAGAACTGCGCGCCACGATCGCTCCAGACGGTTGAGGGTTATATGTGTGTCTGTGGTGACTCTCTGTACCCCTTGGGGGCCGCGACCCGGATGCTTTCGTGGCTGTCCTGCGTGGTCGCTCATCCGGTGCCGCTTGTGCTCATCTGATCATGCGAGCCTAGAGGTTGTCTGTCCAGATGGGAACGGTGTGTCCGTCACCACGTCACGTCATGCGTTCGTCTGCCCCGGTATACCGGGAACCTACGGGTCCGTAGATACGATGGCGCGATGACAGCCCCCGCCTCCGCTGCCGCCTCCAAGGCCGCTTCCGCCGCAGCTCAGGTGATCAAGCCCAAGCTCCGCGGCTGGCTCCACCTGGGAATGTTCCCCGCAGTCCTGGTGTCCGGCATGTTCCTCACAGCGCTCGCGGGCAGCACCCGCGGGCGCGTCGCCTGCGCCATCTACACCCTCAGCGCGTGCCTGCTCTTCGGGATCAGCGCGCTCTACCACCGCGGTGACTGGAGTCCCCGTGTCAACGCGGTGCTACGACGCCTGGACCACGCCAACATCTTCCTGATCATCGCGGGCACCTACACACCCCTGACGATCCTGCTGCTCCCCGACGGCCGCCGTGAGTGGCTGCTGTGGGGGATCTGGGCCGCCGCGGCCTGCGGCATCGCCTTCCGCGTCTTCTGGGTCGGCGCCCCACGCTGGCTCTACACCCCGTGCTACATCGCCATGGGGTGGGCCGCCGTCTTCTTCCTGCCCGACTTCCTGCGCACGGGCGGCATCGCCGTCCTCGTGCTCGTGATCGTCGGCGGGCTGCTCTACAGCGCGGGCGGCGTGGTCTACGGCATCAAGCGGCCGAACCCGTCCCCCCGGTGGTTCGGCTTCCACGAGGTCTTCCACTCGTTCACGCTCGCCGCCTTCGTGGTCCACTACGTCGGCATCTCGATCGTGGCGTATCAGCACACGTAGTCATTCCGGGCTCACCAGGCCCGTGTTGTAGGCGAGGATCACCGCCTGGACGCGGTCGCGGGTGCCGGTCTTGGCCAGGACGCGTCCCACGTGCGTCTTGACCGTTGACTCCGCCAGCGTCAGCCGTGCGGCGATCTCCGTGTTGTTCCAGCCCCGGCCGATCGCGGTCAGCACCTCGCGCTCACGCTCGGTGAGGGCCGCGAGCCGGGGGTCCTCGCCGGACGGGCCCGCGCCCGGCGCCGGGAGCCGCTCGGCGAAGGCGTCCAGCAGGCGCCGGGTCAGCGCCGGGGCCACCACCGCGTCGCCGCCCGCCACGGCCCGTATCCCCGCCAGCAGTTCGGCGGGCTGCGCGTCCTTGACCAGGAAGCCGCTGGCCCCGGCGCGCAGGCCCGCGTAGGCGTACTCGTCCAGGTCGAACGTCGTCAGGATCAGCACGCGCGTACGCCCGCCGCTCGCGACGATCCGCCGCGTGGCCTCGATCCCGTCCAGGCCCGGCATCCGTACGTCCATCAGTACGACGTCCGGCTGGAGCTCCGCCGCCATCCGTACGGCCTCCGAGCCGTTCGCCGCCTCACCCAGCGGCGTCAGGTCGTCCTGGCTCTCCAGCAGCATCCGGAAGCCGAAGCGCTGCATGGCCTGGTCGTCCGCGATCAGAACTGTGGTCACTGGTCCCGTCCGTCGTCGTCCTGGGCAGCCACAGGTGGACCCGCCAGCCGCCGCCCCGTGCGGGGCCTGCCTCCAGGGTGCCGCCGTACGCGCGGGCGCGGTCGCGCATGCCGCCGATTCCCTGACCGCCGCCGGGGTCCGAGGGGGCGGACCCCGTACCGGAGTCGGTGACGGTGACGGTGAGTCCGTCGCGGCCGTACGCCACGGTCACCGTGGCCGTCGCCCCGCTGCCGCCGTGCTTCAGGGTGTTGGTCAGCGCCTCCTGCACCACCCGATAGACGGTGAGCTGGCGGCCGGGGGAGTGCTCCCCGGCGTCCGCCGCCGTGCCCTCGACGTCCGCCCGTACGGGAAGGCCCGCGGCGCGTACGCGCTCCAGGAGCGGGTCCAGGTCCGGCAGGCCCGGCTGCGGGGCGAGTTCGCCGTGCGTGCCGGTGTCCTTGAGGACGCCGAGCAGGCCGCGCAGGTCGTCCAGGGCCTCGCGGCTGGTCGCGGCGATGGCGTCGAGCGCCTGCCGGGCGCGCTCGGGGGAGCGGCGCCCGGCGTACGAGCCGCCGTCCGCGAGGCCCGTGATCACCGAGAGGTTGTGCGCGAGCACGTCGTGCATCTCGCGGGCGATGCGGGCCCGTTCCGCCGCCGCCGCGAGCCGGGCGCGCTGGTCGCGCTCGACCTCCAGCCGTTCGGCGCGCTCCAGCAGCGAGGCCAGGTACTCGCGCCGCGTACGGACCGCGATCCCGGCGGCGACGGCGGCGGCCGTGATCGCGAAGACCGGGACGTACGAGCGGGCGAAGTCGTGCGGCGGTCCGGCGACCGTCTCGGCCGCCACCGTGGCCAGGACCGAGGCGCCCGCCCAGCCGAGCCGCGACATCGGCGAGCGCAGCGCGACCCCGTACAGCGCGACGACCACCGAGAGCGCGACGGGGAGGCTGACCCCCAGCCGGCCGGCGACGAAGAGGAAGCCGGAGATCACGAGGAACATCGCGAAGGGCCACCGTCTGCGCCACAGCAGCGGCAGCACGAGCCCCGCCGACAGCAGCCACGGCCAGGACGGCGGGATGCCGTCCGGTGGCGGCCCGACCTGTACGTCCTCGGGCCCGTCCCGCCAGGTGCCGTCGACGAGCACGGCCACGCCGGGGAGGGCGACGAGCAGCGGCAGCAGGACGTCCCACAGCCAGGGGCGCCGCGCGTCGAACGCCCTGACGAGCTGCAGCGCGCGCTGGATGCCCCGCGTGCTCCCGCCACCGCTCCCGGACATGCCGCTCATACGTCCCGTTGCCTCAGCAGGACCGCCGCGGCGCCCAGCGTGACCGCCGCCCAGACCGTCAGCGTGACCAGCCCGGCGAGCGGGCCGGGGAAGTCCGGCTGCGGCAGCACGGCCATCAGCCCCTGCCCGGCGGGCAGCGGGGTGTGGCGCACCGCCGTGTCCACCCAGGCGTACGGCAGCGCGCTCGCGAACTGCGGCAGTGCCGTCAGGACGATCACGAAGACGCCGATCGCCGCGGGCGCGCTGCGCAGCAGCGCCCCCAGCGCGAGGCCGAGCACCCCGAGCAGCGCGGTGGACGCCGCGGCGCCGCACAGCGCGCGCACCACGCCCGGGTCGCCGAACGAGGCGGCGAGCGGGGTGTCGGCCAGGAAGAGCTGCGCCAGCGGGAAGGCCGCGAAGGCGGCGGCGAGGAGGAGCACGAGGACCACGGCGCCGAACACGGCGCTCTTCGCCCACAGCACGGGCAGCCGCCGCGGCACGGCGGTCATGGTGGAGCGGACCGACCCGTTCGCGTACTCGCCCGCTGTCGTCAGGGCGCCCAGGACAGGCAGGATGAGCTGCGCGAAGTTCACCCCGAACAGGCTGACGTCCATGGGGTCACCGGCGGGCCCGTTGCCCGTGTCGTCGGTCGCGATGCCCGCGCCCACGGCGAGCGCGAGGACGAGCACGACGGTGCCGCCCAGCGCGTACCAGGTCGAGCGGAGCGACCACAGCTTGCCCCACTCCGCGCGCAGCACGCGCGGGAACGTGACCCCGTAGGTCTCGTACGTCGTCATACGGCCGCCGCCCTCCCCTCGTACTCGACAGTGTCGCGGGTGAGTTCCATGAACGCGTCCTCCAAGGAGGCGCTGTGCGGCGTGAGTTCGTGGAGCGGGATGCCGTGCGCGGCGGCGGTACGGCCGATGTGCGCGGCGTTCGTGCCCGTGACCCGCAGGGTGTCCGGGGCCTCGCGCGCTGCCCCGTCGCCGAGCAGCCCGGCGAGCCGCTCCGCCTCCGGCGTCACGACGCGGACCGTGCCGAGGCCCGCGTCCCGCAGGAACCGCTCCACGGTCGTGTCGGCGAGCAGCCTGCCCCGTCCGACGATGACGAGGTGGTCGGCGGTCTGTGCCATCTCGCTCATCAGGTGCGAGGAGAGCAGGACCGTCCGGCCCTCGGCGGCCAGGGACTTCAGCAGGTTCCTGATCCAGCGCACGCCCTCCGGGTCGAGCCCGTTGACCGGCTCGTCCAGGAGGACCACCGCGGGGTCGGCGAGCAGCGCGGCGGCGATGCCGAGCCGCTGGCCCATGCCGAGGGAGAAGGACCCGGTCCGCTTCCCGGCGACGTCCTGGAGCCCGGCCAAGCCGATCACCTCCTCGACCCGGGCGCGCGGAATGCCGTGGGTGCGGGCGAGGGCCATGAGGTGCCGGAACGCGGTGCGGCCCGGGTGCACCGAGCGCGCCTCCAGCAGCACGCCGACCTCGCGCAGCGGCGCGGGGAGGTCGGCGTAGCGGCGGCCGTTGACCAGGGCCCGGCCGCGAGTGGGCGCGTCCAGGCCGACGAGGACGCGCATCGTGGTGGACTTCCCGGCGCCGTTGGGCCCGAGGAAGCCGGTGACCGTGCCGGGCGCGACCGTGAACGAGAGGTCGTCCACGGCGGTCCTGTCCCCGTAACGCTTCGTGAGTGACTCGACGATGAGCATGCCCTTGACGCTAGGGACGGCGCCGGGGCGGTACGTCGGACCACGGGCGGGAGGGGCGCGCGGGCGCTCGTACCGGGGTACTACGGGAGGGCTTTCGAAAAGTCCTTCCGGACGGGCGATGACTTCCGGACGGCGTGGCAGTCTCCTCTGGCACAACGAGACAGGCACGACACTTTCCAGGAGACCTCAGATGCGCACTCTGATCAGCACCGCGTTCGTCTCGCTCGACGGCGTCGTGGAGGCCCCGGGCGGTGAGCCGGGCTACCGCAACTCGGGCTGGACCTTCAAGGACGTCGAGTTCCTGGAGGAGGCCTACGAGCTCAAGGGCCGGGAGCAGCAGGAGGCCTCGGCGATGCTCTTCGGCCGGGCCAGCTACGAGGCGTTCAGCCCGGTCTGGCCGGGCATGGCGGAGTTCGCCGAGTACAAGCCCATGCCGAAGTACGTCGTCTCCACCACGCTCGGCGAGGACGCCCTGGTCGAGGGCTGGGGCCCCACCACCATCCTCCGCTCGCTCGACGAGGTGGCGGCGCTCAAGGAGACCGAGGGGGGCCCGGTCATCATGCACGGCAGCGCCACCCTCAACCGCGCCCTCTCGGACGCGGGCCTCATCGACCGCTACCACCTGCTCGTCTTCCCCCTCCTCCTCGGCGCGGGCAAGCGGCTCTTCAGCGACAGCGACAAGGACACCCAGCGCCTCAAGCTCGTCGAGCACGAGGCGTACGCCAACGGCATCCAGAAGCAGATCTTCGACGTCGTCCGCTAGCGGCGGCGCACCGCCCTGCCCGGGAGGGCCTGCGTGCGGTGGCCGTCCGCGATCACCGGCGTGCCCGCGACCAGTACGTGCGGGATGCCGACGGGCAGCGTGCGCGGCTTCTCGAACGTCGAGCCCGCCGCGACCGTGTCCGGGTCGAAGACGACGAGGTCCGCCATGTACCCCTCGCGGACCAGCCCGCGGTCGGCCAGCCGCAGCCGCGCCGCGGGGCGCGAGGTCAGGTGGGCCACGCACTCCTCCAGCGAGAGGACGCCCAGCTCGCGCACGTAACGCCCCAGGTACTGGGGGAACGTGCCGTACGCACGGGGGTGCGGCTTCTCGCCCTGGAGGATGCCGTCGCTGCCGCCGGTGTGCGCGGGGTGCCGCATGATCTGCCGGACGTTCTCCTCGTGGCCCACGTGCTGCAGGATCGTGGACCCGAGCCGGTCCTCGGTCAGCAGCCGGTGCGCGGTGGTGAACGGCTCCTCGCCGCGCGCGGCGGCCGACTCCGCGACCGTACGGCCCACGTACGCGTGCAGCTCCGGGTCGCTGACGCCCGAGATCTCGATCGTGTCCCACTCGATCGGCACCCCGTGGCAGCCGTCGGCGCCCTCGACCTCCATCACGTGCCGGATGCGGGCCGTGGTCTCCGGATCGGCGAGGCGGGCCAGCGTCGCCTGCGGGCCGCCCTCGTTGGCCCAGCTCGGCAGCATCGCGGCGAGCGTCGTGCAGCCGGGGGTGTACGGGTAGGTGTCGAGGGTGATGTCGGCGCCCTCGGCGAGCGCCCTGTCCAGCAGTGCCAGCAGCTCGGGGGCCTTGCCCTTGTTGACCCCGAAGTTCATGGTGGCGTGCGCGAGATGGAGCGCGCAGCCCGCGTCGCGGGTGAGCTCCACCATCTCCGCGTACGCCTGGAGCGCGCCCGCGCCGTACGAGCGGTGGTGCGGGCAGTAGTAGCCGCCGTACCGGGCGACGACGCGGCACAGCTCGGCCAGTTCGGAGTCCGAGGCGTACATGCCGGGGGTGTAGGTGAGCCCGGACGACATGCCCACGGCGCCCTGCTCCATGCCCTCGGCGACGAGCGTACGCATCCGGTCCAGCTCGTCGGGGGTCGCCGGGCGGTCGTCCCAGCCCATCGCGAGCATCCGTACGGTGCCCTGCGGGATGAGGTACGCGGCGTTGACGGCGGTGCCCTGGCGGTCGATGCGGTCCAGGTAGCCGCCGACGGTGCGCCAGTCGAAGTCGATGTCCGAGCCGTCGCCGTTCCAGCCGGTGATCGCGCTGCGGACGGCCGCGAGCGTCTCGTCGTCCACGGGCGCGTACGACAGCCCGTCCTGGCCCACGACTTCGAGCGTCACGCCCTGCGCGGCCTTCGCGGAGTGATCGGGGTCGCGGAGGAGGGCCAGGTCGCTGTGGGCGTGCATGTCGATGAAACCGGGCGCTAGCGCTTGGCCTTCTGCCTCGATGGTCCTGGTGCCGGAGAGGCGCGGTTCGCCCTCTCGGGCGATGTGGGAGATGCGGTTGCCTGTGATGCCGACGTCGGCACGGTAGGCCCTTCTCTCGCCCGAACCGTCGATGACGCGGGCGTCCTTGATGACCAGATCCATGGGTGCGGGCCTTTCCTGTGCGCCAGGGGTGGGTGGAGGAAGGGGCCGGACCATGCGTGCCCGGCATCGGGGGCTGCGCATGGGGTCTCCCCAGGCCGCTAGGCCGAGGGGAAGCAGCCCTGCGCCTTCGCGCAGACCTCCCAAGCGCAGCAGGGTTCAGCAGAGGTGCGCCCCGTCAGGGGCGCGGGGAACTGCGCGACAAGCCACCGAGCTGCCGCAGCCTGCGAAGCACAGCAAGGGGCAGCCCCTTCGCAGCAAGATCGCCGGACACGGGCTAGAAGAACGTGCGGACGTAATCCGTCACCGTGCCGTCCGCCTCCGCGACCGGGATCAGCTGCCACTTGTCGAAGATCGTGCAGGGGTGGGAGAGGCCCAGGCCCACCCACTCGCCGACCTCCACGGGGGACTCCGTGCGCAGCCAGGCGTGCTGGTCGCTCAGGCCGGTCACGGTGATGCCCTTCGCGTCGCGGAACTCCCCGGCGCGGTCGCGGACCGTGTGCGGCATGGGCAGGTGCAGGTCGTAGGCCGCGTCGCGCTTGCCCGCGTTGAGGAACGCCTGGTCCGGCTCCGGGCGGGAGACGACCTGGGCCCAGAGGGTGAAGGCGGGCTGGAGGCCGCCCTCGCCGGGGACGCGGTTGAAGGGGGTGATCTCCCGGTAGTGGCCGTCGTCGTGCGAGACGTACGCGCCGGAGCGGAGCAGCTTGAGCACGGGGGAGGAGAGGGGCGGCAGCTCGGCGAAGACCGTCGCCACCGCGTCGAACCAGGCGCTGCCGCCCGCGCTCAGCACGATCTCGTCGACGTCCGCGAACCGGCCCGCCTCGTCGAAGGCGACAGCCAGCGCGGTGAGGCGGCGCAGCCAGGACGTGACGGCCTCCAGCGTCGCGCCGGGGACCTCGCCCTCGTACCCCGCGACGCCCACCAGGCGCAGCGTTCCGGCCGCCGCGACCGCGTCCGCGACCGCCGCGCACTCCGCCTCCGTACGGACGCCGGTGCGGGCGCCGTCGCCCGCGCCCAGCTCGACCACGACGTCGACGGGGCGGCTCGCGCCCGCGGCGCGCAGGGCCTCGTCCATGAGCGTCACGCCGGGCACCGAGTCGACGTAGCAGACGAAGCGGAAGTCCGGGTCGGCGTCGAGCTCGCCCGCGAGCCAGCGCAGGGCCGCCGCGTCCACGAGCTCGTTCGCGAGGAAGATCCGGGGGACGCCGAAGGCGCGGGCCACCCGGACCTGGTGCGGGACGGCGAGCGTGGTGCCCCAGGCGCCGTGCGCGAGCTGGCGGGCGAAGAGCTGGGGCGCCATCGGCGTCTTGCCGTGCGGCGCGAAGGCCAGGCCGTGCCGCGTGGTGTACGTCTCCATGGCCGCCAGGTTGTGCTCCAGGCGCTCGGCGGAGAGGGCCAGGACGGGGGTGGTGAAGCCGCCGGTGAAGAGGTTCCTGCGCTCGGCCGCCAGGGCGCCCACCGTGGTGCCCGCCGCGTCCGGGGGCAGGCCCTTGAAGCGGTGGTCCACGACCTCGTCCGCGAGGCGGGCGACGGCGTCTTCGATGGCTTCGGCTGCTTCGACGGCCATGCGGGCTCCATAGCTCCGTGACAGTGACGGTGACGATGATCGTTGCAAATCTTGCAATGACCATTGCGTATAACGCTCGATGCTGTCTAGCATCCCGCCGAACGGCCGGTCAATGGAAGCAACAGACATCGAGAGCTGAGGAGCGGTTCGCATCGTGACCACCACCCCGCACATGGACGTCGTCTGCCTGGGCGAGTCGATGGTCACGTTCCTGCCCTCCCGGCCAGGGCCCCTCGCCGACGTACCCTCCTTCGACCGCGTGATCGGCGGCGCGGAGTCCAACGTGGCCTGCGCCCTCGCCCGCGCCGGGCACCGCGCCCGCTGGGTGAGCCGCGTCGGCGCCGACGGCTTCGGCGACCACCTGGTCCGTACGATCGCGGCGCAGGGCGTCGACGTCTCCGCCGTCCAGCGCGACCCCGCGCGCCCCACCGGGATCTACTTCCGTACGGACGGCGAGCGCGCCACCGGGGCGGACGGTGCAGACGGGGCGGACGGCGCGGACGGGGACGTCGGGGAGCCGCTCTCCGAGGTCGTCTACTACCGCGCCGGGTCCGCCGCCTCCGCCATGTCGCCCGCCACCGTCGACCGCGCGGCCGTCACCGGGGGCCGCTTCCTGCACCTGACCGGCATCACCGCCGCGCTCTCGGACGGCTGCCTCGCACTCACCCGCGCTCTGGTCGAGGCGGCCGACCGGCCGCCGGTCTCCTTCGACGTCAACTACCGCGTCGGCCTCTGGCACGACCGTGCCTCCGAGGAAGGGCCGCGGGTGCTGCTCGACCTCGCCCGCCGCAGCGACCTGGTCTTCGTCGGCGAGGACGAGGCCGCCGCCGCGTGGGGCGTACGGGGCGGGCCCGAGGCCGTACGGGAGGCGCTGCCCGAGCCGCACACGCTGGTCGTCAAGCAGGGCGCCGCCGGGGCCACCGCGTTCGTGACCGGCGACGGCGCGCCCGTGCGCGTGCCCGCGCCGCGCGTCGAGGTCGTCTCCCCGGTCGGCGCGGGCGACGCCTTCGCCGCGGGCTATCTCTCCGGGGCCCTGCGCGGACTTCCGGTGCGCGAACGGCTGCGGCACGGCCACCTGATGGCCGCCGCGGCGCTCGTCGAGCCCGGCGATCTGGGCGCGCCGCCCTCCCGCGCGTACGCCGACGGGCTCGTCGCCCTCGGCGCGGAGGCGTGGGAGAGACTGCGGCTGGGGCCCGGCTGGACGACCAGCGGGCCGGAGGAACGGACGCCGGAGGTACGCAGCGCATGAGCCAGACCGTAGACAGGGCGCTCAGCATCCTGCCCCTGCTCGCCGAGGGCCCGGCGAACCTGGAACAGGTCGCGCAGCGCCTCGACGTGCACAAGTCCACCGCGCTGCGGCTGCTGCGCACGCTGCACGAGCACGGCATCGTCTACCGCCAGCCCGACCAGCGCTACCGGCTCGGCGCGCGGCTCTTCGCGCTCGCGCAGGAGGCCATGGAGAACCTCGACATCCGCGGCATCGCCCACCCGCACCTGGCCGAGCTGAACGCGGCCTGCGGGCACACGGTCCATCTCGCCGTGTACGAGGAGGACGAGGTCCTCTACATCGACAAGGTCGAGAGCCGCTATCCGGTGCGGATGTACTCCCGTATCGGCAAACCCGTCGCGATCACCGTCGCGGCCGTGGCCAAGCTGCTCCTCGCCGACCTGCCCGAGCCGGAGCGGCGCGCCATCGCCGAGCGGCTCGACTACCCCCGGTACACCGCCCGTTCGACGCCCGACGCCGCCGCGTTCCTCACGGAGCTGGCCAAGGTGCGCGAGCAGGGCTGGGCCACCGACCTCGGTGGCCACGAGGAGTCCATCAACTGCGTCGCGGCGCCCATCAGGGACGCCTCGGGGCGGGTGGCGGCGGCGATGTCGGTCTCCGCGCCGAACGTCGTCGTATCCGCCGACGAACTCCTCACCCTCCTTCCGCGCGTACGCCGGACCGCTGAGGCCATCAGCGCCGAGTACGCCGGGAGGCCGTCCACTCCTCCCCGAACCGAGAGAGCAGCACCATGAGTGAGCACAGCGAGAAGCTGACCAAGACCGCCCTCACGCCGTCCACGCACACCACGCCGCCCGCGAAGTTCTCGCACGGCGTGAAGAAGGGCAACATCCTCCAGGTCGCCGGGCAGGTCGGCTTCGGCCCGGCCGTCGAGGGCCAGGCGCCGACGCCGGTGGGGCCGGGGCTGCGGGAGCAGACGCTCCAGACGTTCGCGAACGTCGAGGCCATCCTCAAGGAGGGGGGCGCGAGTTGGGAGGACGCGATGATGCTCCGCGTCTACCTGACGGACACGGCCCACTTCGCCGAGTTCAACGAGATCTACAACGAGTACTTCGCCGGTCTCGGGGAGGTGCCGGCCGCCCGTACGACCGTGTACGTCGGCCTCCCCGCCGGTCTCCTCGTCGAGATCGACGCGCTCGCCGTCCTCGGCTGAGTCGCCGAGCTCCGGGTCTCCGGGGCGGGCTGATTCCCCGAGCCCGCCCCTTCCCTGATCTTCGGGGGCTCCGCCCCCGGACCCCGCTGCGGACGGGTTGCCCCTGTCCGTCAGCCGCAGACTGCGGGTGCGTCGTGGTCGCTCGCGCAGTTCCCCGCGCCCCTGACGGGGCACGTCCCGCTGAGCCCTTCCGCGCTTGGGAGGTCTGCGCCAGAGGCGCAGGGCTGCTTCCCCTCGGCCTAGCGGCCTGGGGAGACCCCATGCGCAGCCCCCGATGCCGGGTACGCACGACCCAGCGGGCGCGCTCCAGGGGCCCCCTCTCCTCCCCGCGCTGAACAACGAGGTTCACCATGCTTCTTGCGGCAGATCCACCGAAGGTCCCGCACACCGGCGGGTTGCTGGCGCTCATATCCGGGACCGGCGGGCTGTTGACCGTCGCGGCGCTCGGGATCGCGCTGTTGCTCTTTCTGATCATCAAGGTCCGTATCCAGCCGTTCGTCGCGCTGCTCGCCGTGTCGATCGCGGTGGGGCTCGGCGCCGGGCTCTCCGTCACCGAACTCTTCGGCACCGTCCAGAAGTCCGACGCCGTCTCGATGATCGAGTCCGGGATGGGCGGCATCCTCGGGCACGTCGCGATCATCATCGGCCTGGGCACCATGCTCGGGGCGATCCTGGAGGTCAGCGGGGGCGCCGAGGCACTCTCCGCGCGGCTGCTGGGGATGTTCGGGGAGCGGCGGGCGCCGCTCGCGATGGGGCTGACGGGGATCATCTTCGGCATCCCCGTCTTCTTCGACGTCGGCATCTTCGTGCTCGCGCCGATCGTCTACGCGGCGGCCAAGCGCAGCGGCAAGTCCGTGCTGCTGTACTGCATGCCGATGCTGGCCGGGCTGTCGATGACGCACGCGTTCCTGCCCCCGCACCCCGGGCCCGTCGCCGCCGCCGGGCTGCTCGACGTGGACCTCGGGTGGGTCATCCTCATGGGTGTCGTATGCGGGATCCCCGCCGTGCTCGCCGCGTGGCTGTACGCCGCGTGGATCGGCCAGAGGGTCTTCGTGCCCGTACCGCAGGACATGGTGGAGGCGGCCGAGGAGTCGAAGAAGGCCGTCGCCGAGGAGCAGCGGGCGAACAAGGTCGACGCGGCCGAGAAGCCCGTCGCCGTCGGGACCGTGCTGGCGATCATCGGGACGCCGCTGGTGCTGATCCTCGCCGCGACGTTCTCGTCCATCGCCCTCGATCCGTCCACCGGGCGGTCCGTCATCGAGTTCATCGGGCATCCCTTCGTCGCGCTGACGGTGGCCCTGCTGCTGGCGTACTACCTGCTGGGGCTGCGGCGCGGCTGGAGCCGCAAGTCGCTGGAGACGGTGTCCACGGCCTCGCTCAAGCCCGTGGGCAACATCCTGCTGGTCGTCGGCGCCGGTGGGATCTTCGGGGCCGTGCTCCAGGGGTCCGGTGTCGCGCAGGCGCTGGCGGACGTCTTCGGGGACGCCGGGCTGCCGGTCATCGTGCTCGCGTACCTGATCTCGGTCGTGCTGCGCGTGGCGCAGGGTTCGGCCACCGTGGCGATCGTGACGACGGCGGGCATCGTGGCGCCGCTGCTCGCGGAGAGCGACCCCTCGCAGGCGCATGTCGCGCTGGTCATCATGGCCATCTCGGCGGGTTCGATCTTCGCCTCGCACGTCAACGACGGCGGCTTCTGGATGGTCGCGAAGTACTTCGGGATCTCCGAGCGCGACACCCTCAAGTCGTGGACGGTGCTGGAGTCCGTGCTGTCCGTCGCGGGCTTCGCCGTCGCGGCGCTCGTGAGCGTCGTCGTCTAGGGATCTTCTGGCCGAAACGCGCCCAACCCGCCGCTTTGCCCCCGGAATTGGTTTGATCATTTCCGGGGGCACTCTTGTGGGTGAACCTCTCGTGGCCCAAGAATGCACGGCGTCACACCGAATAGACCTTCGGTACCAAGAGAGGAACCCCCACATGAAAAGACCTCTCGTCGGCACGTTCGCGCTCGCGCTCTTCGGAGCGGGCGCGCTCACCGGCCTCGCCACCTCGCCTGCCGCCGCCCAGGAGGCGCCGCAGGCCAAGGCAAAGGCGCCCAGCTTCGAGGGCACCGTGGCGCTCAGCAACTGTTCGGGCTCCGTCGTGAAGATGCCCAACTCCAAGCCCGACGACAAGGCGCTCGTGCTCTCCAACGGGCACTGTCTGGAAGAGGGCATGCCCGACCCGGGCACGGTCGTCACCGACCAGCCCTCCAGCCGCGGCTTCACCGTGCTGAAGGCGGACGGCAGCGACGCGGGCCAGATCAAGGCGACGAAGCTCGCGTACGCCACGATGACCGACACCGACATATCGCTGTACGAGACCGACTCCACGTACAAGGACATCGAGTCCGAGTACGGGGTCAAGGCGCTCGAACTCAACGCCGAGCACCCGGAGAAGGGGAAGGCCATCACCGTCGTCTCCGGGTACTGGAAGGAGACGTACTCCTGCCAGATCGACGACTTCGTGCACCAGCTCAAGGAGGGCGGCTGGACGCAGAAGGACTCGATCCGCTACACCGCCGACTGCAAGACCAAGGGCGGCACCTCGGGCTCCCCGATCGTCGACGACGCCACCGGCAAGATCGTCGGCATCAACAACACGGGCAACGAGGACGGCGAAGAGTGCACGATGAACAACCCGTGCGAGGTGGACGAGAACGGCAAGGTGACCGTCCGCAAGGGCATCAACTACGGCCAGCAGACCTACCTCATCGCGCCCTGCGTGGCTGAGGGCAACAAGATCGACCTCGGTCGCGAAGGCTGCGAACTCCCCAAGCCGTAGGAGGCTCCCATGCGTAAGAAGCCGCTCATAGGCACCTGCGCCGCCGCCTTCTTCGGCGCGGTGGCGCTCACGGGTCTCGCCACCTCGCCCGCGGGCGCGGTCGGGGCCGACGCACAGGCCAAGGCGCCGAAGGCCCCGACCTTCGAGGGCACGGTCGCGCTCAGCAACTGCTCGGGCTCCGTCGTGAAGATGCCCAACTCCAAGCCCGAGGACAAGGCCCTGGTCATGTCCAACGGGCACTGCCTGGAGGAGGGCATGCCGGGCGCGGGCGAGGTCATCGTCGACAAGCCCACCAACCGCGACTTCACGCTGCTGAAGGCGGACGGCAGCGACGCCGGGAAGATCAGCTCGGACAAGATCGCGTACGCGACGATGACCGACACCGACGTCTCGCTGTACGAGGCCACGTCCACGTACAAGGAGATCGAGGACAAGTACGGCCTCAAGGCCCTGGAGCTCGACGCCGAGCACCCCACCAAGGGCAACAAGATCACTGTCGTCTCCGGGTACTGGAAGGAGACGTACAGCTGCGCGGCCGAGGACTTCGTCCATGAGCTCAAGGAGGGCGACTGGACCTGGAAGGACTCGATCCGCTACACCGCCGACTGCAAGATCAAGGGCGGTACCTCCGGCTCGCCGGTCGTCGATGACGCCTCGGGCAAGGTCGTGGGCGTCAACAACACGATGAACGAGAGCGGCGAGGAGTGCACGGAGAACAACCCTTGCGAGGTGGACGAGAACGGTAAGACCACCGTCCGCGAGGGGATCGGCTACGGCCAGCAGACCTACCTCATCGCGCCGTGCGTGGCGGAGGGCAACAAGATCGACCTCGGTCGGGAGGGTTGCGTTCTGCCCAAGCCCTGAGCCTGCCCGGCTGGGGCGCGCTGTAGAGATGCAGCGCAGCGCACGGCGTAGCAGTTCCGTCATTCCGCTGTACCGCTGTATCTCTACAGGGAGTAGCCACAGATGAAGAGATCTCTCGTCAGTACGCTCGCCGCCGCGCTGTTCGGCGCGGCGGCGCTGGCGGGCATAGCCACCTCGCCCGCGGTCGCCCAGGAGGCGCCGCAGGCCGAGGAGAAGGCCGCTGCCAAGGCCAAGACGCCCACGTTCGAGGGCACGGTCGCGCTCAGCAACTGTTCGGGCTCGGTCGTCAAGCTCAAGGGCTCGAAGGACACCGACAAGGCGCTCGTGCTCTCGAACGGGCACTGTCTGCAGGAGGGCATGCCCGGCGCGGGTGAGGTCGTCGTCAACAAGAAGACGAGCCGCGACTTCACGCTGCTCAAGGCGGACGGCAGTGACGCCGGGAAGATCCACTCGGACAAGATCGCGTACGCGACGATGACGGACACCGACATCTCGCTGTACGAGGTCACGTCCACGTACAAGGACATCAAGAAGAAGTTCGGGATCGACGCCCTCAAGCTCGACCCCCAGCACCCCCGCCAGGGCCGGGCGATCACGGTCGTCTCCGGCTACTGGAAGGAGACCTTCGGCTGCGCGGTGGACGGCTTCGCCTACCGCCTGAAGGAGGGGGAGTGGACCTGGAAGGACTCCATCCGCTACACGATGGACTGCCAGACCAAGGGCGGCACCTCCGGCTCCCCGGTCGTCGACAACAAGACCGGCAAGGTCGTGGGCGTGAACAACACCCACAACGAGGACAACGAGAAGTGCACCCTGAACAACCCCTGTGAGGTGGACAAGAAGGGCAACGTCACCGTCCGCCACCTCAACGCCTACGGCCAGCAGACGTACCTGATCACGCCGTGCTTCGGCAAGGGGAACAAGCTCGACCTGGACAACCCGCGCTGCGTGCTGCCCAAGCCGTAGTCAGGAGTCAGGACCGTTCGTCCGCGCATGACGACGCCCCCGGGCCGGAGACTGCCCGGGGGCGTCGCGCGCACGTGCGAGACGGTGGGGTGTGGCCCCGCACGCGGGTCCGTACGAGCGGCCGTTACGGCAGCGCGTGGACGTGCGGTCCGACCGCGGACGACCACTTGTCGCCGTCGGCGGCGTCCCAGGCCGTGGACCAGGTCATCGCGCCCCGGATCCCGGGCCACTTCTCGTCCGGCTTGAAGCTGCCGCACTTCTCGCCCTTGGCCAGGCAGTCCAGCGCGTCGTTGACGACGCCCGGCTCGACGTAGCCCGAGCCCGCGGCCTTCGAGGAGGCCGGGGTGCCGATGCCGACCTGCGAGGGGTCGAGGCCGCCCTTGATCTGCGTACAGGCCAGGGCGGTGAGGAAGTCGACGGTGCCGGAGGCGTAGACCTTGCCGTCGCAGCCGTTCATCGAACCGCTGTTGTAGTACTGCATGTTGACGACGGTCAGGAAGTCCTTGATGTTGAGCGCCGTCTTGAAGTACTCGTTTTCCGGGGACTGCATGTCCACGGTCTGCGGCGCCATCGTGACCACGACGTCGGGCTTGGCGGAGTGGATCGCCTTGAGCGCCTTGGTCATGTAGGTCGCGTTGAGCCCGTTCTCCAGGTCGATGTCGACGCCGTCGAAGCCGTACTTGTCCATCAGGCCGGTGATCGACTTCGCGAAGGCGTCGGCGGAGGCGTCGTCGCTCACCTGGACGGCGCCCTTCTCGCCGCCGACCGAGATGATCACGGACTTGCCGGCCTTCTGCTTGGCGGCGACGTCCTCCTTGAACTTCGCCTCGTCGTAGTTCAGCGCCGGGTCGAGCTTGAAGTCGACCTGGCCCGCCGTGCTCGTCGCGTCCGCGAAGGCGACCGCGATGATGTCGTACTCGTCCTGGACGTCGGCGATCGTCTGGACCTTGGCGCCGTTGTCGAAGTTCTGCCAGTAGCCGGTCACCGCGTGCTTGGGTACGGCCGAGGCGCCGACCCGCGGTGAACTCGCGGCGGTCTCATCGGCGTTCGCGTTCGCCGTCCCGAACGCGAACAGCCCACCGGCGGCGAGTGCGCCTGCCGCGAGCCCGACGAGGGCGCGAACCCGATAGCTGCGTCTTTTTGCGCGTGCCACAACTTCCTCCGATGTGGGGGGACATGGGGGATGGGTGGAGCTGCGCTGGGCCCGGCGCTTGCCGTACAACGTGGTCCAGACCAATGCCCTTGTCAAGACCTCTGACGGGGCACCCGGTACGTCCGTTCCCCTTGTGCTGATCGACTTCCGGCGGTTTCATGCGCGGCATGCCAGCAGAGGAGATCCACGGGGAGACCCGCAAGGCCATCCGCAAACCGAGCTGGAAGATGATCGGCCCCGGCATGGTCGTGGCCGCGACCGGCGTCGGCGCGGGCGACCTCGTCGCCACGCTGATCGCGGGCAGCAAGTTCGGCTACACCCTGCTGTGGGCCGCGGTCCTCGGCTGCGTCGTCAAGATCGCCCTCGCCGAGGCCACCGGCAGATGGCACCTGGCCACGGGCCGCACCATCTTCGACGGCTGGCGCAGCCTCGGCCCCTGGACCACGGTCTACTTCGCCGTCTACGTGGTGGTGTGGGGCTTCGTCTACGGCGCGACCGCGATGTCGTCCTCGGCGCTGCCGCTCCAGGCCCTCTTCCCCGACGTCATGCCGCTCAAGGCGTGGGCGATCCTCACCGGGCTCGTCGGCCTCGCCTTCGTCTGGGGCAACCGCTACGCGATCGTCGAGAAGATCATGATGATCTTCGTCGGCGTGATGTTCGTGGTCGTCGTCTACTGCGCGATCCGCGTCTCCCCGGACCTCGGAGACGCCTTCGCCGGGCTGGCCCCGACCCTCCCGTCCGGCTCGATGATCTACACCCTGGGCCTCGTCGGCGGCGTCGGCGGCACGATCACCATGGCCGCCTACGGCTACTGGATCAACGCCAAGGGCTGGACCGACGTGAGCTGGCTGCGGATGATGCGGCTCGACAACCGCGTCGCGTACGTCACCACGGGCATCTTCGTCATCGCCATGCTCATCGTCGGCGCCGAGCTGCTGCACTCCACGCAGATCGCGCTCGCCGAGGGCGACAAGGGGCTGCTCGACCTCGACGAGATCCTGGAGAGGCGCTTCGGCGCCTTCACCGCGAACCTCTTCCTGGTCGGCTTCCTCGCCGCGTCCTTCTCCTCGCTGATCGGCGTCTGGCACGGCGTGGGCCTGATGTTCGCCGACTTCGTCGCGCACGTACGGGCGCACCGCGCGGGCCAGGACCCCGCGGAGACGGAGGTCGTCGAGATCGCGCGCGGCGAGCGCGAGCGGTCGCTCCCCTTCCGCGCGTACCTGCTCTGGCTGACGTTCCCGCCGATGACGCTGCTCTGGCTCGACCAGCCGTTCGGTCTCGTCATCGCGTACGGCGTGCTCGGCGCCTTCTTCATGCCGTTCCTCGCCGTCACCCTGCTCTGGCTCCTCAACACCTCCCGCACGCCCAGGGAATGGCGCAACGGCTGGCTCAGCAACACCCTGCTCGCCGCCTCCGCGATCCTCTTCGTGGTGCTGTGCGTCGAGGAAATTCGGGATCTGCCCTGGTGAGGGGGTGTTTCGGCGTGAGACGAAACACGGCGGCGACCGGCCCGTCCGCCCCTACACTCCCCGCATGTCCCGACTCCGTACCGCTCTTCCGCTGCTGCTCGCCCTGCTCACGGCGACGGCGTGCACCGGCGGCGAGGAGAAGGGTGCCCCGGCGAAGCCGCCGCGGCTGAAGAAGGCGTGGAGCGTGCCGTTCCCCGGCCCTCCCGCGCAGCTCCCGGACACGGTGTGGCAGGCCAAGGGCGTGCTCGCCCTGCCCACCGACGCGGACGGCCGCAACCTCGTCGGCCTCAGCGCCTCCTCGGGCGAGCGGCGCTGGCAGCTCCCGCTGCCCAAGGGCTCGGAGGGCCTCTGCGCGCTCTCCGAGCGGGTGAACGACAAGGGGATCGGCGGGGTCCTGCTCAAGGGCGAGGACGGGGAGTGCTCCCTCGCCGCCGCCGTGGACGCACGCAAGGGCAGGGTGCTGTGGACGAAGCCCCTGAGCGAGCCCAGCCAGCCCTCGTCCGACAGCCCCGGCGTCAGCGTCAGCGAACGGACGCTGACCGCGACGGTGAGCTGGCGGGAGGTCGTCCGCTTCCGTCTCGACGGCGACGAGCCGGGCCGGAAACTCCCCGCGCTTCCCCCTCTCTCCAAGAGCGTCAACGCCCCCATCGGCGCCGACCACGACGGCAGGCACATCGTCCTGCGCACCGCGCACGCGTTCATGCTGTACGACGCGGACAAGGGCACCCGCCTGTGGCAGCACCGCGTCCCCCGCGAGGGCTCGCACCTCACCGGCGGCCTCCTCTCCGCCGACCCCGTGGTCCTGGACGCGGCCGAGAAGGGGCACCGCCACTACCGCGCGTACGGGGCGGGGAAGCTGCTCGGCAAGGAGCTGATCCGCTCGGGGCGCGACGCCCCCTTCACGGGACGCGGCGTCCTCGTGGCGCGGTTCGTGAACGACCCCCGGGTACGGGCGTACGACATGCGCACGGGCAAGGAGGTCTGGGCGCGTACGTTCTCGCCGTTCGACCTGTTCGTGGGCGTCCGCGGCGGCGCCCTGCTCTCCACCCACGCCTTCAGCGGCGAGGAGACCTGGCTGCGGAGCCATGACCTGCGCACCGCCGCGCCGCGCACGCTCGGGCGCCTGACGGGGACCGCCTCGGAGGCCGACGCGATGGCCTGGGACTCCGACCGCCTCTACGCGCGGGTCGGCACGGCCGAGGGCGCCGAGCGCCTGGTGGCCTACACCCTCCCGGAGCGCGGCAGCACCCAGGAGTACCAGAGGCCCCCGGAGCAGACCGGCGCTCCGCCCGAACTCGGCGGCCACTGCGAGGCCGTCACCGACCGCTCGCTGCGCCACCTGAAACTCGCGCCGGGCCGCCCGACGCCCGAGACGTGCGAGTGGAGGGAGGACCACGAACCGTACGGAGCGCAGCGCTCGTTGAAGATCACGTTCAAGGAGTCCACCGACCGCGCGGCGGCCGAGGAGGACTTCCACGACGCGGGACAGATCACCGTGAACGAGCGGGGGAAGGCCCGCACGCTGCACGGACTCGGCACCGAGGCGAAGGTCTACACGCAGGGCACGGAGCGGGCGGAGAACGCGGCCCAGGTCGTCGTCCGCCACGGCCCCCTCACGTTCACGGTGCAGGCCGGCACGCAGACCACCAGCGTGGACCCCTCGATCCGCCGGAGCTGCCCCACCCCGCGCGGGACGGAGCGCGCCGCGCTCGGCGCCGCGAAGGACGTGCTGCGCTCACTCAAGGACGACCCCGCATGACACGATCGCGTACCGCCGTTCCCCTGCTGCTCGTCCTGCTGACGGCGACGGCCTGCACGGGCGGAGCGGAGAAGGCGGCCCCCGCGAAGCCGCCGCGGCTCAAGGAGGCGTGGAGCATTCCGTCCCCGCAGAAGCCCGCGGCGTCGGCGCACGAGAAGATCTGGCTCGCCCACGGCGTCCTCGCGATGCGCACCGGCAGCCAGGGCGACCAGCTCACGGGATACGCGGCAGGATCCGGCGAGCAGCGCTGGCAGCTGCCCCTCCCCAAGGGCACCACGGGCGTGTGCGCGCTCTCGGAGCGGGTCAACGGCAAGGGCGTCGGAGGGGTCCTGCTCGACGCGGGCGACGGCGACGAGCGCTGCTCCGTCGCCGCCGCCGTCGACGTCCGGCGCGGCAAGGTGCTGTGGAAGGAGCCGCTGGGCCGGGGCGACGTCCCCACGGGCGACGAGGTCCCCGTGAGCGTCGGCGAGAAGACCCTCACCGCCTCCGCCCGCTGGAACGACGTGGCCCGGTTCCGCCTGGAGGGCGGCGGCGACGGAGGGAAGCGGAAGCTGCCCGACCTCCCGCACTTCTCCGGGGGCGGGAGCAACTCCGGGCCCGTGCACCACGACGGGCGGTACGTCGCCGTGCAGAACAAGAGCGGGTTCGCGGTGTACGACGCGGACAAGGGCACCCGCCTCTGGCACCGCCCCGCCAAGGGCCGGGGGACCCATCTGGAGGGCCTGCTCTCCGGTGACCCCGTGGTCCTGGACGCGCTGGAGAAGGGCCACCGCTTCCCCCGCGCGTACGGACCGTTGGGCGGGGAGGGCGAGGAGTCCCTGCTGGGCAGGGAGCTGAACCGTACGAACAGGGAGGCGCCGCTGACCGCTCGGGGCACCCTCGTGACGACGTACGAGAAGGACAACCGCGTCTTCGCCTACGACATGCGCACCGGCAAACGGGCCTGGGCGCGGAAGCTCGCGCCGTCGGAGAGCCTCGTGGGCATCCGGGGCGGCACCGTCCTGACCCTCCGCCAGTTCAGCGCCGAGAAGTGGCTGCTCTCCCGCGACCTGCGCGGCGGCGCCCCGCGCACCCTCGGCCGCGTCACGGGCCAGGCCTCCGGGATCACCCCCCTGGCCTGGGACGCGCACCGCCTCTACGTCAGGGGCACCGACCGGAGCGGAGCCGAGCTGCTCCGCGCCTACGAGCTTCCCGCACGCGGCAGCGCCCGCTCCTACAAGGCGCCCGCGCACACCGTCGACGCGTCCGTGGCCTCCGAGGCGGAGGCGGCGTGCGCGGCGGTGAAACCGGACTCGCTGCGCGCCATGAAGCTGTCGGGCGACCGCCCGCCGCCCGAGAGCTGCACATGGAAGGAGGAGTACGAACCCGAGGGCGTGACGCGTGAACTCGCCGTCGAGGTGAAGGACCACGGCTCCCGCTCCCGGGCGAAGCGGGAACTCGCCTACCCCGAGGGCCTCGCGCGGGGCGTGGACCTGAGCCAGGCACGGGGCGCGCGCGGCCTCGGCGGCGGGGCGAAGGTGCTCACGCGCGGAAAGAGCCGCGAGGACAACACCTCCTGGGCCCTGGCCCGGCACGGCCGGTTCACCGTCGTCGTCAAGGCGGCCACGGAGGCCCGCGACCCCGACACGAGGGCCCCCGACCCCGACGTGGCGCGCGCGGACTCGCCCAGCCCCGAGCAGACGGAGCGGGCCGCGCGCGGCGCCGCGGAGGACGTACTGCGCTCGCTCAAGGACAGGACCTCATGACCCGCGTACGTACCGCGCTCCCGCTGCTCCTCGCGCTCCTGGCCGCCACCGCCTGTACGGGCGACGGCGGCGGGGAGAAGCCCGCCCCGGCGAAGCCGCCCCGGCTGAAGCAGGCCTGGAGCGTCCCCTCCTCGGGCGACGGGGTCTACGAGCCCTGGAAGAACAGCTGGCTCGGCAAGGGCATCCTCGCGTTCCGGACCGGCCAGGACGGCAAGAACCTCGTCGGCCACGCCACGTCCTCCGGTGAGCAGCGCTGGCAGCTCCCTCTCCCCAAGGGCACGGAACGGGTGTGCGCGCTCTCGAAGGGGGTCAACGCGAAGGGCATCGGCGGGATCCTCCTCGACGCGGGCGACGGCGACGAGCGCTGCTCCGTCGCCGCCGCGGTCGACATCCGGCGGGGCAAGGTCCTGTGGTCGAAGCCGTTGGGGGAGACGAGCGAGCCCCCGAACAACACCCCGGGCGTGAGCGTCGGCGAGACGACGCTGACCGCGACGGTCGGCTTCCACGGGCTGGCCCGCTTCAGCCTGGAGAAGGACGGCCGCAAGCTCCCCGCCCTCCCGCACGTCCCCAAGGACCGGGACGGCGTGGACGTCATCGACCACGACGGCCAGCACATCGCCCTGCACACCAGGAGCGAGTTCGCGGTGTACGACGCGGACAAGGGCACCCGGCTCTGGCACCGCCCCGTCGCCCGCGAGGGCGCCCGACTCGAAGGCCTCGTCTCCGCCGACCCCGTGGTGCTCGACGCGCAGGAGAAGGGCCACCGCAACTACCGCGCGTACGGGCCCGGAAAGCCGCTCGGCAAGGAGCTGATCACCACGAACCGGGAGGCCCCGCTCACGGGCCGCGGCATCCTGGTGGCGACCTTCGCCGACGACCCCCGTACGTACGCCTACGACATGCGCACCGGCAAACGCGCCTGGACCGCGAAGCGCACGGCGGCCGAGCTCGACGTCGGCATCCGCAACGGCGCCCTCCTCTCGGCGCGGCAGTACAGCAGCCTGGAGAAGTGGCTCGTCACCCACGACCTGCGGACCGGCGCCCCCCGCACCCTGGGCCGCCTCACGGGCCTGAAGGCGGCGGCCCGCCCCTTCGCGACGGACGCCCGCCGCCTCTACGTCCTGGGCCAGACACGCGCCGGGGCCCAGCGCTTGATCGCCTACGAACTCCCGCCCCGCGGCACCGCGAAGCGCTACACCCCGCCCGCCACGCAGACCCCGGTCCAGAACCCCCTGGGCGCCGCGTGCGACGCGGTCACGCCGCGCACCCTGCGCACGATGAAGCTGGCGGACGACCGCCCGCCGCCGGAGAGCTGCCACTGGGTGGAGCAGTACGAGCCGAGGGGCGTGAAGCGCGAACTGGAGGTCGAGACCGAGAAGCACGACGACGTCGCCGAGGCGAAGAAGGAGTACCGCGCCCCCGAGTCGCCGCTGGCCTCCGGGATGCTGGCCGACGCCCGCCCGGTACGCGGCGTCGGCACGGAGGCGAAGTCCGCCTCGTCCGGCGGCTCACGCGGCCAGAACCGGACCATCGTGCTGGCCCGCCACCGCGACATCACCGTCCAGGTCGTCGCGGGAACGGAGACCCTCCACCGCGACAAGTACCGCCACTCCCCGAGCCCGGAGGAGACGGAACGCGCGGCACGATCGGCGGCGGCGGACGTCCTCCGCTCCCTGCGGGCCCCGCGCTGACGCACGGTGCGACGGAGAGGGCCCGTACGGAAAAGCAGTACGGGCCCTCACCCCGTTCTTCCCGTTTGGGGATTCGGTGGGGCACCTACGCGGGTAGTGCTGGCGGCGGAGCACCGTGTGAGGTGAAGTGTTCTCCGGCGCGGGGCTCCGCCGATAGTGTGTTATGTCGTCAGGTACACAACGAGATCAGCAAGGCGGGACAGACCGGGCGGCGCAGAGTGCGGAGGCGGATGTGTCTACGGCGTTAGCGGTCACCAGCAAGGACCACATGCTGTCCCCGCCCGATCGGCACACCCCCCGCGCCCATGTCTTCACGGCACCCGGCGAGCAGCCGCTCGAAGAGGCGCTGGCCGAGACGCACGCGCTGCTGGAGCAGCACGGGTATCTGATCGCCGTCTACCCGGCCACCCTGCCCCGCGCGTACGTGCACCGGCTGCACACCCTCCGCTCCCTCCTCGACAGTCATCGCGTCGCCCTGCTCCCCGTCGACCTTCCGCCGCTCGCCACGGGCGTGCTCGTACGGCAGTTGCGGCAGCTCTCCCTCTGCGACTTCACCCCCGGCGTGCTGGGCGCGGCGGCGCGGCTGCTCACCCACTACCTCTACGCGGGCGCCCTGCTGGGCTCCGTCGCCAAGCTCGACCGGGTGCCGGTCACGCTCACCTCGCACACCAGGTCCTGGATGCCCGGCGCCCAGTTCGCGGTGCTCGCGGCGCCCCAGCCGCAGCTCGTACGGGTGGGGGACACCGGCGACATCGGCCGCGGCACCACGCTCACCGGGCCGCAGTTCGCCACGCAGCTCACCGTGGCGCGCGGGCAGCTCGTCTCGGAGTGGGCGCACACCGAGCTCGCGGGCGAGTGGCGGGTGGGCGACGTGGCCGAGGAGCGGCTGCCGGAGGACTCGGCGCGCTGGTGGGGCACGGGCAAGCTCGTCGAGTTCACGGCCGCCATCGCCGACGTCTCGGTGCTCTACCAGCTCGTGTCGTCGGTGCGCAGGGACGAGTGCCACTGGTGCGGGCTCGAACTCATCGGTGACCGCTGCGCGTTCTGCGCGGCCCCCGCCCCGCCGCCCCCGCCCCCCTCCCACGCTCCGGCCCATGCTCCGGCCCCGCAACCCGAGGCCGGGACCGCTCCGACGTCCCCCGATCTGGCCGACCAGGCCGTCGTCGCCGACCCCCGAGGAATCCGTCGATGAACTCACGCCAGCGCCGCGGCGTCATACTCCTGACCGTCTCGCTCGTGTGCGCCCTGGCGGCGTTCGCCGGGGTGCTCGCGGTCATCAGGAACGTGGAGTCCAAGGTCGGGGACGAGACGACGGCGTACGAGCTGAAGGAGGACGTGCCCGCCTACAAGGCGCTGGACGAGTCGCACGTCAAGAAGGTCAGCATGCCCAAGCGGTGGCTGCCCGAGACCGCCGTCACGAATCTCTCCGACATCCGGCACCGGATCGCGGTCAACCCGCTGAAGAAGGGCTCCCTGCTCCAGTCCGACATGATGGCCAAGCGTCCCGAACTCGCCGCGGGCGAGCAGGAGATCGCCATCATGATCGACGCCGAGACCGGCGTCGCCGGGAAGATCAACCCCGGCAGCCGCGTCAACATCTACGCCACCTTCGAGGGCGAGCAGCGCGACAGCTCCAAGGGCGGGGCGAACAAGTCCCCGTCCCAGTCCAAGGTCATCGTCAGCCAGGCCAAGGTCATCGACGTGGGCGAGCTGACCCCGCTGAAGAAGCACGGCGACGACGCCGACGACCAGCGCGCCCGGCAGCGCGAGCGCGAGGGCGTCCCGATCACCTTCGCCCTCAGCACGGTCGACGCGCAGCGCGTCGCCTACGCCGAGTCGTTCGCCGAGAACGTCCGTCTCGCCCTCGTCGCTCCCGGCGATGACGCCGAGGTCCCCGAGGACGACCGCACCTACACCCTCCCCGGCGACAAGTGAGGGTGAGTGAGGAGACGTGAGGCAGCCCATGGTCACTCGTATCCAGCCCGCGGTCAGCGACCCTGACGCGGCCCGCTCGGTCGTCACCCTGCTCAGCCAGCTCCCGGACAGCGAGCCCGTCCCGCCCGCCATCGACTCCACGCAGCTGCTGGACACGCTGGCGCAGCAGGCCGGTCCCGGCGAGCCGCCCTCGCTCGGCGACCTGCCCGAAGTGGTCCTCGTCCACGAGCTGATCGGCCCGCTGCCCGCCCTGGAGCTGATCCGGGAGGTGGCCCTCCGGTTTCCGGCGGTCGGCGTCATCCTCATCACCCAGGACACCAGCCCCGGTCTCTACTCGGCCGCCATGGACGCGGGCGCGCGCGGCGTCCTCGGCCTGCCCCTCGTCTACGACGAGCTGGCGGCCCGCGTCGGCGCGGCCTCCGCCTGGGCCACGGGCGTACGCCGGCACCTCGGGCTCGGCGCCGGACCCGAGGGCATGGCGATGGCCGGGGGCCCCGGCGGCCCGGGCTCCGGCGGTACGGTCGTCACCGTGACCGGCGCCAAGGGCGGCGTCGGCACCACCCTCGCCGCCGTGCACCTCGCGCTCGCCGCGGGCGCCTCCGGGCGCAACGCCGCGCTCGTGGACATGGACCTCCAGGCGGGCGACGTCGGCTCCTACCTCGACGTGCAGTTCCGCCGCTCCGTCGCCGACCTCGCGGGCATCAAGGACATCTCGCCCCGCGTCCTCCAGGACGCCGTCTACACCCACGAGTCCGGGCTCGGCCTCCTCCTCGCCCCCGGCGAGGGCGAGCGCGGCGAGGACGTCGACGACCGCGCGGCCCGCCAGATCGTCGCCGCGATGCGCTCCCGCTACGACCTCGTCGTCATCGACTGCGGCACCCAGATGAACGCCGCCAACGCCGCCGCCGTCGAAATGGCCGACAGCGCGCTCCTCCTCACCACCCCGGACGTCGTCTCCGTACGGGCGGCCAAGCGCATGGTCCGGCTCTGGGAACGCCTCCAGATCCGCAAGGCCGAGGAGACCCTCACCCTCGTCAACCGGGCCTCCCGGCACACCGAGATCCAGCCCCCGCTGATCGCCCGCATCACCGGCACCCCGGTGGCCCGCTCCACGGTCCCCTCGAACTTCAAGGAGCTCCAGTCGGCGGTCGACGCGGGCCGCGTCCAGGACCTCGACAGCCGCAGCAGCGTCAAGCAGGCGCTGTGGGCCCTGGCGGGGGAGCTGGGCCTCGTGCGCGAGGACGACCCGGGGTCCCGGTCCCGTTCCCGCCGCAAGCCCAAGGGGCGCTCCTCCGACCGCAAGACCCCTCAGGTCCCCGGGCTGCCGCGCGGCAAGGGCATCCCGGCGCAGCGCGCCCTGCCGCCCGGCCGCGACCTCGGCTCCGACCGGGGCTCGCTCTCCGTCGAGTTCGCGGGCATGGCCCCGATCGTCCTCGTCACGCTCGTCCTGCTGTGGCAGTGCGTCCTGATCGGCTACACCTTCTCCCTCGCGGGCAACGCCGCCGACGAGGCGGCCCGCGCGGCGACCTCGGCGGCGGCGTACGGGGACTCGCAGGGCGCGTGCGAGTCCGCGGCGAAGGAGCACTTGCCGACCAAGTGGGCTGAGGGCGCGGCCATCTCCTGCTCGAAGGGCGACCACCTCTGGAAGGCCAAGGTCGACCTGAAGACCCCGATCCTCTTCCCGGGTGGCGCGGGCATGCCCTTCACCGTGAACGGCGAGGCCGGAGCGGCGGAGGAGGGCGAACCGAAATGAGCGCCCTTCGCTTAGCGCCCTCGGTACGTCGTGGTGCGGTGCGTTCGCGGGTGCGGGCCTGCGCTTGCCCACCCTGCGCCCCTGGCGCAGACTGCCCAAGCGCAGCGCGAGACGTGCCCCGTAAGGGGCGCGGGGAACTGCGCGGCCAGCCACTACGCACCCGCGCGCGCGGGGAGTCGCGCAGGGGCACCCCCTTGCGAATTCGGGAAGGGGCGGGACTGGGGCAGGCTCGCCGCAGGCGAAGCGGCACCCGGCGATGGCGGGACGTACGGCGGCGCTGCTCCGGCGACAGAGGGTCCAGCTCTATCGAGTTCGCCGGGATGCTCCCGTTGCTGCTCCTCGTCGCCGTCGCGGCGATCCAGCTCGGGCTCGTCGGCTACGCCGTCCAGCAAGCAGGGACCGGCGCTCGCGCAGCGGCCCGTACCGCCACCCACGAGGACACCGAGGGCGCGTACGAGGCCAGCGGTCGCGCCGCCATGTCCAACTGGACGGCGAACAGGGCGAGTTTCGCGCTGGCCGGTGGTGGCGAGGAGGTGAAGGTGACGACGACCGTGACCATCCCCTCCCTCATCCCCGGCCTCGGCAACCTCGGCGAGGCCAGCCGCTCCGCGACCATGCCCCGCGACTGAGGCCGAGACCGAGCCAGAGAAGAAAGAGGAGGCCGACGGTGAGCCTGCGCTCGCGCATCACCACTCCCGAAGGCGCGCTGTCCCAGAACGCGCGGCGGCCCGCCGCCGACAGCACGAGCCACCTCGTGTCGGCCTACCGCACCAAGCTGCTGGAGGAGATCGACCTCGCGGAGATGTCGGCGCTCACGCCCGCCGAGCGCCGCGCCCGCCTCGAACGCGTACTGGGCCACATCATCAGCCGCGAGGGCCCCGTCCTCGCGACGCAGGACCGGTCGCTCCTCATTCGGAGGGTCGTCGACGAGGCCCTCGGGCTCGGTGTCCTCGAACCGCTCCTGGAGGACGGCTCGATCACCGAGATCATGGTCAACGGCCCGGACCAGATCTTCGTGGAGCGCGGCGGCCGCGTCGAGCAGGTGCCCGTCCGCTTCGCCTCCAACGAGCAGCTGATGCAGACGATCGAGCGCATCGTCTCGACCGTCAACAGGCGTGTGGACGAGTCGAACCCGATGGTGGACGCGCGCCTCCCCTCCGGCGAGCGCGTCAACGTGATCATTCCGCCGCTCTCCCTCACGGGCGCCACGCTCACGATCCGCCGCTTCCCCCGCGCGTACACGCTCAACGAGCTGATCGCGCTCGGCACCCTCGACGAGCACCTCCTCTCCCTGCTCTCCGGCTTCGTCAGGGCCCGTTTCAACCTGATCGTCTCGGGCGGTACGGGCAGCGGGAAGACGACGCTGCTGAACGCGATGTCCGCGCTGATCCCCGACCACGAGCGGATCATCACCGTCGAGGACGCCGCCGAGCTCCAGCTCCAGCAGCAGCACGTCATCCGGCTGGAGACGCGCCCGGCGAACGTGGAGGGCAAGGGCCAGGTCACCGTGCGCGACCTCGTACGGAACTCGCTGCGCATGCGGCCCGACCGGATCATCGTCGGCGAGGTGCGCGGCGGCGAGACGCTGGACATGCTGCAGGCCATGTCCACGGGTCACGACGGCTCCCTCGCGACCGTGCACGCGAACACCGCCGAGGACGCGCTGATGCGGCTGCAGACGCTCGCCTCGATGTCGGAGGTCGAGGTGCCGTTCGAGGCGCTCCAGGACCAGATCAACTCGGCCGTCGACGTGATCATCCAGCTCGCGCGGCTCGCGGACGGCTCCCGCAAGATCGTGGAGATCTCGATCCTCGCCTCGCACGGCCGCGAGACCTTCCAGATAGCCACCGTCTCGCGCTTCGCGGCCCGCCCGATGTCCGCCGACGGACGCGTGCACGGCACCTTCGAGCACCTGCCCGTCCCGGCGCGCGTGGCCGACCGCCTCTACATGGCCAGCGAACCCGTCCCCCCGGCCTTCGGCGTGGCCCGCTCCGCCGACCAGCTCGACACCAGAGAGGCAGTCTGAGGACCCCGCCATGACGACCGCCCTGACGACCCCGACCTCCGCCGGTTCCGCCGTGCTTCCCCTCGCGCTGGACGCCACCGCCCAGTTCGCGCTGGGCGCCACGCTCGTCGCGGGCGCCTTCGCCACCGTCGGCATCCTGACCTACGCCTCGGGCCGTGCCCGGCGCCGCGCGCTGATCGAGCGGCTCACCGCGAGCGGCGGCCACGGGCTGGAGCTGCCGCCGGGCAGCGGCGGCAGGCGCCGCCACTTCGCCGCGCTCGACCGCCGCCTGCGCGCCACGGGCGTCGGCCGCAAGCTCCATCTCAAGCTGGCCGCGACCGGGCTCGACCTGACGCCGGGCGAGTTCTTCGTCTACATGACCGGTCTCGTGGCCGTGCTGTGGCTGGGCGCCGCCTCGGTCCTCGCGCCGTTCTTCGGGCCGATCGCGGGGCTGTTCGGGGCGCTCGCCGCGAACGCGTTCCTCAACTACCAGCGGCAGCGGCGTACGGAGCAGTTCATCAACCAGCTCCCCGAGCTCTCCCGGATCCTGGCCAACGCGACCTCGGCCGGGCTCGCTCTCCGTACGGCCCTGGGCATGGCCGCCGAGGAGCTGGAGGCCCCCGCGGGCGACGAGCTGCGGCTCGTCACCAACCAGCTCGCCGTCGGCCGCTCCATCGACGACGCGCTCAACGAGCTCGCCGAGCGGCTGCCCTCCCGCGAGCTCGTCGTCCTCGTCACCACGCTCGTCCTCTCCAACCGCGCGGGCGGCACCATCGTCGGCTCGCTGCGCAACCTCACCAGCACGCTGGAGGAGCGCAAGGAGACCCGGCGCGAGGTCCGCACGATGCTCGCCGAGGTCAACGCCACGGCGTTCACGATCCCCCTGCTCGGCCTGGGCGCGATGCTGATGATGAACTCGATGATGCCGGGCGCCCTCGCCCGCGTCACCGGCTCCCCGATCGGGCAGGTCGCGATGCTGATCGCGGTCGGCCTCTTCGCCGCCGGGTTCCTCGTCATCCGCCGCCTCGGCAGGATCGAGGTGTAGTCCGATGGTCGCCCTGCTGCTCGCCACGGTCTTCGGCTTCGCGGTCTACGGCGCCTTCGCGGGCGTACGGATGTACCGCGCGGAGACGAAGCTGCCGCCCGACCTGGAGGTCGCGCTGGAGGTCGGCGCCACCCGCGCGACCCCGCGCCAGCGCGCCATCGACCGGATAGGCATGCGCTTCGCGCCCCTCGTCCTCCAGCTCATGGGCCCGTCCCTGGTCGACAAGAAGCGGAAGAAGATCGACCAGGCGGGCAACCCCGGCGGCCTCACCATCCAGCGGTACGCCGCGCGCCGGGCCGCGTACGGCCTCTTCGGCATCGTCATGGGCCTGCTCGGGCTCGCCGCCGGGAGCGTCTTCTTCCTGGTCCTCGTCCTCGCCTTCGGCTGGTTCGCCGCCGACCTGGGCATCTGGCAGGCGATCCGCGACCGCAAGCGCGTCATCGAACGGACGCTCCCGGACTTCCTGGACGTCCTCGCGGTCGTCGTCTCCGCCGGTCTCGGCTTCCGCCAGGCCCTGGAGCGCGTCGCCGACCGCTACACCGGCCCCTGGGCCGACGAACTCCGCATCACCCTGCGCCAGATGGACATGGGCGTCAGCCGCCGCCAGGCCTTCGACGAACTGCGCAAGCGGAACTCCAGCGACCAGGTCGACCAGTTCGTCACCGCGCTCCAGCAGGGCGAGGAGCTGGGCGCCCCGATCGCCGAGACCCTCATCCAGATCGCCACGGACATGCGCCGCACGGACGCGCAGAACGCTCGCCGCAAGGCCGCCAAGACGGTGCCGAAGGCGACGATGACCACGATCGCCTTCCTGCTGCCCGGTACTTTGATCTTGATCGTCGCCACCTTCATCCTCGGGTCCGACACAGACTTCGGGTCTGTCTTGAACGGTGGCTGACCGTGGCTGTCGACCGTGTCCTCTTTCCGAGGGCTGGGCGGGGGGTGCCCCTGGCCGTGCTCCGCAGGCTGCGGGTGCGCGGTGGTTGGCCGCGCAGTTCCCCGCGCCCCTGCGGGGCGCCTGCGCCCGGGATTCAGCTCAATGCCCTCCAGGCGCTCTGCCGTCAGGTCTTCACGTTCCGCATCGTCATCACGGCCGTCAGTACGCCCTTCGCGCTCTCCGGCGCCTCGCTGCCCGTCTGGCTGGTGGGCGGGGCTATCTGTCTGACGGTGCTCGTGTCGTACGCCGTGCTGCGGGACTGGGACCGGTTCGGGCCGCTGCTGCTGCGGCACCCCGCGCTGCTCGCCGCCGACGCCGCCTGCCTCGCCCCGATGCTGGTGACGGCGACGTCGAACTCGCCGGTCGGCTACATCACCGTCAGCACCTCGCTGCTGGCGGGCCTGCTGTACGGGTGGCGCCGTGCGGGTCTCTTCACGGGGCTCCAGATGGCGCTGCTGTGCGTGGCGTACCACGCGTGGGGCCAGGACCTCTCCCTCGCCGCGAGCACCCTGCTGCTGGCGGGGTTCTGCGTGGTCGCGGGCGTCGTCGGCGTCACGTTGCGCAACCTGATGTTCCGCTTCGGCTCGGCCACGCACGCCCTCTCCGAGGCGCGCTCGCGGCTCGCCGTGACGGACGCCGTGGAGGCCGAGCGGACCCGGCTCGCCCGCGAGATGCACGACTCGGTCGCCAAGACCCTGCACGGCCTCGCGCTGGCCGCCGAGGGCCTGGCCCGCTCCGCCGACCGCACGGACCCCGGAACGCTGGGCAGGCAGGCCGCCGTGGTCGCCTCCGCCGCGCGCCGCGCCGCGAGCGAGTCCCGCGACATCCTCTCCGGGCTGCGCGGCGAGACCTGGCGGCACACGGACGGGACCGACCTCGCGGACGAGCTGAGGCGCCGCGTCAAGGACTTCGAGGGCCGCACCGGCATCCGCGCCGACTTCGAGGCGGCCGGGCCGGAGGCCGTACTGCCCGCCCCCGTGGTCCGCCAGGCCCTCACCATCGCCGAGGAGGCGCTGGAGAACGCCCACCGGCACGGCGACCCCACGCACGTCCAGGTGACGGCGGCCCGCGTCGGCCGTACGTACCGCCTCACCGTCTACGACGACGGGCGCGGCCTCCCGCCGTCCCTCACCCTCTCCGCGCTCCGCGAGCGGGGCCACTTCGGGCTGCTCGGCATGGTGGAGCGCGCCGCGGAGATCGGCGCCCGCCTCCGCGTCGGGCGCGGCACGGCCGCGCACGGGACGGAGGTCCGCCTCGAACTCCCCCTGCACGTTCCGGTTCCGCCCCCGCCCCCACCCACTACTGGAGGTCCGCAGTGGAGATCTCAGCATTCCTCGACCGCAAACTGGCCCGCCGGTTCGCCACGTACGACAGCGACGGTGACGGCTTCGTCGACCGTGAGGACTTCGAGACGGCCGTCTCACGCCTGGGCGACGCGTTCGGGCACGGACCGGACTCCAAGGAGCTGGAGCGGCTACGGAACCTGAGCCTCGGCCTCTGGGAGCGGCTCACGCGCGTCGCCGACCGCGACGGCGACGGGCGCATCACCGAGGCCGAGTACAAGTCCGCCTTCGCCGCCGGACTCCTGGTGACCCCCGACTCCTTCGCCGAGGGCTACGTCCCCTTCCTCGACGCCCTCATGGCCATCGCCGACCGCGACGGCGACGGCAGGCTCACCAGGGACGAACAGGTCCTGTGGACCGGAGCGCTGATGAACCTCCCGGAGGCCGACGCCCGCGAGGTCTTCGGCCGCCTCGACACGGACGCGGACGGCCTGATCACCGCCTCCCAGATGCTGGAGGCCATCCGCGAGTTCTACTTCTCCGAGGACCCCCGCTCCACCGGAACCTGGCTCCTCGGACCCCTCGACCCCTCCTGACCCGACCCGCGCGACGGGAGGGTGGGGCTGTTACTGAAGTGGCCACGTCAGTACGCTCACACAACGTGGCGCACGGGCGGCACGACGTGCCGGTGCGTTGTTGATCAGACCGAACGCACCGGGAGTTGTCCGTAATGAGCACGTTGAGCACGCGCACGACCCGCCGCGCACCGGCGGCCGCGGCGGTGGCCGTCTCCGCCGCGCTGCTGCTGGGCGCCTGCGGCGGCGAGGACGGAGGCGGGGGCGGCAAGTCCTCCGACGCGATCGAGGGCGCGGGCAAGAAGGGGGACGACAAGTCCGCGTCCGAGTCTGCTTCGCCCTCGAAGGAGGCCGGTGCGCCGGAATTCGACCTGCCGGACGATCTCAAGCTGAAGGTCGAGAAGTCGGATACGGGGGACGAGACCAAGGACCAGGTTCTCGGCGATGCCGTCAATTCCGCGAAGGCGCGGCTGGAGGCGTACACCAAGGGCAAGCCCGCGACGGCCAACATGGTGCGCTACTTCAAATACCCGGCCCTCCCCGCATGGGGAAAGGACATCACCCGCTTCCGTAAGCGCGGGGTGACGAACACCGGTGAGTTCCGCTACTACGACTTCAAGGTGCGGAGCGTGGAGAAGAACGGCGCCTGGGTCACGTACTGCGAGGATCAGCACCGCGCGTACGCCAAGGAGATCAAGTCGGGCAAGGTGCTGAAGACCAAGCCCAGCAAGCAGGACTACACCCTGTTCGAGTCCGGCCTGGCGAAGAACAGCAAGGGCGAGTGGCAGGTGACGCAAGCGAAGTCGACAAAGGGGGAGAAGTCATGCGTTCCGCAGTAGGAAAGGCCCGGGTGGGCACAGTCCTGACCGTCTCGATGGCGACGGGCCTGCTCGCGCTGGGGCAGACCCCGGCGGTGGCCGGGAACGGGGACGGCACCACGGACACGACCGAACAGGCCCCGGCCACCGGAAATCCGTCCAACACCATCGGCTCGCTGGTCACCTTCAAGGGGAACGCGCCCAAGGGCGGTACGCCCATGGCGGCGCCCGCGGGAGTGGAGTGGAAGCCTCCGGCGTGCTGGTACGAGCCCATGTGGAAGCCGAAGGAATACAAGAAGGCGATGGAGCAGTCGAATCCGCCCGGCGCTGTGCTGGGGGATTACGAGGAGGAGTTCTACGCCTACAAGGACAAGCGGAAGAAGCAGAAGTACAACGTCGGCAAGGACGGCCTCTGGTGGTCGCTGAAGTACGACAGCGACCGTGACTACGAGGGCGCGGGCTGCCTCGCGAAGGATCCCGACCTGTGGGTGCCGAAGGGCGAGCCCCCGGAGGACCCCGCCGCGCTCGACCCCGAGATGCTGGCGAAGCTCGCGTACAAGCAGACCAAGCTGCCCGCGCCGCCCGTCACCCTGCGCCCCGCCAGCGGCAAGCAGGTCGTGAACCTGGAGACGCACGTCGGGTTCAAGGCGCCGCTCGACCGGGTCTGGGTCACCGCGAGCATCGACCACATGGGCGTGGACCTCGCCGCCACCACCGTCGCCACGCCCGCCTCGCTCAAGGTCTCGGCGGGCACCGCCGACGCCGACCCCGCGAACTGCACGTACGACCTGAAGAAGGGCGAGAAGGGGTACGAGGTCGACAGCGAGGACGCGGGCTGCAACATCACCTACCGGCGCAGCTCCGGCAAGGGCACGCACCCCTTCAAGGCGTCCCTGGTCTGGAAGGTGACCTGGACCGACTCCGCCGACCCCGACGGCCCGGCGCAGCAGCCCGCGTTGCCGGACGGACAGTCGGAGTACGAGCAGGACGTGACGGTCAAGGAGATCCAGTCCATCGTCAGGGACTGAGCGGCACGCGCCCCAGCTCCCAGCTTCCGGCTCCGGCTCTAGCGGAACGCGGCGACGTTGCGTGCCGCCCAGTCGGCGAACGGGCGCGGGGCGCGGTCGAGGACCCGCTCGACGTCCGGGCTGACGCGGACCTCCGCGGGGCTCGGGGCGCCGATGATGTCCAGGGTGTCGTCGGCGAGTTCCGGCGGCAGGGTCTGGACCATGGCGGCCTTGGCCTCCTCGCGGGTGAGCTCGTCGAACCGTACGGGCGTGCCGAGCGCGGCGGCGAGGGCCGCCGTCTGCTGCCGGGGAGAGATCGTCTCCGGGCCGGTCAGCTCGTAGACGCCCCCGGTGTGGCGGTCCTCCAGCAGGCAGGCCTTCGCGACCTCCGCGATGTCCGCCGGGTCGATGACCGGCAGTCCGACATCGCCGAAGGGGGCGGCGACGACTCCCCGCGTACGGACGGACTCGGCCCACCACAGGGCGTTGGAGGCGAAGCCGCCGGGCCGCAGCACGGCCCACTCCAGGCCGGAGTCCCGCAGGGCGTCCTCGACCGCCCGTACCGCGATCCGGGTCGTGCCGGACGGCCGGGTCGCCACGCCCTGCGAGGAGAGCAGGACGACCCGGCGGACGCCGCTCGCCGCGGCCGCGCCGATGACGTCGGCCGGCCGCGCCCCGGGGGCGTGCAGGTCGCCGGAGAGGAGCAGGAACATCGCCTTGGCCCCGTCCAACGCGGCTCCGAGCCCGGCCGGTTCGGTCAGGTCGGCCGCGATGTGCCGGACCCCCTCCGGTACGGCCGTGGCGTGCCGCGACACCGCCGTCACCTGCTCGCCCGCCTCGGCCAGCGCCCGCGTCAACGGCCGGCCCACGTTCCCGGTAGCTCCGGTCACCACGATCATGAGATTCAGCTCCTCGTCAGGTGTCTCTCTGTGCGCCGTCGACGCTAGGAGCTGGGCTCACTTTCCGTAAGGACATACCTGAAGGTAAGCTCATCCCATGGCGGGAGGCGCGCAGTTCACACGGGCCGAGGCGGGCGGACGGTATGACGTGTTTCACACGGACTGCCCCGCGCGGGACATGGTCGACCACGTCACCAGCAGATGGGGCATCTGGGTCCTGATCTCCCTGCGGAGCAACGATCTCCGGTTCTACGAACTCCGGGAGAGCATCCAGGGCATCAGCGAGAAGATGCTCGCCCAGACCCTCCGCGCCCTCGTCCAGGACGGCCTGGTCTGGCGCGAGGTCGAACCGACGACCCCGCCCCAGGTCACCTACGGCCTCACCGACTTCGGCCGCGACATCGGCGCCCCCCTGACGGACCTCTTCGACCGCATCACCCGACAGCTCTCGACGCGCGGCGAGGGCGGCGAGGGCTAGAACGCTCTCGCTCTCTCAGACCGGCTGGCCGATCGGGCGGATCGTGAGGGTGTTGACGTCGACGTTCGGGGGCTGGGTGAGGGACCAGACGAGGGCGTCCGCGAGCTGGTCGGCGGTGAGGAGGTTGCCCTCCGGTACGCGGCCCGAGTGCTCCCAGAACGGCGTCTCCACCCGCCCGGGCGCGACGAGCGTGACGCCGATGTCCTCGCCGGTCACCAGCAGCCGGATGTTCTCGGCGAGCCCGGTCACGGCCCACTTGGTCGCGCCGTAGAGGTTGCCCGGCGTGTGGATCATGCCCGCGACGCTGCCCACGAGGACGATCCGCCCCCGCGATTCCCGCAGGGCGGGCAGCGCCGCCCGTACGAGCAGCGCGGGGCCCAGCACATTGGTGAGGACCATCTCGCGCCACCTGTCCGGGTCGCCGTCGGCGAGCGTGCCGGGCGTCGCGAACCCGGCGTTGGCCACGGCGTGGTCGAGCCGGCCGAACGCCTCGACGGTCCCGTCGACGGCCGCCTCCACGTCCCCGTTCTCGGCGGCGTCCCCCGCGAACGTCAGCAGCCGTTCCGGCTCCGCGATCTCCTTCGCCTCCGCCGCGAACCGCGCGAGCCGCTCCTCGCTCCGCCCGGTCACGGCGACACGGTGCCCCCGCTCCAGCAGCGACCGCGCCGCGGCGGCCCCGATCCCGCTGCTGCCTCCGGTGATGAGGGTGACGGGCGATGCAGTGCTCATGCGTAACTCCCCGAGTGTGCACGGCCCTTGCGGGCCTTGCGGGCCTTGTGCGGAGCCATGACTGAACCACTTGGAGAGCACTCGAAGTCAACGACGAACGCAACGGCTCGCTCAGCGGCCCGCCGGAACCGGCCGTCCCTCGCGTGCACAGGCCGAGCGGACGGTGGCGGCGAGCGCCTGCGCGTACCGCTCGCCGGGCGAGAAGCGGAAGGTCTGGCGCCCGCGCGCGTTCCGTACGGTGAACTCCACGACCGGCATCCGCGCGTCCGCGGGCAGCCCCTGGCAGGAGACGATCCGCGCGTCGACGGTCACCCGCCGTTCGTGCGGGACGCGGACGGGGCGGTCCCCGTAGAGATCGAGCTCGATCCCGCCGTACGTCTGCCGGACGCGCTCGACGGTGACCTTCGACGAGGAGTTGGCGACGAAGCCGAGCGTGAAGGTGCCGGAGCCCTTCGCCGTCAGGTCCCCGACGCCCGTGCTCCACATCTCCACGGCCTTCGCGGGACTGGGCGGGCCGGGTGGCGAGGGCGGAGGCCGGTCGGGCCGCTGCGCGTACGCGTAACTCCCGAGCGCCATCAGCAGGACGACGGCAAGCGCGCAGCCCACCACCCTGCGCACCCGGCGCGATAATCCGTGCCACTGCTCCCCGATGCCGGGCCGCTCGGACCCGGACGCGAGCACTTCCGCTGAGCTGCTCGGCCGTTCCCCCATGTATCGAGTGAACCTCGAACAGACGTTCGTGTCTAGCCGTCGAACTCGCCAGCTGATACGGAAAATGGCTGGTTGGAGCGTTTCAGAGGGTGGCTGTGGTGGGAGCGGGATACGAGAGGGAACGGTGCGTGAACGGGGCGGGAGTCGCCGCCCCGGCAAGGCGCCGTTCCCGGGCCGTTCCTGGGCGTCCCGCCCGTCGCTATGGTGAGGGACGGTACGTGACCACGTGGTCACACGTTCCCCTCCCGCACCACCCCGGCCGTGTCGAGAGGAGTCGGCGCCCATGCGGAAGAGCACGCGTGGCACGACCGCGCTCCGGATCGTGGTCGTGGACGACAACCCCGTCGTACGGGCGGGGCTCGGCGTCCTCCTGGAGGGGCGCGCCGACCTCGCGGTCGTGGCGGAGGCGGCCGACGGCGCGCGGGCGTGCGACGTGACGTGGGCCCACCGCCCCGACGTCGTCCTCCTCGACGTCCGCATGCCGGGGGTCGACGGCATCTCGGCCCTACCCCGCCTCGTCGCACTCGCACCGGTGCTGATGCTCACGTACAGCCGCGAGGACGCGATCGTCCACGAGTCCTTACGACTGGGGGCCCGCGGCTACCTCGTCCACGGCGAGTTCGACGCGGACCAGCTGGCCACCGCCGTCCACGACGTCGCGGCAGGCCGCGCCCCCTTCTCCGCGACCGCCTCGCGCGCCGTCCTCGACCTGGCGCGCGCCCGTACGGCCTCGTACCCCCTACCGGAATCCCTCGGCACGGCGACGGACGATTTCCGGCCGTCAAACCCCGTAATTCCGTCCGGGATTTCCCGTACCTCTTCGCCGCCGCAACGAGTTGTGGCACAGTCTGCATCCGGACAGCAACACCGCGTGGCGCACGGTCTGACGGACAGTCTGAGCGACAGGGAGGTGGAAGTCATGGATCTCATCGCCTCCGGCATGACCAATTCCGAGATCGCCGCCACCTGTTTCATCAGCGAAAAGACCGTCAAGAACCACATCAACCGCATCTTCACCAAGCTGCACGCGTCCAGCCGGAGCGAGGCCATCGCCCGCTGGCTGGGCACGGCACCGGGAGGGGGCGCGACCAGCCGTGGCTGACCCCCGACGCGACCCCCGACGTGACCCCCGACGCGGAATTCCCCGGAATTGGGCCTCCCGTTGGGCCCGTGGACCCATGCGGGCCCGTACGACCCAGAAGTACGTTCCCCCCGTCAGCAGCGAGAGCGGTACCGGCTGCCCCCCACCGGCGACCGGTACCGCACCCCGCGCCGCGGACCCCGTGGGGGACACCGTCTTAGCCACGTACGGAGGAGAGCGCGATGCCGAATCCCAGGCGCATGCGGAGCTGGCGCGACCGACTGGTGACCCACATGCGGGGCCGTTACGGCGACCGGGGCGCGAGCGCGACGGAGTACGCGGGCATCGTGATCCTGGTCGCGGGGATCATCATCGCGATCCGTGCGCTGGGACTGGACGCGCTGATCTCGACGGCGATCCTCAACGCCGTCAACCAGGTGCTGGGCGGCTGATCAGTCGGCGGACCCCGTACGACGACAAGGGGCAGACCCTCATCATGTACGCCGTGGTGATGGCGGGTCTGCTCTTTCTGGCATTCGCCTTCTTTGCAGTTGCCCAGGCCAGCACGGTGCGCAACGGCGGCCAGTCCGCGGCCGATTCGGCAGCCCTCGGCGCCGCTCAGGACGACCGGGACGAGCTCTTCGACGGCTTCATGGAGGCCCTCGACGACGGCGACGCGTGGAAGGAATGGCTGGCGGGCGACGCGCCCCTGGAGGGCGACGGCTGCGGCGAGGCCGATCATTTCGCGGGCCAGAACCGGGCGGACGTACTGAGCTGCGACCAGATCGAGCGCAACGGTGACGACGGCTACACCGTGGAGATCGAGACCCGCTTCGACACCGGCGACACGATCGTTCCCGGCACGGACCACAAGAAGGCCAAGGCGAAGGCCAACGCCGTGGTCCAGCCCCTCTGCGAGCCCGATGAGGACGAGGGCGGCGGGGACGAGATCCACATCACCTGTGAAGACGAGGACTTCACGATCGACCCGGACGACGACGACCTCGATCTCAAGCCCGCGGATCTCTTCGACGTGGTGCTGGTCGACTGATGAGCCAACGACGACAGAGGACGAGCGACACATGAGCATTCGGCGCACCATGACGGGCCGCAGGGGAACAGCCGCTGCGGCGATCACAGCGGGCCTCGTCCTCACGGTCGTCGGTTGTAGCAGTGACGACGGCGGCGACGGCGGTGAGAAGTCCGCGGCACCCTCCGGCCAGAAGAACGAGGACAAGGACAGCGGCGAACAGACCGGCGACGACGGGAGCGGTGGCGAGCCGCTGGCAGAGCTCAAGGGCGCCGACAAGGTCGTGCTGACGATCACGTCCGCCAAGCGGGACGAGGGCGGGTTCGTCACCCTCTCCGGAGAGGTGAAGAACACCGGCACCGGGGCCTGGAGCGGCGTCGAGTGGAAGTCGGACGAGACGGAGGTCGCCAAGGCCAACCCCTCGTCCATGGCGGCCGCCCGCCTGGTCGACAAGGAGGGGAAGAAGCGCTACTACGTGCTGCGCGACACCGAGGGCCGGTGCCTGTGCACCTCGTTCAAGGGCGGGCTCTTCCCCGGAAAGACAAAGACCTGGTACGCGCAGTTCCCGGCGCCCCCCGAGGGGAACAACAAGGTCGACTTCCAGATGGCGGACCTCCCCGCCTCCAGCATCACGATCTCGGGGGAGTGACGAGATGCGTCTCCTGCGCACCGTCGCGTACACCTCTGCGTCGACCGCGCTCGTTCTCGGCGTGACCGCCGACGTCGCGTACGCGGACGATCCCACCCCGAGCCCTTCCCTCTCGCGGCCGTCCACGCTGCCCACGCCCTCCCCCCTCCCCACCGACGACCCGACGACCATCCCCACCGGCGGAGCCCCGTCCCTGCCGGGGGAGACCGGGCCCGGGGAGAAGGGGTTCAGTGAGCCGCCGGACAACATCGGGGACTCGAAGCCGGCCACGAAGGTGGATCCGGACGCCGACGGGCTGAAGCTCGCGGACGGGGCGAAGCTCGCGGAGCCCAAGGTGCTCGACATCAAGTTCGTCACCGAGGACCTGGGCGGTGAGGAGCGGCGCGAGGACAGCACGGAGAAGACGAAGTTCACGCTCCAGGCGGAGGTGCTCTTCCCCAAGGACAGCCCGAAGCTGAACGCGGGGGCGAAGGCGCGGATCAAGACGATCGCGGACGAGGCGAAGAAGCAGGACGCGAACCAGGTCAACGTCTTCGGCTTCACGGACGACCTCGGGTCGTACGCGCACGGCAAGACGCTCTCGAAGAAGCGCGCCTCCGCGGTCCAGTCGGAGCTGGCGACAGCCCTCGGCTCCGACGTGAGCTTCAACGTCCGCGGCTACAGCGAGGACTACCCCGTGGCGGACAACCGCACGGAGGAGGGCCGCGAGAAGAACAGGCGCGTCGAGGTCTCCTTCCCCCGGAAGGAAGACTGACAGAGCCACTGCACAGGGCGGCGGGGTCGTGCGGCGGGGTATGTTGCCGACTCGTCTGCCCTGGAGGGAACTTGAGCACCCCGTCCCGCCCGCGTACGGCGCGCCCGCGCGGGTGCACCGGCTGTCTCGCGCTCCCGTTCACCCTGGCGATCCGGATGTTCCGGCCCGCGCGGGAGGACCGCGTGGTGGATACGGGCATCGAGACGGCGCAGATCGCGCGTACGGCCATCGGGGTTCTGGCCTCGCTCTGGCTGCTCTACGCGTACCCGCTGCGGGAGGAGGCGTCCGCCGTCTTCATCGGCAAGCTGGGGGAGGTCATCCTCAGCGCGGGGGTGCTGATCGTGGCGGGGCCGGTCGCGATGACGGTGTTCGTGCTGTGCGCGCGGCCGCCGTTGCGGCGCGTCTACCGGGGGCGGGTCCACGAACCGCTCCGCGCGATGGGGACGTTCTTCGGGACCGGAGCCGTCTTCGTGTTCATGATCTCCGGTGGCGTGAGCGGCTTCGGTGCGGCGTCGATCCTCGTCGTGCCCGTGTTCCTCTTCACGATCCCGTTCGGCATCGCGGGGGCGCTCCTCGCCGTGCACTACGTCTTCCGTACGGCGGACGTGCACGAGGTCCTGCCGCCGCTGGTCTCCCCGGTCCTGGTCTGGGCGATGTTCGTCTTCCAGCTCTTCGACGACGCACCGGTGGTCGCCCCCGCCGTCGTACGCGGGGTGTTCCTCGTCGTACCGCCGCTCTCGGTGACGGCGCTGTCCGTGTGGGAGCTGTGGCGGCTGCGGACGCGGTACGGGATCACTGTGCGTGGCGCCTTGGGGCGAGGAGAGGGACGGATTCCGGTGTTGCGAGAGTGACGGGTTCGCTACGCTGACGAACGCTGCGCGGCGGTCATGTACACGTAAGCGCCCGTCGCTCGTGACCGATTCCACTCCCGGGAGTTCCGCACCATGAGCAAGCGATCCAGCCGTCAGTTCATTGTCGGGGCCGTGGTCCTCAGCGCCTCGCTGCTGCTCGGGGCGTGCGGCAGCGACGGGGGAGACGGGAAGTCCTCCGACGACATCGAGGGCGCGGGGAAGAAGGCGGGCTCGAAGAGCGATGCTTCGCCGAGTGCGAGTGAGTCGGCGGGGGCGGAGGCGCCGGGTGCGCCGGAGTTCGACTTCCCGAAGGATTTCCGCGTGAAGATCGATGCCGACACGACCGGCGACAAGACCAAGGACACGGTGCTGCGCGATCACGGGTACGCGCTGCAGGCGATCGAGATGGGTTTCGTCCATGAGAAGCCCGACCTGTCGATCATGAAGAAGTACGTCATCGGAGACGCCGATGTGCAGTGGCGCAGCAGCATCACGGATTACCGGGAGGGCGGCGTCACCAGTACCGGCACCGTGCACTACTACAACCGCAAGGTGACGCTGCTGAGCGGCGGCAAGTCGGCAACAGTCCAGTACTGCGAGAGCGACCGTCACGCGTTCGACAAGGACATCAAGACGGACAAGGTGAAGCGCACCAAGCCAGGTCCCGACGATTTCGTCAGCATCCAGGACCGGATGAAGAGGGGCTCTGGAGGTACGTGGCAGATCGTTCGGACAGCAGGGAAGGAGGGGGCCAAGCAATGCGCCGAATAGCACCGCGCCACGGGGTCGTCTGCGGGTTACTGATCGCCGGTCTTCTGGCGGCCGGTACCGGGCCCGCCGAGGCGGACCGGGGCAAGAAGGTACCGCCCGCCACGCCTGCCCCCGACGAACCCGGAAACGACTCCGTCTCTTCGATGGTCCAGTACAAGAAGGTCAACGTCCCGGCGGGCGGGGCGGCGATGGCCGCGCCGCCCGGCGCCGCGTGGGAGCCGCCCGCCTGCTGGTACGAGCCGAAGTTCACGGCGGGGGAATTCGAGAGCTTCGCCGCCCGCATCGACCACGGCACCGGGGACGAGGGCACCGGAAACGGGATGCGGGACCACTACGGGGACTTCCACAAGGGCGACAAGGGCAAGTGGTACTGGCGGGTCTACGACGACAAACGTACGGGCGAGGCGCCCGACTCCTGCTTCGAGGGCGACGCCTTCCAGTTCATCGGGCCCGACGACCCCGCCCCCGCCGATCTGCCCGTGATCGACCCGGAGATCCTGGCCGGGCTCGCCTACCGCCAGACGAAGCTGCCGCCGCCCGACCTGAAGCTCAGCCCCTCACCCGGCAAGCAGGTCGTGAACCTGGAGACGCATGCCGCCTTCGCGAAGAAGCTGGACCGCGTCTGGGTCACCGCGAGCCTGAAGGGGATGGGCCTCGACATCGCGGCCACCACCGTCGCGACGCCGGTCAAGCTGCGCTTGGAGGCGGGGACCGAGGACGCGAAGCCCGCCTCGTGCACATACGACCTGGGCAAGCGCGGCGCCGGTTACGCGGTGGACAGCAAGGGCGCGGACTGCAACATCACGTACCGCCGTTCGTCGGGCGACGGCACCTATGCCCTCAAGGCCTATCTGACCTGGAAGGTCACCTGGTCCGAGGGCGAGAGCCCGGACGGAGCGCCGCAGGACCCGGCGATGCCGGACGGGGAGTCGCAGAGCGAGACGGCGGTGACCGTGAAGGAGATCCAGTCCATCGTCCGCGACTGAGTCAGAGCAGATGGTCCGCCTTGCCTGCCTTGATGTCGCGGATCAGGGCACGCAGGGCGTCCCGGCTGTCCGTCACGTAGACGTCCTCGCTGCCCGCCACGGAGATGTACGCGTTGCCGTCCTCGTCCGTGCCCAGCCTGAAGCAGCTTGCGCCTTCGCCGCAGAAGGGGGATTCCCAGGTGATGTCGGGCATGGTGATCTCCTCACAGTTCGTTCGCGATACGGCGGATGAAGTCGCGTGACTCCTGGGGCGAGAGTGCGATGTCCTCCATCCAGTCGAGGTGTGCGCGGTACTTGCTCAACTGTGCTTCTCCGGAGAGGAACTCAGCCCCGTGCGAGCAGTCGACCTCCACGGTGTCGAGTTGCCGCACAGGTCCCTCCATGTAGTTGACGGTCTGTCCCGAGCCGGGGAAAGCCCCGGCGCTGAACGGGATGGCCAGCAGGGTGATGTTGGGCCGCTCCGACAGGGCGAGCAGGTGCTGAAGTTGCCGGGCGGCGGTTCCGCGCCCGCCGAACTGCATGCGTAGCGCCGCTTCGTGCACGAGGCCGACGTACGCGGGCGGGTCATCGCCCTCCAGGATCTGTTGGCGTTCCATACGGAAGGCGAGCCGAAGTCCGGTCTCCTGCTCGGAGAGCTTGGGGACGACGACGCGGAACACGGCCGCGGCCTGGTCGCTCGTCTGCAGTATCCCCGGGATGTGTACGGCGTGTGCACTGCGCATCCGGGGCGCGGTCGATTCCAGTTCCGCGATGTCCAGCAGCGCCCCGGAGAGGCTGCCGCGATAACGCTCCCACCAGCCGCGCTTGGCGGGACGGGCCATGGCCGTAAGGGCTTCCAGGTACGCGTCGTCGCCGAGGGCGCAGTTGCAGGCCAGGGTGCGGAGCCGCTCGGGGCTGATGGTGCGGATGCCGTTCTCGATGTTGGAGATCTTCGCCCGGTCCACCCCGAGCAGTCCGGCGGCGGTCTCGGCGCTCATGCCCGCTGATACGCGCATCTTGCGCACCTCGCTGCCGAGCCTCCGCTGGCGCTCGGTCGGAGATGTCCTCGGAGCCATGGTCGTTCCTCCCCGCAGTCAGTCTGCAGAAGTCTGCCGTGCCCGGAGACGAGTGCGGTGAGCGGGGGTCAACTTGCCATATCGATGTGGCAAATTAACCAATCATGTCGCTACAGTGGGTAACGCCACTGCTACGCGCATCGCATCATTCGGGAGTCCGCCATGTCCCTGGTCACCTCACTCCTCTGTTCCGGCGCGGGAGCGCAAGCCTGCTCGTCCGGCGCTGATACGTCCGCTCCCGCGCCGGAGACGCTCTCGTACGGCTTCACACTCCCCGGCGCGCTGGCGAGCCCCGCCGTCGCGCGGGCCGCGGCCAGGGTCGTGCTCGACGCGCACCGGCTCGGCGACATGGCTGAGCCCTCGCTGCAGGCCGTCGGCGAACTCGCCGCGTGCGGAAGCAGGTTCGGGCCCGGTGACCTCAGGCTCTTCCTCCGGTACCGGGACGAGGAGCTGTGGGTGATCCTGCACGACGGACATCAGCCGCACCGCAACCCGCGGCTCGCGTCCGCCTGCGACGGGCGTCGGGAGGACGCGCTGCGCGTGCTCGGCTGCGTCGTGGACGCGTGCGGGGGCGAGTGGGGGTACGGCGACGCGCTCGCGCCCGGTGGCGGTACGCGGATGTGGGCCGTACTGCCGCGCGCGGGGGCACGGGCCTACGTGGACTACGGGCGGTCCGCTCGGTAGATGTAGTGGGCTCGGCCGTCGCGGGGGTTGTCCGGTTCCAGGTCGCCTTCGGCGACCCGGCGCAGGCCCGCCTTCTCCAGGGCGCGCCAGGAGCGCCGGTTGGGGGTCGGTACGGGGACCAGGGCGCTGGGGGCGGCGGGGTGGTCCGTCCAGAGGGCGGTGAGGGCCGAGCGGATGAGGCGGGGGCCCAGGCCCTGGCCGGTCAGCTCGGGGGTGCCGATCAGGTAGTCGATCGTCATCGTGCCGTCCGGCACGTCCGTGACGGCGGTCAGCTCCGCCAGGTAGTCGGGGTAGTCGGCCAGTCGGCAGCGCTGAAGCAGGCCGACCGGCTCGCCGTCCAGGTGGGCCAGCAGATCCTCCGAGGGCTCCTCGCCGCGCGCGGCGGGCCCGAAGTCCCGGGCGACGGCCTCGGGGGAGACCTCGTGGTTCCACCAGCGGGCCACGTGCGGCTGCGCGAGCCAGCCTCGCAGGAGAGGGAAGTCGTCCTCGGTGACGCGGTGCCAAGTGATCATTTTCCGCCTCCCGCTTCTACGGTCAGGCCCGGTGCCGTCACCCGGGTCGGGCCCCCGAAGCGGACGGCCGCCGAGGCCAGCGCGGCGGCGGGGGCCGTGCCCGGCCAGAGGTGGGTGAGGAGGAGCTCACGGGCGCCCGCGCGCTCCGCGTACGTACCCGCGAGCGCCGCCGTGAGGAGGTACGGCGCGTCGCCCGGGTCCGGGACCTCGTGGACGTACGTCGCCTCGCACAGGAACAGGTCCGCGTCGCGCGCGAGGCGGGCGACGTCCGGGCTCGGGCCGGTGTCGCCGGTGTACGCGAGGACGGTGCCGTCCGGCGCGGTGAGGCGGAGGCCCGCGTTCGGCACGAAGTGCGGAAGGAGCGAGGCCTCCACGCGGAACGGACCGATCTCGAAGCACGTGCCACCCTGCTCCGGCCAGAACTCGTGGAGGCGGTACGACCCCGCCAGCATGCTCCGCTTGTCGAGCGCGAGGACCGCGTCGAGCGCGCCGCGCGGGGCGTGGAGGGGCAGCGGCGGGGCTGGTGCGTCGGCCAACTGGCGTGCGCGCAGCAGCGGGTTGAGGTCGGCGCAGTGGTCCGGGTGGCCGTGGCTGACGAGGACGGCGTCGACCGCGTGGGCGGAGTGGCCGGAGGCCAGCAGGCGGGAGAAGGTGGCGTATCCGGGGTCGATCAGGAGGCGGAAGCCGTCGTGCTCGACGAGGAAACCGCCGCATCCCTGGTCGGCGGTGGGCCACGCGCCGGAACCGCCGAGCACCGTCAGTCTCATGGGCCCACCGTAGGGCGACGGCCGGTCCCTCACCCACCGCTTTTCGACTGCCGACTGCCGACTGCCGCCCGCGCTGGCCGCCGGTTACTTGCCGCCGCCGACCTCGAAGAGCAGGTAGAGGAAGGCCGCCAGCAGGTGGCCCGCGATCAGATAGGCGAAGAGGCGGAGCGCGAGGCCGCGCGGAAAGCGGCCTTCGCCGCGCTCGGCGCCGGTGTCGTCCCTGGGCTTGTCCTTGCTCTTGTCCCTGGCCTTGGTCATGGGTGTCGGCCTCCCCTGGGGGCTGCGTGGATGCAGAGGTCGGAAGCGGGGCTCTGGAGCAGGGTGTGGACGAAGAGCAGGTCCGTCCCCCCGGGTGAGGCGGACTCCAGACGGTGCGGGGTGAGCGAGTCGAAGTGCGCCGAGTCCCCGGGGTGCAGGATCTCCTCGGCCTCACCCAGGGTGAGGCGCAGGGCGCCGCTCTCGACGTAGAGCCACTCCTCGCCGGGATGGACCCGTACGAGATCGCCCTGCGGGCCGCGCGGCACATGGATGCGGAGGGCCTGCATGGCCCGGCCCGCGAGGCCCGCCTGCCGGTAGCGCCAGCCGCCCGCGTCCACCGGTTCCATCTCCTCGCCGCGCACCACCGGGTTCGGAACGGCAGGGCTCTCGCCGAGCAGCTCGCCGACGGTCGTACCGTAGACACGTGCGAGGGTGAGGAGGAGCGGCAGCGAGGGCTGGCGCTTCCCCGTCTCCAGGCGGGACAGGTGCGCGGGCGAGAGACCGGCGCGCTGCGCGGCGGCCTCCAGGGTGAGCCCGCCACGCTGCCGCATGCGCCGCATCTGTGGCGCGTACTGGTTCATGCTCTCGATTAAGGCACGTACCTGACCTCAGAGGCAAAGTTTTTGCCTCTGAGGCAAAACGCCGGATCGCGCGTTACGCGTGCGCACCCACCGTCACCGTCCCGACCGTCAGCTCGGGGCGCCCGTCCAGGATCCGCCCGAGCCGCGCGACCTCCGCTTCGAGCGCCGCGTGCTGCTCCGCGTCCAGCGGCTTCAGCGTGTCCAGGGGCTCGACGGTCACCTGGATCCGCCGCCCGGACCGCCGCTGGTGCCAGACGCCGCCGACGACGCCGTCGAGGAGCAGCAGCGGATAGTTGCCCGCCTGGCCGCCCGCGAGGGCACGCTCGTAGGCCCGGCCGGGGAAGAGCAGGGGGCGCGGGTGGCTCGCGATGCCGAACGCGTCGAAGTAGGGCAGCAGCCGTACGCGCGGAGCGGGCGGCGCCGTTCCCTCTTCCCTGCCGTCATCCCCGGTCACGCGCCACGCGTCCGCGCCCTCCAGCGTCACCCGCTCCAGCGCGCCCCCGCCTTCCAAGGCGGCGAAGAGCTCAGTCGCCCAGCCCGCCGGGGCCGCGAGCCACTTGGCGAAGTGCGCGGGCGCGGCCGGTCCGTACGCCCGCAGATAACGGGTGACGAGCGCGGCGTGCGCCTCCTCGGCGGGCAGCGGCCGGAAGCCGGGCAGCCAGCGGTGCGGGTTGGTGTACGTGACCTTGCGGCCCCGGTTGTGCCCGAAACAGAGCGCCCCCGTGTGGGCCGCGACGTGCGTGGCGGCGCGCCAGCGCGGCCAGTGCGTCTGGAACGCGTCCATCACCGGGTCCGCCGCCCAGCTCCCCACGATCCCGGCCAGCGCCTCGGTCAGCTCGTCCACCGTCAACTCGTCCTCGGCCAGGGCCTTCCCGATCCCCTCCACGACCTCGGACTCCTGCTCGGGGGTGAGCACCGGACGCCCGTCCTTCCCCTTCGTCGGCGCCCCGGCCCGGCGCGGGATCCCGGACAGCGCGCCCGTCCACATCGGCAGATCGCGGGTGGCCAGCAGGTGCACGGTGCCGCGCGGGCCGTGGGTCTTCACGAGCGTGTGCGCGTTCCAGAGCGCGTCCTGCACGTCCGTACGCGTCGCCCCGTCGATCCGCATCGCGAGCGACACCTCTCCGGCGGACATCACCTGCGCGTGCGCGCCGAGGATGTCGGCGGCGACGTCGGCGGGCGACACGTTCTGCGCGGGGGCGGGTTCGGTGAGCCCGTTCCGGGCGAGACGGCGGGCGTTGGCGTCGGACCAGGCGATTTCCGTTGGCATGGGGACGACGGTACGGGGCCTTGCGGTCAGCGGCTGTCCTCGACGGCCTGGAGGCAACGGCGGAAGGGATTGTCGATCGCCCGCTCTCGGCGGTGAGCGAGTCTGTTCACCACCCAGGCCGGCACGCCCGTCATCAGCAGCCAACCAGCGGTCCAGGGCCAGGTGAACTCCGCCGCGAGCGCCGAGAATCCAGCCATTGAGACGTACGCGAGGCCGGGCAGTGCGACGAGCCAGGGCGCGATGTCGTCAAGGGTGTCCCAGAGGACGTACGGGCCGATCGGGAACCATGTCGCGTACGAGCAGACCTTCAGCACCGCCCCCAGGGCCAGCGACGGCCCGGCCACCCAGGCCCACCACTCCGGGCCCCAGGGGTCCGTGAGCCCGGACCACACGCCGGGAACGCCCACGGGAAGCACGACGCCCACGACGAACAGCAGGAACGCGGTGATCCGGAAGCGCGCTGGGTCGGAGGGAGGAGGCTGGTTCACGGAGGCCCAGGCGCTCGGATCGTGGACCGGCGGGCCCGGCAGGTCCCCGTAGAAGTCCGCCAGGACATGTGCCTGCACCTGTTCGGGCAGACGGTCGAGGAGGAGCCGGTGCGGGGTGAGAGTGCGCCCTCCGTGGACGGTGAGGACGGCGTCGCGCAGAGCGGGGACGCTCTCGAAGCCGCGGAGATGCTGGCTCAGCAGAGTCTCTGACAGGGAGTGCCCGGGCCGGACCAGGGCGCGGAGCCGACGGCGCCGGTCGCCCCGTACCTCCGCGAGGGCCCCCTCATGGAGTTCCGCTTGGTACCGCCGATCCATATCGGTCCCAATCACCGGGATCGCGATCCGTGGTGAGACGGTGTCGATGCCGCGTGCCGCCTCGCGCAGGGCAGCGTCGCTCGGGCGTGGGGGCAGCTCGCCGCTCCAATGGAGCCACGCGTCGGCCTCGGGCTCGGCCCCCATCAGCCGGACGACGCGCCCGACGATGCGCGGTAGTGGGGACACCGGCCCGGCGGCGAAGGGCTCCCAGATCCAGTCGAAGGAATCGTCGTTGTGGCCTGGCCAATCCGGCACCGGCAGCTTGCCGATCGTCTCCTCCACCGCCGGGTCGTCGATCAGCGAGGCCAGTCGCCAGGCGGCGCGGCACGCCGAGGGACCGTCGTACACGAGGGCGCCGACGAGCGGTTTCACGGCCTCCATCGCGTCGTCCATGACCAGTTCGGCCAGCAGATCGACGGCCCAGACCTGCTCACCGGGTCCGGCCGCCTGTCCGACGGCGGGGATCGCGACCTCGCCCGTGAGGAGCAGCATGCGGGCGTACGGTTCCCCGTCTCCGCCGCGTTCCTCGGCGCAACGTGCCAGCGCCTCGGCCGCGTCGACGTGGCCCGAGAGCGCGAGGGCGGTCGGGGCCCGTACCTGCAGCAGGTCGATCGACGAGCTGGACGGTTCGAGTATCGCGATGAGTTCCTCGCGCACCCGCTCCCCGCGCGGCGTGGGGCTCGCCGCAAGCGCCGCGAGAGCGGAATCGAACCGGACGGTTCCGTTCCCTCCTCCCCGGAACTCCTCCAGACCCCTCTCCACGATCCCGTCCGCCAGCCCCGAGTCCACATGCACGGCGTCCCCCAGGCACGCGAGCGCCAGCTCGCGCCCCTCCGGACTGCCGCCCTCCCACAGCTCACGCACCACCCCCGTGCAGTCGACGCTCGCGACCGCGCACCACATCCTCACGGTCTCCCGCCACCCGGCAGGGTCCGCGCGGTAGTTGCGGAGCAGTCGGTCCGGCTGGTCGTGGAGGGCCTGGGCGGCGAGGAACTCCTGGAGGGTCAGGTGCGGGAAGCTGAAGCGGTTGCCGATGCTGTCGACGGCGATCATCAGCTGGCTGCGCTGGACGATCTCCTCGAAGAACGGATCGCGGTCGGCCTCGGAAAGGTTGCAGTTCGGGAGGATCTCCGTCAGCACCCGGTCGAGCGCGGCGCGGTCGATGACGAGGCGGTCGCTGCGCGTCGCGTACGTCTCCTGGAGCGTGAGCGCGATCCGCTGGAGGGCGATGAGCTTGCGCTGCGCGTGGTAACGGCCCAGCGCGACGCCCCTGTTGAGGCGCCGGTCCCGGTCGAGCAGGTGCTCGATCGCGAGGCGGTAGAAGGCGGCGCGCGAGTGGGGGAGGGGGCCCACCTCCTCCGCGCGGGTCTCGGACTGGAGCCAGGCGATGATCGTGAGCATCAGCGGACTGCGCGCGAGCCGCATCAGCTCGGGGTTGGCGCGGAGCGCGGAGAGGACCTGTTCGACTCCGGTCAACCGGCTCGCGGGGCCCAGCGCATGCCAACGGCGCAGGAACACCCGTACGGACGGGTCGTCGAACTCCGCGACGCGCAGCACCCGCGAGAAGTCCGGTGTGAGCTGACCCGTCCAGGAGGCGGCGCGGCAGGTGACCGTCATCTGGCAGTCGGGGTAGCGGGAGCCGAAGTCCTTCAGCTTGCCGACGACCTTCTCCAGCTCGGCGGGGGCGACCTCGTCCAGGCCGTCGAAGAAGATCCGCAGCTGGCCGCCGTCGAGGGCGTTGCGCGCGTACGTCGCCGCGTTCTGCACCTGCCCCCACTCGAACTGCTCGGCGACCATCTCCTCGAACGAGGCGTCCGAGCTGTTGCAGCGGTGCAGATCGAGCAGGACGGGGATGCCCTGGTCGTCCTCCTCCTCGGCCGCCCAGTCGAGGATCGCGCTCTTCAGGAGCAGGGATTTCCCGGCCCCCGGCGCCCCCAGCACCACGCACCGCTGCGCGGCACGCACCGTCGGGGCCAGCTCGTCGCCCGTATCGGCGCAGCGCAGCGGCACGTAGATCTGGCGGATGTCGACGGTGTCGTCCTCGATGAGGCCGAGCTGATGGCGGCGGTGGCGGTCGATCGCACGGGCGCGGTACCGGCGCAACTGGCGTCCGCCGACCCGGCGTTGCCGCCGCAGCAGGCGCAGTACGGCGTCCGGCGTACGGCCCGCGAGGCCCTTGGCCAGCTCGGCGAAGTACGCGTTCGCGAGGAACAGCACGATCGCGAGCACCGCCAGCCCGCCGATGCCGTACGGCAGGAGCTTGCTGAGGGGGTCGGCCATGCCCGGGAGCGTATCCGCGTCGCGCGCACGCCTCGACCCCGCATGGATTTGGGGTGATCATTAACAGAGGGTGAGGCTCAGGGGGTTGGGGGCGGGTGGGCGTGGCAAAGGATGGGGACGTGGCGGAGGCGACGGTCGTGGAGACGGAAGACGGATCGGCGGGCGGGTCGGCGGGCGAGCCGAAGGACCGGTCGGCGGACCGGACGGCGGGCGGGTCGGCGGACGCATCGGCGGGCCAGTCGACGGGCGGGGCGGCTGAACGGCCGACGGACCGGCCGACAGACCGGCCGACGGACCAGTCGGCGGGCGGGGCGGACGTCACGGCGCCGCTTCCCGCAGTCCGGCGGTGGGCGATCGGCTGGGCGGCGGGCGTCGCCCAGGCGCTCGGCGCGGCGCTGCTGCTCGTCAGCGAGTTCGTACGGGAGGACGTGGCCGCGCTCGGCGAGAAGGTGCGCGCGGGCGCTGAACTGCCGTCGTACGCCGAGGACTTCCCCCGCCTCCAGGACTCGCTGGGCGACCAGGGCTGGTACCGGTTCGCGGCGGACGCCGCCGACGCGCTGACGCTCCACGAGCCCCGCGCCGCGCTGTGGGCGGCCGTGTGCGCGGCGCTGGTCGTGCGGTTCAACAGGGACGGGCCGCCCCGGACGCAGTGCGTGCTCTCGCTGCTGGGCGCGGCGTACTGCGTGGTCCTGGTCCTCGCGGGCATCCCCTACTTCGCGCTGGCGGGATTCGCGCTGCCGTTCGCGCTGGTGCTGGGCGGTGTCGCGATGGTGGCGGCGACCCGGCGCAACGCCCGCGACACGGCAGCGGATTGACCTCTGGCGGGGGTCACGCCTCCCGCGCGCAGAGCGTGTAGCGCCCGCCGTCCACGCGCCAGGTCCAGTACCGCTCGCGGTCCCCGTCGCCCCGCGTGCACAGCCCCTTGGGCGCACCGCCGTCCTTGGCGTGGATGCTGGTGATCCGCAGCACCCTGTCGTACGGCTTCGAGGGCTTGCCCCCGCACGCGGGCGCCGACATCAGCGCGGCCCGCATCTCCCCGCCGCCGCCCTCGGCGAGCAGGCACTCGTCGACGCGGAACTGCCGGGTGAGGCAGAGCGCGACCGTACGGCCGCCGCCCCGGTCCGAAGAGGCCCACGCGCCACGGCCGTTGCCGTCGGGGCAGGAGGCGCGGTCGTCGCGGACGGCGGTCACCCGGACGTACGCCCGTTCGCTGCCGCAGCCGACCCGCGCGCCCTTCGTCGGCGCCTCGCGGCTCCAGCCCTTGCCGGTGCTGTGCACGGTGAGGCACTGGCCCGCGCGGACCCCGCGGAAGGCGGCCGCCGCCGAGTCCTCGCCGGAGGCGCCGCCGGTACGAGTGGGAGAGGGCGCCGCGTTCGTCGGCGGGCTCGGCATGCCGGAGCCGGAGTCCGAGGACGGGGAGGACGAGGGCGCGGTCGTCGGGAGAGAAGGGAGGCTGGGGGAGACGGTCGGGCCGCGCGTCGGGCCCGAGGACGGATAGGCCGGGACGGTGGACGCCGAGCCGCTGGGGGAGGGCTGGGCGAGCGCCGGATCCGTGTAGCTCGCGGAGCTGATGACCTTGGGCAGGATGAGCGTCGCGAAGAGCGCCCCGGCGACCACCAGCCGCCAGCGCCCGCGCCGCGCCCGCTCCTCGGGGCCGTCGAACTCGGCCTGGTCGCCCGGCTCTTCGGGGTCCCCTTGGCCGCCTTGCCCGCCACGCCCGCGCCACATCTCCAGCAGCTTCTTCACCGGGAACATGTTTCCGGATCAAGGGGCGACTGACGAGACCCCTGCAGGACAAAAGGTCTACGCCTCTTGCCCGTTCGCGACCGAGCCCCTATGGCTACGGCTCAGGCGGCCCTGACTATTTCGGCGCGCACGGCGCGGCGCCACTCGGCGCGCAGCCGGTCGAGCTCGGCGAGCGCGTCCTTCGGCCAGTCGGTACGGCCCGCGACGAACTCCCGGATGGCCTCGTTCGCCGCGGACGCGGACGCGGGCGGCACGGAGGAAGTCGGTTCCATGCCCCCTACAGTACGGCCCCCCACTGACAACGGCCGGGGGATTACGGGGCGTCTGGTTCCCCTGGTCAGGCTGCGGTGCAGGTGTCGTCGTCACGGCATCCGGGCCTCTTCGCGACCGGTGTGAGATGCACCGCAATCCCCGCCTTCGGGCTCTTCGGGGCCTTGTCCGGGAGTGTTCCCTCCGAGGGCCGGATTCCCCGTTCCGCATCCCGGAGTTGGCGGTCGATACGGCGCTCGCGGAGGTGGCCGACGATCTCGGGGCCGAGCAGAAGGGCCAGCAGGGTGAGGGAGATGAGGACATTGAGGGTGGTTTCGAGTGCGTTCTGCATGCTTCAAGCCTCGCGCCCACGGCCCCGCCGCGGCAGTGGCAGGACTGTCGCCCGGCATCGAATTACTGCCACACTGGCGGCATGCTGACGAACGTGGTGACCGTCCTCACCCATGGCGTGAACGCCTTCGAACTGGGCGTCGTCTGCGAGGTGTTCGGCATGGACCGCAGCGAACAGGGGCTGCCGGTGTACGACTTCGCGCTAGCCGCCGCCGAACCCCCGCCCATCCGCGCCCACCCCGGCTTCACGATGGACACCCCGCACGGCCTCGAACGGCTCGCGGAGGCCGACCTCATCGCCGTCCCCGCGGGCCAGGACTACATCGAACGCGACTTCCCCGCCGACCTGCTGGACGCCCTCCGCGCCGCCGTCGCGCGGGGCGCGCGGGTGCTGGGCGTCTGCTCCGGCGCGTTCGTGCTGGGCGCCGCCGGGCTGCTCGACGGGCGCCGCTGCACCACGCACTGGCGCTACACCGACACCCTCTCCCGCCGTCACCCCGGGGCGCTCATCGAGCCCGGCGTGCTCTACGTCGACGCCGACCCGGTCATCACCTCCGCCGGTACGGCCGCGGGCATCGACGCCTGCCTGCACCTGGTCCGCAAGGAGCAGGGCAACCGGGTGGCCAACGCCATCGCGCGCCGCATGGTCGTCCCGCCGCACCGCGAGGGCGGCCAGGCCCAGTACATCGAGCACCCCCTGCCGCCGGTGCGGGAGGACGACGCGATCGGTGCGGCCCTCAGCTGGATGCAGCGGCATCTCGACGAGGACGTCACCGTCGAGCGGCTCGCGGCCCGCGCCCACATGGCACCCCGTACGTTCGCGCGCCGCTTCCTCCAGGAGACCGGCACGACGCCGTACCAGTGGATGCTCGGCCAGCGGCTGCTGCTCGCGCAGCACCTGCTGGAGGAGACCGACCTCACGGTCGACGCGCTCGCCGCCCGTGCCGGGTTCGGCAACGCGGCGGGCCTCCGCCACCACTTCCTGCGGCGCCTCGACACCACCCCACAGGCGTACCGCCGAATCTTCCGGGGCACCGAGCCCCGCCCTGTCGAGTAGAGGGCGCCCCCTCGGGGGCGCGGGGAACTGCGCGACAAGCCACCGCGCAGCGGCGGACTGCGACGCACCTCACGGGGCAGCCCCTGTCCAGGCGCTGGGAACGGGGTGCCCCTGAAGGTGCGTCGCAGCCCGCAGGTGCGTCGTGGCCGGGCGCGCAGTTCCCCGCGCCCCTGAAGGGGCACCGTCGCTTACGGGGCTGCGCCCCTGACGGGGTGGCCCCCCGGGGAGCGTAGGCTCACCGTGTGTTGCTGCCGTGGGTACTGATTGCGGGCGCCGGCGCGTACGGCGCCGTCGTCGGAGCGCTGCTGCCCCGTGCCGTGTACCGGCTGTCCGTCGAGCCCGAGGAGCCATGGCGTGAGGTCTGTCCCGACGGGCACGCCTACGCGGAGCAGGGGCGCGTACGGGCGTGGGTCGGGCCTGCCCGCTGCGAGGCGGAGCGCGGAGGGTACGGCGAGCGCGCCGGGGGCGACGGGCACGCCGGGGCGCACGGGAGCGGGGGCGGGGCACTCGCCGTCACGGGCGCACTCGTCTCTGCCGGGCTCGCGGCGGCCGTAGGGGCGAGCCCCGAGCTCGCCGTATGGCTGCTGATGGTCCCCTTCGGGCTGCTGCTCTCCGTCGTGGACCGGCGGGTGAACCGGCTGCCCGACGTGCTGACCCTGCCGCTCGCCGTCGGGGCGATCGCCCTGCTGGGGCTGGCGGCGCTGCTGCCGGGCGCGGAGGGGAGCTGGGCGCGGGCCTGGATGGGGGGCATCGTGCTGTCCGGCGCGTATTTTGTCCTCTTTGTTATCAGCCCCCGCGCGGTCGGTTTCGGCGACGTCAAGCTGGCGCTCGCGCTCGGGGTAGCTCTTGGGTGGTACGGCTGGGATGTGTTGTTTGCTGGAGCCTTCCTGGGCTTTCTGGTGGGGGCCGTCTATGGCGTCGCGCTGATACTGGCCCGGCGGGCCGGTCGCCGTACGGCCCTGGCCTTCGGGCCTTTCATGGTGCTCGGGGCTCTGGCGGGGGTCGCGCTGGGCGGGCTGGCCGCCTGAGCCCCGGTGGATCCGCTTGACCGACACGGTTGTTGATGCGCTGAGCATCGCCCCTGAGGGGCTATGGTGGAAACCCCCCCTCGGGCCGGTCCGTATCCCCCCACGGACCGGCCCGCTTTTCTTTCCGGCGGGGGTGCCGCCGACGGTCGAGCCGACGGTCAACCGGCGCTGCTGGCCGCCCAGATGTTGGCCCCGGGCTCCGAGACCGCGAGCGCGTCGATCTCGGCCAGCTCGTCGTCGCCGAGCGGTGCCGCGCGCAGCGCCTCGACGTTCGCCTCCAGCTGCCGCACGCTGCTCGCGCCGATCAGCGCCGACGTCATCCGCGGGTCGCGCAGCACCCAGCGCAGCGCCATCTGCGCCAGCGACTGGCCGCGCCGCTCCGCGAGCGCGTTCAGCCCGCCCAGGCGGCGCACGACCTCGTCGGTCAGCAGCCCCGGGTCCAGCGACTTGCCCTGCGAGGCGCGCGAGCCCTCCGGGATGCCGGAGAGGTACTTGTCCGTGAGCATGCCCTGGGCCAGAGGCGCGAAGGAGATGCAGCCCGCGCCGACCTCCTCCAGCGCGTCGAGCAGCCCGTCCTCCTCGGTCCAGCGGTTGATCATCGAGTAGGAGGGCTGGTGGATCAGGAGCGGCACGCCCATCTCGCGCAGCAGCCCGGCCGCCTCGCGGGTACGGGCCGCGTTGTACGAGGAGATCCCGGCGTAGAGCGCCTTTCCCTGGTGGACGGCGGAGGCGAGCGCCCCCATCGTCTCCTCCAGCGGGGTGTCCGGGTCGAAGCGGTGCGAGTAGAAGATGTCGACGTAGTCGAGGCCCATCCGGCGCAGCGAGGCGTCGAGCGAGGAGAGCAGGTACTTCCGCGAGCCCCACTCGCCGTACGGGCCCGGGTTCATGTCGTACCCGGCCTTGGTCGAGATGACCAGTTCGTCCCGGTACGGCAGGAAGTCCTGGTGGAGCAGCTTGCCGAAGTTCAGCTCGGCGGAGCCGGGCGGCGGTCCGTAGTTGTTGGCCAGGTCGAAGTGGGTGATGCCGAGGTCGAAGGCGCGGCGCAGGATGGCCCGCTGGGTCTCCAGCGCGCGGTCGTCACCGAAGTTGTGCCACAGCCCCAGCGAGATCGCGGGCAGCTTCAGCCCGGACCGCCCGGTGCGCCGGTACTCCATCGCGTCGTACCGCGCGTCGTCGGCCCGGTGGAGGCTCGTCGAGGGGCGGGAGGGGAAGGGCGAGGGGAATGGTACGTGCTGCGTCATATGCCAAATCCTCTCATCGGCCTCTGACCGGCCCGACTTCGTACGCCCGGCCGAGCGGCAGTAAGCTCTCGGAATTCCCGACTCGGCACGGAGGGGCTGGCCATTCCCATGAAGCTGCGCGACCTGGTGTACAAGCTCTATGCGCGCCGGGTGGAGGACCGTCTCGACCACGATCAGGTGCCCAAGCACATCGGCGTCATCCTGGACGGCAACAGACGATGGGCCCGTGCCTCGGGCGGCACGCCGGAGCAGGGGCACCAGGCCGGTGCCGACAAGATCCAGGAGCTGCTCGGCTGGTGCTCCGAGACGGACGTCGAGGTCGTCACCCTCTGGATGCTCTCCACGGACAACCTCAACCGCACCGAGGACCAGCTCGTCCCGCTGCTGGGCATCATCGAGGACACCGTGCGCCAGCTCGCCGCCGACGGCCGCTGGCGGGTGCACCACGCCGGTCAGCTCGACCTGCTGCCGGCGCGTACGCAGCGCGTGCTGAAGGAGGCCGAGCAGGAGGCGGGGGACCGGGACGGGATACTCGTGAACGTCGCCGTCGGGTACGGCGGCCGCCAGGAGATCACCGACGCCGTCCGCTCCCTCATGTCCGAGCGCGCCTCGCGCGGCGTGAGCCTCGACGAGCTGTCGGAGTCCCTCACGGTCGAGGACATCTCCGAGCACCTCTACACGCGCGGCCAGCCCGACCCGGACCTCATCATCCGCACCAGCGGCGAGCAGCGCCTCTCGGGCTTCATGCTCTGGCAGAGCGCGCACTCCGAGTACTACTTCTGCGAAGTCTTCTGGCCCGGCTTCCGTAAGGTCGACTTCCTCCGCGCTCTCCGCGACTACGCGGCCCGCCACCGGCGCTACGGAAACTAGGCCCTCAGAGCCGACCCCTATATAGGGGACAGGTACCCCGCTGTACGGGGGACGCGCCAGGGGAAATTCAGACGGATCTGTCCCATTTTGGGTGGCCCGTAAAGGTCGTTGCATGGGGTGGCATTCCCAGGGGAATATCCATTCCAGACCGTGCCCCTCACGGGCCGGTCCCCGGGAGGCCCGTTTGCAGACCACGGACAGCCGCCCGGACCGGGAGGCCGCAAGGCCCGATCCCGGTTCGGCCGGCGGACGCGGAGGGCCGGTTCCCGGCCCGGAACGCGCGGGCCAGGTCCGGTCTCTTCCCCCGCGACGCCGTCGCTCCCCGACCTCATCCGAGGGGGTACGTCCCACCGTGGTGACCAGCAAGAAGCGCAGCGAGTCCGACCGGCGCACGTATGTCATCGACACCAGCGTGCTGCTCGCCGATCCAGCGGCCATGGACCGCTTCGACGAGCACGAGGTCGTGCTTCCCCTAGTCGTCGTCACCGAACTGGAGGCCAAGCGCCACCATCCGGAGCTCGGCTACTTCGCCCGGCAGGCCCTCCGCAAGCTGGACGAGTACCGCATCCGGTACGGCAGGCTCGACGCCCCGATCCCCCTCAGCGACCAGGGCGGCACCCTCAGGGTCGAGCTGAACCACTCGGACACCACCGTGCTCCCGGCCGGGTTCAGGCTGGAGGACAACGACTCGCGGATCCTCGCCGTCGCCAGAAACCTCCAGGCCGAGGGGTTCGACGTCACCGTCGTCTCCAAGGACCTCCCGCTCCGCATCAAGGCGTCCTCGGTCGGCCTGCTCGCCGAGGAGTACCGCGCGGAGCTGGCCATCACCGACTCCGGCTGGACGGGGATGGCGGAGCTGACGCTCCCCGGCGAGGACATCGACGAGCTGTTCGCCGCCGAGAGCATCGCCCTCCCCGCCGACGCGCCCGAACTGCCCGTGCACACCGGGCTGGTCCTCCAGTCCGAGAAGGGCAAGGCGCTCGGCCGGGTCGCCGCCGACGGGCGGATCAAGCTCGTGCGGGGCGACCGGGAGGCGTTCGGGCTCAAGGGCCGCAGCGCCGAGCAGCGGATCGCGCTCGATCTCCTGCTCGACCCGGACGTCGGCATCATGTCCATGGGCGGCAGGGCCGGTACGGGCAAGAGCGCGCTGGCCCTCTGCGCCGGTCTGGAGGCGGTGCTGGAGCGCCGCCACCACCGCAAGGTGATGGTCTTCCGTCCGCTGTACGCGGTGGGCGGGCAGGACCTCGGCTATCTGCCGGGCACCGAGGCCGAGAAGATGAACCCGTGGGGGCAGGCGGTCTTCGACACGCTGTCGGCCGTCACCAGCCGCGAGGTCATCGACGAGGTCGTGGGGCGCGGCATGCTGGAGGTGCTGCCGCTGACCCACATCAGGGGCCGCTCGCTGCACGACGCGTTCGTCATCGTCGACGAGGCCCAGTCCCTGGAGCGCAACGTGCTGCTGACGGTGCTCTCCCGGATCGGCGCGGGCTCGCGTGTCGTGCTCACCCACGATGTCGCGCAGCGCGACAATCTGAGGGTGGGACGGTACGACGGGGTCGTCGCCGTCGTGGAGAAGCTGAAGGGGCACCCCCTCTTCTCCCACATCACGCTGACCCGCTCCGAACGGTCACCGATCGCCGCTCTCGTGACCGAAATGCTCGAAGAGGGGCGCGTATAGCGGCTTTTGATACAGGGGTAAAACCGAGCGAAAGCCGGGCCCCGTGGGGAAGGGTGCAGCAGCCTAGCCCCACGGGGCCCGGTTGCGCCCGCGTTTCCTCGATTCCTCAGCCCCAAACGCCGTGTGAGCTTTCCCACGCAACACAGAATTGCCTCCGTGCGTCCGCGTCCGGCAGGGTGTGGGTTCTGTCAGGCCCCGCATACGGCACACCCGCACCACCAATGGTGCGACACCGCAGAGCAGTACAGAACTGAACAGCAGTAGCGCCGTATGCCGCCCGAAGCACCACGCAGGCTCTCCTCTCGGGGGATCCAGCCGGGCCAGTACCTCTCGTGGCCATGTACGAGGGAGGTCAGTGCCAGGGGCACGATTGAGCCCGCGCGGTCACCCCAGCGGGCGTGTTGGAAGGAAACCGTGTGACTGCTCGGATCTCGGTCCGGGGATTCGCCGTGGCGTCCGCCACCGCGGTCACCACCGTCGGCGCCGTCGTCGGTGTGGCCTCGGGCAGCGACCAGGGTTCGACGTCGAACGACGTCGAGGCCACCGCCGCTGACGCGACGCTCCTCGCAGACATACCTGCGGACCAGCAGACCCAGGTGCAGACCGCTTCCCTCAACCAGCAGGCGGACAACGCGTCCAACGCTGAGCAGGCGAAGGCCAAGAAGTCTGCCGAGGAGGACGCTCGCAAGCAGGCCGCCAAGGACGCGGCGGCCAAGAAGGACAAGGCCCAGAAGAAGGCCGCCGCCGAGAAGAAGGCGAAGGCCGACGCCAAGAAGCGGGAGAAGCTGGAGACGCAGGCCGCGAGCCGCGACTCCGACCGCTCGGACAAGGGCAGCGGGGGCGGCGGCGACTCGGACGCCAGCTTCCCCAGCAAGAGCTCCTACACGACCGCCGAAGTGCAGTCGATGGCGAAGCAGATCGTCGGCTCCGGCCAGTACCAGTGCTTCTCCAACATCGTGGACCACGAGTCCACCTGGAACTACCGGGCGACCAACGCCTCCTCGGGCGCCTACGGCCTGGTCCAGGCGCTGCCCGGCTCCAAGATGGCCTCCGCGGGCGCCGACTGGCGCACCAACCCGGCGACCCAGATCAAGTGGGGCCTCAACTACATGAACGACCGCTACGGCAGCCCGTGCGGTGCCTGGGACTTCTGGCAGGCGAACAACTGGTACTGAGTACCCGGTACTGAGGTACCCGGCCGTCACACGGCCTCGTACGACCGCCCCTCGTGGACCGTGAAGGTTCCACGGGGGGCGTCGTCGTACGGAAGCAACCATCGGTCCGGGTAACGTCGTCCCTCACACGCGTACGCGATCGAGCTGGCAAGGGGGGCGGAGGAACCGGAATGGCGAGCAGACGGGACAGGCTCAGGTCGGCGGTGCAGCGCTGGGCCGAGCGTGCCGCCGAGCGGCGGGACGAGGTGGAGGCCGAGGCCCAGGGCGACACGGCCGCCGAGGACGACCGCGCCGCGGGCAAGGCCGCCGCCGACGCCGCGGCTGACGCCTCGGCCGAGGAGAAGAGCGGCGAGGCCCTGGTGCCGCCCCCGCCTCAGTACGCCCCGGCCATAGCGGCGAAACCGGAACCCGCGGCGGCTGTGCCGTGGGGCGTCCGGGTCGCGGCCGAGGCCGGATGGCGGCTGCTCGTCCTGGCGGGCGTCATCTGGGTGCTGATGAAGGTGGTCAGCACCATAAGCCTGCTGATCATCGCCTTCTCGGCGGGACTGCTGATCACCGCCCTCCTCCAGCCGACCGTGGCGCGGCTGCGCCGGATCGGTCTCGGCCAGGGACTGGCGACGGCCATCACCTTCATCGGCGGCTTCGTGGTCATGGGGCTCGTCGGCTGGTTCGTGGTGTGGCAGGTCATGGAGAACCTCGACACGCTCACCGACCGGGTGCAGGACGGCATCGAGGAGCTGAAGACCTGGGCGCTGAACGGGCCGTTCCATGTCTCCGAGGACCAGATCAACGACATCGCCAAGAACCTCTCCGACTGGCTCGGTGACAACAGCAAGGAAGTCACCTCGGCCGGCATCGAGGGCGTCACCGTCGTCGTCGAGTTCCTCTCGGGCGCGGTGCTCGCGATGTTCACGACGCTCTTCCTGCTCTACGACGGCAAGCGGATCTGGGGCTGGGCGCTCAAGTTCGTCCCGGCGGCGGCCCGCGAGGGCGTCGCGGGCGCGGGCCCGCGCGCGTGGAAGACGCTGACCGGCTATGTGCGGGGCACGGTGATAGTGGCCCTCATCGACGCCGTCTTCATCGGCGTCGGCCTCTACTTCCTCGATGTGCCGATGGCGGTGCCGCTCGCCGTCTTCATCTTCCTGTTCGCGTTCATCCCGATCGTCGGTGCGGTGATCTCCGGCGCGCTGGCGGTCGTCGTCGCGCTCGTCACCAACGGCATCTTCAGCGCGGTCCTCGCGCTGGCCGTGGTGCTCGCGGTGCAGCAGATCGAGAGCCACATCCTGCAGCCGTTCATCCTGGGGCGGCTGGTGCGGGTGCATCCGCTGGCCGTGGTCCTCGCCGTCACCGGCGGCGGGCTGATCGCGGGCATCCCCGGAGCGGTGGTCGCGGTGCCGCTCGTCGCCGTCGTCAACACGGTCGTCGGCTACCTCAAGGCTTACGCCCAGGAGCAGGCGCTCCGCGAAGTGGAAGCCGCCCCTTCCCCTCCGGTCTCTCCGGAAGACAAGCCCGCAGCCCCGGCAGGGAGCTGATTCTCTTTCCGGGCGCCGGGAAGGGGCAGCCCCTTGCTGCGCGCTGCGGACCGCGGGCGCGTCGTGGCCGCTCGCGCAGTTCCCCGCGCCCCTGACGGGGCACGTCCGAAGTGCCGCTCAAGGGGCGCGGGGAACTGCGCGCCCAGCCGACGCGTATCCGCAGCCCGCCGGGCACGGGCAGGGGCAGCCCCTCATCGGCCTCCCCGAGAAGAGGACACGGGCTAGTACGGCGCTTCCCGAAGGGCCATATGGTGACGGAGGCGGGCCGTGTCGGTGGCGGTCCATCCATGGGGTCTGGCGACGGCCAGCCAGCCTTCGACGGAACCGTTGCCGTACCGATGGCCATGCGGGGCATCGACGCCGTAGGAGACGGCCATGTCGACCGTCGTCTGCCAGAACGTGACGAACGGGAACCAGTCGACCGCGCCCGTGACGTCCGGGCCCACGGGGTCGCGGAGCCACTCGGGGCGGTTGAGGGCGAGGTCGGGTGACCACCAGACGATCGCGTCCGAGGCGTTCTGGAGGTAGACCACGCGCGGGCGCTTCCACGTCTTCGCCCAGGGGCCGGGCCGCGCGAGGTCCTTCCGGGGCCATTGCGCGAAGCGGAAGTTGCGCCCCTTGTCGTAGACCGGGCGCCACACGGGGCTGCCGGGGTCGCGTTCGCGGGTGAGCTCGCGGCGGATGGGGGAGAAGTTCGGCGGCCCGGCGAGCAGCGCCCCGTCGACCTTGGCCAGCAGATCGCCGGGCCCGTCGAAGGCCGCCTCGATGCCGTACGCGCCCAGGCTCTCGCCGAAGACGAGCAGCTTGGGGCGGCGGCTCGGCGGATCCTGGAGCCACCGTTCCCGTACGGCCTTGACCAGGGCGCGGTTGGCGCGGCCCGCCTGCTCCTTGTCGACGAGGAACGAGACCCAGCTCGGCAGGTACGAGTACTGCACCGCCACGATCGCGGTGTTCCCGCCGTGCAGGAACTCCAGCGGCTCGGCGTCCGTGGAGTTCACCCAGCCCCGGCCCGTCGTGCCCGCGATGGCCAGGACGTCGCGGTCGAAGGCGCCGGTGCGCTCCAGCTCGCGTACGGCCAGCTTCGCGCGGGCGGTGAAGCCGTCGGCGGACTCCTGGCCGACGTAGACCCGGATGGGCTGCTTGGCGGGGCGGCGGGTGACGGCGGTGATCTCGCCGGGGGAGAGGGAGGAGCCGGTGAAGTTGCGGCCCTCGTACCCCAGGTCGTCCCAGCGGACCAGCGAGCGGGGGCTGCCGGAGACGTAGCGGGAGCCGGACTGGACGATGCCGTCCTTGGTGCCCTCGTCGGTGCCCTCGGCGAAGTGCGCGGCGATGTCGATGACGCCCCGCTCGAAGATCACGTCGCGGGTGCCGACCGTGACGACGGTCGCGCTGATCAGCAGCCCGGCGCCGATGGCCAGGGGGCGGGGGACGTAGCGGCCCAGCAGCCGGATCAGCTTGCGCGTGGCCAGCCGTACGGCGCGGGCGAGTGCGACGAGCGCCCAGCAGATGGCGATGGCCATGAGCGCGATCATCATCGAGTGCCAGGTCAGCGTCTCCGGCATCTCCTGGAGCCGCCGCAGGGTGCGCTGCGCGTCGGCGCTCCAGGAGAGCGCGGCGATGGTCATGCCGACGCTGAGCACGTAGTACGCCAGCCAGGCGCGGGCCCGTACGCGGGAGGGCAGGCGCCACGTCCTGCGCAGGGCCCAGCCCAGCGCGAGCCGCAGCAGCCACCACAGGAGCGCTCCGATGGCGTAACCGATCGCGGCGGTGATGCCGCCGATCACGCCCTGGAGGTACCAGGGGCGGGGCACGAGCGAGGGCGTCAGGGAGAGCCAGAAGAAGAGGGTCGCGCCCCACATCCCGGCGAGCCCCGGCCAGCGGCGCACGACCCAGGAGGGGTGCGGCGGATCCCAGTACGGACGTCTCAGGAGACGCCTGATCACCCGGCGCGTGGCGCCCGCCATGTCCCGCATCGCTCGCTTTCTCGCTCTTCGGTGCCCTTGGGGGCTCTTCGTCCCCGGGTAAGTATCGGCGTCCGTGATCGCGGACGCAGCGGGGGGTGGCCGGGTTGCCCCCGTGGGTGTCCCCACCCGGTTGCCGACATCCTGTCGGCGGGTTTTCCTGGGGAAGGCGGTCCCGGGTCCCGTACCTCACCCTCGTACGCCCTCGTACACCCTCGTACACGGGAGGACGCTCGATGAGCGACTACACCACCAACAACGTCGGCAACCCGGTGGAGAGCGACGAGCACTCGCTCACCGTCGGAGCCGACGGGCCGATCCTTCTCCAGGACCACTATCTGATCGAGAAGATGGCCCAGTTCAACCGCGAGCGGGTCCCCGAGCGCGTGGTGCACGCGAAGGGGAGCGGCGCGTACGGCGTCTTCGAGGTGACGAACGACGTCAGCCAGTTCACCAAGGCCGACCTGTTCCAGCCCGGGAAGCGGACGGAGATGCTCGCGCGCTTCTCGACCGTCGCGGGGGAGCAGGGCAGCCCGGACACCTGGCGGGACCCGCGCGGATTCGCGCTGAAGTTCTACACCGAGCACGGCAACTACGACATGGTCGGGAACAACACTCCGGTCTTCTTCGTGCGCGACACCATCAAGTTCCAGGACTTCATCCGCAGCCAGAAGCGCCACATCGGCAGCGGGCTGCGCGACAACGACATGCAGTGGGACTTCTGGACGCTCTCCCCGGAGTCCGCGCACCAGGTCACCTGGCTGATGGGCGACCGCGGCATCCCCAGCTCGTACCGCCACATGAACGGGTACAGCTCGCACACCTATATGTGGATCAACGCGGCGGGCGAGAAGTTCTGGGTGAAGTACCACTTCAAGACGGACCAGGGCATCGACTTCCTCACCCAGGACGACGCCGACCGGCTCGCCGGTGAGGACGCCGACCTGCACCGCAGGGACCTGTGGGAGGCGATCGACCGGCGCGACCTGCCGTCCTGGACGCTGAAGGTCCAGGTCATGCCGTTCGACGAGGCGCCGGACTACCGGTTCAACCCCTTCGACCTGACCAAGGTGTGGCCGCAGGGCGACTATCCCCTGATCGACGTCGGCCGGATGACGCTGAACCGGAATCCGGAGGACTTCTTCATCCACATCGAGCAGGCCGCCTTCGAGCCCTCGAACCTGGTGCCCGGCATCGCCCCCTCGCCGGACAAGATGCTGCTGGGCCGCCTGTTCTCGTACCCGGACACGCACCGCTACCGGATCGGGCCCAACTACGCGCAGCTGCCGCCCAACCGGCCGCACGTCCAGCCGAACTCGTACGCCAAGGACGGCCCGATGCGGTACGTGACGCCGAACGTGTCCCGGCCGTACGCGCCCAACTCCTACGGCGGTCCCGCGGCCGACCCCGGGCGCTTCCCGCCGGTCGGCTGGAGCGTGGAGGAGAGCGAGATGGTCCGGCACGCGTACACGCTGCGCCGGGACGACGACGACTGGGGCCAGGCGGGCACGCTGGTGCGCCAGGTCCTGGACGACGCGGCGCGCGAGCGGCTGGTGAACAACATCTCCGGGCATCTGCTCGGCGGCGTGAGCGGTCCGGTGCTGGAGCGCGCGGTCCAGTACTGGCGGAACGTCGACAAGGAGCTGGGCGACCGGGTGTCCGCCAAGGTCAACGGCGGCTGATTCCGGCTCTTGAGGGCTCTTGTGCCGATCCCGCTCCCCGAGGCGTATACACATGGTGTATACGCCTCGGTTAGAGTGGGTCCATGTCCATCAGCCATACCCTGCTCGGCCTCCTGGAGACCGGGCCCCGTCATGGGTACGACCTCAAGCGGGCCTTCGACGAGAAGTTCGGTCACGACCGGCCGCTGCATTACGGGCAGGTCTATTCGACCATGTCCCGCCTCCTCAAGAACGGCCTGGTGGAGGTGGACGGGATCGAGCCCGGGGGCGGCCCCGAGCGGAAGCGGTACGCGATCACGGACGCCGGGGTCACCGACGTCGAGGGGTGGCTCTCGCGCCCCGAGAAGCCCGAGCCGTATCTGCAGAGCACGCTCTACACCAAGCTGGTCCTCGCGCTGCTGACCGGGCGTGACGGGGCGGAGCTGCTGGACACGCAGCGCGCCGAGCATCTGCGGCTGATGCGCGAGCTGACCCGCCGCAAGACCGAGGGCGACCTCGCGGACCAGCTCATCTGCGACCACGCGCTCTTCCACCTGGAGGCCGACCTGCGCTGGCTGGAGACGGCCGCCGCGCGGCTCGACCGGCTCGCGAAGGAGGTCGGTGCATGACGGCCACGCACCCTGCCCCCGCCGCCGAGGCCACCGGCACCGGCTCAGGGCCGCGCGGCGCGCTGCTGTCGGCGCAAGGGCTGCGGAAGACGTACGGCGCGACGGCGGCGCTCGACGGGGCGGACTTCTCCATCAAGGCGGGCGAGGTCGTCGCCGTGATGGGACCCTCGGGCTCGGGCAAGTCCACGCTGCTGCACTGCCTCGCGGGCATCGTGCCGCCGGACGCGGGCACTGTGCTCTACCGCGAGCGTGAGGTGTCCGCGATGTCCGACTCCCAGCGGAGCGCGCTGCGCCGCTCGGAGTTCGGCTTCGTGTTCCAGTTCGGCCAGCTCGTCCCCGAGCTCACCTGCCTGGAGAACGCGGCGCTGCCGCTGCGCCTCGCGGGCGCCGCGCGCAAGCGCGCCGAGGCCACCGCGCGGGAGTGGCTGGAGCGCCTGGAGGTCGACGACGTCCGCCACCACCGCCCCGGCCAGGTCTCCGGCGGCCAGGGCCAGCGCGTGGCCATCGCGCGCGCCCTCGCGGGCCGCCCCCGGGTCCTCTTCGCCGACGAGCCGACCGGCGCGCTCGACTCGCTCAACGGCGAGCGGGCCATGCAGCTCCTCACCCGCGCCGCCCGCGACACCGACGCCGCGGTCGTCCTCGTCACCCACGAGACCCGCGTCGCCGCCTACTCCGACCGCGAGGTCGTCGTCCGCGACGGCCGGGTGAAGGATCACGGGACCGGTATATGAGCGAGGACGCGCGCCCGAGAGGGCCGCGGGCCTGGGCGCGCGACCTGGTCATGGGCGGCCGTTTCGCGCTCGCGGGCGGACGCCAGGGCTGGGTGCGTACGGCGCTCACGGCCGTCGGCGTCGGGCTGGGGGTCGCGGTGCTGCTCTTCGCCGCCTCCGTGCCCAGCGTGCTGCACGAGACGGACGTCCGCGAGGACGCCCGTACGAGCGGCGGGACCGGCGAGCCCCGGAGCGGCCCGCACTCCCTGCTGATGGCCGACGCGGGCACCACGTTCCACGGCAAGGACGTCAACGGGAAGCTGGTCGAGGCCGAGGGGAACGACCCGGTCAAGCCGCCCGGCGTCGGACGGCTGCCCGCGCCCGGCGAGATGGTCGTCTCGCCCGCGCTGAAGAAGGTGCTGGCCGACGACGGCAACAAGGAGCTGATCCGGCGGCTCGACGGCCGTATCGTCGGCACCATCGGCGACGAGGGCCTGCTCGGCCCGCACGAGCTCGCCTTCTACGCGGGCGCCGACCAGCTCGACCCCAAGGACGACGCCCAGCGGTACTCGGCCTTCGGCGGCACGGTCGACGAGGGCCCGATCGGCCCCGTGCTGCTCCTGCTCGTCGTCGTCGCGTGCGCGGTGCTGGTGATGCCGGTCGCGGTCTTCATCGGCACGGCGGCGCGGTTCGGCGGCGAGCGGCGCGACCAGCGGCTGGCCGCGCTGCGGCTGGTCGGCGCCGACATCGGGATGTCGCACCGGATGGTCGCGGGCGAGTCCCTGGTCGGGGCCGTGCTCGGACTGCTGCTGGGCGGCGGGCTGTTCCTGGCGCTGCGCGCGGCCGTCGGCCAGGTCACGCTGTTCGGGCTGAGCGTCTTCCCCGCCGACGTGGTGCCCAGCGGGCCCATCGTCGCGCTGATCGCCCTCGGGGTGCCCGTGGTGGCGGTCACGGTCGCCCAGTTCGCGATGCGCGCGATCGCCGTGGAGCCGCTGGGCGTGGTGCGCGAGAGCGAGCCGCGCCCGCGCCGCCTGTGGTGGCGGCTGGCCCCGCCGGTCATCGGCATGCTGCTGCTCCTGCCGCTGGCGGGTTCGGCCGTGAGCGAGCGCGGCGGCGCCGCGCTGGACAAGCCCCGCATCATCCTCGGCGTGGTGCTCCTGCTGGGCGGCGTCGCGCTGCTGCTGCCCTGGGTCGTGGAGCGGATCGTGGGGAGGCTGCGCGGCGGCTTCCCGTCCTGGCAGCTCGCCGTGCGGCGGCTCCAGCTCGGCAGCGGCTCGGCGACCCGCGCGGTCAGCGGCATCACCATCGCGGTGGCCGGTGCGGTCGCCCTCCAGATCCTCTTCACCGGCGCGAGCGCCGACCTCCCGGGGGCGGACGTCGACAGGGGGACGTACATGATCTCCGGGGGGACGTCCACGGCCCGGCAGGCGGCCTCCCTCCAGCGGGAGCTGGAGCACACCGACGGGGTCGAGGCCATGGTGGCCCGCGTGGACGTGGTCGGGTACACGCCGGGGAGCCAGGACACGACGGTCCCGGTCTCGGTGGGCACCTGCGCGATGCTCCGCAAGATGGCCACCGTCGGCTCGTGCCGCGACGGCGACGTGTTCGTGGCCCCGCGCGCGGGGAAGCCCGTGGCGGACGTCAGGATCCCGAAGCCGGGCGAGAAGGTGCGGTTCGACACGAGCGAGGGGGCCGAGCGGAACACCTTCGACTGGCGGGTCCCGGCCTCCGCCCGGGACGTCCGGGGCAGGCACATGGCCGAGGAGGCGTCCGTGGAGGGCGTGCTCGCCACCCCCGGCGCGTTCGCCGCGGAGAAGACGGACTTCCCCACGCTGGAGGGCTGGATGCGGGTCGACACGGACGACCCGGAGGCCGTGGAGCGTGCCCGTACGGCGCTGTACCAGATCAGCCCCGACTTCTACGTGGGCGGTCTCGTGGAGACCTCGGAGCGGGAGTTCTACGAGGGCATCAAGCGGGCCGTCCTCGCCGCCGCCACGGGCGTGCTGGTCCTCATCGGCCTCAGCATGATCGTCTCGATGATGGAGCAACTCCGCGAGCGCAGGCGGCAGCTGGCGGTCCTCGTCGCGTTCGGCACGCGCCGCAGCACGCTGGGCGCCTCGGTGCTGTGGCAGACGGCCGTGCCCGTGGTGCTCGGTCTCGCGCTGGCGGTGGCCTTCGGCTCGGCGCTGGGCTGGGTGCTGCTGCGGATGGTCGGCAGACCCGTCGAGCACTGGTTCGGGTTCCTGCCCATCGTGGCGGGCGGCGCCGCGATGATCGTCGTGGTGACCCTGGTGAGCCTGCCGCCGCTGTGGCGGCTGATGCGGCCGGACGGACTCCGTACGGAGTAGGGCGTCCGCGCCGCCCCCCCCGGGACCGAGGCCCCGGCTGGTCCCCCGTGCCGGCCGGGGTCTCGCCATGTGCGGGGTCCATCCGTTAAAGTGATATCACTTTGCTAGGGCCGTGATAGACGGCCGGTGACCACAGCGAAACGGGGGACCGCTCATGTCCATGAACGACGAGACGCCGGGCACACCGGGAATGCCGGAGATGCCGACGCCCGAGGTGCGCGAGGTGACGGCGCACAGCATCCCGGGAGGGCTCGCGCTCCTCCTCGGCCTGGTCGGCTTCCTGATCGGCGTCGGCGCGGTCGTCGGCGGCGGGGCGCTCGCCTCGGGCGGCTCGGGCGGCGTCGGCGCGGTCCTCATCGTGCTGGGCGTGCTGCTGCTGATCGGCTCGGTCTTCGCGATGTCGGGGCTGAACATGGTGGCGCCGGGCGAGGCCCGCGTCGTCCAGCTCTTCGGCCGCTACACGGGCACGATCCGCACCGACGGCCTCCGCTGGGTCAACCCGCTCACCAGCCGCCACAAGATCTCGACCCGCGTCCGCAACCACGAGACCGCCGTCCTCAAGGTCAACGACGCGTACGGCAACCCGATCGAGCTGGCCGCCGTCGTGGTCTGGCAGGTCGAGGACACCGCGCAGGCCACGTTCTCCGTGGACGACTACATCGAGTTCGTCTCCACGCAGACCGAGGCCGCGGTCCGCCACATCGCGATCGAGTACCCGTACGACGCGCACGAGGAGACGGGTCTCTCCCTGCGGGGCAACGCGGAGGAGATCACCGAGAAGCTCGCCGTCGAGCTGACCGCGCGGGTGCAGGCGGCCGGAGTGATGATCATCGAGTCGCGCTTCACGCATCTCGCGTACGCTCCGGAGATCGCCTCTGCCATGCTCCAGCGGCAGCAGGCCGGCGCCGTGGTCGCGGCGCGCAAGCAGATCGTGGAGGGGGCCTGCGGGATGGTCGAGGACGCGCTCGCGCGCATCACCGCGCAGGACTTCGTCGAGCTGGACGAGGAGCGGCGGGCTTCGATGGTGAGCAATCTTCTGGTGGTGCTGTGCGGCGACCGTTCGCCGCAGCCCGTCATGAACACCGGGTCGCTCTACCAGTGACCGAGCCCCCCCGGCGGCCCCAGCGCGGCCAGCGCAAACAGGTGCTGCTCCGGCTCGACCCGGCGGTGCACGACGCGCTGGCGCGCTGGGCGGCGGACGAACTGCGCTCCACGAACGCGCAGATCGACTTCCTCCTGCGCAAGGCCCTGCGCGATGCGGGCCGCCTCCCCAAGGAGGCCCGCCCGCATCCGCCCCGGGGCCGTCCTCCTGCCGAGGAGTGAGGGGCGGCGCCGCTTTGGCCCGCGCGTAGGGAATTTGCGAACGCGCGCAGCGGGCCGTCCGCGTCTCCCTCCGGATCCGTTCCGCGCCATAGCGTCATCGATCGTCGTGGAGGATTCGAGCGCATGGGAGACGATGATGGGAACCGAATCCCCGGTGGTGATGGACCCGGCCGGTCGGGACATCCACGCGGAGGCCGCCCGGATACGGGAGAGCGGGCCGACGGCGCGCGTCGAACTCCCGGGCGGGGTGACCGCCTGGGCGGTCACCGGTCCCGCGCTGCTCAGGGAGTTGCTGACCGACCCGCGTGTCTCGAAGGACCCGCGTCAGCACTGGCCGCGATGGATCAACGGGGAGATCTCCCCGGAGTGGCCGCTCTTCACCTGGGTCGCGGTGCGGAACATGTTCACGGCGTACGGCGGCGACCACAGGCGACTGCGCACCCTGGTCGCCAAGGCGTTCACCGCCCGGCGAACGGCCGCGCTGCGGCCCCGTGTCGAGGAGCTGGTCACGGGGCTGCTCGACGGCGTCGCGGACTCCGGCCGCCGCGGTGACGTGGTGGACCTGCGGGAGGCGTTCTGCTATCCGCTGCCGATCCAGGTGATCACCGATCTGTTCGGGCTCCCCGAGGAGTGGAGCGCGCAGCTGCGGACCCTCGTGGACAGCGTCTTCCACACCTCGGCCGACCCGGAGGAGGCCGCCGCCACCTACGCCGGTTTCCACACGCTCCTCGGCGATCTCGTGCGGCTCAAGCGGGGGAGCCCCGCCGACGACCTCACCAGCGGGCTGATCGCCGCCCGCGACGAGGACGGCACCCGGCTCAGCGAGCAGGAGCTGATCGACACCCTGCTGCTGATGGTCAGCGCGGGCCACGAGACCACCGTGAACCTCCTCGACAACGCCGTCCACGCCCTGCTCACCCGCCCCCGGCAGCTGGAGCACGTACGGGCGGGCCGGGCGGGCTGGGACGACGTGATCGAGGAGACGCTGCGGCACGACGCCCCGGTGGCCAGCGTCCCGCTGCGGTACGCGGTGGCGGACATCGACGTGGGCGGCGCGGGCGAAGGCCACGTGATCCGCGCGGGCGAGGCGATCCTCGCCTCCTACGCCGCGGCCGGGCGGGACCCGGGATGGCACGGCTTCGACGCCGACGTCTTCGACGTGACCCGGGCCGACAAGGAGCACCTGGCCTTCGGCCACGGCGCGCACTTCTGCCTCGGCGCCCCGCTGGCACGCCTTGAGGCGCGTACGGCCCTCCCCGCGCTCTTCGAGCGGTTCCCCGGCCTGGCGCTCGCGGTGCCGCCGGAGGAGCTGGAGCCGGTGGACTCCTTCATCTCCAACGGCCACCGCACGCTCCCCGTACGCCTGGGCTGACGGCCCCTCAGTCCCCGCGCCACCAGGCCCGCAGGCCCGCCCACACCCCGCGTCCGCGCGGGGTGTCCGGCGTGCCGGGCACGTCCGCCGCCCGCGGCGGCCCGCCCCCGCTCTCCCCCGGACGGCGGGCCGCGGGACCGGGGCCGAAGGCGAGGGCGAGCGCGGAGGTGGCGGGGGCGGCGGAGGCCGGGGGGAAGCGCACCGGCAGGGTGGCCAGCGCGCGGTGGAAGGGCCCCGGCCGCCACTGGAGTTCCGCGGCGGGTACGGCCAGTTCCAGGTCGGGCAGCCGGTCCAGGAGCGTCTCGATGGCCACTCCGGCGATCAGCCGGGCCGGGCCCTGCGCGGGGCAGACGTGGGGTCCCGCGCTCCACGCCAGGTGGGCGCGGTTGCCCGCGCGCGTGCCCGCGTGCCGGTCGGCGGCGAGGGCCGGGTCGTTGTTGGCGGCGGCGAAGCTGATGACCAGCGGCGTCCCCTTCGCCAGGACCGTGCCCTCGTACACGGTGTCGTACATCGGGTAGTGCACGCCGTAGTTGGCCATCGGCGGATCGGTCCAGAGGACCTCGTCGAGGGCGTCCTCGACGGGCATGCTGCCGCCCGCCAGGTCGCCCGCGAAGCGGTCGTCGGAGAGCAGCAGCCGCAGGCTGTTGGCGATGAGGTTCTGCTCGGGCTCGGTGCCCGCGCCCATGAGGACGACCAGCGTGTGCAGCAGCTCCTCGTCGCTCAGCCCGGCGGGGTGGGCGATGAGCCAGGACGTCACGTCCGGGCCGGGCCGCGCGCGCTTGAGGGCGACGAGTTCGAGGACGGAGCCGGTGAGCAGCGCGTTCGCCCGCTCGGGGGCGACGCCGTCGAAGATGCCGGACATGCCCTGCACGAGCCTGTCGCCGATCTCCGGCGGGCAGCCGAACATCTGGTTGAAGACGAGCAGCGGCAGGACCCGCGCGTACTGGCCGAGCAGATCGGCCCGTCCGGCCGGTGCGAAACGGTCGATGAGCATCTCCGCGGCGCGCTCGACGTACCCCCGCAGCGCGTCCGCCTCGACCCGCGCGAGGCTGTCGGTGATCGCCTCGCGCAGCCTGCGGTGCTCCTCGCCGTGGGTGAACAGGGCGTTCGGCCGGAAGGCCATCATCGGGAGGACCGGGGAGTCCGGGGGGACCGTGCCGTTCGCGAAGTCGGCCCACAGCCGGGCGTCCTTGGAGAACGTCTCCGGGCTGCGCAGCACGTGCAGGGCCGCCTCGTAGCCGACGACGAGCCGGGCGCGTACGCCGGGGGTGAGCTCGACGGGCGCGAGGGGCCCCGCGGCGCGCAGCCGTTCGTACGTGGCAGTGGGGTCGGCGGCGAACTCGGGGGAGTACAGCGACGCCGCGGGCGCTCCCGCGGGTGCTCCCGCGTGCGCGGGGCAGCCAGGCGGCGGCGCCGTACCGGGGGCCGGGGCGCCGTGTGCGGGGGGAGAGGTCACGCTTGCTCCAGGGGACGGGGTTCTGCTCTGCGGGACTGGAGGTGCTCGACGAGCGAGATCAGCGCGTGCGTGGAGGAGACGCGGTCGCGCGCGTCGCAGCGGACGAGCGGGGTGCCGGGCAGCAGGTCGAGCGCCTCGCGCACCTCTTCGAGCGCGAAGGCGGGCGCGCCCTCGAACTGGTTGACCGCCACGGCGTACGGCAGGTCCATCTCCTCCAGGACCCCCATCACCTCGAAGGAGCTGCCGAGGCTGCGGGTGTCGGCGAGGACGAGCGCGCCGAGCGCGCCGCGGGTCATGTCCCGCCACAGCTGGGTGAAGCGCTGCTGTCCCGGCGTGCCGAAGAGATAGAGGACGAGCGTGTCGCTGAGCGTGAGCCGCCCGAAGTCCATGGCGACCGTGGTGGTGGTCTTGCCCCGCGCCCCGGCCAGGTCGTCGACGACGGCGCCCGCCTGCGTCATGACCTCCTCGGTGTGCAGCGGCCGGATCTCGGACAGCGTGCGGACGTACGTGGTCTTGCCGACGGCGAAGTGGCCGACCACCAGCAGCTTCGCGGCGGTCCGCACCGTACGTCGCAGATGGAGGCCGGAGCCGTCAGAGGAGGGCGCGGAGCCCATCGAGCACCTCCTGGAGGATGCGGATGTCGGATGGCTGGGCGGCCGGGACCGGCGCGCGGGTGACGAGGTGGCCGCTGTCCATCAGATCGGCGACCAGCACCTTGGTGACGCTGACGGGCAGCGCGAGATGACCGGCCACCTCGGCGACCGAGAGCGCCCCGGGCCGGCACAGCTCCATCACCCCGCGCTTCTCCGGGGCCAGCCCGGACAGCGGCCGGTCGTCCGTGGCGATCAGCAGCGTGACCAGGTCCAGGGTGTTGCGGGTGGGCTGGGAGCGGCCGTCGGTGAGGACGTACGGGCGTACCAGCCGCTCTCCCCTCCGTTCCCTCGGGGGCGGTGTCACAGGAAGCTGCCGGTGTCCGTCCGGACCGGGCTGGTCAGCTCGCGTCCGAGCCGGTCCACCAGCTTGTGCATGCGGTACGTGACCGCCTCCATGTCCACGTTCTCGGTGGTGGACACCGCCAGGTAGGCGCCCTCGCCCGCGGCCACCAGGAACACGTAGCCGTGCGCGAACTCGATCAGGGTCTGCTGCCAGGGCGTGTCGGCGCTGCCGCAGAACTCGGCGGTGCTGCGGCTGATCGACTGCACGCCGGAGAGCCCGGCGGCGAGCCGCTCGGCGTCGTCCCGGCCGATCTCCGCCGAGTGCGCCCGGAGCATGCCGTCGGCCGAGAGCAGGATCGCGTGCAGTGCCTCCGGCACCCTGAGGACCTCGTCGAGCATCCAACCCAGCTCGTTGGTCGTGGACTCGGTCATTCTTCTGTGGACCTTTCGTGGTCGGGGGAGGCGCGGCCTGCCCGTCCATGGCGGGTGCCGCGCGCGAACGCGCCCATGCGCTGGGCGGTTTCGGCGGCCGTACGGCCCTGCGGCTGCTGGGCCCCGCGGGTGGCGTGCTGCTCGGGGACGCTCGGCGAGGGGACGCTCTGCGAGGGGGCGCTCTGCGCGGGGGTTCTTCGGCGCCGTCTGGGGAGGCCGCCCGCGGTGGTCCCGAGGGCCGCCTCGGTGCCGCCCGCCGGTGCGGGGGCCGGGGGCGCGAGGGGCGTCGGGGGCGTGGGCGGCGCCGGTTCGCCGGTCACGTGGGTGAGCAGGGGCGAGGGGAGGAACAGCACGGCACGTACGCCTCCGTACGGGGACCGGGTGTCGACGGACACCTCGAAGCCGTACCGCGCCGCGAGCACGCCGATCGCCGCGAAGCCGAACTGCGGCGGATCGTCGAGCTGGGTGACGTTCACGGCCTTCTGGCCCGACAGCAGCAGCGCGGCCTGCCGCGTGGCCTGCCGGTCCATGCCGACCCCCGCGTCGTCGATGACGACGCAGGCGCCGTTGTGCACCGCCTGGACGTCGACCTCGACGCCGGTGCTGGGCTGCGAGTGCCGCGCGGCGTTGTCGAGCAGTTCGGCGACGGCGAGGACGACCGGCTCCACCGCGCGGCTCTCCAGGGCGAGGTCGGCCCGGCCGTGGACCCGGACCCGGCGGTAGTCGCGGATGCGCGACTTCGCGCCCCGCACCACATCGGTGAGCGGGGAGGCCGCGCGCTGCCGTCCCGGCCAGGAGCCGCTGAGCACGGCGATGGCCTGGGCACGCCGCCCGAACTGCGCGTTCGTGTGGTCGATCTCCAGCAGGTCCCGCAGGACGTCGGGGTGATCGTGCCGCTCCTGCATGGCGGAGATGGCGACCTGCTGCTCGCTGGCGAGCGCCTGGACGGCGCGCATCGAGGTCTTCAGCGCGGCCTTCGCCGAGCGGTCGGCGCGGGCCTGCGCGTGGGCGACCGCGCCGGTGAAGCGCTCCAGGACGCCTTCGAGACCGGCGGCGAAGTCCGTGCCCGCCAGCCGCTCGTCCCGCAGCCCGGCGCGCTGGACACTCCGGCCCGTGCCGTCGTGCGCCGGGGCGCCCTCCACGGCGGGCAGCCGTACGGCCACCAGGTGCCGGACCTCCGCGTCACGCGCCCGCAGAGCCTCCGTCAGCTCCGCGTTCCGCCGACGCGTCCGCGCGGTGATCCCGTTCTGCCGGACCAGCAGAACAGTGACGGCGAGCAGGCCGGTGGCGAGGCACCACAGCAGCACCGCCTCCGGTATGTCGTAACTCATCGGTGTCCTAGAGGCAGATGTAAACCTACGGGCCGGAGGATGCTAACCGCGGCTCCGTGCCCCGTTCTTCCGCGTGGGCGCAGGGAAGTTTCCGCCATACGCAGCGCCCTGCCGGAGACAAGCGGACCCTGCACTACCCTTCGAGCCCGGAGCGGTCAGGCAGCCGCGCAGAGAGCCGGAAGGGGAGTTCGGTGTCCGCGACGACAGGTACGTACACGGTGGAGACGCTGAGGACCGGCGACGTCGCGCCGCCGGAGCGGGCCCGCTACTGGCACGAGCGCACCGGCGGCTACCAGTCGCGGATGGCGTACGCCTACCCGCACACCGAGGACTTCCGCGGCCGGACGGTCTGCCAGCGCACGAGCACGTACCAGATCGTCCGCTACTGGTCGGACCGGATCGAGTACGCCCGTACGGCACGGCAGATCCGCGCCGACCCCGACGAGGACTACCGCTTCCTGGTGCCGCTCGGCGGCAGCATGCTCCTGCGCCAGGACGGCCAGGAGACCTCCCTCGCCCCCGGCAGCGGCGCCCTGATCACCTTCAGCGCGCCCTTCGAGTGCCGCCAGGCCGCGAACACGGGCGCCCTCCTGCTCACCGTCCCCGCCCGCGAGATCGACGGCCCGCTCAGCCGCCGGTCCCCGCTCGCGACCGTCCCCGACCTCACCACCGGCCTCGGGCGCGTCATCAGCAGCATGCTGGGCACCCTCTACTCCGAGCGCGACAACCTCACAGCCGGGCACTTCGACGCGGTCACCGACCGCATCGTCGAGATGCTGTGCATGCTCGCCACCGGCGACGACCGCCCCGACGCCTCCGGCCACCTGGCCGGGGTCGAGAAGCACGTACGCCGGTACGTGCGCGAACACGCCGCCGATCCCGGCCTCACCGGCGGCACGGTGGCCCGCAGGCTGGGCTGGTCCCTGCGCCAGGTCCAGCTCGCCCTCCAGCGCGCGGGCACCACGCCCCGCGAACTCATCCGCGAGGAGCGTCTCCGCCTGGTCCGCGACCGCCTGCGCTCCGCCGGGTGCGACCACCTCACCATCGCCGACCTCGCCCACGCCTCCGGCTTCTCCTCCGCCAGCGCCCTCAGCACGGCCTTCCGGCAGCGCTACGGGGTGAGCCCGCGCGAAATGCGCCACGGCGGCTGAGGCGGGACCGGGACGGCCGGTCCACTCGGCTCTACGCGGCTACCTGCACCGGCAGCCGGCTCAGCGTCGTGCGCAGCGCGGTGGCGAACGCGGTGAACTCGTCCTCCCGCGCGGACCCGGTCCGCATCGCGAGGCCGACCCGGCGCGAGGGCGCCGGATCGGCGAAGTACGCCGTACGGAGCGAGCCGTTACGGCTGGTCTCCACGCGGACAGCGGTACGCGGCAGGAGCGTGACGCCCATGCCGCCCGCCACGAGCTGGACCAGTGTCGAGAGCCCCGCCGCGCTCGTCGAGACCTGGGCGCCCTCCGTGTGCCCGGCCTCGCGGCAGATGTCCAGCGCCTGGTCCCGCAGGCAGTGCCCCTCGTCCAGGAGCAGCAGGTCCAGCTCGGGCAGCAGCGCGCGCGGCACGTCGCGGCGGCCCGCTTGCGGGTGGTCCTCGGGTGTGACCAGCACGAAGTCCTCGTCGAAGAGCGGGACTTCCCGTACGCCGGGCGCCTCCAGCGGCATCGCGAGCAGCAGCAGGTCCAGCCGCCCCTGGCCGAGCCCGTCGAGCAGCGAGGACGTCTGCTCCTCGTGGACCTGCAGGTCCAGCGCGGGGTAGCGCTTCTGGACGAGCCCGAGCACGGCGGGCAGCAGATACGGCGCCACGGTCGGGATCACGCCCAGCCGCAGCACCCCGGTGAACGGGGCCCGCGCGGCCTCGGCCTCCTCCAGCAGGTCGCCGACGGCGTGCAGCACGGCCCGCGCCCGTACGGCCATGCGTTCGCCGGCGGGGGAGAGGAGTACCTTTCGGGTGGTCCTCTCCAGCAGCCGGACACCCAGCGTCTCCTCCAGCGCGGCCACCGCGCCCGAGAGCGCGGGCTGGCTCATCCCGATCGCGCTCGCGGCCTCGCGGAAGTGCAGGTGCTCCGCGACGGCGGAGAACGCCCGCAACTGGGACAGAGTGGGCTTCACCACTGGCTCGCTTTCATAAGGGCTTCCGATCAACCCCACCCACCTTAGCTATTTCCGCGATCAATGCCGCCTGTGGTTAGGTGGTCGGGTCCAACCCGTTGAAATGCCCCGCTAGTTTGGCGTATAGGGCATTTCGCCCTGCAAGGAGTGCGCGTTGCTCACTGTCGGTGACAAGTTCCCCGAGTTCGATCTGACTGCCTGTGTCTCGCTGGAGAAGGGCAAGGAGTTCGAGCAGATCAACCACAAGACCTACGAGGGCAAGTGGAAGATCGTCTTCGCCTGGCCGAAGGACTTCACCTTCGTCTGCCCGACGGAGATCGCCGCCTTCGGCAAGCTGAACGACGAGTTCGCCGACCGTGACGCGCAGATCCTCGGCTTCTCCGGTGACAGCGAGTTCGTGCACCACGCCTGGCGCAAGGACCACCCGGACCTGACCGACCTGCCCTTCCCGATGCTCGCCGACTCGCGCCACGAGCTCATGCGTGACCTCGGCATCGAGGGCGAGGACGGCTTCGCGCAGCGCGCCGTCTTCATCGTGGACCAGAACAACGAGATCCAGTTCACGATGGTGACCGCCGGTTCCGTCGGCCGTAACCCGAAGGAGGTCCTCCGGGTCCTCGACGCGCTGCAGACCGACGAGCTGTGCCCCTGCAACTGGACCCAGGGCGAGGACACCCTCGACCCGGTCAAGCTGCTGGCCGGTGAGTGATCACCCATGGCGCTCGATGACCTGAAGCAGGCCCTTCCGGAGTACGCGAAGGACCTCAAGCTCAACCTCGGTTCCGTCATAGGCAACTCGGAGCTGCCCAAGCAGCAGCTCTGGGGCACGGTGCTCGCCTGCGCCATCGCCTCCCGCTCCGGCATCGCGCTGCGCGCGCTGGAGCCCGAGGCGAAGGAGAACCTGAGCGACGAGGCGTACACCGCCGCGAAGTCCGCCGCCGCCGTCATGGCGATGAACAACGTCTTCTACCGCACCCGGCACCTGCTGTCGGACCCGGAGTACGGCACGCTCCGTGCCGGGCTGCGGATGAACGTCATCGGCAACCCCGGTGTCGAGAAGACCGACTTCGAGCTGTGGTCCCTCGCGGTCTCCGCGATCAACGGCTGCGGCCAGTGCCTCGACTCCCACGAGCAGGTGCTGCGCAAGGCCGGGGTCGACCGCGAGACGATCCAGGAGGCGTTCAAGATCGCCTCCGTCGTCCAGGCGGTCGGCACCACCCTGGAGGCAGAGGCCCAGCTCGCCTCCTGAGCCCCTCCTCCGCACAGCCGCGAACGGCCCGTGCTCGACGCTCCCCGCGTCGGGTGCGGGCCGTTCCGTTTCCTGAGTTGCGCGAAGTGCGCAAGAAAGATCCCGTCCAAGTGCTTGTTCTGAGCAGGTACGCGCCTCATGATGGGCGCACCGCTCGGAGGAGGTCATCGTGGATCTTCAACTGCTCGCCGCACTCGTCCTCGGGATAGCCACGATCGTCGTGATCGTGCTGCGCACCCGCCTGGACGCGTTCTTCGCCCTGCTCGTCGCCGCCCTGGTCACCGGCTTCGTCGCGGGCGAACCCGCGACGAAGGTCATCGACGCGATCACGACCGGCTTCGGCAGCACCCTCGGCTCGATCGGCATCGTGATCGGCCTCGGCGTCGGGCTCGGCAAGATCCTGGAGGTCTCCGGCGCCGCCGACGCGCTGGCCAAGGCGTTCGTGAAGGCGCTCGGCAAGGGCCGCGAGCCGTGGGCGATGGGCGGCACCGGAGCGGTCGTCTCGATCCCGGTCTTCTGCGACTCGGGTTACGTGATCATGAATCCGCTGGCCCGCTCCATCGCCCGCCGCAAGCGCGCCGGTTACGTCACCCTCGCGCTGGCCCTCGGCTGCGGCATGACCCTCACCCACCACCTCGTCCCGCCGACCCCCGGCCCGCTGGGCGTCGCGGGCATCCTCGGCGCCGACCTGGGCGGCCTCGTGCTCGCGGGGCTGGTGTTCTCGCTGCTGCTGCTCCCCGTCGTCGTGCTCTACGCCCGCTGGATGGGGCCCAGGCTGGAGGACCAGCTCCTCCCCGAGGTGCGCGAGGCCGTCTACGGGAAGGAGCAGGGACTGGGGCAGGAGCAGGAGGGCGAGGAGCGCGACCCCGCCGCCGCGCTCGGCCCGCCGCCGGAGGGCGCCAAGCCGCACCGCATGTCGGCGTGGACGGCCTTCCTCCCGCTCCTCGTCCCGCTGGCGCTCATCGTCGCCAACACCGTGGCCACCGCGCTCGACCAGAACGCGCAGAACGCGGTCGGCGACGAGAAGAAGTACGACCCCTCGCCCGTCGCCGAGGCCCTCGCCTTCGTCGGCAACCCCGTCGTCGCGCTGCTGATCGGCCTCGTCCTCGCCGTCTATGTGCTGCTGCCGCGCTGGACGACCCGTACGCAGGTCGGCGGCTGGCTCTCGGAGGCCGCGGCCTCGGCCGGACTGATCATCCTCATCACCGGCGCGGGCGGCGCGCTCGGCGAGGTGCTGCGCGCCTCCGGCGTCGGCGACGAGATGGCGGAGACCATCGCCTCGTGGAGCCTGCCGGGCGTGCTCGTCCCGTTCCTGATCGCGTCGCTCGTACGGCTCGCGCAGGGCTCCGGCACCGTCGCGATGATCACCGCGGCGTCGGTCTCCGCGCCGCTCGTCTCCGGGCTCGGCATCTCCCCGCTCCTCGCGGCCCTCGCCTGCTGCGCGGGCTCGATGGTCTTCAGCTACTTCAACGACTCCTACTTCTGGGTCGTGACCCGCTTCACCGGTCTCGACGGCGTCGCGGCCCTCAAGGGCTGGTCCGGCATCACGACCGCCGTCTGGCTGGGCTCGCTGCCGCTGCTCCTGGTCGGGAGCGCGGTCCTGTGAGCGCCGGGGGAGGGCGGGGCCACGGCGTGCTCGTCGTCGCCGACGACCTGACCGGCGCGAACGCGACCGCCGCCGCCTTCGCCCGTACGGGCCTGCGGGCCGTCACGCTCGGCGCCGATCAGCCGGCCGCCGCGGCGGCCGAGTTCGCGGACCGCTTCGACGTGGTGGTCGTCAGCACGGACACCCGGCACAGCCCGCCGGAGCACGCGGCCGCCCGTATGCGGGACCTCGTACGGGCGGCCGGGCCGCGGGCGCTGTTCAGCAACCGCGTCGACTCCACCCTGCGCGGCAACCTCGGCGCGACGACCGCCGCCGCGCTGGCCGCCGTACGGGAGGCGACCGGGCGCCGAGCCGTCGCGCTCTGCGCCCCCGCGCACCCGGACGCGGGGCGGCTGACCGTACAGGGGTGCCAACTCCTCGACGGCGTACGGCTGGAGGAGACCGAGCTCGCCCGCGACCCCCGCTCGCCCCTGCCCACCTCCGACGTCGCGACCCTGCTGCGGCGCCAGGCCGCGCTGCGCACCGCGCACCTCCCGCTGGCCGCCGTCACCGGCACCGACGGCGGCGATCCGCGCGACCTCGTGGCCCGCGCGCTCGCGGACGGCGCCGAGGTCCTGATCGCCGACGCCCTCACCCCCGAGCACCTGGACCGCGCCGCGACGGCGGCCGTACGGGGAGGGGGCGAGGACCTCGTCTGGGTCGGCGTCGACCCGGGCCCCGGCTCCGTCGCGCTCGCCCGCGCCCTCGGACTCACCCGGCACACGGCCGGGGCGCCCGTGCTGGCCGTCTCCGGCTCCGCGACCCGGCTCACCCGCCTCCAGCTCGCCCGGCTGCGCGCCGAGTTCCCGGTCACGGTCGTACGGATGCCCGCCGCGCACGCGTCCGCGTCCGCCGCCGGTGAGGTGGAAGGCGCCCTCGACGCGGCCCTGTCGGCGGCGGGTCCGGACGACATCGTCCTGCTCGCCACCGTCCTCGACGACGCGGACGTCGTCGACCGCATCGGCCCCGAGGACGCCGAACGCCTCCCCGGCGTGCTCGCCCGCACCGTGCGCCGGGCGCTCGAACGGCACACGGTCGACGGGCTCTTCGCCACCGGCGGCGACGTCGCCGCCGCGCTCTTCGCCGGGCTCTCGGCGCGCGGCCTGGACGTCGAGGAGGAGCTGGTGCCGCTGGCCGTCGCGGGCACGTTCGTAGGAGGACCATGGGCAGGGCTGCCCGTGGTCACCAAGGGCGGGCTCGTCGGGGACGCGGGGACGACCGTCGCCTGCGTCGCCCACCTGAGACGTGCAGCGGCGGCGGCCCGCCGGCACGTCCGCGCGGCGGCGGGAACGGCAGACATCGAAGCGCGTCACAGCACGTCGAGTTCGCAGGAGGAAGCGTCATGAACCGTCCCGTCCTCGCCCTCACCCTCGGCGACCCCGTGGGCATCGGGCCCGAGATCACCGCGCGTACGCTCGCCCAGGTCGCGGGCGCGGAAGGGCACCACGGGATCGCCGTCGGCGATGCGGAGGCCCTGCGCCGCGGCGCCCGCGCCGCCGGGGCGGACGTGGAGGTGCGCGAAGTGAGCGACTTCTCCGCCGCGCCCGCCGGGCCCGGCGTCATCGACGTGTACGACACGGGGGTGCTCGGCACGGACGTGCCGGAGTGGGGAGCGGTCGACGCGCGCGCCGGACGCGCCGCCGTCACCGCGATCGAGGTCGCCACCCGCGCGGCCCTCGACGGCGCCGTCAGCGGCATCGTCACGGGCCCGATCAACAAGGAGGCGGTCTGGCAGACTGGCTCGGAGCACCTCGGGCACACCGAGATGCTGGGGGAGCTGACCGGAGTGACGCGCCAGGACACCATGTTCGTGGTGCGCGGCAGCGCGGCGCGGGACCACCACCTGCGCATCTTCTTCACCACGAGGCACGTGTCGCTGCGCAAGGCCCTCGACCAGATCACCGAGGAGCGCGTGGGGCACTCGATCCGGGAGGCGGTCACCGCGCTGCGCGTCTTCGGCACCGAGCGCCCGCGACTCGCCGTCGCCGCGATCAACCCGCACGGCGGGGAGAACGGCGCCTTCGGCGACGAGGAGATCGTCCACCTCGCCCCGGCGGTGGAGGCCGCGCGCGCCGAGGGACTCGACGTCACCGGCCCCGTCCCCGCCGACTCCGTCTTCCACCAGGGCCTCACCGGCCGTTACGACGGTGTGCTCTCGCACTTCCACGACCAGGGCCACATCCCGGCCAAGACCTACGACTTCGACGGCACCGTCTCGGTGACGGTCGGCCTCCCGATCCTCCGCACCTCCGTCGACCACGGCACGGCGTTCGACATCGCGGGCACCGGCAGGGCCGACCACGCCACGATGCTCTCCGCCTACCTCGCGGCCGTCGACTACGCCCCGTTCGCCCCGCTGATCCGTGAGACCTATGGCCACTGACGCTGACCCCTCCCGTACGCCCCGCGCCCGCCGGGGCACCCGCGCACGCCACGACGAACTGCTCCGGCTGCTGCGCGAGGGCACCACGCACGTCGACGAACTCGCCGCCGCGCTCGACGTCTCGCCGTCCACGGTCCGCCGCGACCTCGGACGGCTCACCGAGGACCGCAAGGTCGCGCGTACGTACGGCGGGGCCGTGGTCCCCGAGGCATTCCAGGAACGGCCGGTCGCCGAGAGCGCGCTCGTACGGCCCGCCGCGAAGGCCGCCATCGCGGCGACGGCCGCACCTCTCGTGCCCCGCTCCGGCGCGGTCTTCATCGACGCGGGCACGACATGCGCGGCGCTAGCCCGGCGGCTCGCGGAGGGCGGCCACGAGGGGCTCGTCGTCACCCGGGGCCTGGAGACGGCGGCGCTGCTCGCCGACGCGCCCGGCATCGACGTGGTGATGCTCGGCGGGAGCGTACGCCCACTGAGCCACGGGCTCGTGGGGCCGCTGACCGATCTTGCGCTGGAGCGGCTCTCGTTCGCGGCGGCGTTCCTCGGGGCCGACGTGGTCGACCCCGCGCTGGGTGTGGGCGAGCCCACGCTGGAGGAGACGGCCGTCAAGGAACGCGTCGCCGCCCGTGCCGCCCACGTCTTCGTCCTGGCCGACGCCACGAAGCTCACGCCTGAGGCCCCGCCGGCCCCTTCCTGGGCCCGTCCCTCCCACGCCTGGACCCTCATCACCGACCAAGAAGCCCCACCCACGCTCCCCGCCCGCTGCGCGCATTCCGGAGTCACCCTGCTCCAGCCCTCGACCTGACGGCTCGGTTCCAACACATCGGGGCTTGCCCGATCAGGGGTGCGGGCCTGTGTTCGTTTTGCGGCTCCGCCGCGGGGCGCTCCGGGCCCAAGACTTCGGGGCTTGCCCCTTCTCCCTCAGGGGCGCGGGCCTGTGTTTGTTGTGCGGCTCCGCCGCGGGGCGCGACCGGTTCAAGACTCTTGGGCTTGCCCGATTAGGGGCGCGGGGAACTGCGCGCCAAGCCACGACGCGGGCGCGCCCCGCGAACCACAGCCCGGGGCACCCCGAACCCGGCTCTTGTACGCGGGGCACCCGGCGCAGGGGGCTGCGCTTGCCAACCCTGCGCCTTGCGCAGACTTCCCAAGCTTCGCGGGAGGGAGAAGCGCAGGCCTGGCGAGCGCAGTGGGGCGGGGGGAGAAGCGCAGGCTTCCCAAGCTTCGTGGGGTGGAGGGAGAAGCAGGGGTCTGCCTCGTCGGGGGTGCGGGGTGGGAGAGGGGGACCCTCTTTTGGTTGGGCCCTGCCGGGGAAAGGTGGGGGGCGCACCTAGAATTCGGGCATGACGGCGCACTGGTCACCCGGCACCCACATCCTGTGGCGCTACCGAGCCAACGGCAGCCCGCACCCGCACATCTGCCGCCCTGTCACCGTGGTCAGGGACGACGAAGAGCTGCTCGCGGTCTGGCTGGCCCCCGGCACGCTCTGCGTCAAGCCCGAACTCGCCGACGGCACGCCCGTCCACCGCGAGCCCCTGGCCACCCGCTACACCAAACCACGCAGAACGACGCTCTCGCCCTGGTTCGGCACCGGCGTGCTCAAGCTGGCGCGGCCGGGCGAGCCCTGGTCGGTGTGGCTGTTCTGGGAGCCGGACTGGGTCTTCAAGAACTACTACGTCAACCTGGAGGAGCCGCTGCGCCGCTGGGCGGGCGGCGTCGACTCAGAGGACCACTTCCTCGACCTGGCCGTCCACCCGGACGGCCACTACGAGTGGCACGACGAGGACGAGTTCGCCGAGGCCCAGCGCGCGGGACTGATGAGCGCGGACCAGGCGGCGCGCGTACGCGAGGCGGGGCGTGAGGCCGTCGCCGCGATCCGGGCATGGGGCGCGCCCTTCGCCGACGGCTGGGAGAAGTGGCGCCCGGACCCCTCCTGGCCCGTGCCGGAGCTCCCCGCGGACTGGGACCGGAGGGGGCGCACAGGGGGATCGTTCAACACGTGCCTGCACCGACCTCCCAATGCCCCTTGATAGGCCCCCATACTGCAAACGTAGGATCAACATCCGTAAGCGTATGGCCACGACAACTTCCCTCGCCCCCCGAGGACTTGGCAGACGGTCAGAACGGTCAGAGAGGAGCCCACTCGTGAGCGGCAGCGACGGGCACGGGGCGTACCACGGGGCCTACGGGTCCTTCGACCGGGCCAGCATCGACAGGTCGGGCCAGGCCGAGGCGTTCGACGCCATCGGCGACCGGTACGACGAGGCGTTCCCGCACAAGGAGGGGCAGATCGCCGCCGGGCAGTGGCTCGCCGACCTGCTCCCGCCCGGCTCCCGGGTGCTGGACGTGGGCTGCGGCACAGGACTGCCCACGGCACGCCAACTGACGGACGCGGGGCACCGGGTGACCGGCATCGATGTGTCACCTGCGATGCTGAAGCTGTGCCACGACAACGTTCCGGAAGGCGAGTTCCTCCGCGTCGACATGGCGGACCTGGAGTCCTCGGACCTCGTCCCCTTCGACGGGGCTGTCGCCTTCTTCTCCCTGCTGATGCTGCCGCGCGTGGAGATTCCCTTCGCGCTGCGGATGCTGCACGAGCAGATCCGGGACGACGGCCCGCTGGTGATCGCCATGGTGGAGGCGGACGTGGACGACTTCTCCATTCCGTTCCTGGGCAACACGATCCGGGTATCCGGCTATCTGCGAGACGATTTGCGGCGGATCGTGAGCGAGGCGGGCTTCGAGATCGCGAGCGAGGACGCCTACGCGTACGCTCCGGCGAGTACCGACGTACCCCCCGAGATCCAGCTCTTCCTGCACTGCCGACGACGCCCATGACCGCGAGCCCCCGAGCCCGCTAGCCCGCTAGACCGCGAGCACCCAGCGCTGGGCGTGCGCCGACGCGCAGCCCCGGATGGATGGAAACCGAACGCGTGACGGAGCACGAGAAGCCTGCGGCGAGCGCCACCGAGCCGACGCCGCCCCCGCCTGCGGGCAACTCCCGGTGCGGCCAGGGGAACCCGGCGGGCGCGAGCCCTGCCGGGTCCGGCGGCCCGGCGGGTCCGCTGGGCCATGACGCCGTGAGCCGCCCCCGGCCGGAGGCGCCGGAGGAGCACGCGCCGCAGCAGGCCGCGCAACCGTCCCCCGCGCCCGCGGCCGCGTCCGCCACGTCCTCCGGCTCCGTGTCGGCCTCCGTCCCCCTCCCGGCGGAGGGCGCGGGGCAGCAGGAGCCCAGCGAGGGCGAGCGCGCCGAGCGCGAGCGGCGTGGCGGCGACCGGCTCCGCTTCGTGGGCGCCGCGACCCGCCGCATCGCACGCGGCGTCGACCTCGACGAGACGGTGCTCGGCCTGTGCCGGGCGAGCGTGCCCGCGTACGCGGACGCGATCCTCGTCTATCTGCGCGACCCGCTGCCCGTCGGCGACGAGCGGCCCACGGGCCCCGTCGTGCTGCGGCTGCGGCGCAGCGACCGTATCCCCGAGTACCCGCAGTTCACGCAGACCCAGCCGCAGATCCCCGAGGCCAGGACGACGGGGCAGGACGACCCCGCCGCCGGTGCGCTGGGTGCCGTCCCGATGCTGCCGCTGCTCGGCGCGGGGAGCGCGGGCCAGGACGCCGGGCGCGCGGTCGCGGGCGCGGCGGGCGGCCAGGGGCAGTCGGGCCCCGCCGCCTCGGAGCTCGCGGAGGTGCGGCCCGGCGGTCCCCTCGCCGAGGTGCTGCGCGGCGTCCGTCCCGTCTTCGCCGACTCGCCCTCGGCCAGTGCGGCGCTGCCCGAACTCCTCGGCCCGGGGCGGGACGTGCCGGGCGGGCACCGCGCGGTCCTCGCGCCCCTGCGCGGGCGCCGAAGAGTGATCGGTGCCGCCGTCTTCCTGCGGCGCCCCGACCGCCCGGCGTTCGAGCCGGACGACCTCCTGATCGCCGCCCAGCTCGCCACGCACACCGCGCTCGGCGTGGACAAGGCGGTGCTGTACGGGCGTGAGGCGTACATCGCCGACGAGCTGCAGCGCACGATGCTCCCCGACGAGCTCCCGCAGCCCACCGGCGTCCAGCTCGCCAGCCGCTATCTGCCCGCGGCCGAGACCGCGCGCGTCGGCGGCGACTGGTACGACGCGATCCCGCTGCCCGGCTCCCGCGTGGCCCTCGTCGTCGGCGACGTGATGGGCCACTCCATGACCTCCGCCGCGATCATGGGCCAGCTCCGCACCACCGCGCAGACGCTGGCCGGACTCGACCTGCCGCCGCAGGAGGTCCTGCACCATCTCGACGAGCAGGCCCAGCGCCTCGGCAGCGACCGCATGGCCACCTGCCTCTACGCGGTCTACGACCCCGTCGCCCACCGCATCGTCGTCGCGAACGCGGGCCACCCGCCGCCCGTGATGCTCCACCGCGGCGGCCGCGCCGAGGTCCTCCGTATACCGGCGGGCGCCCCGATCGGCGTCGGCGGCGTCGACTTCGAGGCCGTCGAGCTGGACGCCCCGGCGGGGGCCACCCTCCTCCTCTACACCGACGGCCTGGTCGAGTCCCGGCAGCGCGACGTCTGGACGGGCATCGAGCACCTGCGCGAGCGCCTCGCCGCCACGGCCCGCCTCACCCGCCCCGGCGCGGCGGCACCGCTCGAACCCCTCTGCGACGAGGTCCTGGACATCCTCGGCCCCGGCGACCGCGACGACGACATCGCCCTGCTCGCGGCCCGCTTCGACGGCATCGCGCCCAGCGACGTCGCGTACTGGTTCCTCGACCCGCGCGCCCAGACCGCCGGACAGGCCCGCCGCCTGGCGCGCCGCGCGCTGGCCCGCTGGGACCTGGAGGAGCTGACCGAGCCCGTCGAGCTCCTCGTCAGCGAGATCGTCACCAACGCCGTCCGCTACGCCGAACGCCCCATCACCCTCCGCCTGCTGCGCACCGACACCCTCCGCTGCGAGGTCGGCGACGACGTCCCCCAGCTCCCGCGCCTGCGCCAGGCCCGCGCCACGGACGAGGGAGGCCGCGGCCTCTACCTCGTCAACCGCCTCGCCCGCCGCTGGGGCGCCACGCGCCTCTCGACGGGCAAGGTGGTCTGGTTCGAACTGGCCCTCCCATGAAATCGGTTACGGCCGCGTCATCCGCAGCACGTCCAGGGCCTCGTCGAGCTGTTCGAGGCTGAGGTCGCCGCGCTCCACGTACCCGCCCTCCAGTACGACGGCGCGGATCGTCTTGCGCTCGGCGAGGGCCTTCTTGGCCACGGCCGCGGCGTTCTCGTAGCCGATGTACTTGTTGAGCGGGGTGACGACGGAGGGGGACGACTCGGCGTACTCCCTGGCCCGTTCGGCGTTGGCGGTGGTGCCGTCGACCGTGCGGTCGGCGAGGAGGCGGGAGGCGTTGGCGAGGAGCCGGACCGACTCCAGCAGGTTCTTCGCCATGACCGGGAGCATCACGTTCAGCTCGAAGTTGCCGGCGGCTCCGGCGGCGGCCACGGTCGCGTCGTTCCCGGTGACCTGGGCCGCGACCATCAGCACGGCCTCGGGGATCACCGGATTGACCTTGCCCGGCATGATGCTGGAGCCCGGCTGGAGGTCGGGCAGGGCGATCTCGGCGAGTCCGGTGCGGGGGCCTGAGGCCATCCACCGCAGATCGTTCGCGATCTTCGTCAGTCCGGTGCCGATGGTCCGGAGCTGGCCGCTGGTCTCCACGAGCGCGTCCCGCGCGCCCTGCGCCTCGAAGTGGTTACGGGCCTCGGTCAGCGGTAGTCCGGTCGTCCGGGCCACCTCCGCGATCACGGCGGCGGAGAAGCCGTGCGGAGTGTTGATGCCGGTCCCGACGGCCGTACCGCCGAGGGGGAGCTCGGCGAGGCGGGGGAGCGAGGCGGAGAGCCTCTCCACCCCGTACCGCACCTGGGCCGCGTATCCCCCGAACTCCTGGCCCAGCGTCACCGGTGTCGCGTCCATCAGGTGCGTACGCCCCGACTTCACGACCTCCGCGAACTCCTCCGCCTTGCGCTCCAGCGCGGCGGCGAGGTGCTCCAGCGCCGGGATCAGATCGCCGGTCACGGCGGCGGTGGCGGCGATGTGGATCGACGACGGGAAGACGTCGTTGGACGACTGCGAGGCGTTGACGTGGTCGTTCGGATGAACGTCCGCGTGAGCGTCCGCCCCCAGGCGCTCGGTGGCGAGAGTCGCCACGACCTCGTTCATGTTCATGTTCGACGAGGTCCCGGAGCCGGTCTGGAAGACGTCGACGGGGAAGTGCTCGTCCCACCTCCCGGCGGCCACCTCCTCGGCCGCCTCCCGCACGGCCTCGGCCATGCCCTTGTCGACCACCCCCAGCTCCCCGTTCACCACCGCGGCCGCGGCCTTGATCCGCGCCAGCGCCTCGATGTGCGCCCGCTCCAGCCGCTGCCCGCTCACAGGAAAGTTCTCCACGGCCCGCTGCGTCTGCGCCCGCCACTTGGCGTGCGCCGGGACCCGCACCTCCCCCATCGAGTCGTGCTCGATCCGATACGCGGTGTTGCTCTCGCTGGTGTCGCTGTTCTCCGTCATGTCTCGGCACACCTCCATAACGCTCAGCGTCGCGCACCCGACCGGCATTCCCCAGCATCCGCCCTTCGTCCGTACGGGAAGGTGGGTGCTCAGGTCTCGGAGACCAGTACGTGTGCGGCCGTTCCGAGGGGGAGCTCGGCGTTGCCGACGCGTACGCCGTCCGGGGACGGGGTGACGTGGACGAGGGCGCCGGGGTGGATTCCGGCGTGGCGGAGGGTGCGGAGGAGGCGGGGGTCGGTCTGGAGGGGTTCGTCGATGCGGCGTACGACCGCGCTCGTGCCGGGGGTCAGGGTGCTGAGGGGGACCAGTTCGTCCGGGGGCGGGCCGGGGCCGGGGCCCTCGCCCAGTTCCTCCAGGCCCGGGATCGGGTTGCCGTACGGGGATTCGGTGGGGTGGTCGAGGAGTTGGAGGAGGCGGCGTTCGACGGCCTCGCTCATTACGTGCTCCCAGCGGCACGCCTCCGCGTGCACCTGCTCCCACTCCAGGCCGATCACGTCGACCAGCAGGCATTCCGCGAGGCGGTGCTTGCGCATCACGCGGGTCGCCAGGAGACGTCCGCCGGGCGTCAGTTCGAGGTGGCGGTCGTCGGCTACGCGCAGCAGGCCGTCCCGTTCCATGCGGGCGACGGTCTGGCTCACCGTGGGGCCGCTCTGGCGCAGGCGTTCGGCGATGCGGGCGCGCATCGGGACCACGCCCTCCTCCTCCAGCTCCAGGACGGTGCGGAGGTACATCTCCGTGGCGTCGATGAGGTGGGTCATGGGGTCGCGGGGGTCTCGGCGGTGGTGGTCAGTACCGCGCGGCCGAGTATGTGGCCGGCCATGGTGAAGCCGAGGACGGCGGGGGTGGCGTCGGCCGGGATGCCGAGGGACTCGGTGTCGAGGGCGTGGACCACGGTCACGTAGCGGTGCGGGCCGTGTCCGGCGGGCGGGGCCGCGCCCAGGTAGCGGGGCGCGCGGGCGTCGTTGGGGAGTTGGAACGCGCCCTCGGGGAGGCCCGAGCCGGTGTCGTCGCCCGCGCCCTCCGGCAGCGAGGTGACGGTGGCGGGGATGTCGGTGACGGCCCAGTGCCAGAAGCCGGAGCCGGTGGGCGCGTCGGGGTCGTAGACCGTCACGGCGTAGCTCCTGGTGCCCTCCGGGGCTCCGCTCCAGGAGAGCTGCGGGGAGACGTCCTTCCCGCCGGGGACGCCGGAGGAGTGCTGCTCGGGCGGCCAGGGGGCGCCGTCGGCGACGGTGGTGCTGGTGACGGTGAAGGAGGCGGCCTGGGGGAGGCGGGCGAAGGGGTCGTTGGCGCTCATCGCGTCGTTCCTTTCAGCGGGTGCCATGGGGGCGGGGGGCTTGTCCGCGCCCCGCCAGTGAATCGACCGTAGCATAGAAAATCGATTATCTTCGCGATCGTCTATGCTGACCCTCATGGCACAGATGCTTTCCGAGCAGGTCCACGCAGAGCTGCGAGAGGCGATCATGCGCGGGCACCACGCCCCCGGTGATCCCCTCAAGCCGCAGGATCTCGCCAAGGAGCGGGGGGTGAGCCTGGCGGTCGTACGCGAGGCGCTCGTACGGCTGGCGGGGGAGGGGCTCGCCGACCGGCTGCCCAACCGGGGCTTCGCCGTCCCGGCCTTCTCCGACCGCCGCTGGCAGGAGATCGCGGAGGCCCGCCGCGCCGTCGAGCCGGTGATGCTGCGCATGTCCGTCGCGCGCGGCGACGTCGACTGGGAGGCCCGCGTGCGCGCCGCGCACCACCGGCTGAGCCGTACGCCGGTGTACGTCGAGGGCGAGGGGGAGTTCTACAGCGCCGCGTGGGCCGAGGCCCACCGGGCCTTCCACCGCACGCTGCTGGAGGGCTGCGGCAACGCCGTACTGCTGGAGACCTTCGACCGGATGTGGACGGCGAGCGAGCTGGCCCGGCGCTGGTCGGCGCAGCGCGACCCGGGCCGGGACGGCATCCGCGAGCACCGTCTGCTGGAGGAGGCCGCGCTCGCCCGTGACGCCGACGCGGCTGCCGAGGTGCTGGACCGGCACCTCACGCTGACCGCGGAGGCGCTGGCCGACGAGGGCTGAAGAGGCTCAGATCCAGATGCGGGCCGTGAAGAGGCCGAGAGCGGAGGCCGCGGCCTCGCGGAGGACTCGGAGCGGTTCGTCCAGCAGCGCCGCCGGGTCCTCCGCCTCGGGCCAGTCCGCCGCGCGGGCGAGCGCCGTTTCGCGTTCCGGGGCCGTGAAGGCGAGGGCCGCCTCCACGCGGGGGAGCGCGGCGCGGAGTTCGGCGGCGGTGAGCACCGCGTCGCCCAGGCAGCCGGGGAGCGCGGCGGCGCGCTCCGGGCCGAGGGCGTGGAAGAGCGCCGCCACCGGGTTGTCCTTGCGGGCGCTGGAGGTGAAGGGCTCGATGTCGGTGTCGAGCTCGTTCCACCAGTCGATGACGTCCAGCGCGCCGAGCGAGTCGAGCGCGTCGAGGGGTGAGCCGTTCACCATGTCGAGGAGGCGCAGGGCCTCATCGGTGTTGTAGCCGTCCTCCCGCCATACGGGCACGGCTCCGCCGCCCGGCGCGGCGTCGCGTTCCCAGCGGCGCCAGGCCGCCGCCAGCACGGGGCTCGCGGCGGCGTGCCGGATCGCCGGGACGGTGTCCGGGGCGAGGCGGGCGATGTCCGCGCCGGACATCGCCCCCACGACCCACAGACCCGAGGAACTCACGAGAAGAGGCTCACGAGAAGAGGTTCACGAGAAGGGGATCAGTTCCCCGCTCGTACGGGGATCGACGTCACGAAGGTCTGCTCCGGGGACGGGTCCGCGAAGAAGTCGTTGCCCTTGTCGTCCACGACGATGAACGCGGGGAAGTCCTCGACCTCGATGCGCCAGACGGCCTCCATGCCCAGCTCCTCGTACTCCAGGACCTCCACCTTCTTGATGCAGTCCTGCGCGAGGCGCGCGGCCGGGCCGCCGATGGAGCCGAGGTAGAAGCCGCCGTGCGCGGCGCACGCGTCGGTGACCTGCTTGCTGCGGTTGCCCTTGGCGAGCATGACCTTGGAGCCGCCCGCGGCCTGGAACTGCTCGACGTAGGCGTCCATACGGCCCGCCGTCGTCGGGCCGAAGGAGCCGGAGGCGTAGCCCTCGGGGGTCTTGGCCGGGCCCGCGTAGTAGACGGGGTGGTCCTTGAGGTACTGGGGGATCTCCTCGCCCGCGTCCAGCCGTTCCTTGATCTTGGCGTGGGCGATGTCGCGCGCGACGACGAGCGTGCCGGTGAGCGAGAGGCGGGTCTTGACCGGGTGCTTGCCCAGCTCGGCGAGGATCTCGTCCATGGGACGGGCCAGGTCCACCCTCACCGCGTCCAGGTCGGCCCCGGCGCCCTCGGTGAGCTGGGACTCCGTCGTCTCCGGGAGGAAGCGCGCCGGGTCGGTCTCCAGCTGCTCCAGGAAGACGCCCTCGGCGGTGATCTTCGCCTTGGCCTGCCGGTCGGCCGAGCAGGAGACCGCGATGGCGACGGGGCAGGAGGCGCCGTGCCGCGGGAGGCGCACCACGCGCACGTCGTGGCAGAAGTACTTGCCGCCGAACTGCGCGCCGATGCCGATCTTCTGCGTCAGCTCGAAGACCTTCTCCTCCAGCTCGGTGTCCCGGAAGCCGTGGCCGGTGGGGGAGCCCTCGGTCGGCAGCTCGTCGAGGTAGTGCGCGGAGGCGTACTTCGCGGTCTTGAGGGCGTACTCGGCGCTCGTACCGCCGACGACGATCGCGAGGTGGTACGGCGGGCACGCGGCGGTGCCCAGCGAACGGATCTTCTGCTCCAGGAACTTCATCATCGAGCCCTCGTTGAGGACCGCCTTCGTCTCCTGGTAGAGGAAGGACTTGTTGGCGCTGCCGCCGCCCTTGGCCATGAAGAGGAACTTGTACGCGTCGCCGTCCGTGGCGTACAGCTCGATCTGCGCCGGGAGGTTGGAGCCGGTGTTCTTCTCGTCCCACATCGTCAGCGGGGCCATCTGCGAATAGCGCAGGTTCAGTTCGGTGTACGCGTCGAAGATGCCGCGCGAGAGGGCCTCCTCGTCGCCGCCCGCCGTCAGCACCTGCTGGCCGCGCTTGCCCATGACGATCGCCGTGCCGGTGTCCTGGCACATCGGGAGGACGCCCGCCGCCGCGATGTTGGCGTTCTTGAGCAGATCGAGGGCGACGAAGCGGTCGTTGGCGCTGGCCTCCGGGTCGTCGAGGATGCGGCGGAGCTGCGCGAGGTGCTCGGGCCGCAGGTAGTGCTGGATGTCGTGGACCGCCTCTTCCGCCAGCTTGCGCAGCGCCTCGGGCTCGACCTTCAGGAACGTCCGCCCGTCCGCCTCGAAGGTGCTCACGCCCTCCGCGGTGACGAGGCGGTACGGGGTGGGGTCCCCGTCCGTGGGGAGGAGGTCCGTGTAGGCGAACTCCGGCTGCGGCTTACCGGACTTGCCGGGCGTACCAGGCGTACCGGACGTACCAGGCGTACCAGTCATGGGGGGTGCTTCTTCCTCTCGCTACGGCTCTCGACGGTGGGAGCGCGTCTCACAGCGTAGAACGCCGGGGGACCGGGGAGCTGTGGGGGTAGTCGCGATCTATCGCGTTTGGGTACGCTGGCGCCGTGACTGAAGACGCCCCGCTTGAGAAGAAGCCCGCCCCGGCCGTCGAGAAGCCCCAGGCCCCGGCGCCCGTGGCCGAGGGCGACGTGCGCGCCTCGGACGCCGACCGTGACCGGGTCGCCGACATCCTCCGCGAGGCGCTCGCCGAGGGGCGGCTCGACGCGGAGGAGCACGGCGAGCGGCTCGACGCGGTCTACGCGGCGAAGACCGTCGGCGCCCTGGAGCCCATCGTCCGCGACCTGCCCGCGGCGCGCGGCTCCGAGGACGGCCTGCGCGGGGCGGCCTCTACGGGCCCGTCGGCCTCCTTCTCCGCCTCGTACTCCTCGGGGCCCGCGTACGGGCACGGGGCGATGCACGGCGCGGCGTTCGGACCGAAGGAGAACCTCGTCGCGATCTTCAGCGGCTCGGTGCGCAAGGGGCGCTGGCGCGTGCCGCGGAAGATCAACGCCTTCGCGATGTTCGGCGGCATCGAGATCGACCTCTCCGAGGCGATCTTCGAACACCCGCATCTGGTGATCAACGCGACCGCGATCTTCGGCGGCATCGACATCCGCGTCCCGGAGAACGTCACGCTCCAGCAGAAGGGCTCGGGCATCTTCGGCGGCTTCGACATCCAGGTGATGGACTCCCCGGATCCGAACGCGCCCGTGGTGCTCGTGCAGGGCGCGGGGATCTTCGGCGGGGTGGACGCCAAGCCCAAGCGCGGGAAGATCATCAGGGATCTGCGGGAGCGCTTCCGCAAGGAGCCGTGAGACCGCTCCCACTTCGCGCACGCGCCGCTCACAGGGCCCTCACGATCCGTTCCGCAAGGCGCCACGGAATGCATACCACCGCGCACAGCGGGTAGGGCTCGGGCATCGTCTCTCGTACGGCTGCCTCGCGAACTGCCGTGCGCAGCAAGACGGATGTAAGGGGAAACTCCGTCGTCTTGTCAGGAGCAGACCGTGCTGCAAACGCCGCATCAGTCCCTGCCGGCAGCCGCTACCGTCCCCGCCCAGCGAACGCCCGTGCGCGATGACCAAGCGGGCCCCTGGCACGCGGACGCGGTCTGCCGCCGGGACGAGGCCGGGCTCTTCTTCGCTCCCTCCAAGGAGCCCACGGCCGCGCGGCTGTCGAGGGAGCAGGCGGCGAAGCGGGTGTGCGCCCGCTGTCCGGTGCTGCTGGAGTGCCGCGAGCACGCCCTCGTCATGCCCGAGCCCTACGGGGTCTGGGGCGGGCTCACCGCCGCCGAGCGCCGCGTGGTGCTCACCCGGCGACGCCGGATGGCCAACGCGAACGCCACCGCCGGGTCTCCTCAGACAGAGGTCCCCCGCATCGCCTAGACCTCGCTCGTCCGCCGCCCGGTCTGCCTCGCCCCCCCGTCCGGGGGCTGGGTAGGGGCTGCCCCTGCCTGTGCTTCGCAGGCCGCGCCGTGCGGGGTGGCTGGGCGCGCAGTTCCCCGCGCCCCTTGCTCTTCCGCGAAGCTTGGGAAGTCTGCGCAAGGCGCAGGGTTGGCAAGCGCAGCCCCCTGCGCCGGGTGCCCCGGCAACAGGGCCGCGCCCGGGGTGCCCCGGACTGTGCTTCGCGGGGTGCGAGTGCGTCGTGGCTTGTCGCGCAGTTCCCCGCGCCCCTAGGGAGAAGGGGCAAGCCCCGACGTGCCGTGACCCGTCGCGCCCACGCGGCGGAGCCGCAAAACAAGCACAGCCCCGCGCCCCTTATGGGGCAAGCCCCGACGTGTCGTGACCGGTCGCGCCCACGTGGCGGAGCCGCATAGCGGACACAGGGCCGTGCCCCTCAAGGCGTGGTCAAGCGCGGCTCTTGAGGGGCGGCGGGGTCAGTCCAGGGCGCGGAGCTGGCGGGTGATCAGCATGTTGCGGCGTACGGCGTGTGCCCAGGCGCCGAGGCCCAGGACCGTGGCGCCGGCGGCGATCGTGGCGTCGGTCCCCAGGCCGAGCGCCGTGCACACCGCCGCCGTCCCGAAGAACGCCGCGACGGCGGCGAGTGCCACCGAGCGGCGTCGCTCCGGGGTGCGGTTCCGCGGGCCCAGCACGCGCCGCCGCACCAGCACCAGCCCCAGCGCCAGGGCGAGGCCCGCGGGGGCGGCCCACGCCCAGGCGCTGGTACGGCCGCCGAGGTGGAGGGCGCTCATGCCGACGCCGAAGGCCGCCAGGGAGACGGCCGCCGACGGGCCGTACCAGAACGGCAGGCGCCGCGAGAGGAGCCGGGCCCGCTCCTCGGCGGGGTCGGCGAGGGGGGTGGAGGGGGTGTCTCGTATCGGCATCCAGCGATCTTGCCCTCTGTCAGCGCGCCCTGTCGAAGTCCACGGCGCTGTAGGCGCGCAGCTTCGAGAGCTGGTGCGTGGAGTCGATCTGCCGGATCGTCCCGGACTTGGAGCGCATCACCAGTGACTGGGTGTACGCCCGCTGGCCGCGGTAGTGGACGCCCCGGAGCAGGTCGCCGTCGGTGATGCCGGTCGCGACGAAGAACACGTTCTCGCCGCTGACCAGGTCCTCCGTGCTCAGCACGCGGTCCAGGTCGTGGCCCGCGTCCAGCGCCCGCTGCCGCTCCTCGTCGTCCTTGGGCCACAGCTTGCCCTGTATCGCGCCGCCCAGGCACTTGATCGCGCAGGCCGCGATGATGCCCTCCGGCGTGCCGCCCACACCCAGCAGCAGGTCCACGCCGGTGCCCTCGCGCACGGTCATGATCGCGCCCGCGACGTCGCCGTCCGAGATGAACTTGATACGGGCGCCCGCCTCCCGGATCTCCTTCACGAGCCCCTCGTGCCGGGGGCGGTCGAGGACGACCACGGTGACGTCCTCGTTGGCGCAGCCCTTCGCCTTGGCGATCCGGCGGATGTTGACGGCCGGGGGCGCGGTGATGTCCACGAACTCGGCGGCCTCGGGGCCCGTGACCAGCTTGTCCATGTAGAAGACCGCGCTGGGGTCGAACATCGTGCCGCGCTCGGCGACCGCCAGCACCGACACCGCGTTGGCCATGCCCTTGGCCGTCAGCGTCGTACCGTCCACCGGGTCCACGGCGACGTCGCACTCGGCGCCGGTCCCGTCCCCGACCCGCTCGCCGTTGAAGAGCATCGGGGCCTCGTCCTTCTCGCCCTCGCCGATGACGACCACGCCGTTCATCGAGACGGTCGAGACGAGGGTGCGCATCGCCTTGACGGCGGCGCCGTCCGCGCCGTTCTTGTCGCCGCGGCCGACCCAGCGGCCCGAGGCCATCGCCCCGGCCTCGGTGACGCGGACGAGCTCCAGCGCGAGGTTGCGGTCCGGCGCTTCCGGATCCACTTCGAGCGAGGAGGGCAGGTGGTGGTGTTCGGTCATCGGAACACACCTTTCTGTACGGCGACGTCGGCCGTGCCTTGCTGGGTGAGGGTGCTTATGACAATACCGGGCGGCGGCAGAGTGAGCAGGGGTGCCCACGTATGAGCGGATTGTGGAGCCCCCCTGGCGCCCGGCGCCGGACCGGCATAAGGGACGATGGAGGCGTGGCAGCAGACAAGAAGCGCGGCAGGCAGACCGTCCGGGACATGGTGATCTCGCTCGCGGTCATCGTCCTCGCGGCGGGGGTGATCTACCTCTTCGTCCCGCACGACGAGGACAAGGACCCGGTGAAGACGGTGAGTTACGGCATCGAGCTGAAGTCGGCCCGCCGTGCGGCCCCGTACCCGGTGGCCGGGCCCGTGGGGCTGTCGAAGGAGTGGCGCGCGACCTCGGTGCGGTACGCGGCGGCCGACGGGGCGAAGAACGCCGACGGCTCCGCCTGGCACCTGGGCTTCGTGACGCCCCGCGACGAGTACGCGGCGGTCGAGCAGAGCGACGAGCCCCGCGCGGACCGGTACATCTCCCGGGTCACGCACAGCGCGAAGAAGACCGCCGGGACCGAGCGCCTCGGCGGCCGGGAGTGGGTGCGCTACAAGGGCGAGAAGTACGACGCGCTCGTGCTGAAGGAGTCCGGAAAGTCCGGAAAGTCCGGGGAGGGCAAGCCCACTACGGTCGTCACCGGCACGGCCTCGTTCAAGGAGCTGTCGCAGCTCGCGGGCGCGCTGGAGGCCCGTAAGGAGAAGATCGTTCCGCCTTCGTCCTCGTCCTCGCCCTCGTCCTCTTCCTCGCCCTCCGCGAAATAGGGGAAGCCCCCCGCGCGAGGGGGGGGATGTCGCGCGGGGGGCGGTTCATGGGGAGGAGCGGTCAGACCGAGACGACCGCGTCCTGGTAGGCGAGCCGCGGGTTGCGCGGCTTGAAGGCGTCCGGGCCCGGCTTGCCGATGTTGACCACCATCAGCACCTTCTGGCGGCCGTCGCCGAAGAACTCCTTGTTGACGCCCTCGGCGTCGAAGCCGGTCATCGGGCCCGCGGCGAGCCCGGCGGCGCGGACGCCCACGATGAAGTACCCGGCCTGGAGTGCGGCGTTGAGGGACCCGGCCGACTCGCGGACCGACTGCTCGCCGAAGAGTGCGTCCTTGAGGTGCGGGGCCTGCGGCAGCAGCTCGGGCAGGCGCTCGTGGAAGTCGATGTCCACGGAGAGGATCGCGGTCAGGGGCGCCGTGCCGGTCTTCGGCCGGTTGCCCTCGGCCATGTGCGCGACCAGGCGCTCGCGGGCCTCGGGGGAGCGGACGAGGGTGACGCGCAGCGGGGACTGGTTGAAGGCGGTCGGCCCGTACTTCACGAGGTCGTAGATCGCCTGGACCTGCTCATCGGTGACCGGCTCGTCGGTGAACGTGTTGGCCGTCCGGGCCTCACGGAAGAGCAGGTCCTGGGCGGCGGGGTCGAGGGCGAGAGCCATGGAGTGGTGCCTTTTCCTACGGGGGTGTCGCATGCGGAATGCGTCGTTCACCTGTAAGTGTAGCCACCAGTAGTTCAATGTTGAATCAGGTGTGACGAATGCCGCCCTCTACTCCGCTTCGTCACCCTCGTCGTCTTCGTCCTCTTCCTCGTCGGCCCCGTCCTCCCCGGCGTCCTCGTCCTCCGCCTCCAGCACCGCGTCCAGCCGGGCCCGCGCGCCCTCCAGCCACTCGCGGCAGATGCCCGCCAGCTCCTCGCCGCGCTCCCACAGCTCCAGCGACTCCTCCAGCGTGGAGCCGCCCGCCTCCAGCCGCCGCACGACCTCGACCAGCTCGCCCCTCGCCTGCTCGTAACTCAGCGAGGACTCCGCTCCTCCGGCTGCCGCGCTCGCTTCCTTCGTCGTCATACGACCAGCCTATGCGGGGGGTGTGACGGTCACGCCGAACTCGCCGCTCGCCACCCGGGCCCGCAGTTTGTCGCCCTCGGTGACGTCCTCCGCGTCCCGCACGACGGCGCCGTCGCCGCGCTGCAGCACCGCGTATCCCCGCTGGAGGGTCGCCGCGGGGGAGAGGGCGACGACCCGGGCCCGGGTGTGCGCCAGCTCGTCCTCCGCGCGGTCCAGCCGGTGGCCCAGCACGCGCCGCGCGCGGTCCAGCGCGGCGGCGATCTCGTCCTCCCGGCCCTCCACCATCGCGTGCGGGTCCGCCATCGCCGGGCGGCTCAGCACGTCGTCGAGCCCGCGCTCCTCGCGGTCGAGCGTGCCGGTGATCACCCGCCAGGCCCGCTCGCGCAGGGCCCGCACCCGCTCGTGCTCCTCGCCGACGTCGGGCACGGTGTCCTTCGCGGCGTGCGTCGGCGTCCGCGAGCGCAGGTCGGCGACCAGGTCGAGCAGCGGCTGGTCCGCCTCGTGCCCGATCGCGGAGACCACGGGCGTCCCGGCGGCGGCCACGGCCCGCACCAGCCGCTCGTCCGAGAACGGCAGCAGGTCCTCCATGCCGCCGCCGCCGCGCGTGATGATGATGACGTCCACCTCGCTGCTGGCGTCCAGCTCGCGGAGCGCGTCGATGATCTGCGGGACCGCGTACGCCCCCTGGACCGCCGTGTTGCGCACCTCGAAGCGGACGGCGGGCCAGCGCTCGCGCGCGGTGTGCAGCACATCCCGCTCGGCGTCCGAGGCGCGGCCGGTGATCAGCCCTATCCGGCTCGGCAGGAACGGCAGCCGCCGCTTGCGCTCCGGCGCGAACAGCCCCTCGGCCGCGAGCGCCTTCTTCAACCGCTCCAGCCGCGCGAGCAGTTCGCCCACGCCCACCGGGCGGATCTCGGCGGCGCGGAGCGAGAGACGCCCCGACTTCTCGTACCACTCCGGCTTGGCGTGGACGACGACCCGGGCGCCCTCGGTCAGGACGTCCTTCACCTGCTCGTACACCTGCCGGAAGCAGGTGACGCTGATCGAGACGTCCCGCGAGGGGTCGCGCAGGGTGAGGAAGACCATTCCGGCGCCGGGGCGCGGCGAGAGCTGGATGACCTGCCCCTCCACCCACACGGCGCCGAGCCGGTCGATCCACCCCCGGATCAGCCGCGAGACCTCGCTGACCGGGACCGGTGTCTCCGCTGACGTGGTGAGAGCCATACGAGAAGGCTAGGCCGTCCCGCCGACATTCCCGCCCGGTCCGCCGGGACCGCCGAGTCCGCCGGGGCCGCCGCCGAGCCCGCCGCTCAGTCTGTCGCGGCGGTGCAGGACGTACGCCACGACCAGGCCCGCCGCCAGCCACACCAGGCCGACGTAGTGCGCCTCCCTGCTGGCGGTCACGATCACGGCGATCATGATGCCGAGCCCCACGAGCGGCACGATCCAGTCCCGCAGCGGGCTCATGGCGTGGTCGGCGGCACCGCGCCGCAGCCCGTAGTAGCCGACGACGGACAGGTGCAGCAGGCAGAACGCGGTCAGCGCGCCCATGTCCACGACCGAGACCAGCCGGTCCAGGCCCTCGGCCGTGCGCGCCGCCCACACCGCCGCGCACAGGGTGAGCACCGCGCTCAGCAGCAGCGTGCGGCGCGGCACCCCGGTGCCCTGGTGCACCCGCGAGAGGGCCTTCGGCAGCCGACCGTCCCTGGCCATCGCGTACAGCAGCCTGCCCGCCGCCGCCTGCCCCGCGAGCGCGGCGAACGCGGCTCCGATCGCCTTGCTGACGGCGATCGTCTTCTCCAGCCACTCGCCGACGGCCCCGTTGACCGCCGTGTAGAAGGCCGCGCCCTGCGAGGCCGGGTCGTCGGCGAGTTTCCGGGAGGACTCCTCGGACAGCAGCGCCGCCAGATACGTCTGCGCGATGAAGAGCAGGCCCGCCAGGACCAGGCACCACACGAGCGCCCGCGCGACCAGCGAGGGGCCGTCCCCCTCGCGGCCCCTGCCGCCGGTGGCCTCCTCCGCGAAGTTCGCGATGGCGTCGAAGCCGAGGAAGGAGAGGACCGCGACCGAGACCGCGCCGAGCACCGCCACGAGGGAGAAGTCCCGGTCGCCGGTGAACGGCGTGAGCCAGTCGCCCCGCGCGGGCCCGTCCTGCACGAGGACGACCACGGCCGTCACGCAGAAGACCAGCAGCACCGCGATCTCCATGACGAGGATCACGAAGCCCACGGCGGCGGCCCTGTGCACCCCGGACAGGTTCAGCGCCGTCGAGACGAGGACCGCGAGCGCCGTCCACACCCACTGGTCGACGGAGGGCACGAGCTGCTCCATCGCGATGCCGGAGAAGAGATAGGCCACGGCCGGGATGAGCAGGTAGTCGAGCATCATCATCCACCCGGCGACGAAGCCGGGCGCGTCCCCGAGTCCCGCGCGGGCGTAGGCGTAGACGGACCCCGCCTGCGGTACGGCGTGGACCATGCGGGCGTACGAGTAGGCGGTGAAGGACATCGCGATCGTGGCGACGACGTAGACGAGCGGGACCACGCCGTGGCTACGGGCGTCGAGCGCCCCGTAGATCCCGACCGGGGCCATGGGCGCGATGAAGAGCAGGCCGTAGACGATGAGGTCGCGGAGGGTGAGGCTGCGGCGCAGGCTGCCCTGCAGATCGCCGCCCAAGAATGCCGCTGTGCGGTTGCGGGCTCCAGGCATGCGCCCAGCTTGCCGTACTTCGTCCCGTACACCGGGGAACGGAGGGCGGGCCACGCGGCGGCCTCACGCCCGTACGATGGCTGTATGACTGCAACGCCCTCGCGCCGTGTCCTGCTCGCCGCCCCTCGCGGCTACTGCGCCGGCGTGGACCGAGCCGTAATCGCCGTCGAACAAGCTCTGGAGCAGTACGGCGCGCCGGTGTACGTGCGCCACGAGATCGTCCACAACAAATACGTGGTCAAGACCCTGGAGAAGAAGGGCGCCATCTTCGTCGAGGAGACGGAGGAGGTGCCCGAGGGGGAGATCGTCATCTTCTCCGCGCACGGCGTGGCCCCCGTGGTGCACGAGGAGGCGCAGCGCGGCAAGCTCGCCACCATCGACGCCACCTGCCCCCTGGTCACCAAGGTCCACAAGGAGGCCGTGCGGTACGCCAAGGAGGACTACGACATCCTCCTGATCGGTCACGAGGGCCACGAGGAGGTCATCGGGACCAGCGGTGAGGCGCCCGAGCACATCACCCTGGTCGACGGTCCCGACGATGTGAAGAACATCGAGGTCCGTGACCCCGAGAAGGTCGTCTGGCTCTCCCAGACCACCTTGTCCGTCGACGAGACGATGGAGACGGTGGAGGCCATCCAGGGCCGCTACCCGAACCTGCTCTCGCCGCCCAGCGACGACATCTGCTACGCGACGCAGAACCGCCAGGTCGCCATCAAGCAGGTCGCCGCCGGCTCCGACCTGGTGCTGGTCGTCGGCTCCAAGAACTCCTCGAACTCGGTCCGCCTGGTCGAGACCGCGCTCCAGCACGGCGCCAAGGCGGGCCATCTGGTCGACAACGCCGGGGAGATCGACGAGGCGTGGCTGGAGGGCGTGGAGACCATCGGCCTCTCCTCCGGCGCCTCCGTCCCCGAGGTCCTGGTCGACGAGGTGCTGGAGTGGCTGGCCCAGCGCGGCTGGGAGGACGTCGAGATCGTCAAGCCGGTCGACGAGCACATGCAGTTCTCGCTGCCCAAGGAGCTGCGGCGCGACCTGCGCGCGGAGGCGGCGCAGAAGCTCCAGTCCTGACCTGACACCACTACGCTCAGCCCCGCCGGGGTCGGTCCTTCCGAGGACCGGCCCCGGCTTTCTTCTGCCCTCTTCCGGTGCCTGTGCTCCGCACATGCCCGGCGTATGCGCAACGGGTGCGGGCGGCGTGCGGCGCGGGTGCACCGTCCTGTGTGGAGCCCGTGCGGGAGCGATGCCGCACGCGAACGGACGGGCTCCAGGGTGGTTCACGCACCGCCGGTCCGGTGCGTGAGGAACGGACCGGGGCCGGCGGGTCCATGTCCGTAATCAAGGAGGACAGCAATGGGTCACGAGTACCAGGGCGACATTTCCCTGCTCGAGGAATTCTCCGAGCAGGACTTCGACGGTGTCGCGTACGGCGCCTGCAGCACCAACACGTTCTCGCTGAGCGACGCCGCCGGCAACAACGGCTGGTGGTGCACGCTCACCAAGGAATGCATGCGCTCCTGCAACTGACCGTCCCACCACCCAGAAAGGGAAACTCCATGAAGGAGAACAAGGACCTCCTCGGCGCCTACGACGAGGCCGAGCTGGCCGAGCTGGCCGACTCGGAGGCGCACGGCGGTACGCACCCGACGATCACCACGTCGTCCTGGACCTGCGTCACCGCCGCGACCGTCACGGTCTGCCCGTCGTCGGCCTGCAGCAGCAAGTGCTGAGAACGCCGCACGGCGTACTGAGCGCATAGCACAGTCGGGCGGAATGGGGGTCCGCCGAATTCTCCGGGCTCCCATTCCGCCCAGGGCGGCACCATCGCGCGGAGAGGGAGAGCGAGAACACAGTGACATCTCCAGCCACGTACTATCCGGAATTCGACAGCGCGGAATTCGAGGAGACCATCGCGCCGTTGGCGGAGTGGGACGGGGACATCACCGGCGCCCTCCGTGCCGATGAACCGCCGCCACCGTCACCGGCGCCCCCAGCGCCGGACGCCGCGACGCCCGACGCCGCGACGCGCGCGGTCGTGGACGAGTGGCTCGCCGAGCCCGAGGAATACCCCTTCCAGCACGTGATGCGGACCGTGGCCGCATCCGTCGCGGACCGTGATCCGCTGGGGCCCGGCGACGGTCTCCGCCACGATCTCTTCCACGACCCGCGCGCGACGCTGCGCCAGGTCCTCGGCCGCGCCGAGGGCCGGGTGCGGGAGCTGTGGACCCGGCCGCTGGTCGCCGCCCTCAACCACGCCCGCGCCGAGGGGCTGCTCGTGGGGGGCAGCCCCGAGGAGCGGTACGACGACTTCGTCGAGCGGTCAGCGCGTACCTCGTTCGAGGACGTCAGCGGGCTCTCGTTCCCGGTGCTGCGCGAGGTGACGCGCACCGTGCTGCGGTACGAGGCGGAGAGCGTACGGGAGCTGTGCGCGCGGCTGCGGGCCGACCGGGACGACATCGCGCGCGCCTTCGGGATCGCGGACACCGACCTGATCGTCTCCTGCGGCTTCTCCGAGGGCGACGTCCACAACCGGGGCCGCAGCGTCTCCGTCCTCGTCTTCGCCTCCGGCAAGCGGCTCGTCTACAAGCCGAGGGACGTCTCCTGCGAGGCCGCCTACGCCACCCTCGCCCGCCGCCTCAACGAGCGGTACGGCACGACGCTCGCCGCCGCCTCCGTCCTGGAGCGGGAGCGGTACGGCTACGTCGAGTTCGTCCCCTCCGAGGACGTCTCCGACGCCGCGGGCGACTTCATGCACGCGAGCGGCGAACTGGCCGCCGTGCTCTATCTGCTCAACGCCCGCGACATGCACTTCGAGAACATCGTGCCGACCCGGCGCGGCCCCGTCCCCATCGACCTGGAGACGATCCTGCACCCCTCGCGGCTGCACGCCGGGCCCACGCCGGAGACGCCGGGGAACGCGTACGAGACCCTCGGGCAGTCCATCTACGGCATCGGCATCCTGCCCCTGGTCATGGTCGGCAAGAACGACGGGGACGGGGCCGCGGGCCATGTGGACCTCGGCTTCCTCGGCGGACGGGGGCACGGCAGCTCGCCGTTCAAGACGGTCCGCTTCATCGACCCGTACACCGACCGGATGCGGCTCGCCTTCCAGGCGCCGCAGGGCCAGTCGCGGCAGACCGTCGTGGACGCGCTGACCGAGGAGGAGACCCACGCCCTCGGCGCGCGCATGGCCGAGGGCTTCAGCCGGGTCTACCGCGCGGTGCTCACCGACCGGGAGGGCTGGCGCACCCTGCTGCGGGAGACCGCGGCGCGCGTCCGCGTCCGCTACGTGCACAACCCGACGCTGCTGTACGGGCAGACGCTGCGCATGACCTCGGGCCCCAAGGCCCTCGACGGCTACGAGCCCTATCTCGCGCTGCTCAAGCGGATCGCCATCGCGAGCAAGACCTCCTCGCGCCACCTCGTCCTCTCCGAGCTGCGGCAGCTCGCGCGGCGCGACGTCCCCTACTTCACCGTCGCCGGTACGGGCGTCGCGGCGGAGGACGGCGACGGGGTGCCGACGGGCGCGGAGTTCGACGAGTCTCCGCTGGAGACGGCGCTGGCGAAGACCGCGCGGCTCTCCGAGTTCGGGCTCGGCGAGCAGCTGAGGCTCCTCCACTCCGCCTTCGCCTCCCGCTTCCCCGACGACCACCTCACGGGTGCCCGGACCGCCGTACCGTCCGCCGAGCCGTCCGCCGAGCCGTCCGTGCGCGTGGAGAGCGACGACGCCGGGCTCGCCCCGCTGCTCGACAGCCTCTGCGAGAACCTCCTCGCCACCTCGCTGGCCGACAAGTTCGGGCATCTGCCCCGTACCTGGGTCGGGCCGAGCGCGTCCGCCGAGATCGACCGGCCCTGGCCGCCGACCGTGCTCGGGTACGACCTCTACACCGGTCGCTCCGGGCCCGCGCTCGCCCTCGCGGCGGGCGCCCGGGTGCTGGGCAACGACGCGTACCGCGGCCTCGCGGGCCAGATCTTCGCCACCGTCGCCGACATCCTCTCCGGCCACACGTACGAGACGCGCAGCGTCCAGCAGGCCGGGTACGCGGGCTACACGGGCCTGGCCGGGACGCTCTTCGCGCTCTCCGCCGCCGGGCGGCTGCTCGGCGAGGACGGCTGGACCGGCGCGGCCCAGGGCGCGCTGCCCCTCGTGCTCGACCAGGTGCGCGCCCAGCCGCCCGAGGAGCTGCCGCCGGACGTGATCGGCGGCCTGGCGGGCGTGCTCTCCTGCGTGCTGGCCATCGGCGGCCCGCACGCCGAGGGCGCGGTCGCGGAGCTGACCGCGCTGCTGACCGGCGCCCTGCGCGCGGACCGCCACCCCGCCGAGCTGGACCAGTCCGGGTACGCGCACGGCGTCAGCGGGCTGCTGGCCGTCCTCAGCCGCGCGTACCCGTACCTGCCGGAGGGGCGCAGGGCCGTCGAGGACGTGCTGGAGCGGCTCCACGACCGGCTCGGGGCCTTCCACGACGCGGCGGCCGGTGACTGGTTCACCAACATGGCGACGACCGGGAAGTTCTCCACCGGCTGGTGCCACGGCTCCGCGGGGATCGCCCTCGGGCTCTCCGCGTACGCCACGCTCAGCGGGGACGAGGGCGCGCTGCGGGCGCGGGAGACGGCCGTGGGCAACGTGCTCAGGGACGGCTTCGGGCGCAACATCACCTGGTGCCACGGCGACCTGGGCAACCACGACATCCTGCGGCAGCTGATCCGCGACACCGGCGACCCCGACGGTCGGCTGCGCGAGGGACTCACCCGGGTCGAGCGCTCCTGGCTGACGCCGGACGTCTTCCGCCGCAAGCTCGCGGACCCCCGCAGCCGTTACGCGCACACCAGCAGCCTCATGGTCGGTTCGTCCGGAGTCGCGCTGCACCTCGCCAACCGGCTGGACCCGGACATCCGCGTCTCACCCGTCACCCTCGCAGTGGAGGAGCCCCGGACATGAGCCCCACTCCCGCCCGCCGGGGCCACGCGCGCCGGATGCCCACCGTCACCCAGGTCACGCAGACCGAGTGCGGGCTGTGCTGCTGCGTCTCGCTGCTGCGGTACTACGGACGCGCCGAGGACATCTCCAGCGTCCGCCGCGACATGGAGGCGGGGCGCGACGGACTGAGCGCGGGGCAGCTCGCGCGGTTCCTGCGCACCCGCGGCATGGAGACGCGCCTCTTCCGCGCCAAGAGCGTCTCCGCGCTGGAGAAGTTCACCTCGCCGGTGATCCTCTACTGGGAGGACTACCACTTCCTGGTCCTGGAGAAGTTCGACGGCAAGAAGGCCGTCGTCATGGACCCCGCCGTCGGACGGCGGCGGCTGAGCCGGGAGGAGCTGGAGGCCGGGTTCAGCGGCATCGTGGTCTCCGCCGAGGTCGGCCCGAGCTTCGAGCGGCTGAAGCAGAAGCCGCTCGCCGAGTGGCGCTTCATCCCGCTCTTCGCGGACGGCGCCCGCAAGCGCATCGCCCTGGTCGCGCTGCTCTCCTTCAGCGGCTACGGCGCGGTGCTCGGCATTCCGATGCTCACCGAGTGGGCCGTCGACGAGAGCGGGCGCTGGGACGATCTGAACGGGCTGATGCTCGTCCTGGGCGCGGTGCTGGGCGTGGCCGTCGCGTACTTCGCGCTGCAGATCGTCAGGATCTTCGTCCTGTCGTCGGTGGTCGCGCTGCTCGGCAAGCATCTGATGACGCACGTCTTCACCAAGCTGCTCTCCCTGCCGTACAGATTCTTCGCCACGCGACAACCCGGCGAGCTGCTGTTCCGGCTCAACAGCGTCAATTCGATCCGGGACCTGCTCTCCTCGCGCGTCGCCCAGGGAATTCTCGACGTGGGGACCCTGGTGTGCGTCAACATCTATCTGCTCGTCGTCGAATGGCGGCTGGGCCTGATAGCGACCGTGCTCTTCCTGCTGAACGCCTTCCATCTGATGCGGACGCGGCAGCGGGTCGCCGAGGCCGTCGACGCCGAGATCGCCCACCTGAGCAAGAGCCAGTCCACGCAGCTCGACGCGATCGTCTCGATCCCGAACATCAAGATGGGCGGCTATTCGCAGGAGTTCATCGACAGCTGGGGCGAGAGCTACGCCTCCTCGCTGGACGCCATGAAGTCCCGGATGCGGCTGCAGCAGGGCTGGATATCGGGCGTCACGACCACCACCCAGATGTTCGGCCCGATGCTGCTCCTGCTCTGCAGCCTCTACTTCGTGAGCCACGGGCACATCTCGCTGGGCGCGGGAATCGCCGTACAGGCCGTGTCAGCGACGTACTTCGCGCTCTCGAACTCGATTTTCCAGACCTTCACCGAGGTCGCCGAGGTCACCCGCTACATGGCGCGGCTGAACGACATCGCCAACACCCCCTCGGAATCGACGGGCGGCTCGCGCACGAAGCTCCCCTCGACCTCGATCCGGCTCCAGGACGTGAGCTTCCGCTACACGCAGCACAGCGAATTCGTTGTACGCGACGTCTCGCTGGACATCGAGCCCGGAGCGAAGATCGCCCTCGTCGGCGCCTCGGGCTCCGGGAAGAGCACCCTGGGCCGGGTGATGTGCGGCCTGTACGAGCCGACGCGCGGCGCGGTCTCGTACGGCGGGCTCACGATGGAGGAGTACGACAAGGACGCGCTGCGCCGCCAGATCGGCTACATCCCGCAGGAGGTCCACCTTCACAACCGGACGATCCTGGAGAACCTCACGCTCGGCCAGGACATCTCCGTGGAGAAGGTGCGGGAATACTGCGAGAGCGTCGGCATCCTCGATTTCGTCGAGGAACTTCCCATGGGGCTCAACACCGTCGTCTCGGAAATGGGCGCCAACTTCTCCGGCGGTCAGCGGCAGCGCCTCGCCATCGTCCGCGCGCTGCTCAAGCGCCCCTCGATCCTGCTGCTCGACGAGGCGACCGCCTCGCTCGACACCGTCAACGAACGGCGCGTGTCGGAAATCATCCAGGGCATCGGCGCGACCCAGGTCATCATCGCGCACCGGCTGTCCACCATTAAGTCCGCCGACCAGATCTACGTGCTGGACGGCGGCCGCGTGGTCGAGCGGGGAGGCCACGCGGAACTCCTCGCCACGGGCGCGGTCTACGCGGACCTCTACACGGACCCGGACAAGACCGTCGACGTTCTCGTTGGAGGAGAGGCGACATGAGAGAACCAGAAGTCTCGATACCGGCCTTCCGGCCCTTCTATCTGCATCTCGCCCCCCGCGGAACGGTGGAGGACGCGCTGCGCGAGCGCGTCGCCGAGGTGACCGCGCCCGAATGCGTCGAGGACGTCCTGAGCGGAATATGGGCGACGCTGGTCCTCACCGTCGAAGAGGGCTCGTTCCGGATGCTGATCGGCGAGTTCCACGCCTTCCGCGAGGAGCGGGGCATTCCCTTCAGCACGGAGAGCGACACCGCCCTCCGGCAGTTCGAGGAGCACCTCACCGACCCCGCCGTCCGCCGGCGGATCCTCGACACGTACCCCGTCTACGAGCGGCGCTTCACCACGGTGCTGCGCAACATGGCCGACGCCTGGGCCGAGATGTTCACGGCCTTCGGCGCGGACCGGGCCGAGCTGCGCGCCGCGGGGCTGCTGGGCTCCCGGCAGGAGGGCGGGGACCGGATCGCGCGGGCCACGGCCACCGGCTCCGACGCGCACAACGACAACCGTCAGGTCCTCATCGTCGAGCTGACCAGCGGCACCAAGCTCGCCTTCAAGCCGCGCGCGCTGGAGTCCGACCGCTTCGTACGGGACCTGTACGCGGCGGCCGACCCGTATCTCACGCACTCCCTGGAGCGGTGCATACCGCGCTCCGTCACGGTCGGCTCGCACGGCTGGCAGGAGTTCGCCGTCGCGGGCCCCATGACGGAACCGGAGCAGGTGGCCCGCTACTTCTACCGGTTCGGCGCGCTGTGCGCGGTCTTCAGCGCCATCGGCGCCTGCGACCTCCACCACGAGAACCTCACGGCGCGCGGCGAGCACCCCTGCCTGCTCGACACCGAGACGATGCTGCGGGCCGACATCACGCCGCCGGAGCCCTCGTTCCTCTCCACTTTGACGAACCAGTTCAAGCTCTCCGTCGTCCACACGATGCTCCTCCCGGTCGCGAACCCCCAGTCGCACTTCGACGTCGACCTGTCGGGCGCGAGCGTCACCCCCACCGAGTCCGCGAAGCTCAAGCGGCCCGTCGTCCTCGACCGTGAGTCGGACGGCATCGGCGTCAGCTGGGAGCCCGTCCTCATCGAGCAGAGCGACAACGTGCCGCGCCTCGGTGAGGCGCCGCTCTCGGCGGGCGACCACTTCGCGGACCTCGTCGCCGGATACACCGACGCGCTCGCGTTCGTCCGCAGCGACGCCGTCGACAAGATCCTCGATGCCCACCGGGGCTTCCCCGTCCGCACCGTGCTGCGGCCGACGATGGTCTACGGGCGCTTCCTCGACGCGGCCACCCACCCCTCCTACCTGTCGGACCAGGCCGAGGCCGACCGCCTGCTGCGGATCCTCGCCCAGTCCCCGGACACGGTGCCGCCCGCGGCCGCCGCGTTCGTCATGGAGCAGGAGCGGACCGCGCTGCGCACCGGGAACGTGCCGCTCTTCCTGGCCCGTTCCGACTCGGTCGAGCTGGCCACCCACCAGGCGAGCTTCCCCGGCTTCTTCGAGATGCCGTCCGCCGACGCGGCCCGGCTCGGTGTCGCCCTCAACGGCGCCCGCTCCGACCGCTACCACCGCTTCCTGCTGGAGGAGTGCCTCAGCGAGCTGTTCGGCGACGACCGCCCCGCCGGGCTCTCCGCGCACGGCGTCTTCGGGGACGGGGCTCGTACGGGCGTACGGCCAGGGAGCTGGTGGCAGGGGATCGCCGGGACGGTCGCCGACCTCCGCGTCGTCCACGAGGGGTCCGGCGGAGACTCCCGGGACGACGTCTCCGGCTGGATCGGCGGCATCGGCCCCGACCGGGGCGTCCCCACGGTGTGCGCGGGCGAGTTCGTCTCGTTCCACGACTTCGGCGGGGTCGTCACCTTCCTCTCCCGCGCCGCCCGGCACGACCCCGCGCTCCGTCCCGCCGCCGACTCCGCCGAGCGCGGGCTGGACGAACTCCTCCGGTTCCGCGAGGGCTTCCTGATGGAGACCGCCGAGTCCGTCTTCACCGGCGCCTCCTCCCGGCTGCTGACCCGCCCGGACGAGATCGACGCGGGCTGGCTGTCGCGGGTCCTGGAGCGGATCGGCGAGCGCGACGCGTCCGGCGACCTGGTGACCGACCTGGCGAACGGGCCCGCCGGAGCGCTGATGGTCCTGCTCTCCCACCAGGAGCGGGCCGGGTCCGGACTCCCGCCCGGCGCCGACCGGCTGGACGCGCTGGCCGACCTGGCCCTCTCGCACCGCGACGCGCCCCGCACGAAGGACTGGTACGACGTCGCCCACGGCGGACTCGGCCTGCACTGGGCCGCCGCCCGCGTCGGCCGGGTCCTCGGCGTCCGGGGCGTGGCCGAGGAGGCCGCCGACTGGCTGCTCGCCCGCTGGCGGGACGGCGAGGAGTCCCCGCACCGCGGCTGGTGCAAGGGCGCCGCCGGTGAACTGCTGGCCGCCGCCGAGATCCTCACCACCGCCGGACGGCGCGAGGCGCTCACCGGCGAACGGCTGGAGGCCCTCGTCGCCAAGGCGACCCGGCTGCCCGCCGACCGGCCCCTCGACCTGTCGGTCTGCCACGGCAGCAGCGGCGTCGTCCAGTCGCTGATCGCCGCGGCCCGGATCCTGGACGAGCCCGCGCTGCTGGACCGGGCGCGGACGTACCAGGAGGGCGTCCTCGGCGTCGCCCGCGCGCAGGGCTTCTTCACCGGGGCCCGCGGCCGCTCCTCGCTGCTCGGCTACATGCTCGGCTGGGCCGGGATCGGCGACACGGACCTCCTGCTGCACACGGCCCCCGAGGAGGCGCCGATCCCGGTCGCCTTCACCGTGAAGGGCTGATGCCGATGCGGTACTCGCTCCTGCTCCCGCCCCAGCTGTCCCGGCCCGAACAGGCCGTGCCGTTCGCGCTCCTCACGCAGCGCTCCGGCGCCCACCGCCTCTGGCAGGGCCAGGGCCTCGCGGTGGACAGCCACCACCTCGTGGCCTGGCTCGCCGGGCAGGGGATCAGGGTCCGCAGCGGATTCGGCGTGTCCCTCATGCCGCTCCGCTCCCCGTACCAGGCGGCCGTGGAGGCCCGTTCCGTCGCACTGGCCACCGGGCGCTCCGTCGTCGCGGGCTTCGGGCCCGGCGGGATCGCGGGCCAACGGTCGTTCCTGGGCAGGCCGTACGCCAGTCAGCTCGGGGCCTCGCGCGAGTACGTCCGTACCGTGCGGGGCCTGCTGGCCGGCGGCGCGACGGAGGTGCACGGCGCGGAGTTCGCCACGAGCGCGCGGCTCGTCGAACTGCCCGCGCCCCGCGTCTCCGTCGGTCTGGGCGTGCTCAGGGAACGGATGGCCGTGTTGGCGGGTGAGGCCGCCGACACGGCCGTCACCTGGCTCGCGAGCGCCTCGTACCTGGACGGGACGCTGCTCCCGGCGCTGCGCAAGGGCGCGCAGCAGCGGGAAGCGCGGCAGCGCGAGGAGGGCGCCGCCCGAGAGGGGCCGTGGGTCACCGCGTACGTCCCCGTCGGGCTCTCCGGCCCCGGCCGTACCGCCGCCGGACTGGCCCACGCCGCCTGCGGCGCGCACGTACAGGCGCCGCACTACCGGGAGGCGCTGCGCCGCTCGGGCATCGCGGTGGAGGGCGACGGGAGCACGGAGGACGCCGTGCGACTCGTGGACGGCGGGGTGTTCCTGCACGGCACCGCGGAGGAGATCCACGCGCGGCTCGGCGAGTACCGGGCGCTCGGGGTCGACGAGGTGGTGCTGAACGCGACGGGCGTCGCGCTCACCAAGGGCGTGCGCGCCGCCGAAAGTGATCTCAGAGAGATCCTGGAAGCCGCTCCCCAGCAGGGCGGCACAGGGGGTGAAGAGTGATGATCGAGGTCCAGCGACTCACGGTGCGGTACGGCACGACCGTCGCCGTCGACGACCTCTCCTTCCGCGTCGAGCCGGGCCGGGTCACCGGTTTCCTCGGCCCCAACGGCGCGGGCAAGACGACCACCATGCGCGCCATGCTCGGCCTCGACCGGCCGGTCTCCGGGCGCGTCCTGATCGAGGGCAGGCCCTACGAGCGCCTCCCGCGCCCCCTGACCACGGTCGGCGCCCTGCTCGACTCCAGATCGGCGCACGGCGGGCGGACCGTACGGGCGCATCTGCTGAGCCTCGCCCGCAGCAACCGGATTCCCGACGCGCGCGTGGACGAGGTCCTGGAGACCGTCGGGCTCGCGACCGTCGCGGGGAAACGCGCGGGCGGGATGTCGCTCGGCATGTCCCAGCGCCTCGGCATCGCCGCCGCGCTGCTCGGCGACCCCAAGGTGCTGCTCTTCGACGAACCGGCCAACGGCCTGGACCCCGAGGGCATCGTGTGGTTCCGCGAACTGGCGCAGCGGCTCGCGGGCGAGGGCCGTACGGTCCTCGTCTCCAGCCATCTGATGAGCGAGATGGCGCTCACCGCCGACCATCTGGTCGTCATCGGCCAGGGGCGGCTGCTCGCGGAGTGCTCGGTGGACGACTTCGTCGCCCGTAACTCGCGCGCGTTCATCCAGATCCGCACGCCGGAGCCGGAGCGGCTGCGCGCCGTCCTCAAGGACGAGGGCATCCGTACGGACGAGGGGCCCGACGGGGCCATCGAGGCGTCCGGGACGACGCAGGAGACGGTGGGCGCGCTCGTGGCCGCGCACCAGGTGACCGTGTACGAGATCAGTCCCCAGACGGCCTCTTTGGAGGAGGCGTTCATGCGTCTGACGGCCGGAGCGGTGGAGTTCCGCGCGACGGATGCGCAGGCGGGCGCGGAGGCCGGGGACACGGCGGCGATGCCGGGGGTGCGGCGATGACGGCGGCGGACGTGAAGGACGAGAAGGACGGCCGTACGGAGGGCCGTGCGGACGGCCGTACGGCGGAGGCGGACACGGGCGCTCGGGCGCCGGGCGCCGACCTGACGGCGGCGATGTCCGCGGAGTGGGTCAAGATCAGGACGCTGCGCTCCACCGTGTGGTGCCTCGCGCTCTTCGCCGCGTTGAGCGTGGCCGTCGGGCTGCTCACCGGCATCTTCATGGGCAACGCGCTGGACGGGATGGACGCCGCGGAACGGGCGAAGTTCGACCCGATCTCCACGGGCCTGAGCGGGCTGCGGTTCGGGATGCTCGCGCTGGTCGCCTTCGGCGTGCTGGCCGTCAGCAGCGAGTACAGCTCGGGCACGATCCGCTGCTCGCTCACGGCGGTGCCGCGCCGCTCGGTCTTCTTCGCCGCGAAGCTGCTGACCGGCACGGCGGCGGCGCTGACCGTGTCCCTGGTCACCGTGGGGCTGAGCTTCTTCGCCACGCAGCTCGCGCTGGGCGGCGAGGGGAGCGTGGGGCTCTCCGACGAGGGCGTCATGCGCTCCCTGTCGTGCGCGGTGCTCTACACGACGCTGCTGTGCGTGTTCTCCATGGGCCTCGCGACGGTCCTGCGCAGCTCGGCGCTGACCCTGGGGATCCTCATCCCCCTCTTCTTCATGCTCTCGACGATCCTGAACAACATCCCCGGCGTGAAGAAGGTGGCCCAGTTCCTCCCCGACGCGGCCGGTGACGCCGCCCTCTACCAGGACCCGCCGTCCGGGACCGTCCTGAACGCCTGGAGCGGAATGGCCGTGCTGGTCGCGTGGGCGCTCGCGGCGGGGATCGCGGGATACGCGGCGATCCGGCGCCGGGACGCGTGACCCACGGCTGTGACCACAACTTCCGTGCGGTGATCGTCCGTTGACAGCGCCGGGCCCCTCGTGGAAAGGTAAAGAGATAGTCAAGAGGGCTGCCGCGTTCCTCGTCCCGTCCGCGGCGTGAGCGCTCTTTCCTCCGCACTCCGACCCCCGCGCCGACCGGCGCCCGGGTTCGGAGTGCGGAAGGCGCTTTTCCGGACCGATGAGCCGGATCGACGAGAGGGACGGGAGCATGCTGTTCACCATTCTTGGTCCGCTCGGAATCGGGGGAACGGACGAGATCGGCTCGCCGACGCGACGGGCCCTGCTCACCGCGCTGCTCCTCCGGGCCCAGGAGACCGTCGGCACGGCGGAGCTGGCCCAGCTGCTGTGGGACGAGCCCCCCGCCTCCGCCACGGCGAACATCCGCAGCCATCTGACCGGTGTGCGCCGCAGCATGGACGCGGCGGTCCCCGGCCTGAGCCGCCGCCTCAGGACCTCACGCGGCAACCGCGGCGGATACAGCCTGTGCGTCGACTCCGGAGAGCTGGACCTGCACGTCTTCGCGCGTGCCGCCCGCCACGGCCGCGCGCAGCTGCTCGCCGGTCAGGCCGGCGAGGCCGTCACGGTGCTGGAGGAGGCCCTGGCCCTGTGGCGCGCCCCCTTCGGCCGCGACCTGCCCCGTACGCGCTGGTTCAACGCCCACGCGGCGGGGCTGAACAACGCGCGCTACGACGCGTATCAGAACCTCTTCGCCGCCCGCGTCCTCGCCGACCGTACGGAGCTGCTGGCGTACCGCATCGAGAGAGCCGTCGCCGAGGCGCCGTACCGGCAGCGGCTGTGGGAGCTGCTCGCCGCCGTCCACTGCGTCCACGGCGACGCCCCGGGCGCGCTCAGCGCGATCAGGCGCTGCCAGCGGCTCTTCGCCGAGGACCTCGGCCTCGGCCTGCCGCCCCGCGTCGAGGCGATGCAGCGCGCCGCGCTGGACTGGGACGGCGACGAGGCCCGGCGCCTGGTCGCCGCGCACGCGCTGTGCCTTTCCTGACGGGAGGAATTACCCCGGGGCGGTACGGGGAAATCCCTGTTCCCCTTTCAATTACCGGCCGGTCGCTGTGAATGCGCTCACACTCCTGGTGAAGCGCGCAATTACCCCGCGTCCCGTCGTATTGAACTCCTTGAACTCCGCGCGTACGGACGCCAGTGGCCTGGACCATTATCGGTGGCGTGCTCCGACGGTGTGGCCTTCCGGCGCCGACCCCTCTGACGCGCATCTGCCAGCCCCGGACCGGCCCGACGACCGGGGGCGATGTTCGTGACGACACCGTTACGGAATAGCGGCTTCTATTCCTGGGATTCGTTATTCCTGACTCGCAAGTAGTGCGCCCCTGGGATGGCTTTCGCAATCGGAACCGAAAATTCCGGCGCATGCTTCACGCATTCACCACAGGTATCCGTTGACAACATGTGTGTTCCGTGAAACCTTTAACATTGTCTACGGGGGGACAGTGCAAAGAACGGAACTGCCGGCCCCTCCACGCCCTGACCAAGCAGGAGACAGCCGTGCGGAAGCCTCATTGTCCGCCGTACCGGGAGCGCCTCGAAGGCCCCGTGCGGAAGTGCCCGTTCGCCCTCGCGGAGAGCCGCAGCAACAGTCGCGGCAGCCGAGGTAAGGCGTCACCCTCTTAACGGCCTGAAGGCCCACCGCCACACCGCACCGTCGTCACACCGTCACACAGGACCGCGCGTGCAGGCCAGGCACTCTCATTTCCCTGGTTCTCCGTCCCCCGGCGCGATGTCCGACGTTCCACCGGGCCGACGTTCCCGGCCCGGCGACGCAAGGAACGTCGCCTTCCCCCGCCCCCACACCGCCCCGCGCGGAGGGGGTGCCATCGCCCCACGATCTGATGAGACAGATCTGAAAGAGACGGGTACATGCTCTTCAAGATTCTTGGTCCGCTCCAAGTCCGGGGAATCGACGAGATGGGTTCGTCCGTCAGGCGCGCGATCCTCACCGCCTTCCTCCTGCGGCCCCGCCAGACCATCGGCGTCGCCGAGCTCTCCGAGCTGCTGTGGGACGACCCGCCTGCCTCCGCCACGGCCAACATCCGCAGCCACCTCACCGGCCTGCGCCGCAGTCTCGACGAGGCGGGACCGGGCCTCAGTCACCGTCTCAAGACCTACCGAGGGGGCCAGAGCGGTTACGGGCTCCAGGTCGACCCCGACGAGTTCGACCTGCCCCGCTTCACCCTGGCCGCGCGCCACGGCCGGAACATGCTGCTGCGGGGCGACGCCGCCCGGGCCGTCACCACGCTGGAGGAGTCCCTGGCCCTGTGGCGCGGCCCGTTCGGCCAGGAACTGCCGCCCACCCGCTGGTTCAACGCCCATGTGGCAGGGCTGAACAACGCCCGTTTCGACGCCTGCCAGGACCTCTTCGCGGCCTGCATCCTCGCCGACCGGACCGAGCTGCTGTCCCTGCGCATCGAGAGCGCCATCGCCGAGGCGCCGTACCGGCAGCGGCTGTGGGAGCTGCTCGCCGCCGTCCACTGCATCCACGGCGACGCGGCGAGCGCGCTCAGCGTGATCAAGCGCTGCCAGCGGCTCTTCGCGGACGACCTGGGCCTCGGCCTGCCGCCGCACGTCGAGGCGATGCAGCTCGCCGCGCTGAACTGGAACGGGGACCAGGCCCGCCGCCTCGTCGCGGCCCACGCCCTGGCCCCGGAGGCCCCGGAGGGCGAGGCGCCGCCGCGGACGACGGCGCAGCCGCTGCTGTCGTAGGCCCTCGCCGTCTCCTGCGGTCAGCCCCTGCGGTCAGCCTCTGCGGCGGGCGGCCGCCCGGTTGCGGCGGATGGCGTTCAGCGCCACCCGCCGCGCCAGCACCAGTACGGCCGCGGTGATCGTGCCGCCGTACAGCCAGCCCGCGTGTAGCGCGAGGTTGGTGAAGACGTTCTGGAGCTGCCCGGCGATCCCGTCGCCGGGCCCGCCCACGCAGAAGAGGCCGAGCGTGAACGCGAGCGGCGCCGCGACGGGCGCCGCGTAGAGCTCGGCGGGCCGCACCCACAGCGCGGAGGCGACGCAGACCAGCACGAAGAAGACGCCGTAGACGTCGGCCGAGGCGTCGAACAGCAGGCTGTCCAGCCACCCCCACAGCGCCATCAGCACCCCCGCGAACACCCCGGCGCCGAGCCCCGTCAGCCGCGGCGCGGGCAGCTTGGCGAGCGCGGCGGCGGCCTTTGCGGCCAGCGGCGAGCCGGGTGAGGTGGGCGAGCCGGGCGAGGCGGCACGCGCGCGGTGCACGGAGACGGACTCGTCCGAGGCGCGACGGCCGCCCGCCGCGGGCGGGCCGGAACGGGCCGGGGGCCTGGACGCGCCCCCGTCCGCCCCGCGTGCGCGCTCGGAGTCGGTGGGGCGGGGCAGCCGGGGCTTCCGGTACGGCCTGCGCGGGGCCGCCCGTCCCTCCTCGCGCCCCTCTCCGGGCTCGGCCGCGGGCCGCCGCTCTCGCGGATCGTGCTGGGTCGTGCGCGCGCTCCGTTGCTCCACCAAGCCACGGTAGGCCGTACGTACGGTGTACGGCCGTCATGGACACGCGATGTCCCCGATCGTGCCACCGTCAGGCCCCCGCTCTTCACCGCGCGCCCCCGGACCGATCACTCCATGCCCACGACCGTGGCCACCGCCGGCCCGGCCGTAGACTGGGTGGCCGTCCACTCAGCACCCCTCGCCATGGAAAACGGGAAGTAGTCGCCACGTGTCGCTCACGATCGGAATCGTCGGCCTGCCGAATGTCGGCAAGTCGACCATGTTCAACGCCCTGACCAAGAACGACGTGCTCGCGGCCAACTATCCGTTCGCCACCATCGAGCCGAACGTCGGCGTGGTCGGCGTCCCGGACCCCCGCCTCGGCAAGCTCGCCGAGGTCTTCGCCTCCCAGCGCGTCCTCCCGGCGACGGTCGACTTCGTCGACATCGCGGGCATCGTGCGCGGCGCGAGCGAGGGCGAGGGCCTGGGCAACAAGTTCCTGGCGAACATCCGCGAGTCCGACGCGATCTGCCAGGTCATCCGCGCGTTCAAGGACGACAACGTCGTGCACGTCGACGGGAAGATCTCGCCCAAGGACGACATCGAGACGATCAACACCGAGCTGATCCTCGCCGACCTCCAGACCATCGAGAAGGTCCTCCCCCGCCTGGAGAAGGAGGCCCGGGTTAAGAAGGACAAGCAGCCCGAGGTCAAGGCCGTCCTGGAGGCGAAGGCCATCCTGGAGGAGGGCCGCACCCTCTTCGCGGCGGGCATCCGCCAGGGCACGGAGCAGGCGGCCCCCCTCCACGACCTGCACCTCCTCACGACCAAGCCCTTCATCTACGTCTTCAACGTCGACGAGGACGAGCTGACGGACGAGGCCTTCAAGCAGGAGCAGCGCGAGCTGATCGCCCCGGCCGAAGCGGTCTTCCTCAACGCCAAACTGGAGGCCGACCTCGCCGAGCTGGACGAGGAGGAGGCCCTGGAACTGCTCCAGACGGTGGGCCAGGACGAGCCGGGCCTCGCCACCCTCGCCCGCGTCGGCTTCAACACCCTCGGCCTCCAGACCTACCTCACGGCCGGCCCCAAGGAGGCCCGCGCCTGGACCATCAAGAAGGGCGCCACGGCCCCGGAAGCCGCGGGAGTCATCCACACGGACTTCCAGAAGGGCTTCATCAAGGCCGAGATCATCTCCTTCGACGACCTGATGGCCACGGGCTCGGTGGCGGAGGCCCGCGCGAAGGGGAAGGCGCGCATGGAGGGCAAGGAGTACGTGATGCAGGACGGGGACGTGGTGGAGTTCCGGTTCAACGTGTGAGCGGGGTCCCGCTAGCGCCCCCTCGCAGGTGCCCCAGCAGCGTGTCCAGCCCTTGCCAGCCCGAGGCGGGGGAGTTGTGCGGCAGGTCGTAGTGGAGTGCCGGACGGGCGGCGTCCCCCAGGCGGTGGGGGCTTGTGAGGGGGGCCGGGGGGCACTGGGCGTGGGGGAGGCCGGTCTCGGCGGTTTCTTGGGCGCCGAGGGTGAACGCGACGGGGGCCGGTGCGCCCTGGTGGTGCGGGGGCACGGTCAGGTCGGCGCGGCCTGGTCCCCGCTGGGCGAGCAGGGTGATCAGGCCGTGCTCGGTGGCGAGGCGTTCCGCGAGGGCGCGCAGGGGTTCGCGCGGATCGTCCAGGACCGGGACCCGGCCGGGTGAGCCGCCGAGCACCAGGGTCGTCTGCTCCTCGACTCCCTTGACGGTCCGGCTGATGCGGGTCGTGGCCTGGAGAGGACGGTCGGGTCCGCCGACCGTCACGAACCAGGTCGGTTGCGGCGCTCGTTCGCGGGCGAAAGCGGTGAGCTTCTCCGGGTCCCAGGGCTGAGCCACTGGTTCCGCGGTGCCCCAGCCCGCTGGTGGGCGACCGGTGAGGACGTTCCAGGCGGCGTCCAGGGCGCCTCCGAGCTGAAGTCGCGCGGTCGGCCGGTGGCACAGCCGGAACGTGAGGGTGAGCTGGTGTCCGTCCGACGGGGCGAGGCCCGGCGGCTGGGTGAACGCCGCGACAGGCGGGAACGGTTGACCGTCGTGCAGTACGGGCGCGAAGGCGCCGTCCTCCCATCGGGCGGGGATGCCTGTGAAGCCGTCGTAGTAGTCGCCCGGACCGTCGTCGACGATCCAGTGGCCTTCCGTCTGGGTGAGCAGGGCGTGCGTGGCGCGGGTGAGGCGAGTGGTGGCGGGCGTCACGAGCTGAGGCGTCCGCTCGCTGGCGACCGCCGCGCGCAGCGCGTCGGTGAACCACGCGGTGGCGGGCACCAGATGCCGGTCCTGGAGGAGCACGGCGGCGCGGTCGGTCAGTACGTCGACGGCGGGCTGCGCGGCAGCTGGTGCGGGCACTGCCGTCATGTCGAGGTCGAGTACGCCGCCGCGGTCGTCGGCCGTGGTCGAGGGGGCGTCGTGGGGCGGCCAGACGGTGCCGTCGAGCGTGAGGGCGAGTCGTTCGGCGATGGCGCGGGCGACCGTGGGGCCGTCCGCGCTCATGGAGCTGGCCCGGGATTCCGTCCACCACACGGGGGTCGGGACGCCCCGTGCCGATGCCCCGAGGAGGCGTTCGGCCTCACCCGGTACGTGGATGAGCGCTGGAGCCTCCACCGTGGCGAGGGGGTGGCCCCGCTGGTCGCACAGGTGCAGCAGCGCCCCTTCCTCGACCACGTCGATATGGGCCTCGGGACCGGCCGCCAGCAGCCCCGCCGTCAGATGCCAGACATCCGGGCGGTGCGGCGTCAGGGCGATGACATCCTGGGTCATGGGTGCTGCTCACTCGTGTCGGGGGCCAGGGCGGTCTGGACGAGAGGTCCGGAGCTTCCCCGGCGGACGAGCAGGCCGCGCCCGGGCGGGAGGGGGCGTGGTGAGAGGCCGGGGAGAAGCTGGCCCTCCGTGCGGTCGCCGTTCATCACCAGGGTCGAGGTGCCGGATTCGCGGAGCGTGCTGAGGAACGGTTCGTACAGCGCCCGAGAGGCCCCGGAGGCGCGGCGGGCCATCACGAAGTGCAGCCCGATGTCCGCGGCGCTCGGCAGATACGGCAGGAACGGGGCGAGCGGCTGCTGGCCGCCGCTCGCGATGATGTCGTAGTCGTCGACGAGGATGACGATCCGCGGGCCGGTGAAGTCCGGTCCGCCGTCCGACGAATCAGGGTCGAGGGTGTCGTCGGGCAGCCGTTTGTCGAGCTCCTTGGCGATGCCGTCGGCGAGCGCGGAGGCCACGCGGCTGTTGTGGGCGTAGCCGCCCCGGTAGGGCTCGGGGACGGCGCCGCGCAGGCCGCGGCGCGGGTCCATGACGCCGAAGACCAGCTCGTCGTCCCGGTAGCGGGCGGTCAGCCCATGGGAGATGAGCCGCAGCAGATTGGTCTTGCCGCAGGCATCGTCGCCCAGGATCAGGAGGTGCTGATCGTGGCTGAACAGGTCGAGGAGCGTGGGCTCCAGCCTGTGCTGGTCCAGTCCGATCGGCAGGCGGGTGGGCTCGGCCCTCGGTCCCGGCAGCTCATGCGCCCCCAGCCGTGTCGGCAGCACGCGGACCGGCGCGGCGACAGGGCCGTGCCAAGCGGCTCGTACGGCGGCGACCGCTTCTTCGAGGGCCGCGCCGACATCGTCGGCATCGGCGTATCCGTCGATCCGGGGCAGCGCGGCGTGCGCGAACAGCTTGGAGTCGGTCAGCGCCCTTCCCGGCTCGTCAGGGGAGAGGGTTTCGGCGAGCTTGCGCTTGACCGTGGACTCGGCCGGGTCGTTCAGGCGCAGCTCGATACGGGTGCCGAACGTCGACTGAGTGGCGATACGGATGTCGTTCCAGCGCAGCATGCCGGCCACCACGTGGATGCCGTACCCGCCGCCGCGCCGGAGCAGATCGGCGACACCCTCCTCCAGCTCTTCGAAGTCCTCGCGCAGGGCGCCGAAGCCGTCGATGAGCAGGACGATGTCCGTGGAGGCCAGCTGCTTGAGATCTCCTTGTGCCCGGAGCCGCCGCAGCTGCTCGACGGAGTCGATGCCGCGTTCGCGGAAGAGCTCCTCCCGGGCGCCGAGCATGGCGTGCAGCTCCTCGACGGTACGTACGGCCCGTTCCCGGTCGGCGCGTCCGGCGACACCGCCCATGTGCGGCAGCCCTGTGAGGGGCTGGAGTCCGCCGCCGACGAGGTCGAGTCCGTAGATCCCGACGTCGCCCGGTGTATGGGTGAGCGCGAGCGAGAGCGCGAGGGCGCGCAGGAGAGTCGTCTTGCCCGACTGGGGGCCGCCGATGACGGCCGTGTGGCCGCCGGCGACGTTCAGATCGGCCATCCACGGTCCCTGCCACTGCCGTTCCGGATCGTCCAGCAGACCGAGGGGCACCTGGAGCGCGCTCATGGAACCGCCGGGACAGCCGGTCAGGTGCAGTCCGCGTGACTTGTTCACCTCCAGCGGTCCGGCGAGGGAGTCGAGCGTGACCGTCCGGGGGAGTGGCGGGAGCCAGATGCTGGGTACCGGGGGCGCCGCGTTCCGCATCCGGTCCGTCATCAGGGACAGCGTGGTGGGCCCCTGGGCGCGTACGGGCCGGCCTGCCGGTGCCTGATCACCGGTCGCCGCCGTACGGTCCCGGCCGTCGTCTTCCCCCGTGTTGTAGGCCGGATACGCCCAGACGGCGGGCCCGTCGTCGATCTGCCGCTCAGCCGGCCCGGTGTACGGCCCCGACACGTACCCCGCCTTGAACCGTTCGTAGACGGATGTGTCCACCTTGAGGTAGCCGAAGCCCGGCAGCGGGGGCAGATGGAAGGCGTCGGTGGTGTCCAGCACTGTGCGTGACTCGTCCGGCGAGAACGTGCGCAGGCCCAGCCGGTAGGAGAGGTAGGTGTCCAGGCCCTTGAGCTTGCCGCCTTCGATGCGCTGGCTGGAGAGCAGGAGGTGGACGCCGATGCTGCGGCCGATGCGGCCGATGGAGAGGAAGAGCTCGATGAAGTCCGGCTTGGCGGTGAGAAGCTCGCCGAACTCATCGATCACGACGAACAGGTGCGGTAGGGAGGCGAGTTCGGGCCGCTCGGCGCGGGCAGCCGCGTAGCTTCCGATGTCGGCGATGTTGCCCGCGTCCTTGAGGACCTGCTGGCGGCGCTTGACCTCACCGGCGAGGCTGGTGTGGACGCGCTCGATGAGCCCGGCGTCGTTCTCCAGGTTCGTGATGATGCCCGCCACGTGCGGCAGGCCCTCGAAGGGCGCGAACGTGGCGCCGCCCTTGTAGTCGACGAGCACCATGGCCAGGTCCTCGGGCGGGTGCGTGGCCAGCAGCGCGAGCACGAGGGTACGCAGCAGCTCGCTCTTGCCCGAACCCGTCGCGCCCACGCACAGCCCGTGCGGTCCCATGCCGAGTTCGGACGATTCCTTCAGGTCCAGCAGCAGCGGTTCGCCGTCGTCCGTGACGCCGATGGGCACCCGCAGGAACGACTGGCCGTCCCGCTTGCGCCACATCTTCTCCAGGTCCAGGTCCGACGCGTCACTCAGACCGAGCATCCCGGGGTGGTCGACGGGGCCGCTCAGCGGAGTCTCCGCGGCGGACTCGGCCGACAGCCGAAGGGGTGCCAGCAGCCGCGCGAGCCCCTCAGCCCACGCGCCGGACATCTCATCCACACTGCCGTACGTGAGGAGGGGGCGTTCGCCGCGCAGATCCTCCACCGTCAGCGCGTCGCCGTTCACGGTCAGCCGCAGGCTCACATCGCCGGGCTCGTCGATACGCTCGCCCACCAGGTGGAGGACCGTCACGCCCATCTCCGTCAACGGCACCGCCTCATCAGGCCGGGGCAGCTCGCAGGCCGTGCCCCCGTGGGTGTCGCTGACCGCCAGCAGCCGAGGGACGAGCCGCAGCGCGTTCCGGTCGCTCAGGCCGCGCCGCACCTCGGCCGCGTACGAGGCACGCTGCCGGAGCTCCCCGGAAAGCAGGGAAGCCAGCCGGGACGGATCCGTTGCGATGCGCCGTGCGGCGACCGGACCGTCGGAGACGTCGGACATGGAAGTGTGCGGCAGCCACTTGACCCACTCCCAGTCGGCCAGGCGCTCCTCGGAGCACGCCACGGCGATCGCCGCGTCGTCCGGCGCGTGCCCCACGGCTGCCTGCGCCAGAAGCGCCCGTACGAGGCGCAGCACGTCCTCCCGCTCACCCACCACACTGACGTTGCCCGCCCGGTCCAGCGGCACGGTGAGGGGCAGGTCGGGGACGGTGGAGAAGCGGTCCGCCAGCGCGTGTGCCTCGTTCAGCATGAACGGATCGGGAGGTGTCAGTACGGTGCTGCCGCCATGCTCCCGGATGGGGAGTTCCCGTACGGGCACCAGACCGGTTCCGGCTCTGAGATGGAGGAAATCGGTGTCGGGGCGGCGGCGTTCCCACAGGCGTGCCGGGCTGCTGAGCAGATCGTGCAGCGCCTCCGGAGGCGGGTGCAGGATCTGCGCGGCACGGCGGTGCTCGCGGTCCTGGCGGGCCAGCTCCTCGCGCAGCTCCTCCAGATACTCCAGGTACCGCTCGCGCTGGGTACGCCGGGTGCGCTGGGCCTTGCCGCGCTGCGACAGCAGGAGCACGACCCCGCCGGTGAGCGCCACCACGAGGACCAGCGCGCCGATCACGGCGAACTGGCTGGACCGGATGATCGTCATCATGACGACCGAGCCCATGATCCCCATCATCGGCAGCATCGCCATCATGGGGGACCCCGCCTTGCCGTCCGGGAGATTCGGGGGCGCCTCCACCTGACGTTCGGCCGCGGCGGGCAGCGGCCGAACGGTCCTGGCAGGACGGTGGACCACTCTGGTGCTCGTCCCGCCGGCCATGTTCGTGTTCCTCCCCGTCGCTTCGTCCAGGACGCTCCGCACGCTCACGTTCCCGAACGCACCGCCCTGGTCAGCGCCTCCGCAGCGATCCGCGCCGCGCCGTTCTTGCTGTGCTCGGCGAGCAACGGCAGCCGGATGGCACCCCCGGCCGCCAGATGCCGGTCGTACGGCAGGTGCACCACATCGGCCCCGCCCACACGCAGATAGTCCTTGGCCTTGTCGATGTCCAGCGTGGCGTCCGGTGTCGTCTGATTCAGCGCGATGACCGTGCCGGGCAGCAGCGAGCGCGGCAGCGCGGCCATCCACGCCAGAACGGAGCGGGTGCTGGCGAGGCCTTCCACCGTCGCGGGAACCACCACGATCCGGGCCTGCGCGGCCGACAGCGCGGTGCGCGCCACCTCGGCGGGCAGCGTCTCGCAGTCGACGACGGTCGCCCCGAAGTAGCGGCGCAGCGCGACCATCACCGTCTGGTAGGCGGCCAGATCGAGGCTGCTGCCCACCATGCCCTGGCTGCCGGGCAGCAGCCATCCGCCGGTATCGGTGGGGACGAGATAGCCGGTCACATCGGTCAGCCGCATCGACGGGTCGAGGACCTCGGCCAGGTCAGCACATGTCCAGCGGACGGATTCCGCTCCGAGCCGGATCGGCAGCGTGCCCAGAGCCGGGTCCGCCTCCACCGTGACCACCGGGTCGTTCCGGTAGTGCGCCAGGATCAGCCCGGTCAGCGCCGCCACCGTCGACTTCCCCGCGCCGCCCCTGATGCTGGAGACCGCGATCTGCCGACCGGTGTTCACCGGCTGCTGGATCGCCGCGGCGAGGGCCTCGGACTCCTGCGAGGCCTGAGCGGCTGAACCGGTGACCGTACGGAACACGGCCCGCGTGGTACGGCGCGCGACAGGCTCGCCGTGCAGCGGCGCCCCCTGGGCGTAGGCGAGGCGGGGATCGAGGGTGGGTACGGGCTCAGGGGCGGGCCTCGTACGGACGGGCGCCGTCCCGTTGGCCTTCTGGCGTGCCGGTGCCCGTCCGTCCGTGACGGCGCCGGGGGCCGTGTCGGGAACGAGAGGTGTGGCCACCGTTCTCTCATCCGCTGCCGGGAGCAGCGCTCCGGACGCCTCACCCTCGCCGGGGGCGGGCTTGTCCGGAGCGGCCATACCTCTCAGTTCCGCCAGCCTCTGCCGCTGCCAGCCGTCATGGGTCATCAGAAGGTGTCCAGCAGCCTTCCGTAGGTGCCGAAGGCGCCGATCGCGAGGGGCAGCAGGGCGACGACGCCCATGGCTTCGACCATGTTCATCACGCGCCGCAGCCGTACACGCACGTGCTCCGGCGGACGTACGGCGAGGAGCACCAGCGTCAGCGCGACCGCGGCGCACACGGCGGCCACGGCGCCGTACGCCGAGCCCCCGCCGGTGTCCTCCGTCCCTTCGCCGCGCTCCATCCACATCCACAGCAGCCGCAGTCCGACGACCGTTCCGGCGGTCTGGAGGGCCACCACTTCGATCACCAGCGGGTAGGCACGTGCGCGAGAGAACAGCACGATCACCAGCAGAGCGGCCAGCGCCACCGACCACGGCGACGCGTCGCGGGCCACCAGCCACCCGGCCGCTCCCGCTGAGAGGGCCAGCACGACCGTCGCCAGAGCAAGTCCTCGGTGGGTGGCGCACAGCGCCGTCGTCACGTCGAGCCGGCTCACCGAGGCGCCGCCCGCACGCCGGTCGTCGAGCGAGGTGAGGCCCGCGCCGCTCAGGGCCAGCCGCGGCACCACGCCAAGAGCGACCACCGACAGGACGAGCAGGGCGATGGCGGCCCGTTCGGCAGAGCCGTCCACCAGCGCGGCGGACACCCACCAGGCCCCGCCGACCCCCGCTACCGTCACGGCCCCCACGAACCCGCCGCGTCCCAACGCGGAGAACGCCCCCAGCAACGCCAGCACGAGGGATACGACGCCGACGAGAGCGGCCAACCGCGCAATGCCGCTCCACTGCCCGGCATCGGCCAGGTCCCACACCCCGCTGAAGCCGACCGCGCCGCACAGGGCGAGCAGCGCGGCGCCCAGACCGGCCCGCCCCGCACGCGCCGCGAGAGACCCGGCGATGGCGGCCAGGACGGCCGTGGTCAGCAGCCCCACACCGGCTGCCTGCGCGCCCATCGCGCTCCGGGCGAACACCCCGGCGGCCACAGCCAGCAGGACACAGGCGGCACCAGCCGTCCGGTCCCGGGCGGCGGAACCCCAGCGCCACGCGCGTACGTCGACGTCGTCGGCCGCCTCGTCCGTCACGTCGTGCACCACGGGTGCGGGCGGCGTCTCCTGCTCCCGCACCAGCCGCACGACCGCGCCGTCGGCGATTCCGGCCGAGGCCAGGGTGACGTCCTGGGCGAGCACATCGCCCTGCGCTGTCACCAGACGCCGCACAAGCGGGACTTCGCTGCTCGGGTCCCCCAGCAGCCGAAGCACGTCGGGGAGCAGCAGGCCCACCGGCTCGTCCGCGGGCAGGACGAGATCGACGCGGCGCCGCTCACCCACGAGAGTCACCCGGCACAACGCCGTACGCGCCCGCGCCGGGGCGCCGTTGACCATCCCCGCCATCTGTCTTCCCTCAGCCGTGTGTTGACGAGTTCGTCGGATTCACCGTGCGGGGCGACGAAAATCCCCCGTTTGCCATGCGCTCGGAGATGAACGACCACCCCACGCACCCCGCACACAGAACGGCGGCGAGCGCGACACTGCCCAGGATCTTCCCGATCCCTTCATCCACGGTCCGCCGGGACCGCTCGGCGCCGAACATCACGCCGTCCCGCAGCCGCCGCCTCCGGACCGCCACGGACTCCAGCAGCTGACTGTCGAATTCCTGCCCCGCCAAGGCTCTCCTCGCTTCCGATACGTGTCGACGCCCGGCTCAGGTGGGGAACTCGCCCAGCCAGCTGTGCTCCAGCAGATGCTTGGGCAGATAGTCGGACTCGACGTCGATCGGGATGCCGCCGTCGTAGGCGAGGGAGGCGATTGCCAGAGGACCGAGGGCGACGGCTCCCTCGATGTCCGCCGCCCGCTCCTCGGTCCTGGTCCAGTACGCCCTGTGCAGCTTCAGTGCCTCGGCCAGAGCAGGGCTGAACCCTTCCTCGTCCTTGCGGACAAAGTGGTAGAAGAGATTGATCGGCGGATAGAGAAGACCGTCGAGCAGATCGGGCGGAGCCACTCGGGCGACGGACGTATGCGACGCTTCGAAGGTGGCCGTCAGCTTCTCCACCAGGCCCGGGCGGCGCAGCCAGTAGGTCTGCAGCGTGTCCACCCAGTGGTAGATGTACTCGTCGTACTGCCCCTCCGGCGCCCGCAACCGGTCCAGCGGGACCTCGCACAGTTGCGTCATCCGATCGCGCTCGCGGCAGACAACGGCCAGCCAGAAGGCCTGCAGCCATGTGCCCGCGTCCGCTGTGGAGAGAGGGCCCGCAGCTGGAAGACTGCGCGTCTCGCGGCTGATCCTGCACTCGATGACACCCTCGCTGACACCGGTCACGGCGAACAGGGCGGAACCCAATTGCATGGCCGCCACCGCGGCCTCCCATGTCTCGACCGTCGCAGAGCGGGGGTCGATGACACAACGGGCCTGCAGGTTCAGGATCGAGGTGTTGAAATTCCCGTCGATGGCGGCAGTCGACTCCTCAAGCTCGTCAATGTCCTCGCTGACGTAGCGACCGATCTTCTCCGCGTACTGTTCGGCCTCAGGCCCAGATGGCGGCCCATGTCGATCGATCCGTACGGTCACGAGAGAGTCCCCTTGCTGATGTCGAACCGGCGGTAGGTATATCCGGTGTACGTGTGCGCGTTCTTCCCGCCCTTGACGAGCACATATTCTAGCTTCCCCCGCTTGAGCGCCTTTTCCAGGGTTCGCGCCAAATCCGTCTCGCCGCGCTTCTTCATGGCATTCACGATGTCAAGGAAGTACTCCCTGCTGCCTTGGGAGACTTGGCGACCCTTTGAGATGGTGCGCCTGCCCAGCTCGGTGGTGGGGCTACTCTTGGCCTCGACGACGACAACGCGTCCATCCTCATGCGTCCATACTTGGTCGAACCGGTCGTTTCCGTTTGCCGGACCGAGAAGAGTCTCGTCCTTGAGGCCCGAGTGTTTTTCCGCAATATAATGGTTCCTGGCGACTGCCTCACCGAAATCCTCGGCACTGTCGCGCATGTGTACGTGGGCTTCCCTGTACGTACCTTTGGCTTCACTCCATTCCCCGGCCGTTTCGAGAGTGCCATGAAGTTCATGGGATTTGGCGGCGTTGGTCTTCCATTCTGAGGCGAAGTTGTCCCATTTGATGGCGGAGTGACGGGCCCAAGCGGCCTCTTCTAGAATCTCGCGCCGCGCCCTGTGCTTCAGATTGTCGGCGGTCACGGAGACTTCCTCGGCGTCCAGGAAATGCGGCGCCGGAGGCGCGGGCACGTCCTTGGCGCGTACCCATGGCCCATCTTCGGAGAACCGAGTGAGCTGCGGCGGGGCGTACCAACTCTCATCGACCCGCTCGACGAGGCGTCGAGTGCCATCAATACGGTAGTAGTGCTCGCGATATCCGGGCTCATGGTTAGCCCGATAAACCTGGATCTCTTCGATCTGCTCCCGGGTCAGTGAACCCCGTGGGCCGTAGGGATTGTCCCCCTCGCGCATGAAGGAAGGCTGCTCGGCGGGCGGGCGCTGGCCGGGAATTTCGACGTCCGCCGCCCTCGCGGCATCCGCTGAACCACCGGATGCCGGCTGGTGGGGAGTGCCACCGCTGGCTCCGCTTCCCTGCCGCCCGCCTCCGGCGGGGGCATCGCCTCCCTGGCCCGGCACGTGCTGGCTGCCACTGGCGGAAGCTTCCCCGGCACCTCGGGATCCCTCGGGCGGGCCCGAGTCGCCCGCGTGGGCGACCGCGTTCGGTGGGGCGTGGTCGGCGCCGACCAGTGCCGGTTCCTGGCCCTCGCGTACGGGGGACGGGACCGCGGGCTCGTCTGCGGTGCTGCGTGCCGCGCGCTCCGTGGCCGTCAGTTCAGGGGCGGCCTCATGCAGGGGCGAAGTCCTTTTGGCTCCGGTGAGTTCGACCATCGAGCCGTCCGCGCGCAGGCCGTAATTGCCATGGGGGTCGACGGCGACCACGTCGTCGGGGATGTGCGGTGCGCCGTCGGCCGCGCGGACCGTGTCGGAACGGCGTAGGCCATCGAGCAGGGACGACGCCTTGGGGAGCTGGCTGAGGCCCTTGACGGCGTGCGTCATGGGGTCCATGTACAAGCCTGTCTTGCCTGCGGCTTCGGTGACTCGTCCAGCCCTCGCCATGCCGGGGACGGTGGCGAGCTTGCCTGCCTGGGCGGCCTTGCCCGTCTTCAGCAGGGCGCCGCTGCCGAGCGTGGCGACATTGAAGAAGGTGATCCCCGAGGCCTTGGCCGGGTTCTTCTTCCAGTCGTCCCAGGCGACCATGGCCTTGCCGAAGTCCTTGAGCCCGGCACGCCCCTCCTTCACCCAGCCCGGCGCGTATTTGCCGTCCCACCGGTAGAGGCCGTACGAGGCGGCGCCCTTCAGCACGTTGAAGGCCTGGGCCTGTGTCTTGTGGTCGGTCAGCAGTTTCCAGGTGCCGTGGATGGCGCCTCCGGCCCCGCCGACGATCACACCGTCCCAGAGGAACTGCTTGGCCCCGGCGCCCGCCTCCTTCCAGAACAGCGGGTCGGTCCAGCCACCGGCCGTTTCGGTCTCCGGAGTGCCCCAGGGTGCCCCGTGCTCGTCGAGCTGGCCTGCGGTGTTCCCGTACGTCCACGAGCCGCCGCCGCTGCCGTTGCCGAGCTTCAGATCATGGCCTCCGGCGAGCGCGATGATGGTGTTGTAGCAGGCGACTTCGGCTGCCTGGAAGGCGGCGACCGTCGCGTTGATCTCGCCGCGGAGCGCCTCGTGCTCATCGACCTTGTCGTCGTCCTCGGTCCACTTCTCGTCGTCCTCGACCGATTTCTCGAAGGCGGCGGCCTTTCCGCGCAGCCGGTTCAACTTGGCGACGAGCGGACGTACCTCCGAGGCGTACTCGTCGAGCGCGTCCGCGACTGTCTCGACTTCCGCCGCGAAGTCGTCCGCGTTGTCGGCGACGGGCTTCGTCGAGCGGAACAGCTTCTCCGCCTCCGGCGCCTCGTAGGACCCCGCCAGTCTCTGGAAGCGGCTGTGCACGGCCAGGCCGGTCGTCCGGAAGGCATTGGCGCTCAGACGCAGGTCCATCACGTCGGACTCGAGCTGTGAGAGATTTCCTGTGAATCTCGGTACCAGTGATGCGTCGATCACAGTCGGCCTACTCCACGTGGCTACCAGTAGTTACGGGGACTTTCGACGGTGACCTTGTCGCTGGGGAGGTCCGAGACCAGCATGGCGTCGCGCTGCGAGTCCATCGCCATGTCCAGGTCGCCCCGCTGGTAGGCGCTGGTCGCGTCAGCGGCTCCCTGCATCGACTCTCCGCTGCGCTGGGCCAGGTATTCGATGTCAGCCTTCTTGGCCGTGACGAACTGCGCCAGCGCCGCGGCGATGGGGCCCGTCGTGGCTCCTGATGGGCCAGGCTGCCCCGCGACGCACTGTTCCACCTCTCCGTCACTGGACAACCCTGAGCGGATGGTTCCGGCATGCTGCGAGGCCTGCTGAAGGTGTTTCCCCAGCGTCTTCGCCAGCCCAGGCAGCTTGTCAGCCGCCTTTCCCGTTTCCGTGAGCGTGCTGGCCACGCCTGATGCTCTGATGTCCCAACCCGTCATGCTCTTTTGTCTCCCCCCATTGCCTCGGCGATCCCGAGGGTCGCTCGCCGGGCGGCTCCGGAACTCAGCCGATGTTGTCGACCACGTTCTTCGCGCGCGTCAAAGTCTGTGCGGCGGTGCCGTCGTTCTTCTCCAGCACGCCTTTCAACAGGTGGATAATGGTGCGCACTTCACTCGCGGCGCGATTCCACCGTTGCTCCACACCGTGATATTGATCGGACACTCCATCGGCCTGGAAGTCCGCCATGGCACGCTTCACGGCCCGGTCGCGCTGGCCGATCACGGTCTCCAGGCGGGAGATCACCGCCGTGATGTTCGTCTGCGCGTCCCCGGAAGCCCCCGTGTCATAACTGCGACGGTCATCGGACCTTCCCATTGCGCATTACCCCCTCGAATCGTGAGCCGCTGAATTCGGATGGGTGCGGCTCTCGCTCTTGCCGACTTACCAACGCGCGGGCAGGTCGAGCTGTTTGGGTGTGCGGTGCCACGGGCGCGTCGCCCGCACCGATCGCGTCACCGACCTGAGAATCGCGCCGCGTCGAAGTTGGCGGCGCCGATCGCCTGCCGTGCGTTGTCGCCGTGCTCCTGGTCGCCTTCGCCGAACGACTGGTCCATGCCGGACTGCCCGCCAAGGATGGCGTTCAGGGCGCTGTTCAGCGCGTTGGAGATATCGTCGGAGTTCCGCTTGAACTCATCGAACGCGATCTTTCCCTGCCCGTTGAACTTGCCCTCCAGCGGCTCGGCCGCAGAGATCAACAACTGGATCAGGGTGGTGAGATCACCGGCTGAGCCGTCCGTTTCGTGGGTCAGTGTGCCGAGAGTCGAACTGCCCATGTCGAACTTCATCGTGCTCCCCCCTGCTTCGCGTATGCAGATTCCAACTGAGGGCCCCTCAGGGGACACAACCACACCCTGTCTATCACTCGTACCCCCCAGTAGTGCAACCGCGACTTCGCGCCGGTCTCGTCAGCCCCAGTGCTGGGCCTGGTACGTGGCCATGTCGTCGCCGTGGAGCTGCTTCGACGCGTTGCCAATGCGTACCCAGAAGTCCGTGGCCCTTTTCCCGTTGTCCGGCTTGGCGAACACGGGTTTGCCGGAGGCGGCCACTGATACGGCGCACACGTCCTTGCCGTCGATCGTCTCGTACCGGATCCGGACGAGGCCGGCGGTCTGCTGGGACAGGTTGGTGTCGAGGAGCTGTCTCAGCCAGAGTTCGTACCCGTCGCGGTTGCCTCGTGGGCCCAGGGTGCTCCAGTCCGCTTCGAGGCCGAGGGCGTGTCCGTCGTCGTCGACGCCGATGAGGAGGACTCCGCCTTCGGCGTTGAAGAGGGCGCACACGGTCTTGACGATGACGTGTTCGAGCTTGCGGTCGAGTTGCTGGGCTCGGACGCTCCAGCGGGCGGTGGACTTGAATTCGACGGTCTGGGATTCGCCGGTCCGGATCAGGTCTTCGACGGCCGTGGATGTCGAGGGGGCTCTGTCGCCCCAGAGCCGGTCGAAGGCGTCCCGGACGACTTGGGCCATGAGCACCCGGCGCCGTTCAAGGAACGTGGTGTAGTCGAGCTGTTCCCAGCCGACCGGCAGCGCGTGCCAGTACGCCTGCTGCTTGAGCCGCTCGGGGCCCAGGCCGTGGGTCATGGCCGGCCAGTAGTCGAGGGGGTCGTCAGAGCCGATCTTGGCGTTCTCCGGCCAGTCCAGGAAGGCCATGTTGGCGATCGTGTTGACCTGTCGGGTGTTCGTGATGCCCTTGCGGCCCAGGAACGCCTTCGGGAACAAATGGTGCCGTTCCACCGCCCGGGGAGTCACCACGTCGGGACTCATCAGGTCACGGACCTTCAGCTTGCTGAACAGCGGCTCGGCGTCGAGCAGATTGAGCGCGGCGTAGTAGGCGTACAACGCCGGGGACCGGGACGCCGAGGTGTCCAGCCGGTTGGGCAGTGATATCTCCCAGTAGTCCCCTGTGAAATTGGACCGCACGATCCGGTCCAGCTCCGCGCAGAAGGAGTCGGGGACCTCGGGGTCCAGGGCGGCGACACGGGCGAGATCGGCCTCCACCTGGCTCTCCGGCGAGGTGGTGTAGCGGCCGGTGGTGTGGGCCATGAAGAACCAGCGGCTGATGACCGCGCGTAGCGTCGCGTAGTCCAGTCCGAAGCGGGCCCGGCCGATCAGCCACAGGATGTAGGTGAAGACGACCGCGTTCTCCGAGGTGAGCATCTTGCGGCTGCGGAAACCGGCGGCGGTCAGGCACTTCAGGTACTCGTGCCAGTTGGTGAGGTCGATGACGTCGTTCTGGGCCTGACGCAGGACCTCGAACTGCTCCGTGCGGCGCTCTGGGCTCACATCTCCGGTCTCCAGGTCCTTGCCGCGGAGCATGCTGTAGACGTGCTGGAGCCTGCCGCGATTGAAGGCGAGTCCGACCCCGACCCTCAGCAATTGGTCGGGGCTCGGCTCCAGGAACGGGTTCTTCGGTGAAGGGCCGGCCACGGTGGCGTCGACGGCCGCTCGGCAGAAGGACTCCAGCTCGCGTCGGCCCTTCTCCCAGTGCACCGACATCAGAGTGAGGATGAAGTCGGCCTGGCTGAGCTTGACGCCCTCGGAATTGATCCGGACGAAGATGTCCGCCACCTGTTCCTCGTCGGCGGTGGCTCCGAGTTCGATCACCTGGAAGCGGAAGTCCCGAAGGTCGCGGACGCGGTCGACCCGCTCTTCGAGATGATCCTGTTCCTCATGCGTCGGCGACGTGCCGCGGCTCTCGGCGAGCCGTTTGAAGAAGGCGCGGAGAGTCGACTTGTAGTTGCCGTTCCACAGGGCGGTGATGTCTGGGATGAACTCGGGATCCTTCCCGATGGCCGCGTCGGTGACCTCGAAAGTCTCGTCGGACGGGCGGAACGCCAGGCGGATACGCCGGTTCTCGAACGTCTTGGTGATCACCTGCTCCCCGGTCAGTACGGCGAACAGCGAGGTCAGACGCTGCTGGCCGTCGACGACGAGAAGACGCGGGACGCGCTCGCTCTCGCGGCCGCCGATCTGCCGTGTCCCGACCTCGAAGCCGGTTTCCCAGAACATCAGAGTGCCGACCGGATAGCCCCGGTACATCGAGTCGAAGAGGTCCCTGATCTTGGCAGCGGACCAGACGAACGGGCGCTGGATGTCCGGGAGCGCGATGCTGCCGTGCTTGATTTCCTCGATCAGGTGCGACAGGACGTACCCGGTGTCCTTGTACAGCGTCGCCGCCATGCTCGTTACCTCCAATGGCATATTACGTGGCGCCTTCAGCCATTCCAACGCTCCCAACGGCAGAGGGCGCTGACCGCGAAAGCGGGGGGGGGGGGAGCGGTGGGAGGATGCCCCGATCGTTGGTGAGGGAGGGGCGGGCGCGTGGGGCAGGTGGAGCGGGGGGTTCTTCGTGAGGGTGGGCGGCTGGAGGCGGCTGCTCGGGGGGTCGTGGGGGATTACGGGGGCGCCGTTGAAGGGGTGCGGGTGGCGCTCAGGCCCTTGCAGGAGGCTGTGGTTCAGGAGGAGCTGGGCCGGATTCCCGTGGCTCGGTTGCAGGATGTGACCGAGGGGCGGTTGCGGTTGCGGGGGGTCGAGGCCAGTGGGCTGAGCAGTGTGGGGGACGTGCTGGCCGCCAGTCCTTATCGGTTGCGGCAGATTCCGGGGGTCGGGCAGCGCACCGTCGAGCAGATGCTCGCCGCGGCGCGGCGGCTGGCCGAGGCCGTGCACGAGACGGTCGCCGTTCATATTGATGTGGACCGGCCCGAGGCGGGGACCACCGCGCTCGTCCGGGCTCTGTGCCTTCTCGTGGAGGCCGGGTCCGAGGCTCGGCGGGCCGTCGATCGGGCCTCCGAGCTTGTAGAGCGGCTTGGGCCTCTGCTCTCCGAGGCGCGGCCCGCTGCCGGGCGGTTCCGGATGCTCGTCGCCGGGCGGAAGAAGCGGGCTCGGGCGCGGGACGCCGTGGCGGAGATCAGCGCGCTCTTGGACGAGGCGGAGCGGGAGGGGGTGCCTGGGCTGCTGGCTCAGGCCTCGGTCGATCTGTTGCGTGGGCCCGTGTCGGAGGCCGCGGCGTGGGTGGAGTTCGAGCTGCGCTCCGCCGAGTTCTACAGCCTGCTCGCGGAGATCTCCGGGCGGCAGCCGGACGTGGCGGCGGCGCAGGGCTTTCTGCCGGAGGACGTCGCGGAGCGCGTACGGACGCAGCGGCTGGACGACTCGCGGCGGCGGGTCTCGCTCCGCGGCTACCAGGCGTTCGGCGCGCGGTTCGTGCTCGCGCAGCGCAAGGTGGTGCTCGGCGACGAGATGGGGCTCGGCAAGACGATCCAGGCGATCGCCGTGCTGGCGCATCTGGCGGCCGAGGGGGAGAGCCACTTCGTGGTCGTCTGCCCGGCGAGCGTTCTCGTGAACTGGGTACGGGAGATCGAGGCCCGTAGCGCGCTGCCGGTCACCGTGCTGCACGGGCCCGAGCGGCAGGAGGCGTTCAGCGACTGGAAGGGGAGGGGCGGGGTCGGGGTCACGACGTTCGAGGCACTGCGCGGCTTTCCGGCGCCGGGCGGCGGGGAGATCGGCCTGCTCGTCGTGGACGAGGCGCACTCCGTGAAGAACCCGCAGGCCAAACGGTCCCAGGCCGTCGCCCTGTGGGCGGACCACTGCGCACGTGTGCTCTTCATGACCGGGACCCCGATGGAGAACCGGGTCGCGGAGTTCCGCAACCTCGTCGGAATGCTCCACCGCGACGTCGCCGAGGCCCTGGGCGAGGGGGACGCGCTGGCCGGGTCCGTGGCGTTCCGGAAAGCCGTCGCGCCCGTCTATCTGCGCCGTAACCAGGACGACGTGCTCACCGAGCTGCCGAGCCTCCAGCAGACCGACGAGTGGGAGGAGCTGAGCGCCACGGACGAGGAGGCGTACCGCGACGCCGTCCGCTCCGGCAACTTCATGGCGATGCGCAGGGCCGCCTACCTGCGCCCGGAGGGCTCGGCGAAGCTGGAACGGCTGTGCGAGCTCGTACGGGAGGCCGGGGAGAGCGGGCAGAGGACCGTTGTCTTCTCCTACTTCAAGGACGTGCTGCGCGCCGTCGACGACGCGCTCGCCGCGGACCCCGAAGTGCGCGGCACCGTGTTCGGGCCGCTCTCCGGAGACGTCCCGGCCGCGCGACGGCAGCGGCTGGTGGACGAGTTCGCGGCGGCCGAGGGCCCGGCCGTGCTGCTGGCGCAGATCCAGACGGCCGGGGTCGGCCTCAATCTGCAGGCCGCCTCGGTGGTCGTACTCTGCGAGCCGCAGCTCAAGCCGACCACCGAGCACCAGGCGGTGGCGCGGGCCCATCGCATGGGTCAGGTGCGGCCGGTGCGCGTGCACCGGCTCCTCGCCACCGGGGGTGTGGACGAGCGCCTGGTGCGGATGCTGGAGGCCAAGACCCGCCTGTTCGACGCCCACGCCCGCCGCAGCGCCATGGCCGAGGCGACGTCGGACGCGGTGGACGTGTCCGACACCGAGCTCGCCCGCCGGATCGTGGAGGAGGAGCAGGAACGGCTGGGAGTAGCGAGGAAGTAGCATCGTCGCCCACGTGGCGAGGTGAAGGCCGTCGCCTGCTGACGAGGCGGTGTGGAGCGTGGAACAGAAGAAGCCCTGGACGATCCAGTGGCATATCGCCGCCGACGGAACGGTGATCAAGCAGCGGTCCCGGGGCCGCGCGGAGCACGAGCAGCTGTTCCAGGAGTTCGCGACGGAACGGACGCCGAAGATCGAGCAGCTCGATGCCATGGAGGAGGGGCTGCAGCGTGCCAGCGCCTCCGGCGAGCGAAGGGCGAAGGTCTTCCTCTACGTGTCCTACGTGGCTTTCGCGGGGTTCGTGGCCGGGATCGTGTCGACCTGGGCGGGCGTCGACACCGGGTTCCTGATGCTGGGGTCGCTCGCTGCCGTCGTTCTCCTCGGGCTCAGCACGGGCGTCATCATCCGGGCATCGATCGGTCGCCATCAGCGCGCCCACCGGGAGGCCGGGCTCGCCTCGTCGAACGGCGTCACGCTCGCCGCTCGCGAGGCCCGCACGATGATCAGCGATCCGGGCGCCGTCTCCGGCAGGGAGTTCGCCGCGGTCCGAGCCTGAGGCCGTCCGGGCCTGAGGGACGGCGAGCCCCGGCTACTCGCCGACGGGGCTCGGCTGCTCGCCGACGGGGACCAGCGGGCGCCAGAACTGGTCGGTGTTCTTGTCGCGGAGGGTGTAGCCGAGGCGTTCGGCGGCGCTGGTCAGGTCGCGCACGTCGTCCGCGTCCTTCCGCTTACGGGCGTCCTTGCGCGCGGTGAGGAGGGCGTTGAGCTCCGGTCCCGTCTCGGGGGAGTGGGGGATCCAGCGCTGGTAGAGGGCCGCGTACGGGTCGGCGTCATGCCAGGGGTAGCCGTGGGCGCGGAAGGCGGCGGCGAGTTCGGCGGCGGCGGCCGCGGGCTCGCCCCGGAGCAGGTGGCCCGAGTCCCGTCCCAGGACGACGAGTTCCTTGCCGTCGACGAAGACGGCGGAGACGTCGTCGCGCGCGAAGCTCTCGTCCGTGCCGTCCCCTTCGACCTCGATCCGGGAATCGGTGAGCGTGATCTCCATCGACTCCGTGAGCGCGAGGAGGCCGCCCACCACGCCCAGCGCCGCACCGGCACCGGCCAGGACCAGGAAGTGCCACGTCTCGTCGAGCGTCGCCACGAACTCGATCAGCTTCTCCACGGGCAGCGTCGGCAGCTTGACCAGCTGCCGGGCCAGGAGGGGGAGGAGGAGGCCGAGTCCTGCGCCGAGGAGGGGCAGGCCGCCCAGGAGCAGGACCGAGTCGGTACGGGAGTGACCGAGCTTCGTGGGGGCTCCGGCGGGAGACTTGGCGGTGCGTTCGCGGGCGGGCTGCTCGTTGACCATGAACAGAAGCCTAGGAACGGCCCCGGCCGCCCGGCAGTCGCCAAAAGTCGCTGAGCCGTCGACTTTGGTAGCTCGCTCGCCCCTGGTCCGTCGCCGACGACCTCGTCCGACGGCGGTTCAGCGGAGTGGTCCGGGTGCCTCCACCGCGTCCCGTAGATGTGTGACGAGGGCTCGTGTCGCCGGCGTCATGGGGGCCGTCGTGCGCCAGGCGATGAGGATGTGGGCGCGCATCGGGGGGTCGGTCAGGGGGATCGTGCGGAGGGAGTCGGGGCGGGTGCGGGCGTAGGGGGCGGGGAGGATCGCCACGCCGAGGCTGGTGGTGGCCAGGTCGGCGAGGAGGGCCGGGTCGCTGGCCTCGAAGGCGATGCGGGGTGGGAAGCCCGCCTCGGTGCAGGCTGCCTCGACCGTGGCACGGGCTCCGACGCTCTCGTGGAAGGTGATGAGGGGTTCGTCGCGGAGTTCGGCGAGGCGGAGGGTGGTGCGGCCGGCGAGGGGGTGGGCATGGGCGACGGCGGCGACGAGGGGTTCGTCGGCGACCGTGAGGGTGCCGACGTCCGGGAGGTCCGTCGTCGGCGGGGAAATGGCGACCGCGTCGAAACGGCCCGCGTGGAGGGAATTCAGGAGTTCGTCGGAGGCCGCCTCGGCGAGTGTGACCTCGATCGCCGGGTGCTTCTTGTGGAATTCGGCGAGAAGGCGCGGCAGATCGTAGGCGCTGGCGGAGGACGTCACCATGCCGAGGGAAACCCGGCCACGGAGCAGACCGGCGTGTTCGTCGACCGCTTCGCGGACCCGGGAGAGGGCGGCCAGTGCCTCGCGGGCGTACGGCAGGACGGTGGCGCCGATGTCCGTCAGGCGCACCGCGCGGCCCGACCGGTCGAGCAACTCCTGCTTCAACTCCCGCTCCAGTTGGCGGATCTGGGTGCTCACACCCGGCTGGGCGACATGCAGTCTGGCGGCGGCACGCGTGAAGCTCCGCTCCTCCGCGACAGCCACGAAATACTCCAACTGCCTTATCTCCATAAGCGGCGAGTATAGCAGTCAGATCATTCCGCTATTGGACTTCGCGAAGTGGGGCGTCGAGTATGTGAGGGGTTTGACGAGTGTTTTACGGGGCTTGATCACTGGAGGATTCGGGTGTCTGACGCGGAATCTGTTACGGCGGGAAAAGTGTCCCGGTGGAGCGTTCCCATTCTCGGGTTCGGGGTATTCGCCGTCGCCACGAATGAATTCGTGCTGGCCGGAATGCTGCCGCACCTGGAGTCCTCGCTGGACGTCTCGCTCGCGACAGCGGGCCAGGTTGTCACCGTCTACGCGCTGGCCTGTGCCCTCCTGGGCCCCGTGCTGGCGACGTTCACCGCGGGGTGGTCGCGGCGCGTGACGCTCGTATGCGCCGCGTTCGTCTATCTCGTCGGCACGGTCGGCGCCGCGCTCGCGCCGACCTTCGGGCTGCTGCTGGTGGCGCAGGCGGTGGCGGCGGCGGGGACGGGGCTGTTCGTGCCGGTGGCCGCCGCGTCGGGCGCGGCGCTGGTGCCGCCGGAGCGGCGCGGGCGGGCGATCGCCGTCGTCCTGACGGGCTTTACGGCGGCGACGGCGTTCGGGGCGCCTCTCGGCACCGCGTTCGGCAGCCAGTTCGGGTGGCGGGCGACGATGTGGTTCGTCGCCGGACTCGCCGTCGTCGGCATCCTCGCGCTGCTCGGCCTCGTGCCTCGCACCATCGTGACCCCGCCGCCGGAGAGCCTGCGTCACCGTCTCGCGCCGCTCGCCGACCCCAGGGCGCTGACGACGCTGGCCACCACGATGGTCGCGTTCACCGCGGTGTACGTCCTCTACACCTACATCGCCGAGATCTTCGCGGAGGCCACCGGCGGGTCCGGCGGGCGCGTGGCCGTGCTGATGCTGACCTTCGGCGTGGTCGCGATCGTCGGCAGCTACCTGGCGGGCGTACTGACGGACCGCGTCGGCGGGCGTGGCGTCATGGCGCTGTGCCTGCTCTGGATCGCCGGATGCCTGCTCGTACTGCCGTTGTTCTCCGGCTCGTTCGGCCCGGCGGTCGGCTACATCGGGGTGCTCGCGGTCGCGGGCTTCAGCATGAGCGCGCCCCAGCAGCACCGGCTGATCGCCCTGAACCCGGGCCTCGCGCCGGTCCTCGTGTCGCTGCACGCCTCGATCCTCTACCTCGCCATCGCCCTGGCGGGCGCGGTCGGCGGCATCGGCCTCGCCGCCGCGGGGGCGACCAGCCTCGGGTACGTCGCCGCGGCTCTCGCCTTGCTCGCCCTCGCGCTCTCGGAGTTCGCCCACCGGCTGTCCGTACGGCGGGAGAAGGCGGCGGGGGTACGCGCGGACGGGGCGGAGGCCGCCGTCGGGTAGGGCCCCAGGCCCTCACGGCTCAGTTCTGGCGTCGGAGCGGACGCCAGAACTGGTCGGTGTCCTTGTCGCGGAGGGTGTGGCCGAGGCGTTCAGCGCGCGAATTCCGACGTCTCGGCCAGGAAGGGACTCGGGGGGCCGTGCCACGACACGTGCAGAGCCTCCCTGGCCCGCGTGCAGGCGACGAAGAGCAGGCTCAGCTCCGTGAGGACGTCCTCCTTGTGCTGCTGAGGGTCGACGCTGACGTCCGTCATGGTGGAGATGATCGTCCGCGTCGCCCGGTACGCGTCGCCCGGTACGCGTCGCCCGGTACGCGTGGCGCGTGAGGCGGGCGGCTCCTCAACCTCTCGGCGGCGGTTCCTCGCCGAAGACCCAGGGGGCCAGGACGACGAGCCAGCCGTCGGGGTCCTGGAAGAGGACGGCGCCGTTGTCGGGCCAGTACGGGTTCGTGGCCGGTACGGGGGTGTGGCCGCGGGCCTCCAGGTGGGCGACGGCCCTGTCGCGGGCCTCGGGGCCGCGCAGATAGAGGACGAGCTGGTTCTCCGGGTCCGGTTCGGGGATGCGCGGGGGCGTGCCGTGCTGGGTGATCTCCATCTGGACGGGGGCGCCGGGCAGGCCGAGGACCACGCCGTCGTATCCCGCGTGGCCGCGCCAGCTCGCGAGGACGGGGAGGCCCAGGTCGTCACGGTAGAAGGCCACGATCGCGTCGTAACGGGCCGTCGGCCGCGCGAACCGTACGGCGCCCACGGCGAGATGGCCGGGCCAGGTGTGCGTCGTGTGCGGTGTGTGGGACGTCGTCATGGGCTCACCCTGGCAGTCCGTACGCGCCCGGCTCCTCCAGCCGTGGGCGGGACCGCATCCGACCTCCGTCCTACGACCGCCGCCCGCCCCCTGGCACTGGTTACGCTGGCGGCATGGCTGAGGCGCTCACTCCCATTCGCGCGGCCGCCGACCATTTCGGGCTGGCCCTCTCGACGTTGCACTACTGGGAACGGCGCGGCCTGATCGCCCCACGGCGGCGCGCGGGCGGGCAGCGCTGGTACGACACCGACCAGCTCTACCGCATCGCGCTCATCAAGCACTGGCGGGAGACGGGGCTGATGAGCGTCGAGGACATCGCCGGCCTCCTGGCGACCGGCCCTGGCTGGCAGGGGTCCGTCACCGAGCGGATCGCCGAGATCGAGCGGCGGCGCGCGGCGCTGGACACGGCGCACGCCTACCTCACGCACCTCCTCGCGTGCCCCCACGAGACCAGTCCCGAGAACTGTCCCGGATTCCGGGAGTGGGCGGAGGTTCCGGCCGCGTGACCGTGGGGCTGCCGGTGCTGCCGGTGCTGCCTGTGGTGCCGTCGCGGCGTGGTTCGCGAGGCATCGTCAGCCACGCCAGCAGCGCCGCGACCGCCAGCAGGCAGGCCGAGGCGCCGAACGCCGTCGCGTAGCCCTCGGCGAGCGCCGTACGGGAGGGCGCGCGTGAAGAGGGGCGGTCCTCGGCCGCCGCCGTCACCGCGGCGGCCAGCGTGCTCAGCGCGGCCAGGCCGACGGCGCCGCTGGTCTGGCGGACGGTGTTCAGCACTCCGGCGGCCAGCCCGTTCCGGTGTACGGGCACGCCGCTGGTCGCCGCCACGGTGATCGGCGTGAACGCGGCGGCCGTGCCGAGGCCGAAGAGCGTGCCGGGCAGCATCACGGAGAGCGCGTACGAGGCGTGCGGGCCCGTCAGCGCGGCCACGGCGCCGCACCCCGCCGCTCCCAGCAGGCACGAGGCGGCGGCGGCCCGGCGCGGGCCCAGCCGGAGCGAGACCCGGCTCGCGGCCGTGGCGCCCACGAACATCGCGGCGCCGACCGGCAGATACGCGAGCCCGGCGCGCAACGGCCCGTACCCGTGCACGTCCTGGAGATAGAGCGACAGCAGCACGGGGCTCGCGAAGAAGCCGAGGCCGAGCAGGAACATCACCGCGTTGCCGCTGCTGACCGCCCGCAGCCGGAAGAGGCTCAGCGGCACCAGCGGCTCCCGCGCCCACCGCCCCTGGTGCACGAGGAAGAGCGCGAGGAGCGCGGTCCCGGCGGCCAGGGGGCCGAGGACCTGGGCGCTGCCCCAGCCGGTGTCGGGCGCGCGCATCACCCCGTAGACGACGCCGACGAGGCCGGTGGTCGCGGTCGCGGCGCCCGTGACGTCCAGCCGGGAGAACTGGCGGCGCGTACGACCGGCACGCCCCGGATCGCGCGCGGGCAGCACACGCCCCGCAGCCGCCACCGCGCACACGCCGACCGGGACCGTCACGAAGAACACCCACCGCCAGCCCGCCCACTCGGTCAGCAGGCCCCCGAGCACGGGGCCGGACGAGGCGCCCACGGCGCCGACCGCGCTCCAGGTGCCCAGCGCCCGCGCCCGCCGCGCCGGTTCGGTGAAGGTGGTCGTCACCAGCGAGAGCGTCACCGGCATCAGCAGCGCCCCGCCGAGGCCCTGCGCGGCGCGCGCGGCGAGCAACTGCCCGTCCGTGGCGGCGAGTCCGGCAGCCAGCCGTGCGACGGTGAAGAGCCCCATGCCCACGGCGTACATCCGGCGCTGCCCGAACACATCGGCCAGCCGCCCGCCCAGCAGCAGGAATCCGGCGAACGCGAGCGTGTACGCGTTGACCACCCAGGGCAGTCCGGAGGGGCTGAAGCCCAGGCCCGTACGGATGTCGGGCAGCGCCACCGACACGATCGTGGCGTCCATGACCACGACGAACGAACCGGCGCACGCCAGCGCGAGCACGTACCCCGACCCGCCGTCCTCGCGCGCGCTCACCGGTCCGCCGTTCCGGCGTGGAAGAGGGTCGCGGGCAGCGCTGTCCGCGCCAACGGCAGCGCGTGCAGGGCGTCGAGCGCCGGGCGCAGGGCGTGGAGCGCGCGTGCCAGCGCGCGCCGCTCGGCGGGGGAGGCGGGCAGTCCGGCCGCGTCGAGCGCGGCACCGACGGCGGCCTCCGGGACCGGATCCCGGCTCATCGCGCGGCCTCCTCGGCGAGCTGCCGCGAGGGCGTCCGGGGCATCCGCAGGTGCCACGCCGTACGGCGCTGGTACGCCTCACCGACGCGCAGCACCGTCCTGTCCCCGGACGCCGGGCCCGCCACCTGGAGCGAGAGCGGCAGTCCGTCGTGCGTGAAGCCCATGGGGAGGGCGAGCACGGGGAGGCCGACCGCGTTCCAGTAGGGCGTGTGGACCTTCGCGAAGAGCGTCTCGTTGTCCTGGTGCCCCTCCGCCGTCGTCAGGGCCTCCAGGGGCGGGGCGCCGAGGGAGGCCGTGGGGGAGACGAGCACGTCGACCGTGCGGAAGAGCGCGCGGAGCGCCTCGCGCGCCGCGCGCCGGGCACGTTGCGCCTGTACGTAGTCGGCGCCGGAGAACAGCGCGCCGTGCGCGAGCAGTCCGCGCGTCCCCGCGCCGAAGTCGTCCCAGCGGCGGGCGAGTCCGGCGCGGTGGTGCGCCAGCCCCTCGCTGGTCGCGATCACGACGGTGGCGGTGATCATCTCCGCGAGGTACGGCAGCGCCACCTCGCGCGTCCGGGCGCCCAGCTCCTCCAGCTCGCGCACGGCGGCGTCGAACGCGCCCGCCACCGCCGGGTCCGCGTCCCCGGGCGCGTGCCCCTCCCGTACGACCCCGACGCGCAGCCCCTCCAGGTCCTCCGGCGAGTGGTCCGTACGCGGCGGGGTCCGTACGTCCGCCGACTCCGGGTCCCCCGCGTCGGGCCCGGCGAGCACGTCCAGCAGCAGGCCGCAGTCGTGGGCGGTGCGGGCCAGCGGGCCGACGCGGTCGAGGCTGTACGCGAGGGGCACGCAGCCGGTGCGTGGCACGAGGCCGTACGTCGGGACCAGCCCCGTCACCCCGCAGAAGGCGGCGGGCATACGGACGCTGCCCGCCGTGTCGGTGCCGAGCCCGGCGAGGAACATCCCGGCGGCGATCCCGGCCGCCGTCCCCGAACTCGACCCGCCCGTCCAGCGGTCCGGGTTCCAGGGGTTGCGCGGCACGGGGAACGGCTTCGTGCGGTCCGGCACCCCGCAGCCGTACTCCATGGTCGTCGTCTTGCCGGTGACCACGGCGCCCGCGGCCCGGAGCCGCGCGACGGCGACGGCGTCCCCGGCGTCCCCGACGTCCCCGACGTCCGGCGGGACGAGGCTCTGCGCGGTCGTCGGCCCCTCGGCGGTCGCGAGGACGTCCTTGACGCCGACCGGTATGCCGTGGAAGGGGCCGCGGTCGAGGCCCGCGGCGAGTTCGCGGTCGGCGCGGCGCGCGGCGGCGAGGGCCTCGGAGTCGAAGCGGGCGAGATAGACGCCGAGCGCGTCGGCCGTGGCGAGGGCGGCTTCGGCGAGGGCGGCTTCGGTGAGGGCGACGCTGCTGGTCGCGCCCGCGCGCAGCGCGCGGGCGGCGTCGGCGACGGTACGGGGCTGCTCTCCTGGCAAGGGGTGACCTCCCATTCGGACCCTTACATGCGGGTGTGCGCAGCCTCGCCGTTCAACCGTGGTTGAGCGCAAGCGTCAACGACCCCCAAAGAAGTGTTTGACAGTAGGGCGTCCCCCGGCGCACACTCCTCGCGTGGAGACGACGACACTGCGCCGACCGGCATTCCGGCGGCTCGCGCTGGGACGCGCACTGACCTTCTTCGGGAACGCGATGGCACCCGTGGTGCTCGCCTTCGCCGTGCTCGACCTCGGCGGCTCGGCGGTGGACGTGGGCGTGGTGGTCGGCGCCCGTTCGGTGAGCAACGTGGCGCTGCTGCTCTTCGGCGGCCTGCTCGCCGACCGGCTGCCGCGCGCGCTCGTGCTGCAGGGGGCCGCGCTCGCCGCCGCGCTGACGCAGTGCGCGGTGGGCGTCGTCGTCCTCGCGGACCACGCGTCGCTCGGCGTGCTGCTCGTGCTCAGCGTCGTGCAGGGCGCGGTGGCGGCCGTCTCCGTACCGGCCTCGGCGGCGCTGCTGCCGCTGACCGTGCCGCCCGAGGAGCTGCGCCCGGCGAACGCGTACGCGCGGATGGGCGTGAACACCGGCATGATCGCCGGGACCTCGCTCGGCGGCATGCTCGCCGCGCTCGCGGGGCCGGGGTGGGGGATGACGCTCAACGGCGCCGCGTTCCTCGGGGCCGCGGTCGCGTACGGGCTCGCGGGCCGCAGCCTGGGCGCCCTCGCCCTCGCCCTCGCGGCCGCCCCGGCGGAGCGGGCGCGTCCGCTGCGCGAACTGCGCGAGGGATGGCGGGAGTTCGTCTCCCGTACGTGGGTGTGGGTGGTGGTGCTCCAGTTCTTCGTGGTGAACGCGGTGGCGGCGGGCGGCATCCAGGTGCTGGGCCCGACGGTCGCGGACGGCACGTTCGGGCGTACGGCGTGGGGGTTCGTGCTGGCGACGCAGATGGCGGGCGCGCTCGCGGGCGGCTTCCTGGTGGCGCGCTCGCGCTCGCGGCACGCGCTGCGGATCGGCGTCGCCGTCGTCGCGCTGGACGCGCTGCCGCTGCTCGCGCTGGCGGAGTCGGCGACGCTGGTGCTGCTGCTGGTCGCGATGTTCGTGAACGGCGTCGCCATCGAGCAGTTCGGCGTCGCCTGGGACCTCTCGCTCCAGGAGAACGTCCCCCAGGAGAAGCTGGCCCGCGTCTACTCCTACGACGCGCTCGGCTCGACCCTCGCGCTGCCCGTCGGCGAGATGGCGGCGGGCCCGCTCGCGGAGCGGTTCGGCGTACGGCCGACGCTGCTGGCCGGGGTCGCGCTCGTCACGCTGGTCACCGTCGGGGCGCTGTGCAGCCGGGAGGTACGGGGGCTGACGGTGCGGGGCGCACAGGGGGAGGACGGCTCCCGAACGGGCGGGGAGCAGAGGGTTCCGGTCGCGTGAGGCAGACTGGGCGCGTGTCCGACTCCGCCCCGTCCCGCGAGGAGATCGGCGGCCTGCGGGTGCTCGCGCACCCGCTGCGGCTGCGACTCCTGTCCCTGCTGACCGGCCAGGCGTACAGCGCCGCGGAGGCCGCCCGCGCCCTCGGCCAGTCCCAGGCGAACGTCAGCTACCACCTGCGCAGGCTGCACGCGGCCGGACTCGTGGACGCCGTCGGCGAGGTCACGGTCCGGGGCGGTACGGCGAAGCGGTACCGGCACGACCCCGAGAGCGGCGACCGGCTCGGCGAGGGCAGCGCGGAGGAGTACGCGGTCCTGGCGGCGGCCCTCGCCGACGAGCTCCGCCGCCGTACGGTCCAGCGCGACACCGGCGTACGGGGCGAGATGACGGACGCCGAGGTGTGGGTCGCCCCCGAGGCGTGGGAGGAGATCCGGCAGCGGGCCGTGGACCTGGGGACCGAGATCCACGCGCGTGCGCTGCCTCCGGGAACCGAGGGCGCGGTCCGCGTCAGCGCGACGCTCATGCTCTTCGCGATGCGCGCCACGGACGGAGATCCCGCCCCCGGAGCGTGACGTCGGGTTCGAGGCGGAGCGTGGTGAGGGTGGTCGCGAGCATCTGGTAGTGCCCGACGAGCAGCAGGAACTCGATCGCCGCGGGCTCGTCGAGGTGCTCCCGCAGCCGGGCCCAGGCGGCGTCGTCGAGGTCCTGGCGCTCGTGCAGCATGTCGGTCGCCGCGAGGAGCGCCCGCTCGCGCGGGGTCCAGGACGGCGCCGCGGGCCCGACGACGACGCGGTCGAGGTCGTTGCGGGTCACGCCCGCGCGGCGGCCGAGGCGCCGGTGGTGCTCGAACTCGTAGGCGCAGGCGCGCAGATGGGCCGTGCGCAGAATGATCAGCTCGCTCTCCCGACGCGGCAGCGTCCCGCCGGGCATCAGCCGCCCGGCGAACCGCAGCCAGCCACGGAACAGGCGCCGGTGACGGCCCAGGACCAGGAAGAGCGCGGGCGGCCGGGTGCCCGCGACGAGCCCGGCGGCCCGGCTCAGCAGCCAGACGGGGACACCGACCTCGCGCCGGGAGCCCGGCGCGATGCGGGGCCCGTCGACGCCGGGGACCTCGCGCGGCGTACGGGTCATCGGGCGCCTCCGTGGTCGCGGTTTCCCTCGCGGGGAGAAGCGCGGCGCGCCTCCGCGCCGAGCAGTCGTTCGACGGCCGTGCTTGCGGTCCGCATGGTGAGGACGTACGGCGGGGGCGCGTGGCGCTGCAGCATTGCGATGCGGGGCCCGCGGATCTCCGGGGCGGCCTGGTGCTTCGGGCCGGTCATCGCGGGCCTCCGTGGCGGTGTGCGGGGCCGTGGTTGCGGTCTCCCTCGGGAGGGGAAGCGCGACGCGCTTCCGGGCCGAGCAGTCGTTCGACGGCTGCGCTCGCGATCCGCATGGCGAGGACGTACAGCGGGGGCGCGTAGCGCTGCAGGCCGTGGAGCAGGCGGACGCCCCGTGAGGTGTGCACGAGGTAGCGGCCGCGGCGCACCCCGTCGATGATCGCGGCCGCCACCTCCTCGGGCGCGGCGGCCCGTGCCAGGAAGCGGGCCCGCAGCCGCCGCATCGCCGCGCTGTCCCGGTCCACGCCGACGATCTCGACGGTCTCCGCGAGCGGCGTGGCGACGGCCCCAGGGCAGACGAGGGTCACCCCGATCCGGTGGCGGCGCAGGTCGAACCTGAGCACCTCGGAGATCCCGCGCAGGCCGAACTTGGCGGCGCTGTACGGCGCGTGCCACGGCAGCCCGAGCAGCCCCGCCGCCGAGGAGACGTTGACCAGGTGGCCGCCGCGGCGCGCCTCGGTCATCGCGGGCAGGAAGGACTCGATGACGTGGACGGGGCCCATGAGGTCCACCTCCACGACCTTCCGCCAGTGCCGGTGCTCCAGCGTCTGGACGGTGCCCCAGGTGGAGATCCCGGCGATGTTCATCACGACGTCGACGGGGCCGCCCGCGCCGTGGATCTCCTCGGCCATGGCCCGCACCTCCTCGTACGAGGAGATGTCGGCCGCCCCGGTGAACGCGACGGTCCCGCCGCGCTCGCGCACCGCCGCGGCGGTGGCCGCCAGCCCCTCGGCGTCACGGTCGGTCAGGAGCAGCACGGCGCCCTCGGCCGCGGCCCGCTCGGCGGTCGCCCGGCCGATGCCGCCGGCCGCGCCGGTGAGGAACACCCGCCGTCCGGAAAGGGAGTTGAGCCTGAGTCCGCCCATGGGCTGAATGTACCAGTGGGAATATTCGTTTGAGTACAATCGGGACGTGACCAGTCCGAACAACTCCGGCGCGGAGCGCCGCCGTTACGCCGCCCGTCTGCCGCGCGAGGTCCGGCGCGCCCAGATCCTCGACGCCGCGGCGCGGCTGATCGCCGAGCACGGCTGGCAGGGCATGACGATGGAGCGCGTCGCGGCCGAGGCCGGGGTGGCCAAGTCCGTCAGTTACGCGATCTTCGAGTCCCGGGCCCGGCTGCAGCGGGCGGTGATGCGGCGCGCCCAGGAGGTCACGGGCGAGCGCGTGGAGAGGGCCCTCGCCGCCGCGCGGGACGCGGACGGGCTCGGTGCCGCGCTCGCCGCGGGGCTGACCTCGTACCTGGAGAGCGTCGCGCGCGAGCCGGAGATCTCCCGGCTCGTCCTGCTCCCGATCGAGGGGGCGCCGGAGGGCGTGCGCGAGGCGGTCCGCGAGGGGCGCGAGCGCGTGCGGGGGCAGGTCCTCGCCGTCGTCAAGGACCGTCTGGCCCGCGTCGGCGCCGGTGCGTCCGGCCTCGACGCGGAGCTGCTCTCGCACCTCGTGCGGGACAACGCGGAGAATCTCGCGCGCCTGCTGCTGGAGCACCCCGGGACCTTCACGCCGCGGCGGCTCGCGGGGTCCGTGGGGGAGCTGCTGGCGGCTGTGACGGGCGCGCGTCAGCCGTCCGGGTACGGACCGTGACGCCGGGGGGAGCGGGATCGTTTCGGCAGGGGCAGATGTGCGCCTGGCGTGAGGCTTGTGCGCTCCCTGAGCAGCAACTCATCACATCGGGTGAAACTTTGGCCGTTTGTTGCGGCCAACAACCCTGAGTTGCCAAGCTGTTGCTCACTGTCAACCTGCCGAGAGAAGTGCAAGGACGGGGAGGGCGCACGTGCCATTCGGTGAGCAGCCCGCATATCTGCGCGTCGCCGGAGACCTGCGGAAGAAGATCGCTGACGGCTCGCTGCCGCCGCACGCCCGTCTCCCCTCCCAGGCCCGCATCCGCGAGGAGTACGGGGTCTCGGACACCGTCGCGCTGGAGGCCCGCAAGGTGCTGATGGCCGAGGGCCTCGTCGAGGGGCGTTCCGGTTCGGGGACGTATGTGCGCGAGGCGCCCGTGCCGCGCCGCATCTCCCGGACGGGATACCGGTCGATCGGCGACTCGACGCCGTTCCGCCAGGAGCAGTCCGACGAGCGCGTGAAGGGCACCTGGGAGTCGCGGAGCGGGCAGGAGGACGCCTCGCCCCTGGTCGCCGAGCGCCTCGGGATCGAGTCGGGGGAGCGGGTGATGCGCACCCGGTATCTCTTCCGGATGGAGGGCGATCCGGCGATGCTCTCGACGTCCTGGGAGCCGCTGCGGCTGACCGGGCGCACCCCGGTGATGCTCCCCGAGGAGGGCCCGCTGGGCGGGCGCGGCGTGGTCGAGCGCATGGCGGCCATCGACGTGGTGGTGGACAACGTGACGGAGGAGGTCACCTCCCGCCCCGGCCGCGCCGAGGAGACCGTCGACCTGGGCGGCGTCCCGGGCCACGCGGTGCTGGTGATCTCGCGGACGTATTTCGCGGGGGGCCGGGCCGTGGAGACGGCCGACGTGGTGGTCCCGGCGGACCGGTTCCGGGTCTCGTACCACCTGCCGGTGAGGTAGCCGGGGAGCCGCCGTGGGGTAGCCGGGCGTACGTTCGCTCGCGCGCCTCGCACGCACCTCTCACGCCCCCGGGGACCCTCGTGGTCACCGGGGGCGAACGTGTGGCCGAAAATGTTGGCCCATTGTGCAAAGTTGAATGCACTGAGTGAGGGTCGGGCGTAAGCTCCGGCATATGCGAAGTGTGAGCGGCGACAGCAACGTGGTGCTCCCCTGGCTCCTGATACGCCAGGACGGCAACGGCAACCGCTATCGCGTCGGCAGCTACGCCACCCGGGCCGAGGCCCAGCACCTCGCGGAACGGCTCGGCAAGGAGAGGGAGCCCGGCGCGCCCGACGGATACGTCGTGGAGCGCATGGAGAACCGGCACTGACCGTCCCCGCCCCTCCCGCTCTCACTCCACCGCCTCATCACCGGGGTCCGGCACCACGCCAAGAGGGATAATTAGTCCATCTTGCCCGGAAAAGCCCGGTGAGACCGCTACGCGAGCTGGGGGCGTGGGCAGCGTGACGAGCACAGGAGCCGGTGAAGCAGGCGAGGCCGGTGAGGCCGGTGAGGCCAGCGAGCCCGGTGAGGGGCCCGAGTCGCTCCTCGACACCCTGCGGATCGGCATCGTCATGCTCGACGGCCGGGGCGACATCGTCCTGTGGAGCCCGATGACGGAGGAGATCCTCGGCTGGAGCCCCGAGGAGATCACGGGCAGCCCCATCCAGGAGCTCGTCGAGGGCGGCGACGCCGACGGGCGGATCCGGGCCGAGCTGCGCGAGCGGCACCACTGGCGGGGCATCCTCCACATCCGGCACCGCGAGGGGCACCTCGTGGAGTGCGAGGGGCGCGCGACGCTGCTGGAGGACACCGAGCGGCACCCCTTCGTGCTCGCGAACATCGTGGAGACCAGCAGGCTGCGCGCCGTCGAGCACGACCTCGCCGCGCTGGACGCGCTCTTCGCGTACTCCCCGCTGGGCATCGCCCTCTTCGACAGCGACCGCCGCTTCGTCCGCATCAACGACGCCCTCGCGCGGCTGCACGGCTCCAGCCCCGAGGAGCTGCTCGGCAAGACCGTGCTCGACGTGCTGCCGCCCTCGATGTCCGAGGAGATCTCCCGGGTCCAGTCCGTCGTGCTGGAGACCGGCCGTTCCGTCGTGGACATGGTGCTGCCCGCGCCCGACGGGGAGGGGGCGCGCTCCGTCTCGTTCGGCAGGCTCACCGACCGGGGCGGCCAGGTGCTCGGCGTGAGCTGCACGATCATGGACATCACCGAGCGGCTGGAGGCGCTGAAGAAGGTCGAGACCGCGCGCGAGCGCCTCGCGCTGCTGGACGACGTCGGCGTCGCACTCGGCGACCTGCTCGACGTGCGCGCCATCTCCCAGGCGCTCGCCTCGGCGCTGGTGCCCCGCTTCGCCGACTACTCCGGCGTGCTGCTGCTCGGCCAGGTGCTGCGCGGCGGCGACCTGCCGGGGCACGACCCGCTGCCCGGTACGCCGCTGCACCAGGTCGGCATCGCCGCGCGGTACGAGGGGGAGGCCGTCGAGCGGATGTTCGCGCTCAGCCACACCACCACGTACGAGCCCGGCTCCCTCTTCGGCATGGCGCTGGACTCCGGCACGCCCCACCTCGTCACCTCGCAGGAAGAGATCATCTCCTCCGTCCGCGCCAACGACCCCCGCCTCAGGACCGCGATCGACCTGGACATGCGGTCGCTGCTGGCGGTGCCGCTGCGGGCCCGGGGCATCGTGCTCGGGCTGCTCGCCGTCGCCCGGTGCGGCGAGCGCACGCCGCTCGACCACGACGACCTCGCGCTCGCCATGGAGCTGGCCGACCGCGCGGGCACCTCGCTGGACAACGCGCGGCTGTACGCCCGCGAGCGCGAGGGCGCCCTGATGCTGCAGCGCAGCCTGCTGCCCCAGCACCTCACCGAGCCGCCCGGCATCCGCGTCGCCTCCCGCTACGTGCCGGCGAGCAGCGGGAACGAGGCGGGCGGCGACTGGTTCGACGTGATCCCGCTGCCGGGCGGCCGGGTCGCGTTCGTCGTCGGGGACGTGATGGGGCACGGGCTGCACTCCGCCGTGACCATGGGACGGCTCCGTACGGCCGTACGGACGCTGGCCGGGCTCGACCTGCCGCCCGCCGAGCTGCTCGCCCGCGTCAGCGACCTCGGCGACGACCTCGCACAGGGCTTCGAGGACCCGCTCATGGCCACCTGCGTCTACGCCGTCTACGAGCCCGCGCCGAGCTGCGGGGGCGGCGGCGACGGCAGCGGCACGCTCACCGTCGCCCGCGCCGGGCACATGCCCCCGCTGCTGGTCACCCGGGCGCCCGACGGCACGGCCAGCGCCCGCACCATCGACCTGCCCTCCGGCGCCCCGCTCGGCGTCGGCGGCGTCGACTTCGTCTCCGCCGAGGTCGACGTGCCCGAGGACAGCGTCCTCGTCCTCTACACCGACGGGCTGGTCGAGAACCGGGACGAGGACATCAGCGAGGGCATCGACCGGCTCTGCGCCCGGCTCAGCCACGACGGCTCCGGCGGCTTCGGCTCGCTGGAGGAGGAGTGCGACGCGCTCGTCGACAACCCCGTGACCGAGCACGCGGGCACCGCGGACGACGTGGCCCTGCTCATGGCCGAGCTGGGCCCGCTGCCCCGGGACACCGCCGTGGCCTGGTCGTTCTCCACCGAGCGCTACGCCGTGCGCCGGGCCCGCGAGGCCGTACGGGCCACCCTGCGCGAGTGGCGGCTCGACGCGCTGGAGGACACCGCCGTGCTGCTCGTCAGCGAACTGGTCACCAACGCGCTGCGGTACGCGCACGGGCCCATCGGCGTCCGGATGGTGCGCGAGGGCCAGCTGACCGTCGAGGTGTCCGACCCGCTGCGCGAGCCGCCGCGTGAGCGCGTCGTCACCGAGGAGCACGAGGGCGGACGCGGAATCCAGCTCGTCGCCCGCGAGGCCCGCCGCTGGGGCACCCGGCACGGGCACACGGGCAAGACCGTCTGGTTCGAACTCCCGCTGCCCTGAACGGCGTTGCCGGGGTCGTCGCGCGAGGTGCGGCGGGGTGGCGTGGGGAGGCGTGCGGTGGCCTGTGTGACGGGGGGTGTGAGAGCGGCTGAGGAGGGGACATTCCGCAGGGGTTCGACACCGCGTTCGCTGGTTAGGAGAGAGAGGTGACCCCCGTGAACGTCGGGGGAAGCGCGCATTTTGCCGTACGCGGCAGAAAAACATGCGGCGATCGGGAAGAGCAGGTCACAGGCCCTCCGGGGCTGTCACACTGCTCGGACCGGGGGCACACCGGGCATGGGAAGGGGCGGCGTTGAGTGACATGCCAGTGGAGGCTGCGGGAAAACCGGACGACGTTCGCCGTGCCCTCGCCCTCCTCAACGCCGCGGGCGCCCGCATCGGGAACTCGCTGGACCTGGAGACCACGGCGCGCGAGCTGCTCGGCGTCGCCGTGCCGCAGTTCTGCGACCTCGCCTCCGTCGATCTCTACGAGGACGTGCTCGCGGGCGAGGAACCCCGCACCGTAGGCCCCGGGCTGCCCGGCGGCGGACGGGGCGGGCCGGTCGCCGCGCCCCACGGGGAGCTGCGTCGCGTCGCCTACGCGAGCGCCGTCTCCGACGGCCCCTTCGCGCCCGCCCCCGCCCCCGCCTCGTCCCCCGCCGCGCAGAGCGCCGCGGGCGAACAGGGCGGCACCGGGCCCGTGACGGTCGGCTCGACGCACTGCTACGCGGACAGCTCGCCCTTCGCCGCCGCGCTGCGCACCGGCCGCGTGCAGAACATCCCCGGACAGGACGGCGGGGTCCCGGCCCAGTTCGGCGCCGTCGTGCAGTCCACGCTGGCCGTGCCGATGGTGGCCAGGGACCGGGTGCTGGGCCTCGTCCAGTTCTCCCGCGCGAAGGGCAGCGAACCGTTCGGGGAAAGGGACGGCGCGCTCGCCGCCGAGCTGGCCGCGCGCGCCGCCGTCTGCATCGACAACGCCCGCCTGTACCGCAGGGAGCACGAGCGCGCCCTCATCCTCCAGCGCAGCCTCCTCCCGCCCGACGACCCCGAGGCCGCCGGGCTCGACATCGCCTGCCGCTACCTGCCGGGCAACCCCGCCACCGAGGTCGGCGGCGACTGGTTCGACGTCATCGAACTCCCCGGCCACCGCACCGCGATCGTCATCGGCGACGTGATGGGCCGCGGCCTGCGCTCCGCCGTCGCCATGGGCGAACTCCGCAGCGCCGTGCGCACCCTGGCCCTCACCGACATGGAGCCCGCCGAAGTCCTCGGCGCCCTCGACGAGATCGCCCGCGGCCTCGGCGGCACCCCGCGCTCGCAGCGCTCCCGCTCCCAGCGGGCCGGCGCCGCCGAGACGGACCTGTCCGAGGTCTACCTCGCCACCTGCATCTACGCCGTCTACGACCCGGTCTCCCGCCGCTGCACCTTCGCCAACGCGGGCCATCTGCCGCCCGTCCTCGTCGAACCCGGCGAGCCCGCGCTGCTCCTGGAGGTCCCCAAGGGCGTGCCCCTCGGCGTCGGCGGCGAGCCCTTCGAGGAGATCGAGGTCGAGCTGCCGGACGGCGCGATGCTCGCGCTCTACACCGACGGGCTCGTCGAGTCCCGCGACCACCCGCTCGACGAGGGCCTCGACGCCTTCCGTTCGGTGCTCACCGACGCGAGCGAGCCGCTGGAGGACACCGCCGACCGTGTGCTGCGCACGCTGAACGTGCACCACGGCGAGGACGACATCGCGCTCCTCGTCGCGCGCGTGCACGGCCTCGACCCGGCGTACGTCGGCGACTGGTGGCTCCCCGCCGAGCCCCGCTCCGTCTCCCGCGCCCGCGAACTCACCCGCGAACAGCTCGCCGAATGGCAGCTCGACGCGCTCGGCGACACGGCGGAGCTGCTGGTGAGCGAGCTGGTGACGAACGCGATGCGGTACGGGGAGGGCGACATCCGGCTCCGCCTTCTCCTTGACCGCACGCTGGTGTGCGAGGTCTGGGACGCCGGGCCCGTCCAGCCTCGGCGCCGTCGGGCGCACGACACTGACGAGGGCGGGCGTGGTCTGCAGCTCGTGGATCTGCTGAGCTCTGGCTGGGGGAGTCGGCGTACGCCCCGTGGGAAGACGGTCTGGTTCGAAATGTCCCGCCCCGAATCCGGCGCCCCCTCAGCCGACCCCACCGAAGCCCTCCTCAGCCTCTTCTGACCCCGCCACCTCGCTTCTCCCTCCGCCCCGCTGAGCTTGGCAGGCCTTGGCTTCTCCCTCGCTGTGCTTGGGAAGTCTGCGCTGGGGGTCCCCCCTGCTCGAAGAGCTTGGGGGAGCAGGGTTGGCAAGCGCAGCCCCCTTCGCCGGGTGCCCCGCGCAACGGGGCCGGGTTCGGGTTGCCCCGGGCTGTGCTTCGCGGACTGCGAGTGCGTCGTGGCTTGTCGCGCAGTTCCCCGCGCCCCTGAGGGAGAAGGGGCAAGCCCCGACGTCTGGGGACCGGCGTCCCCGCGCCCCTGACGGGGCGCGGGGAACGTTCGGGCTCAGTCGATGCGCTCTTTCTTCTTGTTCAGCGTGCATATGGACGGGGCCATTACTTCCTCCGGGCTGCCCCAGCCCGCGCACTGGTAGCTGGAGTGGCCGTACCAGTCGTGGCCGAACTCGTGCGCGGCGAGCAGGGCCTGGTCGCCGACGCCGCCGAGGTAGAGGGCGATGCGCTGCCCCTGACCCCAGTTGCAGCCCACGATGTTGCCGCCACCGCCACAGTCGGTGATGTAACTGTTGCGGCACTCCACGGGCGTGTCCTCGCCCGAGGTCTCGTTCAGGCCCTTCCAGGCCGCCGCGCCCTGGCCGATGACACCGCCCTGCCCCTGGCAGGACGCGTCGAGGTGGTAGGCGCGGTCGCTGGGCACGTCCCAGCCGCCCGGCGGGGGCTCCATCGCCTGCTGGAGCTTGGCCGCCGCGAGAATGGTCTTGGGGGTCGTCATCTCCTTGAACTCGGCGGCCGTGATGCCCTCGCCCTTGAGCTGAGTCTGGGCCTGGTCTTGGGGCGGGGGTGCGGCCTGGGCGCCGGTGGCCAGCATTCCGGCGATCACGGCCAGTACGGCCACCAGGACGGATCTGAGGAGCAGTCTTCCTCGCATGCCTCTCCTCCTGCTGTGGGGGACGCCGTTGGTATGGGCCAACGGCGCGGTTCGCTCCTACAGTTGGCAGAAGAGGGCGCGGAAACAATGCGGGATTCGGTAGGTATCAGAGCGCGGTGGCGGCGACCTCGGCCCGCGAGCCCAGGTTCAGCTTGCGCAGCACCTTGGCGACATGGTGCTCGACCGTGCGCGGGGAGAGGAACAGCACGTCGGCGATCTCCCGGTTGGTGTGGCCGAGCGCGACCAGCCGCGCGACGTCCCGCTCGCGGGGTGAGAGCTGGTCGCCGTAGCCGCGGCGCCCGCGCCGGGACGGCAGGACGACGTCGTTGCCGCGCAGCACGCGGCGGCAGCGCGCGGCGTCGCGGGTCGCGCCCAGGGCCTCGAACTCCTCGGCAGAAGTGAGGAGTTGAGGGGTGGCCTCCTCGTCCGTACCCAGGCGGCAGCGTGCCGCGGCCTCTCCGGCGCGCGCCGCCGCGTAGGGGTGGGGCAGCGCCGCGTACGCCGTACGGGCCGTGTCGAAGAGCGCGGCGGCCTCGCCGGTACGGCCGTCGCCCGCCGCCAGGGCGCCGCGGCAGGCCCGTAGCGCCGCCGAGGCCAGGGGCGCGTCCAGGCCCTCGATGCCCTCGGCGAGTTCGGTGGTGATCCGTTCCGCGTCCGGCAGGCGTCCGCCGCGCACCAGGACCGTCACCGCGAGCGGCGCGAGGTCGCCCGCCCAGGACCAGAGGCCCTTGCGGCGGATCCTGGCGATGCCGCGCCCGGCCTCCGCACGCGCCGCGTCCGGCTCGCCGCGGGCCTGGAGCAGGCGGGCCATGGCGCCGGAGGCGGTGGCCAGTATCGGCGCGGGCGCGTTCGCGGGGTCGGCGAGACCGGCGGCGCGCAGTTCGGCGGCGGCCTCGTCCCACTCGCCGCGCGTGCAGGCGAGCAGGCCGAGGACGAGGTGCGCGTCGGCGGCGATGCCGGAGACGTCCCGTACCCGGTCGAGGGTGTGCCGGGCCCGTTCGGCGAGGCCCTGCCAGCGGCCCTCGTACCAGTCGAGGCGGAGCGCGGTGCCCTCCACGATGCCGCCGAAGAACGCCGCTCCGCACTCGGCCGCCAGCCGCCGCCCCTCGCGGCGGAAGCGGTGCGCGGCGCCGTAGTGGCCGACGCAGGTGGCGGCGTCCGCGAAGTTGCCGCAGGCGCGGGCCGTCTGGCGGCGGTCGGTGCCGGGTCCGGCGGCGCCGAGGAACCGTTCGGCGGGGCCCCAGACCTCCGGGTCGCCGCCGTACATGGCCAGGGCCAGCCGGTTGGCGCGTACCGCCGTGGCCACCGACGGCTCCGGCTCCCGCGCCGCCAGCTCCTCGGCCCGCTCGATCCAGCGCGCGTAGACGGGGTACGGGTGGTCGCCCCAGGCGGGCATGGCCAGCGCGGCCATGCCGCGCGCGGCGAGGGCCGGACGGTCGCCCAGCTCTCCGACGGCGCGTTCGGTGGCGGCGCGGCCCTCCTCGTACCGCCCGGCCTGGTTGTAGAGCAGCAGGCCCAGGTTGAGGCGGATCTCGCCGCGTACGCCCCGGGGCAGGCGGCTGTCGCGCACGATGCCGCGCAGCAGCCCCGTCGCCCGGCGGTGGGTGAGCCCGACGACCGCGTCCCGGCTCAGCTCGACCGCGATACGGGCGCACTCCTGGGGGCCGAGACGGCCGTCGGACAGCAGCTCCTCCAGCATGCCGACGGCGTTCGCGAGGTCGCACATCTCGCGTGCGGAGGACGCCGCCGCCTCCCCGTACGCCCGCCAGCGTGCGAACTCGCCCGCGCGGCGCGCGTGGTACGCGAGCTGCACCAGCGGCTGCGGGTGCTGCTCCGCCAGGGCGCGCATCGCCGCGCGGTGCAGCCGGTGCCGGTCGGGTCCTGGCAGCGCGGCGTACACGGCCTGCTGCGCGAGGACGTGCCGGAAGCCGTAGCGGTCGTCGCCCCACTCGTGCAGCACCCCCGCGAGCAGCGCCTCCCGTACGGGGGACTCCGGGTTCCCCGCGCTTGCGACGGCGGCGAGGAGCGCCTCGCCCGCGGGGACACCGAGCACGCTCGCGGCGTGCACGGTGGCGACGGCCGGGGGCGAGAGCGCCCTCATCCGGTCGGCGATCGCCTCGCACAGCGGTGCGGGCACCGCCATCGTCTCCAGCGCCTCCCGCCCGAGCCGTACGTCATCGAGCCGTACGTCACGGGGCAGCGCGCGGACGACCTCCTCGACGACGAACGGGATCCCCGCCGTCCGCCGGTGCAGCTCCTCCGCGAATCCGGCGGGTACGGCGGGGGCGTCGGTGAGGGCCCCGAACAACTCCCGTACGCCCTCGGCGTCCAGGGCCCGCAGCGGCAGCGTGACGGCCGCCGTCCCGGGCGGACGGCGGTACGCGCGCCCGAACGGCAGCCCCGGGCCCGGCCCCGGCAGCTCCTCGCGGCGGTAACTGAGCACCACCGACAGCCCGTCCGGCGGATCGTCCACCAGGAACCGCAGCAGGTCCCGCGTGCCGTCGTCCACCCAGTGCAGGTCCTCCACCACCATCACGGCGCCGCCCAGCGCGTCGAGCACCGCCCGTACGGCACGGAACAGCCGGTGCCGCGCCGCGCGTGGATCCGGCAGCGGCTCCGGCGCGGGCGGCAGCCGGTCGGCGATCTCCGGCAGGTACGGGCGCAGCGCCCCGCACACCGGACTGAGCGCGGCGGGCAGCCCGCCGGCCGAGTACCGCAGCAGGTCGAGCACGGGGCCGTACGGAAAGGGTTCGCGCAACGGGCGGCAACTGCCCGGCAGCACCCGCCGCCCCCGTACGGAGGGATCCCGCACCGCCTCCCGGATCAGCCGCGTCTTCCCGATCCCGGGCTCCCCCTCCACCAGCGCGACGGACGGCGGCCCCGCCATCGCCCCCACCAGCACACGCAACTCCTCCGCCCGGCCGACCAGAACGGGCGCTTCCGACGTACGCGTACGCGTTCGCGGGAGGGAGACGGTCATGGGCGACTCCGGCCGGTGGGGGCGACGGCACGGATACGCGTCGCGACGGCGTCAGCGCGAAGCTATGCCCCCACCATGCCCCTGACAAGACCCCCTCAGATGCAGGGGGCACCCCCTGCGACGGGGGTCGACAACTAGGGGCGCGGGGAACTGCGCGCCCAGCCACGACGCGGGCGCGCCCCGCGAAGCACAGCCCGGGGCTCCCCGGGCGCGGCTCTTGTACGGGGGGCACCCGGCGTGGGGGGCTGCGCTTGCCAACCCTGCTCCCCCAAGCTCTTCGAGCAGGGGGGACCCCCAGCGCAGACTTCCCAAGCACAGCGGAGGGAGAAGCGCAGAGCTCCCAAGCTCAGCAGGGGCGGAGGGAGAAGTGAGGGGGCCGTCAGTCGTAGCGGGCCTTGGAGATGAGACGGTCAGCTGCGAAGCAGAGGCGGTACGCGGAGGAGGAGTTGAAGGAGGGGCTGTAGTACGCGCAGGACTGGCCGCGAGGGGGCCGGGGGGCGCCGTCGGGGGGTCCGTCGCGGGTGAAGGGGGGCAGCAGCTTCTCGACCTCGGCCCGGGACATGCCGGGCTTCAGGCGGTCGTAGTCCGCACGGTCCAGCACGGACAGTGCCGAACTCACCAGGCTGACCGGCAGCATCAGCACCAGGATCGCGGCGAGCGCCGCCAACGGGACCAGCACGGTCTGGCGGAGCCGGCGCCGCACCTGGCGCCGAGCGTGCGCGAGTTCGCGGGCCGAGGCCGTGTCCCGCTCCGTACCCGCCGCACGCGGCACCGCGCCGTGCGCGGGGAGCCGGGCGGCGAGTTCGAAGCCGCCGTCGGGCGTCGCGCCGGTGCGCAGCGTTCCGCCGGTGAGCCGGACGCGTTCGTCCAGGCCCACGAGTCCCGTGCCGCCCGAGGCGAGGCCCGGCGGCCGGGCCCCGTGCGGGACGGGCCCGTTGCGGACCGTGACCTCGACCGTGCCGTCCTCGCGCGCGAGCCGGACGTGGACCTCGGCGCCGGGCGCGTGCTTCGCGGCGTTCGTCACGCCCTCCTGCACCACGCGGTGCACGGCGTGCCCGACCATCGGCGGCAGCCGGCCCGCCTCGCCCTCACGCTCCAGGACGACCGCGACCCCCGACGCCACGGCCCGCTCGACCAGTTCCTCGACGGTCTCCTCCGCGGGAGCGACCGGCGGCGGTTCGTCGTCGGTGCGGAGCACGCCGATGATCTCCCGCAGCCGCTCCGTGGCCGTGGCGGCGCTCTCCCGGAGCTCACCCGCGGCCGTCCGCTGCCGCGTGTCGAGCGCGGGGTCGAGCTCCAGCGCCCCGGCCCGTACGGCCAGCAGCGCCAGCTCGTGGCCGAGAGAGTCGTGCATGTCGCCCGCGATACGGGCGCGCTCGCGGATACGGGCGCGGTCCGCGACGGCCCGCTGCTCGCGCTCCAGCCGGTCCGCGATGCGCCAGCCCGCGGCGGCCAGCTCGGCGCGCTGGCGGAGGTAACGCCCCACGAGCCACGGCAGCCCCATGGCCAGCAGCGCGGTCAGCAGCAGGGTGGGCCAGGCCCACAGCTCCCGCCCGACCACCGCGCACAGCGGCAGTCCGGCGACGGCGAGGGCGGCGAAGAACCACACCATGGGCAGCGGGCTCCGCATCCGCCGCCCGGCCGCGTACGCCAGCAGCACCAGCGCGGGCCAGCACAGCGGCGCGAGCAGCTCGACGCTCTGGACCAGCCCCAGCGCGACCGTCACGGCCAGGGCGAGAACGGGCCACGGCCCGCCGTCGTAGAGCCGGAGCCGCTCCCGTACCCGGTCACGGAGCCGGGCGAGCCCGGTGTGGACGTTGCGCATGGGCTCCAGCATCGCCCACCGGGACACGGTGACGAACCCGACGAAAGTCAGGGATTGCCGGGGATTCACTCCCCGTCGGGCACCAGCCCCGCCTCGTACGCCAGGATCGCGGCCTGCACCCGGTTCTTGAGGCCCAGTCGCGCGAGGATCTGGCTGACGTACGTCTTGACCGTGCCCTCGACCACATGGAGGCGGGCGGCGATCTCCGCGTTCGGGAGGCCCGCGCCGACCAGCGCGAGGACCTCGCGCTCGCGGGACGTCAGCTCGTCGGTACGGGCGCGGGCCGTGGCGCGCTTGCCGAGCGTGCCCGGGTCCAGGTGCGTGATCACGCGGCGCGCGATCGCGGGGGAGAGGTACGCGCCGCCCTCCGCGACCGCCCGTACGCCCGCGATCAGCTCGCGCGGGTCGCCCGCCTTCAGCAGGAACCCGGCGGCCCCGGAGCCGAAGGCGCCCGCGATGTACTCGTCCTCGGAGAACGTCGTGAGCATCACGACGGACGTCTCCGGCGCCGTCCGCGCCAGCTCGGCCGCGGCCTCCAGGCCGTCCAGCCGGGGCATGCGGATGTCGAGCAGGCAGACGTCGGGGCGGTGCAGGCGCGTCAGCTCCACGGCCTCGTGCCCGTCGCCCGCCTCCGCGACCACCTCCACGTCCTCGGCCGTGCCGAGGATCGCCCGCACCCCGGCCCGGATCATCGCCTCGTCGTCGGCCAGCAGCACTCGGATCATGACGTGCACGCTACCTCCGGCCCAATGACCGGCACGAAAGTGCAGTCCAAGCTTTGCCGAAGGGCTCCTGTCCGGCGCCGTCGCGCTCCGTAGCGTCCGGAACATGCCGACCACGACCACGACCACGACCTCGACCGGTACAGACACCACCACCCGTTCCTCCTACGTGACCTCGATCGCGCACACCCCCGCACAGGTGCGGGCCGCCCAGCGGCTGCGGCATCTCGTGTTCGGCGAGGAGATGGGCGCCGCGCTGAGCACGCCCGTCCCCGGGTACGACATCGACCCGTACGACGAGATCGCCGACCACCTCGTCGTCACCGACACCGCGACCGGCGACGTCGTGGGCACCTACCGGCTGCTGCCGCCGGGGCGCGCGGAGCGCTCGTACTCGGACGGCGAGTTCGATCTGCGCGCGCTCGGCGGGATCCGGGGCTCGCTGGTGGAGGCCGGGCGCTCCTGCGTGCACCCGGACCACCGCTCCGGCGCCGTCATCCACCTCATGTGGACGGCGCTCGCCCGCTACGTGCTGCTCTCCGGGCACCGCTATCTCGCGGGCTGCGCCTCCGTGCCGCTCGCCGACGGGGGCGCGGCGGCGGCCGGTGCCTGGCTGCTGGGGACGGCCCGGCACGCGGCGCCGCCCGCGCTGCGCGTCCATCCCCGTACGCCGTGGACCCCGCCGGGCCCCGCGCCCGAGCGTGCCTCGTACGCCGGACTGCCGCCACTGCTGCGCGGCTATCTGCGGCTCGGCGCGTGGATGTGCGGGGCGCCCGCGCACGACCCCGCGTTCGACGTCGCGGACTTCTTCGTGCTGCTCGACACGGAGCGGATGAACGACCGCTACCGCCGCTACTTCCTGGGGGAGGAACAGGGGGAGGACCGGTGAGCCCCTGGGGTGTTCAGCCGCTCTGCACGCCCGGCTGCGCCGCGCACGCCGCGCCCCGCGTGCCGAGGGGCGCGGCGGTCCGCCGCTGCGCCGGGCTCGCGCGCGTCCTCGCCCGCGCCTTCGCGCGGGGCGAGCGCCTCGCGGAGCCGGAGACGCTGCGCGCGGAGGCCCGCCGGGTGCTCGCCGCCCTCGGCGTACGGCTGAGCGCGGTCCCCGGACCGCTCACCGTGCCCGGCGTGGGCACCGGGACCCTGGTCGTCGCCAACCACGTCTCGTGGCTGGACGTGATCGCGCTGCTCGCCGTCGAGCCGGTGCCGTTCGTCGCCAAGCGCGAGGTCGGCGCCTGGCCCGTGATCGGTACGCTCGTCCGCCGCGCGGGCACCCGCTTCCTCGACCGTGAGGGCCTGCGCGCGCTGCCGGGCGCCGTCGCGGAGCTGTCCGGCGGGCTGCGCGCGGGGCGGTCCGTGCTCGTCTTCCCGCAGGCCACCACGTGGTGCGGCGCGGACGGCGGGCGGTTCGCGCGGGCCACCTTCCAGGCCGCCGTCGACGCGGGGGCGCCGGTGCGGCCCGTCACCGTGGAGTACGCGCAGCGCGGCCGTACGAGCACGGCGCCCGGCTTCTTCGGCGACGAGGCGTTCGCGGCCTCGCTGCGGCGCGTCGCGGAGGCGGGGGAGCTGACGGCGCGGGTACGGGCGCATCCCCCGCTGACGGGCGGCGGCGACCGGCGCGCGCTGGCGGCCGCCGCCCGCGAGGCGGTGACGGGCGTGCCCGTCCCGTCCGTCAGATGCTGAACGCCTCCTTGCGCAGCAGCGGCTTCACGCGCGCCGCGAAGCCGTCCCGGCGGAACGGGCGCCGCAGCAGCCCCGGGCTCAGCCGCTGGGCGAGGGCCGCGGCGATCATGCCCTGGTCGAGCGCGAGGACGAAGTCGCTGACGCGGCCCGTGCGGACGTTCACCGAGTCGCGGAAGCCGTACCCCGGGTCGTACGCGCCGAAGTCCTCCTCCAGCGCGCGGAGGTTCGCGAGCGCCTCCCGCTCGGCGAACGGCAGGGCGAGGAAGGAGGCGTGCGGGGTGACGACGCCCTTGGAGGTGTAGCCGTCCTTGAGCATGCCGATGGGGTCGACGCCGTACTCGCTGTACCCGCCCTCGGGGATGTTGGCGGGGGAGAAGCCCCAGTAGCCGTACCCGGCCTCGTCCATGCCGTGCGCGATCTGGCTGCGGACGTAACGGGCGTGGGTGCGGCCCCAGGAGCGCGGGGACCACTCGGCCTCCGGCACGAAGAGCGGGACCATCAGCGCCTCGAACATCGAGCCGCCCCACGTCGGGACGAGCTTGCGGCCCCGGTAGGTGTAGTGGCCCTGCCAGACCTTCACGCCGTCGACGGTGACATGGTGGCCGCCGGGTTTCTGCGACTGCTCGGCGCCGGGCAGCAGCGTGCGCGAGACGTGCCAGTAGTGGTCGGTGGGCAGCGAGCCGTCCGCGATGCCGAGGTAACTGGCCATACGGGGCTCGGTGTTGAGCGCGCCGTAGTGGTGGCTGGTCCACTCGTCCTTGTCGGTCCAGAAGCCGCCACGAAGCTGGCCCGGGCCCTTGACCGGGTCCTCCGCGTCGTAGGGCGTGTAGAAGAACGACCAGTCGGCGCCGTCGAGCAGCGCCCCGATCCGGGCGCGCAGCGAGGGCGCGGCGTCGGCGGCGATGCGCAGGCCGGTGACGAGCCAGGCGTTGTCGACGGAGGAGAGGAACGGGCGGACCTTCTCGCCGGTCGCGGGCCAGACGGTGACGGTGGAGCCGTCCTCGGGGTCGTACCAGTTGAGCCAGAAGCCGTGGTGCCGCTCCAGCTTCTCGACGGCGGCGACGGTGCGCTCCAGGCGGGCCGTCGCTTCCTCGTCGCCGAGGATGCCGAGCCCCGCCGCGGCGACCGTCGTCCACAGCCCGCAGCCGATGTTGGTGGGGGAGGTGACCTTGGAGAGGACGGGCGCGGGGCCGCTCAGGTCGAGGTTGTCGGCGGTGAGCCCGAAGCGGGTGGTCATCGTCTCGATGGAGCGGTGGGTGTCCCGGAACCAGGTCAGCAGCCGGGAATGCCGGGGGTCGCGGGCGGTGACGGCCCCGGCAGGAGCGGCCCCCACTCCCGTGGTGAGCGCGGCGGCGCCCGCGGTGGCGGTGAGGAAGGTACGGCGTCTCATACGTGCGTTCTCCTCTGCGGATAGGGGAAGGGGGCCGACCTGGGCGGGGTATGGACCGGTCGGCCCCCTGGCTGTGAGGTCCGCGGACTACTGCGCGGAGCGCGGCAGTTCGCGGGTGCGGCCCAGGCCGCCGAGCCACTCGGCGGAGGGCCGGACCGTGCGCTCGAACGTCTCCCAGTCGATGCCGATCAGCCCGAACGTGGGGCGGAAGGAGCCCCACTCGTAGTTGTCGAGCGCGCTCCAGTAGAGGTAGCCGCGCAGGTCGATGCCCTCTTCCAGGCAGGCGGCCAGCTCGTCGACGGCGCCCGCGAGGTACGTGGAGCGCCGCTCGTCGTCGCCGGTGGCGACACCGTTCTCCGTCACGACGATCGGCACGTCGCCCACGACGGCGGCGGTGTGCCGGATCGCGTGGCCGACGGCGCGGGGGTAGTACTCCCACTCCGTCAGCGTCCGCTCGGCCTCGGCGGGCGCCGGGACGGGCCCGTCGGCGCCGATCTTCGTACGGGTGTAGGACTGGACGCCGACCCAGTCGTCGCCCTTCGCGGCCTCCAGGAAGACGTCCTCGCGCGGCCAGCGGTAGGCGGCCGTGACGTCCTCGGCGCCGGGGAGGGCCTGGTAGACCTGGTTGGCGACGGTCCAGCCGACGTTGATCTCCGGGTTGATGGCGCGCACGACGGCCGTGGCCCGGTGGTGGCAGGTGATGACGGCGTCGGTCGTCTCGTCGTCGGGCGTCGGCAGCCCGGCGGGCGGGAAGCTGGTGTCGCCGCGCTTCGCCTGGCCCGCCATGACGGCGATCATGTTGGGCTCGTTGATCGTGCAGACGTACGGCACGCTGTCGGCGATGACGGGCGCGCACGCCTCCACGTACCGCGCGAACAGCTCGGGGGCGCGCTCGTGCGTCCAGCCGCCGAGGTCCTCGAACCACTGCGGCACGGTGAAGTGGTGCAGCGTGACGATCGGGCGCAGCCCGCGCTCGACGGCGCCCTCGACCATCCGCCGGTAGTGCGCGATCTCGGCCCGCGAGAACGTGCCCTCGACGGGCTCGATGCGGGCCCACTCGACGCTGAAGCGGTAGTCGGTGAAGCCGAGCCCGGCGAGCAGGTCCATGTCCTCGCGCCAGCGGTGGTAGCTGTCGGCGGCGTCGAGGCTGGGCTCCGCTATCCGGCCCGTGCCGTCGTGCTCCTTGCGCCACCAGTCGCTGTTGACGTTGTTTCCCTCGATCTGGTGGGCGGCGGTGGAGGCGCCCCACAGAAAGCCTTCGGGGAAGGGGAACGGGGCCGGTGCGGTGCTCATGGGGGTGGTGATGCCTTTCTGATGCTCTTGTGGGACGGCCGTCCGGGAACGGCTACTTCATGCCCGCGGTGGCGATGCCCTGCGTGAAGTGGCGCTGGAGGAGGGCGAAGACGACCAGGACGGGCAGGACGACGAGGAACGAGCCCGCCATCAGCACGCCGTTGGAGCCGCCCGCGCGGTTCGGGTCCGTGGCGAAGGTGGCCAGCGCGACCGGGAGGGTGTACTTGCCGGGGTCGTTGGTGGCGATCAGCGGCCAGACGAAGTTGTTCCACGAGCCGAGGAACGTGAGGATCGTCAGCGTCGCCAGACCCGGCTTGACCAGCGGCAGCACGATGCGCCAGTAGATGTACCACTCGCTGGCGCCGTCCATCCTGGCCGCCTCCAGCAGCTCGTCCGGGATGGACTGGGTGAACTGCCGCATCAGGAAGACCCCGATGGCCTGCGCCGCGAACGGCAGGACGAGCGCCGCGTACGAGTCGAGCAGCTCCAGCTTGCTCATCAGCACGAACAGCGGCAGCAGCATCAGGTTGCCGGGCACCATCAGCGCGCCGAGCACGACGGCGAAGACCTTGCCGCGCCCCGCGAAGTTCAGCTTGGCCAGCGCGTAGCCGAGCATCGAGCAGAACAGCAGGTTGCTGACGGTCACCAGCACGGCGACGACGGCCGAGTTGAGGAAGTAGAGCGGGAGGTCCAGCTCCTTGAGGAGCTTGTCGAAGCTCTCCAGCGTCCACTCGGTCGGGATCCAGACCGGCGGGCTGGCCATCAGCTCGCTCTTCGTCTTGAACGCCGACAGGGCCATCCACAGGAACGGCGCGGCCATGACGAGCAGCCCGACGGAGAGCGCGACGTAGGTCAGAGGCTTGCTGAACTTCCGCCGGGGGCGGGCGGGGGCGGAGGCAGTCATCGAGCAGCTCCCTTCAGGGGCGCGGGGAACTGCGCGACCGGCCACGACACGCGCGCGGTCGGCAGGGATCGGAAGACGGCAGACGCGTGCCCGTCGCGGACGGAGCGCACCGGAAACATGAGGCGGCTCATTTGGTGTTGTCCTTCAGCAAGCGCAGCTGCAGCACCGTGATGGCCATGATGATCACGAAGAGGACGTAGGCCATGGCGCTGGCGTAGCCCATGTGGAAGAAGCTGAAGCCTTCCTTGTACATGTCCAGGGAGACCGTCAGCGTGCTGTCCGAAGGGCCGCCCTGCGTCATCACGAACGGCTCCTCGAAGACGTTGAGGTAGCCGATGGTGGTGATCACCGTGGCGTAGAGCATCGTCGGCCGCAGCAGCGGCACCGTGACGAGCCGGAACTCCTGGAACACCCCGGCCCCGTCCAGCCGCGCCGCCTCCCGCACCTCCGTCGGGATGGCCTGGAGCCCGGCGATGAACAGCACCATCACGGTGCCGAGGTTCCGCCAGGCGGCCATCACGATGATCGAGGGGAGGGCCAGCTTCTCGTTGCCGAGGAAGTCGGGCCCGGTGAGCCCGACCTCGGCCGCGAGCCCCGAGATCAGCCCGTCCTCCGGGTCGAGCACGAACCGCCATACGACCGCGACCGCCACGATGCTGGTGACGACGGGCGCGTAGAAGCCGACGCGGAAGAACGTACGGGCGCGGTCGATGCCCGAGTTGAGCAGCACCGCGACGGCCAGGCCCGCGCCGATCGTCAGCGGGACGCCGATGACGACGAAGACGGCGGTGTTCGTCAGCGCCTTGAGGAACTTCTCGTCGCCGAAGAGCTTCGTGTAGTTCTCGAAGCCGATGAACTCCGTGGACAGCGGGTCCGTGACGTTCCGCAGCCCGAAGTCCGTGAAGCTCATCACGAGCGTGGCGAGGATCGGGAACGCCATGAAGACGGCGAACAGCACCAGGAACGGGGTCGAGAACAGCCAGCCCGCGAGGTGCTGGGTGGACATCGAGCGCCGCGGCTTCTTCGCCTTCGGCTGCTCGCCGGGCGGCGGGTTCTTCGCCACCGGGTCGAGGGTGGGGGCGGGGGTGGTCATCTGGTGGCTCCGCCTACTCCACGAGCCCGGACGCCTGGCCCTGCATCTTCTTGGCCGCGTCCTTCGGGGACGCCTTCCCCTGGTTGACCGACTCGATCGCGGCGTCGACCTTCGAGGTGATCTCGGTCCACTTGGGCTGCACCGGGTCCTGCTTGGCGGTCTCCAGCTGCTTGCGGAAGACCTTCCAGTTCTCCTCGGTGGACAGCGGGCCCGACTCCCACGCGGCGGTGTTGGCGGGCAGGTCCTTGGTCCGCTTGAACCAGTCGGCCTGGCCCTTGGCGTCCGTCAGGTACTTGATGAGCTTCTTCGCCGCCGCCTTGTGGTCGCTCTCCTTGGAGATCGCGAGCGAGGAGCCGCCGATCTGGGCCTTGGACGACTTCTCCGCGGGCACGGGCGCCACGGCCCACTTGCCGTCGAGGTCCGGCTGGTCCTCGGAGATCAGGTTGGTCTGCCAGGGGCCGCCCAGGAACATCGGCACCTTGCCGTTGCCGAAGTCCTTCACGACGTCGTACCCGGGCGGGCTCGCCTTGCGGGAGAGGCCGTCCTTGACGAACGAGCCGTACATGTCGAGGGCCTTGACGGCGGCGGGGCTGTCGAGCGCCGTCTTGCCGTCCTTCACGACGCTGCCGCCCGCCGAGTAGAAGTACGGCCACCAGGTCTGCACGGTGTCCAGGCCGCCCGGCTGGTTGTAGATGCCCCAGCGGGTGCCGGCCTTGTCCTGGTACGCCTTCGCCGCCGCGCGCAGCTCCTTCCATGTGCCGGGCGCCTTCTCGATCCCCGCCTTCTTCGCGAGGTCGGTCCGGTAGAAGAGGGCGCGGGTCTCGACGTACCACGGCACGCCGTACGTCTCGCCGTCGTACTCGCTCCAGGAGGCCGGGAAGAAGTCCTTCTTGTCGAAGGTCTCGGTGTCGACCGGCTCCAGCGCGCCGAGCGCCGAGAACTCGCCCATGTAGCCCGTGCCGATCTGCATCACGTCCGGCAGCTTGTTGGCCGCCGCCGCGGAGACGAGCTTCTGGTGAGCCACGTCCCAGCCGATCGGGGTCACCTTGACGGTGATGTTCTTGTGGGCCTTCTCGTACTCCTCGGCCACGTCACCGAGCTTCTCGCCCTCGGTCCCCATGGCCCAGACGGTGAGCGTCTGCTTCTCGTCGGCGGCGACTCCCGCACCGCCCGAGCTGCCGCACGCGGTGATCCCGAATGCGGTTGCGAGCGCGATGGCGACCGACGTGGTTCTGGCGGCGCGACGCATGGGCGGCTCCTCCTTGAGCTTCCTGATGTATGCGCTGTCTGTAAGCGCATACAGAACTCTGCACAGGCGCGGAGGAATCCGCAAGGAGACTTAGGTCACAGGACCTTGTGCGTGCTTGTCCGGTTTCGTCAGAAGCTATGGCGAACTATTCACGCCAGGAAACCCTTTGTGGCCGATTCCACGCTCTGTGGGCTGCGCCGCCTGCTCCGGCTCCGCCGATGCCGCTCAGGGGCGCGGGGAACTGCGCGCTCAGCCCGCCACGGTGGCGCGGCCGCGCGATGGCCGTGGGTCCCGGGCTGGTGGGCGCAGCCCGGCTCGGGGTGGAGTGCTTCGCCGCTCGGGGGCGCGGGGAACTGCGCGCTCAGCCCGCCACGGTGGCGCGGCCGCGCGACGGCGGGTGGGCCCGAGCTCAGGGGCGCCGCCCAGCTCGGCCCGGCGGCGCCGTACGCGGGTGCGGACCGTGCGTGGTCGCTCGCGCAGTTCCTCGCGCCCCTGGAGGGGCAAGGGCCGGCCCCCTTGCGTAGGGTGCCGGGCGTGTCTGGCTTTCCCTTTGACCCTACGTACGGCTACAGCCGTGAGGCACTGCTCCGCGTGGGCGTGCCGGACGAGCCGGACGGGTTCGGAGAATTCTGGCGGGGGCGGTACGAGGACGCCCGACGCGTCGAGACCCGCCCCGAGGTCGGCGCCCTGGAAGAGGTACGGGACGGCGTACGTATCCACGAGGTGACGTTCACCTCGGTCGGCGGCGTACGGCTGGGCGGCTGGCTGGTGCGGCCCGCCGAGGGCCCGGTACGGCGCGGATTCGTGATCGGGCACGGCTACGGCGGCCGGGACGCACCCGGCCCCGCCGTGCCCCTCCCGCTGCCGGGCTCGGCGGCGATCCTCCCCTGCGTGCGGGGCATGGAGACCAGGGGCAGGGCCCCCGGCACCGGCACCGGCACCGGCACCGGCATCCCCGCGGACGCGCCCTCCCACGTGCTGCACGGCATCCGCTCCCGCGAGACGTACGTCCTGGGCGACTGCGTCGCCGACCTGTGGTGCGCGGCGAGCGCGCTGCGGGAGCTGCTCCCCGAGAGTCCGGCGGCGCCCCTCGCGTATCTCGGCGAGAGCCTCGGCGGCGGCCTGGGCGCACTCGCGCTGCCGTGGGACGACCGGTTCGTGTGCGCGGCGCTGACGGTGCCGACGTTCGGCAACCATCCGCTGCGGCTGACCCTGCCCTGCGTCGGCAGCGGCGAGTCCGTACGCGCGTACCACGCCACGCATCCCGAGGTCACCGAGGTGCTGCCGTACTTCGACGCGGCGGCCGCGGCCACGCGGATCCGCGTCCCGGTCCTGGTCGCCGCGGCCGACGCCGACCCGTCCGTACCGCCGCCCGGCCAGTACGCCGTGCACAACGGCCTGCGCGAGGACCTGCGCACCCTGCATCCGCTCAGCGCGGGGCACATGGAGTACGCGGGGGAGGAGCGGGAGCGGGCGCAACTGGCGGCGGCGCTGACGGAGTTCGCCGGGGCGTACATGTGAGGCGGCCCTGAGAGCGGGCGACGTCCGACCGTGATCCGTTCGGGACCGTTCCGTGCCGTCGTACGCCGCCTCCCGGCCGTCCAACCGGTGTCACCCGGACGACTCCAGAGGGGCGGACTCCTATGCGCGCACACCGTTCTGCATCACGTGTCTCACGTATCTCACGTGTCTTACGCGTCCACGCCGTGGCCTGCGTGCTGCTCGTACCGGCTCTCCTGCTCACCGGCTGTACGGGCGGGGACGGTTCGGGGGACGGCGGATCCAGGGCGGCCGAGGCGAGGACCAAGGCCAAGACGAGGGACGGCGCCCCCGGAGGAAAGACCGCCCCGGCGCGGGCCGCCGCGAACCACGTCATCCGTACCGCCTCACTGACCGTACGGGTCACGGACGTTCCGAAGGCGCTGGACCGGGCCAGGCGCACCACCGAGGCCGCCGGTGGCTACATCGGCAAGGAGAGCACCACCCGCGACAAGGAGGGCCGCGAGCGTACGCGCGTCGTGCTGCGCGTCCCCGTCGCGAAGTACGGCAAGGTCCTCGACGGACTGGAGGGCACCGGCCGGCTGCTGGACCGCCACGCGCAGGCGCGGGACGTCACCGAACAGGTCGTCGATGCCGAGAGCCGCGTCAAGTCGCAGCGGGCGAGCGTGGCCCGTGTCCGGGCGCTGATGGACGACGCCACGAAGCTCGGTGACGTGGTCAAACTGGAGGGCGAACTCAGCTCCCGGCAGGCCGACTTGGAGTCCCTGCTCGCGCGCCGGGACGCCCTGAAGGACCGTACGGACTTCGCCACGATCACCCTCTCCCTGTCCGGGAGCTCCGCGGCGGGCGGGGACGGCGACGACGGTCCGGGGTTCGCGGACGCGCTCGCGGGCGGCTGGGACGCCTTCGTGACGATGCTCCGCTGGGTGGCGATGGCACTCGGCGCGCTGCTGCCGTTCGCCGCTGCGGCGGGGCTGCTGCTGGCACTGTGGCTGCGGGTGGTGCGGCCCCGCCTGACACGCCCTGTCGGTGGGGACGAGCCGGAGCCGGAGCCGGAGCCGGAGCAGGCGCAGGAGAGCTCGTAGGCTCGTAGGCGCGGGCGGTTACTGTGAGCGGCGATCAGGTGTCGACCCGTCAGAGGATGAGAAGCCCGATGATGCCGCCGAACTGCGCCCTGTGCCGTGTTCCGCCCCAGCTTTCCGAGTTCGAGTCCAAGGACTTCACCCTCGTGTACTTCCGGTCCACGGTGACGTATCCGGACGACTGGGCCGGCCATCCGGAGAACGCCGAGTGGTTCTGCCCCACGCATCTGCCTCTCACGGAGGGCCTGACACATCTGCCTGCCCTGGACGCCATGCGCCTGATCACGGCGAAGCTGCGCGGGACGACGGACCAGGGATCCTAGGGGCGGCGGCACGATGGGCGGCGCGTTCGTGGAGCAGCTTCCGGCGCTGACGGGCGTGGTCATCGGTGCCCTCGGCTCGTATCTGGCGGTGATGCGCGGCGACCGGGCGCGGTTCCGCCGCGAGCAGGCGGCGCGGTGGGAGGAGCGGCGGCTGACGGCCTACTCGGATTTCGCGCGGTCGCTGAAGGTGTCCGTCAGTGTGATGTTCCGGGCCGCGGCCCACCTCGGCAACGACGCGAACCCGCACCCCCTCCCACCGGACGAGGCGGCTCCACGGCTGAGCGACGCCGCCGAGTCCCGCGACCTGGCCTGGGAGGCGCTGCTCCTGCTGGGCGCCCCGGAGGTGGTGGAGACGGCCCGGGGATGGGCCGGGACCGTCGCCGGGATGGAACGCTTCGTACGGGACGGGACGCGCGACCCCGCCGCGTGGACGGCCCTGCTCGCGGAGCAGCGCGCGGCGCGCGAGCGGTACTACACGGCGGCCCGCCACGACGTCGCCCTCGCGCCCGGCCACCCGGGCCGGTGGGGGCGCGGACGCGGACGCGGGCGCGGCGGGCGCGACTAGCGCGTACGGCGGCTCACGGCAACGCGCGCGTGAGCCAGACGATTTCGCCCTTCTCGTCCGTGGAGACGCGGTCCCGCTCGAAGCCGAGCTTCTCCAGGACGCGGAGCGACGCCGTGTTCCAGGTGCGGGTGGTCGACCAGAGGCGTTTGCGCCCGGTGGCGGCCGCCGCGCCGAGCACCGCGCGCGCCGCCTCCGTGGCGTAGCCACGCCCGTGCGCGTGCTGGAACAGCTCGTACGCGATCTCGGGCTCCTCCAGGGTGGTACGCCCGATGATCAGCCCGCAGTAGCCGATGAAGTCGCCCTCGTCCCGGCGCTCGATGGGCAGCAGGGCGATCCCCGTCGTCTCCGTCGCGGCGAGCAGCTCCCCGATGGACGTCCGGATGCGCTCGACCGGCGGCTTGCCGTCGCCGCGCTCGGCGAGGAGGTCGCTGAACTCCGCGGCGTCCCCCTCGTCCCATGGCCGCAGGATCAGCCGCTCGGTCTCCAGCTGGAACGGCATCGTCTCGTACGTGGACATACGCCCACTCTGCACCACGGGAATGACCATCTCCCCGACGGGGTTGTCCGTGTCCCGTGTCCCGTGTCCCGTGTCCCGTGCCCCATGTCCCCTGCCCCCCCGTCCCATATCCCCTGTCCCAGGAAGGGAACCCCGTGCCCGCTTACGCCATCGTCAATGTCGACGTCCTCGACGAGGAAGCTGGCCTGGCCTACGCGTCCGTGGCCCAGAAGTCGATCATCGACCACGACGGCCGCTATCTGGTCGCGAGCCCCACGCCCCGGCCCGTCGAGGGCACCTGGGACGCCTCCCGGGTCGTGGTCATCGAGTTCCCCGACATGGCCCGCGTCCGGGAGTGGTACGACTCGCCCGAGTACCGGCGCGCACGCGAGATCCGGGAGGGCAAGGTCCGCGTCAGCCTCCTCTTCGTGGAGGGCGCCCCGCCGGAGGGCTTCACCCTCCCGGAGTGAGCGTCCGGCGAACGCCCCGGCGGACTTGAACTTGACGTTCACGGAAGGTTTTACCGTCGGGCGGAAGCCGCCGCCGGTCCGCGTTCCGCGTTCCGGTTCCGAGCTCAGTGGAGGAGCCCGCCCATGACGCACCACGTACCCGCCACCCACCGCGAAATACGCCTCGTCGCCCGCCCCGAGGGGGAGTTGAGGGAGGAGCACCTGAAGGTGGTCGAGGCGCCCGTCCCTCTGCCCGGCCCCGGGCAGGCGCTCGTACGGACCCGGGTGATGAGCGTGACCGCCGTGATGCGCACCCTCATGCGCGACGACGCCGACCTGCCCATGCCGCCGTACGCCGTGGGCGAGCCCCTGTGGGGCCCCGCGCTCGGCGAGGTCGTGACGGCGCCCGAGGGCAGCGGACTGGAGCCGGGCGCGACGGTGCTGTCGTACCGCGCGGGCTGGCGCGAGTACGCGGCCGTCGACGCCGACGGCCTGGAGCGCGCCGACCTCGACGCCCTGCCCGACCCCGCGGCCCACCTCTCCCAGGGGTTCACCGCGTGGCTCGGCGTCGTACGCGGCGCCGAGGTGCGCGAGGGCGACACGGTCTTCGTCTCCGGCGCCGCAGGCGGGGTCGGCTCGCTGGCGGGGCAGTTCGCCCGGCTGCGCGGCGCGGCCCGGGTCATCGGCAGTACGAGCAGCCGCCGCAAGGCCGCGTACCTGACCGGGGAACTCGGCTACGACGCCGTCGTCCTGCGCACCGAGGACGACCTGGAGGGCCAGCTCCGCGAGGCGGCCCCCGACGGCCTCGACGCCGTCTTCGACAACGTCGGCGGCGAACAGCTCCGCGCCTCCCTCGCCCTCGCCCGCCCCGGCGCCCGTATCGCCCTGGTCGGCGGCCTGTCCGGCCAGATCGGCGGCGGCGCCGGATCGCCCACGGAGATCGACACGCTGGGGCTGGTCGCGCGGAGCGTCACGCTGCGTGGCCTCGCGGGCGTTCACTACCTGGACGAACTGCCGCGCTGGCACGAGGAGTTCGCCCGCGGCCTGCGCGAGGGGAAGCTCACCGTGCCGCACACGCTCCTCAAGGGAATCGCCGAGGCCCCGCGAGCGCTGTGCGAGTTGCTCGCGGGGCGGCACATAGGTGCGGTGCTCGTGGAGCTGTGACGACGGTCGCCGATCTTCGGGAGGGGCACGCATGCGCATCGGAGACGCGGCGGCGTCCGCGGGACTCACCCCGCGGGCGCTGCGGTACTACGAGGAAGAGGGCCTGCTCCGGCCCGGGCGTGCCCCCTCCGGCCACCGGGAGTACGGGGCGGCGGACCTCCGCCGCCTCCGCGTCATCCGCGAACTCCTCGACGCGGGCCTGACCGTCGCCGACGTCCGCTCCTTCGCCGACGTCCTGGACGGGGAGTCCGTACGGGAGACGGAGTGCTGCGCCGTCGGCCAGGTCAGCCTGCGCCGCCTCGCCGAACTCGACGCCCGCATCGAACGGCTGACCACCCTCAGAGAACGCCTCGCCTCCCGCATAGCCGCCCGCTTCGACACGGTCTTCTCCTGACCACCCCCCCCCGAACGCGGCCGCCGCGAGTCACCGTTCACTCGACGGCCCTGCCGACCGCGACCTCGTCCAGGACACACGGCCGACCCCCTCCGAACCGGTCGAGGAACGGGAACACGGGAACAGCCGCTGGTCCGGCGCAGCAGCGAACGCCTGCTCCACTTCCCGCCCGCCGTGTACGGGTTCCCGCGGAAGGGTCTAGCCCTGTCCCACAGGCACGGGCAGCGAACGCTCCACGTCCTCCTCCACCAGCTCCAGGTTGAGCGCGAAGGCCGCCGCCGCTCCCGTGCCCGCCGCGGTGACGACCTGTGCGCGGGGGTCGGCGACATTGCCCACCGCCCACACGCCGGGCACGCTCGTACGCCCCGCGCGGTCGGTGACCAGCCAGCCGTTCCCGTCCCGCGCGCAGCCGAGATCCGCCAGCATCCCGTCGCGCGGCACCATGCCCGGCACGAGGAACGCCGCCTCGCACGGCACCGCCCGCCCCTCGGCCAGCTCCACCCCGCGCAGCGTGCCGTCCTCCACGGCCAGCCGTTTGACCTCGCCCTCCTCGACCCGCACCCCGCGCGCCGCGAGTCGGGCCCGCTCGTCCCCGGACGGCTCCAGGGTGTGCGAGAAGAGAACGACGTCCGCCGACCACTGACGCAGCAGCAACGCGTGCCCCACGGCGCCCGGATGCGTCCCGAGCACCCCGATCGCCCGGTCCCGGAACTCGTACCCGTGGCAGTACGGGCAGAACAGCACGTCCTTCCCCCACCGCTCACGCACCCCGGGCAGCTCCGGCAACTCGTCCCGCAGCCCGGTGGCCAGCACGACATGCCGGGCCCGCACCACGGCCCCGCCCGCCAGTCGCACGGAGAACCGGGCAGGTGCCGGTGTCGGGCCCGGGGCCGGGAGGACGGTGTCCACGGAGCCGTCGATCAGGTCCACCCCGTACCCGGCGACCTCGCGGCGCCCGACCTCCAGCAGCGCCGCCGGCGGCATGCCGTCCCGGGAGAGGAAGCCCCGCATGTGCGCCGAGGGCGCGTTGCGCGGCTCCCCGGCGTCCACGACCGCCACCCGGCGACGGGCCCGCGCGAGCACCAGCGCGGCGTTCAGCCCGCCCGCACCCGCCCCGATCACCACGACGTCGTAACCCCCGTCGCCCAAAGCCCTGTTCACTGTGCCGCCCGCTGTACTGCTCGCTGTGCCGTTCATGCCCGCACTCTGTGCCCCGCCATCCAGTTACGGCAATCATCGTTGCCGTTTCCGGGACGGGTGCGGTGGCGGGCGCGGTGGCCGTCAAGCCTGACCTTCGTCATAGCCGCACTCCGACCTTCGGGACGGGGATCCCGCCGCGCGCGGATCTACGTTCCCGCCATGCGACGAGAAACACGACTGGCAACCCCGGCCGCGGCGGCGCTCGCCACCGGCCTCGTGGCCCTCGCGGCCCTGGCCCTCTGGCTGCTGGCGCCCGGCGGCCCCGGCGACCCGGGCCCCGCGCGGGTCACGGACGGCACCTCCGTCTCCCTCTACCGCTCGCTCACCGAAGCCGTGGCGGACGGCCCCTCCTGGCTGGGCACCCTCCTCGAACTCGCCACCGAAGGCACCCTGGTGGCCCTCGGCGCGCTCCTCCTGTGGACCTGGTGGACCTCCTTCCGTGCGGGCGACGCGCACCGCGTCGCCGCGACCGTCCTCACCGGCGTCGGCACCGTCGCCGCCTACGCCCTCAGCGAGGCGCTGAAGCTCGTCGTCGACGAGGAGCGCCCCTGCCGCGCGCTGCGCGGCGCCGACCCCGTCGCCGAGTGCCCCGAACCCGGCGACTGGTCCTTCCCCAGCAACCACGCCACCCTCGCCGCCGGACTGGCCGTCGGCCTCGCCGTCCTGCGCCCGCGCCTCGCCGCCGTCACGCTGCCGCTCGCCGGTGCGGCCGCGCTGCTACGGGTCCTGGTCGGCGTGCACTACCCGCACGACGTCCTCGCCGGTGCCCTCCTGGGCGCCGCCCTCGCCGCCGTCACGGTCCTCGCGGGCACGGCCCTCGCCGCCCACGGGGTGGCGCGGCTGCTGCCGCTACTGCCGGGGAGCGGCGGGCCCCGGCGGCACGACGCCCGCCTCGTGCGCCACGACGGCCGCGGCCGCCCGGTTGTCCACCCCCAACCGCGCCAGGACCGAACTGACATGGGCCTTCACGGTCCCCTCCACCACCCGCAGCCGCCGGGCGATCTGCCCGTTGGAGAACCCGGCTCCCAGGTAGGACAGCACCTCCCTCTCCCGGACGGTGAGCGCCTCGACCCGCTCGCGCGCCGAGGTACGGCGACCGGCCACCGTCCCGGCTCCGGAGGCGGCGAGATGGGCCACGACCCGGGCGGCCACCTTCGGTGAGAGATACGCGGCGCCGTCGGCCACGGCGCGTACCCCCGCCACCAGCTCCTCGGGCTCTCCCGACTTGATCAGGAAGCCCGAGGCGCCGCCGCCGAGCGCCTGGAGAATGTAGTCGTCCTCCCCGAACGTCGTGAGCATCACCGCCCTCGTCCCCGGCGCCGCGTCCCGTATCAGCGCCGCCGCCTCGATCCCGTTGACCTCCGGCATACGGATGTCGAGCACGGCCACATCGGGGCGGTGGCGCCGCACCAGCTCGACGGCCTCCCGCCCGTCCCCGGCCTCCGCGACGATCTCCAGATCGGCGGCGGTGGCGAGGATCGCGCGCACGCCCGCGCGGACCATCGGCTCGTCGTCGGCTATCAGCACCCTGACCCGCCGCTCCTCCGCCATCTCATCCCTCCCGTTCGCTCCGCTCATCTCCCCACCAGCGCCCGCGCGGAGACCAGGGTGTCCCCCCGGAAGCACAGGCGGTAGACATCGCCGGAGCGGTCGTCGAACCGGTCGGCCGTCATCGCGTAGAACTCGCACCTCGTTCCGTGTCCCGCCGACGGGGTCTCCGCCGGGCGCTGGGAAGTCTGTCTGTCGGGCAGGTACGGCGCGACCTCCGACCTGTCCTGCCCGGCCCGCAGCCGGGCGAAGTCCGCCGGATCCAGCACCGAGCGCTCGGCCAGCACCATGTCCCACAGCGTGAGCCCGCCGCCCGCGAGGGCCGTCGCCGCCAGCGGCACCGTCAGCGAGGCGAGCAGCGTGCGCCGCAACCGCCGCCGCGCGTACGAGTGTTCGCTCCGCGTCTCCCCGGCGGCGGGCGGCTCCACGCCGGTGGACTCCTCTTCCCCGGTGGACTCCTCCACCCCGCTGGCCCGCGTCCCCTGGGCGGCAGGGGGAGCGTGGGGCAGCCGTGCCCGTACCGCGAACCCTCCGTCCTCACTCGGCCCACCGTCGAAGGTGCCGCCCGCCAGCCGCACGCGCTCGTCCAGCCCGACCAGCCCGTGCCCTCCGATCCCTTGGCCTCCGATTCCCTGGCCGCCAGTTCCCGGTCCCAGCCTCGGCCCCGGCCTCCGCCCCGGCCCGTTCTCCACCTCCACCGTCGTCTCCGCCTCCGCATGGGTGACCCGGACCGTCGCCCGGGTGCCGGGCGCGTGCTTGGCGACGTTGGTCAGGCCCTCCTGCACGACCCGGTGCACCGCGCGCAGGACGGCCTCCGGTATCTCCTCCCGCTCGCCCTCGATCCGCGCCTCCACGTCGAGCCCCGAGGCCGACGCCTCGGAGACGAGCCGCGTGACGCCGGTCCCGGACGGCTCGGTCGGCCCGGTCGGCGGCGCGTCGGCCTCCTCCCGCAGCACCCCGATCACCTCGCCGAGGCGCTCCACGGCCGTGCCCGCGCGGGTCCGTATGTCATCGGCCGCCCCGCGCTGGCCCTCGTCGAGGCCCGGGGCGAGCTTGAGCGCGCCGGCGGAGAGGGCTATCAGGCTCAGCTCGTGCCCCAGCACGTCGTGCATGTCCTGCGCTATGCGCGAGCGCTCGCGCAGCCGGGCCTGCTCGGCGACCAACCGGCGCTCCCGCTCCAGCTGTTCGGCGCGCTCCCAGCCCGCCCGCGTCAGCTCGCGATAGAGCTGCCAGACCCGCCCGGCGAACCACGGCAGCACCCCCGCCGCGACGAGGACCGCGACGAATCTCGTCCCCGGCACCAGCCAGCCGGGCACCAGGGCGACCGCCGCCATGTCCAGCGCCAACGCGCCCACCAGGACGAGCGCCGCAGCGCGCGCCGCGCCCCGGCCACCCCGCCCCTCCGTGGGCCGTCGCCCCGCCAGGAAGGCGCAGACCGCCGTCAGACACGCCGTCAGCAAGGCCCACCTGGGCCCGGCGACCCCGGCGAGCAGCGACGCCGCCACCACTCCCACCGGGAGCCCGTATCCACCGATCACAGTGCCGTTCACCCGAGCAACGCTACGGACGCCGACCGGCCAGCCGACACTGCCGAAAGTCCAATTCCCCCGGCCACCCGGCCAGACCTGAGAAGGAGACGCCCCTAATCCGCCGAAGGGGGATCAGGGAAGTGCCGCAGCCTCAGGCGCAGCCGCAGCTCTGCCGGTAGGCCAGCGTCACCGGGAGGACGACCGACTGCGGCTCCTCGTGGCCCGGCTCCGCCGCGTCGATGCGCCGGAGCAGCAGCTCGGCCGCGCGCTCGCCCATGTCCCGCATCGGCTGGCGGACCGTGGTGAGAGTGGGGCGGACGAGGCGGCTGAGCGGGATGCCGTCGAAGCCGGTCACGGCGATGTCCTGCGGGACCCGCACCCCGCGCCGTTCCAGGGTGTGCAGCGCGCCCACCGCCATCTGGTCGTTCGCGAACACCATGGCCTCGGGCCACTCACCGGCACCAGCCCCGGCCCCGGCCCCGGCACCAGCCCCGGCACCAGCCCCGGACCCCGTCCGCGCCAGCAGTTCCTCCGCGGCGTGCGCGCCCTCGGCCTGGGTCATCATCACCGTACGCACGTCCGGCTCCGCGGGGACCGGCAGTCCGGCGGCGCGGCACGCCTCGGCGTAGCCGTGGAAGCGGGCCTCGGCGTCGGGGGAGTCCGGGGGGCCGCCGACGAACGCCAGGCGGCGCAGGCCGTGGTCCTCGACGAGGTGGCGGGTCAGCTCGCGCTGCCCGTCCGCGTTGGCGACCTCGACGTGATCGAGGTGGTCGATCCCGCGCGGTCCGGCGAGCATCACGACGGGCAGCCGTCGCGATATGACCTCCAGGTCCTCGGTCGGCACGGTCCCCGCCATGACGGCGAAGCCGTCGACCCGGCCCGCGACCTTCGCGACCAGGCTCTCCGGGCCGCCCTTGAGGGAGGCGGCGATCAGCAGCGCGTACCCGTGGCGGCGGGAGGCCCGCTCCATGCCGCGGATGATCTGGTCGGAGTAGAGCATGAACGCGTGGTCGTCGTCGGCGTCGGCCGCGAGTGCCTCGGTCTCCGCGTCCGGGTCGGAGTAGTCGGGGAAGCAGAGGCCCAGGACGCCGGTGGCCCGGCTGGCGAGCCCGCGCGCGCTGCCGCTCGGCACGTATCCGAGGGCGCGGGCGGCCTCCAGCACCTTGTCGCGGGTGGTGGCGCGCACCGAGTCGGGGTTGCGGTAGACACGGGAGACGGTGGCGATGGAGACCCCCGCCCGTTCGGCGACGTCGTAGACCGTCGGAGTGCTGGGTGTGCCCATCCTGTTTCCGCTCGCCTCGTCCCTCTACGTCCCTCGCCGTCGAATGTAAGCGCATTCACCTTACGGGTGGGAACGTTCCCAGGCAAAGTGATCCACGGCACGCCCGGCACCCGGAAGGGGGTCCCGAGGGGTTCCTCTCCGGGTGCCAGGCATATGACGGACGGGGGCCCGTGAAGGTTCCGGCCCCGTGCGGAGGTGCGCTACGACCTGCGGCGGATCTTGTTCCCCAGCCACACCAGCGGGTCGTACTTGCGGTCGGCCGCGCGCTCCTTGAGCGGGATCAGGGCGTTGTCCGTGATCTTGATGCCCTCGGGGCAGACCTCGGTGCAGCACTTGGTGATGTTGCAGTAGCCGAGCCCGTGCTCGTCCTGCGCCGTGGTCTTGCGGTCGAGACCGTCCTCCGCGGCGCCGTCGAGCGGGTGCATGTCCAGCTCGGCGACGCGCATCAGGAAGCGCGGGCCCGCGAACGCGGTCTTGTTCTCCTCGTGGTCCCGCACCACATGGCAGGTGTCCTGGCACAGGAAGCACTCGATGCACTTGCGGAACTCCTGCGACCGCCCCACGTCCTCCTGCTGCATCCGGTACTCACCGGGCCCGAGGTCCTGCGGCGGTACGAAGGCGGGAACCTCGCGTGCCTTCTGGTAGTTGAAGCCCACGTCCGTGACCAGGTCGCGGACCACGGGGAAGGCCCGCAGCGGGGTGACCGTGATGACGTCCGTACGTTCGAAGACCGACATCCGCGTCATGCAGAGCAGCCTGGGCCGTCCGTTGATCTCGGCGCTGCACGAGCCGCACTTGCCCGCCTTGCAGTTCCAGCGCACCGCCAGATCGGGGGCCTGGGTCGCCTGGAGGCGGTGGATGATGTCGAGGACGACCTCGCCCTCGTTCACCTCGACCGTGAAGTCCTCCAGGCCGCCGCCCTCCTGGTCGCCGCGCCAGACGCGGAAGTGCGCGTCGTAGCTCGTGGCTCCCGGAGTGCTCGTGTCCTCAGCCGTAGTCACTCTGCCGTCAGCTCCTCGTCGGTCAGGTACTTGATCAACTCCTCTTTCTCGAAGAGTTCGAGCAGGTCCGTACGGATGGCGGGCATCTCACGGCGGCGCAGGCTGATCCGCCCGCCGCCCTCGGCCTCGCCGTCCGCGAGGGTGCAGACGAGGTTCGCCCGGCGCCACTCGCGGTCCATCACCGGGTAGTCGTCGCGGGTGTGGCCGCCGCGCGACTCCGTACGGTTCAGCGCGGCCCGCGCCACGCACTCGCTGACCAGCAGCATGTTGCGCAGGTCGAGCGCGAGGTGCCAGCCCGGGTTGAACTGGCGGTGCCCCTCGACCCCGGCCCGCCGCGCGCGCTCGCGCAGCTCGGCCAGCTTCTCCAGGGCGCGTGCCATCTCCTCCTCGCGCCGGATGATCCCCACGAGGTCGTTCATGGACTGCTGGAGCTGCTGGTGGAGGGTGTACGGGTTCTCCACCGGCTCCGCCTCGGCCGCTTCCTCCTCGGCGCTGAACGGGCGCAGCGCCTCGGCCGCCGCCGCCTCGATCTGCTCGTCGCTCACGGCGGGACGTGCGTCCGCGTGCTCCTTCGCGTGTTCCGCGGCGTGGAGCCCGGCGCGGCGGCCGAAGACCAGCAGGTCGGAGAGCGAGTTGCCGCCGAGCCGGTTGGAGCCGTGCATGCCGCCCGCGACCTCGCCCGCGGCGAAGAGCCCGGGGACGCCGACGGCCGCGGCAGTGTCCGATTCGACGTCCACGCCGCCCATCACGTAGTGACAGGTGGGCCCGACCTCCATGGGCTCGGCCGTGATGTCCACGTCGGCCAGCTCGCGGAACTGGTGGTGCATGGAGGGCAGCCGCCGCTTGATCACCTCGGCGGGCATCCGGGTGGAGACGTCGAGGTAGACGCCGCCGTGCGGGGTGCCGCGTCCGGCCTTGACCTCGGAGTTGATGGCGCGCGCGACCTCGTCGCGGGGGAGCAGCTCGGGCGGGCGGCGATTGTTGTCCGGGTCGTCGTACCAGCCGTCGGCCTCCTGCTCGGACTCGGCGTACTTCTCCTTGAAGACGTCCGGGACGTAGTCGAACATGAAGCGCTTGCCCTCGGAGTTGCGCAGCACCCCGCCGTCGCCGCGGACCGACTCGGTGACGAGGATGCCCTTGACCGACGGCGGCCAGACCATGCCGGTCGGGTGGAACTGCACGAACTCCATGTTGATCAGCGAGGCCCCGGCGAGCAGCGCCAGCGCGTGCCCGTCGCCGGTGTACTCCCACGAGTTCGACGTGACCTTGAAGGACTTGCCGATGCCGCCGGTCGCGAGGACCACGGACGGCGCCTCCATCACGAAGAAGCGGCCCGACTCGCGCTCGTAGCAGAAGGCGCCGGAGACCCGGTCGCCCTCCTTCGCGCTCGTGTCCTTCAAGATCCGGGTGACCGTGCACTCCTGGAAGACCTTGATCCGGGCCTCGTAGTCGCCGTGCTCCTTGAAGTCCTCCTGCTGGAGGGCGACGACCTTCTGCTGCAGGGTCCTGATCAGTTCAAGACCGGTCCTGTCGCCCACGTGCGCGAGGCGGGGGTATTCGTGACCGCCGAAGTTGCGCTGCGAGATCCGGCCGTCCTTCGTGCGGTCGAAGAGCGCGCCCCACGTCTCCAGCTCCCACACCCGGTCCGGGGCCTCGCGGGCGTGCAGCTCGGCCATCCGCCACTGGTTGAGGAACTTGCCGCCGCGCATGGTGTCGCGGAAGTGGACCTGCCAGTTGTCGCCCTCGTTGACGTTGCCCATGCTGGCGGCGATGCCGCCCTCGGCCATCACCGTATGGGCCTTGCCGAAGAGGGACTTGCAGATCACGGCCGTACGGAGGCCCTGCTCGCGGGCCTCGATCGCGGCGCGCAGTCCGGCGCCGCCCGCGCCGATGATGACGACGTCCCACTGCTGGCGTTCGACTTGCGTCATGTCGCTTGCATCCCTCTCAGAAGAACCGCGGATCGTCGAAGACGCCGGACGCCAGCAGGTACACGTAGAAGTCCGCGAGCGCCACGCTGATCAACGAGGCCCAGGCGAGCAGCATGTGCCGCTCGTTGAGCTTCCCGACCCAGCCCCACATGCGGTAGCGCACGGGGTGCTTGGAGAAGTGCTTCAGCCGGCCGCCGACGATGTGCCGGCAGGAGTGGCAGGAGAGGGTGTACGCCCAGATCAGGACGATGTTGACCAGGAAGACGAGCGTGCCCAGGCCCATGTGGCCCCACTCGTAGTGCTCGTCGCGGAAGGCGAGCACGGTGTCGAACGTCAGGATGCCCGCGACGAGCAGCGCCGCGTAGAAGAAGTACCGGTGGATGTTCTGCAGGATGAGCGGGAAGCGGGTCTCGCCCGAGTACTTCTTGTGCGGCTCGGCGACGGCGCAGGCGGGCGGCGAGGCCCAGAATCCGCGGTAGTACGCCTTGCGGTAGTAGTAGCAGGTGAGGCGGAAGCCCAGCGGGAAGATCAGGATGATCAGCGCAGGCGACAGGCCCCACCAGTCGCCCAGGAGACCCCAGTTGGGGCCGCCCTTCATCGTCTCGCAGTTGTCCGCGAGGCAGGGCGAGTAGAACGGTGAGACGTAGGGCGCGTCGTAGTAGTCCGCGTTCGCGAACGCGCGCCAGGTCGAGTAGACGACGAAGGCGAGAAGCCCGAACGCGGTGGCGGCGGGCGCCAGCCACCAGCGGTCCTTGCGCAGATGCGGTTCCGCGATGGCGGCGCGCGTCCCCTCGCGCACACCGCCGCGGGCTTCGTCCCTCAGCTTGGGTTGTGGTTCGGTGCCAGTGGCCAACGGTTTCTCCGGAGAAGGCGACTTCGGTCGAGGGGTCAGGCCCCCGTGGACGGGGCCCCCTCGCCGCTACGGCGCATGCCGGTCCTGTGCCCCCAGCCCCTCGTCGTCGACATCGGTCCACAGCCCGCTGTCGTACGGCTGGTCCGGGATCGTCACCATCTCCGGGTGCTGCTCGGGCACGGCCTTCGGGGTGGCGTCCCTGAGGAGGGAGAGCGACTCGCGCAGGTGCTCGGTGTCGCTGCGCACCCGGCGGATCTCCAGCCCGCTGCCGACGCGCTCCTCCAGTCTGCTCACGCTGCGCGCGAGATCGTCCAGGCAGCGCTGAGCGGCCGTCAGTTCCTCGTGCAGAGACGTAACTTGAGACACGACGTGCCCACCTCCATGGGTGGTGGCGGCTGGCTAGGTCCATGCGCGTGGCGAGTGTTACGCGTCACACTCCCACTTGTGAAGAGCCCCGCACGCCTTTCCGCTCGTACGGGCTGCCGGGCGGCGCCCTGTTGCCGTGGGGTGACGGGTGATCGTCTCGTATGACATGTCAAACTGCGGTGACCGAGCCCAAGTTGGGAAGCGAGTGAATGCCGTGAAGCGTGAGGCGGAGGATGCCGTGGAGAGTCGACGGGGGATCAAGGAGACGGGCTTCGCGGTCGAGCAGATCGACACGACCACCCCGCACCCCGCCCGGATGTACGACTACTACCTCGGCGGCAAGGACAACTACGAGGTCGACAGGGCGGCGGCCCAGCAGGTCCTCGACCTCGCGCCCGAGGTCGGCGTGAGCGCGCGCGGCAACCGCGCCCTGCTGCACCGCGCGACGCGGGCCGTCGTCCGCGCGGGCATCCGGCAGATCATCGACATCGGCACCGGCATCCCGACCTCGCCGAACACCCACGAGGTCGCCCGCGAGATCAACCCGGACGTCCGCGTCGCGTACGTCGACAACGACCCGATCGTCGCGCGCTACGCGGACGCCAAGCTGACCAACACCGGGAACGCGGGCTTCGTCCTGGCCGACCTGCGCGACCCCGAGGGCATCCTCGACCACCCCGCGCTGCGCGAGGTCATCGACTTCGACGAGCCGGTCGCACTGATGCTGATGGCCGTCATGCACTTCGTCGAGGACGGCGAGGACCCGGGCCGTATCGTCTCCACGCTCACGGACGCGCTGCCCGAGGGGAGCTACCTCGCGCTCACCCACATCACCGCCGACTTCCGCTCGCAGGGCGAGCTCGGCAAGTCGATGAAGGTGTACGACAACGCCACGGCCAAGCTCGTGCTCCGCCCGTACGACGCGATCATGCCGTTCTTCGACGGCTTCGAGCTCCTGGAGCCCGGCCTGGTCCAGATGCCGCTGTGGCGTCCGGACGAGGCGCCGCCGGAGGGTCTGGAGCTGGCGCAGTACGTGGGGTACGGCGGGGTCGGCGTCAAGCGCTGATGGCGCTAGCAGTGCTAGCGGCGCTAGCGGACGGATGATGCTTGGCTTTCCCAAGTCGGTGCTTGGAAAAGCCAAGCATGCTCACTACGCTGCTTCCGCATGAACGGAATGCGTGTGGTGGTCGTGTGCGGCGGCGAGAGCGCGGAACGCGAGGTCTCGCTGGCCTCCGGCCGGTCGGTCGCCGCTGCCCTGCTGGAGCTCGGGCACGAGGTGGTGCTGGTCGATCCGGCCGCGGGGGAGCCGGTCCTGGCCGGGCCGCTGCGGCCCGGCGAGGCGGTGGACGGGGCCGACGGCGTCGCGGTCGGCAAGGAACCGCCGTCGCTCGCGGGCCAGGCGCGGGCGCGCGAACGCGTGCACGCCGCGCTGACCGGGGGCCCGGTCCTGGAGCTGCTGCGCGGCGCCGACCTGGTCTTCCTGGCGCTGCACGGGGGCTGGGGCGAGGACGGCCATGTGCAGGCGCTGCTGGAGACGGCCGGTGTGCGGTTCACCGGCGCGGACAGCGCCGCCTGCGCGGCCGCCTGGCACAAGGGCCGCGCGCAGGCGGTCCTCGGCGCCGCCGGACTGCCGGTACCGGAGCGGGTGCTGTGGCGGCCGGGCGCCGAGGAGATGCCGTCCGCCGTGCGGCGGCTGGTGACGGCGGGGCCCGTGGTGGCCAAGCCCGTCGCCGAGGGGTCGAGCGTCTCGGTCCACCGGGCCGCGTCGCCGCCGGAGCTGGAGCGGGCGGCGGCCGAGGCGGCGGCCGCCGGTTCCGGGGTGGAACTTATGGTCGAACCCTTCCTGCCGGGCCGGGAGTTCACGGTGGCCGTGCTGGGCGGCGAGACGCTGCCGGTCGTCGAGATCGAGCTGACGACGCCGCTGTTCGACTACGCGGCCAAGTACCAGCCCGGCGCGGTGAACGAGGTGTGCCCCGCGCACGTCCCCGACGACTTCGCGGACCGCCTGCGGGGGCTCGCGTCGCGCGCCCATCGCGCGCTGGGGTTCGGCCCCGGTACGTACTCGCGCACCGACTTCCGCTGCGACGCGGCGGGCGAGCCGATGTGCCTGGAGGTCAACGCGCTCCCGGGACTGACCGCGGGAAGCCTGCTGCCGCGCGCGGCGGACGGCGCGGGTTGGACGTACGCCGACCTGATCCGCCGCCTCGTGGACCTCGCGGGCCCGGCGTGACCCTGGTTGCCCTCGCCTCGGGGCTGGGCAGGGGGTGCCCCGTGCCGTGGGTTGCAGGCCGCGGCCGTCGTCGTGGCTTGTCGCGCAGTTCCCCGCGCCCCTGAGGCCTCAGGGGCGCGGGGAACTGCGCGCGCAACCACCCACAACCCGCGGTCTGCGACGGACAGGGCGGGGCAGCCCCTGCCCAGTGGCCACGGCCTACTCGACGGCCGGATTGTTGCGCAGCTTGCGCCGCTCCCAGCGGTTCGGGTGGCGGACGACCACGCCCGCCATGCCGCCGGACCCGGTGAGGCGTACCAGCGGGGTGCCCGGCAGGCGGTCGGGGGTGGTCTTGTCCGCCAGGCCGCCGATGCCGGGGTCCATGCCGTCGGTGTTCACGGCCCAGGAGTCGGGGAGGACGAGCGTGACCCCGGCCATCTCCCCGTACGCCTCCACGGCGATCTCGGCGAGGCGGCACTCGACCCGGGTGAAGTCGACTTTCACGCCGCCCATGCCGCCGCGCGCGACGATGTGCGCGGGGACCTCCCAGCGCCCGGGGCCCCGGGAGGCGCCGTGCATGCCGCCCTTGAGCACCAGCGGCGGCAGGCTCTCGGCGGGAGGCGAGCCGGGCAGGTCGGCGGTGAGGACGGCCAGTTCGGCGTGGGTCTTGGCCTTCAGCGCCCGCTCCAGGCGCTCATCCAGCTCGTCGAGGTCGAGACGCCCCTCGGCCGCCGCGTCGCGCAGGCGCTCCACCACTTCGTCCCGGTCGGCGTGGGAGGCGCGCAGCTCCCCCGGGGGGACCGCGGACGGAGTGGGCTCCGGAGGCTGGGACGTCATGCCACAAGGATAGGCGGGGCCCTAGCCCCTAGTACCGGCCGCGCTGTTGACGGGGGGTCGGTGGGGGTGCGCCGAGGAGCCAGTTGCCCTGGGCTGCCGGGTCGGTGCTGCTGAAGAACTCGACGAACGCCTCGTGGATCTCGTTGTGCTCCAGGGTCCCGCTCGCGTCACGGTCCAGCGTGCGGTACGCCGTACGCAGGTCGCGCTCCGAGACGAGGCGGAAGGCGGCGGCGAGCAGCACCCGGTACTCGCGCTCGGAGACCTGGTTGTCGCCGTCCTCGTCGGCGACGTCGATCATCGCGCAGCACAGCGAGTTCACGGCCGCCAGCAGCGAACGGCGCTCCTCCACGAGGGCGTTCGCCATGTGCGTGACGAAGACGTCCCTGGTCAGCGGGGTGCCATCGGCCGTGCCCGCGCGGCGCGCCTCGTGCTCGTGGCGCCGCCACAGCTTGCGGAAGCAGGCGTGCAGCCGCCGCTGCTCGCGGCTCCCGGGGCGGTGGCTGAAGGCGCGTGCCGCGCGCAGCGCCGCCAGCTCGTAGTCGTGGAACGTGATCCGCCCGTCCCCGTCCGCGTCCAGGCAGTCGAACCAGCGGTTCATCTTCCACCGCAGCAGCGCGTCCACCCGCGCCGGAGGGAGGCCGACCCCGGCGTGCGGCGGGGGGTGGCGGCGGCCGAAGGGCCAGACGGACGGCGGCGGAGACACGGGCGGCTCACCTTTCGCGTGATCGCAGATGGATCAGGACGGTCTCGAAGGCGTCGGGAGTGATCGCGGAGTTGCCGCTGAACGGCTGCTCGAAGGAGGTGACGAGGAAGACGGAGAGCGCCACGACGGCGGCCAGTACGGAGACGATGACGCGCTGCACCCAGTCCCGCCGCACGCCGAAGAAGAAGACCATCACGACAGCCAGCACGCCGCCGCAGTAGAACATCATCCACACGACCGACGGCACGTCGCGCACGCTCGCGCGCAGCCGCAGGCGGCGGCTGTCGTCGAGCTGGTTGAGCCGCTCGATGGACGGCGCGTACAGCGCGTTCTCGCGGTCCTTGGGGCCCATGCTCGTGTAGATGGTCCACAGTTCGGCGAGCGCGGCCTGCGCCTGCGGGTCGGAGCCGCGCCGGGTCATGGTGTGCCACTCGTCGTTGACGACGATGCTCGCGTAGGTGAGGGAAGCTTCCTGCACCTGCCGGTGCACGGGTCCGGAGAAGCCCTTGGACATGCGCTCCAGGTCGGCGAGCGCGTTGGCCTCTTGAGAGGCGGTCGCGTCGGCCCGGGTGTAGCCGTCGTAGACGACCACCACGGAGAAGTGCACGAGCGTGGCGTAGAGGGAGCCGATGATCGCGAAGACCGCGGCCTGCACGGCGCTGTTCTGCTCGGCGACCACGTGTCGCACGCCGTGTCTGGCCAGCGGCAGCCCCGCGTTGACCAGCACGATCGCCGCGGCGACCAGCAGCAGGCCGGCCACCACGGCGGGGAGTTCCGCGGTCCGGATGACGACCAGCGCCGCGCCCGAGCCGAGGAAGAGGATCCAGTGGATCCACAGACGGTGGTGTTTCACGGTGATCCGGGCCGGGATTCCTGGGAGAGTTCGGGGCCGCCGGGCGGGCGCTCCCAGCGCCGGCCCCAGCCGTGGTAGAGGTGGCTGACGAGACGGTCCCAGTCCTGTCTGCTGCGGTACGGGCTGTAGGGCGCGGGGCGGATCACGGCCTCCGAGGACCAGACCTGCTCGATCCGCCCGTCGAGCCGGATCCGGCCGAGGCGGGCCCGCTTCCACAGATGGCGGTTCTCCCGGTCGGCGTAGACGGTGCCGCCCGGCGCGCGGAACGAGGCGCCGCGCACCGAGCGCAGCACGTCCTGCGGCTCGACGCTCCCGGCCGCCCTGACGGCGCGCGCCCACAGATGGACCTGTGCGTAGGCGGCGGCGACGGTGTCGGAGACGTGCGCGGCGCCGTAGCGCTTCTTGAACTTCGCGACGAAGCGGGCGTTGGCCGCGTCGGACAGCTCCTCGAAATAGTTCGCCGCGACATAGTCGCCCGCGACGTAGGCCCCCGCCTTGCTGCGGGTGTCCTGGGAACGCAGCTCCCATTCGTCGGCCACGAGATTCAGCGTGGGAATACGCACGGAACCGCCGTCGGCGCCCTTCTTCCGAAGGCGTGTGAAAAACGGTGCGTTTGTGTCTCCAGCGAGTGCTGAGACGATGAGATCGGGCTTAAGTTCACGGATTCTCCGGATGGTGCCCGACACCTTCTTTGAGTCCGGCGGGAGATAGTCCTCGCCGACCACCTTGCCGCCCGCCGCGGCGAGTTGGGAATGCACGAGAGCCAGGGAGACCCGGGGATAGATGTAATCGGAGCCGACGAGAAAGAAGCGGCGCGCCCCGTTGTCCAGGAACCACTGCACGGCCGGGGTGATGTACTGGTTCGGGGTCGCGCCCGTGTAGACGACACGGCGCGAGGTCTCGCCGCCCTCGTAGACCGCGGGGTAGAAGAGCAGGCCGCCGTGGCGCTCGACGACGGGGATCATGCTGCGGCGCGCCGCCGAGGCGTACCCCCCGAAGACCGTGCGGACTCCCTCCCTGGTCAGCAGCCTGTCGGCGGCCCGCGCGAACCGCCGTCCCTCCGACTGCCCGTCGGCCAGCACGGGCACGACCTCCCTGCCCAGCAGCCCGCCGCGCGCGTTGATCTCCTCGACGGCCATCACCGTCGCGTCGTTCAGCGGCTTCTCCGAGTCGGCGAGCCGGCCGGTGTGGGAATAGAGAATGCCGACCTTCAGGGGCGGCAGCGCATGCGGATCCGCGGGCGTCACGGCCGAGACCAGCAGCACGTATCCGAGCACGGCGGCCGTCATCAGCGCGATCATGCCGCGCTCACGAGGCGTCTGTTTCATGACGCGCGGCGCGAATTACCGTGCGTGCGGGAACGAGTGGGGAATCCGGGCGCCTCTATGGCTTGCGAGAATACGAGGACGAGTGTCATCATGCCCCTCCTTTGACCCCCGACAGGCCCTGAAAGCGACCTGTTGCGAGCATCTACGAGAAGGCTGCCCAGAGTCCACGGATTTCCCCGTTCAGGCTCGAAGGAGTGAAATAAGCGCCGGACACGCCGACTTCACCGGATCGGCCGCTTCCCAATTACGGCTAAACCTGTTTCGGGGAATGGGAAGAGCCGGGCTCCGCGGGGCCGGGCTCCACAAGGAGGCGCGCGTAGTTCGCCATCGAGCGCTGATAGCGGGGGAGATGCCGGGCCAGGGCGCCGACCGCGAGGGAGACGGCCTCGCGCTCCCGGCCCACGTCGGTGAGGGCCAGCGCGAGCGTCGCCCGTACGGCATCGTCCAGGTGGTCGGAGCCCGCGTCCAGCTCGGCGGTCAGCAGAGCGATGCTCTCGTCCTGTTGGCCGAGGTTCCTGAGTGAACTGGCCAGTTGGATGACCGCGCGGCGACGGCGCTCGCCCGGCAGGGTGCCCTTCAGCGCCTCCCGGTAGAGCGGAACCGCGCGGTCCGGGTGGCCGGTCGAGTCGAAGGCGCAGGCCCGCTCGAAGGCCGCGACCGGGCTGCCCGGCGGCAGTTCGTCCGCCAGCCCGTCGATCAGCGCCCGGAACTCCTCCTCGCCGTGGGCGTCGATCGACTCCCACGCCGCCGCGGAGCGCCGCTCCCAATCCCCGTCCCCGTCCACGTCCCCGTCCCCGTCCCGGTTCACGTACGTCTCCTCGCCGGTCGTTGTCAGTGCCCGCTGGAAGACTACGGGCATGGAACCGACAGGCGTGATCGATGAGTTGTGGAAGCGCATGGAGGCCCGCGACTGGGCGGGTGTGGGCGAGCTGCTGACCGAGGACGCGGTCGTGGAGTGGCCGGTCACGGGCGAGCGGATCGTCGGCCGGGCGAACTATGTCGCGGTGAACAGCGAGTATCCCGAGGGCTGGTCGATACGGGTGCTGCGGGTGGTCGGCGCGGCGGGCAGCGACCAGGTCGTCTCGGAGGTCGAGGTTCCGCATGCCGAGCTGGGCGTCTTCCGCGCCGCTTCCTTCTGGACGGTCCGCGACGGCCGCGTGACCGCCGCGCGGGAGTACTGGACGGATGTCGGCGGCGAGCAGCCGCCCGCCTGGCGCCAGCCGTACACGGAGGTGCTGTAGCGCCCCGGAGAGGGGAGAGGTCAGCAGTGGATGAAGGCCGTGACCGCCCGGTCGTTCTCCTCGGGGGAGAGGTTGCTCCGGGTCCAGCTGTCGATGTGGCCGACCTCGCGGTGGTCCGCGCTGTAGAGCGTGATGGGGTTCCCGTGGCTGCGCAGGGAGCTGACCGTGACGCGCAGCCCTGCGAGGTCGTACCTGCCGCAGTCCTTGGCGTACGCCATCTGGCCGGTGCCGTCGTAGCCCTCGAAGACACAGGCGCGGCCGTAGTCGCAGGCCCCGTAGCCGTCCACCTTGCCGACCTCGGTGATCTTGGGCGTGGCCTTTTCCCCGGAGGGTTCCCCGGGGCCGTCGGAGGGCTTCCCCTTCTCCCCGCCCCCGCCCCCGCCGTCGGGCCCGTCCTCCCCCTTCTCCGTCTGCCGGGGCGAGGACCTGTCCGGCTTTCCCGCCCCGGCCTGTGCGGGGGAGGACGGGGCCTCGCCGGAGTCCGAGGGCTTCCGCGTACGGGCCGGTCCGCCGGCGGACGGCTCCGGGGTCCGGCCCGGCCGGGACGCGCTCGGTGCTGGGGAGACGGCGTCGTCCGCGCGGTCCCCCTCCCCGCCGCCGTCCCGGGCCCACGGTCCCGGGACGAACAGCCAGCCGCAGAGGGCCAGCGCCACGACGAACGAGACGGACACCACGCCGACCACGGCGGCCCGGCAACGGCGTCGCTCGCCGTCCCCGGACGCCGGAACGGACATCGGAACGGACGCCGGAACGGGAGCGGCGTTCGTCTCGTATCCGGCCGGGCCCGGGCCCGGGGCAACGGGCGGGGGCGAGGGAGGGGGAGGGGACGCGGCGTCCTCCCCCGCGCGGTCGGCGCTCAGCGCCAGACGGCGCAGGGTGTCGCGGACCTCGGCCGCGTCGCGGGGGCGCTCCCCCGGCTCCTTGGCCAGCAGCCGCTGCGCCAGCTCGTCCACGGCGGCGGGGATCTCCGGACGGCGGTCTGTGAGCGACGGCGGGGCCTCCGTCGTGTGCTGCCGCATCAGGCTGTGCGGGGTGACGCTCTCGAACGGGGGCAGGCCCGTGCACAGTTCTGTCAGCATGCAGCCGAGGGCGTACAGGTCGCAGCCCGGTTCGGCGGCCTCTCCCTTGAACAGCTCCGGAGCGAGATAGGGCAGGGTGCCCATCACGGCCCCGGTCGGCGTCAGCTTCCAGTGCGCGGCCAGGTTCTTGGCGATGCCGAAGTCGACGACCTTGGCGCGGCCGTCGGGCCCGATCAGCACGTTCCCCGGCTTGATGTCGCGGTGCACGATGTGCTGCCGGTGGACGGCGTCCAGGGCGTCGCTCACCTCGGAGGCCCAGGTGAGCGCCTGGTTCAGCGAGGGAGTGCCGCCCGCGAGCGACTCGTCCAGGGACGTGCCGTCGACCAGCTCCATCACCACGTAGATCTGCGGCTTCGCGGCGGGGGCCACGGTCACTGTGCCGTACTCGTGGACCGTCACTATGTGCGGATGGTTGAGGCTTCCGGCGAGCAGGGCCTCGTGGAGGAAGCGCTCGGCGTCGGCCGCGCCCGAGGCGGAGTTGGCGACCTTGATGGCGACATGGCGCCGCATCCGGGTGTCGAACGCACGCCATACGGTTCCGAATCCGCCCTGGCCCAGCTCCTTCAGCAGGCGGTACCGCCCGTCGAGGATTTCCTGCGGCTGCACGCCGTGTCCTCCCGGAGAGTGCTCGGAATGCCGCGCGGGGGCGGCACTTTCAGTTCGCGCCGATCGAGGAGAAGTGCAGGCGGTACCCGACCCCGCGCACCGTCTCCAGGATCCGGGGCTTCGCGGGGTCGTCCTCGACGCACTGGCGCACCTCGTACACCAGATGCGCCAGGTCCGTCCGCCGCGCTTCCCGCATGTCCACGGGGTCGTCCCACACGGCGGCGATCAGTTCGGCGTAGCCGAAGGTGATCTCGCCGGGGGCCAGCCGCTCGCCGCGTGAGGCCATGTGGCGCAGCAGGTGGTGGCACATGGGCCGCAGCCCCTCGACGGGGGTGTACCGGTCGGCGTCGACGCGGTAGACGCGGCTCGTGACCCAGTCGTAGTGGAGGCCGGGCCGGAAGGGGGGCGCCACCGGAGCGGGGGCGGGGACGGTGCCGTGCTCGGCGATGTAGGTCAGCTGCCAGTGGCGCTGCTCCCCGCGCGCCGAGACGTCGGCGAGGACCAGCAGGGTGTCGCCGTGCCGCAGCAGCGTCCGGCCGACCAGCTGTTCCCCGTCAGGGGAGCCCGGGCCGTGACCCGGGCCATGGGCGTGACCCGGGCCATGGCCGTGACCCGGGTCGTGGCCGTAATGGGTGTCGGGCCGGAGCCGTGTGCCGTTCCTGCCGTGGCAGGTGGCCCACCACTGGCCGTCCTCGTCGCGGTCGAGGACGAGATGCAGACGGCTGACCAGGCCCTGCGGGTCCGGCTCCAGCGCGAGGTCCGGTTCGTGGTGCGGCGCGTTCCTGCCCACGGTGCGGCGGGTGCCGTCCAGGGTCAGGCGGTGGACCTGCCCTGTCGGCGAGACCACTCTGAGGTGCGGCAGCCGCGTATCGCTCCCCGTCATCTCCTCTTTCCAGCCCTGATGCGGTTCGACGACGGCACTCTAGCGACAACACGCCGCCCCACAGCGCCAATTGGCCTTCGGTCACCTTGAATACGGCGTCCGCTGCCGGAACGGCCGAAAACCGGCGCCCCGAGGGAAGCCAACGAGTCCCGGCGCGTCCCATCGGGCCGTTCGGGCCCCGCGGCGTGCTCCGCACGGGTGGCAAGGGGTGGGGTGCGCGCCGTGTCTGCGCGACGCGCGGGGCGGGCTCGCCTTCAGTGGGGCGAAAGATGTGATGAGCCGCCAAAGCCGCCGATCGTGGACGTGAGCGGGGAGCGGCCAGCTCCGGAGGTTTCAGCCATGCGAACCGTCCCCGAAAGACCAGCCCCCGACGCCACCGGTCCGTTCGCCGGTTCCGCCGCGCTCCGGCGCCGTACCGTCGCCCTGCTCACGGCGGGCGTCCTGCTGCCGCTGCCCCTCGCCGGATGCAGCTCGGCCGAGGGCGACACGGGCGGCGGGGGGAGCGGGGCGAGCGGCGAGGCCGTACGGGACGTGCCGTCGGCGGCGCGCGGCGAGGTGGCGTCCGGCGGCACGCTGCGCTGGGCCGTCGACAAGCTGCCCGCGACGCTGAACGCCTTCCAGCCCGACGCCGACGAGGCCACCGACCGCGTCGCGGGCGCCACCCTGCCCGCGCTCTTCTCGCTGGATGAGAAGGCGAAGCCGGAGCCGAACCCCGACTATCTGAGCGAGGCCGAGGTCACGGAGACCGAGCCCCGCCAGACAGTGGTCTACAAGCTGAACCCCAAGGCCCGCTGGAGCGACGGCCGCGCCCTCGGCGTGGCGGACTTCAAGGCCCAGTGGCGGGCCCTGCGCGGCAAGAACAGCGCGTACTGGACGGCGCGCAACGCCGGGTACGACCGCATCGGCAAGGTCACCAGGGGCGAGGGGGCGCACGAGGTGAAGGTCGTCTTCGCCCGCCCGTACGCCGACTGGAAGTCGCTGTTCACGCCGCTCTACCCGCGCGACGTGATGGCCGACCCGGAGAAGTTCAACGACGGCGCCCGTACGTCGCTGCCCGCGTCGGCGGGCCCCTTCCGCCCCGCGAAGGCGGGCAAGGGCTCGCGCCCGGCGGTCCTGGAGCGGAACCCGCGCTGGTGGGGCGAGCGCGCCAAGCTGTCGCGGATCGAGCTGAAGGCCGTGCCGCGCGCGAAGCGCGGAGCCGCGCTGCGGGCGGGCGACGTCGACCTCGCGGACGTCGACACCAAGGCCGCACGGCGCGTCGCCGAGGCCAACAAGTCGGACCTCGGCGACCACGCCGGGGACACCAGCGGCAAGGGCCAGGAGAAGGGGAAGGGCAAGGGGCGGGCCCGGCAGCAGCGCACCGCGGCCCAGCAGCGGGACGACCGCGCGCTGCGTACGTACGCCCTGCGCAAGGCCCTCGACCCGGCCTACACCCAGCTCTCCCTGAACGGCGCGAACGGCCCCCTCGCCGACGAGCGCGTCCGCCGCGCGGTCGCTCGCGCCCTGGACCGCGACGAGCTGGCGAAGCAGGCGCTCAGCGGGTCCGGGCTCCCCTCGGACCCGCTCGGCAGCCATCTGCGGATGACGAGCCAGGACGGTTACGAGGACAACAGCGAGGCCGTCGGCGGCCGGGACCTGGAGTCCGCGCAGTCGCTGCTCGCCGACGCGGGCTGGAAGGGCGGCGGCCCTCTCTCCCGCGGCGGCCACGACAAGCCGGCCGCCGCCGGTGCCGACAAGGCGGACGAGCGGGACGGCAAGCAGGGGGAGGACAAGAAGGGCGGCAAGGACGGGAAGGACGGCGAGAAGCCCGCGCGCATGGCGCCCGGTGGACCGGCCGAGCCGCCCGCCGAGGCCCCGGCGCCCGATGCCGCCGCGCCCGTGCCGCACCGGCTGGAGGCCGAGGCGGCCACCGTGCCGATCAGCGCGGAGGTCGCCCGCCAGGTGACCGGCAGGCCCCTCAGCCTCGTCCCCTCCACCACGGCGCAGCGCGCCGCGGTCCTGGAGCAGGCCGCCCGCGCCGACATGGCACGGGCACGCAAGGCGGACTCGCGCGGCGGCATGCGGCGCGCCCGCGCGGCGCTCGCCCGCGCCCAGGCCGTCGGCGCCAGGGCCCACGAGCTGACCATGCTCTCGCGCGGTACGGCCACGGCCGTACGCACCAAGGACGGCAAGCCCCTCGCGCTCCGCTTCGTCCTCCCGGCCGGGCCCGGCTCGGAGCAGATCCGGGCGACGGGGGAGCGGATCGCCGACATGCTCAACGGGGTCGGGATCCGCACCCAGATCAAGGAGGTGTCCGACGCGAGCTACTTCAAGGACCACATCGCCGCGGGCGAGTACGACCTCGCGCTGTACTCCTGGCCCGCCACGGCCTACCCGGCCACGGACGCCCGGCCGATCTTCGCCAAGCCGCAGCCCGCTGCCGACGGCTCGCTGCTCGTCGAGCAGAACTACTCCCGCGTCGGCACCGACCAGATCGACCAGCTCTTCGAGCAGGCGGCGGGCGAGCTCGACGACGGGCGGCGCAGGGACCTGATGAAGAAGGCGGACGCCCGTATCTGGGCCGCCGCGGGCTCGCTGCCGCTCTACCAGCGGCCCCAGCTCGTCGCGGCCAAGGACCGCGTCGTCAACGCCGGGGCCTTCGGCTTCCAGACCCCCCGCTACCAGGACATCGGCTTCCGCCGCTGAGCGGCGCCAGCCGCTCGCACATCTCCCATATCGCCGCACGGACGACAGGGTCGCCGGTGCCCGCGGGCCAGCGGGACCGGCGGCCCTTCATGTCGAGGTAGCCGCCGCCCGGGGCGGCGGGGCCGGTGACCGCGCGCACCACGTTCCGCGCGGGCGCGGCCGTGTCGCCCCACAGCACCGGCATCAGCGCGCGCACCAGCGGCACGAACGGGCGTACGAGCCGGGGGTAGGTCCGGGTCGGCAGCGCGCGGTTCATCGGGGTGTCGGCGTGGCCCGGGTAGACGACGGTGACCGCCACGCCCCGTTCCGCGCAGTGCCCGGCGAGCGTACGGCTCATCGCCGTCAGGGCGAGCTTCGAGCGGTTGTACTGGGTGTCGGTCAGCCAGCCGGAGAAGCGCTTCTCGGCCTGGAGATTGCCGGGGTCGAGCGTGCCCCGGGGGATTCCCCCGGTGACATTGACCACCCGCGAGGGCTCACCGCTCTCCTCCGCGCCCCGCCGCAGCGGGGCGAGCAGCAGCCGGGTGAGCAGGTACGGCGCCAGTACGTTCCCGGCGAACGCCGATTCGATCCCGTCCTCGGTCAGCAGGCGGCCCGGCGGGTTGACGCCCGCGTTGTTCACCAGGCAGTGCAGCGCGCCGTGCCGATCGGTCACGGCGGCGGCCAGGGCGCGTACCTCCCGCTGGCTGGTCACGTCGGCGGTGAACGCCTCCACGGCGGCGTTCCCCGTGCCCTCCCGCAGCTCGGCTGCGGCCGCGGCCGCCCGCGCGGGGTCGCGCCCGGTGAGCACGACGCGCGCCCCGCGCGCCGCCAGTGCCCTCGCCGTCTCCTTGCCGATCCCTCCGGTGCTACCAGTGACCAGGACTGTCCTGCCGTCCATGGCTGCCCTCCGTTCTTGTTATCAGCGCTCTGAATATGTCACCAGGTGACAGGTTAGACAATGGGAGACCGAAAGTAGACTGTGCGGCATGAGTCTCCGTGAGCGCACCCGTGCCGCCGTCCGGGCCGAACTGGCCGCGCTCGCGCTGGAGCTCTTCGCCGAGCGCGGCTTCGAGGAGACGACCGTCGACGAGGTGGCCCGCGCGGCGGGGATGTCCAAGCGGAGCCTCTTCCGCTACTTCCCGACGAAGGAGGACATGGTTCTGGGCTCCGCCGAGGCCATGGGCGAGGCGGTCGCGGCCGAGCTGCGGGCCCGCCCCGAGGGGGAGGAGCCGTGGGAGAGCCTGCGCGTGGTGCTGTGCGCCTGGGAGGAGCGGATCTCCTCCTCCGCCGAGCGGCTCGCGCGGCTCCGTCTGGTCGAGGAGACGCCCGCGCTGCACGCCCGCTGGACCCAGCGGCGTGAGTCGGCTCGCCGTGAGATCGCGGCGGCCCTCCGCGGGCGGTCCGGCGCCGGGCCTGGTCTGGACGCCTTCACCGCCGACCTGCTCACCTCCGCCGCGGCGGCGGCGCTGGAGTCGTCGACGAGGGAATGGCTCCGCAGCGACGGGAAGAAGTCCCGCTCAGCACTCCTGCAAGAAGCCTTCACAAGACTGCACCCCAGCTAGAGAGCACCCCCAGGGGTGCAGGGCTGTGTGCCCCGCCATGACGTCGGGGCTTGCCCCTGTTCCCTCCAGGGGCGCGGGGCTGTGCTTGTTTTGCGGCTCCGCCGCGCGTCAGGGCTTGCCCCTGTTCCCTAAGGGGCGCGGGGAACTGCGCGACAAGCCACGACGCGGCTGCAGTCCGCGAAGCACGGCCCGGGGCACCCCGAACCCGGCTCTTTCGCCGGTGCACCCGGCGTGGGGGGCTGCGCTTGCCAACCCTGCGCCTTGCGCAGACTTCCCAAGCTCAGCAGGGGGAAGGGAGCAGACTTCCCAAGCTTCGCGGAGGGAGAGGTGGGGCGTGCCCCCGTGTGGGGTGGCCCCCGGGGAGGGGGTACCAGGAGGGGCCGGAAATGCCCGCGGAGGCTCTGTCTCGAGCGGGCCCGTACCATGGTTGACGAGGCCGCGGCGAAGATCAGCCCGGCGAGGGGACGCACCCCCACCCCCATCAACCCGGGAGAAGCGCCGCAGTGCCCACGCGCAACGACATCCGTAACGTCGCCATCGTCGCCCACGTCGACCACGGCAAGACGACTCTGGTCGACGCCATGCTCAAGCAGGCGGGAGCCTTCGCAGCCCACCAGCTGGAGTCGGTGGACGACCGGGTGATGGACTCCAACGACCTGGAGCGCGAGAAGGGGATCACCATTCTCGCGAAGAACACCGCGGTCAAGTACCACCCCAAGGACGGCGGGACCCCCGTCACCATCAACATCATCGACACCCCCGGCCACGCCGACTTCGGCGGTGAGGTCGAGCGCGGCCTGTCGATGGTCGACGCGGTCGTGCTGCTGGTCGACGCGTCCGAGGGCCCGCTGCCGCAGACCCGCTTCGTGCTGCGCAAGGCGCTGGACGCACGGCTCCCGGTCATCCTGTGCATCAACAAGACGGACCGCCCCGACGCCCGTATCTCGGAGGTCGTGGACGAGACGTACGACCTGTTCCTGGACCTGGACGCGGACGAGGACCAGATCGAGTTCCCGATCGTCTACGCCTGCGCGCGGGACGGCATCGCCTCGCTGACCCAGCCCGCCGACGGCGAGGTGCCCTCGGACAGCGACAGCGTGGAGCCGTTCTTCACGACGCTGCTGGAGACGGTCCCGGCGCCGGTGTACGAGGAGGACGCGCCGCTCCAGGCGCACGTCACGAACCTCGACGCGGACAACTTCCTCGGTCGTATCGCGCTGCTGCGCGTGGAGGCGGGGGAGCTGAAGAAGGGCCAGACCGTGGCCTGGATGAAGCGCGACGGCTCGGTGCAGAACGTGCGCATCACCGAGCTGATGATGACCGAGGCGCTGACCCGCAAGCCCGCCGAGAAGGCCGGGCCCGGGGACATCTGCGCGGTGGCCGGCATCCCGGACATCATGATCGGCGAGACGCTGGCCGACCCGGAGAACCCGGTCGCGCTGCCGCTGATCACCGTGGACGAGCCCGCGATCTCGATGACGATCGGTACGAACAACTCGCCGCTGGTCGGCAAGGGCGGCAAGGGCCACAAGGTCACCGCGCGGCTGGTCAAGGACCGGCTCGACCGTGAGCTGATCGGCAATGTGTCCCTCCGTGTGCTGCCCACCGAGCGCCCCGACACCTGGGAGGTGCAGGGCCGCGGCGAGCTGGCCCTCGCGATCCTGGTCGAGACGATGCGCCGCGAGGGCTTCGAGCTGACCGTCGGCAAGCCGGAGGTCGTCACGCGGGAGATCGACGGCAAGCTGCACGAGCCGATCGAGCGGATGACGATCGACGCGCCCGAGGAGCACCTGGGCGCGATCACGCAGCTCATGGCGACCCGTAAGGGCCGTATGGAGACCATGACGAACCACGGCTCCGGCTGGGTGCGCATGGAGTGGATCGTGCCGTCCCGCGGCCTGATCGGTTTCCGTACGGAGTTCCTGACGGAGACCCGCGGCACCGGCATCGCGCACTCGCTCTTCGAGGGCCACGAGCCGTGGTTCGGCGACCTGCGCACGCGCCACAGCGGCTCGCTGGTCGCGGACCGCGCGGGCAAGGCGACGCCGTTCGCGATGATGAATCTCCAGGAGCGCGGCACGATCTTCATCGAGCCGGGCACCGAGGTGTACGAGGGCATGCTGGTCGGCGAGAACTCCCGTTCCGACGACATGGATGTCAACATCACCAAGGAAAAGAAGATGACCAACATGCGCGCGGCCTCCGCCGACACGACGGAGAACCTGGTGCCGCCGCGCAAGCTCTCGCTGGAGCAGTCGCTGGAGTTCTGCCGCGAGGACGAGTGCATCGAGGTCACGCCGGAGACGATCCGTATCCGCAAGGTGAACCTCGACATGAAGGAGCGTGCCCGCGCCGCCGCGCGCGCCAAGCGGTGACGCTCCGCTAGCACGACGTTCCGCACAGGGGCCGTACAGGGGCCGTACCCATTCCGGGTGCGGCCCCTGTTGCGTGCCCGGGCGTCCGTATACCGGACAGCTGCGAAATTTATGTCCGCTTAATGTCCGGGTTAGCGGTAGTTTGTTCACCGTTTATCGGACGCTTCACCAAAACGTGATCCGGAATCTCTGGTTCAACCTGGCTGTATTGGCCAATAGTGGGCGCATAAAGCTCGGGTTAATGGGTCACGCACCGTAGACGGCGCCGACTCCGCGAGCATGGGGGCGAGTTGCGAGGCCGACGGAGTCGTCGGTCCTGTCGCACCGCCCCCTCTCCCTTGGTGAACGACTCCTGAGGAGGAGGCTCCATGCGTGGTGCGAAGACGATGAAGTGGTCGGCGCTGGCGGCAGCGGTGGCCGTGGCCGCCACGGCGTGCGGCGGCGGGTCCGGCAGCGGCGGGTCCTCCGCCTCGGGCAAGCCCGAGGGCTATGTCTCGATCAACGTCAACGAGCCGCAGAAGCCGCTCGTCCCGGCCAGCACCAACGAGAGCCAGGGCGCCTACGCCATCGAGTCGCTCTTCACCGGCCCGGTGAAGTACGACCCGTCGGGCAAGCTCAAGAACGCCAACGCGGAGTCCGTCACCACCAAGGACTCCAAGACCTGGACGATCAAGCTCAAGAAGGGCTGGAAGTTCCACAACGGCGAGGAGGTCACGGCCGACTCCTACGTCAACGCCTGGAACTGGAACGCCAACATCGCCAACAACCAGCAGAACAGCTTCTGGTTCGAGGACATCAAGGGCTACGACGACGTCCACCCGGAGAAGGGCAAGGCCAAGACGGACAAGATGTCCGGCCTGAAGGTCGTCGACGACCACACCTTCACCGTCGAGCTGACCCACCCGGTGTCGTACTTCAAGCAGAAGCTCGGCTACTACACCTGGGCCCCGCTGCCCAAGGCCTTCTTCAAGGACCCGAAGCGCTTCGGCCAGAGCCCCGTCGGCAACGGCCCGTACACCTTCCAGAAGTGGACCCACAAGAAGCTCATCCAGGTCAAGGCCTGGAAGGGCTACAAGGGCGACAACAAGGCCAAGAACAAGGGCATCCAGTTCAAGGCGTACTCCGGCTACGAGGCGTCCTACCAGGACGTGCTCTCCGGCAACCTGGACATGAGCCCCCAGGTCGCGCCCAAGGACCTGCCCAAGCGCAAGGCCGACTTCGGCAACCGGGCCATCGACAAGCCCTACGCGGCGACCCAGAGCATCACGCCGGCTTTCTACTCCAAGTCCTTCAAGGACGTGGACCCGAAGGTGCTGCAGGGTCTCTCCATGGCGATCGACCGCAAGACGATCACCAAGACGGTCCTCCAGGGCACCCGCGTCCCGGCGACCGGCTTCATGCCCGACCTGGTCCAGGGCTACCAGAAGCTGGACACCGACATCTTCACCTACAACCCCAAGAAGGCGAAGAAGCTCATCAAGGACGGCGGCGGCGTCCCGGGCAACAAGCTCTGGATCCAGTTCAACGCCGACGGCGGCCACAAGGAGTGGGTGACCGCGGTCTGCGAGTCCATCCGCAAGGCCACCGGCATCGAGTGCGTCGGCGACTCCAAGCCGGACTTCCAGACCGACCTGGACGACCGTGACGCGGACAAGGTCAAGTCCTTCTACCGCGGTGGCTGGGTGGCCGACTACCCGCTGAACGTCAACTTCCTCAAGGAGCTGTACGGCACGAAGGCCCAGACGAACTACGGCAAGTTCTCCGACAAGGAGATCGACGGCATGTTCGAGAAGGGCGACAACGCCGGCAGCCTCAAGGACACGGTCAAGGACTACCAGGCCGCCGAGCGCCGGATCGTGGAGAAGATGCCCGCGATCCCGCTCTGGGACTACGCCGCCAACGTCGTCCACACCGACGGCGTCGACAACGTCAAGGTCAACTACCGCGGCGACGTCGTCATGACGGACGTCACTGTCAAGTAGCTCCCGCGCGCACCCGTACGTCCCGTGGCCGCGCCGCACCGCGCGCGGCCACGGGGCGCACGCCTTAACCCCCCTACGGAGGCACCATGGGGCGCTATGTCGCGCGGCGACTGCTCCAGATGATCCCGGTCTTCATCGGGTCAACCCTGCTGATCTTCTGCATGATGTACGCGCTGCCCGGCGACCCGGTGAAGGCCCTGTGGGGCGAGCAGTCGGCCGACCCGGCGCAGATGGCGGCCCTCAAGCACCAGCTCGGCCTCGACCTTCCGCTGTGGCAGCAGTACTGGAACTACCTCAGCGGGCTCTTCCAGGGCGACTTCGGCACCCAGATCGCCAGCCAGCGGCCGGTCGCCGACGTCATCGCCCAGGCGTTCCCCGTGACCGTACGGCTGACGCTGTTCGCCTTCGTCTTCACCGTCGTCGCGGGCATCCTGCTCGGCCTGGTCGCCGGGCTCCGCGCGGAGAAGGCCCTCGACCGGGCCGTCCTCTTCCTCACCCTGCTGCTGATCTCGGTCCCCAGCTTCGTGCTCGGCTTCCTCTTCCAGTACGTCTTCGCCTTCCAGCTCGGCTGGGTCACCCCGACCGTGCAGGACTCGGAGGCCTGGGGTCAGCTCTTCCTCCCCGCGATCGTGCTCGCCGCGCTCTCCCTGGCGTACGTCACCCGGCTGACCCGTACGTCCGTCGCCGAGAACATGCGCGCGGACTACATCCGCACCGCGATCGCCAAGGGGCTGCCGCGCCGCCGCGTCGTGGGCGTCCACCTGATGCGCAACTCGCTGATCCCCGTGGTCACCTTCCTCGGCACCGACGTCGGCTCGCTGATGGCGGGCGCGGTCGTCACCGAGGGCATCTTCAACGTCCACGGCATCGGCAACGCGGTCTTCGAGGCCCTCAACCGCCGCGAGGGCTCGACGGTCGTCGGCATCGTCACGCTGATCGTCATCGTCTACCTCGTCGCCAGCCTGATCGTCGACCTGCTTTACGCGGTCCTGGACCCGAGGATCCGTTATGCCTGAGACCGCAACGCTTCCCGAGGCCACGGCCTCCGCGACCCCGGCACCCCAGAAGAACGCTCCGGTCAAGGGCCGCAGCCTCTGGTCCGACGCCTGGCGCGACCTGCGGCGCAACCCGCTCTTCCTGATCTCGGCGGTGCTCATCGTCGTGCTGCTGGTGATGGTGGCCTTCCCCGGCCTCTTCACCTCCGCCTCGCCCCGCGACGGCGACCTGACCAAGCACTTCCAGGGCGACCCGAACTACGGCCACTTCTTCGCCGCCGACTGGTTCGGCTACGACGGCCAGGGCCGCTCCGTGTGGGCCCGCATGGTCCACGGCGCGCGCGCCTCGGTGATCGTCGGGATCTCCGTGACCGTGCTCGTCACGATCGTCGGCGGCACGATCGGCATGCTCGCCGGATACTTCGGCGGCTGGCTCGACAGCCTCCTGTCCCGGATCACCGACATCTTCCAGGGCATCCCCTTCATGCTCGGCGCCATGGTCGTGCTGACCACCTTCGCCGAGCGGAAGGTCTACGTCGTCATCGCGGCGCTGCTCTTCCTTGGCTGGACGCAGGTGGCCCGTATCGCGCGCGGCGCCGTGATCACCGTCAAGCAGCAGGACTACGTGCAGGCGGCGCGGTCGCTCGGCGCGAGTACGAGCCGGATCCTGTTCCGGCACATCGTGCCCAACGCGCTGGCCCCCGTCATCGTCGTCGCCACCACCGCGCTCGGCGGCTACATCGGCGCCGAGGCCACCCTGTCGTACCTCGGCATCGGCCTCTCGGAGCCCGCGATCTCCTGGGGCATCGACGTCGCGGCGGGCAAGGACGCCCTGCGCACGGCCCCGCACATCCTGATTTCCCCCGCCATCATGGTGTCGATCACCGTCCTGGCGTTCATCATGCTCGGCGATGCGGTGCGCAACGCCCTCGATCCCAAGAGCCGTTGAGGGAGGCGCGACACCATGAGTGACAACCAGGACAACCAGCCGCTGCTCGACGTGCGTGACCTGCACGTCGACTTCCACACTCGGGACGGCGTTGTGCACGCCGTCAACGGCGTCAACTACGACGTCCGCGCGGGCGAGACCCTGGCCGTGCTCGGCGAGTCCGGTTCCGGCAAGTCCGTCACCGCGCAGGCGATCATGGGCATCCTCGACATGCCGCCCGGGCGCATCCCGAAGGGCGAGATCCTCTTCCAGGGCCGGGACATGCTCACGATGTCCCGGGAGGAGCGGCGCAAGCTGCGCGGCGCCAAGATCGCCATGATCTTCCAGGACGCGCTCTCCTCGCTGAACCCCGTGCTCAGCGTGGGCTATCAGCTCGGCGAGATGTTCCGCGTCCACCAGGGCATGGGCCGCAAGCAGGCCAAGGCCAAGGCGATCGAGCTGATGGACCGGGTGAAGATCCCGGCCGCCAAGGAGCGGGTGAACGACTACCCGCACCAGTTCAGCGGCGGCATGCGCCAGCGCATCATGATCGCGATGGCGCTCGCCCTGGAGCCCGAGCTGATCATCGCGGACGAGCCGACGACGGCGCTGGACGTGACGGTGCAGGCGCAGGTCATGGAGCTGCTGGCCGAACTGCAGCGCGAGTTCAACATGGGGCTCATCCTCATCACCCACGACCTGGGCGTCGTCGCGGACGTCGCCGACAAGATCGCGGTGATGTACGCGGGCCGCATCGTCGAGACCGCGCCCGTCAAGGAGCTGTACCGCGCCCCGGCCCACCCGTACACCCGGGGACTGCTCGACTCGATCCCGAGGCTCGACCAGAAGGGCAAGGAGCTCTACGCGATCCAGGGCCTGCCGCCGAACATGGCGCACGTGCCCACCGGCTGCGCCTTCCACCCGCGCTGCCCGGTCGCGAAGGACATCTGCACCACGGACCTGCCCGTGCTCGCCGAGGCCGGCGAGGGGCGCGGCAGCGCGTGCCACTTCTGGAAGGAGACCCTCCATGGCTGAGCGCCCCGAGCCCATCCTGGAAGTCCGGGACCTGGTCAAACACTTCCCGCTGACGAGCGGCGTCGTGGTCAAGCGGCAGGTCGGCGCCGTGAAGGCCGTCGACGGCATCTCCTTCGACCTCTACCCGGGCGAGACCCTGGGCATCGTCGGCGAGTCCGGCTGCGGCAAGTCCACGGTCGCCAAGCTGCTGATGAATCTGGAACGGCCGACGTCGGGGACGATCCGCTACAAGGGCGAGGACATCTCGCGGCTGTCGGGCCGCGCGCTGAAGGCTGTCCGCCGGAACATCCAGATGGTCTTCCAGGACCCCTACACGTCCTTGAACCCCCGTATGACGGTCGGGGACATCATCGGCGAGCCCTTCGACATCCACCCGGAGGTGGCGCCGAAGGGTGACCGCCGGGGGCGGGTGCGTGAGCTGCTGGACGTGGTGGGGCTCAACCCGGAGTACATCAACCGGTATCCGCACCAGTTCAGCGGTGGTCAGCGGCAGCGCATCGGAATAGCGCGGGGCCTGGCGCTCCGCCCGGAGATCATCGTCGCGGACGAGCCGGTCTCGGCGCTGGACGTCTCCGTCCAGGCCCAGGTCGTCAACCTGATGGAGAAGCTGCAGGACGAGTTCGGCCTGTCGTACATGTTCATCGCGCACGACCTGTCGATCGTCCGGCACATCTCGGACCGGGTCGGTGTCATGTACCTCGGCAAGATGGCCGAGATCGGCACGGACGAACAGATCTACGAGCACCCCACGCACCCCTACACCCAGGCGCTCCTCTCCGCCGTGCCCGTGCCGGACCCCGAGGCGCGGGAGGGGCGGGAGCGGATCGTCCTCGAAGGGGACGTGCCCTCGCCCGCGAATCCGCCCTCGGGGTGCCGGTTCCGCACGCGGTGCTGGAAGGCGGAGGCACGGTGCGCGACCGAGGTCCCGTTGCTGGCCGTTCCGTCCAGCGCGACGGGCGGCGCGGCCCACGAGTCGGCCTGCCACTTCGCGGAAGAGCGCGCGGTGGTGACCTCGACCGCCGATTAGGGCTTGCCCGCACAGTCCCCCGCGCCCCTGAAGCCACCCCTCCGGCCCCCGCTTCAGGGGCGCACCCTTGCTCCGCCCTCCACCCGCTGTGCTTGGCAGGCCTGCGCTTCTCCCTCCGCCCCACTGTGCTTGGGAAGTCTGCTCCCTCCGCCCTGCGAAGCTTGGGAAGCCTGTGCTTCTCCCTCCGCTGTGCTTGGGAAGTCTGCGCAAGGCGCAGGGTTGGCAAGCGCAGCCCCCTGCGCCGGGTGCCCCGCGCAACTGGGCCGGGTTCGGGGTGCCCCGGGCTGTGCTTCGCGGGCCGCGCCCGCGTGGGGGCTTGTCGCGCAGTTCCCCGCGCCCCTAATCGGGCAAGCCCCGAAGTCTTGGACCCGTCGCGCCCACGCGGCGGAGCCGCAAGTCAGACACAGCCCCGTGCCCCTGAGGGAGAAGGGGCAAGCCCCGAAGTTTTGAACCGGTCGCGCCCACGCGGCGGAGCCGCGAAACGAAGACAGGTCCGTGCCCCTGAGGGGGCACCCTCTTGCGTTTGGGGTCGGGCACTCTCGTTAGGTCACTACCAGCACCAGCTTGCCCCGCACATGCCCCCGCTCGCTCTCCTCATGAGCGAGGCCCGCGTCCGCCAGGGCGTAGAGGCCGTGGACCGGCAGTCGTAGGGTGCCCGTCCGGTGGAGGGTGAGGGCCTCCTCAAGTGCGGGGCCCATCAGGTCCAGGTCGCTGCCGCCGGAGAAGTGGACGCCGTGCCGGGCCGCTTCCCCGTACTCGGCGATGGCGACGACCCGCCCGGTGCCACCGGCCAGCTCGACGGAGAGGGCGAGCGAGCCCCCACGCTGCGCCCCGTCGAGTGCGGCGTGCACACCGTCGGGGGCGAGGGCGCGTACGCGCGCGCCCAGCCCCTCCCCGTAGGCCACGGGCTCGGCCCCCAGCTCGCGCAGCAGCCCGTGGTTGGCCTCGCTCGCCGTGCCGATCACGCGGATGCCGCGCGCCACCGCGAACTGGGTGGCCAGGATGCCCACCCCGCCCGCGGCGGCGTGCAGCAGCAGGGTCTCGCCCTTCCGCACCTCCAGCTCATGGAGGCAGCGGTGGGCGGTCTCGGCGGCCGTGGGGACGGCGGCGGCCTCCGCCCAGCCGAGGGTGGCCGGGCGCCGGGCCACATGGCGGGCCTCGGCCAGCGCCTGCCCGGCGTAGGAGCCGGTGACGGTACGGCCGAAGACCTCGTCCCCGACGGACAGGTCCGTCACCCCGGGCCCGGTGGCCGTCACGACCCCGGCGGCCTCGATGCCGGGCACATGGGGGAGCGTCACCACGAAGTGCTCCCGTACCGTGTCGCGGCGGATCTTGTGGTCGAGCGGGTTGACCCCGGCCGTACGGACGGCGATCCGGATCTGTCCCGGGCCGGGCCCGGGGACTTCGACGGTGGCCGGGGCGAGGACGTCGGGGCCGCCGTAGCGGTCGAAGGCGATGGCCTTCACGGAGACGGGGGCCGTGGTGTCTGTGGTGCTCGGCATGGCGGGGAGTGTCCTCCGGACGCGATGGGTCGGGCGGTCGTACCGGCGGTCGTACCGTCGCTGCTGACCCCTTCACCCTCTCCCCGCCGTACGGGCGGCCCGCCCCGCCGTACGGCCGGTTCCACCTGCCCGTAGGTCGAGTCCGCCGCCGCCCGTACGGCCGTACGGTGGCGGGGTGGACCGAGCCTGGACGAGCCCCGAGGAGGCGCTGGCCCGCGCCGTCGAGCTGGTGGACACGCCGCCGCAGGGCCTGCTGGAGCGGACCTCGCAGCTGCTCGGCGGCCTGGTGCCGCACTCCGTGGCCGCGCAGCTCAGCGAGGTGAGCGCCTACGCGCCGCAGCAGACGACCGGCACCGACGGCGCGCTGGCGGCCCGGATCACCGGCCGCGAGCTGGGCGAGCTGAGCGTGCACGTACGGGCGGGCGAGCCGTGGCAGGGCGAGGGGGTGCTCGGCGGGGAGCGCAGGCAGGTGCTCGCCGTGGGCTCCACCTCGCGGGGGACCGGCAGTGCCTTGCTGGTGCTGGCCGACGTGGGCGCAGCCCCGCTGACGGGCCCGGTCCTGGCGGCCGTGCAGCGGGTGTGGGACCTGGCGACCGTGTACGCGTACCGGCTGTCCGCCGAGGGGTACCCGGAGCGCACCGCGCTCTCCGGGGCCGCCGCGGCGGCGCGGGCGCAGCTCGTCGCGGAGCTGACGGACGTGCACGCCGCGGCGCTCGGCGGGGTCCTCACGGCGCTGCGCTCCTCCTCGCTGGACGACGCGACGGCGCGCCGCGTGGCCGTAGAGCGGGCCGTGGACGCGCTGGTCCGGCTCCGTGAGCGGCCGTACTGGGACGGCGTGTGGAGCGAGGAGAGCGCGGACGACGCGTTCCAGCGGCTCGTGCGCGAGCTGCGTCCCCTCTTCCGGCACGGCGCGGTGCGGCTCTCCCTGCGCGCGCCCGGCACCGCGCGCCCGCTGCCGTCCGACGTGGCGCACACCGCGCGCGCCGCGGTACGGGCAGCGGTGCTGGCGATGCGGGAGCAGGAGGGGCTCGCCCGGATGCATGTCGGCTGGTGGGTGGAGGGCGAGGGGGACGTGCTGTGCGCCGCGGTGCGGGACGACGGTCCTGGACGGCTCGACCGCGGCGCGCTGCTGAGCCGCCACCACGGGGAGCGGGTCGCGGCGCTGGGCGGCGGGGTGGCGGTGGACGCGGTCCCGGACTGGGGGACGACGGTGCGGGTCACGCTGCCGCTGGCCCTGACGGCGTCGGCGTCCGAACAGCCCCTGGCCGGGCTGCATCCCCGGGAGCTGGAGGTCCTGGAGCAGCTCGCGCTCGGCCGCCGCAACCGGGAGATCGCGGCGGCGCTGCACATCAGCGAGTCGACGGTGAAGTTCCACGTCACCAACATCCTGAGCAAGCTGGGCGTTTCCTCGCGCGGGGAGGCGGCGGCCCTCGCGCGGGGGACGCGCCCGGGCCCGTAGACCGGCGTCACCGGCGCCACCGGCGGCCGGGACCGCCCATGGCCCCCCATTGGGAGGAGCGGTGGCCCGGTGAACCGGGCATATAGGGGCAAAAGGGTGTTATCTGGTTCCGAGTCACAATCTCGGGACCAGGGAGGCACCTCATGCGCGGAGCCACGCGCCTCACATGGGCCGTCGCCAGTGCCGTGGCGGTCGCACTGACGGCCACCGGCTGCGGCGGGGGCGACGACGGCGGAGGCGGGGGAGGGGGCACGAAGAAGGGCGTCGTCCGTGCCTTCTGGACCGACCCGCAGAACCCGGTCGAGCCCGCGAACACCAACGAGGTGCAGGGCGGCAAGGTCCTCGACATGACCTTCCGCGGCCTCAAGCGCTACAACCCGGAGACCGCCAAGGCCGAGAACGCGGTGGCCCAGTCGATCGACACGACCGACCAGCAGAACTTCACCGTGAAGCTCAAGCCGGGCTGGAAGTTCTCCGACGGCACGCCCGTCACCGCCAACTCCTTCGTGGACGCCTGGAATTACGGCGCGCTGGTCACGAACAAGCAGATCAACTCGTACTTCTTCGAGTACATCGACGGCTACGACAAGGTCCACCCCGAGAAGGGCAAGCCGAAGGCGAAGAAGCTCTCCGGGCTGAAGGTGAAGGACAAGAACACCTTCACCGTGAAGCTCAACCAGAAGTTCTCCCTCTGGCCCGAGACTCTCGGCTACAGCGCCTACGCGCCGCTCCCGAAGGCGTTCTTCAAGGACCACGACGGCTGGCTGAAGAAGCCCATCGGAAACGGCCCGTACAAGGTGGATTCGTACATCAAGGGCCAGTCCATGAAGCTGTCGAAGAACAAGCACTACGCGGGCCCCGACAAGCCGAAGAACAAGGGCGTCGAGCTCCGGGTCTACACCGACCAGAACACCGGCTACACGGACCTGCAGGCCGGGAACCTCGATGTCGTCGACGAACTCCCCGCCGGGCAGCTCAAGAACGCGAAGAAGGACCTCGACGGCCGGTACATCAACCAGCCCGCCGGAATCCTGCAGACCGTCTCCTTCCCGCTCTACGACAAGAACTGGAAGGGCAAGAAGGCGGAGATGGTCAAGCGCGGCCTCTCGATGGCGATCGACCGCGAGAAGGTCACCGAGAAGATCTACCACGGCACCCGCGAGCCCGCGACCGACCTCACCTCGCCCGTCCTGAAGGAGGCCGGCGGCTTCAAGGAGGGGCTGTGCGGCGAGGCGTGCGAGTACGACCCGAAGCGGGCCAAGAAGATGATCGCAGCCGCGGGGGGCCTGCCCGGCGGCAAGATCACCATCACCTCGAACGTGGACACCGGCTCGCACCGGCAGTGGATGGAAGCCGTCTGCAACAGCATCAACGACACGCTCGGCAAGAACAGCGCGTGCAGCGTCAACCCCGTCCCCACCTTCGGTGAGTTCCGCAGCGACGTCACCGGCAAGAAGATGAAGGGGCTCTTCCGCACCGGCTGGCAGATGGACTACCCGCTCATCCAGAACTTCCTCCAGCCGCTGTACTACACGGACGCCTCCTCCAACGACTCGCACTACTCCAACAAGCGGGTCGACGAGCTCATGGACCAGGCGAACGAGTCGGAGGAGGGCGCCGCCATCGCGAAGTTCCAGCAGGCGGAGAAAATCGTCCTCGACGAGATGCCCGCCATTCCCCTCTGGTACCAGAACGGGAACGCGGGCTACTCCGACCGCGTCAGCGGTGTGAAGCTCAATCCCTTCTCGGTCCCGGTCTTCACCGACATCAAGGTCAAGTGACCTGCGGTGGGGCGCTACGTCATCAGACGACTGCTCCAGATGATCCCGGTCTTCATCGGGACCACCTTTCTCATCTTCGTGATGGTGTACGCCGTCGGGGACCCGGTCAACGCGATGTTCGGCGACCGGGCCCCCGACCCCGCCACGGCGGCCCAGCTGCGCGAGGAGTTCAATCTCGACAAGCCGGTGTGGCAGCAGTACCTGCTCTACATGGGCAAGATCTTCACCGGCGACTTCGGCAACGCGTTCAACGGCCAGCCGGTGACGGAGCTGATCGGCAACGCCTTCCCCATCACCGTCCGGCTGGCGATCGTCGCGATCGTCTTCGAGGTCGTCATCGGCCTCACGCTGGGCGTGATCACGGGGCTGCGCCGCGGCAAGCCCATCGACACCGGCGTGCTGATGCTCTCGCTCGTCGTGATCTCCATCCCCACCTTCGTGACGGGCACCGTCGGCCAGTACCTGTTCGGGGTGAAGTGGGGATGGATCCGCCCGGCGGTCTCCCCGGAGGCCCCCATCAGTGAGCTGATCTTCCCCGGCCTGGTGCTGGCGCTGGTCTCCCTCGCGTACGTCACCCGGCTCACCAGGACGTCCATCGCGGAGAACGCCCGCGCCGACTACGTCCGTACGGCCGTCGCCAAGGGCCTCCCGAGGCGCCGGGTGACCGTACGGCACCTGCTGCGCAACTCGCTGATCCCGGTGGTCACCTTCCTCGGCACCGACGTCGGCAACCTCATGGCGGGGGCGCTGGTGACCGAGCGGATCTTCAACATCCAGGGAGTCGGCTTCCAGCTCTGGCAGGGCATCGTGCGGCAGAACTCCCCGACCGTCGTCGGCTTCGTGACGATCCTCGTGATCGTCTTCCTGCTCGCGAACCTGCTCGTCGATCTCCTGTACGCCGTGCTCGACCCGAGGATCCGCTATGACTGAGCCACCCGGCATGTCGGGCCCCGCCATCGGAGGCCCCGGCGGCGCCATGGAGCTGGCCGCTACCGAGGCCGGCACGCTGGAGGGCCCCGGCGAGCGCCCGCCCGGCAAGGGGCCCGCCGAACGGTCCCGCAGCCTCTGGTCCGACGCCTGGCACGACCTGAGCCGCAACCCCGTCTTCATCATCGCGGGGCTGCTCATCCTCTTCCTCGTGCTCATCTCGCTCTGGCCGAGCCTGATCGCCTCCCGCGACCCCCTCTCCTGCCGCCTCGGCAAGTCCCTGGACCCCTCGACCGACGGCCACTGGTTCGGCTACGACACCCAGGGCTGCGACGTGTACACGCGGGTCGTCTACGGCGCCCGTACGTCCGTGACCGTGGGCGTCTGCTCCACGCTCGGCGTCGCGCTGCTGGGCAGCCTGCTCGGCGGGCTCGCCGGGTTCTTCGGCGGCGTCTGGGACGCGATCCTCTCCCGCGTCACCGACATCTTCTTCGGCATCCCCATCGTCCTGGGCGGCCTGGTCTTCCTCTCGATGACGGGCAGCCGCTCGGTGTGGACGGTGGTCTCCTTCATCGTGCTGCTGGGCTGGCCGCAGGTCGCCCGTATCGCGCGCGGCTCGGTGATCACCGCCAAGCAGAACGACTACGTGCAGGCCGCGCGGGCCCTCGGCGCGAGCAACACCCGGATGATGGTGCGGCACATCCTGCCGAACGCCGTCGCGCCGGTGATCGTCACCGCGACCATCGCGCTCGGCACGTACATCGCGCTGGAGGCGACGCTCAGCTACCTCGGCGTCGGGCTCCAGCCGCCCACCGTCTCCTGGGGCGCCGACATCTCGGCGGCCTCCGAAGGCATGCAGTTCCGCAACGCGCCGCACATCCTGCTCTATCCGGCCGCCGCGCTGAGCCTCACCGTGCTCGCGTTCATCATGCTCGGCGACGCGGTGCGCGACGCCCTCGACCCGAAGCTGAGGTGAGGGCGCCATGTCCCTGCTCGAAGTCAACGACCTGCACGTGGAGTTCCACACCCGGGACGGCGTCGCCAAGGCCGTCAACGGCGTCAGCTACACCGTCGACGCGGGCGAGACCCTGGCCGTGCTCGGCGAGTCCGGTTCCGGCAAGTCCGTCACCGCGCAGGCGATCATGGGCATCCTCGACATGCCGCCCGGCAGGATCACCGGCGGCGAGGTCCTTTTCCAGGGCCAGGACCTGCTGAAGCTCCCCTTCGAGGAGCGGCGGAAGATCCGGGGCCGCAAGATGGCCATGATCTTCCAGGACGCGCTCTCCTCGCTGAACCCCGTGCTGAGCGTGGGCTATCAGCTCGGCGAGATGTTCCGCGTCCACGAGGGCATGTCCCGCAAGGACGCCAGGGCCAAGGCCGTCGAGCTGATGGAGCGGGTCCGCATCCCGGCGGCCAAGGAGCGGGTCAACGACTATCCGCACCAGTTCAGTGGCGGCATGCGGCAGCGCATCATGATCGCGATGGCCCTCGCGCTCGGCCCCGAGCTGATCATCGCGGACGAGCCGACGACGGCGCTGGACGTGACGGTGCAGGCGCAGGTCATGGAGCTGCTGGCCGAACTGCAGGACGAGTTCAACATGGGGCTCATCCTCATCACCCACGACCTGGGCGTCGTCGCGGACGTCGCCGACAAGATCGCGGTGATGTACGCGGGCCGCATCGTCGAGACCGCGCCGGTCCACGACCTCTACCGCGCCCCCGCCCACCCGTACACCAGGGGACTGCTCGACTCGATCCCGCGCCTCGACCAGAAGGGGCACGAGCTCAACGCCATCAAGGGCCTCCCGCCCAGCCTGCTCGCCATCCCGCCGGGCTGCGCCTTCAACCCCCGCTGCCCGATGGCCCGGGACGTCTGCCGTGCGGACGAGCCCCCGCTCTACGAGGCCGGTGAGCACCGCGCCAGCGCGTGCCACTTCTGGGAGGAGATGCTCGATGCCGATGCACGCTGACCACTCGGGGCGGAAGGAGGCGCGCGAGGAGGGCTGGACCGCGCGCAAGCTGCTCGCCAAGTCCCGCGCGGAGACCGCGTACGCGGCGGGGGAGCCGATCCTCGAAGTACGGGACCTGGCCAAGCACTTCCCGTTGCACCAGGGTGTCGTGCTGCGCCGTCAGGTCGGCGCGGTCAAGGCCGTCGACGGCGTCGACTTCGACCTGCACCGGGGCGAGACCCTGGGCATCGTGGGGGAGTCGGGCTGCGGCAAGTCCACCGTCGCCAAGATGATCACGCACCTGGAACGCCCGACGGCCGGAACGATCCGCTACAAGGGCGAGGACATCACCCACCTCTCGGGGCGGGCGCTGAAGGCGGTGCGGCGGAACATCCAGATGGTCTTCCAGGACCCGTATACGTCGTTGAACCCCCGTATGACGGTCGGGGACATCATCGGTGAGCCCTTCGACATCCACCCGGAGGTGGCGCCGAAGGGGGACAGGCGGGCGAAGGTCCGCGAGCTGTTGGACGTGGTCGGGCTCAACCCGGAGTACATCAACCGGTATCCGCACCAGTTCAGTGGCGGTCAGCGGCAGCGCATCGGCATCGCGCGGGGCCTGGCTCTGCGTCCCGAGATCATCGTCGCGGACGAGCCGGTCTCGGCGCTGGACGTCTCCGTGCAGGCCCAGGTCGTCAACCTGATGGCCAAGCTCCAGGACGAGTTCGAGCTCTCGTACGTCTTCATCGCCCACGACCTCTCCGTGGTCCGGCACATCTCCGACCGGGTCGGCGTGATGTACCTGGGGAAGATGGTGGAGCTGGGCACGGACGAACAGATCTACGAGCACCCCACGCACCCCTACACCCAGGCGCTTCTTTCTGCCGTGCCCGTGCCGGATCCCGAGGCGCGGGAGGGGCGGGAGCGGATCGTCCTCGAAGGGGACGTGCCCTCGCCCGCGAATCCGCCCTCGGGGTGCCACTTCCGGACCCGGTGCTGGAAGGCGCAGGAGCGGTGCGCGGTGGAGGAGCCGCTGCTCGCCGTGCCGGAACCGCTCGCGAAGACCGCCCCCGACGACCCCGCGCACCACCCCTCCGCCTGCCACTTCGCGGCGGAGAAGGAGGAGGTGCTGCCCTCCACGGAGAGCAGCCCGTAGAACTAGGAGACGCCGCACGGGGCATTCCCCCCTCGCGTGCCGCTCGCTACCGTGCGCCAGGCCAGTGTCCGGTAAGCAAGACGCCCGTTCCGACGGCGCGAACGCACCCGGGAGGCCCCGCATGTCCGACCGTGACCGGCCCGCGACCCTCGCCCTCCTCGCCGAATGGGCGGCCGACCGCCACGGCCCGGAACCCGCGCTGAGCGGCGCGGGCGGGGTGACGACGTACGAGGCGCTCCGCGAGGACGTACGGACGGTGGCGCGGGGCCTCATCGGCGCCCTCGGCGTGGCGAAGGGCGACCGCGTCGCTCTTCTCTCCGAGACGCGGCCGGAGTGGACCGTCGCGCAACTGGCCGCGTTCGAGGCGGGCGCCGTGGTCGTGCCCGTCTATCCGACGGCGGGCGAGGACGAGACGGCGTGGGTGCTCTCCGACTCCGGTACCTCGGTCGTGATCTGCGAGAACGAGGCGCAGGCCGCGCGCGTGGGCGCGCTGCGCGAGGCGGGACGGCTGCCCGCGCTGCGGCATGTGCTGCTCATGGCCGGAATGCGCGTCCCGGACCGCTCCTGCACCGAGGACGAACTGCTGGAGCGCGCCGCCTCCGTCACGGCAGAGGACCTGTGCACGATCGTGTACACCTCCGGCACGACCGGCCCGCCCAAGGGCTGCCTGCTGACCCACGGCAACCTCTCCTACCTGCACGACTCGACAGGACGGCTGGTCGGCAGCGGGGAGAGGGGCGCGCGGACGTACCTCTATCTCCCGCTGGCCCATCTCCTCGCCCAGCTCGTGGAGTTCCGCTCGGTGGTGCAGGGCGGTGAACTCTGGTTCTTCGGCGGCCGGATCGAGAACATCGTGTCCGAGCTGGCCGAGGCGCAGCCCACGCATCTCCCCTCGGTACCCAGGCTGTTCGAGAAGGTGTACGCCACGGTGCGGCGCGCGGCGGAGTCCAGCGCTCCGGACGGCCGCGCGCGCTTCGAGGAGGCGATACGCCTCGGCAACGAGGTCGCCGAGCTGCGCGAGAGCGGCCAGGAACCCGAGGGCGCGCTGCGCGAGCGGTACGAGGCGGCCGACGCCCGGCTGTACGAGCCGGTACGCGGCATCTTCGGCGGCCGCCTCTCCTGGGCCGTCTCCGGCGCGGCCCCTCTCTCCGACGGCACCCGGCGCTTCCTGCGCGCCTGCGGCGTGACCGTCTACGAGGGGTACGGAATGACCGAGTCCGGCGGCGTCATCTCCCTCAACCACCCGGGCGCCCACCGGTCCGGCACGGTCGGCAGGCCCATCCCCGGCTGCGAGGTCAGGATCGCGGAGGACGGCGAGATCCTGGCGCGCAGCGCGGGCGTCTTCCCCGGCTACCACGGCAACGAGGCGGCCACCCGCGAGGCCCTCGACGAGGACGGCTGGCTGCACACCGGCGACCTGGGCCGCCTGGACGAGGACGGCTACCTGGTCCTGACCGGCCGCAAGAAGGACCTCGTGATCACCTCGGGCGGCAAGAACCTCAGCCCCGCCGAGGTCGAGGGGCTGATCGAGGAGGCCGAGTGCGTCTCGCACGCGGTGATGGTCGGCGACCGTCGCCCGTATCCGGTCGCCCTCGTCACCGTGGATCCGGCCGCTACGGAAGGTCTGGACATGGCCGGAATCCATGCCCGCGTGGGAGAGGCCGTCGCGGCGGCCAACGCCCGCGTCGCCCGCCCGGCCCGCATCCGCGCCTTCGCGGTCCTGGACGAGGACTTCTCCGTCGAACGGGGCACGCTCACCCCCACCCTGAAGGTCCGCCGCACCCGCGTCACCGAGCGCTACGCCGACCGCATCGAATCCCTCTACACGGCCCCGCCCCCGGCCCCGGTCACCAGTTCCCCTGGCCCCCGGGAGGGTTGACGGGCGGCCCGTACGGGCCGGGGGAGCGGTCCTGGAAGCCGGGGACGAGGTGTGCGTCGAGGTCGCCCCTGGGGGAGAGGGCGAGGAGGACGGCGAGCCCGGCGACGATCTCGAAGACGCCCGTGGCGATGTTGAGCTGCTCGCGGGTGCTGAGGTCCCCGAAGTTCTCGATCAGCTTCATCTTCACGGCGAACGAGGTCGCGAAGAGTCCGGCACCCGCCAGCGGGGCGCTCACCAGCAGGCCCAGCGGACGGGAGAAGGGGATCCCGGCGAGGGCCGCGACTCCCGCGACGAGCGCGAAGAGGACCACCGCCCAGGCGTACCAGCCGCCGGGCACGGCGAGCAGCGCCACGATGCTGCGCTCGCCGGTGAGCGTGCGCTCGTAGAAGTCCCAGCCGCGGTCCTGCCACCAGTAGATCTCCCAGCCGCCGATCGCCACGGCGGAGGCGGTCAGGAGCAGGAAGGCCGTCACGGCGCCGCCCCGGGTGGGGCCCGCCGGGGGTTCCTCCGCCGGGTCGTACGCCGGGGGGAAGCCGTATCCGTAGCCGCCCGCCGGTTCGGAATGGCGGCGTCCGGCTATCGCGGTGATCACCAGGATCACGCCGATGACGACCATCGCGATCGTGCTGAAAAGCACCTTGCTCTTCAGACCGTCGGATATCCCCTGGAGCCAGTCCGCGTTGAGGTTCCACAGCCCGGGGACGCGCAGGACCACGGTGAGCGTGCCCGCGGAGGCGAGTATTCCGGCGGCGGAGGACGAGCGCGCGGCGGTCACCGCGGCGACCGCGTACATCAGCAGCAGCGTCGGCTCGGCGAACGACGTCGTCCACATCTCGCCGTTCTCCGCGCGCGAAGGAGCGCCGGACCAGTTCCACCAGACGTCCGTGACCTCACTGGCCTTCGTGAAGTCACGGATGATCCAGCCGAGGCTGAGGAGCGCGAGGGCGGCCAGGAGCAGCGCCCCGAAGATCCGCGCGCCCCGCGCGAGTGTTCTGTCCTGGCCCATGGACCTCTGGCCCCCCGTGGTGTGTGGTCGCGGTCACCCAGATCTACCCGCGGCAGGACACGGGCAACAAGCGTTCTCGGGCGGGAGTTACGAACATGCGACCGAGCAGGATCGCCCCCAGGACGTACGCACTTCAGGGTGGATGCGCCGGATATCGGTCAGACGACGGCCAAGTTGCGAGCCTGTTAAGGCGCTTGAGGCATACTTATGGCGCTATGTCCCCTCGGTGCCGAGGGTGTCAAGCACGTACTGACCTCGATCTGCACAATGTTCGCTCAAGAAAACCCGGACGGGCGTGCGGTGGGCACAACACCCCTTGACTCCGCCTTAATTGGCTTGCGAAAGTCCGCTCAACCCAGCCCGCATCCAGGCCAACGATTCGGGTTCCGGCGAGAATTGAGCGCGGGAGCACATACGCGATGACGAGTCCTTCCCAGGCTGCTGCGACAGCCGGGGCCGACACCCCTGGTCCCGAAGACGGCGGCCTGAGTTCTACGCGAGTGGCTAAGACGTCGAACGACCTTGTGGGCCGATCCCCCGGCCAGCTGATGTGGATGCGCTTCAAGCGCGACCGCACGGGGGTCATCTCGGCCTGCATCGTGCTGGCGTTCTTCGCCATCGCGGCGCTGGCTCCGCTGATCTCGAAGCTGTACGGCAAGGATCCGTACACGAGGTACGGACAGCAGGCTCCCATCGGGGAGCTGCTGAACGACAACGGTTATCCGGTGAAGCCCAACGGCGGGATCAGCAGCGATTTCTGGTTCGGCCTTGAGCCCGACCTGGGCCGCGACGTGTTCACGCAGCTCATCTACGGAATCCGGACCTCGCTCTCGCTGGCGATCGCGATCACCCTGCTCTCGGTGGTGACGGCCATCGTGATCGGGGTCGCGGGCGGATACCTCGGCGGACGGGCCGACTACTTCCTCGGCCGGTTGACCGACCTGATGATGTCCTTCCCCAACCAGCTCTTCTTCGTGGCGTTCACACCGGTCGTCACGGCCGTGTTCGTGGACCAGTCGGACGAGATGCCCACCTGGATGCGCGCCTGCGTGCTCATCTACGTGATGTGGCTGCTGGGCTGGATGACGCTGGCCCGCCTGCTGCGCGGCCAGACGCTCTCGCTGCGCGAACGCGAGTTCGTCGAGGCCGCGAAGGTGGCGGGCACTCCTCCGGCCCGTATCGTCCGCAAGGAGCTGCTGCCCAACCTGGTCACACCGATCCTGGTGCAGGCCACCTACATGCTGCCGAACAATGTGACGGCCATCGCGGGCCTCTCCTTCCTGGGAGTCGGCATGCTCGAACCCACCCCCGACTGGGGGCGGATGTTCGCGACCGGCGCCGAGGTCTATCAGAGCGACCTCACCTACATGTTCTTCCCGGGCGGCGCGATGGTGATCTTCATCCTCGCCTTCAACCTGCTCGGAGACTCGGTCAGGGACGCGTTCGACCCCAAGGCGGGCCGATGACGGCCGCGCGGGACGGCCTTGTCGCCGAGGGAGCGGGGGGTGCTGCCACCCCGGACGGCATCAGTCAGGCAGCGACGGACTATCGACAGGCAGGTGCAGAGATCACCATGAGCAGAGCGAGCATCAAACCAGCCCGCGCTGCCTTCGCGGCGCTTGCCGCAGGGGCGCTGTTCCTCACCGGCTGCAGCAGCGGCGGCGGGGGCAGCGACGAGGGCAGCGACACCAAGGCCAAGAAGCAGGGCGAGGACGTCGCCTACACCTTCGCGGACGAGAAGGCGTCTGCCGGCCCGGCCGCAGAGGTCAAGGGGGCCAAGGAGGGCGGCACGATCAAGCTGCTCCAGCGCGACAGCTTCGCGCACCTCGACCCCGGCCAGATCTACGTCAGCGACGAGGGCGCCCTCGCCAAGCTGATCCACCGCGGTCTCACCACGTACAAGAAGACCAGCGACAACAAGTACGAGGTTGTCGGCGACCTCGCCACCGACAGCGGCCAGAAGTCGGACGGCGGCAAGACCTGGACGTACAAGCTCAAGGACGGCATCAAGTTCGAGGACGGTTCGCCGATCACCTCGAAGGACATGCGCCACACCATCGAGCGCAAGTTCGCCTCCTTCATGACCGAGGGCCCGACCTTCATCGAGTCCTGGATGACGGGCAAGGGCAGCGTCGAGTCCCGCAAGGAGCTGCCGGACGGCCCGTACAAGGGCAAGCACCTGCCCAAGAGCATGCTGGAGACGCCGGACGACAAGACCATCGTCTTCCACTTCAAGAAGCCGCAGGGTGAGCTTCCGTACGCGCTGGCGATGGCGGGCTACGCGGTGGTGTCCGAGAAGAAGGACACCAAGCAGAAGTACGACAAGAAGCCGCTGGTCACCGGCCCGTACAAGATCGAGTCCTTCAAGTCCGGCAAGAGCATGAAGCTCGTCCGGAACAAGGAGTGGGACCCGAAGACGGACCCGATGCGCAACCAGTACCCGGAGGCCTTCGACATCCAGTTCGGCGTGTCCTTCGAGGACTCGACGAAGCGCCTGATGTCCGACGCGGGTGAGAACAAGACGGCGACGAGCCTCACCAACAGCGTCGACGCGTCCAGCATGCAGAAGGTCCGGACCGACAAGGAAGTCAAGAAGCGCTCGGTCTCCGGCTTCCAGTCGTACGTCAGCTACCTGAACATCAACACGGACCGGATCAAGAACAAGAAGGTCCGTCAGGCCATCGCCTACGCGATCCCCTCGCAGTCGATCGTCTCCGCCTTCGGCGGCGGCGGTGGCGGTGAGCTCGCGGGCAACTACATCAGCCCGACGCTGGTGGGCCAGAAGCCGACCGACCCCTTCGGCAAGCTCAAGAAGCCGCAGGGCGACGTCGAGAAGGCGAAGAAGCTCCTCAAGGAGTCCGGCAAGGACGGCATGAAGCTGACCTTCGCCTACCAGAACGCTCCCGAGTGGCAGAACTTCTCGGTCGCGGCGGCGGACAACCTGAAGAAGGCCGGCTTCAACGTCCAGCGCAAGGACGTCATCGCCGACACCTATTACGACCAGATCGGCAAGGTCAAGGACAACAAGTACGACATCTACCACAACTCGTGGGGTGCCGACTGGCCGAGCGCGTCGACCGTGATCCCGAACCTGTTCGAGGGCCGTCAGGTCCAGGACGGTGCGGCGAACTACTCCCACCTGAAGAACCCGAAGTGGGACAAGGAGATGGACCGCATCCGGGCCATCACCAACCCGAACGAGGCGGCCGGTGAGTGGCAGAAGCTCGCCGACAAGATCCTCAAGGAGGACACGCCCTCCGTTCCGATGCACTACTACAAGACGATCCAGCTCTTCGGATCGAACATCGGCGGGGCGTACTTCGACGAGACCCTGCACGACATCTCGCCGAACTCGCTGTACGTCAAGAAGTAACGCACGCCCGTGCCAGGGCCAGGTGAGCCCGCCGTACCCCGGCGGCTCGCCTGGCCCCCGGCCCCTGCCGTATCCGACTGCAACCCGCTTCGCACGAGAGCTGCGTTCCCGTCATGCTGCGATTTCTCTTCCGCCGGACACTCGGCGCCGTGGTGATCCTGCTGATCATCAGCGCCGTCACCTTCTTCCTCTTCTACGCCGTCCCCCGGGACCCGGCGATGCAGGCGTGCGGCAAGGACTGCACGCCGGACGCGCTGGCCATCATCCGTAAGAACATGGGCCTGGATGAGCCGGTCCCGATGCAGTACTGGCACTTCATGGTCGGCATCTTCGCCGGGCGGGACTTCGCCGTCGGGAACTGCCCCGCACCGTGTTTCGGCTACTCCTTCGCGAACCAGGACCCGGTCTGGGAGACCATCCTGGACCGCTTCCCGACCACGGTCTCGCTCACGGCCGGCGGCGCCGTCGTCTTCCTGACGATCGGACTCGGCGCGGGCATGATCGCCGCATGGAAGAAGGGAACGCTGATCGACAAGGCGTTCAGCTCCTTCTCATTGGTGTTGAGCTCGATGCAGATCTACTTCATCGGTCCGCTCATCTTGGCGTTGGTCGTCTACAACCTGGAGTGGCTGGACCAGCCCAAGTACGTGCCCCTCACCGAGGATCCCGTCGGCTGGTTCATGGGACTGCTGATCCCCTGGATGGTCGTCCAGATCATCTTCACGGCCAACTACACCCGTCTGTCGAGATCCTCCATGATCGAGCAATTGCAGGAGGACCACGTACGGACGGCGCGGGCCAAGGGCATGTCGGGGAAGTTCGTCTTCTTCCGCTACGCCTGGCGCGGCTCGCTGATCCCGATCGTCACCATCTTCGGCGTCGACCTGGGATCGTTGTTCGGCGGCGCGATGATCACCGAATGGACGTTCTCACTGCCAGGACTGGGCACACTCGCAGTGAACTCCGTGCAGAACACCGACCTGCCCATGGTGATGGGCGTGATGCTGTTCGCCGCGACCTTCATCATCCTGTTCAACATCATCGTGGACGCCGCCTACGCGTTCATCGACCCGCGCGTGCGTCTGTCCTAGGAGAACCCGCACCATGACCACCCTGACCAAAGAAGCGGACGTCCCCGCCCCACGCGGCGAGGGTGAAGCGGGCGCCTTTCTCTCGGTGCGTGACCTGTTCGTCCACTTCGACACCGAGGACGGCACCGTCAAGGCCGTCGACGGGCTCTCCTTCGACCTCGAACGCGGTCAGACGCTGGGCATCGTCGGCGAGTCCGGCTCCGGCAAGTCGGTGACCAACCTGTCGATCCTGGGGCTGCACAACCCCAGGACGACCGAGGTCTCCGGCGAGATCCTGCTCGACGGCCAGGAGCTGACCGGCGCCCGGGAGAAGACCCTGGAGACGCTGCGCGGCAACAAGATGGCGATGATCTTCCAGGATCCGCTGACCGCGCTCTCGCCGTACTACACGGTCGGCCGTCAGATCGGCGAGCCGTACCGCAAGCACATGGGCGCGTCCAAGAGCGAGGCGCGGCTGCGGGCGATCGAGATGCTCGACAAGGTCGGCATCCCCAACCCCAAGCAGCGGGTCGACGACTATCCGCACCAGTTCAGCGGTGGCATGCGGCAGCGCGCCATGATCGCCATGGCGCTGGTCTGCAACCCCGACCTGCTGATCGCGGACGAGCCGACGACCGCGCTGGACGTGACCGTCCAGGCGCAGATCCTCGACCTGCTCAAGGACCTCCAGCAGGAGTTCGGTTCCGCGATCATCTTCATCACCCACGACCTCGGCGTGATCGCGAACGTCGCCGACGACATCCTCGTGATGTACGGCGGGCGCGCGGTCGAGCGCGGCACCGTGGGCGAGGTGCTGCGCGCGCCCCAGCACCCGTACACCTGGGGCCTGCTCAGCTCCATGCCGCGCCTCAGCGGCGACGTGAACGAGGAACTGACCCCCATCAAGGGCACCCCGCCGAGCCTGCTCGCGCCGCCGTCCGGCTGCCCGTTCCACCCGCGCTGCTCCTTCGTGGACGAGGTCGCGGGGGGCAAGTCCTGCTCCGCCGACCGGCCGCCGCTGCCCCCGGGCCGCGGCGCCGCCTGCCACCTCACGCAGGAGCAGAAGCACACGTTGTTCATCGAGCAGATCAAGCCCAGGCTGGGTTAGGAACAGGGAGATAGTGAAGCGATGACCGACGACGTCACCCTGACCAAGCCAGAGCCCGAGGACGCCAAACCGGACGGCGGGACTTCGGGCGGCGGGCGCACGGGCGAGCCCCTGCTCAAGGCCGAGAACCTCGCCAAGCACTTCCCGATCATGGGGGGCTTCCCCTTCAAGCGGAAGGTCGGCGAGGTCCAGGCCGTCTCCGGCATCGACCTGGAGGTCTACCCCGGGGAGAGCTTCGGCCTGGTCGGCGAGTCCGGCTGCGGCAAGTCGACCACGGGACGGCTGCTGACCCGGCTGCTGGAGCCCACGGGCGGGAAGATCGAGTACGCGGGCAAGGACATCACGCACTCCTCGCGCAAGCAGCTCGCGCCCGTGCGTTCCGAGATCCAGATGATCTTCCAGGACCCGTACTCCTCGCTGAACCCCCGGATGACCGTGGGCAGCATCATCGGCGGCCCCATGGAGGTCAACGGGATCAACCCGCCCGGCGGGCGCGAGAACCGGATCCGTGAGCTGCTGGAGACCGTCGGCCTCAACCCCGAGCACTACAACCGGTTCCCGCACGAGTTCTCCGGCGGCCAGCGCCAGCGCATCGGCGTCGCCCGCGCCCTGGCCCTGGAGCCCAAGCTGATCGTGGCGGACGAGCCGGTCTCCGCGCTCGACGTCTCCATCCAGGCCCAGGTCGTCAACCTGCTCCAGAAGGTGCAGCGCGAGCTGGGCATCGCGTTCGTCTTCATCGCCCACGACCTCGCGATCGTGCGGCACTTCTCGGAGCGGGTCGCGGTCATGTACCTCGGCAAGATCGTCGAGGTGGGCGAGCGCGAGGCGATCTACAACCGCCCACGCCACCCGTACACCCACGCGCTGCTCTCCGCCGTTCCCGAGGCGGTGCTGATCGATGACGAGGGCGAGGACGCGGAGGGCGAGGCCGACCGCGAGCGGATCCGCCTCGCGGGCGATGTGCCGTCCCCGATCAACCCGCCGTCCGGCTGCCGCTTCCGCACCCGCTGCTGGAAGGCCCAGGACAAGTGCGCCAGCGAGGAACCGCCGCTGGTCCAGATCCCCGGCAACACCGCGGGCCACCTCACCGCCTGCCACTTCCCGGAAGAGGGCACGACCTCCGCGGCGGCCCGCGAGGAGGACGTCGTCCTCGACAAGGCCCTCAAGGCCCTAGAGGAAGCCTGACCTCTCTGTCGAGGAGCCGATGAGGGGCTGCCCCTGACCGTGCTCCGCGGTCTGCGGGAGTGCCTCGGCCGGTCGCGCAGTTCCCCGCGCCCCTGAAGCGGCCCCTCCGGGGCCTGCTTCGGGGCGCGCCCCGAAGGGGCGCGGGGAACTGCGCGCCCAGCCAGCACGCTCCCGCAGTCTGCAACGCACCGGAGGGGGCAACCCGGAGGCAGCCCCCTCCAAGCTCACTGGACGCCGAGGGCACGCTTGAGGAAGGCCACCTGAGCCAGCAGCAGATTCTCGGCAACGGTCTCGTCAGAGGCCATGTGCGTGACCCCGCTCAGAGGCAGCACCTCATGCTCACGCCCAGCAGCGAGCAGCGCCGAGGAGAGCCGCAGCGAATGGGCGACGACCACATTGTCGTCCGCCAGACCGTGGATCAGCAGCAGGGGCCGCACCGGAGAGACGGCGCCCGACAGCCCCTCGTCGGTGATCAGCGAGTTCGCGGCGTACACCTCGGCATCGGCTTCAGGCGTACCGCAATACCGCTCCGTGTAGTGCGTGTCGTACAGCCGCCAGTCCGTGGGGGGCGCCCCGGCGACCGCCGCGTGGAAGACGTCGGGCCGCCGCAGCACCGCCAGCGCCGCGAGGTAACCGCCGTACGACCAGCCGCGGATGCCGACCCGCGTCAGGTCGAGCGGGAACGTCTCCGCGAGCGAGGCGAGCGCCTCGGCCTGGTCGTCCAGCGTCACGGCCGCCAGCTCGCGTGAGACGGCCTTCTCCCAGCCGGGCGAGTAGCCGGGCGTGCCGCGCCCGTCGGCGGCGACCACGGCGAAGCCCTGGTCGGCGAACCACTGCGCGGTCAGATGCGCGTTGTGCGCGGCGACCACCCGCTGCCCGTGCGGCCCGCCGTAGGGGTCCATGAGGACGGGCAGCGGCCCGTCGCTCTCCTGGTAGCCCGTGGGCAGGACGACGGCCGCGGGGATCTCGCGCTTGCCCGTGTGGACGAGCCGGGGCGCGGTGGCCAGCACGGGCGTCTCGGCGTACGAGGGGACGACCCCGGCGCCGGAGGCGGTGCGGACCGTGGCCGTGGACCCCGGCGCGTCGAGCGCCGCGACGACGTGCACGAGCGTGTCCCCGCCCCGTACGGCCGACGCGAAGTGCGGGGCGCCGCCCGCCGCGTCGGGGGCCACGGGGGAGGGCTCGGCGCCGCCGTCGAGCGGCACCCGGTAGACCCGCGCCTCGCCCGGCGCGCTCCGGCCGGTGTCGCCGCCCTCGGACGCGGAGAAGAGGATGTCGTCCTCGCCGATGTCGAGCACGGCCCGTACGTGCAGTCGTGCAGAGGTGAGCGCCTGTGCGCCCGCCATGAGCACCCGTGCGCCCTGGCGGTCCTCGATGGTGATCAGCTCACCGTTCGGCGCCCACGCGGGCACGCCGCCGAACAGTTCGATCCAGACCGGGTCCTCCAGCCGCCGCGCGACGGACGTACGGCCGGTCTCCTCGTCCACGGTCAGGCAGAGCGCCTCGCGCTGGTCGCGGCTCTGCACCAGGAGAAGCGGAGCCCCGCCGTCCGACCAGTGGACGCGTGCGAGATACGGGTATCGCTCCCGGTCCCAGACGACCTCGGTACGTCCGCCGCCCGTCACGTCGATCAGGTGGAGGGTCACCTCGGCGTTCGCGGTGCCCGCCGCGGGATAGGCCACCCGGGTGGGATCGGCCTCGGGGCGCGCGGGGTCCGCGATCCACCAGCGGTCCACCGGGGAGTCGTCCGCGCGGGCCACCAGAAGACGGTCGCTGTCGGGCGACCACCAGTAGCCACGGCTCCGCGACATCTCTTCGGCGGCGATAAATTCAGCCAATCCGTAGGCGACCGTCTCCGACTCGGGTTCGGCCAGCGCCCGGTCCGTGCCGCCGCGCTGTCCGCCCCCGTCGTCGTCGCTCGCGATCACCCGCAGGGCGCCCCCGCTGACGTACGCCACGAGGCGGCCGTCCGGGGACGGGCGGGGGTCCACGACCGGGGTGGGCGTGGGGAGTTCGCGTGCGGTGCCCGCCCGCAGCTCAGCGGCGTAGAGCCGGCCCGACAGAGCGAAAGCGGCCAATTCCACGGAACTGTCCGTGGCATATCCGACGACGCCCGCCGTGCCCTCCCGGCTGCGCTCCCGGCGCGCCCGCTCCTCCGGCGAGAGCTCCTCCGGAGCACCTCCGAGCAGCACCGCGGGGTCGGCCGCCTCGTACTCCCGGCCGGTCGCCACCTCGTGGACCCAGAGGAGATTTGCCAGGTCAGTGCCGTGGCGGGAGCGAAGGAAGACGACTCGCGAGCCGTCCGGGGCGACTGTGAAAGCGCGCGGGGCCCCAAGTGTGAACCGGTGGGTACGCGCGTGCTGGCGCGGGAAAGTCGTAGCCATGCGGCAGACCGTACTGTGCCCGAGCCGACCTGTGGCACGCTCCTGGAGGGCCAGGGCGCCCTCCGCCCCGCGTGCGCGGCTGGCTGGAACTGAATATGCGCCCCTCGTCTGCACCAGTGCACCGACCCGTGCGGTCGCGCGGATAATTATGATCCGTTGCGCATGGTGGGTGCTGGGTATGAAGCCGGTGGCTCCTCCATGTCGGATGTGGAGCTGCCCGCTGTCCGCTAGACCGAATCGATCCCGTACCGACCGCGCGTACTTGGAGGTGAACCGCCGTGGCACTCTCGATTTCGGCGGTGGTGCTGCTGGCTGTCATCGTCTTCCTGCTCGTGAAGAAATCCGGGCTGAAGGGCGGACACGCGGTGGTCTGCATCCTGTTGGGGTTCTACCTGGCGAGCTCGTCCATCGCGCCGACGATCAATGAGCTGACGACCAACGTCGCGGGCATGATCGGCGACATCAAGTTCTGAGCACCCTCGTCGTAGGCTCAGGGGCATGAGTTCCGCGTCCGCCCCTGAGCGCCTTTCGCGTGCGCGCCGCCTGCTGCTGGTGCACGCGCACCCGGACGACGAGTCGATCACCACCGGCGCCACCATGGCCAGGTACGCGGCCGAGGGCGCCCACGTCACCCTCGTCACCTGCACCCTCGGTGAGGAGGGTGAGGTGATCCCGGCCCGCCTCGCGCACCTCGCGCCCGACAGGGACGACACGCTCGGGCCGTACCGTGCGGACGAACTGGCCGCCGCCATGCGCGAGCTGGGCGTCACCGACCACCGCTTCCTCGGCGGCCAGGGCCGCTACCGCGACTCCGGCATGTGGGGCGCCCCGCAGAACGAGCGCCCCGGCTGCTTCTGGCAGGCGCCCCTGGACGAGGCCGCGGGGCACCTCGCCGAGGTGATCGCCGAGGTGCGCCCCCAGGTCGTGGTGACCTACGACCCCAACGGGGGCTACGGCCATCCCGACCACATCCAGGCCCACCGCGTCGCCACCCGCGCCGTGGAGATCGCCGCCGACCGCCACCAGGTGGCCCGCGTCTACTGGAACCGCGCGCCCCGGCCGGTCGTCGAGGAGGGCTTCTCCCGGCTGCGTTCCGCCGCCGAGAGCGGGGAGGTCTTCCCCTTTCCGGGCTTCCCGGGTGAAACGGGCATCGCGCGTCCGGAGGACGTACCGGGGCTCGTCCCGGACATGACGGCCGTCGACGTCACGGTCGACGCGAGCGCCTACGCGAAGGCCAAGGCGTCGGCCATGGCGGCGCACGAGACGCAGGTCTCTGTACGCTCCACCGCGCGGGGCGACTTCTTCGCCCTGTCGAACGGACTCGGGCAGCCCCTGCTCGGGACGGAGTACTTCCAGCTCGCGGAGCGGCACGACGGCCGGGGCCCGGTGAAGGGCGGCGACCTCTTCGCGGGCCTGGAGGAGTGAGGATGGGCGCGGTGAGCGAACAGGCGGGACAGACCGGGCAGACCGGAAAGAAGGCATCTCGCTCGGGCGGCAAGAGCGGCAAGGGTGCTTCGGGTGGCCCCCGGCGGGGGCCCGCGCCGCGCGGCGCGGGGGAGAACGTGGCGAAGGACACGGCCACGACCGGCGGCGCGGGTACGAGCGCCCCGGCCGCCGCTCGGGACGAGGGCTGGGGTGCCTGGCCCGTGGCGCTCGGGCCGCGCGTGCTCGTCTACGTCGCGCTGGCGGTGCTCGGCGTGCTGACCGGGGCCGCGGGCACGCTCGTCCAGTCGGCCTGGTCCCCGGCGGGGCTGCTGCTCGCGCTCGCGGGCGCGGTCGGGCTCTTCTGGGGCGGCGCGAAGCTGTGCCGTACGAAGGTCGGGGCCGCGGCCCCCGGCGGCGGCTGGGCCGTCACCGTGCTGCTGATGACCGCCTCGCGCCCGGAGGGCGACTTCCTGTTCGCCGCCGGGATCGGGTCCTATGTCTATCTGTTCGGCGGGATCCTCGCGGCTGTGATGTGTACCACGATCGCGCTCCCCGCGCCGCCCGTGCCAGCGAACAAATACCGCTGAGAGGGCTGTTGCCGGGCCGTTTCAGTGGTCCCGGGGCCCGTATCGTGCGCCCCAAGTATTGTGGTGCGCGCCGGCGAGCCGCCTTCGGGCAATCATGAAGACGGCGAATCCATCCGGGAGTACCTGTTTTGAGTCGTGAAACTGACAGTCCGTCCTCCGGCCCCAAGGGGCGCGGCGGTTCGTCGTACCCGTCGGGGACCGAGACCGGCGAGCCCGGCGAGGGCGCGAAGGCAGGCGAGCCGAAGACCGAGACGACGCTCACCACCCGTATCCGGATCAACATCCCCGGGTCCCGGCCGATCCCGCCCGTGGTGATGCGGACGCCCGTGAGCGAGGACACCGAGAAGGGCCAGGCCGAAGGGGCCGGATCGGGACCCGGTTCCGGTTCTGGTTCCGCTTCCGGCGAGGCGGACTCCGTGCCCGCACCCCCGGACGCGGTGCCGGGCGGTGTGAGCAGCGGCGCGCCCGTGGGCGCTGCCGTGCGCGGCGCGTCGGCGGCCGCACCCGCGGACGCGGCTCCCGCGTCCGCCTCGGCCTCCGCTTCCGGCGGGGACCAGGGCGAGGGGAGCGGTGGGTCGTCGTCCGAGTCGGACGGGGAGTTCACACAGCAGACCAGCGACTGGTTCGCGCCGCGCAAGATGCCGAAGAGCAACGCTTCTTCACCGCCTCCCTCCTCCCCGCCCACTCCGCCCTCCCCGCCCGCGGGGGGCGGCGACGGGCGCCCGGACCTGCCGTACTTCACGGACACACGTCCGCGCCCCGAAGCGGACGAGCCGGGCGACGCGGACCAGCCGGAGGCATCGGGCGGAACGCCCGAACCGGGATCAACCACCGGCTCCACCCCGGCCTTTCCCGGCCCGGAGGGCCACCCGGAGACCCCGGCCGAGGGCCTGCCGCTGCTCGACCCCTCGCTGGGACGCGGGGGCGCGGGCGCGCCCCCCGGCGGCCCGAACGGACCGACGACCGGGCCCGCCACGGGCGAGATGCCGGTGCCCGGCATCCCCGGCGCCCCCGGTGCCACGCCGCCCGTGCCCGGCACTCCGCCCGGCACTCCGCCCGGTTCCGGCGCTCCCGGCGAGCCGCCCGCGGGTTCCACGCTCGGGCTCGGCACGGGCCCCGCGCCCTTCGCGCCCGACGGCGCGGGCACCGCGCTCTACGGGGACGTGAGCGGCGACGACCCGCACCTCGCGGGTGACCCCGTGGTCAGCGGCATGCCGCAGAACGGCCCGACCGGACCTGGTGGTCCCGTTCCCGGGGGCCCAGGCGGTCCCGGCGGCCCCGGCGCTCCCGGCGCTCCCGCGGGCGCCAACCCCCTCGCACCCCCGCTCGGTCCTCCCGGCGGCCCAGTCGGACCCGGTGGTCCTGGCGGCCCCGGTGGTCCCGCCGTTCCGCCGCCGCCCGGGCCCGTGCAGACCGCGCCCGCGCCCGGTCCCGCCGCGGCACCGCCGCCCCCGCCCGCCGCGAAGAAGGGCAAGGGCGGCGGCCGTAACAAGCTGGTGCTCGCGGGTGTCGCGGTCGTCGGCGTGATCGGCGTCGCGTACGGCGCGGGGCTGATGCTCGACCACGGGGACGTGCCCAAGGGCACCACCGTCCTCGGCGTCGACATCGGCGGCATGTCCAAGCACGAGGCCGTCAACAAGCTGGACGAGGCGGTCGGCGGCCGGACGAACGCGGCGATGAAGGTCGTCGCGGGCGGCCAGGAGACCTCGCTCAAGCCGAGCGTGGCCGGGCTGACCCTCGACACCGAGGTCACGGTCCGCGACGCCGCGGGCCGGGACTACAACCCCGTCTCCGTCATCGGCTCCCTCTTCGGAGGCGAGCGCGAGGCCGACCCGGCGATCAAGGTGGACGACGAGAAGATGGAGTCCGCCCTCGGCCGCGTCGTGATGACGACCGGCGGCGGTTCGGGCGGCGGCGCCACGGACGGCATGGTCAAGTTCGTGGGCGGCAAGCCCGTCGCGGTCAAGGGCAAGCCGCACAAGGGCATCGACACCGAGAAGTCCTCCGAGGCGCTGGAGCAGGCGTACCGCGAGCGGGCCGCCTCCGGCAAGAACAGCCCCGTGAAGCTGCCGGTCAGCATGCAGCAGCCGAAGATAGGCGAGCAGGAGCTGAACGAGGCGGTCAACGGCTTCGGCAAGACCGCCATGTCCGGCTGGGTCTGGCTGAAGGCGGGCGACGTGAAGGTCCCGTTCAGCGAGAAGACCATGGGCAAGTTCCTGACCATGCGCGCGGGCGGCGACAAGCTGCAGCCCGTCATCGACCCGAAGGCGCTGAAGGCGACCTACGGCACGGCGTTCGACAACGTCGTGATCGAGGGCGGCGCGGGCAACGTCAAGATGACGCCGCAGCACGCGGCCTCCGCGATGGTCCAGGCGCTGAAGAAGAAGGCCCCGCCGAAGCCCGCCGAGCGGCTGGCGGTCGTTCCGGGGGCCAAGAGCCAGTAGGCGCACGCACGGCCACGAGGGGCGTACCGCGCGCGGTGCGCCCCTCACCCATGACATCTGTCAGTCCGGAGTCAGGACGCGCGGCCCTGCCGCCGGGTGCCCGTGCGCGGCGAAGCTTTTCCCATGACGCGCACATCCACGCCACCCACTCCGCCGGATCCATCCGTGCCACCTGCTCCACCCGCTCCACCCGCTGTCGAGTTCACCGACGCGAGCAAGACGTACGGCGAGGTCCGGGCCCTCTCCGGACTCACCGTCAGCCTCAGCCCCGGGGAGACCGTCGCCCTGCTCGGTCCCAACGGCGCGGGCAAGTCCACCACCCTCGACCTGCTGCTCGGCCTCCGCAACCCCGACCCCGGCGGCTCCGTCCGGCTCTTCGGGACCACGCCGCGCAAAGCCGTCACCGACGGGCGCGTGGGCGCGATGCTCCAGTCCGGCGGGCTGATGGAGGGCGTCAAGGTCCATGAACTGGTCGCCCTCGCCTGCGACCTGCACCCGCGCGCCCACGACGTGGACCGCGTGCTGGCGGGCGCCGGGATCACCGACATCGCCGACCGCGCGGTAGACAAGCTCTCCGGCGGCCAGGAGCAGCGCGTCCGCTTCGCGCTCGCGACGGCGGGCGCCAACGACCTGATCGTGCTCGACGAGCCGACCACCGGCATGGACGTCTCCTCGCGGCAGGCGTTCTGGGCCTCGATGCGCGCCGAGGCGGCGCGGGGCCGCACCGTGCTCTTCGCCACCCACTACCTGGAGGAGGCCGACGAGGTCGCCGACCGTGTGCTCGTCCTGCACCGGGGGCGGCTGCTCGCGGACGGCTCGGCCGCCGACATCAAGGCCCGCGCGGGCGTACGCCGGATCAGCTTCTCCCTCGTGGACCTCGCGTCCGGGACCGTGGACGCGCTCCGCGGGCTGCCGGGCGTGACGGAGGTGACGGCGTCCGGGACGACCGTACGGTTGCGCTCGGCCGACGCCGACGCGACCGTCCACGCGCTGTACGGACTGGGCCTCTACCCGCACGGCCTGGAGGTCACGGGGCTCGGTCTTGAACAGGCGTTCCTCACCCTCACCCAGCAGGCCGAGACGCGGGAAGCACGGGAGGAAGCACGGGAGGCGGCGGCATGAAGACCCTGGTCAAGCTCGAAATAGTGAAGTCGCTGCGCAACCGGAAGTTCATGTTCTTCTCGGTGATCTACCCGCCCGTCCTCTACCTCCTGATCGCGGGCGGCGCCGACGACAGCCCCATGCCGGGCCTGAAGATCGACATGGCGCTCTACTACATGGTCTCGATGGCCGCCTTCGGCGCCATGACCGCCGTCCTGATGGGCAACAGCGAGCGCATCGCCAAGGAACGCGAACAGGGCTGGGTGCGCCAGCTGCGGCTGACGGCCCTGCCCGGACGGGGCTACGTCACCGCGAAGATCGCCGCCGCGGCCACCGTCAGCCTCCCCTCGATCCTGCTCGTGCTGCTCACCGCCGCCGCCGTCAAGGGCGTACGGCTCGACGCGTGGCAGTGGGCCGCCATCGCGTTCTGCTCCTGGGCGGGGAGCTTCGTGTTCGCGGCGCTCGGCGTGGCGATCGGTTACCTTGCGACGGGCGACGCCGTACGGCCGATCACGATGTTCGTCTACTTCGGCCTCGCGTTCCTCGGCGGCCTGTGGCTGCCGTCCTCCAGCCTGCCGGGCTGGGTGCAGGACATCGCCGAGTGGCTGCCGACCACGGCGTACACGGCGCTCGGCCAGGCCGTCGAGGCGGGCGAGGCACCCCATCTGCGGGACGCCGCCCTGCTCGCCGCCTACCTCGTGGTCTTCGCCTCGGCGGCGGCGTGGTTCTACCGGAAGGACACCCGGAAGGCATGAGGGGATGAACGGAGAGAGGGCGGGCCGCACGGCGCGGGCGGCCCGTACGGAGCGGGCGGCCGACTCCCGGATCCTGCCCGCGATCGGGGTCCTCCCGGCGACCCGCAGGCAGCGGGCGCGGAAGATGGCGTGGATCGCGGTGTGGCTGGTCTTCCTCGGTGGACCCCTGCAGGACCTGACGAGCGGCGGGCACTCCACCGCGGTGACGGCCGCCGCGGGCACGGCGTTCGCGCTCTTCGGCGCGGTGTACATCGTGCTGGTCTTCCGCCACACCACCGTCCCGCTGCCCGCCGGGGCCGTGCGCGCCATGGTCGCGGTGCTGTTCGCGCTGTCCTGCGTGCTGTCGGCCACCATGGGCGACATCTGGATCGCCCTGTTCGTCTACGTCACGGTGGCCGCGGGCGCGGTGCTGCCCGAGCGGACCGCGCTGAAGGCCGTCGGCGTCCTCGTGCTGGCCATCGCGGTGATCGGCACCGACTTCGGGCGGCACCTGGAGAGCGACGTCTGGGTCTCCTTCGTCATCCCCGCCGCGCTGGCCGGAGCGGCGATGGTGTCGGCGCGCAAGACCGCGCTGGCCATGCGCGAGCTGCGCGCGGCGCGGGCCACGGTCGCCCAGCTCGCGGCGAACGAGGAACGGCTGCGGCTCGCCCGCGACCTGCACGACCTCCTCGGCCACTCGCTCTCCCTCATCACGCTCAAGAGCGAGCTGGCCGGGCGGATGCTCCCCGGGCAGCCGGAGCAGGCGGCGGCGCAGGTCGCCGACATCGAACGGGTCAGCAGGCAGGCCCTCGTGGACGTGCGCGAGGCCGTCGGCGGCTACCGCCGCCCCACCCTCGCCGCCGAGCTCGCGGGCGCCCGTACGGCGCTCGCGGCGGCCGGGATAGCGGCCGACGTGCCGCAGCCGGAGGAGGACGACTCGGTCGCGGGCCTGCGCCTCGCCCCCGAGCCGGAGGCCGCCCTCGCCTGGGCGCTGCGCGAGGCGGTCACCAACGTCGTACGGCACAGCGGCGCGTCCCGCTGCGCCGTCGTCCTGACCCACCAGGCCGACGCCACGGTCTGCCTCACCGTCACGGACAACGGAACCGGTCCCTCCGGCGCCGGGGAGGGCAACGGGCTGACGGGGCTCCGGGAGCGCCTCGCGCTCGCCGACGGCGCGCTGGAGACCGCCCCCGGCGTACGCGGAGGCTTCACGCTCCGCGCGACGGTGCCCGTACGGGCCGACGAGCCCGCTGAGTAGCCTGAACCCGTGATCAGACTGCTGCTGGCCGAGGACCAGGCCATGGTGCGCGAGGCGCTCGCCGCGCTGCTCGGCCTCGAACCCGACCTGGAGGTCGTCGCCCAGGTGGGCCGGGGCGACGAGGTCGCGGCGGCCGTCGAGGCGTACGCGCCGGACGTGGCGCTCCTCGACATCGAGATGCCGGGGGCTTCCGGGCTCGACGTCGGCGCCGCGCTCCGTGAGAGCCACCCGGCGCTGAAGGTCGTCATCCTCACGACGTTCGGCCGGCCCGGCTATCTGCGCCGGGCGATGGAGTCCGGCGCGGACGCGTTCCTGGTCAAGGACGCGCCGGCCGCGGAACTCGCCGCCGCCGTACGCCGGGTGCTGGGCGGCGAACGGGTCATCGACCCGGCCCTCGCCGCGGCCGCCCTCGCGGAGGGCGCGAGTCCGCTCACCGATCGGGAGCGGGATGTGCTGAGTGCGGCGGCGGGGGGTTCGGGCAACGCGGAGATCGCCTCTGCCCTGCACCTCTCGCACGGCACCGTGCGCAACTATCTCTCGACGGCCATCCAGAAGACGGGCGCCCGCAACCGCGCCGAGGCGGTCCGCATAGCCCGAGAAAAGGGCTGGCTCTGACCCGCCCTTCCCCCCCACTGTGCTTTGGAGTTCTGCGCTTCTCCCTCCCGCGAAGCTTGGGAAGTCTGCGCAAGGCGCAGGGTTGGCAAGCGCAGCCCCCCACGCCGGGTGCCCCGCGTGCAAGAGCCGCGCCCGGGGTGCCCCGGGCTGTGGTTCGCGGGCTGCCGCCGCGTCGTGGCTTGTCGCGCAGTTCCCCGCGCCCCTAGGGAACAGGGGCAAGCCCCCACGCGGCGGAGCCGGAAGACGGACACAGGTCCGCGCCCCTGATCGGGCAAGCCCCGAAGTCTTGGGCTGGTTAGTTCAGGCGGGCCCGCGCGGCGCGGGCCGCGCGGCGCATGTTTTCCGCCGCGTTGGGCTCCATCGCGGCCACCACATCCGCGTACGACTCCATCTCCCGCGCCCCGCGCACGAAGTCACCCCGTTCCACCAGGAGTTCCGCGCGCTCGTAGCGCAGGCGGGCCGGGTGGTGGGGGAGGAGCAGGGAGAGCTCGACGGCCCAGAGCTGGACGGTGGACTGTTCGGGGCGGGCCCCCGCCCACGCGCGGACGTTGTTGAGGATCCGCAGCACGATCTCCCGCGGCCCCGCGGGCTGGAGCATCGCCGCCGACAGCGGAGCGCGCCCGCCCGTCGCGCCCGCCACCAGCAGGTCCACGTCGCCCTGCGCGAGCGCGCGCCCGCCCGCGAAGGGGTCGGCGAGGACGTGGTCGCCCGCCGGGTCGCCGAAGCCGACGACGAAGTGGCCGGGCAGCGCGACCCCGTACACGGGGGCTCCCGCGCGGCGCGCGACCTCGATCCACACCACCGACAGCAGGATGGGCAGCCCGCGCCGCCGCCGCAGCACGGCATGCAGCAGGGACGACTCCAGCCGCCGGTAGTCGCCGGGCGCGCCGCGGAAGCCGTGCTCGTCGCCGAGCAGCCGCTCCAGCGCGGTCGCCCACTGCGCGGGCGTACGGGAGGGCTCGTACGGCAGCAGTCCGGCCAGCCGGTCGAGTTCGATCTGGGCCGCGTCGACGACCGCGTCGGCGCCCGCGTCGGCGCCCGCCTCGCCGGAGATCTCGCCCGGCACCTCGACCGGCACGTCGCCGGTGCCGTCGCCGCCCGTGGTCGGCACGGCCGCGTGCGCGGCGGCCTCGACGCCGATCAGCAGGCACAGCAGCGCCAGGTCGGGCCGCTCCTCGCGGGCCGCCTCGGTGAAGCGGCGCCTGTTCTCCTCGCTGTCCATGCCTCAGTCCCGCGGGGCGCGGAGGTAGAAGTACGTGTGGTGGTCGGCGAAGCCCAGCCGGTCGTAGAGCGCGCGTGCCGCCGCGTTGCCGGTCTCCACCTGGAGGTACGCCGCCGAGGCGCCCTCGTCCAGCGCCCGGCGCGACAGCTCGGCCATCACTGCGACGGCGAGCCCCTCACGGCGCCGCTCCGGCGCGACCTCGACCGCCGCGAAGCCCGCCCAGCGGCCGTCCACCACGCAGCGCCCGATGGCCGCCGGACCGGTGTTCTCCGGTTGCCCGGGTACGGTCGCGAACCAGACGGACGGGCCGCCGGTCAGGACCTTGCGGGCGGTGTCCGAGGGCGCGCCGCCCGCGCGGTTGTAGAGCGTCAGCCAGGCTTCGCCGGGCTCGCGGGCCAGTTCCACGCGCGCGTCCGGCTCCCGGTCGGCGAGCGGCGCGAGGGCGCCCACCCGCACCAGCGCGTGCCGCTCGGCGGTCCAGCCGCGCTCGTCCAACTCCCGTGCCAGCGGCGCGTCGTCCTCCGCCGTGACCTGGACGCGCGCGTCCAGCCCGCGCGCGCCGTACCAGCGCGCCACGCGCTCCAGCGCCGCGTCCAGCTCCACCCCCGGATCGCCCAGCGGCAGCACGGAGTTCGCGCGTGCGGTGAAGCCTCCGGACGCGCGCAGCGTCCAGCCGCCGAGCTGCTCCGACTCCAGGCAGGGCCAGCCGCGGGCCGCCGTGGTGACCAGCTCGCGCACGCTCGCCGCGGGTATGCCGCGGCGCCGCGCGGGGGTGGGGGGCACGACCTTGCCCGCGACCATCGCCGCCTCCTCGATCCGTACGTGCGTACCGTCCTTGCGCGTGACGGTCAGCACGCCGTCGGTCCACGATGTGAGAACTCCGACCGTGTCGGTGAACCGTCCGAGCCGTTCGCGAGCGTTCGTCAATGACCGTACCGAGACGCGTTTGCCCACGTCGGAAGAGGTGATGCGGACCTCAAGGCGTCCGCCCGTGGTGAATTCCACAGCTCTATCCGCCCCTCCTGTTCGTCTTGTGCCCGGGAACGGAGATACTAGGTGTGGGCATCGGCCGCCGTCCGAACGAAGCAGCGCTCCCGCGCGCCCGTGGCGGAGCCGGACACCGGCCCGCCAGCCCTATCGAGGAGGAACGACAGCGTGACTTACGTCATCGCGGAGCCTTGTGTCGACCTGAAGGACAAGGCCTGCATCGAGGAGTGCCCCGTCGACTGCATCTACGAGGGCCAGCGGTCCTTGTACATCCACCCGGACGAGTGCGTCGACTGCGGTGCCTGCGAACCGGTCTGCCCGGTCGAGGCCATCTTCTACGAGGATGACACCCCTGACGAGTGGAAGGACTACTACAAGGCGAATGTGGAGTTCTTCGACGAGCTGGGCTCGCCCGGCGGCGCGAGCAAGCTCGGCCTGATCGAGCGGGACCACCCCGTGATCGCCGCGCTGCCGCCGCAGGAGCACGACGAGTGAGTCCTGACGCCTAAGGCATTTCCGCCTCCGTCGGCGTGAGTCCGCAGTCCCGTACGGCGCCGCCCGCGCCGTACGGGACTGCGGCATTTCCCGCACCAGAAAGTGAGCCCCCGTGCCCCCCGTCTCCGACCGGCTGCCCGTCTTCCCCTGGGACAGGCTGGAGCCGTACAAGACCACCGCCGCGGCCCACGCCGACGGCATCGTGGACCTCTCCGTCGGCACCCCCGTCGACCCGGTGCCCGAGCTGATCCGGCGGGCGCTCGCCGACGCGAGCGACAGCCCCGGCTACCCGACCGTCTGGGGCACCGCCGCGCTGCGTGACGCGCTCACCGGCTGGTGCGAGCGCCGCCTCGGCGCGCGCGGCATCGCGCACACCAACGTGCTGCCCGTCGTCGGCTCCAAGGAGCTGGTGGCCTGGCTGCCGACCCAGCTGGGCCTCGGCCCGGGGGACCGGGTGGCCTTCCCGAGGCTGGCGTACCCGACGTACGAGGTGGGGGCGCGCCTCGCGGGCGCCGAGCCCGTCCCGTACGACGACCCGCTGGAGCTCGACCCGGCCGGGCTCAGGGTGCTGTGGCTCAACTCGCCCTCGAACCCGACCGGCCGGGTGCTCGGCGCGGACACGCTGCGCCGGATCGTGGCCTGGGCGCGCGAGCACGGCGTGCTGGTGCTGAGCGACGAGTGCTACCTCGAACTGGGCTGGGAGGCCGAGCCCGTCTCGGTGCTCCACCCGGACGTGAGCGGCGGCTCGTTCGAGGGCCTGGTCGCCGTCCACTCGCTCTCCAAGCGCTCCAACCTGGCGGGCTACCGCGCCGCGTTCGCGGCCGGTGACGCGGCGGTCCTGGGCGAGCTGCTCCAGATCCGCAAGCACGGCGGGATGATGGTGCCCGCGCCGGTGCAGGCCGCGACGGTGGCCGCGCTCGGCGACGACGCGCATGTCGAGGAGCAGCGCGCGCGGTACGCGGCACGGCGCACGGTGCTGCGCGGGGCGCTGGAGGCGGCGGGCTTCCGTATCGAGCACAGCGAGGCGTCGCTGTACCTGTGGGCGACGCGCGACGAGCCCTGCTGGGACACCGTCGGCGACCTCGCGAAGCGCGGGATCCTGGTCGCGCCGGGCGACTTCTACGGCCCGGCGGGCGACCGCTCCGTCCGGGTCGCGCTCACGGCGACGGACGAGCGGGTCGAGGCGGCGGTACGGCGCCTGACGGCGGTCTGACAACGGCCTGACAGCGGCCTGCAGCGTGCGAAAGCGGTGAGGGGCCCGGTGGATCCGGGCCCCTCACCGCTGTGTCGTGCGCCTCGCGCCGTGGGTCAGCTGCTGACGGGCAGGCCCAGGCCGCCGGTGGGCAGGCCGTCCTTGGTGGCCTGGCCGACCAGGCCGCCGCCCTCGCCCGCGGCCTCACCCGCGAGGTTCTGGGCCGCCGGGGCGAGGGTCTTGCCCGCGTGACCGACGGTCTTGCCCGTCGCGGGGACGGCCTTCTCGACGGTCTCGCCGCCGGTCTTGCCCGCGAGCCCCGTGGTGTCGCGCGCGGCGGTGTCCACGGTCTCGCCGGCACCCTCGCCGTCCAGGTTCGTCAGGCCCGAGGTGGTGGGGCCCGCGGGCAGGTCGACGGCGCTCGCCGCGCCGGCGGCGCCGACCACGGACGCGGCACCGGCGGCAGCCAGCAGCGCGGTCTGGGCAATCCTGCGCGTGAGGGGGAAAGGCATGGTGCTCCTTTGACGGAGAGAGGTCTTCGGCTTCTTCGGTGGTGCGGAGGTGGTGCACAGGTGCCGGACCGGAAGTCGCCCGGTCGGACGCTGTGCCTATCGCGTGGAGCGGGGCTGAGGTTGCGGTCCGCGCGGGTAAAGGATTGGTAATGCGCCCCGGGCGGAGACGGCCGCAAACTGGGCATTCCGTGCGGTTCATTGATCAACTCGGAGCACGGGAACGCCACGCTTCCAGGGCAGTTCGGTTCCCCGTGCGAGTGTCCGCCCGACGGGGGACGGCGTCAGCGCGCGGCCGTCCCGCCTCCCTCGTACGGGGGACGTCCCGGTACTACCGGCCGGAGGCGAGCCGCAGCGCCACGTCGCGTTCCGTGCTCCGCTCCCCGCTCCGTGCGCCGCCCGTCACGCGCCAGCCGTCGCCCGCGCGGTCCGCGCTCCACACGCGGCCCTGGAACGTGACCCGTTCGATGCGCAGGTCCGTGGCGTTGGCCACCGCCCAGTGCGCCAGCACCCAGCCCCGGCGCCGCTCGTGCGCCGGAACGGTCAGTGAGGGGTGCGCGGCCTGTGCGCTCGCGCCCCCGTGCGCCGCCGCGCGGGTCTCCGCGCCGTCCGCCTCATCCGCCGTCCCGTCCGCCGGTACGGCCGCCGGGGTCACCGTCGGCGTCGGTGCGGACGGCGTCAGCTCCTCGTCGTCCCGGCGCGGTGCGAACACGTCCTTGCCGAACTCCCGTACGAGCTGCGCCCGTACGCGCTCCGGGTCGCCCGGCTCGTCCTTGCCGTCGCCCCGGCCGGTGGTGCACGTCAGCGCGGCGGCGTTGCGTCCGGTGAGCGCGGCGGTGAGCAGAGTGGCGTCGGCCTCGTGCTTCGCGTAGGCCTGCGGGAAGCCGCTGCGCTGGACGCGCTGCGCGGCGGCGGTCAGGGGCAGGCGGGAGTAGCCCGGGACCTTCACCAGGTAGTCGTAGAACTTCCCGGCCGAGTAGACCGGGTCCTGGATCTGCTGCCCGGTGCCCCAGCCCTGCGAGGGCCGCTGCTGGAAGAGGCCGACCGAATCCCGGTCCCCGTGGGTGATGTTGCGCAGCCCGGACTCCTGCATGGCGGTCGCCAGCGCTATCGTCACGGCCCGCTCGGGCAGCCCGCGGCGCGAGGCGACGGCGGCGATCGTCGCGGCGTTGGCCGCGGCCTCGGCGGCGAGCGAGTAGCTCCCGCCGCCGTCGGCGGCGCGCACGGTGCACCGTCCGCCGTCCCCGTTGCCGAAGATCCCCGAAACGGCCAGATAGGCCGCGAGCCCGAGCGCCACGACGCAGGCCACGGCGGCGCGGAGCAGCCTGTCGCGGCCGGTCGGAAGGAGTGTGCGAACGGGTCCTGAGAGGGGCACGCGCACCAAGGTAGCCGCTGCGCGGGGGTGCCCCTTCCCGGGCCCGGGGGCCGGGCCGGGGCACGGGGGCTGCCCGTAGGGTGACTCCATGCCCCACAGCGCACTCGACCTGCGACAGGACCCCGCGCGGCTGACCGCGCGACTCATCGACTTCCCGTCCGAGAGCGGCGACGAGAAGGCACTCGCGGACGCCGTCGAGGCGGCCCTGCGCGAGCTGCCCCACCTCCGCGTCGACCGGCACGGCAACAACGTCGTGGCGCGTACGGAACTGGGCCGCGCGGAGCGCGTGATCCTCGCCGGTCACATCGACACCGTGCCCATCGCCGACAACGTGCCCTCCCGCCTCGACGACGAGGGCGTGCTGTGGGGCTGCGGCGCGAGCGACATGAAGTCCGGCGTCGCCCTCCAGCTCCACGTCGCCGCCACGGTCCCGGAGCCCAACCGCGACCTGACGTTCGTCTTCTACGACAACGAGGAGGTCGCCGCCCATCTCAACGGCCTCGGCCATGTCGCCGAAGCCCACCCCGACTGGCTGGCGGGCGACTTCGCCGTCCTGCTGGAGCCCTCGTACGCGCAGGTGGAGGGCGGCTGCCAGGGCACCCTCCGGGTGCTGCTGCGGACGGAGGGCGTCCGCTCGCACTCGGCGCGCGGCTGGATGGGGGAGAACGCGATCCACGCGGCGGGCCCGGTCCTGGCCCGGCTGGCCGCGTACGAGCCGCGCAGGCCGGTGATCGACGGGCTGGAGTACCACGAGGGGCTGAACGCGGTCCGTGTCGAGGGCGGCGTCGCGGGCAACGTCATCCCGGACGTCTGCACCGTCACGGTCAACCACCGCTTCGCGCCCGACCGGAGCGAGGAGGAGGCGCTCGCGCACGTCCGCGAGGTCTTCGAGGGCTGCGGCGTCGCGGAGTTCGTCCTGGACGACTCCTCGCCGGGCGCGCTCCCGGGGCTCTCGCACCCGGCGGCGCGCGCCTTCATCGAGGCGGTCGGCGGCGAGCCGCGGCCGAAGTACGGATGGACGGACGTCTCGCGCTTCAGCGCCCTGGGCGTGCCCGCCGTGAACTACGGCCCGGGTGACCCGAACCTCGCGCACAAGCGGGATGAAAGGGTGGAAACGCCCCTCATCACCGCGTGTGCGGAGCGCCTCAGGTCCTGGCTGACAGCCTGAGGACCCGCTGAGAACCCCGCTCCTTTGTCCGGTTTTTCGTCGGAGTCCATCTCCGCCTGCGTACCCTGAAGCGGAAAGATCGCAGGCGGAGGGAGCGCTACATGACCAGCGCGGACAGCCCGGACGGCGCGGGCAACCAGGAGAACGCGGACGGGCGGGAGCAGCGGGCGGACAAGGAGCCCGGAGGGCCCAAGGAGCAGCGCCTGGGGCCGGTGGTGCGCCGCCGTACGCAGGTCCAGCCCGGCACCACCGACCAGCGGCTGCTCGACACCGCGGGTCCCTCCGACTTCATCCACCAGGACCCGTGGCGCGTGATGCGCATCCAGTCCGAGTTCGTGGAGGGCTTCGGCGCCCTCGCCGAGCTCGGCCCGGCGGTCAGCGTCTTCGGCTCGGCCCGTACGCCCGTGGACGCGCCGGAGTACGAGCAGGGCGTCCGCATCGGGCGTGCCCTCGCGGAGGCCGGGTTCGCGGTGATCACCGGCGGCGGCCCCGGCGCCATGGAGGCGGCGAACAAGGGCGCGCTGGAGGCGGGCGGCACCTCGGTCGGCCTCGGCATCGAGCTGCCCTTCGAGCAGGGCATGAACAAGTACGTCGACATCGGCGTGAACTTCCGCTACTTCTTCGTGCGGAAGACGATGTTCGTGAAGTACGCCAGCGGCTTCGTGGTGCTGCCGGGCGGGCTCGGCACGCTGGACGAGCTGTTCGAGGCCCTGACCCTCACCCAGACGAAGAAGGTCACGCGCTTCCCGATCGTGCTGTGCGGCACGGAGTACTGGAAGGGCCTGATCGACTGGGTCCGCGACTCGGTGGTCGCCACGGGCAAGGCGTCGCCCCGCGACATGGACCTCCTCCACGTCACGGACGACATGGACGAGGCGATCGACCTGGTGACGAAGGAAGTCGGCGTCTAGCGGCTGAAGCGCCCCGAAGGGGCCGCTTCAGGGGCGCGGGGAACTGCGCGCCGAGCCACGGCGGCAGCCGCGGACCGGGGACACGGGCAGGGGCACCCCCTGCCCGTCCCCGAGAAGGGGGCAGCGGAAATCCGCCGGACCAGGATCAGGCCAGCCCACGCCGGGCAACAGCGGGAGGGCGGTACCCGGAGATCGAGGAGACCATCTCCAGCACCTGACGGGTCTCCGCCACCTCGTGCACCCGGTAGACCTGGGCGCCGAGCCAGGCCGAGACCGCCGTCGTGGCCAGGGTGCCGATGAGCCGCTCCTTCACCGGCTTGTCGAGCGTCTCGCCGACGAAGTCCTTGTTCGACAGGGAGACCAGCACGGGCCACCCCGTCTCCGTCATGCGGCCCAGCTCGCGCGTGGCCTCCAGGGAGTGCCGCGTGGACTTCCCGAAGTCGTGCCCGGGGTCGATCATGATGCCGTCGCGGCGTACGCCCAGGGACGCGGCCCGTTCCGCCAGCCCGGTGGTGACGCGGAGGATGTCGGCGACGACCCCGCCCTCGTCCTCGTACGCCACCCGGTGCGGGCGCGTACGCGGCTCGGCCCCGCCCGCGTGCGTGCACACGAGCCCGGCGCCATGGCGCGCGGCGACCTCGGCCAGCCGGGGGTCCACGCCGCCCCACGCGTCGTTCAGCAGATCGGCGCCCGCCTCGCACACGGCCTCTCCGACCTCGTGCCGCCAGGTGTCCACGCTGATCACGACGTCCGGCCAGCGCTGCCGCACCTCGGCGACGAATCCGACCGTGCGGCGGGCCTCCTCCTCGGCGGTGACCTCGTCGCCGGGACCGGCCTTGACGCCGCCGATGTCGATGATCGCGGCGCCCTCCGACACGGCCTGCTCCACCCGGTCGAGCGCGGGCTCGTCCCGGAAGGTGGCGCCGCGGTCGTAGAAGGAGTCGGGCGTCCGGTTCACGATCGCCATGATCACCGGCTCGTCGTCGCCGAACTCACGCGTGCCCAGGCGCAGCATCAGCCATCCTCTCGGTCTCTGTCCCCGCCGCCGACCATAACTGTCGGTGGGGCATGGCACGATCGGGGTTCATTGACATCCGGAAGCGCTTCGGGAGTTCTCGGTGTACTGGTTCCTGCTGATCACGCTCGTCGTGGTCGTCGCCGCGGTCACGCTCGCCGTCGTGGGGAGCGGTGACGGACAGGGCAGTGCCGCTGCGGGCGGGCTGGCGGACGCCCCGCCCGATCTGCTGGACGAGCCGTTGCCGCCCGACCGCCCCGTGGGCCACGCGGACGTGGTGGGGCTCCGTCTCCCGGTGGCCCCGCGGGGTTACCGGATGGATCAGGTGGACGACGTGCTGGACAGACTCGGCGCCGAGCTGGCCGAGCGGGACGCCCGTATCGCCGAGCTGGAGACCGCCCTCGCGGGGGCGCAGGCCGTCGCCATGGGGCGTGGTGAGGGGCCCGACGAGGGGACGGAGCCGCGCGACAGCGTCCCCGGGACGGCCGAGGCACCCGGGCGCCCCGCGGGGCCGCTGGACGGCCCGGAGGCGCCCGGCCAGGGAGGAGCGGAGCGATGAGCACGGAGACGGTGACGGGGACGGAGCCGGAGAAGGAGCCGGAGAAGGCTGCTCAGGGCGGCCCGGTGGCGGGCCCCGACGGGCGCCCGCGCTGCCCCTGGGGCACCACGGCGGAGGATTACGCGGAGTATCACGACACCGAGTGGGGCCACCCGGTCCACGGGGACGACGCGCTCTACGAGCGGCTGTGCCTGGAGGCGTTCCAGTCGGGCCTGTCCTGGCTGACGATCCTCCGCAAGCGCGAGGGCTTCCGCAGCGCCTTCGCCGGGTTCCGCATCGCCGAGGTCGCCACCTTCACGGAGGAGGACGAGCGCCGGCTGCTCGCCGACCCCGCCATCGTCCGTAACCGCGCCAAGATCACTGCCGCGCTCGCCAACGCGCGGGTGGCCGCCGAGTGGAGCCCGGGCGAGCTGGACCGGCTGATCTGGTCGTTCGCGCCGGACCACAGCGCCCGTCCCGCGCCCCGCACCCTCGGCGACGTCCCGGCCCTCACCCCGGAATCCACGGCGCTGTCCAAGGAGTTGAAGAAGCGCGGCTTCCGCTTCGTCGGCCCCACGACGGCGTACGCGCTGATGCAGGCGTGCGGTCTCGTCAACGATCACTTGGCGGAGTGCTGGGCCAGGGAAACCGTCACCGCCCGGTGAAGCGCGGCTGCTCCTTCTTCACGAACGCCTCGACGGCGGCCTTGTGGTCCTCCGAGGCCCCGGCCCGCAGCTGGAGTTCGGACTCCTTCTCCAGGGTCTCCGCGAGCGAGTGCGAGGCACCGTAGGCGAGGGACTCCTTGAGCGCGGCGTAGGCGAGGGTCGGTCCGTCCGCGAGGCGGCGGGCCGTCTCGGCCGCCGCCTCCGCGAGTTCGTCCGCCGGGACGACGCGGCCGGCGAGGCCCAGCTCCAGCGCCTCCGGCGCCTTCACGCTGCGCGGGAAGAGGAGCAGGTCGGCCGCGCGGCCGGGGCCGACGAGCCGGGGCAGCGTCCAGGAGACGCCCGAGTCGGCGGTCAGCGCCACCCCCGCGAAGGAGGTGTTGAACGCCGCGGTGTCCGCCATGATCCGGTGGTCGGCGGCGAAGGCGAACCCGGCGCCCGCGCCCGCCGCGACCCCGTTCACGGCCGCGACCACCGGCTTGGGCATGGTGGCGAGGGCGAGGGTGATGGGGTTGTAGTGCTCCTCGACCGTGTTCAGCGCGCTGCCGCCGTGCTTCTGGAGCGACTCCGTGTGCTCCTTGAGGTCCTGGCCCACGCAGAAGGCACGGCCGCTGCCGGTGAGCAGCACGGCGCGGATCCCGTCGTCGTCCGCGGCCTGCCGCAGGGTGTCGCGGAGCGCGTCCTTGGTCGCGTTGTTCAGCGCGTTCATCGCCTCGGGCCGGTTGAGCGTGATCGTCGCCAGGCCGTCGGTCACTTCGTAGAGCACGGTGTCGGACATGGGGCCAGCATGGCGTAGATCACCGGCGCCGGACAGAGGCCGTCGGCCGCCCGGCGGGTCCTTCGGGTGTGAGCTGCGTCAAACCCGGAGCGGTCCGTACGGCGTGTGAAGCGGGGCAGTATCGCAGTCTCATCGCCACATTGGGGGGTTTTGTGTGCGGCCAGGGCAGAAGAGATGCGGACTGATGTTGGTCATTGGGTCGTGCCATGCGGGATAATGGCCGGGAAGCAATGTGTTCGATGCCGGTGACACCTTGCCCTCTTTCGGGCGTGGAACCGTTGCGGACGGACGGATGGATGGACGGCCAGGAAGGGGAACGAGCATGGCGGCTATGAAGCCGCGGACGGGCGATGGTCCGCTCGAGGTGACCAAAGAGGGGCGGGGCATCGTCATGCGCGTTCCGCTCGAAGGCGGAGGGCGACTCGTCGTCGAGCTGACCCCGGACGAGGCGACGGCTCTCGGCGAAGAGCTGAAGAAGGTCTGCGGCTGAGCCCGTCTCGTATCCGCCCCGGAGCGTTCGTTCGCTCCGGGGCGGCTCTGTATTCACCGGTTTCCCCGTCGCTTTCCCGGCTCACTCTCCGCGTTTGACCGCGCACAGCAGGCCGTCGCCGACCGGCAGCAGCGAGGGGACCAGCGCGGTGCTCTCACGCACCGTGCGCAGCAGTTCACGGAGGCGGAGGACCTCGGCGGGCTGCGCCGCGGAGTCGATCGTGCGCCCGTCCGCGAACACCCCCGCGAAGCAGATGAGTCCGCCGGGGCGCAACAGCCGCAACGATTCGCCGAGATAGTCCAGGCACTCCGTGCGATCCCCGTCACAGAAGACCAGGTCGTATCCGCCGTCGGCGAGACGGGGAAGTACGTCCAGTGCGCGACCGGGGATGAATCTCGCCCTGTTTCCCGCGAATCCGGCGGCGCGGAATGCCTCTCGCGCGAACTGCTGCCGTTCCGGCTCGATATCGACCGTCGTCAGCACGCCGTCCGCGCGCATGCCGTGCAGCAGGTGAATGCCGGAGACCCCGGTGCCGGTGCCGATCTCCGCGACGGACTTGGCCTCCGCCGTCGCCGCCAGCATCCGCAGCGCCGCGCCCGTGCCCGGGGACACCGAACGGAGCCCTGCCTCCCGGGCCCGTTCGCTGGCCCAGCGCAGCGCTTCGCTCTCGGCGGTCTCGACCAGCTCGGCGCCGTACGCGTCGGCGAACGCCCAGCTCGTCTGCCGGTTGCCGGTAATGGCCTTCTCCTGTCCCCGTCCTCCACGCAATCGTGACTGTATCCGTTGGTCGGGGAACCTGCTGATGGGACCGGACGTTGAGGAGCACAGAGAAGAACGGAAGCTGGCAAGCAGAGCAGAGCCCGGCAGCCTTCGCAAAAGGCGGGCAAAAATGCTTATCCGGAGCTAACGGGAGATGTGGCTATGGTAGGGGCTCCACTGGACACCACCAGAGCCGACAGGGGAGGTGCGGCTGCCGCTCGTGACCGGGGATTGCTCAGGCGATTCGTCAGGCCGGCGGGCCAGCCGAAATCCGTGACCAACAATGCTGACCAGTCCCGCACCGCCGACTCCGCGACCACGGCGACTTTCGACACCGATGCGGACATGCAGGCGTGGACCCCTCCGTCATGGGAGGAGATCGTCAGCACGCACAGCACACGGGTCTACCGCCTCGCTTACCGTCTGACCGGAAACCAGCACGATGCCGAGGACCTCACCCAGGAGGTCTTCGTCCGTGTCTTCCGCTCCCTCTCGACGTACACGCCGGGCACCTTCGAGGGCTGGCTGCACCGCATCACCACGAACCTGTTCCTGGACACGGTGCGGCGCAAGCAGCGCATCCGCTTCGACGCCCTCGCGGACGACGCGGCCGAGCGCCTGCCCAGCCGCGAGCCCACCCCGCAGCAGCACTTCAACGACACGCATTTCGACGCCGACGTGCAGCAGGCCCTGGACACCCTCGCGCCCGAGTTCCGCGCCGCCGTCGTGCTCTGCGACATCGAGGGGCTGTCGTACGAGGAGATCGCCGCCACCCTCGGGGTCAAGCTCGGCACCGTCCGCAGCCGCATCCACCGCGGCCGCTCGCACCTGCGCAAGGCCCTCCAGCACCGTTCCCCCGCGGCGCGGGCCGAGCAGCAGCGCGCGCTGAGCGCGGTGGTGCCTGCCGCCCGTTCCGGGGAGGTGGGGGTTGAGTGACGCCCGCAGAGCACCATCTTGGCGACCGGCTCGCCGCCCTCGTGGACGGAGAGCTGGGTCATGACGCACGGGAGCGGGTGCTCTCGCACCTGGCGACCTGTTGGAGCTGCAAGGCGGAGGCCGACGCCCAGCGCCGGCTGAAGAACGTCTTCGCGGACACCGCCCCGCCCCCGCCCTCGGACGGCCTGCTCGCGCGCCTCCAGGGGCTGCCCGCGGGCGGCGACGCCATGCGCCCGGGACCCGGCGGACCCCTCGGCCCAGGGGGCCCCGGCGGTCCCGGTGCCTTCGCCGATGACGACGACATCGACCGGGACGCGCCCCGCGGCCCCGGCGCGGAGGTGAGCCCGGACGCGGATGAACGAACGGGGCTGCCGACGGTCCGTACGGGCGGCCGGTCGCCCTGGGCGTTCGACCACCTGCCCGTCGGCCGGACCGGCGCGCGCAGCCCCCTCACCCCGCACCGCGGCTTCCGGATACACGAGGTCCACCGAGTGGACCGTGCCGAGCGCGCCGCCTCGCGCGGGCGGCGCTTCGCCTTCGCCGCCGCGGGGGCGTTCTCCCTGGCCGCCCTCGCCATCGGCGGGGCGCTGACCTCCGGTGCCGCCGGAGGCTCGCCGGTTGCCTCCGGCGACGGTTCCGGCACCTCGGCCGGACCCGTGCGCTCGGCGTCCTCGGGCTCCGGCGCCACGGCCAGGGACAGCCGGGACAACAGGGACAACAGGCGCCGCGCGGGCGGCGAGCACCGGCTGCGCGCGGGCGTGCTGAGCGCCAGCGCCGCCGCCTCCCTCTCCGCCTCGACGTTCGCGGCCGGGAGCGGCGGCTCCGGTTCGAAGGCCGGGGACAGGACAGCGGCGGGTCCGCCCGCGCCCTCCTCGCAGACCCCGCTCTTCTCCCTCGCGGGCTCCTCCGGCTCCCTGCTGCGCTCCGGCGCCCCGGGCCCCGGCGCGACCTCGCCCGCCACGGGCGCGAGCGGCTGGCCGTCGCAGATCAGTTCGGCGCCCTCGCTCTCGGCCTACTCCGCGTTCAGCTCCCTGACGCCCCGGCTGCAGCGCCCCGTGCCCGCGCCGAGGCCGGAGACTGCGTCCGGCGCGTCCGGCGCCGGGTCGGGGACGACGGCCGACGCCGTGCCGCTCGGCGCCATCCCGGGCCGCACCCCGATGGCGACGGCGCCCGCGGCCCCCGCCGTCACGGCCGCCCCGCCGGGCCGCTGACGCCTCGCGCCGCTGTGCGGGGCTCCCCGTACCTGGTTGAATCGCCTACCGGCAAGCCGGTCGCGCGGTGAACAGTGGGGAGAGCATGGACGAGGGGAAGGCCGCCAGGCCCAGGCCGCAGTGGTGGAGCCGCCCGCGCGGGGGGCCCGCCCCAGAGGCGGCGCCCGCTCCGGCGGAGTCCTCGACGGAGCCCTCCACGGAGCCGCGGGACGAACCGCGGGACGAGGTCCCGGAGACGGCTCAGGGGCCCGCGTCCGGGCGTACGGGGACGGGACGGGTCCCCGAGCCCGGGACCGTACCCTCGGGCCCGCCCAAGCCCCTGCACGGCGAGGACCCCTACGCGACACCCCCGTACGGGGGACCCGGTCCCTGGGCGCCCGCCCCGCCCGTGCAGCTCCCGTCGGCGACGCCGCCGCACGGCGTCCAGGCGTACTCGCCCGCGACCACCCCGCCGTACGGGGTTCCCACGGTGCCCCGCCAGACCCCGCACCCCGAACCGGGCCCGCCCCCGGTCCCGGCGGGCCCCGCGCACGGCCCGGCGCCGGGCCCCGTGGCGCCCGTACCCGCCCCGGTGCCCGCCGCCGCGCCTGCCCCCGTGCCCGTCACCGCCACCGTCCCCGCGCCCGTGCCCGTCCCTCCGGGGCGGCGGCGGGGGCGCGGCGGGGTCGTCGTCGGCGCCCTCGCGCTGGCGCTGGTCGCGGGCGGCACGGGCGGCCTGATCGGGGCGTACGTCGAGCGGAACGGCAATGTCAGCGACGTCGAGCTGCCGCAGGCCCCCGAGGAGCGCAGGGGCGGCAAGAACGACCGCGCGCCCGGCACCATCGCGGGCATCGCGCGGCAGGCGCTGCCGGGCGTGGTCACCCTGCACGCGCGCGGGGGAGGCCAGGGGAAGCAGGACGGAGAGCAGGGACAGGAGCAGGAGCAGGGCACCGGCACCGGCTTCGTGCTCGACCGGCGCGGCCACATCCTCACGAACGAACACGTGGTCGGCTCGGCGCGCTCCGGCGACTCCGTCCAGGTCAAGTTCCACGGCGGCCAGACCGCGCGCGGCGAGGTCGTCGGCAAGGACAGCGGTTACGACCTGGCAGTCGTGAAGGTCTCGGGCATCTCCGGCCTCAAGCCGCTCCCGCTGGGCAACTCGGGCTCCGTCCGGGTGGGCGACCCCGTGGTCGCGATCGGCTCCCCGTTCGACCTGGACGGCACCGTGACCACCGGCATCATCAGCGCCACCCGCCGCCCCATCACCGCGGGCGGCGAGGAGAGCGGCAGCGAGACGAGCTACGTCGACGCGCTCCAGACCGACGCCCCGATCAACCCGGGCAACTCCGGCGGCCCGCTCGTGGACACCAAGGGCCGCGTCGTCGGGATCACCAGCGCGCTGAAACCGGCGGACGGCGGCTCCCGGCTGCCCGGGAACACCAGCGGCGGCAGCATCGGCCTCGGCTTCGCCATCCCGGTCAACCAGGCCCGCCGGGTCGCCGAGGAGCTGATCAACGACGGGCGGGCGACCCACCCCGTGATCGGAATCACGGTCGACATGGAGTACGAGGGCGACGGCGCCCGCATCGGGGCCCAGGACAGCGGCGAGAAGGCCGTCACGCCCGACGGCCCCGCCGACAAGGCCGGACTCAAGGAGGGCGACGTCGTCACCGCGGCGGACGGCACGGCGGTGCACGGCGGCGAGGAGCTGATCGTGCGCATCCGCAGCCACCGCCCCGGCGACAAGCTCGCGCTCACGGTGCGGCGCGACGGCGACACGCGCGAGGTGAAGGTGACCCTGGGCTCCGGGAGCGGCGGGGAGTGAGGGGACCGGAAGAGGAACGGGAGGGGACCGAGAGAGAGGCAGGGCGGGCTCCCGCGCCGGGGGCGAGTGCGGGTACCGTGACATCTGGCCGTACCGGCTGTGGACGTACTGAGGGAGCTGCACGGTGTTCTTCGACATAGGACCCCTGGAACTGCTGGCGCTCATCGTCCTCGCCGTGCTCGTCTTCGGGCCGGACAAGCTGCCCAAGGTGATCCAGGACGTCACGTCGTTCATCCGCAAGGTGCGCCAGTTCTCGGACAACGCGAAGGAAGACATCCGGTCCGAACTGGGCCCCGAGTTCAAGGACTTCGAGTTCGAGGACCTGAACCCCAAGAACTTCGCGCGCAAGCACCTGATGGAGAACGACGACCTGGGCATCAAGGAGATCCAGAACGGGTTCGACCTGCGCAAGGATCTCGCCGAGGTCACCGACTCGGTGAACGGCAAGGAGAGCGCCAACGGCAGCGCCAATGGCAGCGCCAACGGGAGTGCCAACGGCAGCGCGGGCAGTGCGAACGGCGGCCGGATGAGCCTCAGCAAGGACGGCGACAGCTCCTCGTCGGCGTCCTCGTCCTCCGACACGCCCCCCGCCCAGCGCGACGCGCGCGGCGGCGACGCGCTGCGCAAGACCGACCCGCCGCCCTTCGACGCCGACGCCACCTGACAGGACCGTCCGACCCGTGCGGGCGGAGCCCAGGAGTGGGACATCTGAGTCCTTAGAGGCCCATCTCGCCCCTCGTCCCGCCGTCCGGTCCCCCGGGCATGCCCGACACGGCGGACCCATGTGGCTATCCTCCCTGTGTCCGGGGTCGCCATCCGAACGGGGAACTGGCAGCCCATGGCACAGGCCAATGAGGAGGCGTCGCACAGATGGAGACGACGAGTCGGGTAGCCGGTGAATCCGGGCCCGCCACGCCGGGCGTACCCGGCGCGCGGCGGGCGGTGGACGGCTTTCTGATGGCCGCCTTTCCGTGGTACGGCCTCGATGCGGCCTTCACGGGGCCGCGCTGGCTGATGCAGGTGGGCACCGCCGCCGACGGCACGGTCGAGCACGGCTCGACCGGTCACGGTGTGGAGCCCTCGCTCCGGGGCGAGACCGGCCCCGACGGCCAGAGCTTCGCGGTCGTGGTGACCGTGGCCAGCCGCCCGGTGCGGCGGAGCGCGGACGGCACAGGTGTGCTGGAGGCGACCTCGGTCTCGACGGCCGCGTGGCTGGCGGGTTCGGGGCTGCTCTCGTGCAGTTGGCCCCTGGAGATGGAGCTGGCCCTGCGCCAGGACTGGCTGGACCAGCAGACGAGCGTGGCCTGGGAGCTCGCCGACGACCTGGGCGGTTCCGGCTGGAACACGCTCTCGCTGCCGGTCGACGGCGTGCCGACCGACTTCCACTACCGCGAGTCCGAGTACGGCTGGGTGCTCGCGGGGTCGGCACAGGAGGGCGTGCACGTCGGCGCGTACGGGCGCGGGATGAGCGCGTACGGACTGGGTTTCGCGGTCGTGAAGGACATCACCGAGTACGACAACTGACGTACCGGTACCGGTACCGGTAAGGGGCGCTCACCATGGGTGGGCGCCCCTTACACATGCGTACGGTCCGCGCGTACGGTCAGAACTTGTTGCTCGGGGTCAGCCCCAGCGACATGCCCGACAGGCCGCGCTGGCGGCCGCTCAGCTTGCCCGCGATAGTGCGCAGCGCGGAGCCCGCGGGGGAGTCGGGGTCGCTCAGCACGACGGGCTTGCCCTCGTCGCCGCCCTCGCGCATCCGGATGTCGATCGGGATGCCGCCCAGGACGGGCACCTCGGCGCCGGTCGTCCGGGTCAGACCCTCGGCGACGTTCTTGCCGCCGCCGGTGCCGAAGACGTCGATCATCTCGTCGCAGTGCGGGCAGGGCATCCCGGACATGTTCTCGATGACACCGACGATCTTCTGGTGCGTCTGCACGGCGATCGAGCCCGCCCGCTCGGCCACCTCGGCGGCGGCCTGCTGCGGCGTGGTGACGACGAGGATCTCGGCGTTCGGGATGAGCTGGGCGACCGAGATGGCGATGTCGCCGGTGCCGGGCGGCAGGTCGAGCAGGAGGACGTCGAGGTCGCCCCAGTAGACGTCCGCCAGGAACTGCTGGAGGGCGCGGTGCAGCATGGGGCCGCGCCAGACCACCGGCGCGTTGCCGGGCGTGAACATCCCGATCGAGATCACCTTCACGCCGTACGCCGACGGCGGCATGATCATGTCCTCGACCTGCGTCGGGCGGCCCTCGGCGCCCAGCATGCGCGGCACGGAGTGGCCGTAGATGTCCGCGTCCACGACGCCGACCTTCAGCCCGTCCGCCGCCAGCGCCGCCGCCAGGTTCACGGTCACGGAGGACTTGCCGACGCCGCCCTTGCCGGAGGCCACGCAGTAGACGCGGGTCAGCGAGCCGGGCTGGGCGAAGGGGACCTCGCGCTCGGCCTGGCCGCCGCGGAGCGAGGACGCCAGCTCGCGGCGCTGCTCGTCGCTCATCACGTCCAGCTCGACGCTGACGCGCGTGACGCCGGGGACGCGCTGGACGGCCTCGCTCACGTTCGACGTGATGGTGTCGCGCATCGGACAGCCGGAGACCGTGAGATAGACCCCGACGTCGACGGCCCCGTCGGGCGCGATGCCGATGGATTTGACCATCCCCAGGTCGGTGATCGGCCGGTGGATCTCCGGGTCGTTCACCGTCGCGAGCGCGGCGCGGACCGCGTCTTCGGTGGGGGTGGGGTCGTGGGTCTCGGTAGCCATGACTGAATGGTAAGTCCGACCCCCAGCAGGGCCGTAGCGCCGGGGTCAGCGGTCTACGTCACGCTCCGCGTTCCGCTCCAGCTCCTTCACCATCTCCTGGAGCTCGGAGCGGATCCAGTCCCGGGTGGCGACCTCGCCGAGGCCCATCCGCAGCGAGGCGATCTCCCGGGTGAGGAACTCGGTGTCCGCGATGCTGCGCTCGTTGCGCGTACGGTCCTGCTCCAGGTTGACGCGGTCCCGGTCGTCCTGGCGGTTCTGCGCGAGGAGGATCAGCGGCGCCGCGTAGGACGCCTGGAGGGAGAGCGCCAGGGTGAGGAAGATGAACGGGTAGGGGTCGAACTTCAGCGGGGCCGGGGCCAGCACGTTCCAGGCGATCCACGCGATGATGACGACGGTCATCCAGACGAGGAACCGCCCCGTCCCCAGGAAGCGGGCGATCCGCTCCGAGATCCGTCCGAACGCGTCCGGGTCGTAGTCGGGCAGCAGGCTGCGCCGCGGCGTGCGCGGTACGTCCAGCCTCGTGTGCCGCTTCTCCCGCTCAGCCATGGTTCTCCCGCTCAGCCATGGCCGGCGCTCCGGGCCTCGCGCCAGTCGTCGGGGAGCAGGTGGTCGAGGACGTCGTCGACGGTGACCGCGCCGAGCAGATGTCCGCCCTCGTCGACGACGGGCACCGAGACGATGTTGTAGGCCGCCAGGTAGCTGGAGAGCGGGCGGAGCGGGGTGTCGGGCGGCAGCGGCAGCAGATCGGTGTCGATGATCGAGCTGACGAGCGTGAAGGGCGGCTCGCGCAGCAGCCGCTGGAAGTGGATCAGCCCCAGGTACTTGCCGGTCGGCGTCTCGTCGGGCGGGCGGCAGACGTAGACCTGGGCGGCGAGCGGCGCGGGCAGGTCCTCGTTGCGGACCCGGGCCAGCGCCTCGGCCACGCTCGCGTCGGGCCGTAGCACGATCGGCTCGGTGGTCATCAGGCCGCCCGCCGTGCCCTCCTCGTACGAGAGCAGCCGCCGCACCGGAGCGGCCTCGGTGGGCTCCATCAGGTCCAGCAGCCGCTCCTTCTCGCCCTCCGGCAGCTCGGAGAGCAGGTCGGCGGCGTCGTCGGGGTCCATCGCCTCCAGGACGTCGGCGGCGCGCTCGTCCTGGAGCTTGCCGATGATCTCGACCTGGTCGTCGTCGGGCAGCTCCTCCAGCACGTCCGCGAGCCGGTCGTCGTCCAGCGCGGCGGCGACCTCGGAGCGGCGCTTCTCCGAGAGGTGGTGCAGCACGTTGGCGAGGTCGGCGGGGCGGGACTGCTCGAAGGCGGCCAGCAGGTTCGCGGCGCCCTGCTGCGGCTCCTCCAGCGCGAAGCCGGTGACCGCCTCCCACTCGACGGTGAGCGTCTCGCCGCCCCGGCGGCGCAGCGCCCCGCCCCTGGCCCAGCCCTTGCGGACGAACAGGCGGTCGATCTCCCAGTCACGGCGGGCCGGGAGCTGCTGCATGCCGACGTCGAGGACGGTCACCTGTTCGTCCGTCTCGACGAGCGTCACCCGGCGGTCCAGCAGCTCGCCGAGGACGAGGTGCTCGTTGGGGCGCTGCTCGAAGCGCCGCATGTTGACCACGCCGGTCGTGATGACCTGGCCGGACTCGACTCCGGTCACCCGGGTCATGGGGAGGAAGACGCGGCGCCTGGTGACGACCTCGACGACGAGCCCCAGGACGGCGGGCAGCCGCCGCCGTACGCCCAGCAGCGCGACGAGGTCACGGACCCGGCCGACCTGGTCGCCGTTCGGGTCGAAGACGGCGACGCCGGACAGGTGCGAGACGAAGACCCGGGGAGCGCCTGCGGCCATGTGCTGCCCGCCTCCTCGTCTCTCGTCCCTCGTGCCCCGTTCCCCGTTCCGGTGAATCGGGGCTGTTTGCCTCTTTTCCGAGGTATGCCGGATTCAGGCTAGCGTGACCGGCGCTGCCCGGCCGCCGTGAGGTGGTCCGGACGGCTGCCTTCCGACAGCGGGCGGGTGCCCGGGTAGGGTGCGGCCCAGCCGCCGACCTCAGGAGGATGCCGCCGTGACAGGACGCGCTCGCGCACCGCGGAGTGCAGCGCTGATCGGGGTCGCCTGCGCGGGGCTGACCGTGCTCACCGCCTGCGGCGGAGGCGGGGGCGGCGAGGACCCCGACAAGGGCACCAACGGCGTGGGCAAGCTGTCCCCGGCGAAGATCGAGATGAAGGCCCGCAAGGCGGCGCAGCGCGCCGAGGCGGTGCGCGTCACCGGCAACGTGGTCAGCAAGGGTGACACCTACCGGCTGAGCATGAAGCTCAAGCGGGACGGCGGCATGGGCGAGGTCTCGGCGAAGGGCGGCTCCACCTTCCAGCTCCTGCGCGTCCGCAAGGACCTCTACCTCAAGGCGGGCGCCGACTTCTGGGCCAAGCAGAAGAAGGGCGGCGGCACGCCCTCGAAGAGCGACGTCGCGGCGGCGGGCAAGCTGGAGGACAAGTACGTCAAGGTCCCGCACGGCGACCCCGCCTACCGCCAGTTGAGCGGCTTCACCGACATGAGGGTGCTGCTCGACGGGCTGCTCGCGATGGACGGCAAGCGCGCGACGGGCGAACGGGGCGCGGTCTCGGGCGTGAAGACGGTCCGGGTGCAGGCGGGCAAGGGCCGCGGCGGCATGATGGACGTCTCCCTCAAGGGCTCCCCGTACCCGCTCAGGCTCCAGCGCGGCGGCGACGCGGGCACGGTCCGCCTCAGCGGCTGGAACAGCGAATTCGCCCTGGAGGCCCCGTCCAAGGACCAGGTCGTGGACTACGGCAGGAGCATCTCGGCGCACTGAGGGGAAGCGCCCCGCAGGGGCGCGAGGAACTGCGCGCCCGACCACCCCGCGCCCGCGGTCCGCGAAGCACACACAGGGGCAGCCCGTTCCCGGTGCCCGACAGGGCTCAGCGGCGCTTCTTGCGGCGGAACAGCAGCCGGGGGAGGCCCGCCGGAATGGGCTGTCGCGTGGTGGCCGCCGTCTCCAGCGGCGGCGCCGCGTGCGAGACGTCCGGCATGGCCCCGGGGGACTCCCGTAGCTCGCCCGTCGGCTCCAGGCGCAGCACCCGGCACTCGCGGGCCCAGCGCTCGGTGATCGTGTCGGCGTCCGGCGCGTTCAGCCGCTTGCCCTTCAGCTCGGGCACGGTGGCCTCCCACGCCTCGCCGCCCGGCGTCAGCTCGACGACGCGCGCGGGCCAGGCGACCAGCCGGCCGCCCTTGTCCTTGCTGCGCACGGTGACGGTCGCGGTGCCGCCGTCGGTCAGCCCCATGCCGCCGAGCGGCTGCTCGCCCGCGGCGGCGCCCGTACTCCCGTCGGTGCCGACGAGGCAGACCGCGCCCTCGTGCCAGACGTGCCAGAGGGCGCGCGCCGGTCCCTCAGGGCCGCGCACCCAGACGAGGCCCGACTTCTTGGCGGCCTCCTCGATCAGGGCACGGTCCAGCGGCAGGGTCTGCGGCGTCTCCGTCATGGCGGCAGGCTACAGCCAGCCGTTGCGCTTGAAACCGCGGTGGATCGCATAACAAATCCCCGCGATGACCATGAGAACCGTCGGGTAGCCGTACTTCCAGTCGGTCTCGGGCATGTAGTCGAAGTTCATGCCGTAGATGCCCGCGATCATCGTCGGCACCGCGAAGATCGCCGCCCATGCGGTGATCTTGCGCATGTCCTCGTTCTGCGCGACGGTCGCCTGCGCGAGGTTGGCCTGGAGGATCGAGTTGAGCAGGTCGTCGAAGGAGAGCACCTGCTCGTTGACGCGCGTGAGGTGGTCGGCGACGTCGCGGAAGTACTTCTGGATGTCCGGGTCGATCAGCCGTACGGGCCGCTCGCTGAGCATCTGCATCGGCCGCAGCAGCGGCGAGACGGCGCGCTTGAACTCCAGCACCTCGCGCTTGAGCTGGTAGATCCGCCCGGCGTCCCCGCCCCGGCGGCCGCTGCCCGTGCGCTCGGAGAAGACGTCGATCTCGACCTCGTCGATGTCGTCCTGGACGGCGTCGGCGACCGCGAGGTACCCGTCCACGGTCTGGTCGGCGATGGCGTGCAGCACGGCCGAGGGGCCCTTGGCCAGCAGCTCGGGGTCGTCCTCCAGCCGGTGGCGCAGCGCCCGCAGCGAGCCCTGGCCGCCGTGCCGGACGGTGATGATGTAGTCCCTGCCGGTGAAGCACATGACCTCGCCGGTCTCCACCACCTCGCTGCTGGCGGTGAGTTCGGCGTGCTCCACGTAGTGGATGGTCTTGAAGACGGTGAACAGGCTCTCGTCGTAGCGCTCCAGCTTCGGCCGCTGGTGCGCGTGGACCGCGTCCTCGACGGCGAGCGGGTGCAGCCCGTACTCCTGCGCGATTCCGGAGAACTCCTCCTCCGTCGGCTCGTGCAGGCCGATCCAGACGAAGTCGGAGTGGGCCTGGCCGTCGGCGGAACGCACCCGGCGCAGCGCGTCGGCGGGGCTCAAGTGGTCGGTGACGCGCCGCCCTTCGCGGTAGACGGCGCAGTCCACCACGGCGCTGCAGGACACGTGGCCCACACCGCTCGACGCGTACGGGGAACGGGTGTCCTTGCGGAGCGCGGGACGTACCGCCGCGCGCAGTTCTCGGATCATCGACATGTGGGGCTCCTTCGCGGTGCCGTGCATGTCGCCGGTCCGGACCGGGGGCGCAGCGCTGCCCGGAACGGGGGCCTACGACCGGCGCTGGGCGCGTCCAGCCGGAGGTCCGCAAAGCGGGCACCACGCGCGATGTGGCCGCGGCGACGACATTCGCTGTCGGACGGAATCAAGCGAACTCGGACGCCCTTCCGTCGTGCGAACCCTCGGACGGAAAAAGCTCACTGAGGAGGTTTCACCGTGCGGCCACTGGGGAGGAAGGGCCTCAGGGGAGCGGGGACGCAGCCTGGTCGGAAGAGCGGTTGGTACTGCACGGTCGACTAGGATCCATGTCAGTCCCACCTCCTCCGGCCGGTCCCCCGTGGGGGACGACGTCTGCATGCCTTGACCGGCGGTCAACGGTAGCACTCGCAGAACCGTTCACTCGCCGCTTTCCTCCAACGCGGCTGCGTCTTTGCCGCGTTCTTACGCGATCTATGCTCGCGGGATGGCTGACGTTCTGACTCTCGTCGAGGCCCGGCTGCGCTCTGCGCTGGGCGAACCCGACGCGCGGGCCGCGGTGACCTTCCTCGGCACCGACCGGATCGAGGTTCTCCGCTTCCTTGACGCCCCGTCCGGAATCGTGCGGTATGCGACGCTCGGGATGTCGGCCGCCCCGATGGCGGAGCCGACGGCGGCCCTGGCCGACCCGGACCGCGGCCCCCGCGCCGAACTGGTGCTCTCCGTACGCGCGGGCGCCGGCGCCGACACCGACCAGGTCCTCCGCCCTCTCGCCGTCCTCGCCGCCTCGCCGCAGGTCGAGGGCGTCGTCGTGGCGCCCGGCAACTCCCTCGACGTCGGCGAACCGCTCTGGCCCGGCGCCCCCTTCACCTCGGTGCTGGCCGCCGAGCCGGGCGGACTGGTCGAGGACCTGGAGCTGGATCCCCCGAAGGAGCCGGTCCGCTTCCTCCCCCTGCTGCCCATGACGCCGAACGAGGCGGCCTGGAAGCGGGTCCACGGTGCCGAGGCCCTCCAGGAGCGCTGGCTCCGCCACGGCACGGACCTGCGGTCGCCGGGCCGGGAGGGCGTACCGCTCTCTGACTAGGCCCCCTCTTTCAGGGGCTGAGCAGGGGCTGCCCCGGCCCGTGCGCCGCAGGCCGCGGCCGCGTCGTGGTTGCCCGCGCAGTTCCCCGCGCCCCTTCGGCCGAAGGGGCGCGGGGAACTGCGCGCCCAGCCGTAGCTCACCGGCAGTCTGCACCGAGACGGTCAGGGGTAGCCCCTGTTCAGGCGCGGGCCCCTCGGGGGTTCAGGCCGTAGCGGGCTGGACCTCTGAGGAGGCCTCGGCATCGTGCTCCGGCAGCAATTCCTCCGCCTCCAGCGTGAGCGCCTCGCGCCGTACGCCCACGATCGCGGCGCCGATCACAGCGGCCACCGCCGCGACCACGAACGGGATGTGGATGTCGGTCCATTCCTCGATCTTCGGTGCCAGGAACGGTGCCGCCGCCGCGGCGAACCACCGTACGAAGTTGTAGCCCGCGCTCGCCACGGGCCGGGGCGCGTCGGAGACGCCGAGCGCGAGCTCCGTGTAGACGGTGTTGTTGAGCCCGATGAAGGCGCCGGAGACGATCGTGCCGACGACGGCCGTGGTGTGGTTGCCGTACCCCAGGATCAGCAGGTCGGCGGCCATCAGGATCAGCGAGCCGCCCAGCACCCTCAGCGAGCCGAAGCGCTCCTGGAGCCGGGGCGCGACCAGTACGGAGAAGACGGCGAGCAGCACGCCCCAGGCGAAGAAGACGGCACCCGAGCGGTACGGCGACATGTTCAGCACGAACGGTGTGAAGGCCAGCACCGTGAAGAAGGCGTAGTTGTAGAAGAAGGCCGAGGCGGCGGCGGAGGCCAGCCCGCCGTGGCCCAGCGCCTTGACCGGGTCGAGCAGCGAGGTCTTCCGCGCGGGCCTGGGCTGCTCCTTGAGGAACGCCGTGATCGCGAGGAAGCCGATGGCCATCAGGACGGCCGTGCCGAAGAAGGGGAAGCGCCAGCTCGCGTCGCCGAGCACGGCGCCCACGAGCGGGCCGCACGCCATGCCGAGGCCGAGCGCCGACTCGTAGAGCAGGATCGCCGCCGCGCTGCCGCCGGCCGCCGCGCCGACGATCACGGCGAGCGAGGTCGAGACGAAGAGCGCGTTGCCCAGGCCCCAGCCCGCGCGGAAGCCGACCAGCTCGCCGACGGAGCCCGAGGTTCCGGAGAGGGCCGCGAAGACCACGACGAGCGCGAGCCCGGCGAGCAGCGTCTTCTTCCCGCCGATCCGGCTGGAGACGAACCCGGTCACCAGCATCGCGACGGCGGTGATCAGGAAGTACGAGGTGAACAGGAGCGAGACCTGGCTCGGGCCCGCGTCGAGCCCCTTGGCGATGGAGGGGAGGATCGGGTCGACCAGCCCGATGCCCATGAACGCGACGACGGACGCGCCGGCCGTCGCCCAGACGGCCTTCGGCTGGCGCAGGATGCTGCCGCCGCCCTCGTCGAACGGATCACCACTCATGCCTTCTCGCTCCTTCGATGCGATCCCTGAAAGTCGTTGACGTATACACACAATAAATTAGCTTGGCTAACTAATGCAAGCTACATCTATATGAGGTGCGCGACGCCGCGCGGCCGTCCAGCCGGGTGATCGTCCTTGACGCGACGCCAGGCTGGTAGGACCGTTAAGGCTCATGAGGGGCGAACCCAGTTGCCCGAAGTGCGGTAGCCGGGTCAGGGCGCCCGGTCTCTTCGCCGACACCTGGCAGTGCGGCGTGCACGGCACGGTGCACCCGCTCCAGCCGGTCATCCCGCCCAGCGTGGAGGCGCTCGCCGTCGTCGTCGGCCGCACCCAGGTCCCCGTATGGATGCCCTGGCCGCTGCCCGTGGGGTGGCTCTTCACCGGCGTCGCCAGCGCGGGCGACGATCGCAGCGGGGGCCGCGCCACCGTCGTCGCCTGCTCGGGCCCCGGGCCGCTGGGCGGCCCCGGCGAGCTGCTGCTGATCTCCGAGGAGCTCGGCGTGGGCCTCGGCGCGCGGTACGCGGGCATCGAGGGCCCCGACCCGGGCCCCGGCATCCAGGTCGAGAAGCCCCCGCACGTGAAGGTCCTCGCCGCCGGACGTCCCACCCCCCTCTGGCACGTGGGCGGCACCCCCGACGACCGCGCGGTCTTCGCGGGGGAGGCGCGCGGCCTGTGGCTGTGGGCGATCGTCTGGCCCGAGCAGTCCGGGCTCATGCTCTACGACGAGCTGGTCCTCACCGACCTGCGCGACGCGGGCGCCGAGGTGGACCTGCTGCCCTGCGGCGCGCTCTCCCCACGACTGATCTCCTGACAGGGGCACGGCGTCCGGCGGCTATCCTGGGAACGCCCGTGCGTCACCGTCCGAAGAGAGAGCACCGTTCCCGTGCGCATCGACCTGCACACCCACTCCACCGCCTCGGACGGCACGGACTCCCCGGCGGAGCTGGTCGGGAACGCCGCGGCGGCGGGCCTGGACGTGGTGGCGCTGACCGATCACGACACGGTCGCCGGGCACGCGGAGGCCGTACGGGCGCTGCCCGCGGGCCTCACCCTCGTCACCGGGGCCGAGCTCTCCTGCCGCCTGGGTGACATCAGCCTGCACATGCTGGCCTACCTCTTCGACCCGGCGGAGCCCGAGCTGGCCCGCGAGCGCGATCTCCTGCGCGACGACCGCGTGCCGCGCGCCCGCGCCATCGTGGAGAAGCTGCGCGGCATGGGCGTCCCCGTCACCTGGGAGCAGGTGGCGCGGATCGCGGGCGACGGCTCCGTGGGCCGTCCGCACATCGCCGCCGCCATGGTCGAGGCGGGCGTCGTCGAGACCGTCTCCGACGCCTTCACCGAGGAGTGGATCGCCAACGACGGGCGGGCGTACGTCGGCAAGCACGAGCTGGACCCCTTCGACGCGCTGCGGCTGATCAAGGGTGCGGGCGGCGTCGCCGTCTTCGCGCACCCGCTCGCCGCGAAGCGCGGCCAGACCCTGCCCGAGAGCGCGATAGCCGATCTCGCGGCGGCCGGGCTCGACGGTGTCGAGGCCGATCACGCCGACCACACCCCGGACACCCGCGAGCGAGTGCACGGCCTCGCCCGGGAGCTGGGCCTGCTGGCCACCGGCTCCTCCGACTACCACGGCAGCCGCAAGGCCATCGCCCTCGGCGCCTTCACCACGGCACCCGACGTCTACGCCGAGATCGCCGCGCGCGGCTCAGGCGCGGCGCCGGTCACGGGCCCCGCGGCGGACTGACCCGCCGCGTCCCCGCCCACGGGCCGCCTTTCACCCTCCTCCCTTCACTCCGCACCCCTAGGCACCGCTGTGTTCGACTTCGCCCTCTTCGGGTCCGTCTTTGTCACGCTTTTTGTGATCATGGACCCGCCCGGCATCACGCCCATCTTCCTCGGACTGACCTCCGGACGGCCCGCCAAGGTGCAGCGCCGCATGGCGCTCCAGGCGTCCACGGTGGCCTTCGGCGTGATCACCCTGTTCGGCATCTGCGGCAAGCAGATCCTCGACTATCTGCACGTCTCCGTCCCCGCGCTGATGGTCGCGGGCGGGCTGCTCCTGCTGCTCGTCGCGCTGGACCTGCTCACCGGCAAGACCGACGAGCCCACCCAGACGAAGGAGGTCAACGTCGCGCTCGTACCGCTGGGCATGCCGCTGCTGGCGGGGCCCGGCGCGATCGTCTCCGTGATCCTCGCCGTCCAGCACGCGGACGGCTGGGGCGGGCAGCTCTCCGTCTGGTCGGCGATCGTCGCCATGCACGTCGTGCTGTGGCTGGTGATGCGCTATTCGCTGCTGATCATCCGCGTCATCAAGGACGGCGGCGTCGTCCTCGTCACCCGGCTCTCCGGGATGCTGCTGTCGGCCATCGCCGTGCAGCAGATCGCCAACGGCATCACGCAGTTCATCCAGGGGAAGGGCTGACCGCGCCCCAGAACCCGGCCAGGGCGCGCGCCGTCGCCTCCGGGCGCTCGGCGTTGGGGGAGTGCCCCGTGTCCTCGACCGTCGTACGGCGTGCGCCCAGCCGTTCCGCCATCGCGTCCAGCAGCGGCACCGGCCAGGCGTCGTCCACGCTCCCGGAGACCAGGTGCAGTGGCAGCTCCAGCGCCGCCAGCTCCTCCGTCCTGTCCGGCTCGGCCAGGAGCTGCCGCGCGGTGACGGCGATCTGCGCGGGTACGTTCGCGAGCCAGCGGCGGTGCAGGAACGCCTCCACGTCCGGTGGCGTCGCCGCCTCCTCGGCCGCCGAGTAGGGCGCCTCCCCGGTCTCGCCGAGCGACTGGTCCAGCTCGCGCATCGCCTGCCAGATCTCCTCCATGCCCAGCACGGGCAGCGCGCCCAGCAGCAGATTCACGCGGCGCTGCTGCGACGGGGCGACGGCGCCGGGGCCGCAGCTCATCAGGGTGAGCGAGGCGAAGCGCGCGGGGGCGCGCAGCACGGCGGCGCGCGCGACCAGGCCACCGAGCGAGTGCCCCAGCAGATGGGGGAGCGGCCCTTCGCCCTCCGCGCCGAGCGCGTCCGCCAGCGCGAGGGTGTCGCGCGCCAGCTCGTCCTGCGCGTACGCGCCCTCGTCGGACGGCCCGCCCGTCTCGTACTGCCCCCGCCCGTCGGCGGCCACGACCCGGAACCCGGCGGAGGCCAGCGGCTCCAGCAGCCCGACGAAGTCCTCCTTGCTGCCCGTGAACCCGGGCAGCAGCAGCGCGGTGCCCCGCTCCGGCGCACCGCAGTCGTGCACGGCGAACGCGCCGCGCGCGGTCTCCAGCCGGTACGCCCGCGCGCCCGGCGGCAGTTCGAGGAAGGGGGGCTTGCTCATGCCAGGACGCTACCCGCCGCACACAGCACGCGGCCCGCCACCCCCGAGGGGCGACGGGCCGCGTCAGTGCGTGCTGCTCAGGCGCGCTCGGGCGCCGGAGCGCGCGCGGGGCGCCGGGATCAGTCCCCGGACGCCTCCGTGGCTCCGGCCTCGCGGGCCTTGGCCGCGCCCGGCCTGCTGCCCGAGCGGGTGCGGCGGCGCCGCGGCTTGCGCGGCTCGTCCGACGCCTTCGCGGCGTCGCCGCCGCTCTCCTCGGACGCCTTGGGGGCCTTGGCCGCCTTGGCCTCCTTCGCCTCACCGGCATCCGCGGTGGCCGCGGCGCCCTCGGCGGAGGACCCACCCGCGCGCGTACGGCGGCGGCGCCGCGGCTTGCGCGCCGGCGCTTCGTCGCCGGAGACGGAGCCCGCGTCGGCCTTCGCGTCCTCGGCCACCCCTTCCGGAGCGGATCCGGACGCGGCACCGTCGCGCAGGCCGCCACGGGTGCGGCGGCGCTGGCGCGGCGCGCGGGTGCGCGCGGGGCGCTCCTCGGACTGCTGCTGCTTGCCGCCGCGCGGACGCGCGCCGGTCTCGCCCAGGTCCTCGATCTCCTCGGCGGCCAGCCCCGCGCGGGTGCGCTCGGCGCGCGGCAGCACGCCCTTGCAGCCCTCGGGGATGCCCATCGCCTCGTAGAGGTGCGGGGACGTGGAGTACGTCTCCGGCGGGTCGTTGAAGTCCAGGTCCAGCGCCTTGTTGATCAGCTGCCAGCGCGGGATGTCGTCCCAGTCGACCAGGGTGACGGCGATGCCCGACTTGCCCGCGCGGCCGGTGCGGCCGATGCGGTGCAGGTAGGTCTTCTCGTCCTCCGGCGTCTGGTAATTGATCACGTGGGTGACGTCGTCGACGTCGATGCCGCGCGCCGCCACGTCCGTGCAGACCAGGACGTCCACCTTGCCGTTGCGGAACGCGCGCAGCGCCTGCTCGCGCGCGCCCTGGCCGAGGTCGCCGTGGACCGCGCCGGACGCGAAGCCGCGCCGCGAGAGCTGCTCGGCGACGTCGGCCGCCGTCCGCTTCGTCCGGCAGAAGATCATCGCGAGGCCGCGGCCCTCCGCCTGGAGGATGCGCGAGACCATCTCGGGCTTGTCCATCGAGTGGGCACGGAAGACGTGCTGTGTGGTGTTCGCCACCGTCTGGCCCTCGTCATCCGGCGCGGTGGCGCGGATGTGGGTGGGCTGGCTCATGTAACGCCTGGCGAGCGAGATCACCTGGCCCGGCATCGTCGCCGAGAACAGCATCGTCTGGCGGCGGGTCGGGAGCATCTCGATGATCTTCTCGACGTCGGGCAGGAAGCCCAGGTCGAGCATCTCGTCGGCCTCGTCCAGCACGAGGGCCTTGACCGAGGAGAGCCGCAGCTTCTTCTGGCCCGCCAGGTCGAGCAGCCGCCCGGGGGTGCCGACGACCACGTCGACGCCCTTCTTGAGGGCCTCGACCTGGGGCTCGTAGGCCCGGCCGCCGTAGATCGACAGCACGCGGACGTTGCGGACCTTGCCCGCTGTCAGCAGATCGTTCGTGACCTGCTGGCACAGCTCGCGCGTGGGGACGACGACCAGCGCCTGCGGCGCGTCGGTCAGTTCCTCGGGCTTGGCACGGCCCAGCTCGACGTCGGCGGGGACGGTGACCGACTCCAGCAGCGGCAGACCGAAGCCCAGCGTCTTGCCGGTGCCGGTCTTCGCCTGACCGATGACGTCGGTGCCCGCGAGGGCGACCGGGAGCGTCATTTCCTGGATGGGGAACGGGGAAGTGATGCCGACGGCCTCAAGGGCCTCGGCCGTCTCGGAGAGAATTCCGAGATCTCGAAACGTCGTGGACAGGATGCTTGCCTCTTCTGTGTGACGCGCGAGCCTGAGCGGCGCACTGGGCGTAGGGGCGGCCCAGCGGAGCGAGGAGAGGGTCGTACCGCACCCGAAGCGGCCGTTGTCGGTCCGCTCTGTGGTGCGGGACCACTGGCTCTCGCTCAAGCGCCCTTCTCGCGCGAGCGGTCCCTCTCAGCGCGGACCGGGCCGGGGAGCACGGTCCAGGCAGAGGGCTGTCTGGTCGGAGCCGATCGGGCCACCGACCGGGCATCCGCATTGCATGCGTCGAGCCCACCTGTTCCAGTGGACCCAATATCACTGTACCCCGGATACGCGCATGTGTACCGGGGCGATTGTTGTGTACGAGTTTCCCGGGGCCCCTGTGTGGCCCCTCACGCCCCCACCTGGGGGCTTCCGGGCCTGGTCGGGACGGCTATCGTGCGGAGTATGGAGACGCCTGACAAGACCCCCGCCGCCGACGCCGCCGAGAGCGCCGAGGCCCCCGCGGAGCCCGAGCGCACCGGGATCGCCACCCAGGACTGGGAGCGGGCATCCGCCGACCCGACGTACCGGGCGGCGGTGATCGACCTGCTGGGCGCCCTCGCCTACGGAGAACTGGCGGCCTTCGAGCGGCTCGCCGAGGACGCCAAGCTGGCGCCGTCGCTCGCGGACAAGGCGGAGCTGGCGTCGATGGCCTCCGCCGAGTTCCACCACTTCGAGAAGCTCAGCGAGCGGCTCGCGGCGATCGACGCGGAGCCCACGGAGGCCATGGAGCCGTTCGCCGCCGCGCTGGACGAGTTCCACCGCCAGACCGCTCCCTCCGACTGGCTGGAGGGCCTGATCAAGGCGTACGTCGGGGACTCCATCGCCTCCGACTTCTACCGCGAGGTCGCGGCCCGGCTCGACTCGGACACCCGTGACCTGGTGCTGAGCGTCCTCGACGACACGGGCCACTCCAGCTTCGCCGTCGAGAAGGTGCGGGCCGCGATCGAGGCCGACCCGCGCGTGGGCGGACGGCTCGCGCTCTGGGCGCGGCGCCTGATGGGCGAGGCGCTCTCGCAGGCGCAGCGCGTGGTCGCGGACCGCGACGCGCTCTCGACGATGCTGGTGGGCGGGGTCGCCGACGGCTTCGACCTGGCCGAGGTCGGCAAGATGTTCTCCCGGATCACCGAGGCCCACACGAAGCGGATGGCGGCGCTCGGCCTGGCCGCCTGACGCCGGGACCGGCAGGCGCGCGAGGCCCTGTGACCTCGCGCGCTACGACTTCGGGTGCCCTGCGGCTTCGGAGTGCTCTACGGCCTCGCGGTGCTCTACGGCCTGGGGGTGCCCTACGGCCTCGCGGCGCCGGAGGGCCGGGCCGCGCCGGGCGGCCTCGCGGGGCGCTGGCGCGGGGCGCGCCGCCGCTCGCGCTGGCGCGCGTCGGCCCGGGCCACCCCTGCGGGCCTCGGGCGGCGCGACTCCGCCGCGTGGGGGTCCACGCGGAGCAGCAGCGACAGCATGGCCGCCGCCACGCCCGCCGCGCACAGCAGCGTGACGGGGAACTGGCCGGGGCCGAGGACGACGCCGCTCACGACCCCGCCCAGCAGACCGGCCACCAGGCCGGTGGTGAGAACGAGAGGGCGGTGCGGAAGCCGCCCGGGGACGCGCTTCGACGCGAGATGTGCGAGTGCGAGTCCTATGGCCGCGGAGCCGAGTGCCTCCCAGATCACGAGGGCCTCCTCGGGGTGTCGGCCGGTGGGACGGCCGCGGTGCAAATCGGTCGTTCCGGTACTCCCCAGCGAGGGCGTCACTGAAACGGCGGCCCCGGGGTCAATCCCGGGGCCGCCGTGGGGTATTCGAACGTTCCGGACGCGGCGGGCGCGCCCGGGACCGACTCGTCAGATCGCGCCGAAGCCGACCTTCCGGGCGGCCGACTCGCCGATCTCGACGTACGCGATGCGCTCCGACGGAACGAGGATCTTGCGACCGTGCTCGTCCGTCAGGCTCAGCAGACCGGAGCTGCTGCCCAGTGCCGCCGACACCGCGCTCTCGACCTCTTCGGGAGCCTGCTTGCTCTCGATGACGATCTCGCGCGGCGCGTGCTGCACGCCGATCTTGACCTCCACGGCTATGTCCCTCCGACGGTCCGGGTTTCCCAGGACTTCCCCATGGCGAAGCCTGGGGCCTGGTGCGCGGCGAGCCGCGCCGTACGGGAGCAACACTAGCCCGGCGCGCACACCGGGCGGCGGCCGCGCTCCACGCCCGGAGCGAACAACCGGGCGCGGGCGCGCCGTACGCGCCCGCACCCGGTCATCACCGCTTCGGTGACCGCGCCCCGGTCACTGCATGGGGAAGCCCGCGATGCCGCGCCAGGAGAGCGACGCGATCAGCTTGGCCGCCGCGTCCCTCGGGATCTTCTGGCCCGCACCCAGCCAGTAACGCGCGGTGATCTGGGCCATGCCGCACAGGCCCACCGCGAGGAGCATCGCCTGCTCGGCGGGGAGCTTGGTGTCCTCGGAGATGACCTCGCTGACGGCTTCGGCGCAGTCCAGGCTCACCTTGTCGACGCGCTCGCGCACGGCCGGCTCGTTGGTGAGGTCCGACTCGAAGACCAGGCGGAAGGCACCGCCCTCGTCCTCGACGAAGCCGAAATACGCGTCCATGGTCGCCGCGACACGCTGCTTGTTGTCGGACGTCGAGGCCAGCGCCGCGCGCACCGCCTGGAGCAGCGCCTCGCAGTGCTGGTCCAGCAGGGCGAGGTAGAGGTCGAGCTTGCCCGGGAAGTGCTGGTAGAGCACGGGCTTGCTGACGCCGGCACGGTCGGCGATGTCATCCATCGCCGCCGCGTGGTAGCCCTGCGCGACGAAGACCTCCTGAGCTGCGCCCAGCAGTTGATTGCGTCGGGCCCGGCGGGGCAGACGCGTGCCACGCGGGCGCGCTGCTTCGGTCTGCTCGATGGCTGTCACGCCGCCTCCCTGTTGTTCTGAGCGCGAACTGCGCTGCGTCGCCATCGTACTTTTGGGTAACAGGAGCGCGCGCGGTGTGAGCCGAGAATTTCACTGGCCGGGACGCGGACGGGGCCCGCGGTGGGGGCTTTATCGGTACTCGTCCTCGTTTTCCTCCACCACCCGTGCCTGTTCCGCCGCGTCCGCGGGATCCACCTCGTCCAGACCCCGGTCGGTCATCGGTGAGTCGCGGTGCTGGAGCAGGTCCTTCTGCTGTTCCGCCGCGTCCTCCTCCGGGGTCTCGAACCCGGCCGGTTCCTCGGGCTCGTCCTCGTACACGTCCTCGAAGGTCTCGGGGTCCGTCGGGTCCACAGGAGGCATGTCAGCTCCCCTTTCCAGGGCGGCGCCCTTCATTCGAGCGTAGAAGCCACTGTCGTACGGCGCACACCGCGTGCGTGCGGAGCCGCGGGAGGGCGCCGGGGTTGTGTGTTTCCCCTTGTGAGGGTGAACACGCGTGGGGGCATGTGATCGTCTCGTAACATTGCCCCATGTCGTCCACCGAGCAGCCGGGAATCCGCCCCACCGTGACATCCCGTTCCATGGCTCCGCTGTCCGGTTCGAGGGTCGGCGAAGGGGAGACGCTGCGGACGGTGCCGCTGCCCGGACTCACCCTGGCCGTGCGCGGACTGCGCCGGGACCCGGCCGTAGAAGAAGGGGCCGCGGGGGAAGGGGCCGTGAGGGAAGGGGACGCGCGCCCTCCGGCGCTGTACGTGCACGGGCTGGGCGGCTCCTCGCAGAACTGGTCGGCGCTGATGCGCGAGCTCGCCGGTGACCTGGACGGTGAGGCCGTCGACCTGCCCGGTTTCGGCGACTCCCCGCCGCCCGACAGCGGCGACTACTCGATCTCCGGGCACGCCAGGGCGGTCATCCGCTATCTCGACGCCGACGGCCGCGGGCCCGTGCACCTGATCGGCAACTCGCTGGGCGGCTCCGTCTCGACGCGCGTCGCGGCCGTCCGCCCCGACCTGGTGCGCACGCTCACCCTGATCTCCCCGGCGCTGCCGGAGATCCCCCCGCAGCGCGGCACGATCCCGACGGTGCTGGTCGCCGTGCCCGGCGTGGCGCGGCTGTTCGCCCGGCTGACCAAGGACTGGCCGCCGGAGCGGCGCACCTCCGACATGCTCTCGCTCTGTTACGGCGACCCGGGCCGCGTCACGCCCGGTGACTTCGCGCTCGCGGTGGAGGAGTACGAGCGCAGGCTCACGCTGCCGTACTTCTGGGACGTCATGACCCGCTCGGCCCGCGGCCTCGTCGACGCGTACACGCTCGGCGGGCAGCACGCGCTGTGGCGGCAGGCCGAGCGCGTCCTCGCGCCCACGCTGCTCGTGTACGGCGGACGGGACCAACTGGTCTCGTTCCGGATGGCCCGCCGCGCGGCCTCCGCGTTCCGCGACTCCCGGATGCTCGCTCTGCCGAACGCAGGGCACGTCGCCATGATGGAGTACCCGGAGGTCGTCGCACCGGCCGTGCGTGAACTCGTACAGGATTCCGCTCGGTTGACGGAGCGGCAGGATGGCCGCGACGCTGCGGGGGCGACTCCGGCAACTTCGGCAACTCCGGCAACCCGGAAAGGTGACTAGTGGGACGCCATAGCCGCAGAGGCAAGCCCGGCCCCGAGGAGACGTCCGCGATACCCGCGGCGTCCCAGGGTGCCGCGCCGCGCGCGCAGGGGCGTCCGCGACGGAGGCCCGCACCGGGCCAGCAGGGCGATCCGTACGCACCGGGGGGACCGGGGGGATCGCCCGGTCCCGGCGGGCAGAACGTGCCCTACGGGCAGGCCGGTTACGGCACACCCGCGCACGGCGTGCCGCGTGCCGCCGTCACGCCGCCCGGCGGGGTGCCGCGCGTAGGACCAGGAGGACAGCGCCCGGCGGGCGGGCCGGGCCCCGTCACGCCCGCGCACGGCTCGCCCGTGTACGGCGGGCCGACGCCGCCCGGCGGCGTGCCCAGGGTCACCGAGTCGCCGTCCGGACACCCCGAACAGCCCGAGACCGGGCGGGGCTACGCGCCGCCCCCGCCCGGGGCGGGACGCGGGCAGCGCCCGTACGGGCGTCCCGGCGGCGGGCCCGTGCCCGGTGCCTCGGGGCTGGGCGCGCGACGGGCTGCCGGGGGGCCGCGGCAGGACTATCTGGACGCTTTCGAGGACGACGTCTTCGCGGCGGGTGCTCCGGGGGCTCCGGGTGCGCCGGGCGCCCGCCGTGGCGGTCGAGGCATGCGGGGGGCGCCCGGAGTGACGGGTGGCGCGGGCGCCACCGGGGCCATGGGCGCCGTAGGGGCGCCCGGGGCCGCCGGGACCGCCGGAAGCGGCGTGGCTCCGGGGCCGGGCGCGGGTCCGGGTGCGGGTATGGGCACGGGTGCGCCCGTGCTGCCCGGGCAGCGGCGCGCGCCCGGGGAGCCCCGGCCGCGCCCCGGGACGCAGGGAGTCGGCGCGGGAGCGGGCTCCGGGCGCGGCGCGCGGCGCGGCGGTCCGGGGGAGCCCCCGCTGGACGAGCCGTACGCCCCGCTCGCGCCCATCGCGCCCCCGGAAGAGAAGGGCAGCAAGGGAAAGGCGTACACCGGGATCGCGGCGGCGGCCGTGACCACCGTGCTGGCGTTCATCATCGCCGGACAGGTCGCCACGGGCGAGCACCGCAAGGACGACGGCGCGGAGTCCGGCGTGAAGGCCGGGCAGCGCGCGGACAAGGCCGACCCGGCGTCGGACGGTTCGCACACGGACAGCCGGGACGAGCGCGCTGGACGCTCGGCGACGCCGGGCGAGTCCAGGGAGTCGTACGACGACAAGATGGCCAAGCCCTTCCCGCTGGCGGCGGACTTCAAGGGGAAGGGCACGTTCGCGACCGTCGGCGGCCATGAGAAGGGCCCCCGCGGCAAGAAGGTGCTGCGTTACCGCGTGGACGTCGAGAAGGGGCTCCCGCTGGACGGGGAGCTGTTCGCCGAGGCGGTGCACAAGACGCTCAACGACAAGCGCAGCTGGGCGCAGGGCGGTGAGCGCAGCTTCGAGCGGGTGTCCAAGGGCGACGCGGACTTCGTGATCACCCTGGCCAGCCCGAAGACGACCGACGTGTGGTGCGCGAAGTCGGGGCTGGACACCAGCCAGGAGAAGGTCTCCTGCGACTCCGCCGCCACCGAGCGCGTCATGATCAACGCCTATCGGTGGGCGCGCGGCGCGAAGACGTTCGGCGACGACCACATGCACAGCTACCGCCAGATGCTCATCAACCACGAGGTCGGGCACCGGCTCGGGCACGGCCATGTCGGCTGCCCGAAGGACGGCGCGGTCGCGCCCGTCATGATGCAGCAGACCAAGTATCTGACGACGGACGGCGCGACGTGCCGTCCGAACGCCTGGCCGCATCCCCGCTCGTAACCGCTCCCCGCCCCCGCCGCGGGGCCCTCAACGCCTGACGCCCGGGAAAGTCACGGGTGTTCACCCCTTCCGGTGGCGCGATGGACAACCGTCCATCGCGTGGGTGGGGCGCGCGCATACCGTCTTCCGCGTCACGCCACCGGGCCGCGTACGGCTGGTGGCCCGCACACGGAGAAACGATCGGGGGTGCGTGCGTGCGCGTCGCACTGCTTACGGAGGGTGGTTACCCCTACGCGCGGGGTGAATCGGTGGTGTGGTGCGACCGCCTGCTGCGCGGTCTCGACGGTCACGAGTTCGACGTCTACGCGCTCAGCCGCGGCGCACGCCAGGAGGAGGCGGGCTGGTGCGAACTCCCGCGCAACGTCGCACGGGTGCGCACCGCGCCCCTGTGGGGGAACGGTCCGGCAGGCGGGGACCCCACGACGGGCGCCGCCCCGCTCTCGTACGGGCGTCGCGAACGGCGCCGGTTCGCCGAGCACTTCAGGGACCTGGCCGAGACGGTCTGCGCGGCCGAGACGGAGGAGCCTCCGGGGAGTGCCGCGGAGGGTTCCGGGAGCGCTGAAGGGGCCGAGGGCGCGTGGCCCGGCGCGCGCGAAGGGCGCACCACCGAGCAGGCGGACCGTTTCGCCGCAGGTCTGTACGGGCTGGCCGAACTCGCGTCCGAGCGCGGCGGACTCTCGCCCGCGCTCCGCTCCGAACAGGCCGTCCGCGTCCTGGAGTCGGCCTGCCGCGCACCCGGCGCGCTCCGCGCGGTCCAGTCCGCGCAGGTCTCCGACCTGCTGGCGGTCACCGAGCGCCTGGAGCGCGCCCTGCGCCCCCTCTCCCTCGACTGGTACGGCGAGCGGGGCGGCGACCCCGGCCTCTCCGCCGCCGACCTGTGCCACGCGGTGGGCGGCGGTCTGGCCGCGCTGCCGGGGCTGCTCGCCCAGCGCGCGTTCGGCACGCCCCTGCTGATCACCGAGTACGGCGTACGGCTGCGCGAGCACTATCTCGCGAGCGCCGCGGGCGCCGTGGCCCCCGTGGCGGCGGGCGCCCCCGTGCGCGCCATGCTGGCCTCGTTCCAGGGGCGGCTCGCGCGGGAGGCGTACGCGCGGGCGCAGTTGATCACTCCGGGCAACACCCACGCGCGGCGCTGGCAGGAACGCTGCGGCGCGCGCCCCGGGAAGCTGCGCACCGTCTATCCGGGCATGGACGCGTCCCCGTTCGCCGAGGTCGGCGAGCGGGCCGCCGTCCGCACCCCGCGGCCGGACGCGGGCGGCGCGGGCGCGGGCAGCACGAGGGGCGCGGGGGGGCGTGCTCCGACCCTGGTGTGGGTCGGGGGCGTGGAGCCCGCGAAGGACCTGATCGCGCTGCTGCACGCCTTCGCTCAGGTCCGCGACATGGTCCCCGGCGCGCGGCTGCGCGTCGTCGCGCGGGGCGAGGCGGAGGACGCCGAGTACGCGGCGCGCTGCCGGGCGCTGGCCGCGCAGCTCTTCCCCGACGAGGCGGCGGACGCGCGTTCGATCGGTGAATGCCCCGTCGCCTTCGAGGAGTTGGGCGGCCCCGGCCTCCCGACCCTCGCCGACGCCTACGCGGCGGGCGGTGTCGTGGTCCTGTCGAGCGTGGTCGAGGGCTTCCCGGTCTCGCTGGTGGAGGCGATGTTCTGCGGCCGCGCGACGGTCTCGACGGACGTCGGCGCCGTGTGCGAGGTGATCGGCGGCACGGGGCTCGTCGTCCCGCCGCGCAACCCCCGCGCGCTGGCCGACGCCTGCGCCGACCTGCTGCGGGACCCGGCGCGCGGCGCCCGGCTGGGCGCCGCGGCGCGGTCGCGCGCGCTGGAGCTGTTCACCGTCGAGCAGAACATCGAGGCATTCCGTGGCATCTACCTGGAGCTGATGTCGCACTGCCCGGTACGGGGCGCGGCGGGGAGTGAGGCCGAGGGGGCCGGGACGGACGGGGCGCCCCACCCCTTCGCGCGCCCCGCCGAGGCGCATCTCCCGGGCCGCTGGGCCGTCCCGGCCGTACGCCGCACCGCCTCCGGCGCCCTGGCGCCCTCGACGCCGAGCTGGGCGGCGGGGGCCGACGCACCGGCCGGGACCGGTGGGGCCGGGAGGACCGACGGGACGGACGGGGCCGACGGGACCGACAGGGCGGGGAGCGCGGACGGCGCTGCCGGGAGCGCGCCGGTGGGCGTGGGGGCGGACGCGGGGGAGGGCGAGGCCGGATGAACGCCCCAGCCGATCCCGTACGCGGGCTGATGCACCAGCACCGTGAGCTGTGCGAGCACGCCGTCGACCCCCTGGAGATCGCCGCAGGGCTGGAGGCCCACGGCGTCACCGACCGTACGGCCGCGCGCTTCAAGCACCGGGACGTCTTCTCGCTCGCGGAGGAGCTGTACGCCCGCGTGCCCCGCGCCGACGCGCGCTCCCGGCTGGAGAGCGGCGTGGGTGGCGCGGGCGGCGTGGGTGAGGCGGGAGAGGCGGGTGACCTGGGCGCACCGTCCGGTGCCGCCGCGCCCCCTGCGGCCTCCGCGGCCGTTCCGCACCGGCGCGGCGTGCCGTCCGGCCGGGCGGCGCTGCCGCTGCTGCCCGGCGCGCTGTGCGCGCTGGTGCTCGGCGCGCTCGCGCTGGTGCCCGCCGTGCCCCCGTTCGCGCGGCTGACGGTGGCGCTCGTGGGGGCGGTCGTGGTGCTGATGGGCGCGCGGTACGCGCTGCGCGCCGTTCCCCTGCCGCGCGGCACGGCGCTCTGGATCTGCTGGCTGGCCGGATTCGCGCTCCACGGCGACCGGTTGCTGGCGAACGTCCTGGCGGGCGGCCCCGACGTAGGGGATCTGGGTCACGCGCTGCTGACCTCGGGCGTACGGGAGATGCCGGGGGCGCCCGGCACGGCGCTGGCGCTCGCGCTCGGCGTCGCGCCCGCCGTCTGGTGCGCCCGCTGGTTCTCCGCACGGGCGCGGCGCAGGCTCGCGGTCAGCGTCAGCCTGGAGGAGTTCGCCGCCGGGGTACGCCCGTTGCTGGCCGGGGTCGTCGCGCTCTTCGCCGTGGCGCTGCTGGCCGTGCAGGGCGCGGCGCACGCCCTCGCCGGTACCGCGTACGCGTACGTGGGCGCGCGGGCCGATGCCGCGCGCGCCCTCCCGGCGGACACCCTCCCGGCGGACGCCGTCCCGCAGCCGGACCTCGCCGGACCGCTGGGTGTCTCGATGGCCCTGGGCGTCCTGCTGTTCGCGGCGCTGCTGCTGACCGCGCACGGCTTCGGGCCCGCCGCCTCGGCCGGGCTCGGCGCCGCCTGCGCCGGTGAGGCCCTCGCCCTCACGGCCGTGCTCGCCGCCCGGCTGCCGGGGCTCGGCGTGCTGGGCCGTCCCGTGGAGACCGCCGTCGCCGCCTGCGGCCCGTACGCCGTCACCGTCACGGCCTGCGCCTGCGCGGCGCTCGGTCTGCTGGCGTACGCCGCCCACGCACTGACCGGCGCCTCCGCACACCACAGGGCGGCGGAGCCCGCATGATCGCCGCCCCGCCCTCCGTACGGCGCCCCGCGCGGGACGCCCGTACGCGACCGTGCAACACCGAGAAGGAGCAAGACCCGATGACCACCGACCAGTTGACACCGCCGTGCACCGCCGTGTGCGGACCGCGGGAGGACGTGCGATGAGAGTGCTGCTTCTGGGAGCCTCCGGTTACCTCGGCAGGTTCGTCGCCGACAGGCTCCTGGCCGACCCCGCCGTGCAGCTCACGGCGCTCGGCAGGAGTGACGAGGCGGACGTCCGCTTCGACCTGTCCACGGGCAGCCCCGGCGCCCTGACCCGCTTCCTCGACGCGGTCCATCCCGGCGTCGTCATCAACTGCGCGGGCGCCACGCGCGGCGGCGGACGGGAGCTGATCCGGCACAACGTCGTGGCGACCGCCACCGTGTGCGAGTCGCTGCGCCGCAGCGGCTGCGGGGCGCGCCTCGTCCACCTGGGCTGCGCCGCCGAGTACGGGCCCTCGCAGGCCGGTTCGTCCACCGGCGAGGACGCCGTGCCGCGCCCCGGCGGCCCGTACGGCGTGAGCAAGCTGGCCGGCACCGAGCTGGTCACCGCCTCCGGGCTGGACGCCGTGGTGCTGCGCGTGTTCTCGCCCATCGGGCCCGGCACTCCGGCCGGTTCGCCGCTCGGGCGGCTCGCCGAGGCGATGCGGCGCACCATGCAGCAGGGGGACAGCGAGCTGCGGCTGAACGGGCTCGGGGTCCAGCGGGACTTCGTGGACGTACGGGACATCGCGCGCGCTGTGCACGCCGCCTCGCTCTCCGCCGCGCAGGGCATCGTCAACATCGGCACGGGCCGCGCGGTGCGGCTGCGCGACGTGGCCTCGCTGCTGGCGCGCGTCGCCGGGTACACGGGCGCGGTCCACGAGCACGGTGTCGCGCCCGGCGCTCCGGGATCCGCCGACGGCCCGGCGGGCGTGACGGCGGGGCCCGGCGTCGTGGTGCCGTCGCCCGCGGGCGGACCGCCCTCCGCGCACGCGGTGGGCGCGGGGGCCGCGGCGCACGCCGTCGGCGGGCCCGCGCACGCGGGCGGTCCGGGGCACGCGGGCGGGCCCGGCCACCAGGGCGGTCCTGGCCACCTGGGCGGGCCCGGCGGTCCGGCGCACCCCGGTGGTCCGGGGCATCCAGGGCATCCAGGGCAGCCGGGACCGCACCAGGGGAGCGCACCCCAGCCGTCGGCCTATCCGTATCCGGACGGCTGCGGGAGCTGGCAGCAGGCCGACGTCCGTACGGCGCGTGACCGGCTGGGCTGGCGTCCCCGTATCGGTCTGGAGGAGTCCCTGGCCGACATCTGGATGGAGGCGGCATGCCGTATCTGATCAGACCCGGACGTGCGCGGCAGGCGGCGGACGGGCGGGGCGAAGGGCTCGGCCTGGCCGTGCCGGGCTGCGCGCATCCCATGGTGGCGCCCATGGAGTGGGCCGAGCTGTCCCGTCCAGGGCTGGGCGCGCTGCCCGGCCCCACGGGCACCGGCGGACCGCTCCAGTGGGCGGTGCTCAACGTGAACGCGGGACCCGGGGCGCGCCCCGACCCGTACTGCGCGCCCGCCGCCGCGGCGCTGCGCCAGTCCGGGGTCGCGGTGCTCGGCCATCTCGACATGCGGTACGGCTCGCGGCCGTTCGGTGAACTCGTCTCCGACGCGCACCGTTTCCTCGACTGGTACGGCGTCGACGGCTTCTACATGGCGCGCTGTCCCGCCGTCTCCGAACGGCTCATGGAGGCCAGTCGTACGGCGACGACCGTGCGGGCCCTGTGCGGCGGGGGAGCGGGCGGCGGCCATGTCGTCCTGGAGCACGGAACGTATCCGCACCCCGGGTACGCGGAGTGCGCCGACCAGCTCGTGACGTTCGCCGGGAGCTGGTCCGACTACCGCTGGTCCCAGGCCGCGGAGTGGACGGCCGACCTTCCGCCGGAGCGGTTCTGCCATCTGGTCCACGGGCTGCCGCGCACGCACCTGGAGGAGGCGCTGCGCATCGCGCGCTGGCAGGGCGCGGGCACGGTCTGCTTCACCGACAGGACGGCGAGGGGAGGTCAGGACCCCTGGGAGACCCTGCCCGGGTACTGGGACGACATCGTCTCGCGCATCGGACCTGGTGTCTCGGAATGAGATAGGGCGTGGCAGTGTTACGAGAGGAATACCCGCCCTCGTGCGGGCGGTTCCCCGTACGTCCCACCGACCAACGGAGTCTCCGTGTCACTGCCACCCCTGGTCGAGCCAGCCAGTGAGCTCACCGTCGACGAGGTCCGCAGGTACTCGCGCCACCTGATCATCCCGGATGTCGGGATGGACGGGCAGAAGCGGCTCAAGAACGCCAAGGTGCTCGCCGTGGGCGCGGGCGGGCTGGGCTCGCCCGCACTGATGTATCTCGCGGCGGCGGGCGTGGGCACGCTCGGCATCGTGGAGTTCGACGAGGTCGACGAGTCGAACCTGCAGCGGCAGATCATCCACAGCCAGGCGGACATCGGCCGCCCCAAGGCCGAGTCGGCGAAGGACACGGTCCTCGGGATCAATCCGTACACGAAGGTCAACATCCACGAGGAGCGCCTCGACTCCTCGAACGTGATGGAGATCTTCGCCGAGTACGACCTGATCGTGGACGGCACGGACAACTTCGCCACCCGTTACCTGGTCAACGACGCGTGCGTGCTGCTGAACAAGCCGTACGTGTGGGGTTCGATCTACCGCTTCGACGGGCAGGCGTCCGTCTTCTGGAGCGAGCACGGCCCCTGCTACCGCTGCCTCTACCCCGAGCCCCCGCCGCCCGGCATGGTGCCGAGCTGCGCCGAGGGCGGCGTCCTGGGCGTGCTCTGCGCCTCGGTCGGCTCCATCCAGGTCAACGAGGCGATCAAGCTTCTCGCGGGCATCGGCGAGCCCCTCGTCGGCCGCCTGATGATCTACGACGCGCTGGAGATGACCTACCGCCAGGTGAAGGTCCGCAAGGACCCCGACTGCGCGATCTGCGGCGAGAACCCCACGGTCACCGAGCTGATCGACTACGAGGCGTTCTGCGGCGTCGTCTCCGAGGAGGCCCAGGAGGCCGCCGCCGGATCGACCATCACTCCCAAGCAGCTCAAGGAGTGGATGGACGACGGCGAGAGCATCGACGTGATCGACGTCCGCGAGCCGAACGAGTACGAGATCGTCTCGATCCCCGGCGCGCGGCTGATCCCCAAGAACGACTTCCTGATGGGCACGGCCCTCCAGGATCTTCCGCAGGACAAGAAGATCGTCTTGCATTGCAAGACGGGTGTCCGCTCCGCGGAAGTCCTCGCCGTGCTCAAGAACGCGGGCTTCGCCGACGCCGTCCACGTCGGCGGCGGCGTCATCGGCTGGGTGAACCAGATCGAGCCCGACAAGCCGGTCTACTGACCCGGTCCACCCCGCCACTCGCCCCATACGTCCGCGTCCCCGAAGGACGGCACCGTCACGGACAGACGGTGCCGTCCTTCGGCGCTTCACCGTCCAGCAGATAGCCGTTCACGTTCTTCTGGACGCACGCGTCGCCGGTGTCGTACGAGCCGTGCCCCTCGCCCTTGAAGGTGAGCAGCCGGGCCCCGCCGCCCAGCGCGTCCGTCATCTTCCGCGCGCCCTTGTACGGCGTCGCCGGGTCGCCGGTGTTGCCCACCACCACGACGGGCGCGTCGCTGTCCGTACGGACGTCGACCGTGTCGCTCTTGCCGCGCACGGGCCAGCCCTCGCAGGACGTCAGCGCCCACGCCTGCGAGGGGCCGAAGACGGGGGAGGCGTCGCGGAAGGCGCCTGTCTCCTTCTTCGCGTCCTCATAAGAGGTACGAGCGCTGCGGTCGGCGCAGTTCACGGCCGCGCCTCCCTCCTGCATGTTCGTGTACTTGCCGTCCTGGCCGCGTCCCGTATAGGCGTCGGACAGGGCGAGCAGGGTGTCGCCCTTCCCTGACCGCGCCTCCTGGAGCGCCATCGAGAGGGGCGCCCAGGTCTCCTTGGAGTACAGCGCGGCGCCGACCGCCGTCGTCGCCATCGCCTCGGTCACCACGCGGTCCCCGCGCGTGGCCAGCGGCTTCTTGTCGATCTTCGTCAGCAGCGCCTGCAGCTTCCCCGACGCCTTCGCCTCGCTCGTCCCCAGGGGACAGGTGGCGGACTTCACACAGTCCTTGAGGTAGTTGCCCAGCGCGAGCTCGAAGCCCTTCGTCTGCCCCAGCGCCATCTCGCGCGTCCCCAGGGTCGGGTCTATGGGCGCGTCGAGGACCATACGGCCCACGCGCTTGGGGAAGAGGTGCGCGTAGACGCCGCCGAGCTGGGTGCCGTAGGAGATGCCGAAGTAGCTGAGCTTCTCGTCGCCCAGGGCCGCCCGCAGCAGGTCCATGTCGCGCGCGGTGTCCTCGGTCGTCAGATGGGGGAGCAGCTTTCCGGCGCGCTTCTCACAGGCCCGCACGCTCCTCTTCTGCGCCGCCTTGAGCGCCTGCTCCTCCTTGGCGTCGTCGGGGCTGCTGTCGAGGGCGAAGTCGGCGTCCTTCTGCTTGGCGCTCTGGCAGACCACTCCGGCGCTCTCGCCGATGCCGCGCGGGTCGAAGCTCACCAGGTCGTATCCCGCACGGAGCTTGTCGTAGCTCTTCTGCGCGGCCAGCGGGAGCAGGGCGACGCCGGAGGCGCCGGGACCGCCGAAGTTGAAGACCAGGGAGCCCTGGCGCCCCTTCCCGGCCTTCTCCTTCGCCCGTACGCGCACCAGGGCGAGGTCGATCTTCTCGCCGTCCGGCTTCGCGTGGTCGAGCGGGACGCTGAGCTTTCCGCACTGCCATTCCGCGCCGTCGGGCATCTTCTTGGGCTCGGTCCTCATCTGGTACTGCTCGGCGGTGGGCGCCGCGCACTTCTTCCAGCCGAGCTTCCCGCCGCCCTCGGCCGCGGAGTCCTTCGGCTTGTCCCCGCCGTCGCTGTCGCCGTCCCCGTCCGAGCCCCCGCTGCAGGCGCCGGCGAGGAGGGCGGCGGCGAGAGCCAGCGCCCCCGTCCGCCGTACCCGCCGTATCGCGGTGGACTTTCCTCGCGCCATGGTGGCCCTCCCCCTCGCTCGTCGTCCTGGAGCGCCACCCTATGTATTGGCCGTGGCCCATGTAGGGGGCCGTGGCCCCACGTACCGGATGTGGGTCCACGGCCGGGCTGTCAGCCGGACTGTCAGCCTGGCTGTCAGCCGCAGGACGTCCCGTCGGCGGGGACCTTGCCCTTGAGCAGGTAGCCGTTGACGCGGGCCCTGACGCATTTGTTGTTGCTGTCGTAGGCGCCGTGTCCCTCGCCCCGGTACGTGAGTTCGACGCCCACGCCCGAGCCGAGCCCCTCCTTCATCCGCCGCGTCCCCGCGTACGGCGTTGCCGGGTCGCCCGTCGTGCCGACGAGCAGGATGGGCGCCGAGCCCGGCGCGCTCACGTCCGGCGTCTTCCAGCGGCCCTTGACGGGCCAGCCGTGGCACTGGGCCATGCCCCACGCCGACATCGGCCCGAAGACGCCTGACGCCTCCGCGAACGAGGGCAGCCTGGCCTTGATGTCGTCCGCCGAGTACCGCTCCTTCGCGTCGGCGCAGCTGATGGCCGTCAGGGACGCCTGGAGGGTGCTGTAACTGCCGTCCGGGTTGCGTCCGTTGAGGGAGTCGGAGAGGAGCAGCAGAGTGCTCCCGTTGTCCTCATGGAGCGCCTCGTCCAGCCCTTGGGACAGCAGGTCCCACATCTCCTCGGAGTACAGCGCCTGCGCGATGCCGCCCTCGGCGAGCGACTCGGTCAGCCTGCGCGGCCCGTCGGTGATCAGCGGCTCCGCGTCCAGCTGGGCGAGCAGATCGGTGATCCGGCGCTTCGCCTCCTCCGGATCGTCGCCCACGGGGCAGTCCGGGCCCTGTCTCGCGCACTGGGACAGATAGTTGTCCAGGGCGAGCTGGAACCCCGCCGCCTGGCTGAGCGCGCCCTGCTCGGGTGTGGCCGTTGGGTCGACGACCGCGTCGAGGACGGCACGGCCGACCTTCTCGGGGAAGAGGTGGGCGTAGACGCCGCCCAGTTCGGTGCCGTAGGAGATGCCGAAGTAGTGCAGCTTCCTGTCGCCCAGGACCTCGCGCATGAGGTCCATGTCGCGGGCGGTGTTCGCGGTGGTCAGATGGCGCAGCAGTTTGCCCGTCCGTTTGCCGCACGCCTCGGCGAAGCGGTCCTGGCGGCGGAAGAGCCGCTTCTCCTCCTCGTCCGTGTCGGGCGTCCAGTCGGCGGCGAAGTACGCGTCCATCTTCTTGCCGTTCGCGCACCGGACGCCCTCGCTGCGGCCCACGCCGCGCGGGTCGAAGCTGACCAGGTCGTAGCCGCGCTGGAGGGCCGCGTAGTCCTGTCCGAACGCCGGGAGGCTGGCGACGCCCGAGCCGCCGGGGCCGCCGAAGTTGAAGACCAGCGAACCGATACGGGGGCTTTTCTTCTTCCCTTCGTGCCGTTCGGCACGGATCATCTCGACGCCCAGGGTCCTGCCGCGCGGCTTGCTGTAGTCCACGGGCGCCTTGAGGGTGGCGCACTCCCACACCGTGCCGTCCGGCATGGGGGAGGGGGAGCCGCCCTGGTCGCCCTGTGCGGCGTCGGGCGCCGGGCAGCGCGACCAGTCCAGCTTCTGCCCGGTGAGCCCGTCCGGAAGGTCGGCCGTCCGCCGCCGCGTGGGGCCGTCGCCCTCTCCGCCGTCGCCCTCGTCCCTGTCGGCACCGGGGCCCGGGTCCCGCTCCGCACCGTCGGAAGGGTCGTCGGAGTCGGCGGGGGCGCCCGAGGAGGACGCGTCCGCGCTCTCGCCCGCCCCGCTCCTCCCGCCCCCGTCGTCACCTCCGCCGCACCCCGTGGCGGCCGTCGCGGCCAGCACCAGGGCGGCGGCCAGCGCGGCACCGGACCGTATGGACAGGGAGCTGGGCATGGGGCGTCGTCCTCCCAGGAGGAGATGGGAGGCCATCGTGCGTACGGCTGGGCCCTCGGGGCGCGCTGTACGGGCCGTACGGGTGGCTGCGTACGGTCACGGGCGGGCTGGTCCTACAGCGCGCCCTTGCGGGTGAGGTGGGTGAAGGACAGCCAGCCCGGCAGCACCGGGATCCACAGGGTCATCAGCCGGAACAGCAGCACCGCGGGAGTCGCGACCTCCTTCGGCACCCCGAAGGCGATCAGCGCACCGATGAGGGCCGCCTCGACCGCGCCCAGACCGCCGGGGGTGGGGGCCGCGGAGCCCAGCGCGTTGGCGGTGAGGAAGACGACCGCGAGGCTGGCGTAGCTCGCCTGGTAGCCGAAGGCCCGTACGCACGCGTCCAGGCACATCACGAACATCAGCGTCAGCAGCAGCATCCCGAGCACACCGGTCAGCAGCTTCTGCGGACGCTGCACCACGTCCAGCATCCGCGGCACGACCCCGGCGAACAGGGAGCGCACCCGCTCCGAGACGAACCGGCGCAGCGCCGGTACGGCCGTCACGATCAGCACGAGCACGGCGGCCGTCAGAAGGCCCGCGATGACCGTCCGCGAGGGCGAGAGGGTGGGCGTGTGCTCGGTGCCGGTGATGTAGCCGAACAGGAGCAGCAGGGTGATGTGGCTGCCCAGCCCGAAGAGCTGCGAGGCGCCGACGCTCGCCACCGCGTGCCCCGGACGTACCCCGGAGCGCTGGAGGAAGCGCGCGTTGAGCGCGACCCCGCCGACGGCGGCGGGGGCCACCAGCTTCACGAAGGAGCCCGCCACCTGTGCCTGCACGGTGCGCCAGAAGGAGACCTTCTCCGGGACGAAGCCCAGGAGGGACATCGCGGCGCACAGGTAGGTCAGCGAGGAGAAGGCGACCGCGCCGCCGACCCACGCCCAGTTCGCCTTGAGGACCTTGTCGAGGGGCACCTGGCTGAGCTGGGTCAGCAGGAAGTACGCGGCCAGGGTGCCCGCGATGAAGCTGACCAGGGTGCGCGGCTTGATGCGCTCCAGACGGGCGGGCTCTATGGGCGCCTGGGGGCGCATCAGCAGCACCTGCTGGCGGATCTGCGCGAGCAGGTCCTCCTCGCGCGCCTCCTCCAGCGCCTCGTCTATGGCCTTCTTCTCCGCGTGCTTGGCCGCGCGGAGGGTCTTGCGCTCGGCGCGTGAGCCCGGTGCGCCGCCCGCCTCCTTGTGCTCCTTGGCCTTCGCCTCCTTGTTCGCGCGGGACGCCTCGATGACCGCCTCGCGCTCGCGCTGCGCGCGCTCCTTGGCGAGACGGCGCAGCGTGGTGCGCGTGCTGCGGCTGAGGGCGATCGGCTGGAGCAGCGGCAGGCTGTCCGCGATGGTGTCGGGGCCCATGACCTCGACGGCGGAGTTCACCGCCCGCTCCGCGCCGACCCGCAACCCCAGGGTCGTCAGGAGCTGCGCGATGTCCATACGGAGCACGAGGTCACCGGCGGCGATCTCGCCGCCCCGCAGGTCCGTCAGGTAGACCGCGCCGGAACGATCCACCAGGAGGGCGTCACCGACGAGACGACGGTGCGCGATACGGCGCGACTGGAGGGCCTTCACCTGGTGCCAGGTGGTGCGCAGCAGTTCGTCGGTGATCTCCTCGTCGGGCAGCGAGTCCAGGCTGCGGCCGCCGATGTGCTCGTAGACGAGCATCACGGCGTCCGGGCCGAGTTCGGAGGTGGCGATCAGCCGGGGCGCGTTGGCGCCGGCCGAGATGGCCGCGTAGGCGAGCAGCGCCTCCTGCTCCAGCGCCTGCCGCAGGGACTGGAGGCTGCGGCGCTGGGTGATGCCGCGCAGGGCCAGCCTGCGCCACACCCGGTAGAAGAACCCCTGGGCCTGCTGCTCCCTGTCGACCACGGTGACGTCGAGGGGCGGGCCGTCCTCCAGGGTGACGCGGTAGCGGCGTCCCCGGTCGTTGTGGTCGCGCCGGTCGGCCTCGCTGGGATCCTCGACCCTCAGTGCGCTCACCGGTTTGAAACCCACCCTGCGCAGTCCGGCGAGCAGCGTCTGCCCGGTCGGTCTGACGTTCGGGGTGCCGACGGCGTAGAGCGTGCCGTAGGCGACGGTCCAGCCGATCAGGATGGTGATGACGATCGAGAAGGCCGTCGTGTAACCGGGGACGAGCACGGCGAACGCGTTCAGGAGCAGTACGGCCCACAGCAGCACCCGCCAGCGCGGACGGCGCGCCATTCCGACGGCCGTCATGTACGCGATCACGGGCGCCAGGTAGCTGTGGATGGGCGTACTGGCGTCGCTCTCGGAGAACGATTTGGTCAGCGCGTCCCGGATCGACTCCGGAGCCGCCCGCGCGACCCACAGGTCCACGGCGAGCGAGGCGCCGTGGGCGAGCACCGCGGCGAGCACGCCGTCCGCGATCCGCAGCCCGTCCCGCTTGACCAGCCGCTCGATGGCGAAGGCGACGGGCACGAGGAGCACGGCGATGCTCGACGCCAGCCCGGTGAGGCTGATCAGGAGATCGGGCGCCTCCTTGGTGCCCTTGTCGATGTCCTGCTCCAGGCCCGCGGTGGTGCCGTGCGCGAAGTTCGCGATGGTGAGCACCAGGACGATGCCGAGCAGGCCGAGGCCCATCCGCAGCAGGTCCGAGGGCCGGTGGACGCGCGCCGACAGCAACGGCTCGTCGCTCTCGATCTCGACCCGGTCCGCGTGCGCGACGCGTTCCCTGGGCTCCGCGGGATCCGTGGGCTCCGCGGGATCCGTGGGATCCGTGGGATCCGCGGGCCCGGTGGGCCCGGTGGGCTCCGTCGGCTCTGTGCCCCCCGTGCCCTCCGCGTGCTCTGAGCGCTCGCTCTCAGGGGGCTCCACGGGGCCCTCGTGCGGCTCCGTGTGCCCCTTGTGGTCCTCGTCCCCTCCAGGGGTGTGCTTCTCGCGCAGGACGTTCCTCTTCCCGGCAGGCTCCTCAGCGGCGGGAGCCCCCTCCTGGAGGGGCTGTTCACCCGGCCGCTGCCCGTCTGTCGTCTCGTCCTGGTCCCGTATCACTGAGGCTCGTCCCGCGGCACCCGCCGGCTTCCCCCGACTGGCCCGCTTGTCCGGCTGAAGGTCCGGGAGTCGCCCCCCGGGAGTGCGCAGCGCTCGTCACCGCCCGGAAGATGGTGGCACGAGGGGGCGGCTCCTGGTGGCACGAGGGGGCATTCGAGGGGCGCGAGATACACAACAGAGACCGACGAGCGTTGTCGGTGGCGTAGGGCACCATGGCCCGCATGGCAGCAGACCCCGGGGAGCTCCCCGACTACGCGGAGCGTGTGCTCGACGTCACGGAGCGGATCCCGCCCGGCCGCGTGATGACGTACGGCGACGTGGCCGAGTGGCTGGAGGAGGGCGGACCGCGCCAGGTCGGCCGGGTGATGGCGCTGTACGGGGGCGCGGTGCCGTGGTGGCGCGTGGTGCGCGCCGACGGGGTGCTGCTGCCGGGGGAGGAGCGGCGCGCCCTGGAGGAGTATCACGCGGAGGGCACCCCGCTGCGCGAGCCGACCGGTCCGGCCGCCCGCTCCGCCGGGCACATACCGCGCGTCGACATGCGCCGGGCCCGCTGGGACGGGGGCGTGGACGGCGGGTGATCCCCCGCTGCGGCAGCTCACAGAGACCAGCTTCCGCCATGCCGTACGTCCGCATGCGCTGAGCCGTCCGTACGGAGTACAGGAGCGAGGCGCTGCGACTCGTGTGCTCGCGGGCGTAGCGTCTGTACCACCTTGCACAGACCCTCCCCTAGGCGATCCACGTGAGTTCCTCCATCCCGTCCGACACGCGGCGGCAGGCCCCGGAACCGGGTGCGTACCGACTGGTGCGCACTCCCCCGGAGCCGGTCCGTCTCCCTGCGTTGGACGCAGCTCAACGCGCCGTGGTTGACCATTCCGCGGGGCCTCTCCTCGTGCTGGCGGGACCCGGCACGGGCAAGACGACGACGCTCGTCGAGGCCGTCGCCGCACGGGTGCGCGCGGGCGGGGACCCGGAGCGCATCCTGGTGCTCACCTTCAGCCGCAAGGCCGCCGTCGAGCTGCGCGACCGGATGGCCGCCCGCCTGTCCGCGCCTCCCCGCGCGAGTGCCCCCAGGGCGACGACTTTCCACTCGTACTGCTACGGGCTGGTGCGGGCGCACCAGGAGGCCGACCTGTTCGCCGACCCGGTCCGGCTGCTGACCGGACCCGAGCAGGACCTCTACATCCGCGAGCTGCTCGAAGGGCAGCTCGCCCTGGAGGAGCAGGGGCGCGCCGGAGTGCGCTGGCCCGACGAGCTGCGCGCCTGCCTGACCACGCGCGGCTTCGCCGACGAGGTTCGGGCGGTGCTCGCCCGCAGCAGGGAACTGGGCCTGGGGCCCGACGCGCTGGCCGCCTTCGCCCGCCGTACCGGCCGCCCGGACTGGGGCGCGGCGGCCGGATTCCTCGCCGAGTACCTGGACGTGCTGGATGCCCAGGGGATGCTCGACTACGCCGAACTCGTGCACCGCGCGGTGCTGCTCGCGGAGGACGAGCGGATCGCGGCGGAGCTGCGCGGGGCGTACGACGCGGTGTTCGTCGACGAGTACCAGGACACCGACCCCTCCCAGGTGCGCCTGCTGCGGGCCCTCGCGGGCGACGGCGGCACCCTGGTGGCCTTCGGCGACCCCGACCAGTCGATCTACGCGTTCCGCGGGGCCGACGTCAACGGCATCCTCGACTTCCCGCGCGCCTTCCCGCGCGCCTCGGGCGCCCCCGCGCCCGTGGAGGTGCTGCGCACCGGGCGCCGCTCCGGCGCGCGCCTGCTGACGGCCACCCGCGAGCTGACCCGCCGTATGCCGCTCACCCGGCTGCCCGCCGAGGCCGTACGGGCCCACCGTGCCCTCACGCCGACCCGGCCCGGCGGACGGGTGGAGGTCTGCACGTACCCGACGCCGGGCGCCGAGCTGGACAATGTCGCGGACCTGCTCCGCCGCGCCCATCTCGAAGAGGGCGTCCCCTGGAGCGAGATGGCCGTGCTGGTCCGCGCGGGCGGCCGCAGCCTCCCGTCGACGCGCCGCGCCCTGACCTCGGCGGGCGTCCCCGTCGACGTGGACGGCGACGACGTCCCGCTCCGCCACGAGCCCGCCGTCGCGCCGCTGCTGACCGCGCTCAGGACCGCGGCGGAGACCGCCGAGGTCCGGGAGCCCGCCGAGGGCGAGGAGACCTCAGAGGGGGTGGAGAGCACCCTCGGCACCGAGACCGCGCTGACGCTCCTCACCTCGCCGCTGGGCGGCATGGACGCGGCCGATCTGCGCCGCCTGGGGCGCGCGCTGCGCGAGGAGGAGCGCGCGGCGGGCGCCGCCGTGCCCCGCCCCTCCGACGTCCTGCTGGCCGAGGCGCTCGCCCAGCCCGAGCGGCTCGTCGCGCACGAGCCGTCCCCCACGGCCCCGGGCGGGCCAGGCCACGCGCGCGGCGCGCAGCGCCTCGGCCTCCTGCTGCGCAAGACCCGCGAGCTGCTCGCCGGGGGCGGCACGGCGGAGGAGGCCCTGTGGCTGCTCTGGGACGGCACCCCGTGGCCGGGCCGCCTGGAGCGCGCGGCCCGCCGGGGCGGCCCGGCGGGGCGCAACGCGGACCGCGACCTGGACGCCGTGTGCGCCCTGTTCGAGGTGGCGGCGCGCGCGGAGGAGCGCACCGGAGGACGGGGCGCCCTCAACTTCCTGGAGGAGCTGGAGGCCCAGGACATCGCCGCCGACACCCTCGCGGGACGTGCCGTACGGCCCGACTCCGTACGGCTGATGACCGCGCACCGCTCCAAGGGGCTGGAGTGGCGGCTCGTCGTCGTCGCGGGTGTGCAGGACGGGCTGTGGCCGGACCTGCGGCGCCGCGGCTCCCTGCTGGAGGCCGACCGCATCGGGCGCGACGGGCTCGCCGAACCGCTCCCGCCGGGCGCCCTGCTCGCCGAGGAGCGCAGGCTCTTCTACGTCGCGGCGACCCGCGCCAGGGAGCGCCTCGTCGTCACGGCCGTACAGTCGCAGGCCGAGGACGGTGACCAGCCCTCCCGCTTCCTGAGCGAACTCGGCGTCGAGCCCCGCGCGGTGACCGGCAGGCCGCGGCGCCCCCTGTCCGTCCCCGCGCTCGTCGCCGAGCTCCGGGCCACGACGGTCGACCCCGCGGCCTCGCCCGGGCTGCGCGAGGCCGCGGCGCGCCGCCTGGCCCGCCTCGCGGCGCTCCAGGACGACGAGGGGCACGAACTCGTCCCCGCGGCGCACCCGGACCGCTGGTGGGGCCTGTACGAGCCGACGCGCTCCGAAGTCCCCCTGCGCGAGCCCGACCGCCCGGTGGCGCTCTCCGGCAGCGCGCTGGAGCAGCTCGCGCACACCTGCTCGCTCCAGTGGTTCCTGGGCCGCGAGGTCAAGGCCGACGAGCCCGCGACGGCGGCCCAGGGCTTCGGCAACGTCGTGCACGTCCTGGCCGACGAGGTCGCCTCCGGGACCACCCCCGCCGACCTGTCCGTCCTCATGGAGCGCCTCGACTCCGTCTGGGAGGGGCTCGCCTTCGACGCGCCCTGGAAGTCGCTCCAGGAGAAGGAGAGCGCGCGCGCCGCCCTGGAGCGCTTCCTGCGCTGGCACGTCATGGAGCGCGACGGCCGTGAGACGGCGGGCAGCGAGCACGACTTCGACGTCACCCTGGAGGCGGGCGAACACACCGTCCGTATCCGCGGCAGCATGGACCGCGTCGAGACCGACGCCCAGGGACGCGCCTATGTCGTCGATTTCAAGACGGGCCGTGCCCGTCCCACCGCCGCCGAGGTCACCGAGCATCCCCAGCTCGCCGTCTACCAGCTGGCCATGCGGGAGGGCGCGGCCGACTCCCTGTTCGGCGGGCGGCGTCCCCCGGCGGGGGGCGCGGAGCTGGTCCACCTGCGCCAGGGCGCACCCAAACGCGACGGGGGCGACACCCTGCCCGTCGTCCAGCGTCAGGAGCCCCTGGAGGAGTCGCCCCAGGGCGACAAGGGCGAATGGGTCGGCGAGCTGCTCGCGACGGCGGCCGGACGCGTCCTGGACGAGCGCTTCACGCCCTCGCCCGGCCAGCACTGCTCCCAGTGCGCCTTCCGGCGCGTCTGCTCGGCGCGGCCGGAAGGGCGTCACATCGTCGAATGACCGTCCCGTCCGTCGCCCGGACGAGAACGGCTCCCCCGGACCCCGCTGTCAGAGACGGGGGCTAACGTCTCTCGGGTGCCCGCACAGCTCACCCACCCCGAGCAGCTCAAGGAGCTCCTCGGCATCCCGTTCACCCCGGAGCAGACGGACTGCATCACCGCACCGCCTGTCCCGCAGGTCATCGTGGCGGGCGCGGGCTCCGGCAAGACGACGGTGATGGCGGCCCGCGTGGTCTGGCTGGTCGGCACCGGACAGGTCGCGCCCGAGCGGGTCCTCGGCCTGACGTTCACCAACAAGGCGGCGGGCGAGCTGGCCGAGCGGGTGCGCAAGGCGCTGGCCCGCGCGGGCCTGACGGACCCCGACCCGGCGGACCCCGACCACGCGCCGGGGGAGCCGCAGATCTCGACGTACCACGCGTTCGCGGGGCGGCTGCTGACCGAGCACGGGCTGCGCCTCGGCCTCGAACCCACCGTCCGGCTGCTCGCCGACGCCACCCGCTTCCAGCTCGCGGCGAACGTGCTGCGGGCCGCGCCCGGCCCCTTCGAGGCGCTCACCAAGTCGTTCAGCGCCCTCGTCGAGGACCTGCTCGCGCTCGACGGCGAGCTGGCCGAGCACCTGACGGAGCCCGGCGAGCTGCGCGCCCACACCGCGCGGCTGCTGGACGAGCTGGAGGGCGTCCGGCTCACCAACGACAAGCTGCGCAAGATCCCGCAGGCCGCCCTCGCGCGCGACGAGCTGACCGGACTGGTCGAGGAGTACCGCGCTCGTAAGCGCGCCCACGAGCGGATCGACTTCGGCGACCAGATCGCCCTGGCGGCCCGGCTGGCCCGCCTCCCGGAGGTCGGACGGGCCCTGCGCGAGCAGTTCTCCGTCGTCCTCCTGGACGAGTACCAGGACACGTCCGTGGCGCAGCGGGTCATGCTCGCCGGGCTCTTCGGCGAGGGCACGGGCCACGCCGTCACCGCCGTCGGCGACCCCTGCCAGGCCATCTACGGATGGCGCGGCGCCTCCGTCGCCAACCTGGACGACTTCCCCCGCCACTTCCCCTCGACGGACGGCACCCCGGCCCGCCGCTTCTCGCTCAGCGAGAACCGCCGCAGCGGCGGCAGGCTCCTCCAGCTCGCCAACGGGCTCGCCGAGCCCCTCCGCGCCCGCCACGAGGGCGTCGAGGCGCTCCGCCCGGGCCCCGGGGCCGAGCGCGAGGGGCTGGTGCGCTGCGCGCTGCTGGAGACCCACGCGGAGGAGATCGCCTGGCTCGCCGACTCCCTCGCGCACCTGGTCCGTACGGGCACGCCGCCCGGCGAGATCGCCGTGCTGTGCCGGGGCGCCGCCGACTTCGCGGAGATCCAGGGCGCGCTCGTCGAGCGGGACGTCCCCGTCGAGGTCGTCGGCCTCTCCGGGCTGCTGCACCTCCCCGAGATCGCCGACCTCGTCGCCGTCTGCGAGGTCCTCCAGGACCCGACGGCCAACGCGGCGCTGGTCCGCGTCCTGACGGGCCCGCGCTGGCGCACGGGCCCCCGGGACCTCGCGCTGCTCGGACGGCGCGCCAGGCTGCTCGTACGGCACCAGAGGGGCGAGCTGGACGACGACCCCGACGTACGGCTGGCCGCCGCCGTCGAGGGCGCCGACCCGGCCGAGATCAGCTCGCTGGCCGACGCCCTGGACACGTTCCTGGACGCCGACGGGTACGAGGACGAGCTGCCGTTCTCCCCCGAGGCCCGGGTGCGCTTCGCGCGGCTCGCCGCCGAGCTGCGCGAGCTGCGCCGCTCACTGGCCGACCCGCTGATGGACGTCCTGCACCGGGTCCTGTCCGTGACCGGGCTGGAGGTCGAGCTCTCCGCCTCCCCGCACGCCGTCGCCGCCCGCCGCCGCGAGACCCTCGGCAATTTCCTGGACATCGCCGCCGGGTTCGCCTCCCTGGACGGCGAGGCGACCCTGCTGGCCTTCCTGGGCTTCCTGCGCACCGCCGCTCAGTACGAGAAGGGGCTCGACAGCTCCCTTCCCGGCGGGGAGAACACGGTGAAGGTGCTCACCGCGCACAAGTCCAAGGGCCTGGAATGGGACGTCGTGGCCGTCCCAGGACTGGTCGCCAAGCAGTTCCCCAGCGAGCAGGCCCGCGAGAGCTGGCTGACCCAGGCGAAGGTGCTCCCCACGGAGCTGCGGGGCGACGCGGCGACCCTGCCCGGGGTGCCCGCGTGGAGCGCCAAGGGGCTCCAGGATCACGACACGGCCCTGCGCGACCACCAGGCCACCGAGGAGTTGCGCCTGGGCTACGTCACCTTCACCCGCCCCCGCACGATGCTGCTCGGCTCGGGCCACTGGTGGGGCCCCTCGCAGAAGCGCCCGCGCGGCCCTTCCGCGTTCCTGGAGGCGCTGCGGGCCCACTGCGAGGCCGACCCGGCGCACGGAGAGGTCGAGCACTGGACGGAGCCGCCCGCCAAGGACGCGCTGAACCCCGCGCTGGAGGAGGACGGGGAGGAGCGCGTCTGGCCGCTGCCCCTGGACCCGGACGCCTTCGCCCTGCGCCGCGAGGCGGCGTCCCGGGTGCTCGCCCATCTCGAACCGGCCTCTTTGGAGGACTCGGAGGACGGGGCCGAGGCCCAGGAGGAGGCCCGAGAGGAGGCCCGAGAGGAGTCCCTAGAGGAGGACGGTCCGGCCGACGGGCTCACCTCTGAGGAGGCCAGGTTGGCCGCCGCCTGGGACCGGGACCTCGACGCGCTCGCCGGGGAGCTGCGCCGCTCCCGCGCGACCGTACGGGACGTCCCGCTGCCCGCCTCGCTGACGGCCTCGCAGCTGCTGCGCGTCGCCGCCGACCCGGAGGGCTTCGCGCGCGAGCTGGCCCGTCCGATGCCCCGCCCGCCGCGCCCCGAGGCCGCCCGCAGGGGCACGCGGTTCCACGCCTGGGTCGAGTCCCGCTTCGAGGAGGTGACGCTGCCCCTGCTCGGCCCCGAGGAGCTGCCGGGCGCCGACGGGGAGGGCGCGGACGGCAGCGAGCCGCCGCGGATCGCGGACGAGCGGGACCTGACGGCGCTCAAGGAGGCGTTCGAGCGCACCCCGTACGCCCGTCGCACCCCCTACCGCATCGAAGCGCCCTTCCAGCTGAATCTCGCGGGACGGATCGTCCGCGGCCGTATCGACGCGGTCTACCGGGAGGAGGGGCCGGAGGGCGTGACGTACGAGATCGTCGACTGGAAGACCGGCCGGGGGCAGGACGCCGATCCGCTCCAGCTCGCCGTCTACCGGCTGGCGTGGGCCGAGCGGGAGGGCGTTCCGCTGAGCGCGGTGAGCGCCGGGTTCCTGTACGTACGCAGCGGCGAGCTGGTCCGTCCCGAGGCGCTGCCGGACCGCGCCGAGCTGGAGAGACTGCTGTCGGGCGAGCGGCCGGATGCGGAGGGAGTTTTCTCCGCCCGATAGGCTCGACGGCATGAGCATCACCCCGGCGGCCCCGGACAGCGTTGTCCGGAGCTTCATAGAAGAGCGGCGTTCCGGATTCCTCTCGGACCTTGCGGAATGGCTGCGCATCCCCTCCGTGTCCGCCGACCCCGAGCGCGCCCCTGACGTGCGGCGCAGTGCGGAATGGCTCGCCGGGAAGCTCAAGGGGACGGGCTTTCCCGTCGCCGAGATCTGGGAGACGGACGGCCTGCCCGCCGTCTTCGCCGAGTGGCCCTCCGGGGACCCCGAAGCGCCCACCGTGCTGGTCTACGGGCACCACGACGTGCAGCCCGCCTCCCGGGAGGACGGCTGGCACTCCGAGCCCTTCGAGCCGGAGGAGCGCGACGGGAAGCTGTACGCGCGCGGCGCCGCCGACGACAAGGGGCAGGTGTTCTTCCACACCCTGGGCGTGAGCGCGCACCTGGCCGCCACGGGCCGCAGCGCGCCCGCCGTCAACCTGAAGCTGCTCATCGAGGGTGAGGAGGAGTCCGGTTCGCCGCACTTCCCCGCGCTCGTACGGGCGCACGCCGACCGGCTCGCCTGCGACGCGGCGATCGTGTCCGACACGGGCATGTGGTCGGCGGAGACCCCGACGGTCTGCACGGGCATGCGCGGCCTCACCGACTGCCAGATCGATCTGTACGGCCCGGACCAGGACATCCACTCCGGCTCCTTCGGCGGCGCCGTCCCCAACCCGGCCACCGAGGCCGCCCGGCTGGCCGCCTCGCTGCACGACGAGGACCGCCGGGTCACCCTTCCCGGCTTCTACGACGGCGTGGTCGCGCTGACGGACGAGGAGCGCGCCCTCCTCGCCGAGCTGCCCTTCGACGAGGACGCGTGGCTCCGTACGGCCCATTCGCACGCCGCCCTGGGCGAGCGGGACCACACCACGCTGGAGCGGATCTGGGCACGCCCCACGGCCGAGGTGAACGGCATCGGCGGCGGCTACCAGGGACCGGGCGGCAAGACGATCGTGCCGTCCAGCGCCCAGCTCAAGCTGTCGTTCCGCATGGTCGCCGGACAGGACGCGGAGAAGATCCAGCAGTCCGTCCGCGAGTGGGTCGCCGCCTCCCTTCCCGCCGGGATCCGGCACGAGATCACCTTCTGGGGCGCCACCCGCCCCTGTCTGACGCCGCTGGACCACCCGGCGCTCCAGTCCGTCGCCCGCGCCATGGGGCGCGCCTTCGGCGAGCGGATCCGTTTCACCAGGGAGGGCGGCTCCGGGCCCGCCGCCGATCTCCAGGACGTCCTGGGGGTGCCCGTGCTGTTCCTGGGCATCTCGATCCCGTCGGACGGCTGGCACGCGCCGAACGAGAAAGTCGAACTGGACCTGCTGCTCAAGGGCGTCGAGACCGCGGCGTATCTGTGGGGAGACCTCGCGGAGCACTGGAACCCCGCGGAACCGTCCGAGAACGCCGAGTCCTGACACACCTGACCACAGGGGGAGTAGGAAGCCGAAGTGACCACCTCGACCGAACGCACCACCGGCACCACCGGCACCACCGGCGACTCGGGCGCCACCGCTGACCGTCCCATCACCCTCACCAGCACCGGCGGTATCGACCGCGCCTCCCACCACCGGCTGGACGAGGCGTGGCTCGCGGCGGCGTGGAGCCACCCGACGACGCGCGTCTTCGTGGTCTCCGGCGGGCAGGCGATGATCGAGGACAAGGAGGACGGCACCACCGAGCTGGTGATGATGCCCTCCTTCGACGCCCCGTTCACCGAGGCCCACCGCTACTTCCTGGGCATCGACGAGGACGGCGTGCGCTACTTCGCGCTCCAGAAGGACTCGCTGCCCGGGCGCATGGACGACATCGCGCGCGCGGCGGGCCTGCGCGAGGCGGGCGTACTGCTCTCCGAGCGCGACAGCGAGCTGATGGTGCACGCCATCGGCCTGGAGAACTGGCAGCGCACCCACCGCTTCTGCTCCCGCTGCGGCGAACGTACGGTCATCGCCGCCGCCGGGCACATCCGCCGCTGCCCCGCCTGCGGCGCCGAGCACTACCCGCGGACCGACCCGGCCGTGATCATGCTCGTCACCGACGACCAGGACCGCGCGCTCCTGGGCCGCCAGGTCCACTGGCCCGAGGGGCGCTTCTCGACGCTCGCCGGCTTCGTGGAGCCGGGGGAGTCCCTGGAGGCCGCCGTCCGCCGCGAGGTCGCCGAGGAGGCGGGCGTCGCCGTCGGGCCCGTCGAGTACGTCGCGAGCCAGCCCTGGCCGTTCCCCTCCAGCCTGATGCTCGGCTTCATGGCGCGGGCGACCTCACCCGAGATCCAGGTCGACGGGGACGAGATCGAGGAAGCCCGCTGGTTCTCGCGCGACGACCTGCGGGCCGCGTTCGAGACCGGGGAGGTGCTGCCTCCCGCGGGCATCTCGATCGCGGCCCGTCTGGTCGAGCGCTGGTACGGGGAGCCGCTTCCGACGCCCCGGCGCGTCTGAGTCGAGCGCTGACTGGGTTACGCGCTGACGCCGACCTTCTCCTTGACCTGCGCCAGGGAGGGGTTGGTCAGCGTGGAGCCGTCCTCGAAGAGGACGGTGGGGACAGTCTGGTTGCCACCGTTCGCCTTCTCCACGAAGTCCGCCGACTCGGGGTCGTGCTCGATGTTGATCTCCGTGTACGCGATGCCCTCGCGGTCCATCTGGCCCTTCAGGCGGCGGCAGTAGCCGCACCACGTGGTGCTGTACATCGTCACAGTGCCCGCCATCTGTCTCCTGCTCCTTCATGCTCGGTGAGTGCTCCAGGAGAACGCGCGTCAGCGGCGCACCATTCCCGCCACGCGCCGACCGGTCCTCCCCGGCCCCAGGGGCATTGATACGACTATCCCGGACCGGCTGTGGACAACGTACTCGGCCGTCCCGGGCGAACTGGCAGCATGGCGGGGTGACAGCAGCAACGGACTCCACTCTCTTCCCCCGGGTTCCCGACTCGGCCGACGCCGTGCTCGAAGGCCTCGACCCCGAGCAGCGCGAGGTGGCGACCGCCCTGCACGGACCGGTGTGCGTGCTGGCGGGCGCGGGCACCGGCAAGACGAGAGCGATCACGCACCGGATTGCCTACGGGGTCCGGGCGGGCATCCTCCCGCCCGCGAGTGTGCTGGCCGTCACGTTCACCAACCGCGCCGCGGGGGAGATGCGCGGCAGGCTCCGCCAGCTCGGCGCCACGGGCGTCCAGGCCAGGACGTTCCACTCCGCGGCGCTGCGCCAGCTCCAGTTCTTCTGGCCCCGCGTGGTCGGCGGCGAGCTGCCCCAGCTCCTGGAGCGGAAGGTCCAGGTCGTCGCCGAGGCCGCGGCGCGCTGCCGCGTCCGCCTCGACAGGAACGAGCTGCGGGACGTCACCGGCGAGATCGAGTGGGCCAAGGTCACCCAGACCGTGCCCGAGGACTATCCGGCCGCCGTGGCGAAGTCCTCCCGCGACGCCCCCCGCGACCCCGCCGAGATCAGCAGGATCTACGGGCTGTACGAGCAGATGAAGCGCGAGCGCTCGGTGATCGACTTCGAGGACGTGCTGCTGCTGACCGTCGGCGTGCTCCAGGACCGCCCCGACATCGCCGACACGGTCCGCGGGCAGTACCAGCACTTCGTCGTCGACGAGTACCAGGACGTCAGCCCCCTCCAGCAGCGCCTGCTGGAGCTGTGGCTCGGCGACCGCGAGAGCCTCTGCGTGGTGGGCGACGCCAGCCAGACGATCTATTCGTTCACCGGGGCCACCCCCGACCATCTGCTCAACTTCCGCACCCGCCACCCCGAGGCCACCGTCGTCAAGCTCGTGCGGGACTACCGCTCGACGCCCCAGGTCGTCCACCTGGCGAACGGGCTGCTGTCCCAGGCCCGCGGCCGCGCCGCCGAGCACCGCCTGGAGCTCGTCTCCCAGCGCGACCCGGGCCCCGAACCGGCCTATGCGGAGTATGCCGACGAGCCCGCCGAGGCCGAGGGCACCGCCCGCCGCATCCGCGAGCTGATCGACTCGGGCGTCTCCGCCGGAGAGATCGCCGTGCTCTACCGCATCAACGCCCAGTCGGAGGTGTACGAGCAGGCCCTCGCCGACGCCGGGGTGCCCTACCAGCTGCGCGGCGCCGAGCGCTTCTTCGAGCGTCCCGAGGTCCGCGAGGCCGGGGTGGCCCTGCGCGGCGCGGCCCGCGCCGGGGGGAACGACTCGCTGCTCGACGACGCCGTGGACCTGCCCTCCCAGGTCCGTGCCGTCCTCGCGACCAAGGGCTGGACCCCGGAGCCCCCGGCGGGCTCGGGGGCCGTCCGCGACCGCTGGGAGTCCCTCGCCGCGCTGGTCCGCCTCGCGGGCGACTTCGCCGCCGCACGCGGCGAGGCGACCCTGCGGGACCTCGTCGCCGAGCTGGACGAGCGGGCCAACGCCCAGCACGCCCCCACCGTCGAGGGCGTCACCCTCGCCTCCCTCCACTCGGCGAAGGGCCTGGAGTGGGACGCCGTCTTCCTCGTCGGCCTCACCGAGGGTGTGATGCCTATCACCTACGCGAAGACGGACGAGCAGATCGAGGAGGAGCGCCGCCTGCTCTACGTCGGCGTCACCCGCGCCCGGCGCACCCTCACGCTCTCCTGGGCCCTCGCCCGCTCGCCGGGCGGCCGCGCGGGCCGCCGTCCGAGCCGTTTCCTGGACGGGCTGAGGCCCGGCTCCGCGGGTGCGGCGGCCCGGGCGCGGGGCGGTGGCGGCGGCATCGACCGCGGTCCCGCCAGGCCGCGTGCGCGCAGGCCCAGGGGCCCCGCGCGGTGCAGGGTCTGCGGCCGCACGATGACCGATCCGGGCGAGCTGAAGCTGATGCGCTGCGAGGACTGCCCCTCGGACCTGGACGAGGCGCTGTTCGAGCGGCTCCGCGACTGGCGCGCAGAGCAGGCCAAGCAGCTCGGGCAGCCTCCGTACTGCGTCTTCACCGACAAGACCCTGCTCGCCATCGCGGAGAACGTGCCGGGGGACGACGCGGCGCTGGCCCGCATCTCCGGCGTGGGAAGCCGCAAACTGGAGCGTTTCGGGGCAGATGTCCTCGCCTTGTGCGCGGGGGAGGAGCTCGGTCGCGAAGCTGTGACAGAGACCTGAGAAAAATAGTTTGCGCCCGCCGTCCGGAGCCTCATAGCCTTCCGGAACATGGAGAGGGCGGGCCTTTTCGCTTCACCCACTTCCATGCTGTACTAAGTTCTGAACATCCCAGGACCGGCCCCGGCCGGTCCCCTGAGACGCCGAGAGGAGGCGGAGACCAGTGAGCGCAATCATCACGAAGATCAAAATGACCGATCACTCGGTCATTTCCGCCTGCCTGCCCGGCGCCAGCCTCCGTGGCACCGGTGTGTCCGGCGCCAACCTCGGCGGCAATGAGCGACCGATCAAGGCACTCGCGGTAGCAGCAGCGCGGGCACAGGTCTCCACCTATGCCTTTGCCTCCGCGGCCACGGGTGCCGGCGAAGGACGCCAGAAGACGCAGCGCCACACGATGTGGGCCTTCCGTGGGCTCGAACCCTGGAGAGATCCAGCCTGATCGGCGAGATCAGGTCGGCACCTTCCAGGGCCGCGGAACCCACACCGGGATCCGCGGCCCTTCTGTTTGCCCCGACCGGCCACCAGCCGGACCGACAAGACAACAGACACCGACAGACGAGGAAGAACCGACAGTGCACTCCGAGACGCACACCCAGACGCTGCGCCCCGCGCCTTCTCTGCCGCCCGATGCCACCACGGAGGACTCCTTGACCGCCCCGCTCACCACCCTCACCCAGCTCGACGACGCCATCGAGCGCCTCGGCGTCGACGTTCCCTGCCGTTCGTACGACCCGGAGGTCTTCTTCGCGGAGTCCCCGGCCGACGTCGAGTACGCGAAGTCCCTCTGCCAGACCTGCCCCCTGCGCGAGGCCTGCCTCGCCGGGGCGAAGGACCGTCGTGAGCCCTGGGGTGTCTGGGGCGGCGAGCTCTTTGTTCAGGGCGTGGTCGTACCGCGCAAGCGGCCGCGTGGCCGTCCCCGCAAGAACCCGGTGTCGGCATGAGCCCGCACCCGCAAGGGACGGCCGCCCGCCCGGCGGCCGGAACGATCGACAACCCGTCGGCGCGCGACCCATGGACGCGCCACCTTCCGAAGCAGGTCCAGACGATGACACCCACACTCGACACTTCCGCACACGCGGCATCCGACGCGACGACCATGCGTCAGAACAGGAACCGAGACATGCAACTCTTGCCAGAAACCCTGGCGCGAGCCCATCTGCAGCAACGGCTGCACGAGGCCGAGTCCGAACGGAAGGCGCTGCGCGTGGCGGCCGCCCGCCGTCTCCAGCGCCGCGCCGAGCGGGCCACCCTGCGCGCCCGCCGCGCGCTCGCCATGGCCGTGATGCAGTGACCGACCGCGGCAACAGCCGACAGTGACTGCTCGTGGTGACTGCCAGCAGTGACTGCCGGCGAGGATGGCCGACAGCGACTGGTCCGAGGGGCCGGGGCCCACAGCCCCGGCCCCTCGCCGTTTCCGGTATCGGACCGCTCCTCGCGGCAGGGCCGTTGCCCGTGCTCGGCCCGTCTCCTGCGCTCGGCCCGTCTCCGGTGTCAGGGCCGGTTGCGCTCCGGCGTCAGGCCGAATGCTCCTGCGGGGGCTCGATCTCTTCCGACGTCAGCTCCGCCTCGTCGAGGGCGAAGCCCGGGAGCCAGGTCTCCAGCTCCTCCCGCATCCGCACCGAGGCCCCGAGCTGGCAGAGAACCCCGAATGTGCTCAACGTCACCCGGTGGATCAGCAGATACGCGGGCGGCAGATTGAGCTGCTTGCCGAGCTGGTGGGCGGGGGAGCGGGGGTCGGCTATCCGCGCCGCCTGCTTGCGCATCCACTCCCGGCTGAAGGCGAACTCCTCGACATCGGCGGGCTCGATGATCGGAAGCAGATACTCCCGGACGCTCTCCGGCTCCAGATCGATGGACTCCTTGACGAAACCCTCCTCGCACAGCAGCTCATAGACGGAGTCCGCCTCACCGTCGAGCGTCATCCTCAGGGCCCTGCCGATGATCGGCGGCAGCCCGTCGGGCAGCCGGTCCACCGTGCCGAAGTCCATGACGCCCAGGCGCCAGCACTCCGGGTCCTCGTGCCCGTCCGTGACCAGGCGGAAATTGCCCGGGTGGGGATCGGCGTGGAGCAGGCCCGTGCGCACCGTGCCGGAGAAGAGGAAGCGGGTCAGCAGCTGCCCCGCCCTGTCGCGCTCCTCCTGGGTGCCCTCCGCTATGACCTCGGCCAGCGGCGTGCCGTCCATCCACTCCGTGACCAGCACCTCGTCGGCCTGGTGCACCACGTCGGGGACGAGGACGTCGGGGCTGCCCTCATACCTCTCCGCGTAGGTCCGCTGGGCCTGCGCCTCCAGGGCATAGTCCAGCTCCTCGGTGACGCGGTCGTGCATCTCGGCGATGAGGGGCTTGATGTCCATGCCGGGGATCAGCGGGCCCAGCAGGCGGGCGAACCTGCTCAGCTGGGCCAGGTCGGAGATCAGGGCCTCGCCCGCGCCCGGATACTGCACCTTGACCGCGACGTCCCGCCCGTCGTGCCAGACCGCGCGGTGGACCTGGCCGATGGAGGCGGCCGCCGCGGGCCGGTCGTCGAACTCCTCGAACAGGTCCCGCCACTCCGGGCCGAGCCGCTCGGCCAGCACCGCGTGCACCGTGCGCACCGGGAGCGGGGGCGCGGCCTCCTGGAGCTTGGTCAGGGTGGCCCGGTAGGGACCGGCCATCTCGTCGGGCAGCGCGGACTCGAAGACGGAGAGCGCCTGCCCGAACTTCATCGCGCCCCCCTTCAGCTCGCCGAGCACCTTGAAGAGCTGCTCCGCCGTGCGCTGTTGGAGCTCATGGCCCACCAGGTCCGCCGAATAGCCGCCCAGGCGCTTCCCCAGCCCCCATGCGGAACGGCCCGCGAAGCCGAGCGGCAGTGCGGCCAGCTTGGCCGTGCGCGTAACCGCCTTGCGGGGAAGATCAGTCATGCGTCCCTCCAACTCCCAGACAGCTCAACCGGCGACAGCACCGAAGACGGGGGCTACTCGGTCATTGTGGCGTGTGCTCGATGATTCGCGGAGGGCGCGGGTGCCTCGCTCACCGAAGCGGCACCGCACGGGCACTCCGGATGCGGGGTGAACTGCTCCGTCCCCGGCATCAGATGGGGCAGCGAGAACCGCAGCCGGTACCCCGCGGCGCAGCTGCCGTCCCCGTCGAGAAAGCTCAGCGCGTACGACGCGGTGGCCCCCGCGACCATCGTCGCCAGCGCGAGGTCGCAGGCCGGGACGCCCGACCTCCGCCTGCTCGCCGTGCGCCACTGGCCCACCAGCAGCGGCCAGCTCGGCTCGCGCTCCGCCCGGCCCCGCAACGCGCAGCCCGCACACGGCGTCGACCCCGGCAGCACCAGCGGGCCCACCACGCCCGTGCCCTCGACCACTCCGCCGTACAGATGCGGGGTCCCCGCCTGGACGAAGTGCTCGGACGCCTCCAGGTCGGGGGCATAGGCGTCCAGCCCGTCGCGCGGGGCGATCACGGTCAGGGCCACCTCTCCGTCCGCCCTGCCCCGCCAGGCGCGGGCCCGGTGGACCACGCCCCTCGCCGCGGTCTCGCGCCGCTTGCCCCTGCACTCCGCCGGGATGCCGCCCGGCGCGGTGTCCCACGGGGCGACCTCGCCCCCGTCCGTGACATCGACCTGGCCCACTCCCGCCGCCGAGAGCGTGGCGGCGACCATCGCGCCCACCCGTCCGGCGCCCCGCACCCGCACCCGGGTCGCGCGCCGCGCGGTGAGCCTGCGCAGGCCGCCGCCCGGCTCGCGGTGCACGGCGGCGAGCGAGGCCAGATCGGGCCGCAGCCGGTCGCCGACGCTCGCTGCCGCCGCCCGGTCCGCCGTGGCGTCGTCGAGCACGCCCGCCTGCGCGAGCCGTCGCGTGAGTCTCTCCGGGATCTCCGGCCCCAGGCCCAGCCTGCTCGCCTCCCCGCGGAGCTGGTCGAGGCTGCGCGTGCCGTCCATCAGCTCCATGAAGGCGGCCGTGGTGTCGCTCATCGGGCCGAGGACCACCGCGTGCGCGGGCGTCACCCCGTACTGCACCGTCTGCCTGTCGCGCCAGCCGCGCCGCAGCGCGGGCTTGATCATCGGATGCACGTCTTCCCCCTGCCCCTGTGCCACTCGGTCCTGTGCCCGTCCCGTGCCCCTCCCGGGCATCGATCGGGATCACTGCCGACAGCTTCCGGCAATCCGTCCGGCCCTCGCCGTGAGTTATCCACAGGGTGGGGAATTAGTCATACAAGCCGTGCCCTCCGGTGGTGATTCCCCGGCGAACGAGCCGGGGGCGGGACTTCCCCGGTCGGCAACGGGTAACGTCGGGGCGTGCCTGCCGACCCGCTGAACAGCACCAGCCAGAGCGCGGTCGAGGTGCGCCGCAGTGCGCGCCGCCGGCGGACGGTGTCCGCCTATCGCGAGGGCGACCGCACCATCGTGCTGATCCCGGCGCGGATGTCGGCGGACGAAGAGGCCCGCTGGGTGAACGTGATGCTGAACAAGCTCGCGGCCCAGGAGAGCAGGCGCATGCTGGGCGACCGCGAGCTCGCGGAGCGGGCCGCGCACCTGTCCGAGCAGTATCTCGGCGGCCGTGCCCGCCCGGCGTCCGTCCGCTGGGTCACCAACCAGAACACCCGCTGGGGGTCCTGCACCCCCGCCGAGGGCAGCATCCGCCTGTCCCACCGACTCCAGGGCATGCCCGAGTACGTCGTGGACTACGTGCTCCTGCACGAGCTGGCGCATCTGCTCGTCCCGGGCCACGGCCCGCGCTTCTGGCGGCTCCTGGACGTCTACCCCCGTACCGAACGGGCGCGGGGCTTCCTGGAGGGCGTCGTGGCGGCCGAACGGCTGCCGCATCTGCCCGTCAGGAGCGGCGGTCCCGACGAGGGGAACGGCTCCGGCGCGAACGGCGCCACCGGTCCGCACGACGGCCCCGGCGCGGCCGACTTCCCGGGCGCCGCCGACTTCCCCGGTACGGCCGACTGCCCCGACGCCGGAGACTGCTCCGGCGAGGACGAGACCGGGGCCGAGGACGGTGCCGAGGAGGCCGAGGACGGGACCGACGGCGGGAGCGGGAACTCCTTCGCGGGGCCGCGCCGCGTCAGCGGTGCCGGTCCAGCAGTTCCCAGGTCCGGCGAGTGAGGCGGACGACCGACTCGTCGGCGACCTCGCCCACCGCGTCGTGGCCGACCCAGCGAAGGTCCAGGGACTCGTCGCTGATCGTCTCCGTCGCACCCTCGGGAGCCAGCGCCGCGTACTGGACGTCCAGGTGCCAGGCGCACGGCGTGCGGTGACGGTCCAGCCGTACGGGACCGCCCGGCAGGAGGCGCAGGCCCGTGATGCCGGACTCCTCGGTCGCCTCGCGCAGCGCCGCGTCCGCGAGGGTCGCGTCGCCCGGCTCGCAGTGCCCGCCCATCTGGAGCCACATGCCGAGCTTCCGGTGCAGCGTCAGCAGCACCTTTCCGCGTGACGGGTCGATGACCAGGGCGCTCGCGGTGACGTGTCCGTCCGCGCACGCCTTCCACATGCCGTCCGGGTGCGTGGCGAGATGGTCGAGGTAGTCCAGCCGGAGCCGGTCCTGATCGGTGTCGTGGGCCTGCCACTCCTTCAGGACCAGCGCCGCGTCCTCATGAAGGCTCGTTCCGGCTGGACTCACTTCTTCTCGTCGCCCTCGCCGTCCTGGCCCTTGTCCGCGTCCGTCCTGTTCTCCGTGCCCTTCTCGAACTTCGGGCCCTGCTCAGAGCCGGAGCCGGAGCCGGAGCCCGAGCCGGAACCCGGGCCGGAGCCGGAATCCGTGCCCCCCGCCGCCGCGTCGCCCAGCATCTTGTCCAGCTCGGAGAAGTCCAGCTGCTCGCCGCCGTGCACGAAGCCGTCCGGGTCGTCCAGGTCGGCGGCGGTCGGCAGCATGTCCGGGTGGGCCCACAGGCCGTCGCGGCCCTCGGCGCCGCGCGCGTCCGCCAGGGACGCCCACAGCCGGGCGGCGTCCCGCAGCCTGCGCGGACGCAGCTCCAGGCCGATCAGCGTCGCGAAGGTCTGCTCCGCGGGGCCGCCCGTCGCGCGGCGCCGCCGGAGGGTCTCACGCAGGGCCGAGGCGGACGGCAGGTGCGGCTCGGCGGCGGCGTGGACCACCGCGTCGACCCAGCCCTCGACCAGGGCGAGGGCGGTCTCCAGCCGGGCCAGTGCCGCCTTCTGCTCCGGGGTGTCCTCGGGCTGGAACATGCCCTGCTGGAGCGCTTCCTGGAGCTCCTCCGGGTGCTGCGGGTCGAGCTGGCCGACGACGTCCTCCAGCTTGGAGGTGTCGACCTTGATCCCGCGCGCGTAGCCCTCGACCGCGCCGAAGAGGTGCGAGCGCAGCCACGGCACGTGCGCGAACAGCCGCTGGTGGGCCGCCTCGCGCAGCGCCAGGTAGAGCCGGACCTCCTCCAGGGGCACGCCCAGGCCCTTGCCGAACTGCTCCATGTTGTTCGGCAGCAGGGCCGCCTTGCCGGACGGGCCCAGGGGCAGTCCGATGTCCGTCGAACCGACGACCTCGCCCGCGAGCACGCCCAGGGCCTGCCCGATCTGGGTGCCGAACATGGCGCCGCCCATGGAGCGCATCATCCCGAGCAGCGGGCCCGCCATGGCCTGCATCTCCTCGGGCAGCACGCCGCCCATGGCCGCGCCGACCCGCTCGGCGACGGGGTCGACCAGGTCCTTCCAGACCGGCAGCGTCTCCTCGATCCACTCCGCGCGGCTCCACGCCACCGCGGCGGCGGAGCCGGAGGGCAGCGAGGTCACGCCGTCCAGCCACAGGTCGGCCAGGCGCACGGCCTCCTCGACGGCGGCCCGCTCCTGGGGGCCGACCGACGCGTCCTTGGAGCCGTCCTGCGCCCCGGCGGCGACCGTCTGGCGGGCGATGTCCTTGGCCATGTCCCAGTTCACCGGGCCGCCCTCGTAAGAGAGCATCTGGCCCAGCTTCTGGAAGGCGGCTCCCAGGTCGCTCGGGTCGAAGCCGCCCTGGCCGCCGCCGAGCGAGCCGAACATCGCCGCCAGCGGGTTGTCACCGGCGCCGCCGGAGCCGGAGCCCGGCAGTCCGCCGAACCCGAAGGGGTCGGGCTGGCCACCGCCCTGCTTCTTCTTGCCCTCGTCCCCGTCCTCGGGCTCCTCGGGAGGTACGCCGAATCCGAATGGGGTGTCACTCACGGGTTTCCTCGGCTCTGTCTCGTGGACGGTCGGGTGGAGATTCTGAACGATCTGGCTGTCCTGGATGCGATCTGGTGGGCTCTGCCTCCAGCCTAGACACCTGTCAGGCAGGATGGAGCCTGCGCACCTCGTACCAGAAACAACCACTGGAGACGCCCGGTGAGTTCCTCCGAGACCCACGTTCGCGCAGCGCGAACCCCAACCGTCGCCGTCACTGGCGCTGCCTCGGGGGTCGGCGCGCTGCTCACGGAGCGGCTCGCGGCCTCGGACGAGATCAAGCAGGTCATCGCGCTGGACGAGCGCAGGGGAGACGTCAGCGAGGCCCAGTGGCACACGCTGGACGTGCGGGACCCCGCCATCGCCGACCGGCTGCGCGGCGAGGGCGACCCGGTGGACGTCGTCGTCCATCTCGCCCTCGACCTCGATCTGGGCACCGATCCGGCCGCCCGTACCGCCTACAACGTGCGCGGCACCCAGACCGTGCTCACCGCCGCCGCGGCGGCCGGGGTGCGCCGCGTGGTCCTGTGCACCTCCGCGATGGTCTACGGGGCGCTCCAGGACAACGACGTGCCCCTCTCCGAGGACGCCGAGCTGCGCGCGACGGCCGACGCGACCGGTGTCGGCGACCTGCTGGAGATCGAGCGGCTCGCCCGCCGCGCGCCCCGCGCCCACCCCGGGCTGAACGTCACCGTCGTCCGCCCCGCCGTCCTCGTCGGCGCCGGTACGGACACCGCGCTGACCCGGCACTTCGAGTCGCCGCGCCTCCTGGTCGTCGCGGACTCGCGCCCCTGCTGGCAGTTCTGCCACGTCGACGACCTGGTCAGCGCCCTGGAGTACGCGGCGCTGGAGAAGGCCGAGGGCGACCTGGCCGTGGGGTGCGACGGATGGCTGGAGCAGGAGGAGGTCGAGGAGCTGACGGGCATCCGGCGCATGGAGCTGCCGTCCAGCGTCGCCCTGGGTGCCGCCTCCCGGCTGCACCGGCTGGGGCTGACGCCCTCTCCGGCGGGCGATCTGGCGTACACGATGTATCCCTGGGTCGTCAGCGGCAGCAAGCTGCACGACGCGGGCTGGCGTCCTCAGTGGACCAACGAGGAGGTCCTCGCGGCGCTCCTGGAAGAGGTCGCCGGGCGCCGTACGGTCGCGGGGCGCCGTCTGGGGCGCACCGAGGCGGCCACGGCCGCGGGTGCCGCCGGTGCGACCGTGGCGCTGCTGGGCACGGCCGCGCTCGTCCGCAGGGCGCGCAAGCGGCGCGGTCTGTGAGCGGGCCGGTGAAAGGTTCCGGTTTGCGGTCCCGTACGGCAGCATGACCGGCATGGCACAGACGTACGACGCAGCCGGGCGCCCCGACCATCCCGGGGAGAAGGGCGCCGAGGACCCGGTCAGGCTGCTGGAGATCCGCGAGACGCCCCTGTCGGTCGACGAGGTCTTCGCGGCCGTGGGCGACCACGCGGCGGGCGGCACCGCGCTCTTCGTCGGGACGGTCCGCGACCACGACGGGGGCGCCGACGTCGCCCGTCTGGGCTACTCCTCGCACCCCTCCGCCGAGGCCGAGCTGCGCCGCGTCGCGGAGAAGGTCGTCGCCGACCATCCGGTGCGCGCCCTCGCCGCCGTCCACCGGGTCGGCGACCTGGAGGTGGGCGACCTGGCCGTCGTGGTGGCCGTCTCCTGCCCGCACCGCGCGGAGGCGTTCGCGGCCTGCCGCAGGCTCATCGACGACCTGAAGCACGAGGTCCCCATCTGGAAGCACCAGACCTTCGGGGACGGGACCGAGGAGTGGGTCGGCGTCTGACGGACGCCGGGAGAACGCCCTTACCGGAACCGCTACGGGTGCGACTCAACTGGCCAGTGTGGTCCGGGGGATTCCGGTTGCGTAACCCGGCCCCGGGTCGGACCGTTGTGTCTCCGACGGTTAATCTGCTCATCGGCCGGATTTCGGGCTCAACGGCCGGGGGCACACACGAGGGGTCGGGAGGTCTCGATGGCGGCTCTCACCTGGCTGCTGATTCCGGTTGCCGCGGCTCTCGTCGCGAGCGTCTGGGGAAGCTGGGCCAACCGCCGCCGCACGACCACCCCTGACGCCGCCGGGGTCGCGGGCTACGAGCGGTTCCGTGCGGCCATGGAGCGCTCCAGCGCCGACACGGGCGCGCGTGAGACCGCCGGTACGGACGTCCACGAGACCGGTACGGACGTGCGTGAGCGGGTCGGTGCGCACTACGCCCCGGACGGACCGGCCCGGGCGGCCGACTGACGGACCGGTCCCGTACTGTCGTGCCATGCCACGCCGCACCGCGACCATGCTCGCCTCCACCCTGATGCTCATAGCGCTGCTCTGCGCCGGTGTGCTCATCAAGGTGCCGTACGCGGAGATGTCCCCCGGCCCGACGGTGAACACGCTGGGCACGCACGACGGTGAGCCGGTGCTCGACATCGGCAAGGGCCCTCAGCAGTACAAGACCTCGGGCCACCTCAACATGACGACCGTCCGTGTCACCGGCGCCGACTACCGGATGAACCTGATCGAGGCCGCCTGGGGCTGGATGCGGCACGACAGCCTGGTCGTCCCCCACGGGACGCTCTATCCGGACGACAAGTCGGCCAAGGAGGTCGACCAGGAGAACGCGGAGGAGTTCAGCGCCTCTCAGGAGAGCGCCAAGGTCGCGGCGCTCCGCGAGCTCGACGTCCCCTTCAGGTCGTACACGATCGTCGGCTCCGTCGAGAAGGGCAGCCCGGCGCAGGGCAAGCTGCACGCGGGCGACGTCGTCACCGCCGTGGACGGCAAGAAGGTCGAGAAGGACCCGACGCGGGTCGGCGATCTGGTCACCAAGCGCGAGCCGGGCGAGAAGGTCACCTTCACGGTCATCCCGGCCGCCAAGGCGGCGAAGGCCAAGGAGGCGCGGAAGAAGTTCTCCCCCGCCGACCAGCGCGACGTCACGGTGACGACCAGGAAGGCTCCGGAGGACGGCAGGGCCATCGTCGGCATCCAGCCCGTGGCCGGACACACCTTCCCGTTCAAGATCGACATCAAGCTGGCCGACGTCGGCGGCCCCAGCGCGGGGCTGATGTTCGCGCTCGGCATCGTCGACAAGCTCACCAAGGCCGACCTCACGGGCGGCAAGTTCGTCGCGGGCACCGGCACGATCGACGACAAGGGCAAGGTCGGCGAGATCGGCGGCATCCAGATGAAGACCGTCGCCGCGCGTGCCCAGGGCGCGGAGTTCTTCCTCACGCCCAAGGGCAACTGCCCGACGGCGGCCAAGGACAAGCCCGACGGACTGACCCTGGTGAAGACGGCCACCATGGACGACGCCATGGACGCGCTGCAGAAGATAAGGACCGGGCACACGGACACGCTTCCGACCTGCAAGGCGGACTGACGCGCCGGATCGACGCGCCGGGCACCCGGCCCTTCGGACCGTCTATCCCTCGAACGTCGCCGCCAGCGCGTCGGCGAGGCCCGGCACCAGTTCGGAACCGGTCAGTACCTCTGTCGCGGCGTCCTTCTCGCGCAGCCGTACGGCCGACTCCCGCGCCCCGTCGCGCAGCACCGCCACGGTCATACGGACCTCCTGGCGCTCCGGGTGCTCGGCGACCCATGCGGCGAGCCCCTCCTCGTCCAAGCCCTCGGGGACGGCCGACTCGGCGGACGGGGGCAGCATCAGGCGCTCCACGGTCATCGCGCAGCCCGTTACGGCGTCGGGCCATCCGATGGTCGCCAGGAACTCGTCCAGGGGCACGCCGGCGGGCAGCTCCTCCTGCTCCACAGGGGTGAGGGAGGCCGCGGCTGCGCCGTTCTCCCCCTTCTCTTCCTTCTCGTCCAGACCGAGCTGACCCGCGAGTGCGGGCTCCTGGACGCGCAGCTTGGCGGTGTCGACCAGGGCGAAGAGACGCGCGGGCTGGTCCCAGCCCAGGCCGGAGGCGTACTCGTCGATTTCGAGCACCGCGCGGGTCAGTGGACTGGAGGCGAGCGGTGTGCCGTCATTGGGGAGGTTGTTCATGCGCATATCGTGCCGCCTCCGACCCCGGAAACGGGAACTGAGTAAAGCTTGAGTAAGTTGCTTAAGTGGGCCCTACGATGCGGGGTCCCGCCGAACCAGCTTCACCTGCTTGTCAGAGTTACATCCACTGCGAATCTTCGAGGTGCGCACCTTGGCTTTCCAGATGCCGGATCGGGGCTCAGGAGGCCCCTCCGGACCACGTATCAGAGTGGGCCGGCCTTCCCGGCGTGCGCGGACGCTGCTGATGACAGCGGGCGTGCTGGCCGTTCTGGCGATGCTCTTTGTCATGTTCGCCGGGTTCTGGACCGACTGGCTGTGGTATCGCTCGGTCGACTACAGCTCGGTCTTCACCAAGACCCTGTGGACCAAGATCGGTCTGTTTGCCGTGTTCGGGCTGCTGATGGCCGCGGCCGTCGGGTTCAACATCTGGCTGGCACACCGGCTGCGTCCGCCGCTCAGCGCGATGTCGCTGGAGCAGCAGAGCCTCGACCGGTATCGCATGGGTCTCGCCCCGTACAAGAAGTGGGTGCTGCTCGGCATCACCGCGCTCGTCGGGCTGATCTCCGGAGCCTCCGCGGCAGGCCAGTGGCGCACCTGGCTGATGTGGGTGAACGGGGTCTCGTTCGGCACCAAGGACCCGCAGTTCCACAAGGACGTCTCGTTCTACGCGTTCGACCTGCCCTTCTACCGCTTCCTGCTGAGCTTCGGCTTCGCCGCCGCGGTGCTGTCGCTGATCGCCGCGGCTCTCGTGCACTACCTGTACGGCGGGCTGCGCATCACCACCCCGGGCGCCCGCGCGACCGGGCAGGCGACGGGCCACCTGTCGGTGCTGCTGGGCGTCTTCGTCGCGCTCAAGGCCGTCGCGTACTGGCTGGACAGGTACGGGCTGGCGGTGAAGTCCGGCGACTTCAAGGCGACGGACAACTGGACGGGCCTGAAATACGTCGACGCGAACGCGTACCTGCCCGCGAAGACGATCCTCTTCATCATCGCGATCATCTGCGCGCTGCTCTTCTTCGCGACCATCTGGCGCCGCACCTGGCAGCTCCCGGTCATCGGCTTCGGCCTGATGGTGCTCTCGGCGATCCTCATCGGCGGGCTCTACCCGGCGATCGTCCAGAAGTTCCAGGTCCAGCCGAACGAGCAGGCCAAGGAAGCGCCGTACATCAAGAAGAACATCGAGGCGACGCGCAAGGCGTACGACATCGATGACTCGAGCGTGCGTGACTACTCGGGCACCAGCAAGGCGAGCAACGAGAAGCTGCGCGACGCCGCCGACACCACCGCGAGCATGCGTCTGCTGGACCCGAACGTCGTCTCGCCGACGTTCCAGCAGAAGCAGCAGGTGCGTGGGTACTACCAGTTCCCCGCGACGCTCGACGTGGACCGTTACAAGAAGAACGGCAAGGACCAGGACACCGTCGTGGGCCTCCGGGAGATCAACACCAACGGCATCCCGGAGAAGAACTGGATCAACGAGCACTTCAAGTACACCCACGGCTACGGCATGGTCGCGGCCAAGGGCACGACCGTCGACAAGGACGGCGCTCCCGCCTTCACGGAGAAGGACCTGCCGCCCAAGGGCGACAAGGGTGAGTACGAGGGCCGGGTCTACTACGGCGAGAAGACGACCCAGTACTCCATCGTCGGTGGTCCCCAGAAGGAGCTGGACTACGCGGACGACGAGGGCGAGAAGACGTACACGTACAAGGGCAAGAGCGGGGTCAACCTCTCCAACCCGATAAACCGTGCCGCCTACGCCGTGAACTTCAACGAGCCGCAGATCCTCTACTCCGGGGCGATCGGTGAGGGCTCGCGGATCCTCTACAACCGCACGCCCAAGGAGCGCGTCGAATCGGTGGCCCCCTGGCTGACGATCGACGGCGACCCGTACCCGGCGGTGGTCAACGGACGCATCAAGTGGATCGTCGACGCCTACACGACCACGAACGGGTACCCGTACTCGTCGCGGACGACCCTGGGCGACACCACGGCGGACTCGCTGACCGACGGGCAGCGCGCGGTCGTGGCGCAGCAGAACCGGGTCAACTACATCCGCAACTCGGTCAAGGCGACCGTGGACGCCTACTCCGGCGACGTCGACATGTACCAGTGGGACACCAAGGACCCGGTGCTGAAGACGTGGATGAAGGCCTTCCCGGACACGGTGAAGCCGAAGAGCGCGATCAGCGACGACCTGATGGACCACCTGCGGTACCCGCAGGACCTGTTCAAGGTGCAGCGCGACCTGCTCCAGACGTACCACGTGACGTCGCCGTCCCAGTTCTACAGCGGTTCGGAGCGCTGGCAGATCCCGGACGACCCGACGCACAAGGGCAACGCGGTCCCGCCGTACTACCTGAGCATGAAGATGCCGGATCAGCAGAAGCAGCAGTTCTCGCTGACGACGACCTTCAACCCGAACAAACGCGAGACGCTGGGCGCCTTCATGGCCACCGACGCCGACGCGAGAAGCAAGGACTACGGCAAGATCAGAATCCTGAGACTGCCACCGAACACCACGGTCTCGGGTCCACAGCAGGTGCAGAGCAAGTTCAACTCGGACACGGACATCGCGGAGAAGATCAACCTTCTGAAACGCGGTGACTCCGAGGTCGAGTACGGCAACCTGCTGACCGTTCCGCTGGAGGGCGGACTGCTCTACGTCGAACCGGTCTACGTCCGCGGTGCCGGGACCAACTACCCCCGTATGCGCAAGGTCCTGGTCACCTACGGCGAACAGATCGCCTTCGAGGACACCCTCGACAAGGCGTTGGACAAGGTCTTCGACACCGAGGGCAGAACCGACGAGGGCGATGACGACACAGGACCGGGCGGCGGAGACCAGGACCAGCCACCCTCCGGTGAGGTCCAGGAGGCCCTGAAGGACGCCCAGGACTCCTACGACGCGGGCCAGAAGGCCCTGGAGAAGGGCGACTGGGAAGAGTACGGCAAGCAGCAGAAGCAGCTTGAGGACGCCCTGAAGGACGCCGCCAAGGCGGAGGAGAAGGACGCCGCCGCGGGCAAGGGCGGCGGCAAGGGAGACAAGGGAGGGGACCCGAAGAACTAGTCCCCCTGGGCGGTCCCGCCGGGAGATCATCCTGGCGGGGCCCGCCCGCCCTGGTCCGACTCACCCCTGCGAGTGGTGTAGAGTTGTGAACACAACGGCGCGGGGTGGAGCAGCTCGGTAGCTCGCTGGGCTCATAACCCAGAGGTCGCAGGTTCAAATCCTGTCCCCGCTACGAAAGACGAAGGGCCCGGAGTCAACAGACTCCGGGCCCTTCGCTTGTGCGGGGGGACCCTGAGGATTCGCGTTTGAGGTATCTCTCTGTCGGGAAGTCGACAAACCGCTGAAGTGACCTCACTGGCTGCGGTATACCAGGTGTACGCGGGTTGCAGGTGGTGCGACGATGGAGCTTATGGGGGACAAGGCAAGGCTTCCCGGTCCCGGAAGGACGGGGTGGGGCCTGACCGAGAAGGAAGACACCGAGAAGAACACTGAGCACGCTGAGAAGACAGACACCGCAGCGACGTCCAGTGTCCTCGGTGCCCAACTGCTGCGCCGGGGCGACCTGGACGGCGCGGAGCCGCTGCTGCGCGCCGCCACCGCGGCCGGTGACCGCGCCGCGGCCAACAACCTGGGCGTTCTCCTGCACCAGCGGGGATACCCGGAGGAGGCCGCCAGCTGGTGGCGCACCGCGGCCGTGGCGGGCTCCGCCGCCGCCGCGCACGCGCTCGGCCGGCACCACAGGGAGCGCGGCGACGAGCCCGCGGCGCACTACTGGCTGCGCCAGTCCGCCGAGTCCGGTCACGCGCTCGGCGCGTACGCGCTCGCGGACCTGCTGGAGCACCGGGGGGAGACCGGCGCCGAGGAGTGGTTCCGCGCCGCGGCCGAGTGCGGGCACAGGGAGGCGGCGTACCGCGTCGGCCAGCTCGTGTCCGGGCGCGCCGAGGAGGAGGCGGGCGAGGCCGAGGGCGGCGGTGCCGGGGGGCGCGCGTCGGTGTCGGCCAAGGGCGCCGAGCGCGAGGCCGAGCAGTGGTTCCGGCAGGCCGCCGCGCGCGGTCACCGCAGGGCCGCGCTCCGGCTCGGGGCGATCCTGGAGCGCCGCGGCGAGCTGAAGGAGGCCGGGCGCTGGTACCTGACGTCCGCCAAGGACGGCGAGGCGCGCGCCGCCTGCGCGCTGGGCTTCCTGCTGCGCGACGCGGGCGACGAGGAGAGCGCGGCCGTCTGGTGGCGCCGCGCCGCGGAGAACGGCGACGGGAACGCGGCGAACGCGCTGGGTGCCCTCCACGCCGACCGTGGCGAGCGCCAGGCCGCCGAGCGCTGGTACCGCGTGGCGCTCGAAGCGGGCTGCGACAACGGCGCGTTCAACCTCGGGCTGCTCTGCGCGGCCCAGGGGCGCACCGCGCAGGCCGAGCAGTGGTACCGCCGCGCGGCCTACGCCGGGCACCGTGAGGCGGCGAACGCGCTGGCCGTCCTGCTCCTCCAGAGAGGGGACGGGGACGGCGCGGAGCCGTGGTTCTCGAAGGCCGCCGAGGCGGGCAGCGTCGACGCCGCCTTCAACCTCGGCATCCTGCACGCGGGCCGGAGCGACGAGCGCACGGCCCGCCGGTGGTACGAGCGCGCGGCGTCCTCCGGGCACGCCGAGGCCGCGCTCCAGGTGGGCATCGCGCTGCTCCGCGAGGGCGAGCTGCACGCCGCCGAGCGCCATCTGCGGTGCGCCGCCGGTGGCGGCAGCGTCGAGGGTGCCTTCCGGCTGGCCGCGCTCCTGGAGCGGGTCTCCCGCCGCAGGGGCGGCACCGACGACCCCGGCGCCGACAGCACGGGCGGGCACCGTACGGGCGGTCACCGCACGGGCGGTCTCGGCGCGGACGGCGCGGCGCGGCCCGAGTACGAGGAGTGGTACGAGCGGGCGGCCGAGCGGGGCCACCGGCGCGCGCAGGTCCGGCTGGGCATGTGCGCGGCAGCGCGCGGCGAGGTCGTCGACGCGGCCCGCTGGTACCGCGCGGCGGCCGAGGCGGGCAGCCCGAACGGGGCGTTCAACCTCGGACTGCTGCTGGCCCGCGAGGGCAGCGAGCCGGAAGCGGCGCTGTGGTGGACGCGCGCGGCGGAGGCCGGGCACGGCCGGGCGGCGCTGCGGCTGGCGTTGATCAACGCGCGTCGCGGCGAGCTGTCCGAGGGACAGTTCTGGTGCGCCCGCGCGGTCGAGCTCGGCCCGGCCGAGGTCGCCGAGCGCGCGGCCAAGCTGCGGGACGCGCTGCGGGCCGAGCTGACGGCGTAGGGCCCGGCCCGGGGGCTCCGGCTCCCGGACCGGGCCCGTGCCGTGCCGGTGCCGACCGTGCCGTGCCGGTGCCGACCGCCGTGCCGACCGTGCCGTGCCGTGCCCGGGTCGTACGGGGCCTCGGGAGGCCGTGGGGCTCGTGATTTGCGCTGGTCGTCGGGGTGGGGTTAGAGTTAAGACATCACAACGACGCGGGGTGGAGCAGCTCGGTAGCTCGCTGGGCTCATAACCCAGAGGTCGCAGGTTCAAATCCTGTCCCCGCTACTGTGAGAAGGCCCGGATCTTCGGATCCGGGCCTTCCTTTTTGTGCGAGCCGGGGCGGTCAGGGCTTGTGGCCGACCGCTTCCGCGTACAGCTTGCGGTCCACCAGGCGCTCCTCGGGCAGCCTGTCACCTTCGGTGACGCCCGCGTCGCTGTACGCCTTCTGCAGGCGGTCGGTCGTTCCCTTCCGTATCTCCCAGTCCATACGAAGCGAGGGAACCGAGGTGATGACCGTGGGGTCCTGCTTGAGGGCCTTCGCCAGGTCGCGGACGAAGGCGGGGTCCTTCTTGTAGTCGCCCGCGAAGTGCGTGTTGATCGTGCGGATGTACGCCCGTAGCAGCGCGACCCCGGCGTCGACGTCGTCGCTCAGCAGGTTGGGGCCGAACAGCGCGCCGCCCAGGGGCTCGCCGACGGGCTGGCCGCCCAGGAAGGCGTACCGGCCGTTCCCGTCGACCTTGCGCCAGACCGGGTCCAGCAGCCAGGCCGCGTCCACGCCGCCGCTGGTCAGCGCGGTGAGCACATCGGCCGAGCCCAGCTGCTGGAAGGACATCGCGTCCATGGTGGCGCCGTGCTGGGCGATGACCTTGTCCAGCGGGTACGAGATCACGGAGCCCTTGCCGATCATCGTGCCGACCTTGCGGTCCTTCAGCTCGGCGGACTTCGCGCTCTCCCCCTTGCCGAGCTTGACCCACAGGCCGCTCTTGGAGGTGGGGGCGGGGGAGAAGTTGCCCGCGACCCAGCGGATGTCGAAGCCGCTGTTGATGCCGTTGATGACGGCGGCCTCGGGCGCTGCCCAGAGGGCGTCGACCTCGCCCTTGGCGAGCAGCGGCAGCGCCTCCGGGGTCGGCAGGACCTTCAGGTCGACGTCCAGTCCTTCCTTCGCGAACTCGCCCTTCTCCAGGGCGATCTGAAGCGGAGCGACGTATTCGGCACTGAGCGTTCCCGTCGCGATGGTCAGCTTGCGCTTCTTCTTGAGCTTCTCCGGCGCGGGCGCGCCCTTGTCGCAGCGGGCGGGCGCGCGGTCCCGGCCGAGCTTCGCCGGGTCGCTCCAGGCGTTCTTGCCGCAACCTGCCACGGGGTCGATGTCGCGGGGCTCGGTGTTCAGGGCGCCGCCCCGCTCCGCGGAGCAGCCGGTGAGCGCGAGGGCGGTGAGGGTGGCGAGGGCGGTCAGGGTGAGTGCCGTTCTGAGGGTGCGCAAAGGGACCTCCGTTCGGAACCGCCGTTCAGGACTGGCCGCGTCCCCGGTCGCGTGGCGCCCAGGGGGTGAGGAACCGTCCGGCGATCCGTACGAGTTCGGAGAAGACGACGCCGAGGACGGCGACGCAGACGATGCCCACGAACATCACGTCGTTCTGGAAGAGCGCGCGGGAGTCGAAGATGAGATGTCCGAGCCCGTCCGAGGCGGCGATGGACTCGGAGGCGACGATCACCAGCACCGCCACCCCGGCGGCGATACGGGCGCCGACCAGTACGGCCGGGAGCGAGGCGGGCAGCAGCACGTGCCGGAACATCTGCCAGGCGCCCGCGCCGAAGACCCGGCCCGCGTCGCGGTGCCCCTCGGGAACGGCCAGCACGGCGGCCATGGTCGAGATCCATACGAAGAAGAAGACCGTGGCGGCGACGAGCGCGATCTGCGGCCCCTCACCGAGCCCGAACATGTTCAGGAAGATCGGCAGCAGCGCGAGCTTCGGCACCACGTACAGCGCGTCCATGGTCGGCTCCAGCGCGGCCCGTACGAGCGGCAGGGCGCCCATCAGGAGGCCGAGCAGGTATCCGGAGACCGTGCCGATGGCGTAGCCCGCCAGGACGCGCTTGAGTGTCGCCCACACGTCCGGCCACAGCTCCCCCTCGACGGCACGGTCCCAGCCGTCGGAGAGGATCGAGGTGGGCGCGGGGTAGACGCGTTCGTCGATCCACTGCTGGGTCGCGGCGAGCTGCCACAGCAGGACGAGCACGACGGGGACGGCTACCGCGAGCGACAGCTCCAGCGCGCGGCGGCGCCGGTGCGCGGCGGCGGGGCGGGCCTCCTGGGGACCGGGGCGGCGGATCACGCGGCCCTCGCCCGCACGGGGGCGTTCCAGGGTGCTCACGGGGCGGCCACCTCCTGGCCCGTCTCCTGCCGCACCTCGTCGCGCAGCAGTTCCCACAGCTCGTCCTTGAGCGTGGTGAAGCGGGGATCGGAGCGGACGTCCCCGGTGCGCGGGCGGCCGAAGGGAGGGCGGCGCTCGGCGATGATCCGGCCCGGCCTGGCGGACATCACCAGCACCCGGTCCCCGAGCACGAGGGCCTCCTCCAGGCTGTGGGTGATGAAGAGGGTCGTGGTGCTGGACGACTGGGTGAGGGTGAGCAGTTCGTCCTGGAGGAGGGTGCGGAGCTGCGCGTCGAGCGCCGCGAACGGCTCGTCCATGAGCAGGATCTCGGGCTCCACGGCGAGCGCGCGGGCGATGGCGACGCGCTGCCGCATGCCGCCGGAGAGCGTGGCGGGGTACGCGCCGGAGAACTCGGCCAGTCCCATCCGGGTCAGCCAGGAACGGGCCCGCTCGTCGGCCTCCTTGCGGGGGACGCGCTGGATGTCGAGGCCGAAACGGACGTTGGCGAGGACGGTCTTCCAGTCGTAGATGCCGTAGTCCTGGAAGATCATGGCGGCCGGATGGCGTGCGTCGGTACGCAGTTCCAGCTCGCCCTCGGAGGGGCGCAGGAGGCCCGCGGCGATGCGGAGGAGGGTCGACTTGCCGCAGCCGGAGGGACCGACGACGCAGACGAACTCGCCCGTCCCGACGTTCAGTTCGACGGGCCCCAGAGCGGCGATCTGGCCGGCGCCGCGCCCGAAGGAGCGGGTGAGGCCCTGGATGCGGATTTTCGGCATGGTGACTCCCCGTCGTGGAGTGGGGGAAGTGGATCCGTCCAGCGACGATATGACGGGTCGTCAGATAGCGGCAAGGGTCGTGCCGCAACGCACGTGCTCGCACGCGTGCCTACGCCGGCGCATACGTGCGGAGGCCCGCGCCCCGGGTGGGGTGCGGGCCTCCGTGGAAGAGGGAGTGAGAAGAGGGGCGGCGCTCAGGGAGAGGCGCAGCCCGGGCAGGTGCCCCGGTAGGTGACCGTGGCGTCCACGACCGAGAAGCCGTACCGCTCGGCTTCCGGGAGGGCGGCTATGGGGTCGCCCTGCGGGTGGACGTCCCGGATGGTGCCGCACTTCGAGCAGACGAGGTGCTGATGGGTGTGGCGCGCGTTCGGGTCGTACCGCTTCGCGCGGCCGTCGGTGCTCACCTCGAGGACCTCGCCGAGGGAGACGAGCTCGCTCAAGGTGTTGTAGACGGTCGCGCGGGCGATCTCGGGGAGGCGGTCGGCCGCGCGTGCGTGGACTTCGTCCGCCGTGTAGTGCACGTGGTCGCCGTCGAGCACCTCGGCGACGACTCGCCGCTGCGCGGTGAGCCGCCAGCCGCGATCACGGAGCCGCTCCAGCAGGTCACTCATGTGTCCAGACTAGCAGCGCCATGTCCATGGGAAGAACCCGTACGGGTTTCGGCTTCATCTTGACTTGGACAATGTCCAATGTAGGATCGGTACCGGCGTTGGACAAGGACAGGACTGAGGCACAGGAGGCGCACGTGACCGTGCAGGACGAGACCGCCGGACCCATGACGACGGAAGCCGGTGCTCCGGTCGCGGACAACCAGAACAGCCAGACCGCGGGTGTCGGCGGTCCCGGGCTCATCCAGGACCAGCTCCTGTTGGAGAAGCTCGCGCACTTCAACCGCGAGCGGATCCCGGAGCGCATCGTCCACGCGCGGGGCGCGGGGGCGTACGGAAAGTTCACGGTGACCGGTGACGTCACCCCGTACACCCGCGCGAAGTTCCTCTCCGAGATCGGCAAGGAGACCGAGGTCTTCCTCCGCTTCTCGACGGTGGCGGGCAATCTCGGCGCGGCCGACGCGGTGCGCGACCCCCGCGGCTTCTCGCTGAAGTTCTACACCGAAGAGGGCAACTACGACCTGGTGGGGAACAACACCCCGGTGTTCTTCATCAAGGACGCCATCAAGTTCCCCGACTTCATCCACACCCAGAAGCGCGACCCGTACACGGGTTCCCAGGAAGCGGACAACGTGTGGGACTTCTGGGGCCTCTCGCCCGAGTCCACGCACCAGGTGACCTGGCTCTTCGGTGACCGCGGCATCCCCGCCTCGTACCGCCACATGGACGGCTTCGGCTCGCACACCTTCCAGTGGACCAATGAGCAGGGCGAGATCTTCTGGGTGAAGTACCACTTCAAGACCGACCAGGGCATCAAGAACCTGACGGCGGCCGAGGCCGACGAGCTGGCGGGCAAGGACCCCGACAGCCACCAGCGGGACCTGCGCGAGTCCATCGAGCGCGGCGACTTCCCGAGCTGGACCGTGCAGGTGCAGGTGATGCCCGCGAAGGACGCGGCGACCTACCGGTTCAACCCGTTCGACCTGACCAAGGTCTGGCCGCACGAGGACTACCCGCCGATCGAGTTCGGCAAGCTGGAGCTGAACCGCAACCCGCGGAACATCTTCGCGGAGGTCGAGCAGTCGGTCTTCTCCCCGCACCACTTCGTGCCCGGCATCGGCCCCTCGCCCGACAAGATGCTCCAGGGCCGCCTGTTCGCCTACGGCGACGCGCACCGCTACCGGGTGGGCATCAACGCCGACCTGCTCCCGGTCAACGAGCCGAAGGCGGCCCAGGCCCGTTCGTACGGCCGTGACGGCGTGATGTACGACGGCCGTCACGGCGGCGCGAAGAACTACGAGCCGAACAGCTTCGGCGGCCCGGCCCAGACCGGCCGCCCGCTCTGGGAGCCCACCGCCGTCAGCGGCGTCACGGGCGACCACGAGGCCCCGTCCCACGCGGAGGACGACGACTTCGTCCAGGCGGGCAACCTCTACCGCCTCATGTCGGAGGACGAGAAGCAGCGCCTCGTCGACAATCTCGCGGGCAACATCGCGGGCGTCTCGCGCGACGACATAGCCCAGCGCGCCGTCGAGAACTTCCGCAAGGCGGACGACGACTTCGGCAAGCGGCTGGACGCCGCGGTCCAGGCCCTCCGCGGCTGACGACCGGCTAGCTCGCCGAACCCACCCGGAGGGGCCGGACGCCACTGGGCTCCGGTCCCTCCGGCTCGTCCGGCACGTCCGGGGCCGACCAGCTCCGGACGATGTCGCGCACCGAGACCACCCCGACCGGCTCCCGCTCGTCCAGGACGATCAGGTGCCGGAAGCCCCCGCGCGTCATGGCCTGCGCGGCCTTGTCGAGGGACCAGGACGGGGTCGCGAAGACCACGTCCGTGGTGGTGTGGTCGTCGGCGCGCTCCAGGTCCGGGTCCTGGCCCGCGCCCAGTGAGTTGAGGATGTCGCGTTCGGTGAGGATCCCCACGCCGCTGGTGTCCGGATCGAGGACGACCGCGGCGCCGACCCGGCGCGCCGACATCAGCTGCGCGGCCTGGCGGAGGGTGTGTGCGGGGCCGATGGTGAGGACCACGGTGCTCATCGCGTCGTGGACGTGACCGGGCATGGACGGCATGGACGTGCCACCTCCTTGGAGGAACCGCTTCCCCTTCGAGAAGCAATTCACAAGGTCACAAGCGGTCGGATTCTCATGCTCACACGCGACTGTGGCCACAACAAGGGGCGCGGGGTCCAAACCGCCCTAAGCGGTGAGATAGCTCAGAAGCCGGTCGTGGAGCAGCCCGTTCGACGCGGCCGCGTTCCCGCTGTGCGGCCCCGGGCGGCCGTCGAGCCCGGAGAAGGTGCCGCCCGCCTCCTCGACGATGATCGCGTTCGCCGCCATGTCCCACAGCGACAGCTCCGGTTCGGCGCACATGTCGACCGAGCCCTCGGCGACCATCATGTACGGCCAGAAGTCGCCGTATCCCCGGGTGCGCCAGCAGTCCCGGGCGAGGTTCAGGAAGCCGTCCATCATCCCGCGCTCCTCCCAGCCGTGCAGCGAGGAGTACGCGAACGACGCGTCCGGTACGTCCGAGACCCGGGAGACCTCGATCCTGCTGGCCTTGGTGAGGCTGCGGCCCGTGAAGGCGCCGCTGCCCTTCGCCGCCCACCAGCGGCGGTTGAGCGCGGGCGCCGAGACGACGCCGACGACCGGGTGGTCGCCGCCCTCGCCGGTCTCCGTGAGCGCGATCAGCGTGGCCCAGACGGGCACGCCGCGCACATAGTTCTTGGTGCCGTCGATCGGGTCGATGACCCAGCGGCGGGGGCCGTGGCCCTCGGTGCCGAACTCCTCGCCGAGCACCGCGTCCCGGGGGCGGGTGCGCTGGAGCGAGGTACGGATCAGCTCCTCGGCCGCCTTGTCGGCCTCGCTCACCGGCGTCATGTCCGGTTTGGTCTCGACCTTCAGGTCGAGCGCCTTGAACCGTTCCATGGTCGCGGCGTCGGCGGCGTCGGCCAGCACATGGGCGAGACGCAGATCATCGTGGTAGTCGGGCATGTTCCGAACAGTATCGACCGGGGAAATCCCCGGCCAGCGGCCATGCGTGTGCGCGGCGTATTGACACCTCCTGGCGGCGCGTCAATTCTGTGGCGCACGCTGGCCGTCGGGCTTCGGGCTGGGGAGGCGACGATGCCTACTGCACGCGAGACGTTGCTGGAGGCCGCCCACGCGGCGGTCAGGGCGCAGCCGTGGACCGGGGTGCGGATGGTCGATGTGGCCGCCGCCGCCGGCGTGTCCCGGCAGACGCTCTACAACGAGTTCGGCAGCAAGGAGGGCCTCGGCGCCGCTCTGGTGAGCCGCCTGGTCGAGGACTTCCTGGACGGCGCGGCGCGCGCCGTCGCCGAGTCCGACCGCAAGGGCGCCGATCCCGCCGCCTCCTGCGCCGCGGCGGCGGCGTGGATGCTGCGCACGGCGCGCGACGAGCCGATCGTCTACGCGGCGCTGACGGGGTGCTGGGGCGCCCGTATGCCGTTACCGGCGCCCGCGCGGCACGCGCCGGCCGGCGTGCTGCCGGGGGAGCCGGGAGCGCTCGCCGTCGCGCTGCGCAACCGGGCCGTCTCCGGCCTCGGTTCGCCGGGCGAGGCGGGCGGGCAGCCGGTGCTGGAACGGGCGTACGAGGCGGGGTTACGGATCGCGCTCTCCTACGTCGTCGCGGAGTCGGGGGACCCGGACGACGAGACCTGCGGGCGGGTCGACGAGGTCGTGCGCGCGCTGCTGGAGAGCGCCCCGTGAGCGCCTCGCCCGTACGGTCCCGTCAGTGCGCGCTGCCGGAGAGCTGGAGGCCGATGACGCCCACGATGACGAGCGAGATCGAGACCAGCTTGAGCGTGGAGACCACGTCGCCGAGGAAGATCATGCCGTAGATCGCCGTACCGGCCGCGCCGATGCCCGTCCACACCGCGTACGCGGGACCGACGTCCAGGCGGCGCAGCGCGAGGGTCAGCAGGCCGAAGCTGCCCAGCGCGAAGACGCAGAAGGCGACGGTCGGCCACAGCCTGGTGAAGCCGTGCGAGAGCTTCAGGCAGACGGCGAAGCCCGTCTCCAGCAGCCCCGCGACGATGACCAGCAACCACGCCATACAGCCGTCCTCCCGTTGCTCCTCTTGGCAGTGCGTTCCTTGGCAGTGCGTTGGGCCGGGCTTGGGTCGGGCTTGGGGTGTGCTTGGCCCGGAGAAGGACAGTATGCCTGGGGATGTCGACCGGAGGCGATCAATCCCCTTCGCGTCGTTCCCGCGTTTCCAGCAGCCGTCGCAGCGAGTGGAGTCGGGCCGGGTCGGCATGGCCCTCCGCCACCCACGCGTCGAGCGCGCACCCCGGCTCGTTGTGACTGCACGCCCGAGGGCACTCCTCCGTCCCCGGTTCGAGATCGGGGAACGCGTGGATGACGCGCGAGAGTTGGATGTGGTTGAGTCCGAACGAACGTACGCCCGGTGTGTCGATCACCCAGCCGTCGTCCTCGCCGTCGTCCCCGGGCAGCGGGAGGGAGAGCGCCGCCGTCGTCGTGTGACGGCCGCGCCCCGTGACCGCGTTGACGTCTCCCGTCGCGCGCTGGCGCTCCACCAGGGAGTTGACCAGCGTGGTCTTGCCGACGCCGCTGTGGCCGACGAAGACCGTGGTCTGTCCGCGCAGCATCGCGCGCAGCTCCTCGGGCGGCCCCTCGGCGGCCAGCCGGTCCCGCTCGGTCACCGCGTACCGCAGTCCCAGCGGCGCGTAGGTCTCCAGCATCGGCCCGGCCGGGGCGAGGTCGGCCTTGGTGAGGACGAGGAGCGGTTCGAGCCCGGCGTCGAACGCGGCGACCAGGCAGCGGTCGATCAGCCGGGGCCGGGGCTCGGGGTCGGCGAGCGCGGTGACGATCGCGAGCTGGTCGGCGTTGGCGACGATGATCCGCTCGTACGGGTCGTTGTCGTCGGCCGTCCTGCGCAGCACGGAGGCGCGCTCCTCGACCCGTACGACCCGCGCCAGGGTGTCCTTCGCGCCCGACAGGTCACCGACCACGGCGACCCTGTCGCCCACCACCACGCCCTTGCGGCCCAGCTCGCGGGCCTTCATCGCGGTGACCGTGCGGCCCTCGACCAGGACGGTCAGGCGGCCCCTGTCGACGGTGAGCACCAGGCCCCCGGCCGCGTCCTCGTGCTTGGGGCGGGTGTGGGTGCGGGGGCGTGTGCCCCGGCGCGAGGGGCGTACGCGGATGTCGTCCTCGTCGGTGTGCTTGCCGTAGCGGCGCATCGCGGGAGCCCTCTCAGGCTCTCTCTCCGACGGGTGTGGCCCCCAGCATGCCGTCCCACAGGGCCGGGAAGTCGGGCAGCGTCTTCCCCGTCGTCGCGATGTTCTCCACCTGGACTCCCTCGACCGCGAGGCCCAGCAGGGCCCCGGCCGTGGCGAGGCGGTGGTCGTCGTACGTACGGAAGACGCCGCCGTGCAGCGGGCGCGGGCGGATGCGCAGGCCGTCCTCGGTCTCGGCGACATCGCCCCCGAGCCCGTTGATCTCCTTGGCCAGCGCCGCCAGCCTGTCCGTCTCGTGCAGCCGCAGGTGGGCGACGCCGCGCAGCACCGACTCGCCGTCCGCGAGCGCGGCGACGGCGGCGATGCCGGGCGTCAGCTCCCCGACGTCGCCCAGGTCCACGTCGATCCCGTGCACCCGGCCGCCGCCGGTGAACGTCAGGCCGCGCTCGTCCCGCTCGTACGAACCGCCCATCGCGGAGAAGATCTCGCGCAGCGCGTCGCCGGGCTGGGTGGTGTGCTCCGGCCAGTCCGGGATCGTGACGCGGCCGCCGGTGATCAGCGCGGCGGCCAGGAACGGCTGCGCGTTCGACAGGTCCGGCTCGATCGTCAGATCGCGGCCGAGGAGGGCGCCCGGGGTGACCCGCCAGACATTGCGCTCGCCGCCGTCCTCCGGCGCGTCCACCTGCGCGCCCGCCGCGCGCAGCATGTCGATCGTCATCCGGATGTGCGGCATCGACGGCAGCGCACGCCCCGTGTGCCGGACCTCGACGCCCTGGTTGAACCTCGGCCCGGACAGCAGCAGCGCGCTGACGAACTGGCTGGAGGACGAGGCGTCGATCTCGACCGGGCCGCCCGTGAGCGAACCGCTGCCGTGCACGGTCATCGGGAGCGCGCCCCGCTTGCCGTCGTCGATACGGGCGCCGAGCGCGCGGAGCCCGTCGATCACGCCGTGCAACGGGCGCTCGTACGACCGCGGGTCGCCGTCGAAGCGGACGGGGCCGTCGGCGAGGGCGGCCACGGGCGGGAGGAAGCGCATGACCGTGCCCGCGTTCCCCACGTCCACCGTCGCCGGGCCGTGCAGCGTGGTGGGGATGACGCGCCACGCCTCGCCCGCGACCGCGGCGCCCGGTGCCGACCCGTCCGGGCGGGGCGCCGAGGTGGTCGACGAGACCGTCTCCTCGATCTGCACGCCCATCGTGCGCAGGCCCTCGGCCATCAGCTGGGTGTCGCGGGAGCGCAGCGGGCGGCGCAGCCAGCCGGGCTCCGAGGAGAGGGCGGCCAGGACGAGCGCGCGGTTGGTGACCGACTTCGAGCCGGGGACGGTGACGGTCGCGTCGACCGGACCCGTCACGGTAGGCGCGGCCCAGAGCGGTTCGGGAACGGCGGGGTGGTCGGTCTGGTCGGTCATGACCCTCACTTTAGTCGGTGGGGGTGACGCCGATTCCCGACCAGATGTGGAGAAATGCTGGTGAAACATGCTCCTGGTAGAGCGCCGGGTGCCCTGGGGCCCCCTACAGCGACAGCAGCCAGCGGCCCCCGGCGAGCAGCGAGGCGAGCGAGACCAGATGGAAGAGCAGCAGCCAGAAGGCGGCGGGGATCTGGGTGAGCCGGGAGAGCTGGTCGGCGTCCGAGTCCGGGGCGCCGCCCCTGCGCCGCTTCCCCTGGAGCTCGAAGACGGGACGGACCCCGCCCAGCAGCAGGAACCAGACCACGCCGTACGCGAAGGCCGCCTGCACCTCCGGGTCGGTCAGCCAGGAGACGAGCAGGAAGGCGCCGCCCGCGACGAAGACGGTCACCACCCCGTACGCGTTGCGGATCATCACCAGCATGGCGACCAGCAGCGCGGTGGCGCCCCACAGGAGCATGGTGATGTGGTTCGCGGCCAGCAGCCAGGCGCCGCCCAGGCCGAGCAGCGAGGGCGCCGTGTATCCGGCGGCGGCGGTGAGGACCATGCCTATCCCGGTCGGCTTGCCGCGCGAGACGGTCAGCCCCGAGGTGTCCGAGTGCAGCCTGATGCCGTCCAGCTGCCGCCCGGAGAGCAGCGCCACGAGGCCGTGCCCGCCCTCGTGCGCGATCGTCACCGCGTTCCGCGACAGCCGCCACACGCCGTGCGGCAGCACGGCCAGCAGAGCCACCACCCCCGCGGCGATCACCAGCCACTGCTCGGGGTCCGGCTGTGTCGCGAAGACACTGTCCCAGACGTCCGCGATGCTCGTGTTGCCCATCTTCCCCTGGCCCTCCCCGTATTTCCCACTCCAACGGACGGCGGCGCTCGTGCGCGCCGTGGCAGTCTTGCATCCATGTGTGGGAGGTATGCAGCGAGCCGGGCGCCCGAGGATCTGGCCGGGCTCTTCGAGATAGAGAAGTGGGATCCGGAGGAGACTCTGGCCCCCGACTGGAACGTGGCGCCGACGAAGCAGGTCTACGCCGTGCTCGACCGCCCCGTGAAGGGGTCCGACGACCCCCGCCCGGTGCGGCAGCTCCGGGTGCTCAAGTGGGGGCTCGTGCCGGGCTGGGCCAAGAATCCGGACCTGGGCGTGAAGATGATCAACGCCCGCGCGGAGACGGTGCACGAGAAGCCCGCCTACCGCCGCCCCTTCGCCGCCCGCCGCTGCCTGCTGCCCGCCGACGGCTACTACGAGTGGGTCACCGCCACGGGCGAGCTGAAGCTGGAGCAGGAGGGCAAGAAGAAGCGGCCCCGTAAGCAGCCGTACTTCGTGACTCCGGCGGACGGTTCGGTGTTCGCCATGGCCGGGCTGTACGAGTTCTGGCGGGACAAGACGCTGCCGGACGACCATCCGCTCGCCTGGTGGGCGACGTGCACGGTGGTGACGACGGAGGCCGAGACGGCCCCGCTCGCCAACGCCGCGGAGATCGCCGAGGGCGGCCCCGGCTCCCTCGCCGACATCCACCCCCGGATGCCGCTGATGCTCACGCCGGACCGCTGGGACGCCTGGCTGGACCCGTCCCGTACGGACGCGGGCGAGGTGCGCGAACTGCTGGCGCCGCCGCCGGAGGGCCTGATGCGCGCCTTCCCCGTCTCCACGGACGTCAGCAACGTGCGCAACAACGGTGCCGAGCTGGTCAAGGAGCTGGCGGCGCCGGAGGAGGAGACGCTCTTCTGAGGTGCCGTGAGGCAGGATGCGGCGCATGAGTGTGACTGCGGAGACCGTGGAGACGGACGCCGGAACCGCCCGTATCACCTGGCACCCCGCCCGGGACGCGCACACCGTGCTCGCCCTCGGGCACGGCGCGGGCGGCGGGATCGAGGCGCGCGACCTGCGGGCGCTCGCGGAGGCGCTGCCCGCGCGCGGGGTGACCGTCGCGCTGGTGGAGCAGCCCTGGCGGGTCGCGGGCAAGAAGGTGGCCCCGGCGCCCAAGACCCTCGACGTGGGCTGGCGGGGCCTGTGGCCCGTGCTGGAGAAGCCGGGGCTCCCCGTCGTCGCGGGCGGGCGCAGTGCGGGGGCGCGCGTCGTCTGCCGTACGGGCGCGGAGCTCGGCGCCCGCGCCGTGCTCGCGCTCTCCTTCCCGCTGCACCCGCCGGGCAAGCCGGAGAAGTCCCGCGCCGACGAGCTGACGGGGGCGGGGCTGCCGGTGCTGGTGGTGCAGGGCGGACGGGACCCGTTCGGGCGCCCCGAGGAGTTCCCTGCCGGGACCGAGATCGTCGAGGTGCCGTACGGGGACCACGGCTTCGCGGTGCCCAAGAAGGCGGAGCTCGGCCAGGAGGAGGCGCTGGCCGTGATCACCGGATCCGTGGACGAGTGGCTCCGGCGACTCCCTCGGCTCCGCCGGGAATGATCCGCGGGGTGGTGCGGTTGCACGGGACGTACGGACACGCGTGTGCAGCAGCACTTCACGTCACGAGGAGAGGGAGCCGCCCGTATGGGTTCTGTCGCTTGCCCCGAGCGCCCGCAGGCCGTTGACCTGGACTGGGCCACGCTGGCGCTGGCCGGAGGCTCGAAGATTCGAGCGGCGGGCGAGGTGGATCGTCGTCTATTCTCCGATTCGAGCGAGTCTTCGTACGGGCTCGCCACGACTCTGGAGGAGGTGGGTCCGGTCACCGGGACCGACGGCGGCGGAAGTGCCCAGCACGACGCCCAGACGGCTGAGACTGCGGAGAGGACGGAGACCGAGGCGCAGCGCAGTGCGCGCTTCGAGCGCGACGCGCTCACCTTCCTCGACCAGATGTACTCGGCCGCGCTGCGTATGACGCGCAATCCGGCAGACGCCGAGGACCTGGTCCAGGAGACCTACGCGAAGGCGTATGCCTCCTTCCACCAGTTCCGCGAGGGCACCAACCTCAAGGCGTGGCTGTACCGCATCCTCACGAACACGTTCATCAACTCCTACCGCAAGAAGCAGCGCGAGCCCCAGCGCAGCGCCGCCGAGGAGATCGAGGACTGGCAGCTCGCGCGCGCCGAGTCGCACATGTCGACCGGTCTGCGCTCGGCCGAGGCCCAGGCTCTCGACCACCTGCCCGACTCCGACGTCAAGGAAGCGCTCCAGGCGATCCCCGAGGAGTTCCGCATCGCCGTCTATCTGGCGGATGTCGAGGGCTTTGCGTACAAGGAGATCGCGGACATCATGGGGACACCCATCGGCACAGTGATGTCCCGTCTGCACCGTGGACGGCGCCAGTTGCGCGACATGCTGGAGGGCTACGCGCGTGACCGCGGGCTCGTCCCGGCAGGTGCGGTATCGGACGGGTCGCACGACCGGAAAGGCTCGGGCTCATGAGTTGCGGAGAGCCGCACGAGACGGACTGCTCTGAGGTCCTGGACCACCTCTATGAGTATCTCGACCGCGAGATGCCCGACAGCGACTGCGAGAAGTTCCAGGAGCACTTCGACGAATGCTCCCCGTGCTTCGAGAAGTACGGGCTGGAGCAGGAGGTCAAGAAGCTCGTCAAGCGGTGCTGCGGGCAGGACGACGTGCCCACGGACCTGCGGGCCAAGGTGATGAGCCGGATCGACGTGATCCGCGCGGGCCAGGCGGGCGAGCCGTCGGCCGAGTCGTCCGACCCGGCGGGCACCAAGGGCGCGAAGAGTGCCAGGCACGCGCAGAGCGCGCCCCAGGCGTCCGAGCCCGAGGCCTCCGGGGCCTGACGCCGCCCGGCCCGGCCCAGCACCGATCATGCCGGGGCCCGGCACCGATCACGCCGGGCCGCTCGCGCGCGAGCGGTTCCGGCCGCTGTCACTCCTTCGTGTGAGCTGACAGCGTCCCGTACGGGGGAACGCCTCGTGCGGGCGCCCCCGTGCGCCCTGGCCGCCCTATCCTCCCCATCCCAGCGCATCCGCGGGATCAGGGGGAGGAGGCTCACCATGCGTGCCAGGAGAGCGGGGCTGCCGCGCGCGGCCCGCGCCACCGTCGCGGGCGCGGCACTGGCGGGCGCGGCCTGCGTGGCGCCCGCGCTGGAGCGGTTCCGGGAGACCGAGTGGGCCGTGCTGCTGCCCCTCGCCGCGCTCTACGCCTTCTGCGAGTATCTTCCGCGCTGCCCGCTCCTCGGCCACCGCGTGCCGGGGAACGTGGGCGCGTTCTTCCCCGTCCTCCTCACCGCCGTCGTGCTGCTGCCGCCCGAGGCCGCCGCGCTCACCGGCGTGCCCGGCGCTCTCGTCGGCCGCGTGCGGGAGCACCACGCGGCTGCCCGGCGGATCTGGCACGCCGGACAGCTCGCCCTCGCCGCGTACGCCGCCGGGTGGACGCACGAGCTGCTCAACAGGGGCGCCGCCGAGGCCGACTTCCCGTACGCGCTGGTGCCCGCGCTCGCCGCCGCGCTCGCCCTGTGCGCCGTGCGCACCGCGCTCGACGGCTGGATCCTCGTCGCCGCCGAGGGCTGCGCGCCGCGCACCGCCTGGCGGGGCCAGTTCACGCGCGCCGCCGGGCCGCATCTGGCGCACGGGCTGGCCGGGCTGATGATGGCCGTGCTGTGGCGCAGCCCGTACGGGCCCGTGGCGGCGCTCTTCGTGCTGCTGCCGATGTACATCTGCTGCTGGGTGTTCGCCCAGTACCACCGCGAGCGCGGCGCACACCAGGCCACCATCCGCGCGCTCGTGCAGGCCGTCGACATCAAGGACCGCTACACGCGCGGCCACAGCGAGCGCGTGGGCCGCGCCTCCGTCCTCATCGCCCGCGAACTCGGCATGGACGACTCCAGGACCGAGGTGCTCCGCTTCGCGGGCATCCTGCACGACGTCGGCAAACTCGGCGTCCCCACCCGGCTGTTGCGCAAGGACGGCCCCCTCACCCCCGAGGAGCGCCGCGTGATCGAGCTGCATCCCGAGTACGGGCACGAGATGGTGCGCGGCATCGGCTTCCTGGGCGAGGCGCGCTCGGCGATCCTCCACCACCACGAACGGATGGACGGCAGCGGCTATCCGTACGGGCTCTCCGGCGGCGAGATCCCGGAGTTCGCACGCGTGGTCGCCGTGGCCGACGCCTTCGACGCCATGACCTCCACCCGCAGCTACCGCAAGGCCCGCCCGGTGCGCGTGGCGCTGGAGGAGCTGGAGCGGTGCGCCGGAACCCAGTTCGACCCCGCGATGGTCCGCGCCCTCGGCCGCGCGCTGCGCCGTACGGGCTGGCACGCGGCCGTCACGGCGGACCTCCCGGCGGGGCGGGACGGCGGCGGAATCGCGCGTGCGCGGGGCGCTGAGGCAGCGGGCGCGGCGCAGGAGTCCGTGCGGTGACGCGGCTCGTCGCGCTGCTGCACCTGGCCGCCGCCGTGCTCACCGCCGCCGCGCTCTGCTCCACCCTGTGGCGGGGCCCGGCCGAGCCCGGCAACGCGCTCGCCTTCGGACTCGTCATCGCCGTGGGCGAGTTCGCGCGCGTCCGCTTCCCCGACACCGACGGCGGTACGCGCACCGTCGGCCCGCTCGGCATCGCCGGGGCGCTCGGCTACGCGCTGCTGGGCGAGGCCGGGGGCGAGCCCACCACGCACGGGGTCCTCCAGGTCGTCGCCGTCACCGCCGTCGCCTCGCTGTGCGGCCTCGTCCCGCACGTCGCGCGCGGCACGGCGCCCCCGCTCGACGACACCGTGCGGGGCGTGCTCGGCGTCGGCTTCGCCGCCGCCTGCTTCCAACCCCTCTACAACAGCGGCGTCCTGGGCGAGGCGCTCGGCCGCGGGCCCGGGTACGCGCTGTGCCTGCTCGCCATCACCCTGCTGACCGGGCTCTGCGACGCCGTGCTCACCGCGCTGCTCGCGGCCGGGCGTACCGGCTGGCCCTTCGGGCCGCTGCTGCGCGACGAGTTGGCGGGGCGGCTCGGCATCGTTCCGGCCATCGCGGCGACGGGCGCTGTGATCGCGCTCGCCGTCGCGGTGGCGGGGCTGTGGGCGCTGCCGGTCTTCTGCGTGCCGCTGCTGCTCACCCAGTTCTCCTTCCGCCGCTACGCGTCCGTACGGGCGACCTACCGGCAGACCATCGCCTCCCTCGCACGGGCGACGGAGGTCGCCGGATACACCCGGCACGGGCACGCGCGCCGCGTGGCCGTCCTCAGCCGTGCCGTCGGCCGTGAGCTCGGGCTGCGCGAGCCCGAACTCACCGTGCTGGAGTACGCGGCCCTCATGCACGACATCGGGCAGCTCTCCCTCGTCGACCCCGTGCGCGGCGGGGCCACCGAGCCCCTGGAACCCGAGGAGCAGCGCCGTATCGCGCTGCTGGGCGGCGCGGTCGTACGGCAGACGGGCGTGGCCCCCGAGGTCGCCCTGGTGGTCGAACGGCAGGCGGATCCGTACCGGGACCAGCCCGTCACCGCGCGTGTCATCCGTGCGGTGAACGCCTACGAGGACCTCTGCGCGGGCAGGGATGACGAGGGCGAACGCCCGGCGGCCCGTGCGCCGTACGCGCTGGAGCGGTTGCGCATGGCCACGGCGTGTGACTACGAACCGCGTGTGGTGGAGGCGCTGGCGCGCGTGGTGACGCGGGGCGGGGAAGCCTGACGCACGGGTAATGAGCGGGCACCCGAGCGGGCATGGTTGGATGCGAAGAGGGGAACCGCGGAAAACGCGTAACACCGCGCGAAGGCACGCAGGCTACGCAGGCGCACCTAGAGCGCGGGAGCGCGACGACAGGCGGGAAGTCAGGCGGAAACGGCGGAATCAGTGAGGATCTTCGGCAAGGTGCGGCACCGTCCCTCCGCTTCTTGGCGGCAGGCGACGGACCGCGCGTTCACGCTTATCGGCGACGGGCGGTACGAGGACGCCGGAGCCCTGCTCACCCGTGCCGCCGATCTGGAGCCGTGGCTCTCGGAGTCCTGGTTCAACCTCGCGCTGCTCCACAAGTTCCGGCACGACTGGGAGCAGGCGCGCGCGGCCGGTCTGCGCGCCGTCGCCCTGCTCGACCGGGAGACGGGGGCGCCCGACTGGTGGAACGTGGGCATCGCGGCCACGGCCCTCCAGGACTGGCCGCTGGCCCGCCGCGCCTGGCAGGCGTACGGGCTGCGCGTGCCCGGACAGGCCCAGACGGCCGCCGCCGCGGGGGAGCCCGCCGGGATGCAGCTGGGCAGCGCCGCCGTACGGCTCTCCCCGGAGGGCGAGGCCGAGGTCGTCTGGGGCCGGAGGATCGATCCGGCACGGATGGAGGTCCAGAGCATCCCGCTGCCGTCCTCCGGGCGGCGCTGGGGCGAGGTCGTGCTGCACGACGGCGTCCCGCACGGGGAGCGGACCACCGCCGCCGGACCCTCGTACCCCGTCTTCGACGAGATCGAGCTGTGGGCGCCCTCACCCGTCCCCACCTGGGTGGTGCTGCTGGAGGCGGCCACGGAGAGCGACAGGGACGCGCTGGAGCGGCTCGCGGCCGACGCGGGCTTCGCCGCCGAGGACTGGTCGTCCTCCGTCCGGCTGCTCTGCCGGGCCTGCTCGGAGAGCGCCATGCCCGCCGACGAGGGCGACGGCAGCGTCCATCTGGACCCGCACGACCACAGCTCGCCAGGCCAGCCGGGACCGCTGGGCCATATGACGCCGGGCGGCCCGGGGGAGCTGTGGGTGCCCGAGCGGGAGTGCGGGCTCGCCGCGCCCGCGGGCCTGGTCCGGGGCCTGCTGGACGGCTGGGTCGCGGACAGCCCTGACACCCGTGAGTGGCGGGATCTGGAGGAGGTCTGCTGAGGCCCCTTCCGACGCCCCGTACCCTGTAGGCCGAAGAGTCGGCTTGTGGGTATGGCAGGGAAGGCGTACGAGGGCATGGCGCAGCAGCAGGGAACCGGTTCCGGGACCGGGCCGGTGGACGGCGAGTTCATCGACGACGTGACGGACGCCGAGGCCCGCGAGGAGGCGTACCGCGCGCGGGGCACGGCCCGCCCCATCACGGTCGTCGGCAATCCCGTGCTGCACCGCGAGTGCAAGGACGTCACGGCCTTCGACGACGAGCTGGCGAAGCTCGTCGACGACATGTTCGCCAGCCAGCGCGCGGCGGAGGGCGTCGGCCTCGCGGCGAACCAGATCGGCGTCGACCTGAAGGTCTTCGTCTACGACTGCATGGACGACGAGGGCGTCCGGCACGTCGGCGTCGTCTGCAACCCGGTGCTCGACCAACTGGCCGCCGAGGACCGGGTCCTGGACGACGGCAGCGAGGGCTGCCTCTCCGTCCCGGGCGCCTACGCGCCGCTGGCCCGCCCCGACCAGGCGGTCGTGCGGGGCCAGGATGCCGAGGGCAAGCCGGTCGTCGTGCGGGGCACCGGCTACTTCGCGCGGTGCCTCCAGCACGAGACCGACCACCTGTACGGGTACCTCTACATCGACCGGCTCTCCAAGCGCGAGCGAAAGGACGTGCTCCGCCAGATGGAGGAGAACGAGCCGAGGTACGAGGTCGTGCCGAACGACTGACGGCGTCCCCGGCGCCCGGGTGCCTCAGAAGTCGTCGTCGAAGCTGACCGAGCCCTCGACCGCCACCTGGTACGCCGAGGGGCGGCGCTCGAAGAAGTTGGTCAGCTCCTGGACGTTCTGCAGCTCCATGAACGAGAAGGGGTTCGTGGAGCCGTAGCGGACGGGGAAGCCGAGGCGGGCCAGCCGCTGGTCGGCGACGGCCTCCAGGTACTCCCGCATGGAGTCCGTGTTCATGCCCGGCAGCCCCTCCCCGCACAGGTCGCGCGCGAACTGGAGCTCCGCCTCGACGGCCTCCTCCAGCATCGCCGTGACCTGCTTCTCCAGCTCCGCGTCGAAGAGCTCGGGCTCCTCCTGGCGGACCGTGTCCACCACGTCGAAGGCGAAGGACATGTGCATGGACTCGTCGCGGAACACCCAGTTGGTGCCGGTCGCGAGCCCGTGCAGCAGGCCGCGCGAGCGGAACCAGTAGACGTACGCGAAGGCGCCGTAGAAGAACAGCCCCTCGATGCACGCCGCGAAGCAGATCAGGTTGAGGAGGAAGCGGCGGCGGTCCGCCTGCGACTCCAGCTGGTCCAGCTTCTCCACCGAGTCCATCCACTTGAAGCAGAACTGCGCCTTCTCGCGGATGGACGGGATGTTCTCGACGGCCGCGAACGCCTCGACGCGGTCGTCGTGGTCGGGCAGATACGTGTCCAGCAGCGTCAGATAGAACTGGACGTGCACGGCCTCCTCGAAGAGCTGCCGCGACAGGTACAGCCGCGCCTCGGGGGAGTTGATGTGCTTGTAGAGGGTGAGCACCAGGTTGTTCGCCACGATCGAGTCACCCGTGGCGAAGAAGGCCACCAGACGGCTGATCATGTGCTGCTCGCCCGGGGTGAGCTTGGCGAGGTCCGCGACGTCGGAGTGGAGATCGACCTCCTCGACGGTCCAGGTGTTCTTGATCGCGTCCCGGTAGCGGTCGTAGAAGTGCGGGTAGCGCATGGGGCGCAGGGTCAGCTCGAAGCCCGGGTCGAGCAGGTTCTTGTGGTCACTCATCACTGGCAGGCCTCGCAGGACTCGGGGTTTTCCAGGGAACAGGCGAGCGCTTCCTCGCTCGTCGCCTGCTGCGCGGGGAGCGAGCTCGCCGCCTGCGCGATGCGGGTCGCGGGGCGCGACCGCAGGTAGTACGTGGTCTTGATGCCGCGCTTCCAGGCGTACGCGTACATCGAGCTGAGCTTCCCGATGGTGGGGGAGGCCATGAACAGGTTCAGCGACTGGCTCTGGTCGAGGTACGGGGTGCGGTCGGCGGCCATGTCGATGAGGGCGCGCTGCGGGATCTCCCACGCCGTGCGGTACAGCGCCTGGACGTCGGCGGGCACCCAGCCCAGGTCCTGGACCGAGCCGTTGGACTCGCGCAGCGCCTCGCGGGCGCGGTCGTCCCACAGGCCGTGCCGCTTCAGCTCCTCCACCAGGTAGGTGTTGACCTGGAGGAACTCGCCGCTGAGCGTCTCGCGCTTGAACAGGTTGGAGACCTGCGGCTCGATGCACTCGTAGACACCCGCGATCGAGGCGATGGTCGCGGTCGGCGCGATGGCGAGCAGCAGCGAATTGCGCATCCCGGTGCGCGCGACACGGGCGCGCAGCGCCGCCCAGCGGTCCGCCCAGCGCGGCTCGGCGTTCGGGTAGTGGTCCGGGTGCAGCACGCCGCGCGCCGTACGGGTCGCGGACCAGGCCGGGAGCGGGCCGTTCCGCTCGGCCAGCCCGGCGGACGCCTCGTACGCCGCGAGCATGATCCGCTCGGCGATACGGGTGGAGAGCGCGCGGGCCTCCGCGGAGTCGAAGGGCAGGCCCAGCCGGAAGAAGACGTCCTGGAGGCCCATCACGCCCAGGCCGACCGGCCGCCAGCGGGAGTTGGAGCCCTCGGCCTGCGGGGTCGGGTAGTAGTTGATGTCCACCACGCGGTCGAGGAACGTCACGGCGGTGCGGACGGTCGCGTCGAGGCGCTCCCAGTCCATCTCGCGGCCGTCCCCGCCCTCGCCCAGGTGGGCGGCGAGGTTGACGGACCCGAGGTTGCACACGGCGGTCTCGCCGTCGTCGGTGACCTCCAGGATCTCCGTGCACAGGTTCGAGGAGTGGACGGTACGGCCCGGCTCCGCCGTCTGGTTGGCGGTCCGGTTGGAGGTGTCCTTGAACGTCATCCAGCCGTTGCCGGTCTGCGCGAGGGTGCGCATCATCGCGCCGTAGAGCTGCCGCGCGGGCACGGTCCGCAGCGCGCGCCCCTCGGCCTCGGCCCTGCGGTACGCGGCGTCGAACTCCTCGCCCCACAGGTCGACCAGCTCGGGCGCGTCCGCGGGCGAGAAGAGCGACCAGTCGGCGTCGGTCTCGACGCGGCGCATGAACTCGTCGGGGATCCAGTGCGCCAGATTGAGGTTGTGGGTGCGGCGGGCGTCCTCGCCGGTGTTGTCGCGCAGCTCCAGGAACTCCTCGATGTCCGCGTGCCACGTCTCCAGATAGACGGCGGCGGCGCCCTTGCGGCGCCCACCCTGGTTCACGGCGGCGACCGAGGCGTCCAGGGTCTTGAGGAACGGCACGATGCCGTTCGAGTGCCCGTTCGTCCCCCGGATCAGCGAGCCCCGCGCGCGGATCCGCGCGTACGAGAGGCCGATGCCGCCCGCGTGCTTCGAGAGGCGGGCGACCTGGTGGTACCGCTCGTAGATCGAGTCCAGCTCGTCCCGGGGGGAGTCGAGCAGATAGCAGGACGACATCTGGGGGTGGCGGGTGCCGGAGTTGAAGAGGGTGGGGGAGGAGGGCAGGTAGGAGAGCGAACTGGTGAGCCCGTAGAGCGCCGCGACCTCGTCCACGATCTCGTCCGCGGCGCGCTCGGAGTCGCCGTCGGCCAGACCGCAGGCCACGCGGAGCAGGAAGTGCTGCGGCGTCTCGATCACCTGACGCGTCGTCGGGTGCCGGAGCAGGTAGCGGGAGTGCACGGTGCGCAGCCCGAAGTAGCCGAAGCGGTCGTCGGCGCCCTCGGCGAGGGCCTCCTCGACGAGCGCGTCGAGCCGCGCGGCGTGCGTACGGACGAAGGCCGCCGTGGCGTCCGCGATCAGCCCCTGCGCGTGGCCGACGGCGACGGAGGCGGAGAACGAGGTGGCGCCCTGGGAGGCCGCCTCCTCGCGGATCGCGAGGGTGAGCAGGCGCGCCGCGAGCCGGGAGTGCTCGGGCTCCTCACCGATCAGCCCGGCCGCCGCCTCGGTGGCGAGCTCCCGCAGCTCGGCCTCGGACGAGTCCCGACGGCGTCCCCGCAGGGCCGCGGCGGCGATCCTGCCGGGGGCGACGGCGGTGAGGTCCGCGGTGAGGTCGGTGAGGGTGCGCAGGAGCGCGGCGGCGGGCGCGTCGTCCGGAGCTTCGGGTTCCGTTCCGGGTGCCGTGAGTCCCGGTGCCGTGAGTCCTGGTGCCGTCGCCGACGGCACTGACGGAGCTGATGGTGCGATGGTCACTGCTCTGCTCTCCCTCGCTCAGGGGCCGAGGGCGGGCACGGGACGCCGGCGCGCGGGCATGCCGAACAGCGCCCTCACGGGCATGGCATTCCACGGCGCCGCCCCCGGTCCACTCCACGAGACCCGGACGTTCGTCGATGCCGCCCGGCAGGCATTCGGGCTCGCGCCGTACAGGCAGCACGGCGCACACCGCTGCGGGACAGCTCCGGAGTCACACCGGATTCCCCTGCGGCGAACGGCTCGGTCGAGCATACATGTTGGGGTGCGTGGTGGAGGCGCCCCTAGATGTTGTGTCGAGGGTCAAGAGATGGTTTACAGTGCGGTGGCGCGCCGCAGGGCCTTGCAGGGCCCTACAAGGCCCTACAGAGCCAGCGTGAACGCCTGGAGCGTGATGTCGACGCCCTCGATCGGGTTCCAGTCGCGGGCGGGCGCGCGGTGGAATCCGAGCCGGGTGTAGAGGCGGTGGGCGGCGTGCATGTGGGGCTGGCTGCAGATGACTATGCCCGTGCGGCCGCGCTCCCTCGTACGGTCCACGCACGCTCTCACGAGCGCCTCCCCGACCCCTCGGCTGCGGGCGGCGCCGTCGACCGCGAGCATCCGGAACTCGGCCTCGCTCTCGCCGGCCAGCTCCGCGTACGGGCCGCCGTCGCCTACGTATGTCACTGTGCCGAGGAGTGTGCCGTTCTGGTCGGCGGCTACCAGGAGCTCTGCCTGTGCCGCGCGGGTCGCGGCGTCCCGGAGTGTCCGCAGATACCCGTCCGACTCCCCGAAGTCCAGCAGCCCGTCCCGGAGATACACCTCTCCGGTCAGCTCCCCGACTGCCCCGAACTCCTCCGCGTACGCGGCCCTCACCGTAAAGTCCATACCGCCCATGATGTCCGCCCCCTCTGACAGAGAGCACCGCAATTTTCCCGGCCGAGCGTGCCGGGGTGCCCGGTGCAGGACTTCGGGGCTTGCCCCTTCGGGGGCACGGGGCTGTGTTTGATGTGCGGCTCCGCCGCGGGTGCGCGCCCGGTCACAACACCTCGGGGCTTGCCCCTTCTCCCTCAGGGGCGCGGGGCTGTGTTTGTTTTGCGGCTCCGCCGCGGGGCGCGACCGGTCCAAGACTTTTGGGCTTGCCCCTTCTCCCTAAGGGGCGCGGGGAACTGCGCGACAAGCCACGACGCGGGCGCGGCCCGCGAAGCACAGCCCGGGGCACCCCGGGCGCGGCTCTTGTGCGCGGGGTACCCGGCGTGGGGGGGCTGCGCTTGCCAACCCTGCGCCTTGCGCAGACTTCCCAAGCACAGCGGAGGGAGAAGCGGGGCTCGCCCCGGCAGGGGCGCAGCCCCAAGCTCAGAGGGGCGGAGGGAGAAGCGCAGAGCTCCCGAGCGCAGTGGAGTGGAGGGAGAAGCGCAGGCCTGCCAAGCGCAGCGGGGCGGAGGGAGAAGCGCAGGACTCCCAAGCGCTGTGGGGTGGAGGGAGAAGCGCGGACTTCCCAAGCTCAGTGGAGGGAGGAGCAGGGGGTGCCCTCTGCTTGGCTGGGGTGGGTTAGCAGCAGCGGTAGCCGTCTCTGGGGTCCGCCTCGCGGGCGTCCGTGCGGCGGCGCTCGAAGTCGCGGCGGGTCGGCACCGGGGCCGAGGGCCCCGAGTGCCGGCGGACGTGCGCCACGTACCGCTCGTACGCGCTCTCGTCCGTGAACTCGCGGACGTACCAGCGGATCCAGCGCCCCGCCCTCAGGAGAGGGTTCATCGGACCTCCTCACTGGACGAGGACGAGGACGAGGACGTGCCGGCGGCGGCAAGCTCCGCCTTCTCCTCCTTCGTGGGGATCAGCCCCGCCGGGGCGACGATCTTGGATTCCTGGTGCGGAACCTCCGTCAGCGTCGCGGTGCCCGGGTTGCGGATCGCCCGGAAGCAGGTGCGCCCGGCGTCCAGCAGCACCACGATGACGAGGACCGCGAAGAGCGCGGAGAGGACGCCGTCCACCGTGGAGTTGGTGACGACGGTGTGCATGTCGTCCATGTTCTTCGCCGGGGGAAGGACCTTGCCCGCGTCGATGGCCTCCTGGTAGACGGAGCGCTGCTCGAAGAAGCCGACCTTCGGGTCGCTGGAGAAGACCTTCTGCCAGCTGGCGGTGAGCGTGACGACCGCGTCCCAGGCGAGCGGAACGGCCGTGACCCAGGCCCACTTGAGGCGGCCGGACTTGACCAGGAGCGTGGTGCAGACGGCCAGCGCTACGGCGGCGAGGAGCTGGTTGGCGATGCCGAAGAGCGGGAAGAGCTGGTTGATCCCGCCGAGCGGCTCGTGGACGCCGACCCACAGGAAGTAGCCCCAGAGGGCGACGATCACGGCGCTGGAGGCCAGCAGGCCGGGCCACCAGCTGACGCGGCGGAACGGCTTGTAGACGTTGCCCAGCATGTCCTGGAGCATGAACCGGCCCACGCGCGTACCCGCGTCCAGCGCCGTCAGGATGAAGAGCGCCTCGAACATGATCGCGAAGTGGTACCAGAACGCCTTCATCCCGGCGCCGCCGATCACCTTGGAGAAGATCTCGGAGACGCCGATCGCGAGCGTGGGCGCGCCGCCCGTACGGGAGAGCAGCGACTGTTCCTCGACGGCCTTGGCGGCGGCGGCCAACTGGTCGGGGGTGATGGTGTATCCGAGGCCCTTCACGGCCTCGCTCGCGGCCTGCACGTTGTCGCCGATCACGCCCGCCGGGGCGTTCATCGCGAAGTAGAGGCCGGGGTCGATGATGCTGGCCGCGACCATCGCCATGATCGCCACGAAGGACTCCATCAGCATGGAGCCGTAGCCGATCATGCGGACCTGGGTCTCCTTCTGCATCATCTTCGGGGTGGTGCCCGAGGAGATGAGGGCGTGGAAGCCGGAGAGCGCGCCGCAGGCGATGGTGATGAAGACGAACGGGAAGAGCGAGCCGGCGAAGACGGGGCCGTCCCCGCCTCCGGCGAAGTCCGTGACGCCCTCCATCTTCATCGTCGGCAGCGTGAAGATGACGCCGAGGGCGAGCAGCCCGATGGTGCCGATCTTCATGAAGGTGGAGAGGTAGTCGCGCGGGGCCAGCAGCATCCACACGGGCAGGATCGAGGCGACGAAGCTGTAGACCAGCAGCCAGATGACCAGCGTGCTCGGCGCGAGCGTGAAGGCCTCGGCCCAGGAGGACTCGGCCACCCAGCGCCCGGAGACCAGCGCGAGCAGCAGCAGCGCGATGCCGATGACGGAGACCTCGGTGACCCGGCCGGGGCGCAGGACGCGCAGGTAGAAGCCCATGAAGAGGGCGATCGGGATGGTCATCCCGATGGAGAACGTGCCCCAGGGCGACTCCGCCAGCGCGTTGACGACGACCAGCGCCAGCACCGCCAGCAGGATGATCATGATCGCGAGGACGGCCAGCAGCGCGGCGGCGCCGCCCACCGGGCCGATCTCCTCGCGGGCCATCTGGCCCAGCGACTTGCCGTCGCGCCGCATCGAGAAGAAGAGCGTGACCATGTCCTGGACGGCGCCCGCGAAGATCACGCCGACGATGATCCAGATGGTCCCCGGCAGATAGCCCATCTGGGCGGCCAGTACGGGCCCGACGAGCGGCCCTGCGCCCGCGATGGCGGCGAAGTGGTGACCGAGCAGCACGCGCCGGTCGGTGGGGTGGAAGTCGATCCCGTTGTCGAGCCGTTCGGCCGGGGTGGCGCGGGTCTTGTCGACCTTCAGTACGCGGGTCACGATGAAGCGCGCGTAGAAGCGGTACCCGATGGCGTACGAGCCGAGTGCCGCCGCGACCATCCAGGCGGCCGACACCTCCTCGCCGCGCGCCAGGGCGAGTACGGCCCATCCGGCCGCGCCGACGAGCGCGACAGCTGACCAGATGGCGATGGATTTCGGGCTGGCGTTACGCACGCGAGTGTCCTCCTCGTCCCCCAGCGTCCACTGCGGGCCCAGTGAACATTGCACGACGCAAGGACCGTAGAACAGCGCGTTGGTCCGCGCCACACCGTGGCTGACGGCAGTTAGGACACGGAGCGATAACGCCCCGACGAGGGGGTCAGCCCTGGTCGGGCGCCGGGCGCTGGAGGTTGGCCACGAACTTGTAGCGGTCGCCGCGGTAGACCGAACGGACCCACTCGACCGGCTCACCCTGCGTGTCGCGCGAGTGCCGGGAGAGCATCAGCATCGGCAGCCCGACGTCGGTGCCGAGCAGCCCGGCCTCGCGCGGGGTGGCCAGCGAGGTCTCGATGGTCTCCTCGGCCTGGGCGAGATGGACGTCGTAGACCTCGGCCAGCGCGGTGTAGAGCGAGGTGTACTTGACCAGGCTGCGGCGCAGGGCCGGGAAGCGCTTCTGGGAGAGGTGGGTGGTCTCTATGGCCATCGGCTCGCCGCTGGCCAGCCGGAGGCGCTCGATGCGCAGGACGCGTCCGCCCGCGGGGATGTCGAGCAGGCCCGCGAGCCGGTCGTCGGCCGTGACGTAGCCGATGTCCAGGAGCTGCGAGGTGGGTTCGAGGCCCTGGGCCCTCATGTCCTCGGTGTACGAGGTGAGTTGGAGGGCCTGGGAGACCTTGGGCTTGGCGACGAAGGTGCCCTTGCCCTGGATCCGCTCCAGCCGTCCCTCGACGACGAGTTCCTGGAGGGCCTGGCGGACGGTCGTACGGGAGGTGTCGAACTCGCTGGCGAGGGTGCGCTCCGGGGGGACGGGGGTGCCCGGGGGCAGCGTCTCCGTCATCTCCAGCAAGTGCCGCTTCAGCCGGTAGTACTTGGGCACGCGTGCGGTGCGGGCGCCCGATCCGTTGCCCCCCGAGGGGCGGCTCCCGTCCGGTTCCGCCGCCGTGGCTGACGTCGCCGCTGGCGCGACCGCGCCCCCGTCCGAACTCATGGCACGCCTTCCCGACTCGTGTCGTGCTGCCGTCACCGGCTTCCTCCGTGTACGTAGCGGCTCACATCGTGGCACGGGCCGGGCCCGGGCGCGCTTCCCAGCTCAGATGTCGTTCCGATAACGGAAGCGACAGCGAGCTTTATACACCGTTGACACCCCTAAAGGTCTAGGCCAAGCTCTGCACACTGGTCTAAACCATTAAAGACCACTTCCAGTGTGCAGGGGAGGATGCTGTGAAACGTGGACTCATAGCCGCGGCTGGTGTCGCGGTACTGGTGGTGAACGTCGCGGCCTGTGGGTCCGACGGCGACGACAAGGGGTCGGGCCCCGACGACTGGAAGGGCCAGACTCTCACCCTGTGGGCGATGGACGGGTCCACTCCCAAGAAATGGGAGAAGGACATTAAGAAGGCCTTCGAAAAGAAGACGGGGGCCAAGCTCAAGCTCGAAGTCCAGCAGTGGAACGGCATCCAGCAGAAGATCACCACTGCCCTCTCCGAGTCCGACCCGCCGGACGTCATCGAGGTCGGCAACACCCAGACCCCCGCCTACGCCAAGACCGGCGGACTCGCCGACCTGAGCGACCTGAAGAAGGGCGTGGGCAAGGACTGGACCCCCTCCATCAACAAGTCCGCGGTCTTCGACGGCAAGCAGTACGCCGCGCCGTGGTTCGCCGTCAACCGGACGGTCATCTACAACAAGAAGATCTGGGCCGAGGCGGGGATCAAGGGCACGCCCAAGACCCGTGACGAGTTCTTCGAGGCGCTCGACAAGATCGAGAAGAAGACCGACGCCGAGCCGATCTACATGCCCGGCCAGAACTGGTACTTCTTCGACGGCCTGCTCATCGCCAACGACGCGCAGCTCGTGAAGAAGAAGGGCGGCAAGTGGGTCTCCAACCTCGGCGACCCCAAGGTCGGCGAGGCCATGAAGACGTACGAGAAGTACGCCTCCTACTCCAAGGCCCCCAAGGACAAGGACGAGGCCACCCCGCAGCAGGCCGAGGTCTTCGCCAAGGGCAAGACCGGCGCGTTCATCGGTCTGAGCTGGGAGGCGGCGACGGCCATCGACGCCAACAAGAAGATCGAGAAGGACATCGGCTACTTCACCATCCCGGGTGAGTCGGCCGACAAGCCCGAGGGCGTCTTCCTCGGCGGCTCCAACCTCGCCGTCGCGGCGGGGAGCGAGAAGCAGGAGCTGGCCAAGGAGTTCCTGAAGCTCGCGATGTCCGACAAGTTCGAGGGCGCCATGGCCAAGGAGGGCGGCGTCATCCCGAACAAGGACTCGCTCCAGTCCAACCTCAAGGGCAACCCGGCGGCCGAGGCCGCGGCGCCCGCGGTCAAGGACGGCGGCCTGACGCCGCTCATCCCCGAGTGGGGCGCGGTGGAGAACCCGCCGAACCCGATCAAGACCTATATGACGTCCGTGCTCAAGGGGAAGTCGCACGCCGAGGCGGCCAAGGGCGTCGAGGGCGAGATGAACAAGAGGCTCAGCCAGAAGCAGTGACACGGCGCTGAGTCCGTGGCCGACGGCCGGTGGAGGGGCCCCTCGTGGCGCCCCTCCCTCGGCCGCGCCGTCCGCCCGCGACCGGGGCGGTCGAGGCAACAGAGGCAACCCTTTTGTGAGTTGGAGCGTAGGTCTGGATGTCTGTTCACACCGGTAAGGCGCCGCCGGAGGACAAGGTGCCGTTCAAGCCGACGGGGAGCGAGCTCGCGCCCTCCGAGGTACGTCCCGAGAAGCCGCCCAGGGCGGGACTGCCGTACCTCCTGATGCTGCCCGCTCTCGCGGCCACCGCCATTTTCCTCGGCTATCCGCTGGTGCAGAACGGCATCCTCTCGTTCCAGAACCTCAACATGACGCAGCTGATCCAGCACGTCACCGAGTGGAACGGGGTGTCGAACTACACCGACACGCTGACGAACGAGCAGTTCTGGCGCGTCGTGCTCCGGTCGATGATCTTCACGGCCGTCAACGTCGTCGCCATCATGGTCGGCGGCACCCTGGTCGGCCTGCTGCTCGCCCGCCTCGGCTCCAAGATGCGGCTGCTGCTCTCGATCGGGCTGGTGCTCGCCTGGGCGATGCCCATCATCGCCGCGACCACCGTCTACCAGTGGCTGTTCGCGCAGCGCTTCGGCGTCGTCAACTGGGTGCTGGCCAAGCTCGGCTTCGAGGGGATGGCCGACTACAACTGGACCGGCAGCCAGTTCTCGACGTTCTTCGTCATCGGGCTGCTGCTCACCTGGACCTCCATACCGTTCGTCGCGATCAACCTCTACGCCGCGACGACGACCATCTCGCGCGAGCTGTACGAGGCCGCGGCGCTCGACGGCGCGGGCGCGTGGAAGAGCTTCAAGCACGTGACGTTCCCGTTCCTCAAGCCCTTCCTGCTCGTCGCGACGTTCCTCGAAGTGATCTGGATCTTCAAGGCGTTCCCGCACGTCTTCGCGGTCAACGAGGGCGGCCCGGACCGGCTCACCGAGACCCTGCCCGTCTACGCCTTCGTCGAGGGCGTCGGCAACCAGCACTACGGGGCCGGCGCGGCCATCTCCATGCTCACCATCCTGATCCTGCTCGCTCTGATGGCGTACTACCTGCGCATCGTGCTGCGGCAGGAAGACGCCGACGAAGAGGGGGAGACCCGATGAGGAAGTCACTCCTCGGCAAGATCTGGCCCAACGCCACGGCGCTCGTGCTCTTCGCCGGCTTCGTGTTCCCCGTGTACTGGATGTTCAACACGGCGTTCAAGAAGAACGGCGACATCATCAGCGAGGACCCCGTCTGGTTCCCGACGTCGCCGACCTTCGAGCACTTCAAGACGGCCGTGAACGCCGAGCACTTCTGGACGCTCGTACGGAACTCGGTCACCGTCACCGTGGTGGCCGTCGGACTCTCCCTGCTGCTCGCGCTGTTCGCGTCCTTCGCGCTCGCGCGGATGCGCTTCAAGGGCCGCAAGGGCGTGATCCTGGTCTTCATGATCGCGCAGATGGCGCCCTGGGAGGTCATGGTCATCGCGATCTACATGATCGTGCGCGACGCGGACATGCTGAACAGCCTGCTCCCGCTGACCCTCTTCTACACGGTCATGGTGCTGCCGCTGACGGTGATCACCCTGCGCAACTACGTCGCGGCCGTCCCCAAGGACCTGGAGGAGTCCGCGATGGTCGACGGCTGCACCCGTACGCAGGCGTTCGTGAAGGTCATCTTCCCGCTGCTGGCGCCCGGTCTGATGGCGACCTCGCTCTTCGGATTCATCACGGCCTGGAACGAATTCCCGATGGTGCTCATCCTCAACAAGGACGCGGAGGCGCAGACGCTGCCCCTGTGGCTGTCGAAGTTCCAGACCGCGTTCGGCGACGACTGGGGCGCCACCATGGCGGCGGCCTCGCTCTTCGCCATCCCGATCCTGCTGCTCTTCCTCTACCTGCAGCGCAAGGCGGTCAGTGGCCTCACCTCCGGTGCGGTCAAGGGCTGATCCCGGCTCACCCCGAAGGGACACGCGCCAGATGACCACATCCTCTGTTCGCCGCACCGACACCCTCACCCGCGACGCGCTGGCCGTCCTCCAGCCGGGCTTCACGGGAACGGCGGCGCCCGCCTGGCTGCTGCGGCACCTCGGCGACGGTCTCGCCTCGGTCGGCCTGTTCAGCCGCAACATCGACTCGGCGGAGCAACTGGCCACGCTCACCGCGCAGCTGCGCGAGGTCAGCCCCGATGTGCTGGTGGCGATCGACGAGGAGGGTGGCGACGTCACCCGCCTGGAGGCGCGTACGGGGTCCTCGTTCCCCGGCAACGCGGCGCTCGGCGCCGTCGACGACCCCCGGCTCACCCGGGGCGTCGCCCACGAGCTGGGCCGCCGCCTGGCCGCCGCCGGGGTCAACCTCAACTGGGCGCCCTCGGCGGACGTCAACTCCAACCCGGACAACCCCGTCATCGGCGTGCGCTCCTTCGGCGGCGACCCCGAGCTGGTGGCCCGGCACACGGTGGCGTACGTCGACGGGATGCAGTCGGCCGGGGTCGCGACCTGCGTCAAGCACTTCCCCGGGCACGGCGACACGGCCGTGGACTCGCACCACGTGGTGCCGCGCGTCGAGGCCGACCTCGACACGCTCAGGGCGCGCGAGCTGGTGCCGTTCCGGGCCGCGGTCGCCGCGGGCACCAAGGGCGTGATGAGCGGGCACATCCTGCTGCCCGCGCTCGACCCCACGTACCCGGGCACCGTCAGCCCGGCCGCGCTCACCGGGCTGCTGCGCGCCCCGGAGAGCGAGGGCGGCCTCGGCCACGACGGGCTGATCGTCACCGACGGGATGGAGATGCGGGCCATCTCCGCCACCTACGGCCTGGAGCGCGGCTGCGTCCTGGCCGTCGCCGCCGGGGCCGACGCGATCTGCGTCGGTGGCGGCCTCTCCGGAGAAGACACCGTGCTGCGGCTGCGCGACGCGCTGGTGAGGGCCGTGCGCGACGGCGAGCTGAAGGAGGAGCGGCTCGCCGACGCCGCAGCACGGGTCCGTTCCCTCGCGGAATGGGCACGCGGCGCGGGGGCCGCCAACGCGGCGGTCCCCGCGCTCGCCCCCGACCCCGGGATCGGCATGGAGGCGGCCCGCCGCGCGCTGCGCGCCACAGGCCTCGACACGTACAAGCGCCCCGACGGGCCGGTGTACGTCGCCGCCTTCACCCCCGTCGCCAACATCGCGGTCGGCGACGAGACGCCCTGGGGGCTCGGCGCCGAGCTGCGGCGGATGCTCCCCGGCACCGCCACAGCGGCCTACGACGGCTCCGTCCACGCGGTGGACGGCGACGGGGGAGCGGCCGCGGGCCGCGACCTGGGCGCCGAGGTGCTGCGGGCCGCCGACGGCCGCCGCGTCGTCGCCGTCGTCCGCGACGCGCACCGGCACGCCTGGATGAGCGCGGCCCTGGACACCCTGGTGGCCGCTCGTCCGGACACGGTCGTCGTCGAGATGGGTCTGCCCCAGGCGGAGCCCCGGGGCGCGCTGCACCTGGCCACGTACGGCGCGGCGCGCGTCTGCGGGCGCGCGGCGGCCGAGATCATCGCCGGGGAATGACCAGAGATCGGACGGAAAGTGCCCTCTCTCCAGGGGGATCGTAGGATCGATGTCGACACCCCGCCCAGCTCCATGGAGGCACCAAGCATGTCCGCCCCGTCGTCCACGACGCACGTTCCCGGCCAGATCATGGCGGGTGAGATGGCCGAGCAGCCCGCGGTGCTGCGGCGCATCCTCGACGAGGGGGCGGCCGGAATCCGCGAGGTCGCCGAGCGGATCGCCGCGAAGAACCCGCGCTTCGTCCTCCTCACGGCGCGCGGCACCTCCGACAACGCCGCGCTCTACGCGAAGTACCTGCTGGAGATCCTGCTCGGCAAGCCGTGCGGCCTGACCTCCATGTCGACCACCACGGCGTACGACGCGAAGCCGGACCTCACCGACTGCCTGGTGATCACCATCAGCCAGTCAGGCGGCAGCCCCGACCTGGTGGCCTCCACCAAGGCGGCCCGCGAGGCGGGCGCGATCACGCTCGCCGTCACCAACAACGCGGACTCGCCGCTGGCCGAGGTCAGCGAGTTCCACATCGACGTCCTCGCCGGGCCCGAGAAGGCCCTGCCCGCCACCAAGACGTACACGGCCGAGCTGCTCGCCCTCTACCTCTTCGTCGAGGGCCTGCGCGGGGGCAACGGCGCGGACGCCGCCAAGGCCCTCCCCGAGATCGCCGAGTCGGTCCTGGCCCGCAGGGACGAGGTCAAGCAGCTCGCCGCCCGCTACCGCTTCGCCGAGCGCATGGTCCTCACCTCGCGCGGCTACGGCTACCCGACCGCGAAGGAGGCCGCGCTCAAGCTCATGGAGACGAGCTACATCCCGGCCCTCTCCTACTCGGGCGCCGACCTGCTGCACGGCCCGCTGGCCATGGTCGACAACATCTCGCCGGTCATCGCCGTCGTCACCGAGGGCAAGGGCGGCGAGGCCCTCCAGCCCGTCCTGGACCGCCTCCGCGACCGCGGCGCCGACCTCGTCGTCATCGGCGCCCAGAACCAGGTGGACCACGCCTCGGCGGGCTTCGCCCTCCCCACCGAGGGCCTGGCGGAGGAGCTCCAGCCCATCGTCGAGATCATGCCCCTCCAGATGCTGGCCTACGAGGTCACCATCGCCCGAGGCCAGGACCCGGACGCCCCCCGCTCCCTGGCAAAGGTGACAGAGACCCGCTAACGCCGCCGCCCCGAAGCCCGCCCCGGAGGGGCGGGCTTCGGGGGCGCGAGCCCGGCAGCAGGCATCCCCGAAGCACGCCCGAAGGGCGGCTTCAGGGGCGCGGGGAACTGCGCGAGCGACCACGACGCACCCGCGCCCCGCGAAGCACCGCAAGGGGCACTCTCTGCTCGGCGCACCGTCAACGGTCCGCGTAGACACCAGGGTTCGCGACAGCGGCAGGGCGTTCCCCGGCACTCCAGGCGCGGAGCGCCTCGGCGGCCAGCCGAGAGTGCACGGCGATCACGTCATCGGACGCACCCCCGATATGAGGGGTCATCGTCACGTTCGGCAGCGAGAAGAGCGGGTGGTCGGGACGCGGCGGCTCCGCCCAGAAGACGTCGAGCCCCGCACCGGCGAGATGCCCGGAACGCAGCGAGGCGATGAGCGGGCCCTCCTCGACGACGGCGGCGCGCCCCGCGTTGACCAGGTAGGCGCCCGGCCGCATACGGGCGAGCTCCCGCTCCCCGATCAGCCCGATCGTCGACTCCGCGAGCGGCACATGCACGGACACCACGTCCGCCGCCGCCAGCAACTCGTCCAGCTCCACCACGCGCGCCTCGTCCCCGAACGCGCCGGGCGCCAGATACGGGTCGTACACCACCACCCGCATCCCGAAGGCCCGCGCCCGCGCGAGCACGCGGCGCCCGACGGCGCCGCCGCCGAGGATGCCGAGCGTGAGCCCGTTCAGCCCGCGCCCCCGGAAGAGCCGGTACGGGGCGAAGACGTCGTCCTCCGTCCAGTTGCCCTCCCGCATCCACGCCTCGGCGCGCGAGGTGTTGCGCAGCGTGGAGAGCAGCAGGGTGAAGGCCAGGTCGGCGGTGACGTCGGCGTTGCGGCCCGGGGTCGTCGCGACCGGGATGCCGCGCGCGGTGCAGGCGTCGAGGTCGATGTTGACGGGCGCGGCGCGGCACGAGACCGCGAAGCGGAGTCCGGGCGCGGCGGCGAGGGCCGCGCCGTCGAGCCGGTCGAGCTCGCAGACGACGGCGTCGGCGGAGGCGAGGGCGAGCGCGTCTTCCACCTCGGCCAGCGAACGGCCACTCGTGGACGGCGACGTCACGGTCACCTCGAAGTCCCGCTCCAGCTCCTTCGCGACGGCGCCGTCGAAGGCGGCGGTCACCAGCACGCGGGGGCGTTCGGGGACGGGGGTCGGTGCGGTCATGGGGGAGGATTCCTCTTCTCTCGTACGGTCACGGGCACGGGCGCGGGCACGGTCACGCCAGGCGGCGCAGCTCCCGCAGGGCGGGCCAGCCGGGGCGCAGCGCGTCCCGTACGGCCGTGAACGTCGCGTACTGCGCGTCGTGGAGGGCCGTGGCGGCGGGGTCGGGGGTGAAGACGTCGGCGTCGCCGAGCAGCGCGGCGGAGGCGGCGGGGAGGTCGCCGGAACCTGCGAGCGCGGCGAGCGCGAGCGCGGCGGCGCCCCGGGTGCCGACCTCCTGGGCGAGCGGGCGTTCGACGGCGCCGCCGGTGACGTCGGCGAGGATCTGGCAGAGCAGGTCGCTGGCGGCCGCGCCGCCGCAGACCCGCAGGGGGCCGGTGTGCCGCAGCGCGTCCCGGCACTCGCGCAGGCCGAGCGCGATCCCCTCGTAGACGGCGCGCAGGAGCTGGCCCCTGGTCGTCCCGTTGGAGAGCCCCAGCCAGGCGGCGGAGGCGTGGACGTCGCTGAACGGGGCGCGCTCGCCCGCCTCCGCGCCGTACGGCAGGTAGAGCACGCCGCCGGAGCCGGCGGGCACGGCACGGGCCTCGGCCTCGACCGCGTCCCAGCCGCCCTCGTCGGGGACGCCGGACAGCAGCGCGTCGCGGGCCCAGGTGAGGTTCGGCGAGCCCGACATCGGCGCGAGGCACTCCAGGACCTGGCCGTCGAAGCCGGTGGCGAGGGTGATGCCGACGGGGGTCGTCAGCTCGGCGGCGCTCGCGCGGGTCACGCCGAGGAAGGCGGTGGTGCCGATGATCGCGTACGCCTCGCCGGGGGAGACCGCGCCGGTCCCGGCGCCCGCCGTGGCGGTGTCCATCATCCCGGTGGCCACGGGGATCCCGGCGTCCAGCCCGAGCAGGGCCGCGGCTTCGGCGGTCAGCGGGCGGTGCGCGTCGGCGGGCACGACGGGCGGCAGCAGGCGGGCGAAGCGCCGGTGGCCCAGCCGGTCGATCAGCCCGTCCGCGTAGCGCCCGGTGCGGATGTCGAGGTAGGTGCGGGACGCCTCCGTGGCGTCGGTCTCCAGCACGCCGGTCAGCCGCAGCCGGATCCAGTCCTTGCAGTTGGCCTGGTGGCGGGCGCGTTCCAGCAGCTCGGGGCGGGTCTCGGCGAGCTCCTCCAGCAGCGGGGGCAGGGCGCCGGGGAAGACCGAGGAGCCGGTCACGGCACGGACGTCGGCGGCGCGTCCGTCGGCCTCCCACGCCCGTACGCGCTCCGTGGCGCGGTTGTCCAGCCAGAGCACCGCCGGGCCGACCGGCCGGTGGTCCTCGTCGAGCAGCCAGGCGCCGTCGCCCTGCCCGGTGAGCCCGATCGCCCGCACGGTGAGGGGCCCGGCCTGCCGTGCCTGCTCCAGGGCACCCGTGACGGTGCGTACGACCGCGTGCCAGACCTCGTCCATGGACTGCTCGGCGTGGCCGCGCTCCGGGTGGCCGACCTCGACGGAGGTGCGGGCGGTGGCCAGCTCACGCCCTTCGCCGGTCAGCACCGTGGTCTTCACCGCGGTGGTACCCGCGTCGATCCCGATCAGCGCGCTCTCAGGTGGCGTCATGACACTCTCCGACTGAACAATGGTGCACAACTCTGTGCGAACGTTCGCAATGTAGGTCGGTGGAGATCGAGGGTCAACTCTTGACAGCCGCGCGGGCCGGGCCGACTCTTGGCGGCCCAAAGTGCACCCGCCCGAACAATGGTTCATCTGCGAGGTGTGGCCGGACTCAAAGGAGAGTGCCCTCATGCCGTCGATGTCCGTATGGCTCGCCCGCCAGGGGATCGTGCGCCCCCTGGCCTGGGGCTATCTGGCGCTGCTGCTGTTCATGGTCGGCGACGGCGTCGAGCTGGGCTTCCTCGCGCCCTATCTGGAGTCCCGCGGCTTCGCCGCCTCCGACGTCGCGACGCTGGTCAGCGTCTGCGGCATCGTGGTGGCCGTCGCCGCCTGGCTGGCGGGCGCGCTCGCCGAGGCGTGGGGCCCGCGACGGGTGATGACCCTCGGCTTCGCGATCTGGGCCGGCTTCGAGGTGATCTTCCTGGCGCTGGGCGTGATGGCGGGCAACTACGCGGTCATGCTGGTCAGTTACGGCATCCGCGGCCTCGGCTACCCGTTCTTCGCCTACGGCTTCCTCGTCTGGGTCACCATGGCCACGCCCAAGGAGGTCATCGGCCGCGCGGTCGGCTGGTACTGGTTCGCGAGCACCGCCGGGCTCGGCGTCGTCAGCTCGTACTTCGCCGGTGCCGTCATCCCCGTCGTCGGCGAGCTGGTCACCCTCTGGATCTCGCTGGCCTTCATCCTCGCGGGCGGGCTCATCCTCTTCTTCCTGGTCCGCGCCCGCAGCGGCGGCGGGGGAGAGGGCGCGGGCGCCGCGTCCAATCTGCGCCAGGTGGTCAAGGGGCTCACTGTCCTGAAGACGCACCCCAAGGTCGGCGTCGGCGGCGTGGTCCGGATCATCAACACGCTCTGCTTCTACGCGTTCCCGGTCTTCGTCGCCTCGCACATGGTCCACGACGTGGGCTTCTCGCTGCCCCAGTGGCAGACGATCTGGGGCACGATGCTCTTCGCCAACATCATCGGCAACGTCCTCTCCGGCTACCTCGGCGACCGGATCGGCCAGATCAACGTCGTCGCCTGGATCGGCGGCGTGGGCTGCGTGATCGCCGTGCTCGCCATGTACTACGTGCCCGAGTGGCTCGGCCCGAACTTCGCCGCGACCATGGCCGTCGCCATCGTCCTCGGCCTCGCGATGGCGGCGTACGTCCCGCTCAGCGCGATCGTGCCGCTCCTCGCGCCCAGCCAGAAGGCCGCGGCCGTCGCGATCCTCAACCTCGGCGCGGGCCTGAGCAACGCGGCCGGACCCGTCCTCGCCCGGGTCTTCCTCGGCCCGCTCGGCGTCGGCGGCCTGATGTGGCTGCTCGCGGCGGTCTACGCGGCGGGCATCGGGCTCACGCTGCTGCTGCGGGACGGCGCACGCGACGAGGGCGACGCTTGTCCTCCGGAGGACGAGGAAGGCATGATGGGTGAACGAATGCTCGCGAGTGAGAACGGAAGTTCATCCCATGGAGGCCAAGGAGCTGCAGGGGAGGGTCGCCCGGCTGCACTACCAGCACGGGATGACGCACCACGAGATCGGCGCGCTGCTGGGGCTCTCGCGCGTGAAGGTGACCCGGCTGCTGGCTGAGGCCCGCCGCTCGGGGATCGTCGAGATCCGCATCCACAGCCCCAGCACCCCGTTCGGCGACCTGGAGGCGGCGCTGGCCGCCAGGTTCGGCCTGGAGCAGGTCTGGGTCGCCCCCAGCTTCGCCGACGCGGACCGTACGTACGACGCGGTGGGCCTCGCCGGGGCCGAGGCCCTCGCGGCGCTGGTCCCGCGGGCCTCCACGGTCGCGGTGGGCCTCTCCTCGGCGGTCGCGGCCACCCTCCCGCACGTCCGGTCGGCGCCCGTCCCCGGGCTCGGCTTCGTTCCGCTGGCGGGGAGCTGGGGCGGGGTCTCGCGGGGCATCAGCCCGCACGAGCTGGTCCTCCGGCTCGGCGCCTCCTTCGAGGCCGAGACGTACCACCTGCCCGCGCCGATCCTCGCTTCGTCCCCCGAGATGGGCCGGGCCCTGCGCGCCGACCCCGGGGTCCGCGAGACGCTGCGCCGGGCGGCCGAGGCCGACCTGCTGGTGGCCGGAGTCGGCGGCATGACCGGCAGCTCCGGGCTCCTGCTCGACCGGCTCAGCGAGCACGAGCGGGCCGAGCTGGACGGGGCGGGCGCCGTCGGCGACATCTCGGGCCGCTTCTTCGGCCCCGACGGCGCCTCCGTCACCGGCGAGGTCGACGAGCGCGTCGTCGGCCTCGCCCTCACCGAACTGACCGCCATCCCGCAGCGGGTGGGGATCTCCTTCGGCCCCCAGAAGGTGGGCGCCCTCCGGGCGGCCCTCCGCCACGGCCTCGTGAACATGGCGGTGACCGACGTCGAGACGGCGCGGGCACTGCTCCAGGACGAGAAAGAGAGTGACTGATGAAGCACCCTGAGACGACGGACGGGCTGATAGAGCAGCTCATCGACGTCGGGCGTACGGCCGTGGAGCGCGGCTTCGTCCTGGCCAGCGGCGGCAACCTCTCCGCGCGGCTGCCCGGCTCCCGCGAGTACGTGGTCACCGGCTCCGGCACCTGGCTGGACCGGCTCACGCCCGAGGACTTCACCGTGATGAACCTCGACGGCGAGACCGTCGGCGGGAGCCCGAAGCCGTCCAGCGAGTGGAAGCTGCACCAGCGCACGTACCGCGTGCGCGACGACGTGAACGCGATCGTCCACATCCACCCCCAGCACGCCGTCCTCGTCGACGCGCTCGGCCACGAGATCCGGCTGCTCACCCTCGACCACGCGGTCTACGTCCGCTCCGTCGGCCGCACCGTCTTCCACCCCAACGGCTCCGACGCGCTGGCCGACACCGCCGCCGAGCAGGCCAGGGAGCACAACTGCGTGCTGATGGCCCACCACGGCTGCTCGGCGCTGGGGGAGGACATCGGCATGGCCTTCCGCCGCGCGATGAACCTGGAGGAGGCCGCGACGGCGACCTACCGGGCGCTGCTGCTGGGGGACACGAAGACGACGTTCCCGGTGACGGCCGACGAGGCCATCCAGCACGCCTGAGAGCTCCGGCGGAGAGCCCTGGAAGCACTACGGGGAAGCACTACGGGCCGCAGTACCGGGACGGGACCCTCAACCCGCCCGGCGCTGCGGCCCGGAGCTTCAAGACCCCGGCGCAGTCAGGGCAGAGAGCGCCGTGAGCCTCGTTCCGGCCTCCTGTGCGGGGAGGCCAGAAGCATGTCCCAGGAATTGTGGACTAGACCACAGGTTCCTGTCTACGCCTTGCGCGACAGTACTCGAAGGAGCGGTCGAAGGCCCCGGAAATCGGCCGGTAGGCTCGCTCCGTGCCCTCCATGAACGACCTCGTACGCCAGCACACCGCCCTGTCGGACACCGACCTGGAGTGGCTGCATCTGCTCGTCTCCGAGTGGCAACTGCTGGCCGACCTCTCCTTCGCCGACCTCGTCCTGTGGGTCCCCACCCTGGACGGGACGCGCTATGTCTCCGTCGCGCAGATGCGCCCCAACACCGGGCCCACCTCGCACCAGGACGACATGGTCGGCCACCTGGTCCCGCGTGGCCGCCGCCCGCTGCTCGACGCCGCGCTCGACGAGGGCCGCATCGTGCGCGAGGGCGACCCGGAGTGGCGCGAGGAGGTGCCCGTACGGGTCGAGTCGATCCCCGTCCGGCGCGAGGGCAGGGTGCTGGGCGTCATCGCGCGCAACACCAACCTGCTGACCGTCCGCACGCCCAGCCGCCTGGAGCTGACCTATCTCCAGAGCGCCTCGGACCTCGCACAGATGATCGCCGCGGGCTCCTTCCCGTTCTACGGGCACCAGGTCGACATGGACCACGTCCCGCGCGTCGGCGACGGCCTGATCCGGCTCGACGCCGAGGGCGTCGTGCAGTACGCCAGCCCCAACGCCCTCTCCGCCTACCACCGCCTCGGCCTCGCCACCGACCTCGTCGGGCTGCACCTGGGGGAGGCGACCGCAGAGCTCTCCCCCTCCAAGGGCCCGGTGGACGAGGCCATGGTCAAGCTCGCCAGCGGCTGGGCCCCGCGCGGCGCGGAGGTCGAGGCGAACGACTGCGTCGTCCAGTTGCGCGCGATCCCCCTCAAGCCCAAGGGCACGCGCATCGGTTCGCTGATCCTGCTGCGCGACATCACCGAGGTGCGGCGCCGTGAGCGCGAGCTGATCACCAAGGACGCCACCATCCGGGAGATCCACCACCGGGTGAAGAACAACCTCCAGACGGTCGCCGCGCTGCTCCGCCTCCAGGCCCGCCGGATGGACTCCGACCGGGGCAAGGACGCGCTGAACGAGGCGGTGCGCAGGGTCGGCTCGATCGCGATCGTGCACGAGACGCTCTCCCAGAACCTGGACGAGCGCGTGGAGTTCGACGAGATCGCCGACCGCGTCCTCGCGATGGTCGCGGAGATCTCCCCGGGCCGCGTCACGGGCCGGCGCACCGGCCGCTTCGGCATCCTCGGCGCCGAGATCGCCACCCCGCTCTCGATGGTGCTCACCGAGGTCCTGCAGAACGCGATGGAGCACGGCTTCGGCGCGGACGAGCAGGGCGCGGTCGAGGTGCACGCGGTACGGGGCGGGGGCTCGGGCCACGAGGAGGCCCGGCTGCTCGTCACGGTCCAGGACAACGGCCGCGGCCTGCCCGAGGGCTTCGACCCGCACAGCGCGGGCAACCTCGGCCTCCAGATCGTACGGACGCTGGTGGAGGGCGAGTTGGGCGGGAGCTTCGACATGCGGCCCGCGCCCGGGGGCGGCACGCGCGTGCTCTTCGACCTCCCGGTGGAGACGGAGAAGCGCGAGCGGGAAGGGCGCGAACAGCGCTGAGCCCCGGTCCCGTGGACGACATCTCGTCACGGGCCGGGGCTCCGCCAGGGTCACTGCGCGCTGCGGCTCGGGGGGCAGCTAGGTGACAGGGGGCTGGGCGTCAGCGTCGCTCAGGCGGTCGCGGCGTTGTTCCGCGCCCGGTTGCGGGCGGCGCGGCGCTTCATCGCGCGGCGCTCGTCCTCGCTGAGGCCACCCCAGACACCGGAGTCCTGACCGGACTCCAGGGCCCACTGCAGGCACTGCTCCATGACGGGGCAGCGGCGGCAGACGGCCTTGGCTTCCTCGATCTGCAGCAGCGCGGGACCGGTGTTGCCGATGGGGAAGAACAGCTCGGGGTCTTCCTCGCGGCAAACGGCGTGGTGACGCCAGTCCATGGCTGCTACCTCTCCTCGTGTGTGGGCTCGTTGCTTGTGAATGTGAACGCTTTCACGAATCCATCCGCAGGGGAAGGGGGAGCCCATGACTGTGACGGGTCCCACTGAACAACTTAGAGGAGGATTCGGACTCTCAAGGGGGCCTGATGAGCGGCCGTCCCGATCGCCATGAAGAGACTCGCAAACCTCGGCGACGGATACAACCCCTTCAGGAAAGTTTTTTTGGAATCCTTGGTGTCGACTAGCTCACAGCCGTCATTCCAGTGGGTGGATCCTGGTCTAAACGTTCGAGTAGAAGGACTTTAGGCCCTTCCGCTTACACAATCACACGCAGTGCACGGCGAACGCCTGTGAAGTTCACGCTTGTACGCAGCCCCAGGTGGTCACCGTCCATCTGAAACGGCAGTGGGACCTGCGATTGCAAGGTGAAGTCCGTCAGGTCGTGCAGGGTGACCGCGTGCTTGCCGCGCGGCCCCTTCTCGGGCGACGAGGCGAGCAGCTGGGTGCCGTAGCGACTGACGGCGGCGGGGGTCATCCGGGAGAGTCCCAGCACGTCGAGGGCGGTGTCGAAGGACGCCTCGGGCGCCGCGTACAGGGGCTTGTTGCCCAGGAACGACCAGGGCGCGGTGTTGCAGATTATGGAGAGGACCAGATCTTCGACCGGCTCCTCGCCGGGGCGACTCAGTGTGATCGTCCCCCTGCTGCGGTGCTGCTCGCCGAGGAACTGCCGGACCACCTGTCGTACGTACAGCGCGTGCGTCGAACGCTTGCCCCGCTCCCGCTGCTGCTCGACCCGGCCCACGACGCCCGCGTCGAAGCCGAAGCCCGCGGCGAAGGTGAACCAGCGGGAGGGGACGGTGGCGTCGTCCGTACCCGGCACGCCGTTCGCCAGGCCGAGGCCCACCGTGCGCTCGCTGCCGGTCGCCAGCGCGTCCAGCAGGGCGCCGGTGGCCTCCACGACGTCGTTGGGCAGCCCGAGGGCGCGTGCGAAGACGTTGGTCGAGCCGCCGGGGACGACCGCGAGCCGGGGGAGGGACTCCGGGGCCGGGCCCTCGTGCAGCAGCCCGTTCACCACCTCGTTGACCGTGCCGTCGCCGCCGAGGGCGATGACGATCTCGGTCTCGCCGCTCTCCGCGGCGCGGCGCGCGAGATCGCGGGCATGACCGCGGTACTCCGTGGTGGCGACCTCCAGCTTGAGGTCGCTGGCGAGCGCGTGCGTGAGCACGTCACGGGTCCGCGCACTGGTGGTGGTTGCCGCCGGGTTGACCACGAGGAGCGCACGCATGGGGTGAGGGTACCTACCGGGCCGTACGGTGGCACAGGCCCGGGGCTAGGCTTCCCCTGTGAGTACCGCGAGGGAGACGTCCAGACCGCGCCGGATCACCGCCGCGGCGCTGGTGACCGGGGTCGAGGGAGCAGTGGTGGCGGCCTTCGGGGTCGTCTCGCTGGTGAAGCTGGCCACGGACACGCCGGACGACATGACGCAGGCGGTCACGCTGGCCGTGACCGTGCTCGCGCTCGCGGCGCTGCCGCTGGCCGCCGCGCGCGGGCTGTGGCTGTGCCGCAGGTGGAGCCGCGGGCCCTCGATGATCGTGCAGCTCCTCGCCCTGCCCGTCGCCTGGCAGTTCGCGCAGAACGGGGCGTTCTACGTGCTGCTCGCGGTCGTCCTCGCCCTCGCCGCGCTGGGCGTCCTCGCCTGCCTGATCAACCCGACCGCGACCGAGGCGCTGGGGATCGGCCCCCGGGAGTGACCCCGGGGGCCGGTCACGGTCACGGGCCCGCTGTCACTCCTCGACGAGCAGGCGGTCGCGGAGCTGGGCCAGGGTTCTGGCCAGCAGCCGGGAGACGTGCATCTGGGAGATGCCGACCTCCTGGGCGATCTGCGACTGCGTCATGTTGCCGAAGAAGCGCAGCAGCAGGATCTTCTTCTCGCGCGGCGGCAGCTCCTCCAGCAGCGGCTTGAGGGACTCGCGGTACTCGACGCCCTCCAGCGCGTCGTCCTCCGCGCCGAGGGTGTCGGCGACGGCCGGGGACTCGTCGTCGGTGTCCGGGACGTCGAGCGAGAGCGTGCTGTACGCGTTCGCCGACTCCAGACCCTCCAGGACCTCCTCCTCGGAGATCGACAGCCGCTGTGCCAACTCGTGCACGGTCGGGGCCCGGCCGTGCTGCTGGGACAGCTCCGCCGTGGCCGACGTCAGCGACAGCCGCAGCTCCTGCAGACGGCGCGGGACGCGCACCGCCCAGCCCTTGTCGCGGAAGTGCCGCTTGATCTCCCCGACGACCGTCGGCGTCGCGTACGTCGAGAACTCCACCCCGCGCTCGGGGTCGAAGCGGTCGACGGACTTGATCAGGCCGATCGTCGCGACCTGGGTGAGGTCGTCCAGCGGCTCGCCGCGGTTGCGGAAGCGGCGGGCCAGGTGCTCCACGAGCGGCAGGTGCATCCGCACCAGGTGGTTGCGCAGCTCGGCGCGCTCGGTCGAGCCGTCGGGCAGCTTGCGCAGCTCGATGAAGAGCGCCCGCGCGCCGCTGCGGTCGTGGGGGTCGAACTGCCCGCCGCGGTTGCCGGGAGCGCCGCCGCCCTGCCCGTGGATCTCCTGCTGCTGGTCCATCGCGTCCGCCCGCTCTGCCTGCTCCGGTCGCTGACTGGTGGGGTCGGCCGGGTGCGGCCGGGCCTGCTGCTCAGGGATGCCCGGGGAGACCGCGCTCCGGCGGCCTGCCCACATCTCCCGCGCCTCGTGCTCGGTCACGACGCTCCGGGGCCCGCACCGCGCTTCTTGTGCAGGCTGATGCTGACCGTACGGTCGTCGGACACCGTCGAATCCACCTCTCCCGCCAGGGCCGAGAGCACCGTCCAGGCGAACGTGTCGCGCTCGGGCGCGCGGCCGTCGGTCGTCGGTGCCGAGACGGTCACGCGGAGCGAGTCGCCCACGAGCTTGAAGAGACAACTGAGCACGGAGCCGGGGACAGCCTGCTGGAGCAGGATCGCGCACGCCTCGTCCACGGCGATCCGCAGATCCTCGATCTCGTCGAGGGTGAAGTCCAAGCGGGCCGCGAGACCGGCGGTGGCCGTCCGCAGCACCGACAGATAGGCACCCGCCGCCGGCAGCCGGACCTCCACGAAGTCCTGCGCCGCGGGCTCGCCTGCGATCTGGGACACCCTCACCTCCAAGGTGACACGAGCCGGTTGGGCCTGTCGTGGGCCGAAGCGGCTGTTGGTTCGTTTCGCCAGCGACGCTATCGCGATCCGTGTCACGATGCCGCACGCATGGATCTATGCCGCCTCATCCCGTGAGTGTCACCCATAGTAAACATATGGGTACTGTACGTGGCTAGGGGTCGGAGGCCTCAAATCCTTGGCGATTACGCTCTGTTGGTGATTTCCGGGCTGACGGCCGGGTGTCCGCGGGGAATCCGGGGTCCGCCGGGCGGGTCGTGTCTGTTCGATACCCGCCTCCTGAACCGTTCATGGCCCCGTGCGGTGCGGAATCGCACAAGGGCCGAAAGCCGATCCTGAGGCGGGGGAGCGCGGCCAAGATCGTAACTCTCTGTCAATGGCGCGAGGGGGCCCGGAAGTTGATGACGGCAGAGAGTAGTCAATTTCGTCACTTTATGTAACACCTTCGGGGGGTCGGCTAGCCCGTGATGACGGCGGTCACCGTGCTGCCCCGCGCGAACGCGCCCTCGGAGACGAGGAACGTGAGGCCGTGCAGCAGCTTCGCCACGTAGACGCGGTCGAGCGGCGGCAGGCCGTGGCGGCGGGCGAAGTCCGCCGCGAACTCCTCCAGCTCCGGGTCCGTGCGCGCGTATCCCCCGCGGTGGAAGCGGTCGTCCAGCGACCAGTCGCCGCGCACCTCGCCGAACGCCTCGCGCTGCAGCCGCCGCACCTCCCCGGTCAGGAAGCCGCCCTTCAGCACGGGAATGCCGAGGCCCCGCTGACCTGGGGAAAGACCCGCCGCCATGCCCGCGAAGGTGCCGCCCGTGCCGCAGGCGACCGCCGCCACGTCCGTCAGCCCGCGCAGCTCGCGGCCCAGCTGGACGCAGTGCCGTACGGCCGCCGCGTCGCTGCCGCCCTCGGGGACGAGGAGGCAGGGGCCGAACCGCTCCCGCAGCTCCTCCCGCCACGCGGGGTCGGAGCGGCGGCGGTAGTCGGCGCGCGTGACGAAGTGCAGGCGCATGCCGTCGGCCGCGCACCGCGCGAGCGACGGATTCAGCTCCCGGTCCGCCAGCTCCTCGCCCCGTACGACCCCGATCGTGCGCAGTCCCAGCAGGCGTCCGGCCGCGGCCGTGGCGCGCAGATGGTTCGAGTACGCGCCGCCGAAGGTCAGCAGCGTGGTGCGGCCCGAGGCGGCGGCCTCGCGGAGGACAGGGGCGAGTTTGCGCCACTTGTTGCCGACCGAGGACAGGCCCACTGGTGTATGCCAGTTCTTGACTCGGCAGCCTACTCGACCTCCCGTGCCTGTCTAGCCCCCCTCTGACCAGCAGCAACAGGAGACGCAGAAGCCCCGGCCATGCGGGGGGTGACATGGCCGGGGCTGGCTGCGGACGATCTAGCCGAACGCTTCAGCGGGGAACTTGGGACCCTCTTCGTCGTCCTCCTGGTCCAACTCGTCCTCACGCATGCCTTCACGGCTCTTCACGATGCGTAGGACGTCGCGCAGGCACTCGGAAAGGCGCTGGGTCGTGAAACGTACTTCCCTCTCTGAGACGCCTTCTGTCGCGAGCAGCTCACATGTGCGTTCGAGCACCTCGGTTGCGTTGTCGAGTTGAGTGGCCTCAAGCGAGTCCGCCAACTCCGCCAGGGGGCCGCTGTTGCTGTCCGAGTCGAGATAGCAGGGCTTCCCTTCCGGTGTGCACCAGGGGAGCAGGCGGAAGCGGTGCCGTACCTTCGTTTCCTTTGTCGTCGCCATGTGTCGAGGCTCCGCCGCTGATCAATGGGGCAGAAGCGGCCGACTGTCGTCCCCTTTGTAGGCCCGCTGTAGGCCACAATGGACGCTATGACTATCGGGGAGCGCATTCGAGAGCGGCGAGAACAACTCGGTTGGTCTCAGGCGCGATTGGCAACCGAAGCGTGCCGCGTCGCAGGCGTCGGCCCCGATGCTCTAGGACGGCAAGAGATCTACAGATACGAGAAGGGCACCAGGACCCCGCGTGACTGGCTCGGGCCGATCGCGCAGGCCCTTGGGATGTCCGTACAGGTCCTCGGCGGCCAGCAGCCGGGGAACACGGGTGAACTCTCCGGCGTATGGCGAAGCCAGTACAGCTACATCAGCACGAGGCGGGGAGAGATCTCCCGGCATCACTACGTCGTCGTGCGTGAGATCGGGAACCGGCTGCACTGCGAGAGCCTGCCGGGGTCCAACGACTCTCCGATCTTCCTGGACCTCACGAGGGACGGACCCGCTCTCACGGGGACATGGACGGAGCGCACGGCGGCCGAGGGGTACTACAAGGGCGCCGTCTATCACGGGGCGGTGCAGTTGCTTGTAGACCCGACAGGGCGCCGGGCAGAGGGCAAGTGGGTGGGGTTCGACAAGTCGTCCACGGTCGATAGCGGCCCCTGGACTCTGACCTACGAGACGCCCGACACCAGCCGTCGAGCCCTGATGCGCTTCAATCGGCCGCCCCGGGCGGAAGCCGTCTAAGGCCGGACGCAGAGCCGACAGCCCCGGAGTTAGAGCGCCAGGCGGGTGCACACGGTTGCGCGCTAGCCGGGGCGCAGCGATGCGAGACGGGACGGCGGAGCGATCGGTGTAACTCTTCTTCACTTACTCAAGGGCGCGCCTGCGGCGCGCCGTCCGGGCGGCTCCTGCCGCTCCGGCCCGGCATGCGGCCTGACGGCCGGTCCGGTCCGGGCGGCACGCCGCCCGGACGCGTTTGCAGGGCCCATGATCGTGAAGGAGCCACCGCCCCCGCCGCCGCCTCTCGCGGCTCCCGGCAGCGGCGCCATGTGAACCCTTCCTGACGCTCTGGCCGGGGCGGTCGGCACTGCGAGGCTTTAGACAGCTCCCATGGGGCGAGCCTCGAAGACCAGGGGGCCGGATCGGGCTATTGCGGGCAGGCCAGGAGCCAGCCCGATTCGCGGCTAGCGTATGGCCCCCTGATCTCTCGCCCCATGGCAGCTACTGTCCAAAGCCTCGCAGCACCGCCCGCGCTTTTCGTCTGCGGGATCAGGAACTTGGGCTATGCCGCCTTGGTCCACTTCTCCGGCAGATATTCGAACGGCCAAGTTGTGTCTGCGGTGCGGCGCCCATCGACTTTGAGCGGTTGGCGCTTCTCTCCGTGCCAGTGGAAGCACGACCGGGTGAGCACTTCGTGAAGGGTGCGCGGCCCCGTGCTGGGCGGCGGCAGCAGCGTGACCGACTTCATGACGACGCCGAGGAGTTCACGCGCCTTTTCCTGGTCTGCGTCAAGCCACGCATTTCGTAGATCCTCGTAATCCCTCGTGGCGAGGAATTCTGTCACGGAAGTAATCTCCGCGATCTGCGATTTGAGATCGCTGATTTGTTTCGTGACGCTCGAATGCAATTCGTCGTAGCGCTGCTCGCCGTCTGCGTCCGAGAACTGCCCCTTCACGTAGCGGGCATTTTCCAGCGACTTACGGCGCGAAGTGGCGTCATCGAGCGACGCCGTCAACTCCGCCCGACGAGCCTGATTTTCCGGTTCCTCGTATGCCTGCCATCGCGCCGCAAGTTCCTGGAACACTTCCTTCTTGTGGGGAAGGCTCTTGACCTGCTTGATGAACGCGATCTCTATCACCCGGTCCATGTCCACTACTTGCACGGACATTCCTTGGCATGCGGATTTGCCGAGATTGACGCGCCGATAGCAGCGGTACTGCTTGCCTCCCTTGGTCATCGGCCCCAGGCATCTGCCGCACTTGAGGAAGCCGGAGAGGAGGGACTGAGCGGCAGGCTTCCCGCGCCGACCGCTGGCCAGTGAGTTGGACGTGCGGGAGCGGAGCTGAGCGAGGATGCGCACCCGTTCACCCACAGTGATCACGCTCTTGCCGACGCGCACGTATTCGCCGTCAGGGCCTCGCAGCGGTTCGTCTGTGCTCCTCCACCGCTCGCGCCCCTTGCTGTCCGTGTACCGCTCGTGAACGGGCATCAGGCCCGCCCACGCCGGGGAATGGGCAAGCTGTGTGATCGAGGAGGAGCGCCACAGGCCCCCGCGCCTTGTTCGCCAGCCGCGAGTATTCATCTCGTCGGCGATCTTCTCGGCGGACTTTCCCGCTAGCAGGAGGTCAGCGATCAACCGCGAAGGCTCGTATTCCTTCGGGTGATGCTCGGTTGACTTCCGTCCCCGACGGACCCGCAGACCGAAGGGAGGTTGCCCGCCAGGCCACGCGCCTTTGAGCTTCTTCTCCGCTTTCGTGGCGCGCGTGTGCATGGAGGTGTTGAAGGACTCCGAGCGTGCCTGTTCGGCAAGCCATGCGAAGAGCCCCCGATGCTGCGGAACACTGCTGTCCAACCCGTCCATGTGCGAGATGAGCCGGGCGCCCTTTTCCTCGAATTGGTCGAGGACTAGGCCGACCTGTCCCATGCCTCTACGGCTAAGGCGGCTCAGCTTCCAGACCAAGAGATGCCGAACTTCGCCAGCGATGACAGCGGCAATCGCCTTATCGAACTCGTCCCGGACCACGCCGGATTTGAAGGCGGACAGCTCTTCCTTCCAGACCTTTCGGACTGTCAGGCCATCACGCTTGGCTCGTTCGCGTAGATCTTTCTCATGTGCCTTGAGCGTTGATTTGTCGTCCTGAAGCGTGCTGCGACGTAGGTACAGATCGCAGAGCTTGGCGGGATCGGTCGCGCCGGTCACTCAAGTTCACCCCTGTCCGTCTCAACGGGCAGGCGCAGAGTTGCGTTCCCCCACGTCAGCCCGTGTTAACGCCAGTGGGCTTGTTCTCGACCGAGGACAGGCCCACTGGTGTATGCCAGTTCTTGACTCGGCAGCCTACTCGACCTCCCGTGCCTGTCTAGCCCCCCTCTGACCAGCAGCAACAGGAGACGCAGAAGCCCCGGCCATGCGGGGGGTGACATGGCCGGGGCTGGCTGCGGACGATCTAGCCGAACGCTTCAGCGGGGAACTTGGGACCCTCTTCGTCGTCCTCCTGGTCCAACTCGTCCTCACGCATGCCTTCACGGCTCTTCACGATGCGTAGGACGTCGCGCAGGCACTCGGAAAGGCGCTGGGTCGTGAAACGTACTTCCCTCTCTGAGACGCCTTCTGTCGCGAGCAGCTCACATGTGCGTTCGAGCACCTCGGTTGCGTTGTCGAGTTGAGTGGCCTCAAGCGAGTCCGCCAACTCCGCCAGGGGGCCGCTGTTGCTGTCCGAGTCGAGATAGCAGGGCTTCCCTTCCGGTGTGCACCAGGGGAGCAGGCGGAAGCGGTGCCGTACCTTCGTTTCCTTTGTCGTCGCCATGTGTCGAGGCTCCGCCGCTGATCAATGGGGCAGAAGCGGCCGACTGTCGTCCCCTTTGTAGGCCCGCTGTAGGCCACAATGGACGCTATGACTATCGGGGAGCGCATTCGAGAGCGGCGAGAACAACTCGGTTGGTCTCAGGCGCGATTGGCAACCGAAGCGTGCCGCGTCGCAGGCGTCGGCCCCGATGCTCTAGGACGGCAAGAGATCTACAGATACGAGAAGGGCACCAGGACCCCGCGTGACTGGCTCGGGCCGATCGCGCAGGCCCTTGGGATGTCCGTACAGGTCCTCGGCGGCCAGCAGCCGGGGAACACGGGTGAACTCTCCGGCGTATGGCGAAGCCAGTACAGCTACATCAGCACGAGGCGGGGAGAGATCTCCCGGCATCACTACGTCGTCGTGCGTGAGATCGGGAACCGGCTGCACTGCGAGAGCCTGCCGGGGTCCAACGACTCTCCGATCTTCCTGGACCTCACGAGGGACGGACCCGCTCTCACGGGGACATGGACGGAGCGCACGGCGGCCGAGGGGTACTACAAGGGCGCCGTCTATCACGGGGCGGTGCAGTTGCTTGTAGACCCGACAGGGCGCCGGGCAGAGGGCAAGTGGGTGGGGTTCGACAAGTCGTCCACGGTCGATAGCGGCCCCTGGACTCTGACCTACGAGACGCCCGACACCAGCCGTCGAGCCCTGATGCGCTTCAATCGGCCGCCCCGGGCGGAAGCCGTCTAAGGCCGGACGCAGAGCCGACAGCCCCGGAGTTAGAGCGCCAGGCGGGTGCACACGGTTGCGCGCTAGCCGGGGCGCAGCGATGCGAGACGGGACGGCGGAGCGATCGGTGTAACTCTTCTTCACTTACTCAAGGGCGCGCCTGCGGCGCGCCGTCCGGGCGGCTCCTGCCGCTCCGGCCCGGCATGCGGCCTGACGGCCGGTCCGGTCCGGGCGGCACGCCGCCCGGACGCGTTTGCAGGGCCCATGATCGTGAAGGAGCCACCGCCCCCGCCGCCGCCTCTCGCGGCTCCCGGCAGCGGCGCCATGTGAACCCTTCCTGACGCTCTGGCCGGGGCGGTCGGCACTGCGAGGCTTTAGACAGCTCCCATGGGGCGAGCCTCGAAGACCAGGGGGCCGGATCGGGCTATTGCGGGCAGGCCAGGAGCCAGCCCGATTCGCGGCTAGCGTATGGCCCCCTGATCTCTCGCCCCATGGCAGCTACTGTCCAAAGCCTCGCAGCACCGCCCGCGCTTTTCGTCTGCGGGATCAGGAACTTGGGCTATGCCGCCTTGGTCCACTTCTCCGGCAGATATTCGAACGGCCAAGTTGTGTCTGCGGTGCGGCGCCCATCGACTTTGAGCGGTTGGCGCTTCTCTCCGTGCCAGTGGAAGCACGACCGGGTGAGCACTTCGTGAAGGGTGCGCGGCCCCGTGCTGGGCGGCGGCAGCAGCGTGACCGACTTCATGACGACGCCGAGGAGTTCACGCGCCTTTTCCTGGTCTGCGTCAAGCCACGCATTTCGTAGATCCTCGTAATCCCTCGTGGCGAGGAATTCTGTCACGGAAGTAATCTCCGCGATCTGCGATTTGAGATCGCTGATTTGTTTCGTGACGCTCGAATGCAATTCGTCGTAGCGCTGCTCGCCGTCTGCGTCCGAGAACTGCCCCTTCACGTAGCGGGCATTTTCCAGCGACTTACGGCGCGAAGTGGCGTCATCGAGCGACGCCGTCAACTCCGCCCGACGAGCCTGATTTTCCGGTTCCTCGTATGCCTGCCATCGCGCCGCAAGTTCCTGGAACACTTCCTTCTTGTGGGGAAGGCTCTTGACCTGCTTGATGAACGCGATCTCTATCACCCGGTCCATGTCCACTACTTGCACGGACATTCCTTGGCATGCGGATTTGCCGAGATTGACGCGCCGATAGCAGCGGTACTGCTTGCCTCCCTTGGTCATCGGCCCCAGGCATCTGCCGCACTTGAGGAAGCCGGAGAGGAGGGACTGAGCGGCAGGCTTCCCGCGCCGACCGCTGGCCAGTGAGTTGGACGTGCGGGAGCGGAGCTGAGCGAGGATGCGCACCCGTTCACCCACAGTGATCACGCTCTTGCCGACGCGCACGTATTCGCCGTCAGGGCCTCGCAGCGGTTCGTCTGTGCTCCTCCACCGCTCGCGCCCCTTGCTGTCCGTGTACCGCTCGTGAACGGGCATCAGGCCCGCCCACGCCGGGGAATGGGCAAGCTGTGTGATCGAGGAGGAGCGCCACAGGCCCCCGCGCCTTGTTCGCCAGCCGCGAGTATTCATCTCGTCGGCGATCTTCTCGGCGGACTTTCCCGCTAGCAGGAGGTCAGCGATCAACCGCGAAGGCTCGTATTCCTTCGGGTGATGCTCGGTTGACTTCCGTCCCCGACGGACCCGCAGACCGAAGGGAGGTTGCCCGCCAGGCCACGCGCCTTTGAGCTTCTTCTCCGCTTTCGTGGCGCGCGTGTGCATGGAGGTGTTGAAGGACTCCGAGCGTGCCTGTTCGGCAAGCCATGCGAAGAGCCCCCGATGCTGCGGAACACTGCTGTCCAACCCGTCCATGTGCGAGATGAGCCGGGCGCCCTTTTCCTCGAATTGGTCGAGGACTAGGCCGACCTGTCCCATGCCTCTACGGCTAAGGCGGCTCAGCTTCCAGACCAAGAGATGCCGAACTTCGCCAGCGATGACAGCGGCAATCGCCTTATCGAACTCGTCCCGGACCACGCCGGATTTGAAGGCGGACAGCTCTTCCTTCCAGACCTTTCGGACTGTCAGGCCATCACGCTTGGCTCGTTCGCGTAGATCTTTCTCATGTGCCTTGAGCGTTGATTTGTCGTCCTGAAGCGTGCTGCGACGTAGGTACAGATCGCAGAGCTTGGCGGGATCGGTCGCGCCGGTCACTCAAGTTCACCCCTGTCCGTCTCAACGGGCAGGCGCAGAGTTGCGTTCCCCCACGTCAGCCCGTGTTAACGCCAGTGGGCTTGTTCTCGACCAGATCGGGGTGGATCAGGTCGTCCCGCTTCAGCAGCAGCCGCACGCCCCGGCGCGCGAAGCGCGCGTCCGCCGCCTCTTCGAGCGGGGACGGGAGGCGCGCGGCGAGCGCGTCGTACGTCGGGAGCATCCCGCCATTGTGCGCGGCGCCGCACGGGCCGCGCCCGGCCGGGGCCACCTGCCCGGCCGGGCGCTCCCCCGTCCGCCATCCCGTCCTCGCCCGACCGGTCGCTTCAGCCGGTCACTTGAGCCGGTCCGCGATGCGCTCGCGCATCGCGTCCATGGAGAAGCCGCGCGGGTCCGACTTCTGGTTCGTCCACTCCAGGTGGCCGATGACCGAGCGCGCGCCCCAGCCGTGGTGACGGCACAGGGCCGCCGCGGCGCGCTCGATCGCGTCGAGCTGCTCCTCGGGCCAGGGGTCCTTGCCGTCGCCGAGGTTCTCGCACTCGAAGCCGTAGAAGGCCCGGTTGCCGTCCGTGTTCTGCTCGTTCGGCGTGGGCAGCCCGCGCTCGGCGATGACGGCGCGCAGCACGTCGTCGTCCCCGAGCCCGGCGTGGTTGGCGCGGCCGTGGCCCGTCAGGTGCACCGTGCCGTCCTTGGTGACGCAGCCGTGCGAGAGGGGCCCGGGCAGGTCGGACCGGCCGTCGTAGATCAGGTCGACGGTCTCCTGGGAGCCGCTGGTCACGGTGTGGTGGATCATCACGCCGTGCACCGGGCCCCAGGGGCCCTTGTGGTTGCGGTTGTGGTTCCGCCAGTCGCGGACCTCTTCGACGCGCACGCCCTCCTTCTTGAGAGCAGCGACGAAGGCGGTCGCGGTGATGGGAGTGGCCATCCTCGTCCCCCGTATCGTGTGGTGTCCGTTGTCGCGCTGTCGCGCTGTCGCGTGCGGAGTTCCTCCGCGGCGCAGGGTGCTTACTTACCCTGCTTGGGGGCGGTTTTAGTCGAATCGCCCGCCGCCCGCCAGGGGGTTCGTGTGTGCGAGCAGTGACTGCACGCACCTCTCCCGGGCGTACGGGCGCAGCAGCACCGGCATGCGCCCGCGGGCCTCGCGGACGCGCCCGGAGCGCACCAGCGCGCAGTCCTCCAGAAAGCCCTTCCACGAGCCGCACGCCTCCTCCAGGCGCCCGACGGCGAGCAGCAGTTCGGCCAGTTCGGCCTGGCACAGCGCGCGGGAGCGGCGCTCGGCCGCGGGACGGGAACGCAGCGAGGAGCGAAGGTCGCCGATGGCGCCGCTGCGGTCGCCGAGAGCCGCGCGTACCTGGCTCGACTGGTAGAGCAGCGCCGCGTCCTGGTACGAGCCGACCGGCTCGCCGCCCGGGCTGCGCGGCCCCGTCGTCAGGTCCGCGGGGGCGCGGGCGAGCTGGTGCTCGGCCCGGCGCAGCGCGTCCATCGCCTGCCCCCTGTCGCCCCCGGCGGCGCGGGCCACCGCGAGCCCCGCGTAGAGGAACGCGCGCGCCGAGGGGTCGGCGCCCGCGGGCGCCGCGCCGCACGCCGCCTCCGCCAGCGCGAGGCTCTCGCGCGGATGTCCGAGCTGGTGCGCCTGGGAGCTGAGCGCCCGTCGCGCGAGCGCGACGCCCTCCGGGTCGTCGGCCTCCGCCGCGAGTTCGGCCGCGGTGAGGAACGCGCGCTGGGCCAGGCCGTGCCGCCCCTCGTCCGCGTAGACCCGCGCGAGCAGGTAGCTCAGCCGCGCGGCGCCCGCCAGCATGCCGCGGTGGTGGGCGCTGTCGCCGCCGGTGCGCAACGTCCTCACGAGGCTCGCGAGATACGCGGCGAGCGAGGTGCGGATGTGGCCGCCGCCGTGCCGGTCCGCCTGGATGGCGAAGAAGCGCGCGTGCTCGTGGACCGAGGCGACCTCGCCCGCGCCCGGCGGACGGACCCCCGGGACGCCGGTCGCCGCGGGCTGGCCCCGCCCGCGTCCGGCCCGGCTGGGGAGGGGGGACCGGGCCGGACGGGGCTGCTGCGCGGGCTCGCTGAGGAGCCGCAGCCGGTAGGGCGCCGGGGGAGGGGAGTCGGCGCGGGGCGCGGGGACGACGGGCGCCGTGAGCGCCGTGAGGCGGTCGGCGGGGTGGACGGGCGCGCGGCGCCCGGACGGTTCGCCGCCCTCCGCCCCCTCGTCGTCCGAGGGGGCGCCGCGCGGCGTCCTGTGGGGGCGCTCGCCGCGCCGGTCGCGCTGCCCCGCGGTCGTACGCGCGGGACGCATGCCCAGCTCGGCGACCGTGACCGGGCGGCCGAGCCGCCGCGAGAGGGCCTCGGCGATGAGGCGCTGCACGCGGGGATCGGGGCGGCTGCCGCGTAACCAGTGCGCGACTGAGGTCCTGTCGTACCGGAGATGTATGCCGACCTCGGCGCCGACACGAGTAATGGCGTGCGCGAACGCTGCCTGCGTCCACTCGGTCTCCTCCAGGAGGGCACGCAGCGTGTGGTTGGCGGGACGGTTGCGGGACCGGGTGCGGTGGTGCGCCTGTGCGCCTGTGAGGTCAGCGGGACACATGGCGGTCACCGAGCCGGAGTTGGATGGGGTCGTTCACGGGTTGTCCTCTCTCTGCGTGTCTCTTCGAGTGCCGTACGTGGCGATCCGTACGCGCCACCCCCTAGGCAAGCGCATACGGAACCTCGACGGGAGCATGTGCCGAGCGCACGCCTACGTGGTGCATTCACACCCCGTGTGAAACCAGGTCCGTTACTCTGCGAAACAACACGACGGACGACCGGAGGGCGGCATGGAGCCCAACAGTCAACTGGACGCGCTGCTTGACCAGGCGGGAATGTCCCGCTCCGGTCTCGCGGCACGAATCAATCGATTAGGAAACGAAGCAGGAATCACCCTGCGTTACGATCACACGGCCGTCGCGCGCTGGCTCAAGGGACAGCGTCCGCGCGGCCGGGTGCCCGAGTTGATCTGCGAGATCCTCGGCGGGCGGCTGACCCGCACCCTCACCCTCGACGACATCGGCATGGCCGCTCCGGCCGTGCGTCCTGGCGCGGCCGCGACGGGTCCGCGCCAGGACGACGGCGGGCTCGGCCGCTTCGTGGAGCGTGCCGCCTCCCTCTGGCGTTCGGACCAGGTGCACGACGACTGGCCCGGCCCCTCGCTCCTCACGGGCGCCGCCGCCGTCGCGCCCGTGTGGGAGTGGGAGAACCCGCCGCGGGACCTCGACGTCTCGCGCGCCGGGGAGAGACGCGTGGAGCAGGCCGACGTCGCGGTGCTGCACGCGGCGCGCGGCCACTACGAGCACCTGTACCGGAACGCGGGAGGCGTCGCGACGCGCCCCCGCGTCGTCGGCTTCCTCACCGGGGAGGTCGCGCCGCTGCTGCGCGGTGGGTACGACGACGGCACCGGGCGCGAACTCTTCCGCGCCGCCGGCGCGCTGGCCGCCGTCAGCGGCATCTGCGCGTACGACACGGACGCGCAGGGGCTCGCCCAGCGCTACTTCCACCAGGCCCTGCGCCTCGGCAAGGCGTCGGGCGACCTGGTCTTCGGGGGCTACGTGGTCGCGCTCCTCGTCAACCAGGCGCTCTTCCTGGGCGACAGCAGGCACGCGATCGCCTGCGCCGAGGCGGTCCTGCGCACCGCGGGCCCGCACGCGAGCCCCGCGCTCGCCACGGATCTGTACGCGATGCAGGCGAAGGCGTACGCCAGGATCGGTGACCGGCGCGGCGCGTACGTCTGCATGCGGCGTGCCGAGTCGTACTCCGGCCGTATCCGCCCCGAGGAGGAGCCCGAGGAGACCAACTACGTCCAGCCGGGCCTGGTCGAGGTCCGGTTGGCCGAGGCGCTGCTGCTCCTGGGAGAGGTGGAGGAGGCCGGACGGTACGCGCGCGAGGCGGCCCGTGCGCCGGCGCACGTCCGGGGCCGGGTCAACCGGCTGGCGACCCTCACCGACGTCGAGCTGCACAGCGGAGAGGCCGAGCGCGCGGCGGCGACGGCCGCCGAAATGGTCGGTACGGCGCAGGGGATCGAGTCGCAGCGGCTGCGGGGCCGGATGCGCAGGGTCAAGCACCGCCTGGCCCAGCATCCCGGGACTCCGGCGGCCGAGGCGGCGAGGCTCATCGAGGACGCCCTGAGCGTTCCCCTCTGAGCCGGAGCAGCGCCGGGGCTCGTTCGGGTCCCCGGAGTGCCTCTGTCAGTGGGAGCGCACAACATGCTGGGATGTGCCCAACCTCCGTCAGGAAGGGGGCACATACGTGCAATGGAAGAACCTGGGTGAACACACTGTGTACGAAAACCAGTGGCTTCGGGTGAATCTGGCGGATGTAGAGCTACCGAACGGGAGACATCTCGATCACTATCTGATCCGGCTCCGGCCCGTGGCGATGGCCACGGCCGTCAACGAGCGCAACGAGGTGCTGCTGCTGTGGCGGCACCGCTTCATCACCGACAGCTGGGGGTGGGAGATCGCGGCCGGTGTGGTCGAGGACGGCGAGGAGCTCGCCGCCGCGGCGGCCCGCGAGATGGAGGAGGAGACCGGGTACCGTCCCGGGCCCCTGGAGCATCTGATGACCGTCGAGCCCGCGAACGGGCTGACGGACGCCCGGCACCACATCTACTGGGCGCAGGACGCGACGTACCTCGGGCATCCCCAGGACGACTTCGAGTCCGACAAGCGCGAGTGGGTGCCGCTGAAGGAGACGCCGGACCTTGTCGCTCGCGGCGAAGTCCCTGCCGCCAATACGGCGGCGGCGCTGCTGATGCTCCATCGCTTGCGCTTCGGCTGACCGGGCAAGGGCCCGGCCCCTCTTTCAGGGGCCGGGCCCTCTCCCTGGGTGCCCCGGCGCCGGGCTCGGTGAAATGCGCGGCGCACGGGGTGCCCCTTGGCGTGCTGTGCCGGGTGCGGCCGTCGCTGTGGCCGGGCGCGCAGTTCCCCGCGCCCCTGGCGGGGCCCCTGACGGGGCGCCCCTGGCGGGGTGTCCCTTCAGGGGCTTGTGGGTCAGCTGCGGAGGAAGCCGTCGCCGTGCTGGGCGATGTGCTGCTCCAGGGCCGCGAGTGCCTGCTGGACGTCCTGGGGGGAGCCGCTGCCGCGCTGCTCCGCGTAGTACGCCGCGCCGAGCTTCTTCAGGAGGTCGTTCCCCGCGCGCTGGGCCTGGACGTCCTCCACCTTCTCCTTGCCTTGGGACAGCGCCTGCTGTGCCTGCTCCTTGGCGCGGTCGAGAAACCCTGCCATGGTCCTGCCTCCCGGTGCTGACGGTGCGGAACGGGGCGTGTGCCCCTGTCCGCCGTCAACGTATGCCGTGATCAGTCCGTTCCCGGGGCACTCAGCACCTGGCGTGCCGTGCGCACGAGGTCGGGGATGAGCGGGTGGCCGGGGGCCGCGCGCCACAGCAGATGGACGGCGGCGTCGGCGGCGTCCGCCAGCGGGCGGTAGACGACGCCCGGGTGGACGTGCATGTCGGCCGTCGAGGCGACCGAGGCACCCACCGCGCCGCCCGCCGCGATCGCGAACAGCCAGTCGTCGGTGTTCGCGACCCGTACGGTCGAGGCCGGGTCGGGCCGGATCTCCTCGGGCCACAGGGAGAGCGAGGTGAGCCCCGAGACCGTGTTGATCACGATCGGGTGGCGGGCCAGCTCGGCGAGGGTCACCGGGCCCTCGCGGACGGCCAGTTCGCTGTCCGCCGGGAGCGCGGCGATGCGCGGCTCGTCCAGCAGCCACCGGCAGCGCAGCTCGCCGGTCGCGACCTCGGGCGGCAGCTCGCCGCGGAGCAGCGCCACGTCCACCTCGCCGCGCAGCAGCCCCGCCGTACGGTCGTCCACCCGGCGCAGCTCCAGCGGCGTGTCCGGGTGCTCCTCGCGCCAGCGGCGCAGCAGGGGAGTGGTGGAGCGGCCGAGCGCGGACCAGGGGTGGCCCAGGCGCAGCGGCCAGACGCGCGGCCCGGCCGGGTCGAGCGCCTCGTCGACGGCGGCGACCGCGGCCCTGGCCCGGTCGCGGAAGACGCGGCCCTCGGGCGTCAGCTCCAGATGGTGCGTGGAACGGTCGGCGAGGCGCACGCCCAGATGCTGTTCGAGCTGGCGCAGGGTGCGTGAGAGCGCGGGCTGACTGATCCGGAGCCGGGCCGCGGCACGCGTGACGCTGCCCTCCTCGGCGATGGCCAGGAAAGCCCTCAGGTGGCGCAGCTCCGCGGTCATGCGTCCGGAGCATACCCACAGGGAAAACGGCATTTCACGTGGCGGCGCCGCGCGCCTAGCGTGGCGGGTATGAGCGCTGCCGAGCCCGTTGCCGACCCCGTCGCCGGGACTGCCCCGGCCGAGCCCGGAACCCCCGCCGCCCCCTCCGGTACGGGCGCCGTGCGCCGGGCCCGTACCGGCGCCGTCGGGATGGTCATCGGGAGCGCGATGTCGCTCCAGTTCGGCTCGGCGCTGGCGGCGCTGATCTTCCCGCGCGCGGGCGCGCTGGGCGTGGTGGCGCTGCGGCTGATCTTCTCGGCGGTGCTGATGCTCGCCGTGTGCCGCCCCCGGATCCGCGGCTACGCCCGTAAGGACTGGGCGGCCGTCGCCGGGCTCGGGATCGCGCTCGGCACCATGAACAGCCTCTTCTACCAGGCCATCGACCGGATCCCGCTCGGCGCGACCGTCACCCTCGAACTGCTCGGCCCGCTCATCTTCTCCGTCGTCACCTCGCGCCGCCTCCTCAGCCTGCTGTGGGCCGTGCTGGCGCTGGGCGGCGTCTACCTCCTCGGCGCCAGCGACTTCGAGAACCTCAACGTCGCGGGCTGCGCCTTCGCGCTCGCGGCAGGGGCGACCTGGACCGCGTACATAGTCTTCAACGCCCGTACCGGCGCCCGCTTCCCCAAGGCCGACGGGCTGGCCCTCGCGATGGGCGTCGCCGCCGTCGTCAGCGCGCCGCTGGGCGTGGTGAGCGCGGGCTCGGCGCTGCTGGACCCGGTCGTGCTGGGGCTGGGGGCCGCCGTGGCGGTGCTCTCCTCCGGGCTGCCGTACACCCTGGAGCTCTTCGCGCTGCGCCGGCTGCCCGCCGCGACGTTCGCGGTGCTGATGAGCCTGATGCCGGTCGCGGCGACCGCGGCGGGCTTCGTCGTCCTCGGCCAGAACCTGGGCCCGCTCCAGCTCGCCGCCATCGCCCTCGTCGTCGCGGCCAGCATGGGCGCGGTCCGCACCGGCGCGGGGGCCCGCCCTAAGATCGAGAGGTGAACGAGACAGCCGGCGGGGTCCAGTGGGTCGAGGACGGCGCGGAGCGCGAGGCGCGGTGGCGATCCGAGAGCGGGGCGAAGGCGCCGCGCCGGGTGGCCGTGGCCGACGACCGTACGACCGCCGACGCCGCGTACAAGCAGGCGTGCGAGGGCACCGCGCTGCTGTGGCGCGGCGACTTCCACGGGGCCCGGCAGCTGCTCGCCGCGATGGCCCGGCGCGTGGACCGCAAGCCGCCGAAGCCGGGGGCGACGCCGCTGGAGAGCTTCCACCTCTACAGGCAGGCCCGCTCCCGGCGCTCCCGGGTGCTCGGCATGCTGCTGGTGCCGCTGGACGCCGGGCCCGAGGGGTACGCCGTGCCGCTGCGCCGCGCGCCCGGCGTCGACGGGGCGTGCGCCGAGGCGTACGGCCCGGCGGCGGAAGCGCCCGGCGCCTCCCTCGTCTCGCTCCGCGAACTCCAGGGCGTCATCGGCGCCCACGAGTGGCACCGCAAGGGTGTGCCGGTCCCGGCGCTCGACGGCGACCGGATCCACCCCTCCTACGGCGTCTTCTCGCCGGTACGCGGCGAGTACGTCGACCTCGTCGCCCGTACGCCGCTGCCGTCCCCCGGCGGCCCCGCCTTCGACATCGGTACGGGCACGGGCGTGCTCAGCGCCGTGCTGGCCCGGCGCGGGGTCGGGCGGATCGTCGCCACCGACCAGGACCCGCGGGCGCTGGCTTGCGCGGCGGAGAACGTGCGGCGGCTGGAGGTCGCCGACGCGGTCGAGGTCGTACGGGCCGACCTCTTCCCGCCCCTGGGGGAGGGGCCCGCCGCGCTCGTCGTCTGCAACCCGCCCTGGCTGCCCGCCAAGCCCGCCTCGCCCCTCGAACACGCCGTCTACGACCCCGGCAGCCGGATGCTCCGCGGCTTCCTCGCCGGGCTCGCCCCCCGCCTCGCCCCCGGCGGCGAGGGCTGGCTGATCCTCTCCGACCTGGCCGAACACCTCGGGCTGCGCGGCCGCGAGGAGCTGCTCGGCTGGATCGCGGACGCGGGGCTGCGGGTCGCTGGTCGCGAGGACGTCCGGCCCCGGCACGGGCGTGCCTCGGACGCCGACGACCCGCTGCACGCGGCCCGCTCCCGCGAGGTCACCTCCCTCTGGCGGCTCACCGCGCGCTAGCCGTGCCCCCCGTCTCAGGGCTGGGCAGGGGCTGCCCCTGCCTGTCCCTCGCAGACCGCGGGTGGTGGGTGGTTGCGCGCGCAGTTCCCCGCGCCCCTGAGGCCTCAGGGGCGCGGGGAACTGCGCGACAAGCCACGACGACGGCCGCAGCCTGCAAGGCAGGTCACGGGGCAGCCCCTGCCCAGCCCTGATCCGCCGGACACGGCCCGGGCTCGGTCACATGTGCGTGGACGGCGGGGGCGTCATGAGGCGTCGGGGCCCTGTGCCCGTACGCGTTCCACGTGGGCCAGCGAGTCGCGCAGTTCGGTCAGCCAGTCGTCCGTGTGCCGCTCGACGAGGCGGACGCACCAGGCCAGGGCCTCGCTGCGGCTGCGGGCCACGCCGCCCGCGATGAGCGTGTCCAGCACCTGGCGCTGCGGCTGGCGCAGCCGCGTCATGACGGGGGCCGCGACATGGGTGAACAGCGCGTGGGCGCCGCCGCATTCGGCTCCCCAGGACACCTTGCGCCCGTAGCGCCGCTCGGTCTCGGCGGCGACCCGCATCCGCTCCCCGCGCGTGCGCTCCCGGAATTCGGCGATGCGGCCCTCCTGGGCCGCGGTGCGCTCCGCCTCGGGGGCGTCCGCTTCGAGTGCGGGCTCGGGGATGGCGCCGACGACCGTGATCTCCTCGCGGTCCACGGTCACCTCCGGCGTTCCCTCGTACAGATCCTCCGGTAACCGCCCGGCCAGCCAGCCGCGCAGCTCCTTCTCTTCCTCGCTGCGTGTAGTCATGTAAGTCAAATTACTCAATTACGCGGCCTCCGCAAGGGAGTTCGGGAGGCGGTCTTGAGCGGCCCCCCGTCCTCACCCCCGGCGAGCTGAGGGGCTGTCCTCGGTGGCGAAGTCGGGCAGTTCGGTGGAGAGGAGCTGTTCCGCGGCGCCGTCCAGGAGCCGGGCCGTCTCCGCCGAGCGGGGCAGCATCGTCTTCTCGTAGGCGCGGACGGCGTCCTCGACGGTGGCGTGGTCCCGGACGGCGAGGGCGAGTTCGCAGGCGTCCACCATGGCGAGGTTGACGCCGACGCCGAGCGGGGGCATGAGGTGGGCGGCGTCGCCGAGCAGGGTGACGGCGGGGTCGTGCTCCCAGGTGTGCGGGACGGGCAGGGCGAAGATCGGGCGGTTCACGTAGGGGCCGTCGTTGTCGGCGATCATCCGGCGCAGGCGGGGCGACCAGTCGCGGTAGCGCTCCAGGAGGAGGGCGCGGACGCCGTCGGTGTCCCCGGGGGCCAGGCCCGCCGCGGTGATCCAGTCGGCCGGGACGCGCTGGATGAGGTAGACGCGGATGTGGTCGCCGCCGTTGCGCTGGGCGAAGAGGCCCCGCTCGCCGTCGGCCGCAGCGGCGCTGCCCTGCCCGACGAGCCCGGCGATCTCGGGGTGCCGGGTCCCGACGTCGTGGAACCAGGCCTCCAGGAAGCTGACGCCGCTGTACGCGGGGACGGCGGGGGAGAGGGCGGAACGGACCCGGGACCAGGCGCCGTCGGCCCCGACGACGAGGTCGGCCTCGGCGGTGCTGCCGTCGGCGAAGCGGAGCTTCCGCGGTCCTCCGGCGGATTCCCCGGCGGGGCCGTCGAGGGACCGCAGGGCGCGGCCCCAGTGCACGGTCCCCGGCCGCAGGGAGTCGAGCAGGAGGCCGCGCAGCACTCCCCGGTCGATCTCCGGGCTGAACCGCTCGTCCTCCTCGGGAAGGTGGTGGAAGAGCGTCGCGCCGGACGGGTCCAGCTGGCGCATCTCCTGCCCCTCGGGGCGGGAGAGCCGGAAGAACTCCTCCAGGAGGCCCGCCTCGCGCAGGGCGATCTGGCCGTTGTCGGCGTGCAGGTCGAGGGTGCCGCCCTGGTCGCGCGCGTCCGGGCCGGGGTCGCGCTCGTGGACGGTGACGGCTATGCCGTGCCGCTGCAGGATGCGGGCGCAGGTCAGCCCGCCGGGGCCCGCGCCGATGACGGCGACGCGGGGCGCGTCGGGGCTCTTGACGGTGTTCATGGAGCCCACAAAAACACAACGACTAAAAAAGTGCAACGACACAACTTTTTGCTCAGTTCAACCATGGGGGCTAGGATGTGATCATGACCAGTCCCGCGCCCATGGGGCGCCGCGAGCGGAAGAAGGCGGCCACCCGCCAGGCCATCGCCGATGCCGCGCTGCGCCTCTTCCTGGAGCGGGGGTACGACGAGGTGGGCATCCGCGAGATCGCCGACGCCGCCGACGTCTCGACCACCACGCTGTTCAAGCACTTCCGGGTCAAGGAGGCCCTGGTCTTCGACGAGGAGGCCGACCAGGGGGAGCGTCTGCTCGCCGCCGTCCGCGAGCGGGAGGAGGGGCAGTCCATTCCCGCCGCGCTGCGGGAGCACGCCCTGACCCTGCGGATGGCGGGAGGGGGCGGTGCGGAGGGCGACGCCGACTTCGCCGCGTTCGCCGGGCTCGTGGCCGGTACACCCGCGCTGCGCGACTACGCCCAGAACATGTGGCTGCGTCATACGGCCGAGCTGGCCCGGGTCATCGCCGAGGAGAGCGGCCTCGCCGCGGACGACTCCGCCTGCACGGCCCTGGCCCACTTCGCCCTGGGGGCCCCGCGCGTGGCCGTCGGTCAGGAGAATCCCCGCGAGGCCGTCACCCGGGCCTTCGACCTGCTGGAGCACGGCTGGAGCGCGCTCGCCCGCGGCGAGGCGTGACCCCCGATCCCCCCCCCCCGATCCGCCAATCCGCGCCGCCGGAAAGGAAAACGCACCCGGCCCGTCAGGAACGCCGTGCTCGGCGCCCCGCGGACCGGGTGCGGTCGGAAGACCGGGCATCAGCCCTTCTTGGTCTCCCAGAAGATCTTGTCGACCTGGGCGATGTAGTCCAGCGCCTTCTGCCCGGTGGCCGGGTCGGTCGAGCCCTTGGCGGCGCTGAGCGCCTTCAGGGTGTCGTTCACCAACTGGTGCAGCTCCGGGTACTTCTCGAAGTGCGGGGGCTTGAAGTAGTCGCTCCACAGCACGGAGATGTGGTGCTTGGCCATCTCGGCCCGCTCTTCCTTGATGACGGTGGCGCGCGTCCGGAAGTGCGGGTCCTCGTTGGCCTGGTACTTCTCCTGAATGGCCTTGACGGACTCGGCCTCGATACGGGCCTGGGCCGGGTCGTACACACCACAGGGCAGGTCGCAGTGGGCGCTGACCTGCACCTTGGGGGCGAACAGGCGGGAGAGCATAAAGCCGTCCTTCCTCGTGATCGTCTTCTCACGTGCGAGATTACTCCGTGTGGGAAGCCTTTTCGCGTGTGCCCCCACGGGCTTAGGACAAAAGTCCAGTGTCAGGCTGGACCTGCTGGAGCAACGGACCGAGGCACGGTCCTGGAGGACCGGAGGCGGAAGAGATGCCGGAGCGGACGCGTGAGCACAGCCGGAACCGGACCGGGCAGGGCATCGGCGGGCTGCTGAAGCGGATCGGACTGGCGGAGGTCTACAACCCGTCGATGGAGCCGACGCTCCGTCCGGGGGACCAACTCGTGGTCGCGTACGGCGCGGGGGTGCGCCCCGGGGACATCGTGCTGCTCAGACACCCCTTCCAGCACGACCTGCTCATCGTCAAGCGCGCGGTCGAGCGCCGCGAGGGCGGCTGGTGGGTGCGGGGCGACAATCCGCGGGTGCGGAACGACAGCCGGGAGTTCGGCACCGTTCCCGACGAACTGATGGTCGCGCGGGCGTGGCTGAGGCTGCGCTCCCCGCGCGGGGTTCACGCGTCGGTGTCCTCCGTGGCGCGCTGGACGGCGGGCGCGGTACGGCCGCTCGTCGGCCCCGTCCGCCCGCGGCCCGCCGGGGCCGCGCCGTCCTCGCTCTCCAGCTCGCTCTTCCGGCGCTTGCGCGCGCGGTAGGCCGCGACGTTGGCACGGGTGGCGCAGCGGTCGGAGCAGTAGCGGCGGGAACGATTCGTCGACGTGTCGAGATAGGCGTTCCGGCACGGGTCGGCCTGGCAGACGCCGAGCCGGTCCACGCCGAGGTCGGTGAGGTGGAAGGCGAGGCCCATGCAGGCCGTCGCCGCGTATCCCGCCGTGGCGTTGGCCGGGTGCTCGGCCAGATGCATGTGCCAGCGCGGGCGCCCCTCGCCGTCCAGATACTCGTGCCCGGAGATCTGCGGGCTGGTCGGGAACTCCATCAGCAGCGAATTGAGCAGATCGACCGCGCGCACCTCGTCGCCCTCCGCCGCCGCCGTGAAGACGGCGCGCAGCCGCGTCCGTACGGCGCGCAGGCGCGTCACGTCCGCCTCCGTCGCGCGCCGCGCCGTCATGGAGTCGGGGCCGCACATCTCGCGGACCGCCTCGACCGAGGTGAGCGAGTCCTCGCCGCGCTCGGGACGCTCGGTGTTCACGAGGCGTACGGCCAGCTCCGAGTAATAGTTGAGTTCCACTTGTGATCCTTACGGCGGCGGTCTAGGGTCGCAGTCGTCGGTACCTTGGTAACAGATGAATCGCTTCGAGGGTATTACGTATACGCGGAGGTGCGGTCATGGGTGCGCCCACGGTGGACTGGCAGGCCTGGCAGGACAGTTGGGACCGGCAGCAGGAGTGGTACCTCCCCGACAGGGAGGAGCGCTTCCGGGTGATGCTCGACATGGTCGAGGCGCTGGTGGGCCCCGAGCCAAGGGTGCTGGATCTCGCCTGCGGTACGGGCAGTATCTCGGACCGCGTCCTGCGTCGGCTGCCGAAGGCGCGGACCGTCGGCGTCGACCGTGACCCCGCGCTGCTCGCGCTGGCGCGCGGGCACTTCGCGGGGGACGCGCGGGCGGAGTTCGTCAGCGCGGACCTGAGCGATCCGGCGTGGAGCGACGCGCTTCCGCTTCCGGGCGGCCCGTTCGACGCGGTCCTCACCGCGACCGCGCTGCACTGGATGCTCACCGAGCCGCTGCGCGGTCTCTACGGGCAGGTCGCGGGCCTCGTGCGCGAGGGCGGCGTCTTCATGAACGCGGACCACATGCCGGACGAGTCGGCCCCGCGCGTCCATGCCGCCGTGCGGGCCTTCGAGAGGGCCCGTCAGGAACGGGTGCGGCGGGAGGGCGAGCTGGACTGGGGCTCGTGGTGGACCGCGCTCGCGGGGGAGCCGGCGCTGCGGGACGTGGTCGAGGAGCGGTTCGCCCTCTTCGGCAACCCTGCCGTCGTGGCCAACGACCACAACGACGAGGAGTTCCAGCCGCCCTCTTGGCATGCCGCCACCATGCGCGAGGTCGGCTTCGCCGAGTCCACGACGGTCTGGTGCTCCCCCACAGACGGCCTGGTCCTGGGCCTCCGCTGACCCCAAACTCCCTGACACGCGACTCCGCCGCGGGGCGCGACCGGTTCAAGACTTCTGGGCTTGCCCGTGAAGGGGCGCGGGGAACTGCGCGCCCAGCCCCGACGCGGGCGCGCCCCGCGAAGCACAGCCCGGGGCAACCCGAACCCGGCTCATTTACCGGAGCACCCGGCGTGGGGGGCTGCGCTTGCCAACCCTGCGCCTTGCGCAGACTTCCCAAGCGCAGAGGGGCGGAGGGAGAAGCGCAGACTTCCCAAGCACATTGGGGTGGCAGGGAGAAGCAAAGGCCTGCTCCGGCAGGGGGCGGGGCACCCCGGGTGCGGGCTTGCACTCGGGGTGCCCCGGAGGGGACTAGCGGCGGGCGACGCCCTCGGTGCGGGCCGCCTTGGCGACGGCGGCGGTGACCGCCGGGGCCACCCTCTCGTCGAAGGGCGAGGGGATGACCCGGTCCGCGGAGAGCTCGTCCGCGACGACCGCGGCCAACGCGTTGGCCGCGGCGAGCTTCATGCCCTCCGTGATGTCCGTCGCACGCACCTGGAGCGCGCCCGCGAAGACGCCGGGGAACGCGAGGACGTTGTTGATCTGGTTCGGGTAGTCGCTGCGCCCCGTGGCGACCACGGACGCGTACTTGCGGGCGACGTCCGGGTGGATCTCCGGGTTCGGGTTGGCCATCGCGAAGATGAAGGCGCCCTCGGCCATCTGGGAGACGGCCTCCTCCGGCACCGTACCGCCGCTGACGCCGATGAAGACGTCGGCGCCGGCCAGGGCGGATTCGAGGGAGCCCGAGCGCCCGGCCGTGTTCGTGAAGGACGCCAGTTCCCGCTTGACGTCCGTCAGGTCCTCGCGGTCGGCCGACACGATGCCCTTGCGGTCGCAGACCGCGACGTCGCCGATGCCCGCCTCGACGAGGATGCGCGCGATGGCGACGCCCGCGGCGCCCGCGCCCGAGATCACGGCGCGCAGCGAGCTCAGCTCGCGCCCGCTGAGCTTCGCCGCGTTGCGCAGCGCGGCCAGGGTGACGATGGCCGTGCCGTGCTGGTCGTCGTGGAAGACCGGGATGTCCAGCTTCTCCTTGAGCCGGGCCTCGATCTCGAAGCAGCGCGGCGCGGAGATGTCCTCCAGGTTGATGCCGCCGAAGGAGGGCGCGAGACGGGCTACCGTCGCCACCAGCTCGTCGGTGTCGCGTTCGGCCAGCGCGAGCGGCACCGCGTCCACGCCGCCGAACTGCTTGAAGAGGATGGCCTTGCCCTCCATCACGGGGAGGGAGGCCTCCGGGCCGATGTCGCCCAGGCCCAGCACGGCGCTGCCGTCGGTGACGACGGCCACCACCTGGGACTTCCATGTGTAGTCGTCGACCAGCTCGGGCTGCTCGGCGATGGCGCCGCAGACCTTGGCGACGCCGGGTGTGTAGGCGAGGGACAGGTCGTCCGCGTCGCGGACGGGCACGGTCGCCCGCACCTCCATCTTTCCCCCGCGGTGCAGGGCGAAGGCCGGATCGATCACGTCCGCCTCCAGCCCGTCCTTCGGATTGACGATCTCCGCTGCCACTGTGTTGGACCCCTTAGTCGTGTCGGTGAGGGTGACCGTTCCCTGCTGTGAGGAACGGGCGGGCACCGCGTCCGCTTCCCGGGACGCGGATGGCCGCGGCCCGGAGGGAGGTACGGACGCCGGGCGCGCCGCACACGCGCCCTGGTCCCCGGGTGAGGGGTGTAATCGACCTTTCTACCGGACGAGGGGCGCCGGGCACGAGCCACTTCCGGCCCCGGCGGCCCTGACCAGGGCGTCAGCAGGGGGAATGACAGGCAAAGCGGGCGGCAGGGACAACAAGTCCACGGAATGAGACGCGGCAAGCCCTTACGTGCTGTGCGGCGCCCTGTATCCGGATTCCGCGCTCCGTTATCCGATTTTGACATCGCGAGCCCCCTGCATGCGCTTGTCCGGATGGCAAGATGCCCCCCATCCGTTCGAGGTCGCGACATCCGAAGGTGTGTGCCCCGGCCGACCAGGCCATCCCCATCAGGCCATCCCCATCCGCGCAGGAGGACCGCCCATGACCGCAAGCACCACTCGCCGCACCGCCGCAGCCCGTTCCCGGTTCGTGGCGCTGGGCGCCCTCGCGGTCACCGGCGCCCTGCTGCTGACCGGCTGCGGTGACCAGACGGACGGCGCGGGCGGCGGCTCCGGGGGCTCGGGCGGCGGCTCGCTGAAGGCGAAGCTGCCCAAGGAGATCCGCGACGCGGGCGTGATCAAGGTCGGTACGGACGCCGCGTACAAGCCCATGGAGTACAAGGAGGGCGCCGACATCGTCGGCCTCGACCCGGACATCGCCGAGGCGATGGGCAAGAAGCTCGGCGTGCGCTTCGAGTTCACGAACGGGACCTTCGACGGGCTCATCACCTCGATGCAGACCGGCCGCTTCGACATGATCATGTCCTCGATGACGGACACCAAGGACCGTCAGGAGGGCCTGGACGACAAGGGCAAGAAGGCGGGCAAGGGCGTCGACTTCGTCGACTACCTGACCGCGGGCTCCTCGATCCTGGTCAAGAAGGGCAACCCGGAGAAGATCGAGAACGTCGGGCAGATGTGCGGCAAGAAGGTCGCCACCCAGCGCGGCACCACCTCGCACGAGATCCTCAAGACGCAGACCGAGAAGTGCGAGAAGGACGGCAAGAAGAAGGTCACCATCGAGGCGTACGACACCGACGACGAGGCGCGCGTGCGGCTGAAGACCGGCGGCGTCGTCGCCGACGTCTCGGACTTCCCCGTGGCCGCCAACGCGGCCAAGAGCGGCGCCGACTTCGAGGTCGTCGGCGAGCAGATGGAGTCCGCGCCCTACGGCATCGCCGTGAAGAAGGACAACACGAAGCTGCGCGACGCGCTCAAGGCCGCGCTCGTCGCGACGATCAAGGACAAGTCCTACGAGAAGGCGCTCCAGAAGTGGGGCGTCGAGGACGGCGCCATCGACTCCGTGAAGATCAACGGCGGCTCCTGAGCCCGGTAACACCCCCCACGGACCCCGAAACGGACGCTGAGAGGCAAGCCCCGTGACACAACCCACCGACAAGGTGCCCGCCGGCCCCCCTGAGGCCATCAAGGCCATCCCCGTACGGCACTACGGCCGCTATGTCGCCGCCGTGATCGTGCTGGCCCTGCTGGCGCTCTTCGCCAACGCCGTCGCGGGCGCCGACCTGCGCTGGTCGGCCGTCGGCGACTTCTTCTTCGACGACCAGGTCCTCACCGGCGTCAAGAACACGATCGTGGTCAGCGTGCTGTCCATGATCATCGGTCTGGTGCTCGGCATCGTCCTCGCCGTGATGCGGATGTCGAAGAACCCGGTGACCTCGTCCGTCGCCTGGGGCTACATCTGGTTCTTCCGCGGCACGCCGGTCTACGTGCAGCTCCTGCTCTGGTTCAACCTGGCGCTGATCTTCCCGATCCTCAACATCATGCCGATCTACAAGGACGAGATGACCGACGTCATGACACCGTTCATGGCGGCGCTGCTCGGTCTCGGCCTCAACGAGGCGGCGTACATGGCGGAGATCTGCCGCGCGGGCATCCAGTCCGTGGACGAGGGCCAGACCGAGGCCTCGCAGGCGCTCGGCATGACGAATTCGCAGAACATGCGCCGCATCGTGCTGCCGCAGGCGATGCGCGTCATCGTCCCGCCGACGGGGAACGAGTTCATCAACCTGCTGAAGACGTCCTCGCTCTGCGCCGTCGTGATGTACGAGGAGACGCTGCGCAAGGCGCAGAACATCGGCAACAACTCCGGCGCCGTCGTCGAGCTGCTGCTCGTCGCGACGATCTGGTACCTGATCATCACGACGGTCTTCAGCATCGGCCAGTACTACCTGGAGCGGCGCTACGCGCGCGGCTCCCTCCGCCAGCTTCCCGAAACACCGTGGCAGCGGGTCCGGCGGAACGTCCTCACACTCAGCCGCGGCACGGGATCGGGGGCGCAGGGCGCATGACAGCGATGGTGAAGTCGGAGGCCGTCCACAAGCACTTCGGCCCCGTCCAGGTCCTCAAGGGCATCGACCTGGAGGTCCAGTCCGGCGAGGTGTTCTGCATCGTCGGCCCCTCGGGCTCCGGGAAGTCCACGTTCCTGCGGTGCATCAACCACCTGGAGAAGATCAACGCCGGGCGGCTCTACGTCGACGGGACCCTCGTCGGCTACCGCGAGAAGAACGGCAAGCTGTACGAGCTGCGCGACCGCGAGGTCGCCGAGCAGCGCCGCGGCATCGGCATGGTCTTCCAGCGCTTCAACCTCTTCCCGCACATGACGGCGCTGGAGAACGTCATGGAGGCGCCGGTCCAGGTCAAGGGCGTCTCCAAGAAGGAGGCCAGGGAGCGCGCCGCGCAGCTCCTGGAGCGGGTCGGGCTCAGCGACAAGAAGGACAACTACCCCGCGCAGCTCTCCGGCGGCCAGCAGCAGCGCGTGGCCATCGCGCGGGCCCTGGCCATGGACCCCAAGCTGATGCTCTTCGACGAGCCGACCTCCGCGCTCGACCCGGAGCTGGTCGGCGAGGTCCTGGACGTGATGCGGGACCTGGCGCGCGACGGCATGACGATGGTCGTCGTCACCCACGAGATGGGCTTCGCGCGCGAGGTCGGCGACTCCCTCGTCTTCATGGACGACGGCGTCGTCGTGGAGTCCGGCAACCCCCGCGAGGTGCTGGGCAATCCGCAGCACGAGCGGACCAAGTCCTTCCTCTCGAAGGTCCTGTGAGGGAGGGGCCCTACCGCTCCAGGTAGGCCAGGACGGCCAGCACCCTCCGGTTGTCGGAATCGGAGGAGTGCAGGCCGAGCTTGGGGAAGATGTTGCTGATGTGCTTGGCGACGGCCTTCTCCGAGATGACGAGGGTCTCCGCGATGCCCGCGTTCGAGCGGCCCTGGGCGACGTGCTCCAGGACCTCCCGCTCGCGGGCCGTGAGGCTGTTCACCCGCTCGTCGCGGTCCTTGCTGACGAAGAGCTGGGTGACGACCTCGGGGTCCATCACCGTGCCGCCCTCCGCGACCTGACGGATCGTGGACATGAAAGCGCGCCCGTCGGACACCCGGTTCTTGAGGACATAGCCCACCGCGCCCCGGCCGCTGGTGAGCAGCTCCTGCGCGTACAGCGGCTCGACGTACTGCGACAGCAGCAGCACCGGCAGCCCGGGGACCTCGCGGCGAGCGGCCGTAGCGGCTCGCAGGCCGTCGTCGCTGAAGCCGGGCGGGAGCCGGACGTCGACGATCGCGACGTCGGGACGGTGGGTGAGCAGCGCGTCCAAGAGGTCAGGGCCCGTCTCCACGGCGGCCAGGACCTCGTGGCCGTGCGCGCCGAGCAGCCGGATCAGGCCGTCCCTCAGCAGGAAATGGTCTTCGGCGAGGACAACACGCACGGCAGCTCCATCATCACCATGGTCGGACCGCCCGGCGGGCTGTTCACCGCCAGGACTCCGTCGAACGTCGCGAGCCTGCGCTCGATGCCGCGCAGCCCCGTGCCCCGGGAGACGTCCGCGCCCCCGCGCCCGTCGTCGGTGACGCTCACCCGCAGCACGCCCCGAGCGTAGTCGTGGGCGATGTCGATCCAGACCCGGTCGGCGTCCGAGTGCTTCGCCGCGTTCGTCAGCGCCTCGGACACCGCGAAGTAGACCGCCGACTCCACCGGCATGTCAGGGCGTCCCGGCAGATCGAGCGACACCTCCGTCCGCAACGGGCTGACCAGGGCCAGCGCCCGTACGGCGTCCCCCAGCCCCCGGTCCGCGAGCACCGGCGGATGGATGCCCCGCACCAGGTCCCGCAGCTCCTCCAGCGCCTGCGCCGAGGACTTCCGCACCTCCGCGAGCAGCGCCCGCCCGGCCTCGGGGTCCCGCTCCAGCAGCTCGTCCGCGGCGTCCAGCGTCATGCCCATCGCCACCAGCCGGGCCTGCGCCCCGTCGTGCAGGTCCCGCTCGATCCGGCGCAGCTCGCTCATCTGCGTGTCCACCGCGTGGGAGCGGGTGGCGGAGAGGTGCTCGATGCGCTCCGCCATCACCGCGGTCTCGTTCGGGGTGAGCAGCGCCGCCACGAGCCGTCCGTGCACGCGCACCACCGGCCCCGCCACCGCGAGCGCGGCGGGCAGCAGCGCCGCGCCCAGCAGCGCGGCGAGCAGCGAGGAGACCGGCCCCGTGACGGGGATGAACAGGTACCAGAGCCCGTCGAGCCGGTTGGCGAGCACACCGCCGTAGAACGCCATGCCCAGGCCCCACACCCCGCACAGCACCATCGCCAGGGGCAGCGAGACCAGTGCGTTGCCCGCGAGCGGCTCGACCAGCAGCCACAGCCACTCCCTGCGCGCGTACCGCTCCCCGAAGATCGCCTGGAACCGGTCGCGCAGCGGTGCGCCGCGGGGCGGCAGCGGCGTGGTCGGCGACGGCAGCCGCACCCCCGACCACTCGGTGGCGAGTTCGCGCTGGCGCGCGGTCAGCCCGCGCAGACACCTGTGGACGACGGGCAGGAGCAGCAGCGCCGGGCCTGAGCTGCACAACATCGTCAGCAGGGCGTACCAGCTCGCCCTGAGCGACAGGAGCCACAGCGTCAGGCTGCGCCTCAGCTCCCGCAGGCCGCGGGAGAGGAAGCCGCTGAAGAGGTTCATGACGCCATTATCGGCGGGTGACCTGCGCCATGTCGGTGGTAAAAACCCGCCCATCGGCCCTGGTGCGACCTTCCCGGTACGGGGGGCGCGGCGTAGCGTCGGGATCATGTTTGCTGCCTATGCCGCGCGCATCGACAAGGAACAGCCGCTCGACGGGCTGGAGCTGGGGGAGAGGCCGGAGCCCAAGGTGCCGCCCGGGTGGACCACGGTCTCCGTGAAGGCCGCCTCGCTCAACCACCACGACCTGTGGACGCTGCGCGGGGTGGGCATCACCGAGGAGTCGCTGCCCATGATCCTCGGCTGCGACGCGGCGGGCGTCGACGCCGACGGGAACGAGGTGGTGCTGTACTCCGTCATCGGCCAGACCGGGCACGGCGTCGGTCCCCGCGAGCCCCGCTCGATCCTCACCGAGCGCTACCAGGGCACCTTCGCGGAGCGCGTCGCGGTCCCGCAGTGGAACGTGCTGCCCAAGCCGAAGGAGCTCTCCTTCGAGGAGGCCGCCTGCCTGCCCACGGCCTGGCTCACCGCGTACCGCATGCTCTTCACCAACGGGGGCGTCGGACCCGGCGACTCCGTCCTCGTCCAGGGCGCGGGCGGCGGCGTGGCCACCGCGGCGATCGTGCTCGGGGCCGCCGCCGGACTGCGGGTCTTCGCGACCAGCCGCGACGAGGCCAAGCGCAAGCGCGCCGAGGAGCTGGGCGCCGAGCTGGCCGTCGAGAGCGGGGCCCGGCTGCCGCACCGGGTGGACGCCGTGATGGAGACCGTCGGCGCAGCGACCTGGTCGCACTCGGTGAAGTCCCTCAAGCCCGGCGGCACCCTGGTGATCTCCGGCGCCACCAGCGGCCCCAACCCGCCGGCCGCCGAGCTGAACCGCGTCTTCTTCTTGGAGCTGAAGATCGTCGGCTCGACCATGGGCAGCAAGGAGGAGCTGGCCTCGCTGCTGAGCTTCTGCGCCGCGAAGGGCGTACGCCCCGTCATCGACTCCACCCTGCCGCTCTCCGAGGCCCGCGAGGGCTTCGCGAAGATGGCCGGGGGAGACCTCTTCGGCAAGGTCGTCCTGACGGTGTAGCGTCCCCAACCGGTATGCGGCGAAGGCCAGTTGAGGGGAGCGGTGCGGGGATGGGCGCGGGCTCGCGGGACGTACGGGCGGTGCGGGCGGTACGGGATGCGGACGTGCCGGGGGCGCGGGAGCTGCTGCACGCGGCGTTCCGCACCGACCCCGTCAGCCGGTGGATCTTCCCCGGCGAGGAGCACTGCGAGACCTGGCACCCGCTGCTGTTCAGCGCCTTCCTGGAGGGCGCGCGCCGCTACGGCACCGCCGAGATGACGGCGGACGGGACGGCCGTCGCCCTCTGGTTCGACACCCGGAACGAACCCCCGGGGCTGGAGGAGACCGGCGAGCTGCTCGGCGGCGTGGACCCCGCCAACCCCCGGGTCCACGGCATCGGCGAGACCACCGGAGGGATCCACCCGCACGAGCCGCACGCCTACCTCCAGGCGCTCGCCGTCCGCCCCGGCCTGCAGAGCCGGGGCATCGGCGGCGCCCTCCTCCGCCTCACCCTCGACCGCTGCGACAAGGAGGAGCTGCCCGCCTACCTGGAGGCCAGCTCCGCGCGCAGCCGCGCCTTCTACGAGCGGCACGGCTTCGCCCTCCGCGGCGCACCCCTCCGCCTGCCGGACGGGGGCCCGCCGATGTGGCCGATGTGGCGGGAGCCGGGCGCCGGGGGCGCTACGGGCGTATGACGTCCGCATGAAGGCCCTTGGCGGGCCGTGCGCCGCGTGGAACGATCGGTGCCGCACCGGCAGAGCGCCCGTACCACCCCGTACCGCCCGCCCCGTGCCCCCTGACGAGATGCGGAGTTCCGCATGACCTCGACCGCGCACGACCACGGCCACCACCCCGGCGCCGGCACTCTCTACCGCACCCCGGCGGACGCCGTCGCCGCGCCGCCGGAGAAGCTCGCCTACGTCGTCGGCTTCGACCGCGAGGCCCGGCTCCCCGACGCGCTGTTCACCCTCGACACGGACCCCGCCTCCCCCTCGTACGGCCGCGTGCTGAGCGTGGCGGAGACGCCGGGGACGGGGGACGAGCTGCACCACTTCGGCTGGAACGCCTGCTCCAGCGCGCTCGCCCACGAGGGCCACCACCATGCCGAGCGGCGCTATCTGCTCGCCCCCGGGCTGCGCTCCTCGCGGCTGCACGTCTTCGACACGCACCCCGACCCGGCCAGGCCGCGCCTGGTCAGGACCGTCGAGCCCGACGAACTCGCCGACCGTGCGGGCTACTCGCGCCCGCACACCCTGCACTGCGGCCCCGACGGGGTCTTCCTCTCCTGCCTGGGCGGCGCGCACGGCGCCGACGGGCCGGGCGGCGTGGCGCTGCTCGACCACGGGACGTTCGAGGTGCTGCGGGCCTGGGAGACCGAGCGGGGACCGCAGCGGCTGGCGTACGACGTGTGGTGGCACCTGCGCCACAACACCGCCGTGACCAGCGAGTGGGGCACCCCCTCGATGATCGAGGACGGCGTCGACCCCGAGCTGCTGCTGGGCCGGAAGTACGGGCACGCGCTGCACTTCTGGGAGCTGGACACCGGCCGCCATCTGCGCCGCGTCGACCTGGGGGACGAGCACCAGATGGTGCTGGAGCTGCGCCCCGCGCACGACCCGGAGGCGGAGTGGGGCTTCGCGGGGGTCGTCGTGAGCGTCGAGGACCTGTCCGCCTCGGTCTGGCTGTGGCACCGGGAGGCGGAAACGGGGGAGTTCACCGCGCGCAAGGTGATCACGATCCCCGCCGAGCCCGCCAAGGAGGATGAACTGCCCCCGGCGCTGCGCCCGTTCGGCGCCGTGCCGCCGCTGGTCACCGACATCAACCTCTCGGTCGACGACCGCTGGCTCTACGTCTCGGCCTGGGGCACCGGCGAGCTCTTCCAGTACGACGTCTCCGACCCGTTCCGCCCCCGGCTCACCGCCTCCGTCCGGCTCGGCGGCGTCGTCGGCCGCGTCCCGCACCCCACGGCGCCCGGCGTGCCGCTCACCGGGGGCCCGCAGATGGTCGAGCTGAGCCGCGACGGCCGCCGCGTCTACCTCACGAACTCCCTCTACGGCTCGTGGGACGACCAGTTCTACCCGGACGGCGTCGAACCCTGGCTGGCCAAGCTCGACGCGGACCCCGAGCGCGGCGGACTGACGCTCGACGCGCGCTTCTTCCCGCACGGCGAGGAGTTCCGCGGCCGCCGCGTCCACCAGACCCATCTGCAGGGCGGCGACGCGTCCTCCGACTCGTACTGCTACCGCTGAGGGCGCCCCTGAGGCGCGTGCGCCTTCACGTACGCGTCGAAGGGCGGGATGCCCACCTCAGCGCGGCGCGCGTCCATCCCCGCGGGGTCGGCGACCGGCCACGGGACGGGGGCTCCCTCGTCGGTGATGCCGCCGATCTGCGTGCCGTAGGTCTGCTCGCGGCCCTCGTTGACGGCGAGACGGTCGCGGAGGAACGCCAGGTGGCGGGGGCCGTCGGGGCCCGCGCCGCCCGCCTCGACGGCGGCCTCCAGCAGGCCCAGCGCCAGGCGCTGGACGTCGATCTGGTGGTCGGCGTGCTGGGCCAGGACCCAGGCGGCCTCGGACGCCGCCGGGTCCGAGGGCCAGCCGTGGGCCTCCAGGATCTCCCGGAGCCGGTCGCCGTGGAGCGTGGTGAGGCGCCGCCAGGCCAGCCGCTCGGCGATGTCCTCGTGGTGGGCCTTGGACTCCGACGCCTGATCCAGGTCGAACATGGCGCGGAGCTCGGTCGTGATGTCCGTCGGGGTCTGCTGCATGCGCTTCACCGTAGGACGCCGATCCGGCGTGAAGATCGTCCTGAGTGAGGGTGACGCGGGGCCCGTTCGCCGTGCAGAATGAACTTACCCCCTCCGGAGTTTCCGCCGTACGGCGCGCTGCGCGACCGGGCCGAGGGACTCCAGCGCGGCGGCCATTCCGACGAGCTGTTCGAGCGCGGCGAAGGCCCGCTCCGCGCCCTCCCCGTCGACGCCCTCGTAGAGTTCGAGGCCGATGAACGCGGCCGACACGGCGCAGGCGAGGCCGCGCGGGTCGGTGAACTCCGCCAGCGGCGTCCCCGCGAGGAGCCGCCGCAGCACCGTCTCGATCTCGTCCGTCCACAGCGCCAGCCCGGCCGCCGTCGCGGGCGCCAGCCGGGGGTGCGTCTGGGCGCCCGCCATGAGCTGGCCCAGCACGGCGACGTTCCCGCCCGCGCGCTCGGCGGTGTGCAGCGCGCGGGCGAGGGTGAGGAGTTCGGCGAGCGAGCGCACCTCGGCCAGGCGCTCGCGGTACTCGGCGAGGCGCTGTGCCGCGCCGTGGCGGCAGGCGGCGGCCAGCAGCTCGTCGACGCTGCCGAAGTGGTAGAAGACCAGCGCCTGGTTGACCCCCGCGGTGGCGGCGACCGCGCGCGCCGAGGTCTTGGCGATGCCCTGCTCCGTGAGCGTCCGCAGCGCGCCCTCCAGCAGCTTGGTCCGGGTCTCCTCGGAGGTGCCGCCGGTCTTCGCGCCGGTCGTCCTCGGGCTCACGCGCGCGCCTCCTCGCGTACGGGCCGCAGGCCCGCGCGCACGCCGCGCTCGCGCACGTCGGCGTACTCGGCGGTGAACGAGCCCTCGTACCCGAACAGCGGCCCGAAGTGCCGGTTGGCGACGGTCACGCTGATCCGGAAGCGGCCCGCCATGTCGTCGTACGACTCGCGTACGCGCGCGTCCGCGCCGACCAGATGGGGCACCCGCGCGTCGATCCGGCCCTCGCGGAAGCGGTGCTCGCCGGAGCGGATCACCAGGGCGCCGTGCGCGTCCACGGAGAACTCCAGGTCCGTGGCGAGGTGCTGGTGCGTGCCGAGGTAGTCGACGACGCGGTCCCGCTCCTCGCTGTAGACCATCGTCGCGTCGAAGCGCCGCGCGCCGCGCGGGAAGGCGAAGGTGCGCACGAAGGTGACGGTCTCGCGGCCGTACGAGTCGAGGTACGGGACGTTCTCGATGGTGAAGGGGATGTCGCGCCCGGCGCTCGGCACCAGGATGTGGCGGCTGGCGCCGACCGCGAGGAACGGCCGTACCCAGCCGCCCCGGTGCCAGACGCGGTCCATCACGCCGCGCCCCACGCAGGACTCGCCGCTGTCGAGCCCGACGGCGAAGCGCCGCCGCAGCTGCGGGTGCAGCCGGTCGAAGTCGGCGCCGAGGGCGCGCTGGAAGATCGAGGTCACGGACGCTCCAGTCGGTCGAGGAGGGCGGGCGGGGCGGGAGTGGCGGGGGCGACGGGGGCGACGGGGGCGGCGGGGCTGGTGCGGGACGTGCGTCGCGTACGGGCGGGCGTCGGCGCGCGGCGCAGGCAGCGGCGGGCCGCCGGGGTGCCGGGCAGCGGCGGCAGCAGCACGGCCGCGACGGCCACGAGCGCGGCGGCGGCCACGGACGGCGCGGACGGTGAGGCGTACGCCCCGTACGCGGCGCCCGCCACGGCCAGCAGCCGCGCCCCGGCCTCCGACAGCGCCCGTACGAGCGCGCGTTCGGGCGAGATGCCCCGCTCGCACCACAGGCGCAGCCGGTCGAAGGACCAGGCGGTGGCCCAGCCCATCAGCGGGCGCAGCGCGTACCGGTCGGCCAGCGCGCCCGCGCGGCCCCAGCGCGGCACGTAGTCGTACCCGGTGAGGAAGCGGACGGTGCCGTCATCCTGCGGTACGTAACGCCAGTAACCGCTGCCCTCTTTGAGAGGGGAGAGCGGATGCGGGGAGGCGAAGCGGAGCGCCGAGGTCCGGGTGCCGTCCGGGCGGTGCCGCTCGCCCGCGGAGACGCCGGTGCCGGAGACCATGAGGCCGGGGAGCACCCGGACGCCGTAGGTGAAGCGGCGCGGACTGCCGTCCTCGCCGTCGCCGTCGAGATAGGCGATGTGCGTGAACCGCAGGTCCCAGCGCTGGTGCCGCTCCGGGTCCTGGGTGCGCCGCCACAGCTCGTCGAGGCCGGTGCGGACACGGGCCTCCACGTACAGCCCCCTTGGTTTCCTCGGTCCCTTCGGCATGCGGCTTCCCCCTCGCCTCTGGTGTTTGAGCAGTCGCTCAAACCTCAGGGTAGGCGTGTTTGAGCGATTGCTCAAACCTTGGCCGTCCTTGGTCGCCGTACCTTCCGGCACCGTTCCCTCCGGGGCATACTGCGGCGCATGTCTGGAACCCTCACGATCCGCGAGGGCGCCCCGGTGACGACATTCGTGAACGTGTTCACCGTGCGCCCCGAACGGCAACGGGAACTCCTGGAGACGCTGGCCGACTTCACCGAGAAGGTCGTCCGGCACTGCCCCGGGTTCATCGGGGCGAGCTTCCACGGGAGCGACGACGGCACCCGGGTGGTGAACTACGCGCAGTGGGAGTCGGCCGAGGACCTCCGCGCGATGCTCGACAGCGACGAGGCCCGCCCGTACCTGCGCCGGACGACGGGGCTCGCCGAGCACGTCGACCCGCACACCTTCACCGTCAGCACGGTGCACCCGCGCTGACGCTCACCGCCCGCGCTCACCGCCCACGTTCACCACCCACGCGGGCCCCAGAGGTGCGGGCCGAGCGGTCCGTCGGGGCGGTGGACGGCGTCCCAGGGCACGAGGTTCCAGGGGCTGGCGCGGTTCGCGGGGTCGAGGAGGCGCCTGAGATGCGCGTCCGAGACGGCCTGCGGGGCCGGGAAGTCCTCGTCCTCCGCGCCGCGCCGGGCGCGCAGCATGTCCGTCCACAGCAGGCGGCCCCGCAGATAGTCGTCGGCGAACGCCGTCCACGAGCCGTACCTGCCGCTGACCGGCACCACGGTCGCGCGCAGGAAGTGCCAGGCCGTGGGCTCGTCCATGAGCCCGGACGCGAAGGCCTTGCGGACCACGTCGGCGTAGAGCGCGACGTCCCAGGCGAGCGGCTGGGCCTCCGGGTCGCTCGCCCGCACCCGGTACCCCGACTCCATCAGGTCCTGGAGCCGGTCGGTCACCTCGGCGAGCGTGGTGAGCTCCCACTGCTCGGCCAGCCAGCTCCGGGCCCGCTCGTCGTCCCGCGCCGTGAACGGGTAGAGGGTGGTCCGCGACGACTCGTCGCCCCGGTTCACGGGGGCGCAGAGCGAGACCATCCAGAGCTGGTGCGCCGACAGGGCGATGCCGGGGGCGTGTCCCGTGTGCTTACGTCTCCACATGGGGCCGCACCCTACGCAGCCGCCCGCGGCGCCCTCCCGGCCCCCTCACGCCCGGACCCGGGCCGCCAGTGCCGTCAGGAGGCGGGCCGCCTCCTCCACCGTCGAGCCGACCACCTCGGCCACCGACGGCAGGTCCTCGATCACCCCCGCCACCTGGCCCGCCGCCATCACGCCCGCGTCCGTACGGCCGTCCACCATCGCCGCCTTGAGCAGCATCGGGGTGTTCGCGGCGAGCAGGGTCTGGCTCAGGGTGAGGTCCTTGCCGTGCCGCATCGCCCGCCCCTCGCGGAGCATCGCGCGCCACGACAGCCCCGACAGCCGCCGGAACGCCGCCGCGTGCCGCACCGCCCGTACGAGCGCGGCCGTACGGCCTCCGGACTCCAGCGCCTCGACCATCTCGCTGCGCAGCATCCGGTGCGGGAGGCCGTCCACCTTCGTGGTGACCGTGACGTCCGTGACCTCGGCCGCCAGATAGCGGGCCTTGACCGCGTCGGGCACCGTCGACTCCCGGGTCAGCAGGAAGCGGGTGCCCATGGCCGCGCCCGCCGCGCCGTAGACGAGCGCGGCGGCCAGGCCCCGGCCGTCGTGGAAGCCGCCCGCGCCGATCACGGGGATGCCGACGGCGTCCACGACCTGGGGGAGCAGCACGCCGGTGGCGACCTGCCCGGTGTGCCCGCCGCCCTCGCCGCCCTGGACGAGCACCGCGTCGGCGCCCCACTCCTCGACCTTGCGCGCGTGCCGGACCGCGCCGACGGACGGGACGACGACGGTCCCCGCGTCCTTGAGCCGGGCGATCAGCGCGCGGGTGGGCGCGAGTGCGAACGAGGCGACGCGCACGCCCTCCTCGATCAGCAGCTCCGCGCGCGCGTCGGCGTCCTCCGCGTCGGCGCGCAGGTTCACGCCGAACGGCGCGTCGGTCCGCGCCTTCACCTCCCGTACGGCGTCCCTCAGTTGAGGGAGCGTCATGGTGGCCGAGGCGAGGATGCCGAGCGCGCCCGCGCGGGCCGTCGCGGAGACCAGCCGCGGCCCCGCGACCCACCCCATGCCCGTCTGCACGAGGGGATGCCGCACCCCGGTCAGCTCCGTGAGCGGCGTGGGCAGCACGGGCACCCCCTGGCCCGGCTCCGTCACGAGGGCACCTCGCGCTCGCGGGCCCCCTCCGGGTCCAGCACCTCGCGGATCAGCCGGAGTTCGTCCGGCGTGGGCGCGCGGGTCTCCGGCACCTCGGCGGGCACCTCCAGCGCGAAGCCCGTACGCTCCTGGACCTCCTCCGCCGTCACCCCCGGGTGCAGGCTCGCGAGCCGCATCCGGTGGTCCGGCGTCGCGAAGTCCAGCACGGCCAGGTCGGTCACCACGCGGCGCAGCCCGTGGAAGCGGGTCGCTGAGGGGCCCGCCTCCGCCGCGCGGTCGTAGCCGACGCCGCTGACCATGTCGACGCGCTCGACGAAGACGCGCGGCGAGTGCCGGGGCACCCAGTACGAGACGGGGTTGTTCAGCGTGTTCACGGGCGCCCCGCGCGCGCCGAGGAGCTGGCGCCTGGGGCGCGCCCAGTCGCCGACGCAGGAGATGTTCTGGTTGCCGTGCCGGTCGAGCTGGCTCGCGCCCATCATCACGTGCCGCTTGCCGCCCGTGGCCATGGTGAGCTGCTTGGCGTACGGCGCCCAGCCCTCGACGCGCCCCTCCTCGTCCACGAGCGTGGCCTCCCCGTCGGAGAGCACCAGGTCGGGGCTGAACGTACGGCGCGCGAGGCGCGCGCCGAGGCGCGGTACCGTCCCGATGGGCGCCGCCAGGATCTCGCCGTCGCCGCGCCACGCCTCGGCGCACGCGACGACGCAGTACTCGGCCCGGGTGATCACCGCTCGCCCTCCCGTTCCGCGCCGAACGCCTCGACGGCGCGCTGGTAGTCGTCCTCGCCGCCGCCGAGGAACCGCTCCTCGAAGGCCCGCCAGGCGTCCAGGTCCCCGGCCGCCTTCGCGTACGCGCGCTGGAACGCCTCGTCCCGCGCGTAGTCCGGCGCGCAGCTCGTGAAGTGCGCCCCGCGCGGCGCCCGTACGACGCCGGTGACGTGCTGGCGCTGGATCACCAGCGACTGCGGCGGGCCCTCGAAAGTGTCCACGATCTCCTCGCAGGAGACGTACGTACGGTCGGCGGCCTCGGAGAAGAGGTCGTCGAAGTACGGGTCGGGGCCGAGGAGCTGCGCGTTGCCCCGGCGGTCGGCGCGGTTGAGATGGAGCAGCGCCACGTCCATCCGCAGCGCGGGCGCGGCGAGCAGCTCCTCGCCGTCCTCGTACGGCGATCTGACCGTGCGCAGCCGGGGGTTGAGCCGGTGCACGTCGGAGCCGAGGCCCGCGCGGACGGGCAGGAAAGGGAGCCGGTTCGCGGCGGCGGTCAGCCCCCACAGGAACATGGCCTCGTCCCACTCCTCGAAGGCGAAGGCCCCCGTCTCCCGGCCCGCCCTGAAGTGCGGCTCCAGCGGCACGGAGTCGAGCGTCACGAACGGCGCGACGAGCTTCCGCAGCCGCCCGGCCGCCGCCAGCAGCCCCACGTCGGGGCCGCCGGGGCTGACGAGGGTGAGGTCCTTGACGTCGGTGCGCAGCAGCGCCCGTACGAGCGCCATCGGCTTGCGGCGCGCGCCCCAGCCGCCGATGCCGACGGTCATCCCGGACTCGATCCCGGCCACCGCCTCGTCAGCGGTGAGTGTCTTGTCGGTCATCGGTCGTCCTTCCCGAAATGCGCCCGGTGGCGGGCGGAGACGCCGGAGAGGTTGGCCTCGAAGGTGAAGCCCTGCTCGTAGCGGTAGCTGCGGCGGACGTCGACGGGGTCGATCCCGTTGAGCGCCTCCTTGGCCAGGCGCAGCAGATAGCCGTCCTTGGCGGCGATCTCCTCCGCCAGCTCCAGCGCGGTGTCCAGGAGCCGGCCGGCGTCGGGCGCGAGCGCCCACACCGCGCCGTGCCGCTCCAGCTCGCGCGCGGTGAGCGTGCGCCCGGTGTAGTAGAGCGCGCGCGTCAGGTGGGGCGGTACGAGGCGCGCGAGGTGGGTCGCGGCGCCGAGCGCGCCCCGGTCCAGCTCGGGCAGGCCGAAGGTGGCGTCCTCGGTGGCGACGAGCGCGTCCGCGTTGCCGACGAGGCCGATGCCGCCGCCGAGGCAGTGGCCGTGCACGGCGGCGATCACCGGGACCTCGCACTCGTAGACGGCCGCGAACGCCTCGTAGCAGCCGCGGTTGGCGCCGATCAGGGCCTCGTGCCCGGTGTCGGCGCGCATCTCCTTGATGTCGACGCCCGCGTTGAAGCCGCGGCCCGCCGCGGTGAGGACGACGACGCGGTGGTCGGGGTCGCGCCCGGCGGCGCGCACCGCGTCGGCGAGCGCGAACCAGCCCTTCACCGGCAGGGCGTTGACGGGCGGATGGTCGACGGTGACGACGGCGACGCCGTCGCGGGGCCGGGAGGTGGAGACAGACATGGCGGTATCAGCTACCTTTCCACCTAACGTTTGTTTGGTGGAAAGGTAAGCCATGGCGGTCGTACTTGTCACCGGCGGAACGCGCGGCGTGGGGGCGGGAATTGCCCGCGTCTTCCTGCGCGAGGGCGCGGACGTGGTCGTGTGTGGCAGACACGCGCCGGAGCGTGGAATCACGGACGGCGCACGTGAGGCGCGGTACGAGCCCCTGGACGTACGGGACGCGCGGGCGGGTGAGGAGCTGTGCGCCCGGCTCGCCCGCGAGCACGGCTCGCTCGACGTGCTGGTGAACAACGCGGGCGGCACCCCCCGGCGGGACGTCGCCGAGGGGGAGGCCGCGCAGCACGCCCGGGTGCTCGAACTCAACCTGCTCGCCCCGCTGTTCATGGCCCGTGCCGCGCACCGCGTGATGCGCGGCCAGCCGGACGGCGGCTCGGTCCTGATGATCGGCAGCGTCAGCGGCACCCGCCCCTCGCCGGGCACCGCGGCGTACGGCGCGGCCAAGGCGGGCCTCGCCTCCCTCGCGGGCTCACTGGCCGCCGAGTGGGCGCCCGACGGCGTACGGGTCAACACTCTCGTGCTCGGGATGGTCGGGACGGAGCGCCTCCGGGAACACTTCGGGGAGGGGAAGGACCGGCACACGGCCCCGGGCACGGACTCGGGCACGGAATTGTCGGCGCTCGCCCGCACGATCCCCGCGGGGCGGCTCGCGGAGCCGGAGGAGGTCGGCGAGGCGTGCCTCTTCCTGGCCTCGCCGCGCGCCCGGTACGTCACGGGCGCGTCGCTCGCGGTGCACGGCGGCGGCGAGCGGCTGGCCCTGCACGAAGCGACGGCCCGCACGCCGGAGGCGCCCTGAACGGAACGGCAACGACCTACAAGGAGAGCGCGATGAACCACCCTCTTGCGAACCCTCTCGCGAAGGACCGTGTCGTCGTCGTCACCGGAGCGGGGCGCGGACTCGGGCGGGCACACGCCCTCGCGTTCGCCCGCGCGGGCGCGCGGGTGCTCGTCAACGACCTGGGCGTGGCCCTGGACGGCGCGGACGGCGGCGAGACCCCGGCGGCCCAGGTGGCGGGCGAGATACGGGCCGCGGGCGGCGAGGCGGCCGTCTCCACGGACGACATCGCCGACACGACGGGCGCCGCCAACCTCGTCCACACCGCCCTCGAACGCTGGGGCCGCCTCGACACCCTCGTCAACAACGCGGGCTTCCTGCGCGACCGTATGCTCGTCAACCTCGACGAGGACGACTGGGACGCCGTCGTCCGCGTCCATCTGCGGGGCCACTTCCTGCCCATGCGGCAGGCCGCGGCGCACTGGCGCGCGGAGACCAAGTCGGGGCGCAGGCCCGAGGCCGCGCGCATCGTGAACACCTCCTCGGGTGCGGGGCTGCTGGGCGCGGTCGGGCAGGGCAACTACACGGCGGCCAAGGCGGGGATCGCGGCGCTCACGCTCGTCGCCGCCGAGGAATTCGCGCGGTACGGGGTGCAGGTCAACGCCATCGCGCCCGCCGCGCGTACGCGGATGACGGAGGGGACCTTCGCGGAGTCGATGGCGGCGCCCGCCGAGGACGACGCGTTCGACGCCATGGCCCCCGAGAACGTCTCGCCTCTCGTCGTCTACCTCGGCTCGCCCGCCTCGCACGGCATCACGGGACGCGTCTTCGAGGCCGAGGGCGGGCGCATCACCGTCATGGACGGCTGGCGCCGCGCCGCCACCACCGACAAGGCCGCGCGCTGGGACCCGGCCGAGCTGGACGCCCCGCTGCGCGCGCTGCTGTCCAAGTCCCCCGACCCCGAGCCCGTCTACGGCGCCCAGCCGCCGGAGTGAGTCCCGGGGCCTCCTCAGGGACTCAGGACTCAGAGCGCGATCAGGCCCGCGTCCGTCGGCGTGAAGCCGCACGCGCCGAGGTAGAAGTCGCGCAGGTGCGGGTCGAAGTCGACGTGCAGCCACTCGCAGCCCGCCTCCCGCGCGCCCCGCACCGCCGCCGCCACCAGCTCGGCGCCGACCCCCTCGCGGCGCGCGGCACCGGCGACCACGGTGTCCAGCACGAAGGCGTGCACGCCGCCGTCCCAGGCCACGTTGACGAAGCCCACGAGCGCGCCCCCATCCCGTCGCGCGCAGACCCAGCCCAGGCTGTGACGGCGCACCTGCGCCCACCAGTCGATGCCGAGCGGGGGATGCCCGAAGCCCTCGGCGTGCAGCGCGTTCACGTCCGCGTTGTCGAAGTCCTCGCGCCAGGTGCAGATCACGGTCGCCATGCGTACGGAACCTACGGCCACGGCGCCGTCCGGGTCAGGTGAGTTTCCGGGTCGCGTCCGTCTGCCGTCGCGCCGCCTCCGTCGTGAACTGCGCGATGGTGTCGAGCTGGTCGTCGGTGTAGTGCTCGCACAGCTCCCGCAGTGAGCCGACCAGGTCGTCGAAGAGATGCGCCGTGCGGGCCGCGAACGCTTCGTCGAACTCCAGCACCACCTTCCGCCCGTCCTGCGGGTGCGGCACCTTGCGCAGCGCGTCCTTGCTCTCCAGCCGTCCGATGAGCGCGGTCACGGAGGCCGGTTTCAGGCTCAGGTGCCGGGCGAGCTCGCCCGCCGTCATCGGGCCGAGGCGCTGGACCAGGTCCAGGGCCTTGGTGTCGGTGGCGCTCAGCCCCTGACCGGCGGCGAGCGCGGAGTGGAAGAGCACCGCGGCGGTGGAGAGCTTGCGGCCCGCGAGCAGGACCTCGTTCACGCGTTCCTCACGACTTGTCACGGCGACATCCTAGCCCTACTATTTAGTTAGATCAAGCTAAATAACTGTCCGTTGCAACAACGCCGCGAAGGGACACGCATCGTGAAGGCACTCATCATCGGCGGCGGCATCGCCGGACCCGCCGCCGCCATGGCCCTGCAGCGGGCGGGCATCGAGGCGACGGTCCACGAAGCCCGCCCCACCGGTGCCGACGGCGTCGGCGTCTTCCTCACCCTGGGCTCCAACGGCATCGACGCCCTGCGCGCGATAGAGGCCGACCAGCCGGCCGTCGCCGCGGGCTTCCCGACCCCTCGCATCGACCTGTTCTCCACCACCGGCAAGGCCCTGGGGCAGATCCGCACCAGCGGCCCGGACGGCGGCTTCACCAGCCGCACCCTCAAGCGCGCCGACCTCTGCCGCGCACTGCACGACGAGGCGCGGCGCCGTGGCGTGCGGATCGAGCAGGGCGCGCGCCTGGTCGACGCGGAGGACACCGGCGACGGCGTCCGTGCCGTCTTCGCCGACGGCGGCGAGGCCCACGGCGACCTGCTGATCGGCTGCGACGGCCTGCACTCGACGGTCCGCACGCTCATCGACCCCGCCGCCCCGGCCCCCGCGTACGCCGGTCTCGTCGGGCTCGGCGGCTACACCCGCGGGGTGCCCGTGGACGCCGAACCGGGCTGCTACCGGATGGTGTTCGGCAAGCGCGCCTTCCTGGGCTACGCGCTCGCCCCCGACGGCCAGGTGTGGTGGTTCGCCAATGTGCCGCGCCCCGACGAGCCCGCCCGCGGCGAGGCCGAGGCCACCGGCGCCGAGGAGTGGCGCCGCCGCCTCGTGGAGCTCTTCGCCGACGACGCCGGTCCCGCCGCCGAACTGGTCCGCGCGAGCCGGGAGATCATGCCCGCCGGCCCGATCCACGCCATGCCGGGCGTGCCCACCTGGCACCGCGGCCGGATGATCATCATCGGCGACGCCGCCCACGCCCCCTCGCCCTCCTCCGGCCAGGGCGCCTCGCTCTCCGTCGAGGACGCCGTGGAGCTGGCCAGGGCGTTGCGCGATCTCCCCACCGTCGAGCGGGCCTTCGCCGCGTACGAGACGCTGCGCCGCCCGCGCGTCGAGCGGATCGCGAAGCAGGCCGCCCGGGTCAACAGCAACAAGGCCGCCGGGCCCGTCGCCCGCGTCTTCCGCGACCTGCTGATGCCGCTGCTCCTGCCGCGCATGGCGAACGGCAAGCGGATTCAGGAGACGTACGGCCACCACATCGACTGGAACACCCCTCACACCCCTCCAGGGGCAGCATCCGGCCGGGCACCGGGATACTTCCGGGTATGAGTTCCCACGCGTCCGGGACCGCGCCCGGAGCCCCCGATCTGCTGCCCGTGCGCGAGCGCGCCGAGTGCCGTCGGCTGGGCGGCTGGCTGCGCGCCGCCGTCACCGACTTCGGCGGTCCGGTGGCCGGTTCGCTCGTGCCGCCCGGGTACGAGGCGTACGTACGGCTGCCGCACTCCGTGCTGCTCGACGAGGACCGCGAGCTGACCTGGGGCGCGGTCGCCGCGTGGACGGGCCGGACGCTGCACGCCACCGCGCAGTGGGAGCGGCTCTCGCGCCCCGCGCCCGGACATGTGCCCGAGGGGCCCGCGCCCTGGGACGAGGACGACGAGCCGTGCGGGGGCCAGCTCGCCGACGGCCAGCTCGACGCGCTCGTCCCGGTGCTCGCCGCGCACACCGGGACGCCGGACGCCTGCGTCTTCACGGTGTGGGACGGCTTCGGCTTCCTCGGGGACGCGCGGGAGAACAGCTCGTCGTGCGTCGTCTCCGTGATCGGCGACGGGACGGAGACCGAGGAGGAGCTCCGCGCCGCCAGGGCCGCCGCGATGCCCCCGCCCGGCCTGGACGTCTCCAAGGCGCCGCGCCTGGAGCTCCCGCACCGCGACCACGTCCTGTTCACGGGCCCCGTCGGCGCCGTACGGCAGGTGGGCGTCGGCCTGGGACGCCCGTACGCGAACGAGTTCCGCGAGGGCCCTCACCTGTGGTGGCCCACCGACCGCGCGTGGGTCGTCGCGACGGACATCGACCTGGACTCCACCTACATGGCCTGCTCGGCGGCCCTGGCCGAGGCCCTGCTGTCGGGCGCGGGCCCCGAGGCCGTCGCCGTCTCCCCGGACGACCGCTTCGACGAGGCGTCGGACACGGTCAACGTCTGAGCCGGTGGAGGGGACGGTTCAAGCGCGGGGTTGAGGGTTACGGGCGGGCCCGTGGCCGCCTTCCCGCGCGGACGTGACGACGGGTCTCCGGGGTCGCTTCAACGGAACCCTTGAACGTATGGGAAATGACAGCGAATTCGTCCCCGTCGTCGATCTGTCGGCGGGTAACGGCGAAAGGGGCCGGATCTCCGTCGCGCGGGAGATCGGGCGCGCGTGCGAGAGTTCCGGGTTCTTCACCGTCGTCGGGCACGGCGTTCCGGAGGAGTTGACGGGACGCGTGTACGCGGCCACGCCCCGGAGCACCGGGCACGATGCGGCGGCAAGGACGCGCCCTGGACGCGGGCGAACGCCTGGCCGGAGGAGCCCGCGGACTTCCGCGCCGCCGCTGCCCGGGCAGCGGCGCATGGGCCCCCACACCGACTGGGGGAGCCTCACGACGACGTTCCCCATGTGCCCGGCGGATTCGTCATCAACATCGGCGACCTGATGGCGTTCTGGACGAACGGGCACTGGGTCTCCACCGTGCACCGGGTCCGTAATCCGGCGGAGGGGACGGTGAATTCCCGGCTCGCGGCGAAGATGAACGCCACGTACTCATGACGCTTCCACGAGCCTCAGGCCAGCCGCTCCACGATCGTGACGTTCGCCTGGCCGCCGCCCTCGCACATCGTCTGGAGGCCGAACCGGCCGCCCGTGCGCTCCAGTTCATGGAGGAGCGTGGTCATCAGGCGGGCCCCCGTCGCGCCCAGGGGGTGGCCGAGGGCGATGGCGCCGCCGTTGACGTTGACCCTGTCGGGGTCGGTGCCGGTGTCGTGGAGCCAGGCGAGGACGACGGGCGCGAATGCCTCGTTGATCTCGACGAGGTCGATGTCGTCCATGGACAGGCCGGTCTTCTTCAGCGCGTACGCGGTCGCCGGGATCGGGGCCGAGAGCATCCGGATGGGGTCCTCGCCGCGCGCCGAGAGGTGGTGGATCCGGGCGCGCGGCGTGAGGCCGTGGACGCGGACGGCCTCCGGTGAGGCCAGCAGCAGCGCCGAGGCCGCGTCCGATATCTGGGAGGAGGCGGCGGCCGTGATCCGGCCGCCCTCGACGACGGGCGCGAGCCCCGCCATCTTCTCCAGGCTCGTGTCGCGGCGCGGCCCCTCGTCGGCGGCGACGTCCCCGGACGGCGTGACGTACGGCGCGATCTCGCGGGCGAAGCGGCCCTCGTCCTGGGCGCGGACGGCGCGCTGGTGGGAGCCGAGCGCCCAGCGCTCCATCTCCTCGCGCTCGATGCCCCACTGCCGGGCGATCGTCTCGGCGCCGTGGAACTGGTCGACGGGAGCGTCCCCGTAGCGGGCGCGCCAGCCCTCCGAGCCCTGGTACGGGCCCTCGGTGAGGCCGAGCGGCGCGGCGGCCTGGCGGCTGGCGAAGGCGATGGGGATCTGCGACATGTTCTGGACGCCGCCCGCGACCACCAGGTCGCTGGTGCCGGACATGACGGCCTGCGCGGCGAAGTGCAGGGCCTGCTGCGAGGAGCCGCACTGCCGGTCGACGGTGACGCCGGGCACGGACTCGGGGAGCCCTGCGGCGAGCCAGCTGGTGCGCGCGATGTCCCCGGCCTGCGGGCCGACCGCGTCCAGGCAGCCGAAGACGACGTCCTCGACGGCCTCCGGGTCCACGCCCGTACGCTCCATCAGCGCGCGCAGCGCGTGGGCGCCGAGGTCGGCCGGGTGGACCGTGGAGAGCGCGCCGCCGCGCCTGCCGACGGGGGAGCGGACCGCCCCGATCACGTACGCCTCACCGTTCGCCGTCATCGTGCCCACGCTCCTCCGAGTCGACTGCGTCTACGCCGTCTGCGTCTACGTCTGCGTCGCGATGCCGTCCAGCACCATCGAGGTGTACTGCTCGGCGACCTGCGCCGCGCTCTTCCTGCCGTCCGGCCGGAACCAGACGGCCGCCACCCACACCGTGTCCCGGACGAACCGGTAGGCGAGGGGCACGTCCAGACCGGCCCGGAAGCTGCCGTCGGCGACGCCGCGCTCCAGGGTCGCGGTCCACAGCTCGCGGAACTTCCGCTGGGACTCCGTCAGATAGCCGAAGCGCGGCAGGGAGGCCAGGCCGCGGGCCTCCTTCTGGTAGATGACGACCGCGGGGCGGTGCCGCTCCATCTGCGCGAACGACTCGGCGACCAGCCCCTCGAACGTCGCGCGCGGCGCCAGCCCGGCCGCCTCGATCCGCTCGTACCCGGCCCACAGGTCGTGGAGGAAGCCGCTCAGGATCTCGTCCGCCATCGACTCCTTGGAGTCGAAGTGGTAGTAGAGGCTTCCGGCGAGCATGCCCGCGCGGTCGGCGATCGTACGGACCGTCGTCGCGCTGTAGCCCTGCTCGGCGAAGACCTCGGCGGCGGTCGCGAGCAGCTCCGCCCTGCGGCCCGTCGGCGGGGCGGTCTTCTTCGGCGTCACCGTGGATCCCGTCGATCCCGTCGATCCCGTCGATCCCGTGGTTCCCGTGCTTCCCATGCGCCCATTCTCGGCCAGTCCCACGTGGCTACGGATGCTGGCTGCTGACGGAGACGGTCTCGCCCGTCATGTACGACGAGTAGCCGCTGGCCAGGAACACGATCACGTTCGCCACCTCCCAGGGCTCGGCGTGCCGCCCGTACGCCTCGCGCGTGGTCAGCTCCTCCAGCAGCTCGGGCGTGGTGACCTTCGCCAGGTGCGGGTGGAGGGCGAGGCTCGGCGCGACCGCGTTGACCCGGATGCCGTGCTCCGCCGCCTCCAGCGCGGCGCAGCGGGTGAGGGCCATGACGCCCGCCTTCGCCGCCGCGTAGTGCGCCTGGCCGCGCTGGGCGCGCCAGCCGACGACCGAGGCGTTGTTGACGATCACGCCGCCGCCGGGCTGGTCCCGCATCGCGCGCAGCGCGGCGCGCGTACAGCGGAACGTGCCGTTCAGCGTGACGTCGAGGACGCGCGACCACTGCTCGTCGGTCATCTCCGCGAGCTCCGCCGTGCCGCCCAGTCCCGCGTTGTTGACCAGCACGTCGAGCCGGCCGTGCCGCTCGGCGCAGCGCGCGAGGAGGGCCCGCACCTCGTCCTCCCGCGTCACGTCGCAGGGCAGCGCCGAGACGCGCTTCTCGCCGAACTCCTCCGCGAGGGCGCGGGAGCTCTCCGCGAGCCGCCGCTCGTGCGCGTCCCCGAGGACGACGGCCTCGGCGCCCTCCTCCAGGAGGCGGCGCGCGGTGGCGCCGCCGATGCCGCTGCCCGCCGCCGCCGTGACGACCGCGGTCCTGCCGGTCAGGAGGCCGTGTCCCGGCACATAGGGGGGAGGGGCGGGTGTGTCTCGCGTCTTCGGAGCCTTCCGAGCCATCCGAGCACCTCTCGACGGGCTGACGGGCCTGACGCTAACCTACCAAACAATTGTTAGGGAGGCATCGTGGATCTCGAACCCAGCACCGCCGAGCGGGAGTTGCGCGCGGAGGCCCGCGCCTGGCTCGCCGCGCACGTGCCCGCCGTGCCGCTCCCGTCCCTGGAGACCGCCGAGGGCTTCGCCGCCCACCGCGCCTGGGAGCGCGAGCTGTACGACGGGGGCTGGTCGGTGCTCACCTGGCCGCGCGCCTACGGGGGGCGGGGGGCCACGCTCACCGAGTGGCTGGTCTTCGAGGAGGAGTACTACGCGGCGGGCGCCCCCGGCCGGGTCGGCCAGAACGGCGTCAACCTCCTCGCGCCGACCCTCTTCGCGCACGGCACGGAGGAGCAACTCGCGCGGATCCTCCCCCCGATGGCCTCCGGCGCGACCGTCTGGGCCCAGGCGTGGTCCGAGCCCGAGGCGGGCTCCGACCTCGCCTCGCTCCGCTCGCGCGCCGAACGCACGGCCGGGGGCTGGCTGCTGACCGGCCAGAAGACCTGGTCCTCGCGCGCCGCCTTCGCCGACCGCGCCTTCGGGCTCTTCCGCAGCGACCCCGCGCAGGAGCGGCACCGGGGCCTGACGTATCTGATGTTCCCGCTCGACGCCGAGGGCGTGACGGTGCGGCCCATCGGGCGGCTCGACGGCAAGCCCGCCTTCGCCGAGCTCTTCCTCGACGGGGTCTTCGTCCCCGACGCCGACGTGATCGGCGAGCCGGGCCAGGGCTGGCGCGCGGCGATGGCGACGGCGGGCAACGAGCGCGGCGTCACGCTCCGTTCGCCGGGCCGCTTCACGGCGTCGGCCGACCGGCTGCTCGCCCTCTGGCGCGAGCGCGGCGCCCCGGAGGCGTACCGGGACCGCGTCGCCGACGCCTGGAGCGCGGCCCGCGCCTACCAGCTCGCCGGGTACGCGGCGGCGTCCGGCGGCCCGCCGGGGCCAGCGGACGCGGGGGCGGGGGCCGCCGGATCCTCCATGAACAAGGTCTTCTGGTCCGAGCTCGACCTCGCCCTCCACGAGACGGCACGCGAACTGCGCGGCCCCGAAGGAGAGTTCGCGGAGGATCCCTGGACAGAGGGTTGGATTTTCGCTCTCGCGGGACCCGTCTACGCGGGAACGAACGAGATACAGCGCGACATCATCGCCGAGCGCGGGCTCGGCCTGCCGAGAGGACGCTGACGTGGACTTCCGGCCCGATGAGGACCACCGTACGTACGCCGCCACGGTGCGGCGGCTGCTCGACGACGCCGCGCCGCTGAAGGCCGACCGCGCCTGGGCGGCGGGCGACCCGGAGCAGGGCCGCGCGCTGTGGCGCTCCCTCGCGGATACGGGCCTGACGGCGCTCGCCGTGCCGGAGGAGGCGGACGGGCTCGGCTGGTACCCGCCCGAACTCGCCTCCGCCTTCCTGGAGATCGGCCGCGCGGGCGCCCCCGGACCGCTCGTCGAGACCGTCGCGGTCGCGGCGGGCCTCGGTCTGGCCCGCGCCGCGGGTGCCGGGAACCTGCCCTGGCTCCCCGGACTGCTCTCCGGCGAGCTCCTCGCCACCGTCGCCGACCCCGCCGCGCGGCACGCGCTCGACGCGCACGTCGCCGACGCCGCCTTCGCGCTCGCCGGGGACGGGCTCTGCCTCGCCATCCCCTCCGACGAGCCCGTGGCCTCCGTCGACCCGGCACGGCGCCTCGTCCGCGTCACGCCCTCGGAGCGCGTCGCGCCGGGCGCCGCCTCACGCGTACGGGAGCTGGCCACGCTGCTGACCGCCGCGCAGGCGCTGGGCGCGGGCCGGGCGCTGCTCGACGGCACGGTCGCACACGCCCAGGTCCGCGCCCAGTTCGGCCGCCCCATCGGCTCCTTCCAGGCCGTCAAGCACCGCCTCTCGACGATCGCCGTCGCGCTGGAGTACGCCGAGCCCCTGCTCTTCGCCGCGGCGCTGCGCGTACGGGGCGACGAGGCGGGCACCGACCCGCGCGACCTCCCGGCGGCGAAGGCCGCCTGCTGCGACGCCGCGTACGCCGCGGCCCGCGCCGCGCTCCAGGTCCACGGCGCCCTCGGCTACACCGACGAGTACGACCTCACCCTCCTCCTCCGCAAGGCCACGGCCCTCCGCTCCGCCTGGGGCACCCCCGACGCCTGCCGGGCCACGCTGGCGGACGCCTCACGGTGACGGGGCCCGGTGCTGCCGCACCGCTCCCGCATCTCCTTCCGGTGCACCTGGAAGGAGACCGACGTCCCGGACGTCACGCACGCTCACGGCCGACGCACCAACCGCCCGCCGCTGACGTGGTCAGGGAGCCGGGCGCCTGGGGTCGATCGGATCGTCCGAGACCACGGCGTCGGGGTCCTTCACGCCAAGCTGACGGCGTGTGGCCACGAACAATCTGCGCATCGCGTCTCTCAGCCGGTCTTCCACCGCACGGCCACCGTAATGACCGATGAGCTCGTCCGGACGGCCCTCGTGCACGGCGCGCACCCACCAGGCGTGGTGCTCGACTTCCCTGGCCGCCTGCTGGAGCTCCGCCGTCCCCAGGATGCGCAGCTGCTGCACCACGGACCGGAGCCGGGCGAGTTCGTCATCGACCTTCCTGCGCTGCTCGTCACGGTCCGCGAGCCGGTCGAGGCGATGGCTCAGATGAACGAGCTGCCGCACCGAGGCGGCGCACTCCTTGCACAGGTCGTAGAGCGACGCGTCCCAACGCACCGCCAGGGCATGCCGCTCCTTCCTCCTCTCCATCGCGTAGGCCGGGATGAGACCTACGGCGGCACCAACCACCACCAGCAGTACGCTCGTTGCCGTCGAGGAAGCATTCATGCCGGTCAGCAAACCGGGCGCTGGCCCACGGACACCAACCCGGCGAACCTATCCGGCCAGAGCGCTAGAGCAGGACGAAGCACCCCTTCTCCCGCAGGGCGTCCAGGAGGGGCAGGTGGGCGGGGTCCGGTTCGAGGGGGTTCCAGCGCAGGTCGAGCTTTTCGAGGGCCGGGAGCGCGGCGAGCCAGTGGGGGAGCGTGCGCAGGCGGTTGGCGCGCAGGTCCAGGTGGCGCAGGCGCGGCAGGCCCTCCAGCGGCGCGGGGACCTCGTCCAGCGCGTTCTCCCGGAGGTCGAGGTGGCGCAGCTCCGCCAGCGTGGAGACGGCGGCCGGGAGGGCGGTGAGCGCGTTGCCGCGCAGCCACAGTTCGCGCAGGGCGCGCAGGCCGCCGAGCGTCTCGGGGAGGGCGGTGAGGCGGTTGTGCGGGGCGCGCAGCTCGACGAGCGAGGCGAGCGCGCCGAGGCTCTCGGGGAGGCGGGTGAGCCGGTTCTCGCCGACGTTGAGATAACGGAGCGCGGAGAGGCGGCCCAGCGACGCGGGCAGCGCGGTGAGCCGGTTGGCGTGCAGATAGAGGCAGTCGGCCAGCGGCAGCCCCGTCAGCTCGTCCGGGACCCCGGTGAGGAGGTTGTGGCCGAGGTCGAGCGTACGGAGACGGGTGAGGCGACCCAGTCCGGGCGGCACCCGCGTCAGCGCGTTGTCGGCGAGGATCAGCACGCGCAGCTCCGTACGCTCCCAGAGGGAGTCGGGGAGCGTGCCGAGCCCGTGCCGCCACAGGTCGAGGCTGGCGGAGCCCTTGGCCGTCGTCACGCCGTGGAGCCCCCGTCCACCGCGAACTCGGCCCCCGTCACGTACGAGGAGGCGTCCGAGGCGAGGAAGAGCACCAGCCCCGTCACGTCGCGCGGGGCCCCGATCCGCCCCAGCGGCACGCGCGCGCCCGCGCCCTCGACGCCCGCGATCATCGGGGTGTCGACGGCGCCGGGGTGCACGGAGTTGACCCGTATCCCCTCGGGCGCGAGGTCGAGCGCCGCCGACCTGGTCAGGCCCCGCAGCCCGAACTTCGTCGCCCCGTAGGCGCTGTGGCCCGGGATGCCGGTGAGCCCCGCCGTGGAGGAGATGTTGACGACCGAGCCGCCGCCCGCCTCGCGCAGCGCGGGCAGCACGGCCTGGATGCCGAGGAACGGCCCGAGGAGATTGACGTCCAGCAGCGCCCTGAACCCCTCCTCCGTCTGCTCCCCGACGGGCGCGGTACGCCACAGCCCCGCGTTGTTGACCAGCACGTCGATCCGCCCGAACCGGGCGCGGGCCGCGTCCGTGACACGGGCCCAGCCCGCCGCCGAGGCGACGTCGTGCGGCACGAACACCGCCTCGTCCAGCTCGCCCGCGACCGCGGCGCCGCCCGCCTCGTCCAGGTCCGTGAGGACGAGCGCGGCGCCGGCGGCGGCGAGCGTACGGGCGTGCGCCGCGCCCTGCCCGCGTGCCGCGCCCGTGACGACGGCGACGCGCCCCGTCAGATCGAACTCCATGCGCTGTTCCTAACAGGAATACCCCGAGGGAGGAAGAGCGGTGGTCTCCCGGCGTAGAGTCGCCGCGTGGCACGAAAGCGTGAGTCCGAGGACGGGCGGCCGTTGCCGCCGACGAGCTGGGCCGTGCTGGGGCTGCTCTCCTTCGAGAGGGAGCTGTCCGGCTACGACCTGAAGAAGTGGGCCGACAAGTCCCTCGGCTTCTTCTACTGGTCGCCGTCCTTCAGCCAGATCTACAGCGAGCTGAAGCGGCTGGAAGGTGCCGGGTACGTCACCTCGCGGACCGTTCCGCAGGCGACCGGCAACCGGGACAAGCGGGTCTACGCGATCACGGACGAGGGACGTGCGGCGGTACGCGCATGGGCCCGCGGCGCGCCCGTCGAGCCGCCCGTCCTCAAGCACGGGGTCATGCTCCGCCTCTGGCTCGGCCACCTGCTCGAACCGGGTGCCGCGGGCGATGTCCTCCGCGAACATCAGGCGTACGCGGAGAAGATGCGCGAGCGCGCGGCGGCGGACGCGGACGCCGCCCGCGACGACCCCTCCTGGGCCTACCCCGAACTCGTCCTCCGCTGGTCCGAGCGCTACTACGAGGCCGAACGCGACCTCGCCGCCCGCATGCTCGAAGACCTGGAAGACCTCAACCGCTGACCGCCGGGCACGCCCTCCAGGGGCGCGGGGAACTGCGCGCCCGGCCCCGAAACACGCGCGTCCCGCGACGCACGCCAAGGGGCAGCCCCTGCCCGGCCGCTGCCGGGTGCGGGTGCGCGGTGGCTGGGCGCGCAGTTCCCCGCGCCCCTATCGGGGCACGTCTCATTGCCGCTGGCGCGGACAGGCGTCAGCTCTTGCGTAGCGCCGCTGCGATATGGGCGGCGGCAGTCGAGAGGTGGCGGCGGACCTCGCGGAGCTGGTCGTCGGTGACGCCGTTGTCGCGGGCGGTGTCGCGGACGTCGTCGCGGAAGCGGTCGAGCGCGCGCTCCAGGTCCCTCGCCGGATCGCCAGAGGCCTCCTCGGCCTCCTCGGGCGCGGGCTCCGGCTCTTCCGGGGCCGGGCGGACGTACGGCGGCCAGCTCGTGGTGTGGCCCGCGACGCGGCCCAGGTTGCCCATCTCGCGGGAGAGTTCGGACATGCCCTCACGGACGGCGCCCTGCCAGTCCCCGGACCGCATGTGCGACTGGATCTGGTCCTGCACCTGGCGCGCGATGCGCTGCACCTCCTCCACCGCCTCCGTGTGCGCCTCACGCTCCTTGCGGGCGCGGCGGCGTGCCTGCTGGGCCTCCTGCTTGGCCTTGCGGGCCTGTTCCTTCCACTCGTCCTTGGCCCGCCGCATCTCCTCCTTGGCCGTCTTCCACGACTCCCAGTCCCCGGAGACGGCCTCCTCGCCGGAGGCGGAGCCCGCGCTGCGCGCCTGTTCGCGCATCTCGCGGCGGAGGTCGTCCGCGGAGCCGCTGACGTCCTCGCGGAGGTCGGCGGCGAGCGCGGAGAGGGAGTCGCGGATCTCGATCTCCAGCTCGGCCAGTTCGGCCTGGCGGCTGGCGAGCTCGGCGCGGCCCGCCTCCGTGATCGCGTAGACCTTCCGGCCGCCCTCGGTGGTGTGGCTGACGAGGCCCTCGGCCTCCAGCTTGGCGAGGCGCGGGTAGACGGTCCCGGCCGAGGGCGCGTACAGCCCCTGGAAGCGCTCTTCGAGCAGCCGGATCACCTCGTAGCCGTGCCGGGGCGCCTCGTCCAGCAGCATCAGCAGGTAGAGGCGGAGACGTCCGTGGGCGAAGACGGGGGGCATGTCACAGGTCCTTCGGTGCAGTGGGGGCCGCAGAGGGTGCCGCGGGCGCATCCGGAGTATCACCTTCCGCGCCGCTCGGCGGCACATCGGGGCCGGGTGGCTCCTCCTTCGGGCGCTTCAGCAGCGCGAGGCCGCCCGAGACGGTCTCGGCCCGCAGCGTCCCGGCGCCCGCGCCGAGCGTGCCGTGCGCCTGGCGCACGCCCCACTGCCCGTCGGTGCGCAGCTCGGGGAAGGCGCTGGAGAGACCGCCGCTGGTGGTACGCGCCTCCACGGCGGCGTCCACGTCCTCCGGCAGCCGTATGGCGACCTCGCCGGAGACCGTCGTCAGCTTGATGTCCGCCTCGCGGGGCGCGTCCGGGCCGACGTCCAGCACCACGGAGCCGCTGACCGTCTCGGCGTGGACGTGCGAGCCCCCGTCGATGAAGGTGAGGTCCCCGGAGACGGAGTGGAAGCGGAGCGGGCCCGTCACCCGCTGGGCCTCCACGGCGCCGGAGACGGTCTCGGCGCGCACGGGGCCCGCGAGCCCGACGAGGGTCGAGTCGCCGGAGACGCCGCGCACGTCCGTACGCCCGCGCATCCCGGAGACGACCGCGCTGGCCCCGACCACGCCCACGTTGAGCGAGGCGCGCGCGGGGACGGAGACCGAGACCTCCACCGAGCGCCGCCAGCCCTTGCGGTCGAGCCACTTGAGGAAGCCCTTCCACGGCAGGTCCTCGTACGCGACGACGAGCTTGCCGCCCTCGCGCGTGACGACCAGTGCCGGGCCCTCGACCGCGCCGATCTCCAGCCGGGTGGCGGGCTCGTCGGTCCCCACGACGTTCACCGTCCCGTTGACGGCGCGGACATGCAGCTCCGTCACGGATTCCGTGAACTCGATCTTCTGCGGCTCGGAGATCTGCCACGAGTGTTCGGCGGGCACGGTGGCCTCCCGGGCGTAGGCGTAGGCGTGGACGAACGACGACACGACGACATATCGCGTCTCTGGGGAGACACGATATGTCGCGTATCGCGTTGTGGCAAGAAGCCCGGAGTTCTCCGTGCGGACGACGTCAGTCGTCCTCGTCCTCCTCGTCGTCCAGCCGGGCCAGCCACGTCGCCAGGCGCTCGACCGGGACCTCGAAGTCCGGGTTGAGGTCGACGAACGTCCGTAGCTGCTCGGCCAGCCACTCGAAGCTGACCTCCTCCTCGCCACGCCTCTTGGCGAGCTCCTCGATGCCACGGTCGGTGAAGTACACGGCTGGCTCCTGGTCGGGAAACGGGGTTCCGGGATTCGGGGGTTCCGGGGTTCCGGGGTTCCGGGGTTCCGCACCAGGGTATGCGGGCGCGCGGGTGCGGACTTCGACCTAGGTCCAAGTCCGGACCCCGCTCGGCCGTTGTCCCGATGCGGCGCCCGTACCCGCGTCGCCAGGATGGTCGTCATGTCTTCCTCAACCGCCTCCCCCGCGGAGGACACGGCGGACGGGGGCCCGGACGGCCCGGGCGGGCGCGTGCCCGCGCCGCGCGCCTGGGCCGTCGTCCTCGCCTCCAGCATCGGCCAGTTCCTCGTGGTGCTGGACGTGTCCGTGGTGAACGTCGCGCTGCCCGGCATCCGCGACGGCCTCGGCCTCAGCCCCTCCGCGCTGCAGTGGGTCGTGAACGCCTACGCGCTGACGTTCGCGGGCTTCCTGCTCCTCGGCGGGCGCGCCGCCGACCTGTTCGGGCGCAAGCCCGTGTATCTGACGGGCCTCGGGCTCTTCACCGCCGCCAGCCTCGCGGGCGGGCTCGCGCAGGACCCGGGGACGCTGATCGCCGCGCGGGCCGCGCAGGGCGTCGGCGCCGCCGTGCTGGCGCCCGTCACGCTCTCGCTGCTGACCTCCACCTTCCCCGAGGGCCCCGCGCGGACCCGGGCCATCGCGACCTGGGCCGCGGTGGGCACGGCGGGCGGCGCCGCGGGCGGCCTCGTCGGCGGGCTGCTGACCGACCTGCTCTCCTGGCGCTGGGTGCTGCTCGTCAACGTGCCGGTCGGCGCCGTGGTCGTGGCCCTCGTCGCCGTGTCGCTGCGCGAACGCCACGAGCGCACCGGCCGCGGCCTCGACCTGCCGGGCGCCGCGCTGGTGACGGTCGGCGTCGCGGCCCTCGCGTACGGGATCGGGCAGACGGAGTCGCACGCCTGGGACGCGCCGGGGACGCTGCTGCCGCTCGTGGGCGGGCTGCTCGCGCTGGCCGCCTTCGTGGCGGTGGAGAAGCGCAGCGCCGAACCGCTGGTGCCGCTCGGCCTGTTCAGGCTGCGCAGCGTGACGGCGGGGAACCTGGTGACGCTCGTCAGCATGGTCGGCGGCTTCGCGATGTGGTACTTCCTCTCGCTCTACATGCAGAACGTCCTCGGCTACAGCGCGGTGCGCGCCGGGCTCTCGTTCCTGCCGCACACGCTCGCGATCATCGCGGGCTCGAAGGCGGCGCCCCGGCTGATGGCCCGGTTCGGGAGCCGGACGATGATCGCCGCCGGCGGTGTGACGGCCGCTGCGGGCTTCGCGTGGCAGGGGCTGGCGCTCGACGCGGACGGCACGTTCCTCGGCACGATCCTGGGCCCGGCCGTGGTGATGGCGGGCGGCTTCGGGCTGCTCATGACGCCGATGACGGACGCCGCGACGACGGGGACGGCGCCCGAGGAGGCCGGGGTCGTCGCCGGACTCGTCAACACCTCACGCCAGATCGGCAGCGCCCTCGGCCTGACGATCCTGGGCACGGTCTCCGCGCACGCGACGGACGGCGGGACGACGAAGGGCGCGGCGGCCGACGGCTACGCCGCCGCCTTCCTCGCGGCCTCGGCGATCACCGCGGCGGCGATGCTCCTCGTCGCGCTGCTGCCCCGCCCGGCACCGGCCGTACGGCCGCGGACGTAGCGCACCGGGGGGCTACGTCCGAGAGGGGCTAAGTCCGGGAGGGGCTACGTCCGCTTCTTCCCCACCGTGTCGCTCGCGGCGCCCACCGCGACGCCGAGCACGATGAGGAGGACGCAGACGTAGACCTCGTAACCGTGCAGGAAGCCGATCTTGTGCACCACCGTCCACGGGGTCCACCAGCCGTCGGTGAACTCGCTGAGGAGCCCACCGACGCCCTGGGCCAGCAGGACGAAGCACGCGAAGCCGAGCAGATTCTTCATGGCTCCAGGCTGCTGACCGGCGGCGTCGCGCGGTATCGGGCGGAGGGCGCCGGGAGTGCGACCAAAGTCGCGGACCCGGCGCCGCGGTGTCCTCCCAAGGTCTACGGAGGGCACGCGGGACGTCCTGACGGCGCCGTGCGCACGTAGATTCGCCGTATGCACAGCACGGGAGACAGCGGTACAGCGGACAGCGGTACGGGAGGCGGAGGCGGAGGCGGACGCGAACGCCGTACGAGGCGGGAGTGGGCCGCCGACATCGGCGCGTTCCTCTTCGCCGCCTGCTTCCTGGTGCTCACCTCCGACCGGGTCGTGATCGGTTCCGATCTCTCGGACAAGGCGCTGCTGCTGGAGCAGGTCGCGGGCGCGGGTGCCTGCGCGGCGCTCTTCTGGCGGCGCCGCTGGCCCGTGCAGCTCGCCGTAATCCTGCTGATCCTCGGGCCCTTCGGGCACTTCTTCACCGGCGCCTGCCTCGTCGCGCTCTTCACCGCCGTCTCGCAGCGGGGGCCGCGCGTCGCGAAGTGGCTGGCCGTGATGGCGCTCGCGCCCGTGCTGATCTTCCTCGCGGACAGCCCGCGCGCCGACGACCCGAAGACCGAGTCCTCGGTGACCTACTTCACGCTGCTCGCCTGCGCGATCGGCTGGGGCCTCTACGTCCGCGCGCGCCGCGCCGCGCGCGCCGAACGCGCCGCACGCGTCGCCTCCGAGGCGCGGCGGGAGGCCCGCGAGGACATCGCGCGCGAGATGCACGACGTGCTCGCGCACCGGCTGTCGCTGCTGAGCGTCCACGCGGGCGCGCTGGAGTTCAACCCGGGCGGCGACCCCGCGCAGGTGAAGCGGGCCGCCGGGGTGATCAGGGAGAGCGCGCACCAGGCGCTGGAGGACCTGCGGGAGATCATCGGCGTGCTGCGCTCGCCCGGGGAGACCGACCGGCCGCAGCCCGTCCTCGCCGACCTGGAGCAGCTGGTGGCCGAGTCCCGCGAGGGCGGGCTGCGCGTGACCGTACGGGAGGAGGTCGCGGACGCGGCGGCGGCGCCCCCGGTCGCGGGGCGTACGGCCTACCGGGTCGTGCAGGAGGGCCTGACCAACGTCCGCAAGCACGCGCCCGACGCGCCCGTGACCCTCGCGGTGCGCGGCGCGGCGGGGGAGGGCCTCAGCGTCGAGCTCCGCAACCCCGCCGGACCCGGCGGCCACGGCGGCTCGAACTCGGGGATCCCCGGCGCGGGCCAGGGCCTCATCGGCCTCGCCGAACGCGCCTCCCTCGCGGGCGGCCGCCTCGAACACGGCTGGGACGACAGCGGCTTCCGCCTCTACGCCTGGCTGCCCTGGCCCGACTGAACCCAGGGCCCGCTCCTTCAGCGCGCGCGCCCGTCAGCGCCCCCTACTCGGAAGCGGGCCGGTCCGTGCCCTCGGCGCGGTCGATCGCCTCGGTGGCCCGGTCCCCGGACTCCCGCAGCGCGTGCGCGCGTTCCAGCAGGCCGTGGACCTCGGTGATCAGGGCCGACGCGTCGGCGTAACCCCGCGCGCGCAGTTCCTCGATACGGCGGGGGCTGAAGTCCAGCAGCGCGCCGATGCTGCCCAGGCGGTGCCGCGGATGCTCCACGATGTTCTCGGTCGGCCGGATCTCCAGAGGAACGCAGTCGGGGTACGCGGCGCCGTCCCACACCAGCCCGTTGCCCAGGTGCACCACGACGGCGCCGGTGCAGCCCGTCTCGGTGGCCAGTGGACGGAGAGGAACGTTGTCGGCGAGGGCGCCGTCCCGGTAGGGGCGGCCGGCGACCTGCTGCGGCGCGAAGACCCCGGGCAGGGCGGCGCTCGCGAGCAGAGCGCCGTGCACGTCGTCGCCGCGCATCCGCTGGACGTGGAACCACTCGGCCTCGGCGCCCGCGGCGGACCGGGAGAGATCGACCAGCCAGCCGAGGCCCCGCCAGCCGGTGGCCGAGGGGAAGGCCGCCACCCACAGGTCGGGTCCGCTCAGCAGCGCCTCGGGGTCGACCCACTCGTCGAGCAGTCCCTCGATGAAGTCGGACCGCAGGATGGGGCTGCGTCTGCGCTGGAGCAGCTCCAGCAGGCCGGGCGGGGGAGATTCGGCGCTGTCCGGCACGGAGAGTCGCGCCACGTCGTCCGGGAAGGCATCGGAGGTGCGCTCTCCGATGTCCCTCCACACCTCGCGCAACCGGGACGCGCCCTCGGCGAGGTCGGGGGCGGCGGCGAGCACCGCGGCGTTCAGGGCGCCGATGCTGGTTCCCGCCAGGGCACTCGGCCTCAGCCCGGCCTCGGCGAGGCGTTCCACCACGCCGACCTGGTAGGCGCCCTTCGCGCCGCCTCCGGCCAGCACGAGCCCCCAGCTGGGTCCGGGCAGCGGGGCGTCGGGTGCCGTCGTGACGTCGGGCGGAGCGCTCTCCTCCCGGACGGACGGCCCGGAGGGTTCCGTACGCGGGACGGGCACCGCCCCGTGGAGTGCCGGCGCGGAGGCGGGCGCGGAGCCGGGCGCGGGCTCGGCGGGGCCGCTGTGCAGCGCCTCGCGGACCGCGATGTTGGCCGCGGCCGTGGCGGCGACGACCTGTTGGACGAAGACACGCGGATGCATGGTGAGGCTGAGCCGGGGCTGGTGGTGACGCGCCTCGGCCACCGCCCGCTCCACGCTGTCCGGGGCTCCGGGGGAAGCGGCGGCCAGGGTCACGCACCGGCCGACGGCGAACGGGAGGGGGTGCTCACGCCGTTCGGCCTCGGTCAGGAGCGCGAAGGGCCGGACGAGCTCGGCGAGCACGGGTCGGTCGGGAGGGTCCAGCCGGAGGCAGGGGGCGAGGACTTCCTCATGCAGCAGAGCGAGCAGGGGCAGCTGGGTACGCGGACCGATGAGGATCTTGTTGACGATCCGGGGCCGGTACGTCTCGCCGCCGGTGCGGAACTCGTGCTCGCCGACGGCACCCCGGTAGATCTCCTGGACCAGCAGGACGATCTGGAGCGCCCAGGGCAGACCGCGGTAGGTCTCCTTCGCGGACCACGCGTCGATCAGCTGGTCCAGGTGGCGCTCGGCGTCGCACCGGAGCTGCTGCTCCACGCAGAGGGTGTGCAGCTTGACGAGGCTCGCGTCGAGCGTCTGGAACCGGGCGTCCTGCGCCTGCCCCAGCGCGCTGAGGTCCTGGCGGATCTCCGTCACCACGTCTCCGGCGCGGGCCAGGGCCAGATTGGACGCCACTCCCTGTGCGGTCAGCTCCTCGATGCGGTTCGTCAGGATCCGCTGCGTCTCCACCACGTTCTGGTTGAGCAGCGGCTGGGCGTCCAGCCCGAGGGCTCGGGTGAAGAAGGTCCGGAAGAACCCGTCGTCGCGCCGGAAGCGGGTGAGATCCGAGGAGACGGTGAGGCAGTTGACCAGCGTCAGCAGCTCCTCGTCCGTCACGAGCGGGATGCTCTTGGCGACCTCGGAGAGCGCTCGGGGAACGGGGCTGGGCGTGTCGGTCATGGTCACACCCCGTCCTGGGCCGAGGTGATCGACATGAGGCCGTCGCGGAACCCCTCCGCCACGGTGATCTCGCCCTGGAGATCCTTGTGGAAGTCGTCGATCCGCTCGACCCAGCGTCCTGTCGCGTCGTGCTCCCGCTCGCGGTCCTTGAGGGAGCCGACGAGCGCCTCGCGGTACTTCTGGAGGTAGTGGTTGAGCCCCGTGTAGTAGGCGTTCACATTGTGGGAGAGATCGTCGGTCAGATAGGTGTCGAACTCTGTTCCCATGGTGCTGAGCTTGCGTCCGACCTCCTCCGTGAGCTGGTCGCGTACCTGGGTAACGTCAAGGCGGTGGAAGGACCTCCGCTCCTGCGTGCGGTAGGGCTCACGGTAGGTGGCCCGCCCCAGCCAGAGCGTGTACCAGGTCCGGCGGCGCAGCGTCTTCTCCACCGCGACCTCGACCATGCGTTGCTCGCTGTGCACCGGAATGGGCGCCCACGCGTCGATGTCCTCGGAGAACTCCGCCTGGGGCACGTCGAACCTGACGTCGAACGTGGTCTCCAGCCGGCGATTCGCCTCGTTGAGAATGGGTTTCAGGCGTGCGCCATGGCGGCTGACTTCGGCGCCGACACGCTCTTTCACCGCGCCTACGGCCTCGTCCCGGGCCTCCTTGAGCGCGGCGTCCACCTGCTCGATGAAGGGCTCGGTGAGCGCGTACAGATACCGCTGCGCATCATCCACGGAGTCGAACTCCAGGGTGTCCACATCCGTGGTGCGCCGGTCCGGGCGGAGCTGCAGGGTGAGCTGCCTGACGTCGCCGTACAGCCCGGCCGGCTCGCCGGTCACCGAGATTTCCTGGACGATCCGCGCGCACTCCTTCTGCGCCTTGCGCAGGATCTTTCCGACCTTGGCGCGGAGCTTGTCGGCGACGGCGGCGGTGTTGTCGAGCTCGGTGCGGATCTCCGCGACGGTCCGCAGATCCTCGTCCAGCCGCCCGATCTCGTCGGCCACCGCCTCACGGCTGGTCTCCAGCGCCGCTCGCCGCAGCTGCACATCGGCGGCCAGCTCGCTCATCCCGGCCAGCGCCCGGTGCAGCGCGCCGCGCAGGACACGGGAGCCCGCCTGCGAGCGCAGCACCGTGATCGCCTGGCGGAGGAAGTCGTCCAGCCCGGACTTGGCCCGTGCCCTCTCGGCAAGCTTTCTGACGTCGTCGACAGATGCCTCGGCGAGCAGTTCCTCCCACTCGAAGGAGTGCACCAGCTCGTAGAGAGCCTGGACGTCCCCGCTGGTACGGGGATCGAAGCTGCCGGGGCGCCGTGCCTCCACCTCCTTGATCTCGTCCAGGACACGTGCTGCCAGCAGGGCGCGGACGGCGACCATCTCGAAGACGCGGTCGGCCGCCTGCGCGTCGTCGACCAGGTCGAGGTCGTGGATGACGAAGTCGCGCAGCTGGTCCCGCGTCATGTCGCCGTCCGCCACCCGCCGCTGATCGACCTTGTTCACCACGGCGAACAACTGGTCCCTGCGGAGCACCGACAGCGCCGGACCCATGGTCTCCTTGATCTCGACGGCCGCGGTGCTGTTGAGCTTGGTGAAATCCAGCACGACCAGGATGACCGAGCACTTCTCCAACTGCCCGCGCAGCACCTCCGACAGCCTCAGTCCGCTGCTCGCCTCGTCCGGCCCTGGGGTGTCGACCAGGACGAGGCGGCCGAAGGCGTCGCCGGCGTCGGTTCCGGACCACTGGTGCGCGGCGGTGATCCGGGGCACCGCGTGCAGCCGTTCGGCCATCGGGAACGGCTGGCGGAGTTCGGCCGCGAGCCTGGCCACGTCGTTGTACGCGGCGAGCGCGCCGCGGATGTCCTCCAGGCCGACGAAGGCCGGCCGGTCCCGGTCCGCCAGCCAGTCCTCCTGGATCGAGTCGAGCAACGGCGCGAGGTACGGGTAGCGCCCGCTCATACGGTCGCGGAAGTGCGGGTCCCCGTTGACCGGATCCAGCTCGTCCTCGATCCGGCGGACCGCCTCCCGGAACAGCTCGCGGTCACGGGAGTCGACGGTGAGCGTCGGCTGCCGGTGCCCGGGCGACGTGGACAGCACGATCTCGGTGGGCAGCGTCGTCATCGCCGCGGCCCGGCTGGGCACCAGGTCGGAGCCGACCAGGGCGTTCACGATGGTGGACTTCCCGGCCTTCATCGGCGCGACGACCGCCATCCGCAGTTCCAGGTCCCGCACGGACTGCTGCGCACCGGAGATCGTCTCGGTCAGGTCCGCGTATCCATGGGTGCCCTCCCTGTGCAACTCGCTCTCGGCGCGCTGGAACAGGGCCGCCACGCGGGAGAGCAGGTCCGTCACATCCTGATGGAGCGCTCCCAGCCGGTCGGACAGCCTGGGATCCTCGTGAACCATCGTCAAACTCCCCCTGCGCGACTCCTTGATCGGCGGGCAATCTTATGGGGCGTCAGGCAACGAGGTAAACAGTGCGTCAAATGGCCGGGAGCCGCCGTCGGCGGACCGGGGCGAAGAGGGCTTCGGCCTTCGAGGGCCTCAGTCTTCGGAGGGCCCGGCGGGTCCCGCCTTCCGGACGTCCTCCCCGGCCTCCGCCACGAGGTGTGCGAGGGCCTGGACGAAGCCCGTCTCGCCCGTCGTCCGCCACACCAGGACCCACTCGGTGGGCGGCGCGTCGTCGATGGGGAGGAAGACGATGTCGGGGCGGGCGTAGTACCGCGCGGCCTGGGCGTGCGCGGGCGACAGTGCCTCGCCCGTGGAGACCGCGCCCAGCAGTTCCTGGAGCGTGGAGATCACCGGGCCGCGGCGGATCGGCCGTCCCGAGGGCGCGTGGCGGGGGAGCTTGGCGTCGAACCAGTAGTCGGGCGCCGTCGGCGGCAGGTCGATGAGGACGTGGTCCGCCATGTCCTCGTACGTCACCGAGGTACGGGAGGCGAGCGGGTGTTCGGCGTTCACGGCGAGGACCAGCGTCTCGCGGAAGAGGACCGGGCCGACCGTCAGATCGGGCTCGCGCACCGGCAGCCAGGTGACCTGCACATCGACGTCGCCCGCGCGCAGCGGGCCGAAGGGGTCGCTCATGTGGGCCTCGCGTATCCGCAGCTCGCAGCCCGGGTAGCGGGTGCGGAACGCGGCGAGCGTATGGCGGATCTCGTGCCCGACGGCGCCCATGATGCCGAGCCGCAGCACCCCGTTGCGCCCCTGCGCGGCGAGCGCGGCGCGCTCCAGGCCGTCCTGGAGGCCCTGGTAGACCGGGCGCAGGTCCTCGACCAGCTTGGCGCCGATCGGCGTGAGCTCCACGCGCCTGCTGGACCGCTCGAAGAGCGTCGCGCCGATGCGGCGCTCCTGCTTCTTGACGGCCTGGCTCACGCGCGCCTGCGAGACGTGCAGCCGCTCGGCCGTCCGCCCGAAGTGCAGCTCCTCGGCCAGGGTCAGCAAGATCTCGATGTCCCGCAGCTCCACCGCGTCACCCCTGTCCTCCGCACGTGCACCGAATCGATAACCGGAAGATTATCGAACCTTGCGCGATCGGCCGTTGTTCGCGTCCCGGAATCCGGAGACGATGGTTCCGCCGACGGGAGGGGAAGGGGCGGACCGTGCGCGACGTGCGCGAACTCGTCGAGCGCTATGTGGCGACGTGGAACGAGCACGACCCCGTCGCGCGCCGCAGGGCACTCGGCGAGCTGTGGGCGGGCGACGCGCTCTACGTCCATCCCCTGTCGGTGGCGGAGGGAATCGACGCGATCGACGCGATGATCGCGGTGACGCAGCGGCAGTACCCGGACTTCGTCCTGAGCCTCACCGGCGAGGTGGACGCGCACCACGCCCTCGCCCGCTTCACCTGGGGCCTCGGCCCCAAGGACGGGGAGGCGGTGCTCGCCGGGACCGACGTGGCCGTCCTCGCGGAGGACGGGCGGATCACCGCGATCCACGGATTCCTCGACAAGGCGCCCTTCTGAGCGCTGTGCCGGAGCCGCGCGGGGGGCGGTTCCAGCGCGGCGAGGAGGAGAGCAGCCGTCCGCTCGCGGGGGACGGACGGTACGGGGGAAACGGGGAACGGGGGAGTGCGGGGACGCGGCTGTCACGGGGCAGTCGCGTCCCACGCGTACGGGTCCTCCCCGTCGACGGCTTCCCCTACTCCTTCCGTTCCTCTACTCCTCCCGCTCGTCACTCCTCCCGCTCGTCGTCCTCGTCCCCGTCCGCCAGATCGGCCAGCACCGCCGCGTGGTCGGAGGGCCATACGCCCCCGACCGGACCGTGCCCCGCGCGGCGCACTGCGCGCACATGGCCGAGCCCGCCGGGCCCCGGCGGTCCGACGTGCACATGGTCGACGCGCACGGCCGGGTCGGGCCCGACGTACGGGTTCGAGGGGTCCCAGGTCGCCGCGGGGGCGCCGGGTTCCGCGTACTCCCAGGCGTCCAGCAGCACCCGGCCCGGCACCACGGGCGCGGTCCGGTAGCCGCCGAGGAGGCGCATCTCGTCGGAGTCCGGCCAGGCGTTGTGGTCACCGGTGAGCACCACCGGGAAGTCCGTCGGGTACGGCGACGCCGTACGGCAGCGGTCCAGGAACGGGACCAGCGCGCGCACCTGCTCGCAGCGGACCCCCGACGCGTCGGGCGCCGAGGTGAGGTGAGTGGTGAAGAACGGCACCCGGGCGCCGGGCCGGTCCAGCAGCGCGTAGAGGGCGAGCCGTCCGTCGTTCCGGTCCGAGGGGAGCGTAGTCGCCGCCCGTTCGGCCACGGGCCACCTGCTGAGCACGGCGTTGCCGATCGCCGACGAGTCGTCGCCCACGCGCCGTTGCCACCCCTCCGGCTCCGGCGACGGCTCCCACGTCCAGTGCATCCCCAGCTCGTCCGCGAGCCACCCGGCCAGGTTCTCGCCGCCGCGCTCCTCCCATACCTCCTGCAACCCCACGGCGTCCGGGCGCAGTTGGCTCAGCACCGTCAGCAGCGCCTCCCGCCGCTCCCGCCACGGACCGAACCTCCACCACACGTTCCATGTCATCACCCGCATCCGTACAGTGTCTCCGCGTGGAACGGGAGATTCGGGAGATCACGCTGCCCGGCGGCGAGACCGTGCTGGCGCGCGTGCATGTGCTGGACGACGACGAAGTGCCGGACGACCTGGACGAGTTCGCGTTCGACGACGTCGGCACCCGCGACCAGCTCCTCGCGCGGGCCCAGCAGCTCAACGAGGTGATCAGCGGCGTCGGCTCCGCCGTGGTCGAGGCGGCGCGCGCGGCGGGGCCCGACGAGGTGAGCGCGACGTTCGGCGTCGAGCTGGCCGTCCGCCCGGGCAGGGCGCTCGCCGCGGTGATCGCCGACGGGGAGGCCAAGGCGTCCGTCACCGTGACCCTGACCTGGCGTCCCGGGGCACAACCCCTCCCACCCGTCACACCTGAGGACTAGCCTGCTGGGGCCGGTGACGGAGAGGGGCGTACATGGGGGTGTCTGTGCGGCAGCGACGAGCCGGGTGTGCCGCGTCCGGCGGGACCGTGCGGTCCGGTGTGCCCCCGTGCGCGTCCCGTGTCCCGTGAACGCCCCCATCGGCCTCGAAAGCGCCGTCCGTCCCGCTGTCGTGCGCATCGGCGCGCCGGGCGGCGGGTATGACCGACTGAGCGGACGGGGGCCGGCGTTCTGGGGCAGCGGCTTCTTCGTCGCCCCCGGGTGGGTGCTCACCTGTGCCCATGTCGTCGACAAGGGCGGTGCGGGCGTGTGGAGGGGGGAGCGGGCCATCGGCATCATGATCGGGAACCCCGACAAGGCCGAGGTACTCACCGGTGAGCTGGCGTTCGGCCTGCCCGCGCCCGAGGACCCCGAGGCTCCGCGCCCGTCCTCCCCCTGGCGGCTGCCCGACCTGGCGCTGGTCCGGGTGCCGGAGGCCACCGACCCCGACTGCCTCTGGCTGAGCGACCGTTCGGTGTTCGGCCCCGCCGAGGTGGGGCTGTACGGCTGGATCCCGGGCGCGGTGAAGGACGAGCCGCTCTACTTCCCGGGCCTGGGCACCGCGACGGGCGGCTCGGCGGGCGGCGGCTCCGACTCGCCCGTGATCCTCAGCGGCAGCCAGCTGGTCGAGGGGTGCTCCGGCGGCCCGGTGGTCGATGTGCGGCGCGGCGCCGTCATCGCCGTCAGCAAGGCCAAGGGGCGCGGTCCAGGCCCCGCGATCGCCACGCCCGTCACCGGGTTACGGCGGCTGTGCGACGCGGGCCCGGCGGGCAGCGCCGTCCTGCACGAGGTGCTCTCCGCGCACGACCGTCACCACCTGCGGCGCTACCACGGCTTCGGCGCCAGCTGGCCCCGCCTGCACGCCCGCCTCGGCGCCGCCTCGGGCGAGCCCGCGCACGGCTTCACCGCCGAGCGCCGCGCCCAGCTCTACGCGCTCTTCGCCGAGCTGGAGCCCCCGTCCGGAGCGGGCCAGGTCCTCGGACTCGCCGCCGAGGCGCGGGACCTCGTGCTCCAGTCCTCCTACACCCTGCGCGACCAGGACCCCCGGAGCTGGCGCGAGGGGGCGGGGCTGCTCTACGACCCGCGCGACGGCCGTACGCCCGAGGACGGCCCGGCCCGCGACCTCGCCCTGGAGGCCGTGGTGCTGTACGCGGCGATGATCCACGCCGCGCTCGCCCGCCCCGGCAGACCCGGCGCATCCGGCAGACCCGGCGCACCCGGCGTCCCCGGCGCGCCCGGCACCTCCGCCTGCGCGGACACGCTCACCCACCTCCGCGCCTGGATCGAGACGACGGCCGTCACGCTCGCGAACGACGTGATCCGCGCCCGCGTCCCCGACATCCTCGACGGCCGCGGCCCGGCCCCGGCCGACCGCGCCGCGACCCGCGCCGACGTGCGCGTCGAGATCGACCTCGACCTCTACGGCGCGGGCGGCCACACCTGGCGCGTCCTCCTGCAGCGCGGCACCGGCGACGAGCAGACGCTGTCCCCCGTCGCGCAGAGCCGCGAGGAGGTGCCGCGCGAGCGGCTGGAGGAGGAGATACGCGAGGCCCTGTCCATCGCGCTCGACCAGTGCGACGTGGACGAGCACGTGGCCGCCGTCGAATTCATGCTGCCCCGGCCGCTGTTCGACCTGCCCGTCGACCGCTGGCGCGCCCGGCCGTACGACCCCGTCGACCCGTTCAACCCGCACACCCTGCCGCTGGGCCAGCGCCGCCTGGTCGTCGTCCGCGACCGGATGCGCAAGGACCAGGGGCCCACCCCCGAGTGGCGGGCGCGGGCCGCGGGCGTAGCGGAGGGCCCCCTGCACGCCGTACCGCTGCGCCGCGAGGTGCCCGAGCACGGCCACGACGCGCCGTCCCCCGAGGGTGGACAGGCCGCGTACGGACGCCTGCTGGCGGCCCCCGCCGGGGCCGTCCCCGTCTACTGCTCCCGCACCGGCGGCGGTCCCGGGCAGCGCGCCATGGCCGCCGCGCTCACCGCTGGTCACGCCGTCGCGCTGTGGCGACACACCGACGGCGGGCACGCGGACTGCACCGACTTCCACGAGCGCGCCGATGCGATGCTGAGCGAGGCTCGCGCGGCCGAACACCTCCCCGAACGCATACGTACCCTCCGGAACGGCAACGCGGACGAGGAGGCGACCGACCCCGGAACGGCCTGGGCACGGCACATCGTCCTGCTCTACGATCCGCCCCACCGGCCCCCACGGGACGGGCCGCTGCGCGAGCCCCCGCTCATCCACCGGCCATCTGCCTGATGAAGGAGGAGCAGATCATGAGCGACTGGCGCATCTACCGCGGCGCGGGCGTTCCGCACGAGGGAGTGTCGGAGCTGCCGGGACCGCCGCCCTGGCGGGACTTCGCGGGGGCGCGGGAGCCCGGGGAGGAAGAGGACCAGGCGGAGAGTGCCGACGCGGCGCGCAGGCTGGGCGCCCAGCGGCGTCTGGTGGAGAACCTGCACCCGCGGCCCGAGGAGGTCGAGGCCGTCAACGCCGCGCTCTATCTGCGGCGTCCGCTCCTCGTCACGGGCAACCCCGGCACCGGCAAGTCCACCCTCGCGCACGCCGTGGCCCACGAGCTGGGGCTCGGCAGAGTGCTGCGCTGGCCCGTCGTCAGCCGTACGACGCTCAAGGACGGGCTCTACCACTACGACGCGATCGGCAGGCTCCAGGACGTCCAGCTCGACCGCGCGGTCGCGGGCGGCAACGGGAACGGAAATGGGAACGGGAGCGGGAATGGGAGCGGGAGCGGGAACGGGAGCGCACCGGCCGAACGCCCGCCCATCGGCTCGTACCTGCGCCTCGGCCCCCTCGGCACCGCGCTGCTCCCCGCGCCCCCGGCAGCGGACGGCGAGGCGCCCCGGCCGCGCGTGCTGCTCGTCGACGAGCTGGACAAGAGCGACATCGACCTCCCCAGCGATCTCCTGAACGTGCTGGAGGAGGGCGAGTTCACCATCCCCGAGCTGGAGCGCATCGCCGAGCGCGAGCCGGTCGCCGAGGTGCTCACCGCCGACGGCGACCGCGTGCCCGTACGGGGCGGCAGGGTGCGCTGCACCGTCTTCCCGTTCATCGTCCTGACCTCCAACGGCGAACGGGACTTCCCCGCGGCCCTGCTCCGCCGCTGCATCCAGCTCGAACTCAAACCGCCCGGGCACGAACAGCTCGCCGCCATGGTCACCGCCCACCTGGGGGAGGAGGCCCTCGCCGAGGGCGAGGAGCTGGTCGAGCGGTTCCTGCGGCGCGAGCCGGGGCAGGTCGTCGCCACCGACCAGCTGCTCAACGCCCTGTTCCTCACGCAGCGCGCCTCCGGCACCGAGCGGGTCACCCGCGAGCGCCTCGCCGAGATGCTGCTGCGTCCGCTGGACCGTCCGAGGTGACGGGCGATGGCAGACCGCCCCGGTGACGGCGCCGCCGACGGCACGGACGCGCGTCTGACGGGACACCTCGCCGAGCTGGTGGCGCGCCTGCGCGCCGCGGGCTGGGACCTCTCGTCCGAGGAGGTGGCCGAGGCCGTCTGGCTGGCGCGCTGGACGGGCCGTTCGGCACGGGACAGCCCCGCCGGACCCGCCGCCGGGCCCGGCCCCCCGGGGCGGCCGTCCCCGGACGAGCCGCCGGTGCCCCCGGCCGTCACCCCGGAGCCGGGGGAGACGCGCCCGCCCGCCGAGGCGCCCGCCTCGCCCGTCTCGCTCTACGCCTCGGGCCGCCACCACGGTGCGGCCGGCGGCGGGTTCCCGGTCCGCGCCCCGGTCGCGGGCGCCCTCTCCGGGTTGCGGGAACTCCAGCTCGCGCTGCGCCCGTTGCACGGCTACCGCCCGCCGCTGCCACCCCTCCCCGGACCGCTCGACGAGGAGGCCACCGCCGATCTCAGCGCCCGCGGCGGGGCCGTACAGCCCGTGTTCGGGACGACGGACCGGCGCGTGACCGAGATCCAGCTCCTCATGGACGCCTCGCCCACCACCTCCGTGTGGCAGCCCACCCTCGACCGGCTCCGCCAGACCTTCGAGCAGCTCGGCGCGTTCCGCGACGTCCAGGTGCGCTATCTGCACCGCGCCCGGGACGGCTCCCCGCTCATCGGCACGGGCCCCGACCCCGGGCCCACCCGGCTGCGCCCCGCCGACCAGTACCGCGACACCACCGGGCGGCGCCTCACGCTCGTCCTGAGCGACTGCGTGGGGCCGCTGTGGCAGGAGGGCCGCGCGCAGTCGCTGCTGCACCACTGGACGGGCGGCTCGCCGCTCGCCGTCGTCCAGCCGCTGCCGCCCCGCCTGTGGCCCCGTACGGCGCTGCCCGCCGAGCCCGGCACGCTCGTCAGCGACCGGGGCGCGCGCGGCCGCGTCACCTTCGAGCCCGACGGGTACGGGCCCGGGGCCGCGCCCGACGCGCTGCCCGTCCCCGTACTGCTGCCGACCCCGCGCGCGCTGGGCAACTGGGCGCGGCTGCTGGGCGGCAGCGGACAGCTCTCCGTGCCGGGCGCCGCCGCGTGGGTGCGGCCCCGGCACCCCGCCATGCCGCCGCCCGCCGCCACGCCCGGCACCGTGCCGCCCCGCACGCTGCTCGCCGAGTTCCGCTCCACGGCCTCGCCGGGCGCGCTGGACCTGGCCGTGCACCTGGCCGTCGTCCCGCTGCTGATGCCCGTCGTGCACCTCGTGCAGGAGGCGATGCTGCCCGACACGGGCTCCATGGAGCTGGCCGAGGTGCTGCTGAGCGGGCTGCTGGAGCGGATGCCGGACCGCGAGGGGGCGGGGCCCCGCTACCAGTACCTGCCGGGCGTCCGCGAACTGCTGCTCCAGTCCCTCGACAAGGGCGCGGCGACGCTCGTTATGAAGCACCTGTCCGGGTACGTCTCCCAGCGCTTCGGCAAGGGCACCCGCAACTTCCCGGCGGTCGCCGTCGCCCGGCTGACCGGCCGCGCCGGGCCGCCCGTGGACGACGCCGAGCTCGCCGGGCCTGCCGCGCCCGACCGTACCGACGCGGCGGAGGGGACCGACGGCGCGGACGACGACTCCGAGACCGCCGCTGACGAGCTGTTCGCCGAGATCCCCGCCGAGGTCGTCCGCTTCTACCTGCCCTCCGGTACGGCCCCCGAGCGCACCCAGGAGGCCGAGCGCCTGCTGGAGCAGTGGCACGCGCAGGGCGACGCGCAACTCCTCCGCGAGGCCCGTACGGTCGCGGAGGGCGCGCTGGCCTCCGCCGACACCGCCAGGACGCGGCTGGTGCTGGCCCGCGTGCTGCGCGCCACCGCGGGCACGTCCCGCACCCGCCGCAGCCCCGACCTCGTCCGCGCCCTGCTGGGCCAGGCCCTCACGCTGCTGGACCAGGACCCCGCGGGGCCCGGCGGCAGCGCCGAGGCGCGGCTCGAACTCGCCGCCGTGCGCTACGACCTGTGGCGGGCCGACGGCGACCTCGCGCACCTCACCGGGGCCGAGGAGACCCTGCGCGCCCTCGACGGCGACACGCTCCCCGAGGAGGCCGAGACGGCGCGCGTCCTCCGGCACGGCCGGGTGCTGCTCGCGCTCGCCGAGGCGGGCCCCGAGCGGGAGCGCCACGCCGCCGAGGCCGCCGACGCGCTGCGCGCCGCCGCCGACCGCCTGGCGGCGGGCCCGGTCCCGGAAGCGGCCGACGGGCGGCTGAGCGGCGCGCTCCTCGACCTCGCCACCGCGCTGCGCCTCATCCGCGCGGCGCCCCAGGAGCGGCTCGCCGCGGTCGAGCGGGCGTACGAGGCGGCGGGCGACAGCAGGGCGCTGCGGCTGCGCTGCGTCCGCGAGCGCGCCCGTGTCCACCGCGACGGCGGCGACTGGCGCCGGGCCGACGAGGCGTACGCGGAGGCCGAGCGGCTCACCGCCCGCGACAGCGCCCGGCGCGGCGGACTCCTCGCCGAATGGGGCGAGATGCTCCTCGTGGAGGCGGGCGAGACGACCCGCGCGGAGGGCATCCTCCGCGAGGCGCTGACCAGCACCCCGTCCGGCGACGAGGGGCTGACGCAGCGGCTGAACCTGCTGATAGGGCGGGCGCTGGTCCGCCGCTTCGGCGACGAGCGGGAGCGTTCGGGCCGCGACGGCTTCCTGCCGGACCTGTACGAGGGCTGCCACCTGCTGGAGCAGGCCGCGCGCGGCGGCCGTACGGCGCGGGCGCGGGCCGAGGCGTGGCTCGCGCTCGGCGACGCGCGCCTCACCTTTCCCGCGGTGCGCGGCCCCAACCCGGGCGTCTACTTCGACCAGGCGCACACCGCCTACGCCGAGGCCCTGCGCGAAAGCGAACTCGCGGGTGACGAACCCTCGTTGACGGTCGCCCGCGCCTGGCACGGCCGGGGCGTGCTCTACGCGCTGATGGGCCGCGAGCGCGCGGCGCGGGCCGACTTCCGCGCGGCCCGGGACGAGTGGCGGCGGCTGACGGCCTCGGGCGTCTCGCCGCCGGAGGACGAGGTACGGGCGACGGACGAGCGGCTGACGGGCCCGTAACGGGCGGGCGGCCGAAGGGCGGCCGACGGGCGGCCGGAACCCCACGCGCCGGGATCCGAACGGGTTTCCGTATGGGTGCGCTCGGGAAGAAGTCAGCATCCACGGACGATCCCCTGGCCTGGTGCCGGGGAGGAGCCCCCCACGGGCGGCAGGGAGGAGAACAGCGTGCTGCACGAGCGCGACGAGCCGTCCGCGGCAGGCGCCGGCAGCGGGTCCACGGAGGCGCCGCCGCTGCCCGATCTCACCGGTGTTGACCTGCACACCTTGTACCGCATGGACGACGCGGTGCTGTCCGCCGCCGTCGGCCACGCGCTGAGCCGCACGGAGCAGTTCGCCGAGTCCTGGAAGTGCTCGGACGACCCAGAGGGGAAGTGAACCGGCACGCAGTGACACCCGGACCGGACCGGTTCCCGCCGCGCACGGGCGAACCGCACGCGGAACGGCGCGGCGGAGACCGGCGGCAGGGGTATCGAATCCGGCCACATCGCCGCGTCTTTCCGGGGGACGCCCCGGGCCCCGACCGGAGACGCAGGCCCGCAGGGGCGCCCAGGAGAACACCGTCAGGAAGACCTGAACAGCGCGGGACGCCTCCGGTCAGGCAGGCCCCGTTCGGAAGGGGGGTGAGCCGTGCGCGGTCCGTTCGCGATCGATCCGGACACGCTCGCCCGGCTGTCCCGTACCCGGCCGGACGAGCGGGACCGCGCGCTGTTCGACGCGGGCCTGCACAGTCGGCGCCTGGTGCTGCTGAAGTCGCTCCAGCGCCGGATGGAGAGCGAGGCGGTGCCGGAGGCGGCGCGCGCCGAATTCGCGCGGCACTGGCGCGTTCTGGAGGACGTCGAGCGCCGTGACCCGGCCGCCGCGCGCGCGGTGCTCGGCTATCCGTCGGTCGGCGTCTGGCTCGTGGCCGCGCTCGGCGCCGGGGGCGGTGCCGTCGGCGATCCGGGCAACGGCTCCGGGGACCCTGAGGCTTCCTGGGCCTCATGGGCCTCCTGGGCCTCTGGAGTCCTCGCCCAACTCGGCGCCGTGGCCGCCGCGGCGGCACTGCGTGCCCGCGTCGGCTACCGGGGCACGCTCGACACGCCGGAGGGCGTCCTGGCCCTGCCCGGCATCGGCGTCTACCGCACCCGTGCGGCTCGCGTACGGCTCGTCGCGGGACCGCGTTCCCTCCGCCTCACGCAGGAGGAAGGCCGCACGAGCGCGGTGCTGCCGCTGATGACGCCACGCGTACCGAGCTCCCCGTACGCCGGGGCCCCGCACGTCAGGGCCCCGTACGCCGGGGCCCCGTACGGCAAGTCCCCGCACGGCCGCCACGGCGGGCACACGGACCCGCCCGGCTGGTCCGGGCTCGCCCCGCTGTCCGGTACGAGCGCCACGCTCGACGGCGTCGACCCCTACCGGCTGCCCGCGCTCGATTCCGGGCCCTTCGGCCTGGTGCCCTCCCGCCGCGTGCACCGCGCGGGCGTGGGCGAGGAGGGGTGGCGGCGCCGCTGGCAGGCCGCGCTGGCGCTGCTGGCCTCGGCCGACCCCGACCGTGCCGCCGAAGTCACCGCGCTGACCCGCGCGTTGGTGCCGCTGGAGCCGGCTCCGGGGGCCGCCGCCAGCGCGACCCTGCGGGCCGCGCCCTGGGCCGTGTTCACCACCTACCCGGCCACGGCGCTGCGGCTGGCCGAGGTGCTGGTGCACGAGCTGCAGCACAGCAAGCTGGCCGTCCTCACGGACCTCGTCGCGCTGCACGAGGCCGGCGACGCGCCCGTGCACCGGGTCGGCTGGCGTCCCGACCGGCGCCCGCTGGTGGGCGTGCTCCAGGGCACGTACGCCCATCTGGGGCTCGCCGACCTCGCCTACCGGCTGGCGGAACGCCCCGGCGCGAGCCCCGCCGCGCGCGGCGCCGCGAGGGCACGCGGCGAAGAATGGCGCGCGCAGGTCGCCGAGGCGCTGGACCTGCTTCTGCGATCCGGCCAACTGACTCCCGCCGGACGTGAGTTCACGATAGGCATGAGGGAGCACCACGCGGAGCTGGGGAGAATCGGAACGACGGGGAGCCGGGCCGCACGCCGCGGCCTTCCGGTTCGCCACTTTCGATAGCATTCGCGCCGTATTTGCTGAAGGCGCCGAGAACGACGAGGGAGAGGGCGCATGGCCGCACAGCGGAACCAGGCCGGGAACGTACGGGGCACCACACCCTCCGGCCAGGTGCCGGAGTACTTCGTGGTGGCCTACGCCGGCTATCAGCGGCCCTGGGCCACCTGGATCGCGCACCGGCTGGAGGCCCATGGCCACCGCGCGGGCCTGCACCGCTGGGACCCGGCGCGCGAGCAGCCGCTGGAGGAGGCGCTCGGCGATCTGGCGCTGGGCAGGGGCCGGGTGCTGCTGGTGCTCAGCGAGTGGTTCTTCCAGATCGGCCCGCGTGGCGAGGGCGAGTGGAACGCGGCGCTGCGCGGCTTCATCGCCGAGCACGCCGACCAGTTCGCCGCGGTGAACCTGACCAACAAGCCGCTGCTGCCCGCCGTCTCCGTCCTCGAACCGGTCGACCTGTGGGGCATCGCCGAGGACGAGGCCGAACGGCGCCTGCTCAGCCGCCTCTCGCTCGCCCACTCGCCCTCCCCGGTCACGGGCGTCGGCTCCGGTTTCCGCTACCCCAACGACCCGCCCGAGGTCTGGGGCGAGGTCCCGCGCCGCAACCGCCGCTTCACCGGCCGCGACGAGCTGCTCAACGAGGTGCAGCAGCGGCTCATGGACGCCGAGCACGACGCCTCCGTCTGCGCGCTCGTCGGCATGGCGGGCATCGGCAAGACACAGCTGGCCGTCGAGTACGCGCACCGCTTCAGCTCCGACTACGACGTCGTCTGGTGGGTCAACTCCGACCAGCGCGGCACTCAGCGCGACCGCTACGCCGAGCTCGCCACCGAGCTGGGCCTGCGCACCGGCTCCGAGCCCGGCGAGCGCATCCGCGCCGTCCGGGAAGCGCTGCGCAAGGGCGAGCCGTCCGGGCGCTGGCTGCTGATCTTCGACGGTTGGGAGGAGACCGAGGAGGCGGCCCGGACCCTGCCCCGGGGCGGCACGGGCCACGTGCTGATCACCTCACGCAACCGGGGCTGGCGCGACATCGCCGACCTCCACGAGGTGCCGGTCTTCGAACGGCACGAGTCCACCGGCTATCTGATGCGCCGTGCCCCGCACCTGAGCGCCGGTGAGGCCGACGAGGTCGCCGTCGAGTTCCAGGACCTGCCGCTGCAGCTCGCACACGCCGCCGCCTGGCTCGGCCAGGAGCGGATGGACGCCGCCGAGTATCTGCGCCGGGTCCGCTCGGGCGAGCTGAGCACCCTGGAGCAGGAGGCGACGTCCGGCGACTACCCGCACAAGATGTTCACGTCCACCTCTGTGCTGATCAACAAGCTGCGGCGGAGCGAACCGCGCGCCGTGCAGTTGCTGAAGCTGTGCACGCGCTTCGCGCCCGGCCGCATCCCCATCGGCCTGGTGCGCGGCATGCACGCCGCCGGGCTCCCGGAGGACCTGCGCTGGATCACCTCGGACCGGCCCGACTGGCCCCGCGCGCTGGACGCCCTCGTCAACTACTCCGTCCTCACCCGCGACTCCCGCAGCCTGTCCGTCACTTCCGCCAGGGAGCCCGGCTTCCAGCAGGAGTCCGTGCTGATGCACCGCGTCGTGCACAGCATCGTCGACGAACTGACGGGCAGTGACGAGGACCGGGACAGCTATCGCGACGTGGTGATCCAGGTCCTCGCCGCCGCCGACCCCGGCGACCCGGCCGACAGCCGGAACTGGGCCCGCTACGCCGAGCTCATGCCCCATCTGGCGCCGTCAGGGGTGCTGGGGAGCAGCAGCGAGGCCGCGACAGCCCTGGTCCTGAGCTGCCTGCGCTACTGCTACAACAGCGGTGAGTACACCGTCGGCACCGAGCTCGCCGAGCGGGCGCGCGCCAACTGGTCCTCCCGGATGGCCCCGGACTCGCAGCCGATGCTCGGCCTCACCTCGCAGCAGGCCACCATCCTGCGCGGTATCTCCCGCTACCGGGAGGCGTACGAACTCGACACGGCCCGCCTCCAGATGCTGGAGGCCGCGCCGGAACCCGACGAGATCGCGCTGCTGGGCGCCCGTAGCGGGCTCGCCGCCTCCCAGCGCTTCCTCGGCCAGTACTCCGAGGCGCTCACCAACCAGCGGCAGGTCGTCGAGGACGCGACCCGCCTCCTCGGCCCCGACGAGACGTTCACCCTCAACGCCCGCCACAACCTCGGCGCCACGCTCCGCCTCCACGGCCGCTATCAGGAGGCCTACGACGTCGACCTGGAGAACCTCCGCAAGCGCGAGCAGGTGCTGCGCGCCCGGCACTCCGCCACGCTGCACTCGGGCACCGCCTGCGCCCGCGACCTGCGCATGATGGGCCGCTATCAGGAGGCGGTCGCCCGGCAGGAGCTGGGCATGCGCCTGCACGTCCAGGTCCTGGGCGAGCAGCACCCCCAGACCCTGTGGGCCCGGCACAACCTGACGATGTGCCAGTACCGCGCCGGCCGGGACACCGAGGACATCCGTGTGGTCTTCGAGGACCTGAAACGGACGCACGAGCGGGTCTTCCCGCAGGGCGACGACAGGATCCTCGGCCTGATCACCGACTACGGGAACTTCCTCCGCGCCCGAGGCCATGTCGCCGAGGCCCGTGACCTGATCGTCGAGGCCGAGGACGGCTACCGCACCCTGGTCGGCACGGCCCACCCCATCCCCACCGGCATGCAGTCCAACGTCGGCCTCATCCTCCAGGCAGAGGGCGACAGGGACGGCGCGCTCAACCTCTTCGAGCAGGCGCTGACCGGGCTGACGACCGTGCTCGGCGAGGAGCACCCGCTGACCCTGGGGTGCGCCCTGAACGCCGCGGGCGGGCGGAACTTCACCGGCCGCGTCGAGGAGGCCGCCGAACTCGACAGGGACACGCTGCGCCGTGCGCGCCGTGTCCTCGGGACCGACCACCCGCTCACGCTCTCCTGCCAGATCGCGCTCGCCGCCGATCTCCGGGTCCTGCACGAGCGTACGGAGGCCGACAAGCAGGAGGAGGACGCGCTCCAGCGGCTCACCGCCACGCTCGGTGTCCAGCACCACCACACGCTCTCGGCGCGCCAGCGCTCGCGGCCGTACTGGAACTTCGAGCCGTTCCTGGGCTGACGAGCCGCCTACGCGAGAGGGCCCCGCCGGAAAACCGGCGGGGCCCTCTCACGGTGTGCGGGTCAGATGTCGAACACGTCGTTGAGCAGCTGCTGCTGCTCCTGCGCGTGCCGCTTGCCCGAGCCCACGGCGGGCGAGGACGAGGACGGGCGCGAGACCCGGCGCAGCCGGTCCGCGTTCGGCACCGGCTCGGAGCCGATGATCAGGTCCAGGTGGTCCACCAGGTTGAGCGCGATGAACGGCCACGCGCCCTGGTTGGCGGGCTCCTCCTGGGCCCAGAGGTACTTCTCCGCGTTGCTGAACCGGGCCATCTCGGCCTGGATCTCCGCGCTGGGCAGCGGGTAGAGCCGCTCCAGGCGGATGATCGCGGTGTCCGTGAGACCCCGCTTCTTCCGCTCCGCGTCCAGGTCGTAGTAGACCTTGCCGGAGCAGAAGACGACCTTGCGGACGGCGGCCGGGTCGACCGAGTCGTCCGTGATGACCGGGCGGAAGCCGCCGTGCGTGAACTCCTCGGTCTTCGAGGCCGCGGCCTTGAGCCGGAGCATCGACTTCGGGGTGAAGACGACCAGCGGCTTGTGGTGCGGGTTGTGCACCTGCCAGCGCAGCAGGTGGAAGTAGTTCGACGGCAGGGTCGGCATCGCGACCGTCATGCTGTTCTGCGCGCAGAGCTGGAGGAAGCGCTCGATCCGGGCCGAGGAGTGGTCCGGGCCCTGGCCCTCGTAGCCGTGCGGCAGGAGCAGGGTGACACCGGAGGTCTGGTTCCACTTCTGCTCGGCCGAGGAGATGAACTCGTCGATGACCGTCTGCGCGCCGTTCATGAAGTCGCCGAACTGCGCCTCCCACATGACCAGCGCCTCGGGACGGGCCAGCGAGTAGCCGTACTCGAAGCCCATCGCCGCGTACTCGCTCAGCAGCGAGTCGTAGACGTTGTAACGGGCCTGCTCGTCGGAGAGGTAGAGCAGCGGGGTGTAGTCGTCGCCCGTGTTCTGGTCGAGCAGCACCGCGTGGCGCTGGCCGAACGTGCCGCGGCGCGAGTCCTGGCCCGCCAGGCGGACCGGGGTGCCCTCCATCAGCAGCGAGCCGATGGCGAGGGTCTCGCCCATGCCCCAGTCGATCGTGTCGTCCTCGACCATCTGCGCGCGGCGCTGCAGCTGCGGCGTCAGGCGCGGGTGGACGGCGATCCGGTCGGGGATGTTGACCTGCGACTCCGCGATCCGCTTGACGACCTCCTGGCTGATGCCGGTGTCGACGTGGACCGGGAACTCGGCCTGCGGGGCCGGGACCTCGGCCGGGGCCGGGACGGAGGTGGCGTCGCGGACCTCGGTGAAGACCTTCTCCAGCTGGCCCTGGAAGTCCTGGAGCGCCTGCTCCGCCTCCTCCAGGGTGATGTCGCCGCGCCCGATCAGCGACTCGGTGTAGAGCTTGCGCACCGAGCGCTTCTTGTCCACCAGCTCGTACATGAGCGGCTGGGTGAACTTCGGGTTGTCCGTCTCGTTGTGCCCGCGGCGGCGGTAGCAGATGAGGTCGATGACCACGTCCTTGTTGAACGCCTGGCGGTACTCGAAGGCGAGCCGCCCGGCGCGCACCACGGCCTCCGGGTCGTCCCCGTTGACGTGCAGGATCGGGGCCTCGATCATCCGCGCCACGTCCGTCGAGTACATCGACGAGCGCGCGGACTCCGGCGCGGCGGTGAAGCCGACCTGGTTGTTGATCACGATGTGGATCGTGCCGCCGCAGCGGTAGCCGCGCAGCTGCGACATGTTCAGCGTCTCGGCGACCACGCCCTGGCCCGCGAAGGCCGCGTCACCGTGCAGCTGGACCGGCAGGACCGTGAAGTCCGTGCCGCCCTTGCCGATGATGTCCTGCTTGGCGCGCGCGACGCCCTCGACGACCGGGTCGACGGCCTCCAGGTGCGAGGGGTTGGCGGTGAGCGAGACGTTGATCTGCTCGCCGTCCAGGCCGGTGAAGGTGCCCTCGGCGCCCAGGTGGTACTTCACGTCGCCGGAGCCGTGCATCGACTTCGGGTCGAGGTTGCCCTCGAACTCGCGGAAGATCTGCGCGTACGGCTTGCCGACGATGTTCGCCAGCACGTTCAGCCGGCCGCGGTGGGCCATGCCGATGACGGCCTCGTCCAGGCGCGACTCGGCGGCGGCGTCGATCACCGCGTCGAGCAGCGGGATGACGGACTCGCCGCCCTCCAGCGAGAAGCGCTTCTGGCCGACGTACTTGGTCTGCAGGAAGGTCTCGAACGCCTCCGCCGCGTTCAGCCTGCGCAGGATGCGGAGCTGCTCCTCGCGCTCGGGCTTGGCGTGGCCGCGCTCGACCCGGTCCTGGATCCACTTGCGCTGCTTGGGGTCCTGGATGTGCATGTACTCGATGCCGGTGGTGCGGCAGTACGAGTCGCGCAGCACGCCGAGGATGTCGCGCAGCTTCATCATGGACTTGCCGGCGAAGCCGCCGACCGCGAACTCCCGCTCCAGGTCCCACAGGGTGAGGCCGTGCTCGGTGATGTCCAGGTCGGGGTGCTTGCGCTGCTTGTACTCCAGCGGGTCGGTGTCGGCCATGATGTGGCCGCGCACCCGGTAGGAGTGGATCAGGTCGAAGACCCGCGCCGCCTTCGTCACGTCGTCGTCGTGCGAGGCGTCGATGTCCTTCATCCAGCGCACGGGCTCGTACGGGATGCGGAGGGCCTTGAAGATGTCGTCGTAGAACCCGTCCTCACCGAGGAGCAGGTTGGCGACGATCCGCAGGAACTCGCCGGAGGCGGCGCCCTGGATGACCCGGTGGTCGTACGTGCTGGTCAGCGTCATCACCTTGGAGACGCCGAGCCGGTTGAGGGTGTCCTGCGAGGTGCCCTGGAACTCCGCCGGGTACTCCATCGCGCCGACGCCCATGATCACCGACTGGCCCGGCATGAGGCGCGGGACCGAGTGCACGGTGCCGATGCCGCCGGGGTTGGTGAGGGAGACGGTGACGCCGGTGAAGTCGTCCATCGTCAGCTTGTTGTTCCGGGCGCGGCGGACGATGTCCTCGTACGCCTGCCAGAACTCGAAGAAGCTGAGGGTCTCGGCCTTCTTGATGCCCGCGACCACGAGCTGGCGGTCGCCGTTGGGCTTCACCAGGTCGATGGCCAGGCCCAGGTTCACGTGCTCGGGCTTGACCAGGGTGGGCTTGCCGTCCTTCTCCGCGAAGGAGTGGTTCATCGTCGGCATGGCCTTGAGGGCCTGCACCATCGCGTACCCGATCAGGTGCGTGAAGGAGACCTTCCCGCCGCGGGCGCGCTTGAGGTGGTTGTTGATGACGATGCGGTTGTCGAACAGCAGCTTCACCGGGACCGCGCGCACGGACGTGGCCGTGGGCAGCTCCAGCGAGGCGTTCATGTTCTTCGCCACGGCCGCGGACGGGCCACGCAGCGTCACCAGCTCCGGGCCCGCGGGGGCCTCGCTCTGGGAGGGCTGGGGGGCGGTCGGAGCGGCGGCCTTCGCAGGCTCGGTCTTCACAGGCTCGGCCTTCGTCGGCTCGGCGGGCTTCACCGGGGCCTCGGGGGCCGCCGGGGCGCTCGCCGCGGGAACGGTGGGGGCGGGCTTCGCGGGGGCCGCGGGCTGCGCCGCGGGCGCCGCCGGGGCGGGCGCGGGCTGCGCGGGGGCGGCCTGGGCTGCGGCAGCGGTCTCACGCGCCGTTCCCGCCGCTCCACCGGCCTCCTCGCCCGGCCGGTAGTCGGCGAAGAAGTCCCACCAGGCTCGGTCCACTGAATTCGGGTCCTGGAGGTACTGCTGGTAGATCTCGTCGACGAGCCACTCGTTGGCACCGAACGACGCAGGCTTCGCGGCAGGGTCCTTGCCCTGCCCGTCCTGCTGTTCGGCCGGAGTGCTCGATGAGCTGTTGGGGGACTGTGGCGACACGGCGCTAACCGCCCTCTTCCGCTTCCTTGGGATGGTGGACAGCGGAAATAAAGGCTACGCCCCTCTGGACGATTGGTGGAGTCCGGGCCACCCCTTGGTCACGTAAGTCACATCGGGGAGCCGGTTTCGGCGCAGGATTTGGCGGGAATCACCCACGGTTCCGGCGCGAAAGCGCAACCGCGGAGCCCCTTCGCGGCGTCCGCGCGGTCCACAGCCCCGAGCCTACGTCAACCTTGCGCCTTGCCCGCTCCCGGAAGGGTGACGTGGATGCGGCAGCCGCGAGGGGATTCGGCCACCCTGATCCAGCCGCCGTGCAGGTCCACCGCCCAGCGCGCGATGGCCAGGCCCAGCCCGGTGCCCCCGGTGCCGCCCTGGCCCGCCTTGCCCTCGGACGTCTGCGTACGGCTGAACCGGTCGAAGACGCGCAGCCGCTCGGACTGCGGGATGCCGGGCCCCTCGTCCAGGACCTCGACCTGGAGGCTGCCGTCCTCCGGCGGACCCTCGCCGGGACGGGCACGGACCGTGACGCGGCCGTGCTGGGGGCTGTGCTTGACCGCGTTGTCTATCAGGTTCGCCACGACCTGGTGCAGCCGCTCGGGGTCGGCGTGCGCGGTCAGCTCGGGCGGCGAGACGTCGAGGTGCAGATGGACGTCCGTACGGGCGTGGCCCGAGCCCTTGCTCATGTTGGCCTCCTTCAGGACGCCCGCCAGGTACGGCCAGACCTCGAAGCGGCGCGCGTGCAGCGGCACCACCCCGTTGTCGAGCCGGGAGAGGTCCAGGAGGTGGTCCACGAGCCGCCCCAGCCGCTCCGTCTGCTGGAGGGCCGTGCGCATGGTCTCGGGATCGGCCTCGGAGACGCCGTCCACCACGTTCTCCAGCACGGCGCGGAGCGCCGCGATGGGGGTGCGCAGCTCGTGCGAGACGTTCGCCACCAGCTCCTTGCGGTGCTGGTCGACGGATTCCAGGTCGGCGGCCATCTGGTTGAACGTCTCGGCGAGCTCGCCGAACTCGTCCCGGCGGCTGCGGCGCACCCGGCGCGTGTAGTCACCGTGCGCCATCGCCCGGGCGGCGTCCGTCATCTCGTCCAGCGGCGCGGTCAGCGACTGGGCGACGAACTGCGTGATCAGCAGCGAGGCCACGATCGAGATGATCGTGATCACCCGCAGCTCGGTCTTCGAGTGCATGGCGAAGAGCGCCAGCAGCGTGGTGATCACCACCGAGACGATCACCAGCGCGCCGAGCGCGGCCTTCACCGAGCGGTACGGGTCCAGGGGGCGCAGGGCCTCCCAGGTCCGTTCCCATGTCCGTTCCCAGAGCCGGGCGCACGCGTGCTGCCAGCGGCTTCCGTTCTCCGTCACGGACATGCCGTCCCCCGTCCGCTCAGGAACCGTCGGTGGCGGCCGGGGCCGCCGGGGCCGGTGTCTCCAGCGCGTACCCGACGCCGTGGACCGTACGGATGCGGTCGGCACCGATCTTCCGGCGCAGCGCCTTGATGTGACTGTCGACGGTACGGGTGCCGGAGGCGTCCGCCCAGTCCCAGACCTCGGCGAGGAGCTGCTCGCGGGAGAGCACGGCGCGCGGGGAGTGCGCCAGGCAGACGAGCAGGTCGAACTCGGTCGGCGTCAGGTGCACGTCCTCGCCCGTGACCCGGACCCGGCGCTGCGCGTGGTCGATCTCCAGCTCGCCGAGCCGGAGTATCCCCGTGCGCGGCGTGTGCGCGGCGAGCGTCGCGCGCTCCACGCGGCGCAGCAGCACATGGACGCGGGCCGCGACCTCGCGCATGGAGAACGGCTTCGTCATGTAGTCGTCGGCGCCCACGCCCAGGCCGACCAGCATGTCCGTCTCGTCGTCCCGCGCGGTGAGCATCAGCACCGGGACGGGGCGCTGGGCCTGCACCCTGCGGCAGACCTCCAGCCCGTCGAAACCGGGGAGCATCACGTCCAGCACCAGCAGGTCGGGCTGCCAGGCCTCGGCGGTGTCCACGGCCGCGGGCCCGTCGCCCGCGGTCTGCACCTGGAAGCCCTCGGCCCTCAGCCGTCTGGCGATGGCGTCGACGATGGTGGGATCGTCCTCGACGACCAGGATGCGGCGCTGGGCACCCGGGGTGGGTGCCGGGGTGGCCCCGCCCGTCGTCTGCGTGCTGTTCTTCTGGTCCATTCGGCCCCGCCCCTGCGTCGCCCCGCCGCTGTGTCGCGTCTGTCCGTGCACTTACAGATGTACTTACTGGCAGCAGCGTAAGGGCCTGTCGGCCGCCTCGGCTACGCCGGTCGCGAGGCGAAGTGGACCACGTCGGGGACGCCTCGGGCGACGTGGATCTCATCGGTCCGAACGCGACAGAATCCCGCATTCCGCAAGGACGTTTCGAATCCGGAGGACGGCTGCGCCGACCAGACGGCGAGCACACCGCCCGGCGCCAGCCGCGCCAGGCACGCGGCCAGCCCCGCGGGGGAGTAGAGCGAGGCGTTGTCCTCGGTGACCGTCCAGTCCGGTCCGTTGTCGATGTCGAGGCAGAGCGCGCCGTACGCACGCGGCGCCGTACGTAGGTGTTCCAGCAGGTCGGCGTGGACCAGCTCGGTGCGCGGGTCCTCCAGCGCCGCGGCGGAGCGCGCGCGCAGCGGCCCGCCGCGGTGCCAGTCGAGGATCGCGGCCTCGCGCTCGACCACGGTGATCCTGCCCCAGCGCGGCTCGGCCGCCGCCTCCGCGAGCGAGAAGCCCACGCCGAGCCCGCCGATGAGCACGGACGGCGCCTCGCGGCCGTCCCGTTCCCGCAGTTCCCCCAGCGCCGCGCGCACCAGCAGCCGCTCGGAGCGGCCGTCGGAGGTGTCCATCAGGAAGCAGCCGTTGGCGATGATCTCGTGGTGCTCCCCGCGCCGCCGGAGCACGACCTCGCCGTACGGCCCGTCGCGGCGGTCGAGGGTCTCGGCAAGTGCTTGGTCTGGCATGCCCGGAAGGGTACGGAAAACCGTTCGCGCCCGTGGCGGGGGCGTTGTTACGTTCGCCGGGTCCCGTTGAACGACGACCGGGCCTTCGTGCCCTGGAAACGCAGGTGTTGATGACACCCCGGCCCACCGGGCGCTGAGCGCTCCTGAGCCCGGACCCATTTCTCCGAGCCTCTCGGTCGCTCGGCGCTCCCTTGCTGTCCTGAACCGAACCTTTCTCCAGCAAGGAGTACCCCGGTGTCCACCACCGACTCCGGTTCCGCGCGCTCCGGCGCGCGTCGGACCGGCACCTTCACCTGCGTACGCTGCGGACTCACCGTCACCCGGCTCGATCCCGACGACCGCGTGCGCAACCACTGCCCGAGCTGTCTGCACTCCCGGCACGTCACCGACCACGTGGAGGGCGGCGCCTCGGAGTGCCGTTCGCGGATGAGCCCGATCGCGATCGCGGTGCTGCGCGACGGGGCCTGGATGGTCATCCACCGCTGCACCCGCTGCGACGAGCTGACCTCGAACCCGGTCTCGCCGGACGACAACCACCTCATCCTGATGAGGATGGCCGTACGCCCGCTGGCACAGCCGCCGTTCCCCCTCGAAGTCTTCGGCGAGGTGTGACATGGCGCGACGGCACACCCGGTCCGCACGGCGTCCCCAGCGCCGCAAGGACCCCTGGCACGGGCGCCCCGGCGAGGGCGGCGGCGACGCGTTCCGCTGCGTGGGCTGCGCCCTCGCCGTCCCGATGGCGGCGCCGGGCACGGCGCACCGCAACCACTGCCCGCACTGTCTGACGAGCCTGCACGTGGACCGCCGCGTCCCGGGCGACCGCGCGTCGGAGTGCCGGGCGCGGATGACGGCGCTCGGCCTGTCCGTACGGCCGGACGGCGAGTGGACGCTCATCCATCTCTGCGTGGTCTGCGGGGAGCTGAGCGCCAACCGCATCGCGGGCGACGACAACGCGCTGGCCCTGCTCCGCCTCGCGGTCCGGCCGCTGGCGGACGGCGCGATGCCGGTACGGGCGCTGCTGGCGCTGTGACGGGGAGGGCCGGGGCGGTCGCCGCCCCGGCCCTCCCTCCCGGTCAGTCCGCCGTGACGGCGAACTCCGCCAGGGTTCCGTCGTCGCTCACCCGCCGCAGTCCGGCCTTCTCCAGGACGCGGACCGAGGCCGGGTTGGCCAGCTCGACCTGTGCCCGGACGGTGTGCACGCCGGGCGCGGTCAGCCCGTACCCGGCGAGTGCGCCCGCCGCCTCGGACGCGTAGCCCCGGCCCTGGCGGGACGGGACGACGCCGTAGCCGAGCTCCAGGACGCCGTCGTTCGGCGGCCAGAACAGTCCGATGGAGCCGATCACGAGCCCGCCGTCCCGCTCGGCGACGAGCCGGTGGCCGTAGGGGTGCAGCCCCTCGGGGCTGTCCCGCAGGAATCCGGCGATCACGCCGTCGCCCTCGGCGGGGAAGTCCCCGGCCCACCCGTCGGAGCGGGGGCCGTCCAGCACGGCGGAGACCTCGGCGGCCGTCCACGGGCGCAGGACGAGACGCTCGGTGAGCAGTTCGTCACCGGACAGGCTGAAGGGAAGGGGAAGAGAAGAAGAAGTCACGCGACACTCTCCGGTCGTCGTCTGTCGAACGACCGGGCCACGGCTCTCAGCGCGCGGCCCGGACCTGGGCATGCTGACGAAGCGCCTCGCGGGCCATATTCATCAGCCTCCCCTCGGTCCGTCGCTGGACGGCATCCTACGGCGCGCACCCCTCGACGCACGATCGCTCACAGCGAACAGGCGCGGGGGAACAATCCTCGCCTCAACAGCATTGAGCGAGTGTTACTCAATTTGCCTGCCGAGGGAGAGATCATGGCTACCGGTTCCACGGGGTACACACCGCTCACCCTGCCTGTGCTGCCGATCGACGCCGACGGTCCGGAGGGATCCGACGGTGACGGGGTCGTGCTGCCCGGGATGGTGGTGCCCCTGGACCTCTCGGAGAGCGAGGTCCGCGCCGCCGTCGAGGCCGCGCAGGCCGCCGTCCTCCAGGGAGACAAACCCCGCGTGCTCCTTGTTCCGCGCGTGGAGGGGCAGTACGCGGACATCGGCGTGCTCGGCCGCGTGGAGCAGGTGGGACGGCTCGCCGACGGTGACCCGGGCGCCCTGATCAGGGGCCTGCGCCGGATCCGTATCGGCGCCGGGACGACCGGCCCGGGCGCCGCGCTGTGGGTGGAGGGCACGGAGATCGAGGAGACGGTCCCCGACCCCCTGCCGGGCGCGGTCACCGAGCTGATGAAGGAGTACAAGGCGCTCATCACGGACTGGCTGCGCAAGCGCGGCGCCTGGCAGGTCGTGGACCGCGTGCAGCAGATCGACAACGTCTCGCAGCTCGCGGACAACGCGGGATACTCCCCGTTCCTCACCACCGAGCAGCGCCTCGAACTGCTCACCACCCTCGACCCGGTCGAGCGCCTGAAGGCCGCCACCGCCGCCCTGCGCGAGCACCTGGCCGAGCAGGACGTGGCCGAGTCCATCGCGAAGGACGTCCAGGAGGGCGTCGACAAGCAGCAGCGCGAGTTCCTGCTCCGCCGCCAGATGGAGGCCGTCCGCAAGGAGCTGGCCGAGCTGAACGGGGAGCCGGAGGACGAGAGCGAGGACTACCGCGCCCGCGTCGAGGCCGCCGACCTGCCCGAGGAGGTCAGGAAGGCCGCCCTCAAGGAGGTCGACAAGCTGGAGCGCTCCAGCGACCAGTCCCCCGAGGGCAGCTGGATCCGCACCTGGCTCGACACCGTGCTCGAACTCCCCTGGAACGAGCGCACGGAGGACGCGTACGACATCACCGGCGCCCAGCGCGTGCTGGACGAGGACCACGCGGGGCTGCAGGACGTCAAGGAGCGCATCACCGAGTACCTGGCGGTGCGCAAGCGGCGCGACGAGCGCGGCCTCGGCGTAGTAGGCGGCCGTCGCGGCGGAGCCGTACTCGCCCTGGTCGGCCCGCCCGGCGTCGGCAAGACCTCGCTGGGCGAGTCCGTGGCCCGCGCGATGGGCCGCAAGTTCGTCCGCGTCGCCCTCGGCGGCGTCCGCGACGAGGCGGAGATCCGCGGCCACCGGCGTACGTACGTCGGGGCGCTGCCCGGCCGCGTCGTGCGCGCCGTCAAGGAGGCGGGCTCCATGAACCCGGTCGTCCTCCTCGACGAGGTCGACAAGGTCGGCTCCGACTTCCGCGGCGACCCCGCGGCGGCCCTCCTGGAGGTCCTGGACCCGGCCCAGAACCACACCTTCCGCGACCACTACCTGGAGGTCGAGCTCGACCTCTCGGACGTCGTCTTCCTCGCCACGGCCAACGTGCTGGAGGCCATCCCGCAGCCGCTGCTCGACCGCATGGAGGTCGTCCAGCTCGACGGGTACACGGAGGACGAGAAGGTCACCATCGGCCGCGACCACCTGCTGACCCGCCAGCTCGAACGGGCGGGCCTGGAGGAGGGCGAGGTCACCTTCACCGACGAGGCCCTGCGCAAGCTCGCCGCCGAGTACACGCGGGAGGCGGGCGTGCGGAACCTGGAGCGGGCCGTGCAGCGGGTGCTCCGCAAGGTCGCCGCACAGCAGCAGCTCGGCAAGCTGGAGCTGCCGTACGAGGTCGGGGTGGACGAGCTCCGCGAGCTGATCGGCCGCCCGCACCACACGCCCGAGTCGGCGCAGGACCCGGCCGAGCGGCGTACGGCGGTGCCGGGCGTGGCCACCGGCCTGGCGGTCACGGGCGCGGGCGGTGACGTCCTCTTCGTCGAGGCGTCGCTCGCCGACCCGGAGACGGGCGGCTCGGGCCTGACCCTCACCGGCCAGCTCGGCGACGTCATGAAGGAGTCGGCACACATCGCCCTCTCCTACCTCCGCTCACGCGGGGCCGAACTGGAGCTTCCGGTCGGCGACCTGAAGGAGCGCGGCATCCACCTGCACGTCCCCGCGGGCGCCGTCCCCAAGGACGGCCCGAGCGCGGGCGTGACGATGACGACGGCCCTGGCCTCGCTCCTGAGCGGCCGCCAGGTGCGTCCTGAGGTGGCGATGACGGGCGAGGTCTCGCTGACCGGGCGGGTGCTGCCGATCGGCGGCGTCAAGCAGAAGCTGCTCGCCGCGCACCGCGCGGGGGTGACGACCGTCGTCATCCCGAAGCGGAACGAGCCGGACCTGGACGACGTCCCCCAGGAGGTCCTCGACGGCCTCGACGTCCACCCCGTCTCCGACGTCCGCCAGGTCCTGGACCTGGCCCTCACCCCGGCGGGAAGCCCGGCCCGCGAAGTTCCGGTCGCGGCGTGACGGACGTGACCGGTTGAAAGAAGGGGCCCTTCCCCACCAGGGGGAGGGCCCCTTCGCGTACGCCGGTCACGGCATGGAACCCAGGGGCGCGGGGAACTGCGCGCCCGGCCACGACGCATGCGGCACCCGGCGAGGGCGGGGAGGTTCTACGGCGCGTATCCGCCCCCGGGAGGTGGCACAGCCGCGTCGGGGCGTAGGCCCGTCGCCCTCAGGGGCGCGGGGAACTGCGCGCCCGGCCACGACGCATGCCGCACCCGGCAGGGGCGGGAAGCCCAACGGCGCTTCCCGCCCCCACGGGCGTCACGGCAAGGCAGAGCGCGCGGCTCAGCCGTTGGCCAGAACCTTCAACCGGTCCATGGACCCGTTGAAGTAGTTGTGGTCCCCCACGATCGGGCCGGACGAGGTGTACTGCCAGAAGGTGTAGAAGCCCCAGCCGCCGGGGAGTTCGCCGGGCCCGGAGGCGTAGCGGGCCACCCAGAGCGGGTTGGTGTTCCCGAACGCGCCGGAGTTGCCGGTGCACTGCTTCCACCAGCTCGTGCTCGTGTAGATGACCGCGTCACGGCCGGTCTGCGCCTTGTACGTGGAGGTGAAGTCCTTGATCCAGTTCACCATCGCACCGGCGCTGAGCCCGTAGCAGGTCGAGCCGTACGGGTTGTACTCGATGTCGAGCACGCCCGGCAGGGTCTTGCCGTCCTTGCTCCAGCCGCCGCCGTTCGAGGCGAAGTACTTGGCCTGCGAGGCGCCGCTGGAGGAGTTGGGCAGCGCGAAGTGGTACGCGCCGCGGATCATGCCGATGTTGTACGAGCCGTTGTACTGCTGGGTGAAGTAGGGGTTCTTGTACCCGGTCCCCTCCGTCGCCTTGACGTACGCGAAGCGGACGCCGCTGTCCCACAGGCCCTTCCAGTTGACGTTGCCCTGGTGGCCGCTGACGTCCACGCCGTGGACGGTCGCGGCGACGCCCTTGCCGCCGTCGGCGGGCGGGGTGCCGGGGGTGTCGTCGCCCTCGTGCATCCGCACGCCCGCGCCCATCCAGGCGTCGCCGGGCTTCTGCGGCTCGGGCGGCGCCGGGGCCGGGGGCGGCGGCGGAGCGGGCGCCGCCGTCGCGGCGCCGGGCAGGGTGAGGACGAGCGCGAGCGCGGACAGGAGCGCGGTGAGGGTGCCGAGTGCCGCCGCGACTCCGCGTCTGCGACGGGACGTTCCGTTCGGGGTGCTCGACGTGCGGGAGCTGGACATCGCTGCCTCCGGTGACCTCGGGTGGTGGGGGTCGTGGGGGGTGGGGTCGTGCGTGGAACGCGTGGAGGTGGAGCAGATGGAGCGGTCGACATGTCCGCTGGTGTGGGCATGTCACAACGAAGGTACGCGCGTAGACCCGTGAGGCGGAAGACGCACCACCGGCTGCCGGTGGTCTATTCCTGCGAAATACTGGGCGGAGCTGCGGTTATCAGTACCGCTGGCAGAAACTTTCTTCGCGGGAGAAGCGGCATTGACGGATGAAAAGGGCGGCCCGATGGACGAGTTCGGGCCGGAAGGGCTCGATCTGGAGCGGGAGCTCGCGGTGTTCCTCCGCCGTGCCCGTGCCACGTCGGGCGAGATGGCCCGCGAGGTGCATCCGGACCTGGAGCCCGCCGCGTACGGCCTGCTCGTACGGCTGGAGGACGCGGGCCCGCAGCGGGCCACGGAGCTGGCGGCGTACTTCGGCGTGGGCAAGGCGACGATGAGCCGCCAGCTCGGTGCGCTGGACCGCCTCGGCCTCATCGCGCGCACCCCCGACCCGGCCGACGGGCGCGCTTCCCTCGTGGAGCTGACGTCCGAGGGGCACGAGCGGTTCACCCGTGTCCGTGACGCGCGCCGCTCGCGCTACGCGCGCAAGCTCGCGGCCTGGGACCGCCAGGAGATCGCCGACCTGGCACGCCTGCTGCACCGGCTGAACGAGGTGAGCGCGGCGGACGAGTGAACCGTACGGCGGTGTTCCGGTAGTGGCCGGTAATGGCCACGGGGAAGACCGGGGCTGAGGGTGCGCATTAGCTTGCGCGGCATGTCGCCTTCATCGTTCCGTCCGCCCTCCCGCCGCGCCGTGGTCGGCACGGGCCTCGCGGGCGCCGCCGCCACCGCCCTGACCGCGACCGCGCTCGACGGCCCGGCCGCCGCACGGGACGCGGAAGCGGACGCGGGGTGGAAGGCCGACAAGGGCCGCACGTACCCGGTCCCCGGGCTGCGGAAGCCAGTGCGCGTAACGGTCGACACCTGGGGCGTGCCGCACCTCTACGCGGCCGACGCCGGTGACCTCTTCCAGGCGCAGGGCTTCAACATCGCCCGCGACCGGCTCTTCCAGATCGACACCTGGCGGCGGCGCGGACTCGGCCGCTTCAGCGAGGTCCTCGGCGAGGCGTACGTCGAGCAGGACAGGGCCGCGCGGCTCTTCCTCTACCGCGGCGGCATGGACGCCGAGTGGGCCGCCTACGGCCCCGAGGCCCGTACGGCCGCCACGCGCTTCGCGGCCGGGATCAACGCGTACGTCGACTGGCTGGACGACCACCCCGAGGAGCTGCCCGAGGAGTTCACCGCGCTGGGGTACGGCCCGGCGCGCTGGGAGCCCGAGGACGTGGTGCGGATCAGGACCCACGCGCTCGGCGGCAATCTGTCGGGAGAGCTCGCGCGCGCCAAGCTCCTGCGCCTCGGCGGGCCCGAGGCGGGCAAGCTCTACCGGAAGCTCGAACCGGAGCACACGCCGCGCGTCCCCGACGGGCTCGACCTGGACCTGATCCCGGACGACGTCGCCGAGGTCTTCCACCTGGCCACCGCGCAGATGCAGTTCTCCGACGGGCGCATGAAGAGGGCGGCGCCCGCCGAGGGGCTGGACGCGCAGACGGCGGGCCTGCTGCGCGAGACCGTGTCCGGCAGCAACGCCTGGGCCGTCTCCCCGCGCCGTACGGCCACCGGCAGACCGATCCTCGCGGGCGACCCGCACCGGGAGAACCACGCGCTGCCCGGGAACCGGTACCTCGTCCATCTCCACGCGCCCGGCCTGAACATCATCGGCGCCGGGGAGCCGTGGAACCCGGGCGTCAGCATGGGCCACAACGGCAGGATCGCGTTCGGCCTCACCAACCTCCCCGCCGACCAGACGGACCTCTACGTCTACGACCTCGACCCGGACGACCCCACGCGCTACCGCTACCAGGACGGCTGGGAGCGGATCAGGACCGTCACCGAGGACATCCCGGTGGCGGGCGGCGGCACCCGCCGCGCCGAGCTGTCGTTCACGCGGCACGGCCCGGTCGTCAAGGTGGACGTGGAGAACGCCAAGGCGTACGCGGTGCGCACCGTCTGGACGGAGCCGGGCACGTCTCCGTACCTCGGCAGCCTGCGCTTCCAGCGCGCGGCGGACTCGGGCGAGTTCGTGAAGGCGATGCGCGGCTGGAAGGCCCCCGGCTCGAACCTGGTCTACGCCGACACGAAGGGCGACATCGGCTGGGTCCCCGGCGCCCTCTTCCCGAAGCGGAAGGGCGAGGGGTACGACGGCCTGTTGCCCGTGCCCGGCGACGGACGGTACGAGTGGGACGGCTTCCACGACAACGCCGCACTGCCCCGCGTCCGCAACCCGCGCGAGGGGTACATCGCCTCGGCCAACGAGTACAACTTCCCCTCCGGCGCCCCCGTGCCCACCTACGAGTGGACCGCTCCCGACCGCAAGCGCCGCATCGACAAGGTCCTCTCCCGGCACCGCCGCGTCACGCTGGAGGACACCGTGGCGCTCCAGAACGACGAGCGGTCCGGGAACGCCGCCCGCCTCCTGCCGTACGTGACGCGGCTGGACTCCGCCGACCCGACGACCCGGAAGGCCCTCCGGCTGCTGCGCGCGCACGACGCGGTCGCGGGCGAGGACTCGGCCCCCGCCGCGCTCTTCGAGACCTGGCTGACGCGGTTCCTGTACCCGGCGTGGACCCAGGCCCTGCTGCCGAAGGAGGCCGCTGACCATCTGACGTCGCTGAGCCTCGCGGCCGATCTGCGCGTCATGCACGAGACCTTCGCGCACCCCGGCGACTGGTTCGGCGAGGGCGGCGCGAAGGCCAGGGACGCGCTGCTGCTCGGCTCGCTCGCGAAGGCGTACGAGGAGGTACGCGCCAAGCTCGGGGCCGACGAGGCGGAGTGGCGCTGGGGCGCGCTGCACTTCCACGTCTTCGCGCACCCCCTCGGGGAGCCGAACACCGGCCGGGTGGCGCGGGGCGGCACCTTCGACACGGTGCGCTGCTCGTACTACCTCTTCACCACCTACCACTTTCCGGAGATCGTCGGCCCGACCTTCAGGATGGCGCTCGACGTCGGGGCCTGGGACAACTCCCGCGCGATCAACGCGCCGGGGCAGTCCGGGGACCGGCGGAGCCCGCACTTCACCGACCTGCACGCGACCTGGGCGAAGGGCGGGCACTTCCCGCTGGTCTACAGCGACGAGGCCGTCGAGAAGAACGCCGGGACGCGGATCCTCCTAGAGCCCTGAGACGGGGGCGGCGGCAGGGGCGGGGGCGGGCGCGGGTTCCGGGTGCGCCACCCGGTCCAGGTACGCGCGTGCCTTCTCCGGCTCGAAGAACCACTCCTCGAAGTCCGAGGGGTCGTTGAAGCCGTTGGCGAAGCGGTCCGCCACGTGCTGGACCTCGTTGCCCGCGCCGAGCAGCTCCAGGATGTGCTCGGGCGGCGGGGCCAGCATCGCGTTCGTCCACTTGGTGGCGTGCTGCGCCGTCGCCCAGTACCGCTCGAACGTGGCCCGCATCCACTCCTCGTCGAACTCCTCCTCGCCGCGCTCCAGGATCGCCGCGAGGTAGGTCGCCGCGCACTTGGAGGCGGAGTTCGAGCCCTGGCCCGTGATCGGGTCGTTGGCGACCACCACGTCGGCGACGCCCAGCACCGCGCCCCCGCCGGGCAGCCGCCCCACGGGCCTGCGCACGGTCGGCGCGTACCGCCCCGCCAGGGTGCCGCCCGCGTCGGTCAGCTCGACCTTCGTCGCGCGGGCGTACTCCCAGGGCAGGTGCTCCTCCATCAGGTCCAGCGTCCTCGCCAGGTGCTCCTGCGGGTCCTTGATGCCCTGGAAGACGTCGGCCGGGCCGCCCGGCACGCCCTCCCAGAAGAGGATGTCGGCGCGCCCGGACGTCGTCAGGCACGGCATCACGAACAGTTCGCCGACGCCCGGCACCAGGTTGCAGCGCACGGCCTCCGTCTCCGGGTGCTCCGGGCGCGGGTCGAGCCCGTGGACGTAGGCGACGGACAGGGCGCGCTGCGGGGTGTCGTACGGCGAGCGCTCCGCGTCCCGCTCGAACATCGACACCAGCTCGCCCTTGCCCGCCGCGACGAGCACCAGGTCGTAGCGGCGGGCGAAGAAGTCGAGGTCGGAGACGGCGGCGCCGTGGATGACGAGCTGGCCGCCGCGCTGCGCGAAGGTCTCCATCCAGCCCGCCATCTTCACGCGCTGGTCGACGGACTGCGCGTACCCGTCCAGCTTCCCGAGCCAGTTGACGGCGCGGGACCGGTCCGGCGCGGCGACCGAGACGCCCAGGCCCGCGATACGGGGTGCCTGGTCCTCCCAGAAGTTGACCTCGATGTCGCGCTCGTGCTGGAGGGCGGTGTGGAACATGCACTGCGTGGACATCACCCGGCCACCGCGGAGCTCGTCCGGGGTGCGGTTGGACATCACGGTGACCTCGTAGCCGTGGGACTGGAGGCCGAGGGCGAGCTGGAGACCGGCCTGGCCGGCTCCGACGACGAGTATCTTCCGCATGGGGGTACTGCTCTCTGTCTGTTCCGGGTGGTTCGTGCGCGGCGGGCGCGGTGGGGCGCGGCGGGCGCGGCGCGTCGCTGCACCGCTCAGGCGGGTGCCGTCTCCAGCGCGTGGCCGACGAGGGCGAGGAGCGCTTCGGCCACGGTGCTCCGCTCGCGCGCGTCCATGATCACCACAGGCGCGTGCTCGGGGACCGACAGGGCCTCCCGTACGTCGTCCGCCTCGAAAGCCCGCGTGCCCTCGAAGTGGTTCACGGCGACGACGTACGGCAGCGCGCAGCTCTCGAAGTAGTCGAGCGCGGGGAAGCAGTCCTCCAGCCGCCGGGTGTCGGCCATCACCACCGCGCCGATCGCGCCGCGCACGAGGTCGTCCCACATGAACCAGAACCGCTGCTGCCCGGGCGTGCCGAACAGGTAGAGCACCAGGTCGTCTTCCAGCGTGATCCGCCCGAAGTCCATCGCGACCGTCGTCGTCGCCTTGTCGGGCGTCGCGCCGAGGTCGTCCGTCTCCTCGCTGGCGCGCGTCATCAGCGCCTCGGTGCGCAGCGGCTCGATCTCCGAGACGGCGCCGACGAACGTCGTCTTGCCCACCCCGAAGCCCCCGGCGACCACGATCTTCGTGGAGACCGGCGCGCGTGTCAGGTCCTTCTGCCACTCGGGCACGAAGTCCGTCTCAGATTCTGCGAAGTCCACCGAGCACCCTCTCCAGCAGCGCGCGATTCGGCCTCTCGGCGCCGTGCCCGGTGCCGTACACGTGGATCCGGCCCTGCGCGGCGAGATCGCCCAGCAGCACGCGGACCACGCCCAGGGGCATCCTGAGCAGCGCCGATATCTCCGCGACGGAACGCATCCTGCGGCACAGCTCGACGATGGCCTGCATCTCGGGCATCACGCGGTCGCGCAGCCCGCCCGAGGTGAGCTCGTGGCGCTCGTCCGCGGCCTCGATCGCGGCGACGAACGTCTCGACGAGCAGCACGTGCCCGGCCTGCGTCCGGCCGCCGGTGAGGGCGTAGGGGCGGACACGTTTCGCCCGTCCGCCGTGGGCGCCGCGTATGGAAAGAGGGGGATGGGAGGTCACTGCTACTGCTCCAGCTCCATGGACTCCCGCAGCTCGCTGCGGAGTTCGGGGGTGAGGACGTGTCCGGCGCGGCCGACGAAGAGCGCCATGTGGTAGCCGATGACGCTCATGTCGCAGTCCGGCGCCGCGTGGACGCCGAGGAGCGAGCCGTCCCCGATGGTCATGACGAAGAGCGCGCCGTCGTCCATCGAGATCATGGTCTGCCGTACCGGCCCGCCGTCCATCAGCTTCGCGGCGCCGACCGTCAGCGAGCCCACGCCGGAGACGATGGTCGCCAGATCGGCACTGGACCCGCGCGGCCCGCCGGGACCGCCGAAGCCTCCAGGACCGCCGGGGCCCGGGGACGGCGACGGGGACGGCGTACGGACGGGCGGTGCCGTCTGGACCGGGCGTGCGGGCCGGTCGTGCGTCTCCTCCGGCGCGCCGACCCCTCGCCCCTCCTGCTCCGGATCGGAGGACAGCAGCAGCAGACCGTCGGACGAGACGACGGCGACGGACCGTACGCCCGGCACCTCGTCGACCAGATTGTCCAGCAGCCAGCGCAGGTTACGCGCTTCCGAGCTGCTGGTCGTATGCGTGGTGGGCGCGTTCACTTGCGAGCCTCCTCGGCGGTACCACCGTCTACCTGCGCCCCCGCTTGCTCCTCCACATTCTCTTCTGCGACAAATTCCGCCGCAGCGTCACGCAGTCCTTCCTTCGCCCCCTGCTGGAACCCGCCGAGACGGCGCCTCAGCTCCTCGGCCCCGGTGCCGCCCCGGCGTGGACGCGGCGCCGTCGGAGCGCCCGTGGCGGGCGTCCTGGGCGTGCGCTTGGGCAGGCCCTTGGCCGTGTACGTGGTGTCAGGGACGGGTGCCGTCCCGGTGCCGCGGGTGGTCGGCCCGGCGGCTTCCGTTTCCGTCTCCGCGTCCGCTTCCGCTTCGGCCTCCGGCGACCGCGCGGCGACGGGCGCCAGGTCCTCGGCATGGGCGTGCTCGTCGCCGCCGGGGATCCCGGTGGCGGGACCGTCACCGGTCCCGGCGGTGGTCTCCATGGCGGCGGCGGGCCCGGAGTGCGGCCCGGTGCCGGTGCCGGTGGTGGTCCCGGCGTCGGGCGCGCCGACGGTGCCGGTCCCGTCAGCCTCGGCCTCTTCCCCGGCCTCGGCCTCTGCCTCTTCCTTCCGCGTGCCGCCTGGCCCCATCGGCCAGTCGTCCACGCCGGCGGTGCGGCGGCGCCGGGGACGGAGCACGGGCAGGTCGTCGGAGTCGGCCTCGGCGACCGAGCCGGGCAGCGCGGCGGCCGGAGCGGACGCCTCCGCGTCCGTGGCCGTGTCCGCGTCCGGGGTCGTGTCCGTGTCAGTGTCCGTGGAGGGGGACGCGGGCGCGCCCGCCGCACCCGGGGCCGGGCGGTCCGGCAGGAGCGCGGGCGGCACGGTGACGACGGCCGCGAGCCCGCCCTCGTCCTGCTTGCTCAGCCGGACGCGCAGCCCGTGCCGCGCCGCCAGCCGCGCGACGACGTACAGGCCCATGCCCAGCACGTTCTGGCCGTCCCTGCCCTGCTCCGGCGGCTCCTGGGCCGCCGGGTCGCTCAGCCGCGCGTTCAGTTCGGCGAGCTGCTCGTCGCCGACGCCGATGCCGGAGTCCTGGACCGAGAGCGCGACCTCGCCGCTCTCCAGCAGCCAGCCGGAGAGCCGCACCTCGGTCTCGGGCGGCGAGAAGGAGGCGGCGTTGTCGAGCAGTTCGGCCATCAGATGGCTGAGGTCGTCGGCCGCGAAGCCGCCGATCTGGGTGTGCGGGGGAACGGAGCCGAGCGCGACCCGCTCGTAGCGCTCTATCTCGCTCACGGCGGCGCGCAGCACGTCCAGCAGGGGAGCGGGGCCCTGCGGGCGGCCGCTCGTGTGCTCGGCACCGGCGAGCAGCAGCAGGTTCTCGGTGTGCCGCCGCATCCGGGTGGCGAGGTGGTCGAGCCGGAAGAGCGTGCCCAGCCGGTCCGGGTCGGTCTCGTTCTCCTCCAGCTCCTCGATCACGCCGAGCTGACGCTCGACCAGCCCGAGGGTGCGCAGGGAGAGATGGACGAACGTGCCGTGCGCGGCGTCCGCGGAGAGCCGCAGCTTCTCGCGTACGGCGTCGTAGTCGCGGCGCAGCAGCTCGTACCGCTCGGTCAGCTCGGCCTTGGCGACGGCCAGTTCGTCCTGCTCGCCCTCGGCGCGGGCGGTGCGGCCCTGGAGGTCGGCGGCGGAGTCGCGCAGCGTGTTGAGCGCGCGGACGACGTCGGCGAACTCGTCGTTCCTGCCGTGGAACGCCACCGGCTCGCCCGACGGGTCGTCCGCGAGGCGCCGCGAGCCGCGCCGGAGGACGGAGAGCGGACGGGCGAGCGAGCGCGCTGTCGAGACGCTGACGCCGACGGCGAGCAGCACGCAGACGCCCACCAGCGCGGCGCGGACCTGCAGCGCGTCCACGTCGTCGTCGCGCAGCCCCTCCAGCCGCTTGACCTCGGCGGCGGCGAAGGACGACTGCACGCCGCGCATGTGCGCGAGGCGCGCGGAGAGCGCGCTGTCCACGCGGTCGGCGTCGAGGGCGCGCTCGCGCGGGGTGAGGTAGGGGCGGGCGGTGAGCCGGGCGAGATAGCGCTCGGCGGTGTTCACGTCCGTACCGTTGACGGTCGTGCTGTAGCTGTCGCGCGCCTGGCGGCCCGCGGCCTCCTCGAAGTCGCCGAGCGCGCCCTCCTCCCGTACGCGGGCGCGCTGGGCCTCGGAGGTCAGGGCGCGCTGGGTGCCCGTACCGGCGAGGGCGCCGCGCAGCAGGCCGCGGGTGGCCGACGCCTGGTCGAGGGCGCGCGCGAGGTCGGGGAGCGCCCCGGCCGTCGCGTCCTGCGCCCGCTCGGGCAGCCCGCGCGCCACGTCGCGGGTGACCCCGCGCAGCGCCTGGACGACGCGCGAGTACGCCTCGTACGAGGCGAGGGCGCCGCCGTGCCCGGCTATGGCCCGCTGGCGGATCTTCGGGAGCGTCTTGAGGGACTTGCGCAGTTCGGCGGGCGCCGCCTCGCGGATCTCGTGGACCTGCCGGTCCACGCGCGCGCGTTGGCGCTCGCTGACCCCGGCGCCGCCGCGGCTGGTGCGCCCCGCGGCGATGTACTCGACGATGTCGTCGCGCTCGTCGGCGAGCGAGTGGGAGAGCGCGATGGCGCGCTGGCTGAGCTTCGCGTCGTCCACGAGCCCCTGCGCGTCCGTGGCGTCCTCGGAGGCGGCGACGACGGTGGGCGCGCCCGCGGCGAGCACGGCGACGGCGCAGAGCGCCACGGAGGCGAGCAGCCGGTTGCGGACCCGGGCTCTGCGTCTTCCCGGGGCGACGGGCGGGGCGGACGCGGCGGGCGCAACGGACGCGGCGGGCGCCTGGGAATCCGGAGGCGCTGCGGAAGTGGTGGCTGTGGCGGTGGCCTGGGGAACAACCGGTTTCCGAAGCTGCTTCTTCCGCACCCGTGCTCGCAATCTCGTCCCGCCTGCCCCGGGGGAGCCCGGGTGGCACAGTCCAACGTGTGTGGCAAGAGACTGACCCCGCCCGCCCTCGTCGACCGACCTTCGCAGCGCGGTGGTGAGGCGGGTGTGGTTCCCCTGCCGGGCCACCCGAAGGAGTGAACATCACTCAGGAGTTGGGGAACAACTCCACGTCGCGGACGTACCGTCCGGCCCCCGGGCATGGGTTGGAAATCCGGCGAGCGCCCTGGCAGGATGCCCGCCCGCAGATTCCCGGAGCGCCATGTTCCGGTCGTTCGGGCCCCGTCCGCGAGGGCCGTTCGAGGGGCGTTTCCCCTGGCGCGGAGTCAGGTACGGACCAGAGCCGGGGAACCGGCGGGCGCCCGTCCGGCAGCCGTACGCCTCCGGCAGACTTCCCCTATGCGCATCGACATGACCACCGAGCCCGGTGATCCCCAACGCCCCAATGAGGACTATGTGTCCGTGGCCCTTCCCGCGTCCGGGTGGGGCGGCGCGCTGGTCCTCCTGGACGGCGTGACGCCGCCCCGTGAGGACGTCGGGTGCACGCACGGCGTCCCGTGGTTCACGGCCCGCCTCGGGTCCGCGATGCTCGAACTGTCCGGTTCGCGCCGGGACATGACCCTGGCCGAATGCCTCGCCGCGGCCATCGCGCGTACGGCGGAGGCGCACGTCTCAACCTGTGATCTTTCTCATATCCGTACGCCTCAGGCGACCGTGGTCGCCGCGCGCTGGGACGAGGACCGCGTCGAACACCTCGTCCTCTCCGACTCCGCGCTCCTCGTCGAGGGCGACGACGGCGAGGTGACGCCCGTCCTCGACCGCCGCCTCGCCGAACTCCCGCCGTCCGTCCGTGCCCTGCGCGACCACGTCCGCGCGCTGCGCGCGGCGGGCGAGGCGGAGGAACTGGCGGCGGCGCGCGCGGCGTACGTGCGCGCGGTCGAGGGGCTGCGCAACGCGCCGGACGGCTCGGGTTTCTACACCGCGGCGGCCGATCCCGCCGTCGCGGAGCGCGCCGTGACCGGTACCCTTCCGCGCGCGCGGGTGCGCGCACTCCTCGCGCTGACCGACGGCGCGGCCCGCTGGACGGAGACGTTCCGCCTGGGCGACTGGGCGGGGCTGCTCGCGGTGGTGCGCAAGGAGGGCACGGGCGCGCTCGTCTCCCGCGTCCGCACGGCCGAGTCCGCCGACCCGGACTGCGTCGCCTTCCGCCGGGGCAAGCCCCACGACGACGCGGCCCTCGCCCTGGCCGAGCTGGCCTGACACGACCGTGTACGAGGGCTCAGCTCTCTCGCTTCCCCGGGTCGGGGCGTACGGCGCCCAGCACCGGATTCGACGCCACCGGCGACAGCTTGACGTCCTCGCCGGGCCGCGGCGCCTCCACGACCTCGCCGTCCCCCGCGTACAGCCCCACATGCGTGGCCCCGCGGTAGTACACGACCAGGTCACCGGGGCGCAGTTCGCGCAGCGGCACCCGCTTCAGCTGCCGCCACTGCTCCTGGCTGGTGCGCGGGATCGCGCGCGCCGCGTGCTGCCACGCCTGCGACGTCAGCCCGGAGCAGTCGTACGACGACGGGCCCTCGGCGCCCCACCGGTAGGGCTTGCCGATCTGCTCGCGCGCGTACTCCAGCGCCCGTTCCCCGGCGGACGAGGGGGCGCGCGTGCCGCCGAGCGCGCCCGAGTCCTCCAGCTTCTCCTGCGCCGCGTCCGTACGCGCGTCCTCCAGCCCGCGCACCTCGGCCAGCTCCTCGCCGGAGAGCGAGGCGAGCATCGACTCGACCTCCTTCAGCCGCTCCCGCGCCTCGTCGCGCCGCGCCTTCCGGGCCGAGGTGAGCTTCCGCTGCCGCTCCAGCGCGCCCCGCGCGCGCTGCGCCAGCGCCGTCGCTCTCCGCTCGCCGCTGGTCAGCCGCCGCACCGTCGCCGCCTGGTCACCGGCCACGCGGCGCAGCAGATGTCCCCGCTCCAGCAGCGCGTACGGATCGCGCGAGAGCAGCACCTGCACGCTGGGCGGCAGCCCGGAGACGGCACCCCGGTACTGCTGCCGGGCCAGCCGCCCCGCCTGGGTGCGGCCCGCGGTGAGGTCGGCGTGCGCGCGGGTGAGCGCGGCCTGCGCGCGCCGGGTCGCGGCCCGCTGCCGCTTCAGCTTCTCCGCCGTGCCGTTGTACGCCTCGGACGCGGCCTCGGCACGCGCGTACAGCCCCTGAAGCCGCTCCAGCAGCGCGCCGACGGAGGCGTCACCGGCCCCGTCCATCCCCTCGGGCTCCGGCTCCGTGAGCTCCGTTCCCGGCACCGGTTCCGGATCGGCGGGGGCGGCGAGCGCGGGGTGCGCGGTCAGCGCGGTGACCGTCAGCACCGTCGCGGTCGCCGCCGCGACGGCGGCCGATCTGACGGTCCGTACGGCTCGTACGGCTCGGGCGAAGGACCTGGTCACCGGCGCACCCCACTCTCGTCGCGCTCTCGTCGCTTTCCGCGAGCGTGGCACCGGGTCGCGCGGCGTCTCCTGCTGAACTGGGCGAATCCGCCCAGGGGTGTCACTCGTCCGGGTGCGGTGACGGCGTGTCAGCTCGGTTCAGCCACGCCCGAAGCGGCGCCGTCCCGCGAGGCGGCGGGCCTCTTCCGCGAAGGTGCCGATCTCGTGCAGATAGGGCTCGGGCAGCCACTCGGCGCCGGGGCGCCCCGCGCCGTTGCCGAGGTCGAGCACGCGGACGAGGGCCTCGGCGGTGGGCCGGGACTCCGGCGTCTTGTGCAGGCACGCGAGCAGCGCCGGGCGCAGCGCCTCGGGGACGCCCGTCATGTCGGCGCCCTCCCGCGCCGTCGGCAGCAGCTGTCCGGGGAAGGGGTGGCGCGCGGTGGCGGCGAACGCGAGCAGCGCGCCCAGCTCGAAGACGTCCGCGCTCGCGCCGGAGAACCCGCCGTGGGCCCCGCCGCCCTCCTCCTCGTCCCCGCCACTGGTGCCGTGCCAGGCCGTACGGCCCAGCGCCGCGCCGTGGTCGACGACACGGGGCGCCTCGCTGGTGAGGATCACGTTCTCGGGGCGCAGGTCGCGGTGGGCCGTGCCCGCCGCGTGGAGCGCCGTGAGGGCGCGGGCGACGGCGCCGCCCAGGGCGCGCAGCGACGGCTCGGGCAGCGGCCCGTACCGCTCGACCAGCGTGGCGAGCGCGACGCCGGGCACGAACTCGCTCGCCAGCCACGGGTGTTCGCTGTCCAGCTCGCAGCCGAGCGCCGCCGCGACGTACGGGCTGTCGACGGACTCGGCGGCGGTGAGCGCCTGCCGCCGTACCTCCGCGCGGAGTTGGCGGTCCCGGAGCAGCTCGGGGCGGAGCGCGCGCACGGCCGCGAGCCGCTTGCGCGCGCCGCGGCGCGGGGCGCCACGCCCCAGATGAACGGTCCCGGCCGCGCCGGAGCCGAGCGTTCCGTACAGCCGGAAGGGACCGAGCCGCGCGGACCCGGATCCGTCGAGGCTGGCAATCCCGTCGGTCACGCCGAGCAGACTAGGCGCACCACGCGCATGTGGGGAGGGGGCGCCGGCCGACGCTGTGACGACCGGGGGAGGCAACCCGGGCGGCGCCCCCTGCTTCGGGAGCCAACCGGACTAGACCACCACTGTCAATGGTACGTACCAGTAAGGGGGGCGGTGTTAACGAGCCGTTGACCCGCCGGGCCGCCCGCGCCGCCAGGGCCACTTCGGCCCGCCGCGCGGCTCTCCGTCCGGCTCGTAGACGTACGCCCAGCCGCGCGGCAGGCCCCACTTGTTCACGCGCGCGGGCTCCAGCCGGTACACGTGCGTCACCGTCTCCCCGCCGTCCGGGTCCGGCACCGGGACCTCGTACGTCTTGGGCGGCCTGCCCGTCGGGCCCAGCAGCACGGGCAGGGACCGCCCGTCCAGCGGCCCGCCGGTGAACGAGGTCTCCTCGCTGCGCACGGCGCTCAGCCCGCGCAGCAGTCGGCGCTGCCGCCGCCCTGCCCGGCGCTCTGCCCGGCCGCCCCCGCGGAGGCGCCCGGATCGCAGGGCTGGGCGAGCGCGCGGGCGCCCGGGCCCTCGTCGCCGAGCCGGTCGTGGTGGTTCACCAGCGCGCACGTCGTCAGCGAGAGGCAGCCGCAGCCGATGCAGTCCGTCAGGTGGTCGCGCAGCTGCTGCATCAGCTCGATGCGCTGGCTCAGCTCCTCGCGCCAGCACTCCGAGACCCGCGCCCAGTCCTCCCGGGTCGGCGTACGCCCCTCCGGGAGCAGGCCCAGCACCTCGCGGATCGCGGCGAGCGGCATGCCGAGCCGCTGCGAGGCGCGGATGAAGGCGACGCGGCGCAGCGTGTCACGGCTGTAGCGGCGCTGGTTGCCGGAGGTGCGGCGGCTCTGGATCAGCCCCTCGCGCTCGTAGAAGCGCAGCGCGGACGTCGCCACACCGGCACGCTCGGCCAGCTCGCCGACGGTGGCTTCCTTGGCCTTCCAGGACAGTTGAGTAGCCATGCCCGCCAGCCTAGCCCGGCCTTCAAGTTTTATTTAAGTCCCCTGGGTGCTCACAGCAGGTGACCGGCGTCCCCCACGACCGGCAGCACCCGGCGGGCCAGCCCGCCCACGGGGCCGTCGGCGCGCTCCATCGCCAGCGCCCCGCGCACCAGGGCCGCGGTCTCCTCGTCGCTCGCGGCGGTGACGGTGACCAGCGCGAGGAAGTGGTCGACCAGCCAGTCGCGCAGCTCCCCGAGCGGCGGCTGCTTCTCCTCGTCCAGCCAGATCAGCGAGGCGGCCTCGACCGCCGCGATCCACGTCCGTACGGCCATCCGCAGCCGGGGACCGGGGCGGCGGGTGCCGAGGTGGACCAGGATCTGCTCGGCGGCGGCGCGGCGGACCTCGTCCACGATCGCGTTCGTCCGCGAGGTCTCCACGACACTGCCGCCCCGCAGCAGCGCGTTGAACCCGGCGTCGTGCTCGTCGACGAACTCCAGATAGCGGTCCAGGGCGCGGGCGAGGCGGGTGGTCAGCGGCCCGGAGTGCGGCTCGGCGAAGCACTGCTCCAGCTCGTCGGCCGCGCTGCGCAGCGCGGCCTCGTACAACTGCTGCTTGCCGCCCGGGAAGTACCGGTACACCAGCGGCCTGGACACCCCGGCCGCCGCCGCGACGTCGTCCAGCGTGACGTCCTCGGGCGGCCGGTGCGCGAAGAGGCCGAGCGCGGTGACGAGCAGCTGCGAGCGCCGCTCGTCCACACTCAGCCTGCGATACGCCGGGGCGGTGCCGCTGCTGCTCATATGAGGCAGCCTAGCCTCCGAGTGCCGCACAAGCGTTCTTACCCTCTTCCGGGCGCCGCTCTTCCGGGCCACCCGGCGTCATGGCGCGTGCCCGGCGCAGTGGGCTGCGCTTGCCAGCCCTGCGCCTTGCGCAGACCTCCCAAGCTTGTCGGAACTTCGGGGCTTGCCGATCAGGGGCGCGGGGAACTGCGCGACAAGCCACGACGCGTCCGCGGTCCGCGAAGTACGCGCGGGGGCACCCCCTGCCCGGACACGGAAAAGAGCCGGGCCCTACTTCGGCAGCAGCCCCGAGCTGACCCAGAGCTTGCGGCCGACGCCGCGCAACACTCCGATCTCGTCGAGGAAATCGGTCAGGCGCCGGGCACCGGACTGCATGACCTCGCGCCGGTGACCGCTCGCCCTCACCTGGGCGAGCGCCTCCCGCTTGTCGAGTCCCACGTCCGTGTAGACCTGAGGGTTGACGAACGAGACGGAGAAGACGCGCGCGGCCTCGCCCGAACTGACCCGCGTCAGCTCGGCCTCCCAGCGCGGGCAGGACACCATCTGACGGCGCAGCTCCTCCCGCGCGTACCGCACATGGCGGGCCTCCTCGATCACATGGATCCGCGTCACGCCACGGATCAGCGACTGGACGCGCTCGTCCGGGAAGGTCAGCCGCTGCATCCAGTCGAGGATCTCCTCGCCGAGCAGCGTGGCCGTGAACGAACCCGGCGTCGTGGAGATCGTCTTGAGCAGCCGCGCGAGATTGTGGTGCAGCCGGGAGACCGGGTACGCGGGCGAGCCCGCCTTGTTGATCATCCGCGCGAACATCATCGAGTGGCGGCACTCGTCCGCGATCTCCGTCAGCGCGTACCGCACATGGTTGCTGGTCAGCGGCTTGTCGTAGATGTGCCGCACCAGCAGCTGCATGAGGATGACCTCGAACCAGATGCCCAGCGAGGCCAGCGACGCCGCCTCGTGCCGCGCGAGGTCGAAGCGCTGCTCCTCCGACATCCGCCGCCACAGCGGGGTGTCGTAGAGCGAGACCAGCTCCGGCGGCCAGAACCACTTGCCGTCCTCGAAGGGCGCGTCCCAGTCCAGCTCGGTGTCCGGGTCGAACGAGTGCTTCCTGCTGGACTCCAGCAGCCGTTCGGCCACCTGCTCGCGGTCCTTGAGCAGCCCGAGGGCGTCCCGGAGCACCTCGCGATCTTGTGCTGAGATGTCAGGCGCAGTGGTCATGCGGGGGCACCTCTTCGTAGGGGTTACCGGAGGTCACTTCTTCCTCTTCTCTTATGAGACTGCTTGTCAGCAAGCACGTCAATCCCCTGTGCGCGGCTTGTGTGCGGCTTGTTGACCCTGCGGTAACCGCCGTGTGAGCCTGCCAACTGCCCGCCCTTCAAGGGCACTCCACGAACCGGAGGCGATGCCGGTGTCGACTCGCGATCTCTACACGCACGGTCCGGGCGATCCTCTCTGGAAGGTTCCGTCCACCGGTCAGGCCCGTTTCACCTGGGAGTACGACGAGGGCAGGGAGCGTCTCCTCGCCCTCTACCAGAAGGGCAAGGACAAGCAGTGGGACGGGCAGCGCCGTATCGACTGGGACCTGGAGGTCGATCCGTACGACCCCCTCGGCACCCCCGACGAGGCGCTGAGCATCCACGGGACCCGCTACTGGGACCGGATGAGCGGGGCCGAACGGGCCGAATTCCGCAGGCACGCGGCCTCCTGGCAGTTCAGCCAGTTCCTCCACGGCGAGCAGGGCGCCATGGTGTGCGCGGCCAGGATCGTGGAGTCCGCGCCCGACCTGGACGCGAAGTTCTACTCCGCCACCCAGACGATGGACGAGGCGCGGCACGCGGAGGTGTACGGCCGCTTCCTCCACGAGAAGGTCGGGATGCTCTACCCGGTCAACGACAACCTCCAGTCCCTGCTCGGCGACACCCTGCGCGACTCCCGCTGGGACATGCCGTACCTGGGCATGCAGGTGCTCATCGAGGGCCTGGCGCTGGCGGCGTTCGGCATGATCAGGGACACGACGGACAAGCCGCTGCCCCAGCAGATCCTGGCCTACGTCATGCAGGACGAGGCCCGGCACGTCGCCTTCGGCCGCATGGCCCTGCGCGACTACTACAGGCAGCTCTCCGACGCCGAACTGCGCGAGCGCGAGGAGTTCGTGATCGAGGGCTGCTACCTGATGCGCGACCGCCTCAAGGGCGCCGAGGTGCTGGAGAACTTCGGCATCCCGGCCGCCGAGGCCGACGCGCTCAGCGAGCAGTCCGAGTATCTCCAGCTCTTCCGGCGGCTCCTCTTCAGCCGGATCGTCCCCTGCGTCCGCGACATCGGCCTGTGGGGCGAGCGCCTGCAGCGCGCGTACGTGGACATGGGCGTCTTCGAGATGGGCGACCAGAACCTGGACCTGCTGATGGCCCAGGACGAGGAGATCGCCGAGAAGCTCGACGCGGAGCGCTTCGCCGCCGAGGAGGCAGCGCGGACGAGGGAGGTCGAGGAGGCCGTCGCGGACGGCGCCGCAGGTGACTGACGTGACCGCCGACTCCTGCCGCACCACGCGTTCTTGACGTCACCCCGCTCAGGTTTTATGCAGGGAGGTGTGGCACCGCTGTGCGGCGCCCACGGCTGGCTGGCCCCGAGCGAGGAGGACGGACATGGCGCGTGCGGTCGGCATCGATCTGGGGACGACGAACTCCGTCGTGAGCGTGCTGGAGGGCGGCGACCCCACCGTCGTCACCAACGCCGAGGGCGCCAGGACCACGCCGTCCGTCGTGGCCTTCGCCAAGAGCGGCGAGGTGCTGACGGGCGAGGTCGCCAAGCGCCAGGCGGTCACCAACGTCGAACGGACGGTCCGCTCGGTCAAGCGCCACGTCGGCGACACCGACTGGCGCTTCCCCGACTCGGGCAACATCGACGGGAAGCGCTTCACGGCCCAGGAGATCTCCGCGCGCGTCCTGCAGAAGCTCAAGCGCGACGCGGAGGCGTACCTCGGCCAGGACGTCAAGGACGCCGTGATCACCGTCCCGGCGTACTTCAACGACGCGCAGCGCCAGTCCACCAAGGAGGCCGGCGAGATCGCGGGCCTGAAGGTCCTGCGGATCATCAACGAGCCCACGGCGGCGGCCCTGGCGTACGGGCTGGACAAGGAGGACGACCAGACGATCCTGGTCTTCGACCTCGGTGGCGGTACGTTCGACGTCTCGCTGCTGGAGATCGGCGACGGCGTGCTGGAGGTCAAGGCCACCGCGGGCGACACCCGCCTCGGCGGCGACGACTGGGACCAGCGCGTCGTCGACCACCTGGTCAAGCAGTTCAAGAACGCGTACGGGGTGGACCTCTCCAAGGACAAGATGGCCGTCCAGCGGCTGCGCGAGACGGCCGAGAAGGCGAAGATCGAGCTGTCCTCGTCGTCCGAGACGAACATCAACCTGCCGTACATCACGGCCTCCGCCGAGGGTCCGCTGCATCTGGACGAGAAGCTGACGCGCGCCCAGTTCCAGCAGCTCACGCAGGACCTGCTGGAGCGCTGCAAGGGCCCGTTCCATCAGGCGGTGCGCGACGCGGGCGTGAAGCTCTCCGCCGTCAACCACGTGATCCTGGTGGGCGGCTCCACCCGTATGCCCGCCGTGACCGAGCTGGTGAAGGAGCTGACGGGCAAGGACCCGCACAAGGGCGTCAACCCGGACGAGGTCGTCGCCATCGGCGCCTCGCTCCAGGCCGGTGTCCTCAAGGGCGAGGTCAAGGACGTCCTCCTCCTGGACGTCACCCCGCTGTCCCTGGGCATCGAGACCAAGGGCGGCATCATGACGAAGCTGATCGAGCGCAACACCACGATCCCGACGAAGCGTTCGGAGACCTTCACGACGGCTGAGGACAACCAGCCCTCCGTGCAGATCCAGGTCTTCCAGGGCGAGCGCGAGATCGCGGCGTACAACAAGAAGCTCGGCATGTTCGAGCTGACCGGTCTGCCCCCGGCGCCGCGCAACGTGCCGCAGATCGAGGTCACCTTCGACATCGACGCCAACGGCATCATGCACGTCTCGGCCAAGGACCTCGGCACCGGCAAGGAACAGCGCATGACGGTCACCGGCGGCTCCGCGCTGCCCAAGGACGACATCGACCGCATGATGCGCGACGCCGAGCAGTACGCGGAGGACGACCGCCGCAGGCGCGAGGCCGCCGAGACCCGCAACCACGCGGAGAACCTGGCCTACCAGACCGACAAGCTCCTCAAGGACAACGCCGACAAGATCCCCGCCGACGCCAGGACCGACGTCGACGCGGCGCTGGAGGACCTCAAGGAGAAGCTGAAGAGCGAGGACACCTCGGCCATCCGCGAGGCCGCCGACAGGACGGCGGCGGCGGCCCAGAAGGTCGGCACCGCGATGTACGCCCAGGCCCGCGCCGACCAGGCCGAAGCCCCCGAGGGCGAGAGCCAGGACCCGCCGCCCGAGGGCGCGTCGTCCCCGGGCGACGAGGACGTGGTCGACGCGGAGATCGTGGACGAGGACAAGCGGAACGGCGAGGACAAGCGGAACGGCGAGGACAAGCGGAACCCGGAGGCGTAGGCGTAGGCCTAGGCGGAGGCGTGAGCCCGCCGCAAGGGGCGCCTCATCCGCCGAACCAGGCGCCCCCGTCGAGCCGGTACGCGCCCGGCGGCACGACGGCCTCCAGCGCGTCCTCGACCGCCCGCAGCCGCTCGGCGCCCAGCGTCGCGGCCCACCGCCCGCGCAGCTCCTCGAAGATCTCGGCGGACAGGGCCAGCGCCTCCAGCCCGCGCGGCGTGAGCCGTACGCGCTTGCGCCGCGCGTCCGCCGCGTCGTCCACGCGCTCCGCGTACCCCAGCGCGGCCAGCCGGTCGACGGTCTTGCCCGCGGCCTGCTTCGAGATCCCCAGCCGCCGCCCCAGCTCGCTCGCGGTCACGCCGTCGCGCCCGATCGCCTGCATCGCGAAGCCGTACGCGGGCCGCGCGTCGGGGTGCCCCCGCTCGGCCAGCTCCGCGTGCAGCTCGTCGATGAGCGAGCGGAACCCCGCGAAGAGCATCAGCGGCAGCTCGAACCCCCAGCGCTCGGTCCGCCCGGGCTCAGCCATGGGGAAGCCCCTTGCCGTACTCGACAACCAGGTTTACTGTTTCGACAACCACGTTGACCATGTTGTCCATCGTACGAAAGGCGTCCCGTGCGCGAGAACCCGTTCGTCCAGCACACCCCCGAGACCGCCCCGCCCGCCGCGCGCCGCCCCCTGGAGCGCATCGAGCAGGGCCTCGGCTACCTCCCGGCGGCCGCGGGCCGCCTCGCGACCTCGCCGCAGCTCCTGGAGGGCTTCCAGAAGCTCAACGCGCTCTTCGAGAGCACCACCCTCGACCCGCTCGCCCGCGAGGTCCTGATCCTCACCGTCGCCGTGCGCAACGGGTGCCATGTCTGCGTCGCCATGCACGCGAAGAAGCTCGCCGCCCTGGAGGCCGACCCGGCGCTGGCCGAGGCCCTGCGCGCCGGGAAGCCTCTCGCCGAGCCGCGGCTGGAGGCGGTCCGCGTCTTCACCGGCGAGGTCCTCGACCACACGGGTGACGTCCCGCAGGAGTCCCTCGACGCCTTCCTCGGGCACGGGTACACCCCGCAGCAGGCCCTCGAAGTCGTCCTCGGCATCAGCACGTACACGCTGACGACGTTCGCCAACCGCCTCACCCGCGCCCCGCTCGACGAGCAGCTCGCGCCCTACGCCTGAGGGGCGCCGCTCACTTCTTCAGCTCCCGCACCGGCAGCAGGCAGTGCGCCGCGCCGGCCATCATCTCCTCGCTCACGAACGCCCGCAGCGCGTCCTCCGCGACCGGCGCCCCGGGCGCCCCCTCGGGCCAGGGCCGCGTCGCGAACATGAAGTAGACGACCCCCCGCTCGGCCACCGCGGCCAGCCACTCCGGCGTCGCCGGGTACTGCGCGGTGAAGTGCGGCATGGTCACCACCGCCTGGCCGCCCTCGACCATCAGCGTCACCGGGATCTGCGGCCCGGCGGCCGTACCGTCCACCAGCTCTGTGCCGATCGGCAGCCCCACCTGCTCCAGCATCGCCCGCAGCGCCTCCTCGCCCGCCTCGGGCCCGTCCGGCCCGTCGCCGAGCGAGTAGACGAGCAGGAACGGCGAGTCCCGTTCGTCCTCCGGGTGTTCACCGGTCCAGCCGATCACGGTGAGGGTGCCGAACTGGCGCTGCTGGAAGCCGCTGCGGGCGGTCTGGGAGGTCATGTCCGGGACCCTAGTGGTGACATCGCGCCCATCCGGCATCGAATCACCCTGAAAGGCGAGCGCGCGGCGGCGAGCACGCGGGAGGGGGCACGCTCGCTCATCCGTGCGTCACCGGGCGGCTGACGCGGGGGCGCCCCCTTCGCCGCGCAAGCTGGAACACGCGAGTCCGCATGGACTACCGTGAGCAATCGCACGATTACCCATGGATTAGACGGAACAGTCCCGACCGCACTCGCACCACGGTGGTACGTATGAAGAACTCCGGCCCTGTCCGCTCCGCCTCCCCGGCCCAACGCGCCCTGATGCGGGCGGGCCTGCTCGTCACCGTCGTCGGCGCGGCCCTCGGCGCGGGCGGTACGACCGCGATGGCGGCCGACTCCTCCGCCGCCCAGGGCGGCGCCGACGCCGCACAGGGCCTCGCCGACGGCGTCACCGCCTCACTGGAGGGCCTCGGCGGCACGGAGCACGCGGTCGCCGGACTGACCGGCACCCTCAAGAACCACCAGCTCGACCCGCTGGCCGGCACGGGCGCCGACCCGCTCGACAACGGGATCGCCACCCAGGTGGCGGACTTCCGGCAGGTCGGCACCGACACGCTGACGGGCCCCATCACGCGCGGCGACACCCTCGGCGAACTCCCCGTCGTCGGCAAGCTGCTCGGCCCGCTCCCGGGCTGACCCGACCGGCCCCCCGGCCCCCGGCCCCCGCCGTCCGGCGGGGGAGTCCGGACACGGAGAAGCCTCCGCCGCGATCGCGGCGGAGGCTTCCTGCATGCGGGGCTTCCGCATGGGGTCCAGCGGGAACGGCGCCTCAGTGGTTGGCGGTGCCGTTGCCGGCCAGGACCGGGATGTCGCTGAGCACGTGCGACAGCGGCTCGTCGCCCTTGGCCTGGGTGGAGTTGTCGGCGCACTGCTGGTTCTGCGGGGCCGACAGGACGTTGATGTCCTGGACGGTGATCGGCACGAGGCCGACCAGCGAACCGAGGTTCGCCTTGACCGGCACGCCGAGGCACAGCTTGTTCAGGGAGCCCTGAACGGCGCTGAGCTGCGGGCTCATCTTGCCCTGGGTGGTGGAGTTGCCGAAGGACTGGGTCGCCCCGTTGCCGTTCAGCGTGGAGGTGCCCGTGTCGTTGCCGACGGCCAGAGCCTGCGGCGCGGCCATGGCCGAGACGCCGACGAGGGAGACGGCCACGGTCGCCGTGGACAGAACCTTCTTCATCATGTGTTGCGTTCTCCTTGAAGAATGCGCGGAAGTCCGGGACGCCGGGTTCAACTGCAGTCCGCGCGAGGGGTTTTTCTCATTCACCTGAATGGAGTTCCCGAGGGCCGCCTGTCAGCCCAGCGGGAGTCCTCCGAGCAGCTCTCTGGTCTTCAGCGTGTTCGCGAGGCTGTCGGCGATCGGCCCGTCGATCGGCGCGAGGTCCAGCGTGTTGCCGGGCTGCAGCGCCTGGTAGAGCCCCTGGTTGAGGCTGAGTGACGGGGACGTCGGGTTCTGCGCGGGGGCGTCGGCCGCCATGGCGGGCGTCGCGCCGCCGAGGGCCATCACCGAACCGGTCACGGCCACCGCGGTCTTGAAGTGCTTCATAGTGGCGGAAACTTTCTCCCCGGCAACGGGGCGTCGTTCCAGGAGCGATGTGGACAACGAGTCCGTACGGCCCTGGAAACGCCGTTCTCCTGAAGGCGGGACGAGAGAAGGAAGACGCGGAACGGACCTGTGGGGCGACCCGTTCCGCGCGAGGCCCCGGAGGGTCAGGCGCGTCCCCGCGAACCCCTCCGGTACAGCACGACGCCCCCGACGAGGACACCGGCGCCGAGAGCCGCCGCCGTGCCCACTCCGGCGCTGCCGGTGTCGGCCAGCGCGGGCCGCGCACCCGCGTCGGCGGCCGGTACGGCCTCCGGAGAGGCGTGCCGCGTCATCTCGGCGTCCTCGGCCTGTCCCGCGTGGCCGTCGTTCCCGGCGGCCTGCGAGCCCTGTGCCCGGTGCGCCGAGTCCCGGTCGGCGGGGGCCGCCTGGGGGGCGGGCTCGCGGACGGGTTCGCGGACGGGTTCGCGCGCGGGCTCACGAGCCGGTTCGCGCTGGGGCGCCGGCGCCGCGGACGGCTCCGACTGGGGGGCCGGGGCCTGCGAGGCCGGTGCCTGCGGCCGGGGTGCCGTGTCCCGGGCGCTGCCGCCCGAGTGGTTCTGGCAATTGTTGCCGAACGCGGGGTTCATCGCCCCCACGACGTCGGCGGAATTGCCGCAGGCGTTCACGGGTGCGCCGACCGGGGCCTCCACGGTGTTGCCCGACAGCATGCCGGGCGACCCCGAATTGCTGGAGTCGGCGGAGGAGTCGGCCTGGGCGTAGCCGGCCGCGGCGGCGAGCACGCCGGTGGTGGCGGCAACGGTCAGGAGGCTCCTGCTCAAGACCCTTCGCATGGTTTTCCTGCTCTCAGTCCGTAGCGGAATCTTCAGTCGCCCCGTTCTCCGCGCTTCAAGAAACCGGCCGGCTCCGGAGCGCGGGGTCCATGCCCCACGCTCCGGAGCCGGACCGGGCTGATCCCGCGCACAGGGCGCGGCGGGTCAGCGGTTGACGCAGGCGTTGCCGAAGGCCGGGTTGAGCAGGCCGATGACGTCGATGGTGTTGCCGCACAGGTTCACCGGCAGGTGGACCGGCACCTGGATGGTGTTGCCGGAGATCACGCCGGGGGAGTTGGCGGAGGCACCGCTGGCGCCCGCGTCGGCGAGAGCCGGCGCGGCGGCGCTGCCCAGGGCGATGAGCGTCCCGGCGGCGACCGTTGCAACCTTCGTGTACTTCACGTTGAGTCCTTTCTTGAGCGGTGTTCGCTGGACAACGGATTTCGCGTCCACGAGTGCCGGCTGAACGCCCGCAACTCCGCTTTCGCCATCCGTAACGAGCCCGGATTGTTTTCGACACGAGGAAAAGGGAATTCATACCGGGTTCGCCCGGCTGCGCAACACAAATGGCGGACATGGATAAGCGGAAAAGAATAATTCGGCAGATCGGAAAAGGCGGGGAAGGGTCGGGAAAGCCCGGGAAACGCGGAGGACCCGGGCCGCTGCGTCAGCGGCCCGGGTCCCCGGGATCTCAGTGACCGGCCGGAGGCCGGTGCGGGATCACTGGTTCGCGGTCCCGTTCCCGGACAGGACCGGGATGTCCTCCAGGATGTGCGACAGCGGCTCGTCGCCCTTGGCCTGGGTGGAGTTCTCGGTGCACTGCTGGTTCTGCGGCGAGGACAGGACGTTGAGGTCCTGAACGGTGATCGGCACGAGGCCGACCAGCGAGCCGAGGTTGGCCTTGGCCGGCAGGCCGATGCAGGGCTTGTTGAGCGAGCCCTGGATCAGGGCCATCTGCGGGCTCATGTTCCCGTGCGTCGCCGAGTTGCCGTACATCTGGGTGGCGCCGTTGCCGTTGACCGAGGTGGTGCCCTCGTCGTTACCCACGGCCATCGCCTGCGGGGCGGCCATGCCGACGGCGATCGTGGCGACGGCCGCCGTGGCCAGCGCGTTCTTGATCATGATTTACCCTTCTCGAAGTGGTGGCTCGACTCAGGAGCGCACTGGTCAACTCGGCGGGGCGGGAATGGTTCCGCGTATTCACCCGGATGACGCGGACTGATCGGATTCATCCGATTGTCCAGTGGTGTGATCTCCGTTCTCTCGCACACTGCGCCGAACGACGGAAGTGCCGCCCCGGGCCGTGCCCCCTGAGCAGGTCGTGCGTTCAGCAGACCGCGGCGCCCGTTCGGGGCCGCTGAACCACCTCCTGGAGGAGTGCTCCATGAACACTGCGAAGAAGGCCGCTCTCGTCTTCGCCTCCGCCGGCATGGCCGTCGGCGGTGCCGCCGGTGTCGCCTCGGCGGACGCGGGCGCGAACGGCGCTGCCGCCAACTCGCCCGGTGTCGCGTCCGGCAACGTGGTGCAGGTCCCGCTGCACGTCCCCGTGAACCTGTGCGGCAACAGCATCAACGTCATCGGTCTGCTCAACCCGGCGTTCGGCAACACCTGCGTCAACAGCTGACGCTCTCTTCCCCGAGCAGAGAAGAGGCCCCGCACCTGTGCGGGGCCTCTTCTTTTTCGTTCTGTACGCGCGTGTCAGGGCGTCAGGAGCTTCGTGCGGAGCGCCTGGACGGTGGCGTCGTCGAGGCCGAGCCCCTCACGGACGTACGTGTCGAAGTCGCCGTACAGGTCGTCGGCCTTCTCGAAGGCCGAGCGCAGCCACGAGAGCTCGACCGCGTCGTCGCGGCCCAGGTAGTGGTTGCTGGCCATGAAGTCGGCCTCGACCGTCTCGCGCGGGACGCCGAGGATCGTCAGCAGGACGGCGGTGCCCCAGCCCGTACGGTCCTTGCCCGCGCTGCAGTGGAAGACGGTGGCGCCCTTGTCGTTCGTGGCGATGCCCGTCAGCAGGTCCTTGAAGGCGTGGTCGGCGCCCTCGAAGTTGACCATGAACGGGTAGCCGATGGACTGGCCCAGGTCGGAGGAGCCGCTGAGCAGGCCCGCGGCGATGGCCTCGGCGAGCGTCATCAGCGCCGGGTCGTGGAACTTGATCCCGTGCTCCAGGGACGCCACGTCCGCTACGCGGTACTCGATGCCGGCCGGGAGGCGGTCCGGGTCCTCCTTGCGCTCGAAGTAGTTGCGCAGGTCCACGTCGAGGCCGATGCCCTGGGAGAGCATCTTCGCCTGCTCGGCGTCCGTCAGAGAGCTGATCTTGTTGGTGCGGTAGACCTCGCCGTACTTCACCCAGCGGCCGTCGGTGGTGCGGTAGCCGCCCACGTCGCGGAAGTTCTTGGCGGACTCGATGCCGAACGAGCGCTCGGCGACCGTGAGCGGGCCGCCGCTGTCGGGGGTGAGGCGGAAGTACCAGCGGTCGCCCGCGGGCAGCTTCCCGGCGGGGACCGCGAGCGTGCCGGTGCCGCCCGCGCTGCCCAGGTCGACGCCCTCGCCGGTGCCGTCCGGATTCCGGTACGCGGTCACGGACACCTTGCCCGCGGGGGACGCCCAGGAGAGCGCGTGGCTCCCGTCGGCCGCTCTCTTGGCCTCGGCCTTGGTGAAGGGGACGGCGGCCTGGGCCGCCTGCCGTTGGGCGGATTGCGCCTTCGCGGACGTACGTCCGTCGCTGTCGGCCAGTACCGGCGGGGCCAGCGCGGCGCCTCCGGCGAGGACGAGGGCGGTGAGGGCCGCGGTGGTGACGCGGTGCGTGCGGGGCATGAGTGGTCTCCTCAGGGGGCTGGTGGGGCGGTGCACGGGGCCGCTTCGCAGACGTCGAGGACGCGGCCCGTGGAGAGGAAGGCCGCCTTCTGGCGGCGTGCCGCGGGGGCGTTGCGCGGGTCGGAGTGCGGGTCGCGCCCGTAGGCGGGGCCGGTCGGCGGGGTGTTGGTGAGAGGCGGGGTGGGGGTGCCGCTGTCCCAGACGACGAGGGCCGAGCCCCGGTACGGCAGCCGCCCGGCGGTCCGGATCCCCCAGTACGGCACCCTGTCCGGGCTGCGGCCCGGCGCGAGCGCGGGGGTGACCAGGCGGGCGCCGAGCGTACGGGCCTCGACCTCGGCGGCGACGGGCGGCACCTGGTGGTCGCCGTACGCGACGTGCATCAGCACCTGGTGGGCGCGGGTGCCGGGGAGCGGGTCGCGGGTGACGTGGTTGGCGTAGCCGTTCGCCTCGCCGTGGTCCCAGACCAGCTGGGCCAGCGCGAGGTAGAGCTGCTGGTCGAGCTTGTCGGGGTACGCCTGGTCGAGCACGGGGCGGAACTGGGTGAAGGCGGCGCTGCGGTCCAGCAGCAGCCCGTAGTTCATGCCGGGTACGCCCAGGACGCCGCGGGCGATGTCGGGGGAGGCGGCGAGCAGGGTGGCGCCGAGGATGCCGCCCTGGCTGTTGCCGTCGTACGCCAGCTCCGCGCGGCGGTCGACCAGGGGCCTGCCGTCCGCCGTACGGAAGGCGGGGTCGGCGGTGAGGCCGTCGCGGTGGATCAGGGCGCGGCCGGTGAAGAGGCCGTTCAGCATGCCCTGTTGCGAGCGTTCGGGGATCGCGGGGAAGCGGCCCAGGTCTCCGAGCGCGGTGAGGACGGTGGGGATGTCCTCCTCGGCCATGCCGGTCCAGTCGGTCGCGCAGAACGTGTAGTTGTGCTCGGCGGCCATGGCCTTCACGTTCGCCGCCGCGACCTCCTTGCGGCGGCCCAGCAGCCCGTGCCCGTAGAGCGCGGGGCGCGAGGGGCGGGTGAGTGCGCTGCGCGGGATCTCGCACTGGAACTTCGCTGTCTGGGTGTTGCCGGGCAGCTGGCGCGGACGCCCGTACGGCCCGGGGGAGCGGTTCAGCAGCGAGCCCGGCGGGCCGCCCGGCGCGTCCAGGAAGCTGGGCACGGTGATCTCGCCGTGCACCTCCCGCGCGATCCGCGGGTCCTCGGCCTCGGTGAAGTCCTTCACCTCGGTGACCCGGTGCGACGGGGCCCGGCCGCGCAGCCCGCGGAAGGCGTCGTCGCGCAGGGTCAGCAGGTCGCCGGTGAGACTCCGGGTGCTGGCGACCGTGAAGTCCCAGGCCAACTGGAGGTCCCGGCGCTCGACCCCGGCCCGCGCCAGGTCGCGCAGCACGGGCCGCAGCGCGCGCTGCCGTCCGCGCAGCGGATCGCCGGGCGGCAGCGCGGGCCCGGCGGCGCGGGCGAACTCCGGGCGTACGGGCAGCGTCCGGCCCCCGGCGTCCTTGAGTCCCCGGACGGCCACGGCGTAGTGGTGGCCGTCGCGGAGGTTGCGGGCCGGGTGGACGAGGAGGGCCCGGCGGTCCTTGTCGCGCGCGTTGGCGTCGAGTTCGGCCCAGTACGGCACGCGTTTGCCCGTGTCCGTGTCGAGGAGGACGAGGGGCGCGTCGCGGTCCAGCGAGGCGCCGATGTCGGTGACGGGCGCCGCGCCGCTCGCCTTCAGATCGACGTCGGGCACCTGGGCGAGCAGCGTCGAGCCGGGGGAGAAGCCGTCCAGCCGGTTCCAGGCGGCGGGGTCGGCGTCGCCGGAGCCGGAGCCGGTGCCGGTGCCGGTGCCGCGCGGGAACGTGCCCCGCTCGAAGGCGAGGCGGCGGCCCGTCGGGGCGCGGGGGTCGGGGCGGGTGTACCAGTCGTTGGGGAACGGCAGCAGGCACGCCGTACCCCCGCCGAGCGGGTCGCAGCCCCCTCGGGACCGTGCCGGGGCGTCGGGTGCGGGCCGTGCGGCGGCGGGGGCCGTGAGCAGGGTGGCGGCCGTCACGAGGGCGGCCGCCACCGCCGTGGTGGCGGGTGCGCGCACCGGGCTCACTCTCCGCCGGTACGCGCCGTGAGGGGTGCCTTGAGCTGCTCGTGGATGATCCGCGCGTAGTTCTCCTCACCCCTGCGGTTGGGGTGCAGCGGCGCCGCGAGATCGGTCGGGACGAAGCCCTCCACCCACTTCTCCTTGGGCGCGGCGCACGCGTCGTGGCCCTTGCTCGGGGTGAACACGTCGACGTACGTGGCGCCGTGCGCGGCGGCCTGCTCGGAGACGACGCGGTTGAGACGGTTGACGTTGCCCTGGAGCCAGTCGGCGTCGGAGGGCAGGACCGGGACGGAGGGCCAGCAGCCGCCGGGCTTGACGTAGTCGCCGTAGCCGGTGACCAGGACGCGGGCCTGGGGCGCGCGTTCGCGGATGCCGTCCAGGACGGCGCCGAGCTTCGGCGCGAACTCGTCGACGCGGCGCGCGACCGTGTCCACGCCGCCCTCCGTGAACTCGTCCTGGCACTTCTTGCCGTTCGGGTCGAGCTGGAAGCAGTCCTGCGCGACGCCGACCAGCCCGGCGTCGTTGCCGCCGATGGTGAGGGTGACCAGGGTGGTGTCCTTGCTCAGCGCGTCGAACTGCGGCGGGGCCTCGCCCGCGGGCACGCCCGCCACCGAGAGCTTCTGCGGCTCGGTCATGTGCTTGCTGGACGCGCCGCTGCACGTCACGTCGCGGTGGTCGGCGGCGCCGAGCGTACGGGCCAGCTCGTGGGCGTAGTTGTGGGTGGAACGGCCGCAGGCGACCGGTCCCGTGATGTCGGGGATGAGCGGGCCCGAGGCCATGGAGTCGCCGAGGGACACGTATCTCTCCCCCTCGCGCGCGTCCTGGGCCTCCGCCGCCCCGGCCGTTCCCGCCAGGGTCACCACCAGGGCGAGGGCGCCGGAAAAGCTGAGCGCTGCGCGCGTGCTGGGCTTCTTCATGTGCGACTCCCGCTGTCGTGTCCGTGAGCTGAGCTGAGCTGAGCTGTCCGCGGGACAGCATGTCGAGCGGGGGCCTCCGGGTGAACTGGCCGGTAACGCAGACTTCTTGGGGGTTCGTTGTGACGGAGCACAAGAGCGGTGTCCTACACCCGTCCTACGTCCTCTCGGCCACCACGTACGCCGTCAGCGCGGCCTGGAGTTCGAGCAGGCCCGGCTGGCTCGCCGTCTCCAGCCCCGTGAGGTGGGAGACGCGGCGCAGCCGGTAGTCGACGGTGTTCGGGTGGACGTGCAGCACCTCGGCGGTCGCGCGGCGGCTGAAGCCGTGCGCCGCGTACGTCCGCAGCGTCTCCAGCAGCACGGGGTGGCCGCGCAGCGGCGTGAGCAGCCCCGCCAGCCGGTCCCGCGCCGGGCCGGGGCGGGAGAGCTGGTAGTCGATCAGCACGTCCAGGACGCGGTACGCGCCCGGCGCGCGGCCGGAGGCCCGTACGACGCCGAGGACCTCCTCCGACTCCCGTACGGCCCCCGCGACCGCGTCGTGCGCCGCCGCTGCCACGCCCGCGTGCACCCGGGCGCCCGCGCGCGCCGCCACGCGCGCGAGCAGTCCCGTCAGGTCCGTCCAGCCCTCGCGCAGCGCCCGCTCCGGCTCCTCGGCGGGGACCAGCACCCGGCCGCCGTGCGGCCCGAGCGCGTACAGGGCCTGGCCGTGCGTGTGGTGGTCCAGCTCCGCCTGGGCCCGGCGCACCTTGCGGCGCGCCGCGACGGCGGGGCTGACGCCGGGTCGGCGCTCGTCCGGGTGCTCGCCCAGCGCGAGCGTCAGCACGGCGTACGCGGGCGCGCGCCGCAGCCCCGCGCGCTGGGCCGCCTCGGCGGCGTCCTGGCCGTCCAGCAGCGCCGACAGCAGCGCGTGCCGCGCCGCCAGCTCCTGCCCGTGCACCGCCTCGCGCACCTCCTGGTACGCGTCCGTGACCACCGAGGTCACCAACTGGAGCTGCTCCAGCAGCAGATCCTGCACCTCCAGCACGGCCGCCAGGTCCTTGGGCCCCGCGTCCGCCATCACCTCGTCCAGCCCGAGGCGCCAGCCCAGGTGGTACGCGGAGAGCACCGCGGAGAGCGGTATCCCCTCCTCGGCCCGCCGCGACGCCGACCGCGCCAGCTCGTCCAGCTCGCCGGGGGAGGGGAAGCGCCCGGTGCGCAGCGTCCGTACGACGGCGCGCAGGTTCTCCTCGCAGGCCCGCGTGATGTCCCCGGCCAGCTCCTCGCCGGGGAGCGTGGCGTACGTCGGCAGCCGCTCGGTGAAGAGCGCGACCATGCGCCGCGCGAGCGCGGGGACGGCCCGGCCCAGCCGTACGTCGACCGGGACCCCGCCGATGAGGGGGGCGTCGGGATAGCGTCCGTGATCCGTCATGGGCATGCCGAGAACATGCCCACTGCCGGGCGGCCGTAGCGCCCCGGCGGGGGCGGCGTCACGCCCCGGGCCGATGGTCCCGCCCGTTCGGGTCATCCGCCCCTGCTGCGAGGGCCTCCGCCCTGTAAGGGTGGAGTCGCGGACGACCCCGCGTACGGCGAAGTGCGGCGGAAGGAGAGCACCGGTGAACGGCGCAGCCAGGGCATCAGTTGTGGTCGGGGTGGACGGTTCGCCGTCGAGCCTCGACGCGGTGGAGACGGCGACCCGCGAGGCCGCGAGGCGAGGGGAGAGGCTGCACATCCTGCACGCCTTCGTCTGGCCGATGATGAACGTCCCCCTCGGCCCCTCGACGCTGGGCCCCGCCGACGGAGGGCTCCGCAACCTCGCGGAGAAGACCGTCCAGGAGGCGGTCGAGCGCGCCCAGCGTACGGACCCCGCCGTGGAGGTCGTCCACGACGTCGTGCCCGGCGAGCCCCTCACCGTCCTCGGCCAGGCCTCGCACGAGGCCGACCTCGTCGTCGTCGGCACGCGTGGCATGGGCGGCTTCACCGGCCTGCTGGTCGGCTCCGTCGCCGTCCACCTCGCCGCGCACGCCGAGTGCCCCGTCCTCGTCACGCGCGGCCGACCCGACCCCACGGGGCCCGTGCTGCTCGCCGTCGACGGCTCGGAGGTCGGCGACGCGGCCGTCGGCTTCGCCTTCGAGGCCGCGTCCCGGCGCGGCGCCGAACTGGTCGCCCTGCACACCTGGAACAACTTCACCGGCCCCGTCGTGAGCGGCCCCGGCGTCGCGATGCCGCTGGTGTACGACGCCGACCTGCTCCGCGAGGAGGAGGAACGCGTCCTGCACGAGGCCATCGCGGGCTGGCGCGAGCGCTACCCGGACGTGACCGTCCGGCCCCGCCTCGTCGAGGAGTACACCCGCCAGGCGCTGATCGACGCCAGCCAGGAGTCCCAGCTCCTCGTGGTGGGTGCCCGCGGCCGCGGCGGCTTCAGGGGCCTCCTGCTCGGCTCCGTCAGCCAGGCCATGCTGCACCACGCGCACTGCCCTGTGGCGGTCGTACGAGGCGGTACGGCACCCGCGAACCGGTGAAAAGGCTTCGCGCCCGGCGTCCGTACGCTGGCACGCTGCCCCGATGGATGACGCGGAGACGCCGGAGGCGCTGCTCCTCGGCGGCGACTATCTGGGGCAGGCGCACCCCGCGCCGGACGGGGACCCGCACCGTTCGGGGATCACCGAAGCCAATCTGACGGCGGTCTGGGCCAACTTCGCCCGGCTCGGCCACCGCCGTCTGATCTATACGAACACCGCGAGCGTCCTGCCCGAGACCGAGGGCATGTTCCGCCACGGGGTGGGATCGCGTGCCCTAGAAGGCATCCAGGGCGAGGTGGACCGCCAGCCCCAGCCCGGCGACCCCGACGGCCACCCGCAACGGCCCCGCGGGAACGCGCCGCACGAGCGAGGGCCCGAGCCACGACCCCGCCAGCAGGCCCGCCACCAGCGGCGGTACGGCCGCCCACCGTACGGGCCCGAAGGCGGCGAAGCCGAGGGCGGCGACGGCGTCGGCGACGACCATCAGCGCGTTGCGGAGGGCGTTCGCCCGGGGGAAGGACTCGCTCCGCGCCGACGTGACGAGGAGGAGGGCGAGCATCAGGACGCCGGAGGCCGCGGCGAAGTACCCGCTGTAGACGGAGACGGCGAAGACCCCGGCGGCGGCCGCGGGCCCGGAGGAGACCTGGTGGCGCGGGGGCCTCGTCGGCAGCATGATCAGCACCGCGGCGCCGCCCACCAGCAGCGGGACCACCTTCTCGAACACCCCCGGCGGGGTCGCGAGCAGCAGCGCCGCGCCCGCCGCGCTGCCGCACGCGCACGGCACCGCGAGCCGCCACAGCACGGAGCGCTGCCCGTCCAGTTCGGCCCGCGAACTCGGCACGGCGCTGACGGTCCCGAAGGCGAGGGCGACGGTGTTCGTCACGTTCGCCGCGGTCGCGGGCATTCCGGTGGCGAGGAGCGCCGGGTACGAGAAGAGCGAGCCGAGCCCGGCGACCGTACCGGAGAGCCCGGCGGCGAGACCGGCGGCGAGGAGAAGCGCGAGGTCGGCGACAGACACTCCGGAGTCTCTCCCCCGGAGCCGGTTCGAACACCTAGGCTGCTGGTGAAAGATCGCAACGGGGAGAGTGAGCATGACGCTGCAGAAGGGCGCCAACGCGCCGGTACCGGCCGCCAGGGTCCGCGTGGAGCTGGGGTGGCGCGAAGGCCCGGGAGTGCCCGAGGTGGACGCGTCGGCGCTGCTGCTGACGGCGTCCGGCAAGGTCCGCTCGGACGACGACTTCGTCTTCTACAACCAGCCCGTGCACCGCAGCGGCGCTGTACGCCAGGAGGGCAGGCGCCAGGACCAGGCGGGCGGCGTGACGGAGACCGTCGGCGCCGACCTGACCGCTCTGGAGCAGGAGATCACGAAGGTGGCCGTGGTGGCCTCCACGGAGGGCACGTTCGGCCAGGTGCCGGGCCTGTTCGTACGGGTGCTGGACGCGGACACCGGCGCCGAGGTCGCCCGCTTCGACGCCGAGGACGCCACGACGGAGACGGCGTTCGTGCTGGGGGAGCTGTACCGGCGCAACGACGCGTGGAAGTTCCGCGCGGTGGGCCAGGGCTACGCCTCCGGACTGGCGGGCCTGGCCACGGACTTCGGCATCTCGGTGGAGGAGGAAGCGCCGGAGCCGGATCCGGTACCGGTACCGGCGCAACAGCCGACGCCCGTACAGGCCCCTGTACAGGCCCCCGTACAGGCACCCCCGCCCCCGATGGCGGCCCCCGCGCCCCCGATGGCGGCCCCGGCGCCGCCGCCCATGGCAGCCCCCGCACCTCCGCCCGCCGCACCGCCCATCAGCCTCTCGAAGATCACCCTCACAAAGGCGACCCCGGCGGTGTCGCTGACCAAGCAGGGCGCCACGTCGGGAGCGATGCGGGTCAACCTCAGGTGGAGCGCCCGCAAGCAGCGCGGCTGGCTGAACAAGGGGAAGGCAGCCGTCCGGCTGGAGGACGTCGACCTGGACCTGTCGTGCCTGTGGGAGCTGCAGAACGGGGCGACGGGAATCGTCCACCCCATCGAGAACCAGTTCGGCTCCTACGACCAGCCGCCCTACGTCCGCCTCGACCAGGACGACCGTACGGGCGCGAGCGAGGCGGGCGAGAACCTGGTCGTCAACCTCGACCACCAGTCCGAGATCAAGCGCCTTCTGGTGTTCGTGGTCATCTACCGGGGCGCGGAGAGCTTCGCGGGCCTCGACGGCATCGCCACCATCTACCCGCCCTCCGGCCCGCCCATCGAAATGCACCTGGACGAATGCACGGTCCCCTCGCAGGTCGCCGCCGTCGCCCTGATCGAGAACACGGGCGGTGAACTGGTCGTCCGACGCGAAGCCAAGTACATCGTGCGGGCACCCGGCGTCATGAAGCAGCAGTCGGCAGACCTCGAATACGGCTGGGGCATGACGTGGCACGCGGCGGGCAAGAACTGAGGCCGCCGCTTCTCGTGGGGCCCGGCGACGCTTGTGGGCGATGACCAGATGCGTGGCGCCGTCGGGGGTGAGGTCGGCCGCGTGTACGGCGATCACCGAGTCCACTCCGCCGCTCGTCTTGGCCAGCCGCTCCATCAGGTACTTCTCCGCTCAGCCGGTGCGATTGCCGCGCCATGCCTCGGTCGCCAGCCGACGCATGGTGACGGCTCCCCGCTCGCCCAGGACGTCCGCGGCCCGCCCGGCGGGCGTCAGCGCGGCGATCGCGTGGGCCGCTTGCAAGGCCTGTTCGCCGTAGGCGTGGAGCTGGGCACGGATCTCGACCAGATCCCCCTGGGCACTCGCCGCCCGCAACTCCAGACGGCGGGCGAACTGCCGGTCCTCGGCGAGCTGTTCCCGCACGAGCGTGAGCAGGATGTCCCGGCCCCGCGCACGACAAACGCCCCGCACCAGCGAAGAGGCTGGTCGCGAGGCGTTGCGGCACTTACATCGAAGTACCCCCGGCAGGATTCGAACCTGCGCACACGGCTCCGGAGGCCGTTGCTCTATCCCCTGAGCTACGGGGGCGTGGCCGCTGTGGCGGCGACAGGTAGAACAGTACCAGCTCGGGGGTGGTGGCCCGGAACCGGTTTGCCGTGGGGGTGGTCGGGCGGACCGGCGCGGGCGGAAATGGGCAAAACCCGGACGCAGGTGGAGGCGCCCGCCTAGGCTTTGCGGTGTGCCAGGTATGTCCGGCCGGGTCCTTGTCGTCGACGACAGCAAGGTCATCCGGCAGTTGATCAGGGTCAACCTTGAGCTGGAGGGCTTCGAGGTCGTGACCGCCGTCGACGGTGCCGATTGCCTGGACATGGTGCATCGCATCCGGCCCGACGTCGTCACGCTCGACGCCGTGATGCCCCGGCTCGACGGGGTGCGTACGGCGGAGCGGCTGCGGGCCGATCCGCGGACGCGGCACATCCCGCTCGCCCTCGTCAGCGCGTGCACCGAGCTGGAGACGGGGAGCAGCGGAGGGCCCGGGGGAGTGGACGCGTTCCTGGCGAAGCCGTTCGAGCCCGCCGAGCTGGTGCGGATGGTCCGCCGTCTGATGCATGGAGGGGGCGGCGGCGCCGGTTCCGTGGGGCCCGTCTCCGGGGTCCCCGACGTCTCCGGGATCTCGGAGATCTCCGAGGTCGTCGAGCCCTAGGTCGTGTCTTCAAAGTCCCGTCTGCCCGGTGGCGCCTGGCACGCACGCTCGCGGCGTTGTCGTCAGTCGCCAATGCTCCGCAGTGGCTCCTTCCTCCGCCTTGCGATCGCACGCACCAGACGCCACCGGGCCCGCCCTTCGGGCGGACGACGCTACTTTGAAGACACTCCCTAGGAGCCCGGCGCTCCGGCCCAGCGTCCACGATCGTTCGTCCCAGTACGCGAAACCTGTTCGCGTGCACCCACCCCACCTCCCATACGCTTGCTCTGTGACACCCGCCCAGCTCTCCCGTACCGCTTTGCACACGCTGCGTCGTGCGGGCGCGGACGCGGCCGTGCTGCCTGAGCGCGTGGTCGTCGAGGCGCCGCCCCGGCGTGGCGGCGGGGACTACGCGACGGGGGTCGCGCTCCGGGTCGCCGCCCGCGCGGGGCGTCCCGCCCTGGAGACCGCCGAGCTGTTGCGCGAGGGGCTCGCGGCGGAGCCCGGCATCGCGGACGTACGGGTCGTCGGGCCCGGGTTCGTCAACGTGACCCTGAGCGAGGATGCGCGTGCCGATCTCGTACGGGGGCTCGCTGCCGGGGGCCCGCCCGGTGACCCCCGGGACCGGCCCGCCGTCGACATCGCGCGCTGGGCCGCCGCCACCGGCGAGGACCCCGCCGCGCTGGCCGTGCGCACCGCGCGGTCCAGCTCGCTCTTCCGTGTGCAGTACGCGTACGCCCGCACGCGCGCCGTGCTGCGGAACGGGCGGCAGCTCGGGGTCGAGCCCCACCACGACGGACGGGCGGAGGACGGGGCCGCGCTGCTCGCCCTCCTCGCCGACCAGGCCCGTGTCGCCGACCAGGCCCGTGTCGCCGATCAGGCCCGTGTCGAGGACGCCCGTGCCGCCGGCCCCCTCGCGCGGCACCTCGTCGCCGTCGCCGACGCCTTCCTCGACTTCCACGACTCCTGTCCGCCGCTGCCCAGCGGTGACGAGAAACCCGGGGCCGCCCACCGCGGCCGGCTGGCCCTCGCCGAGGCCACCGGAGCGGTGCTGGCAGGCGGCCTGTCCCTGCTCGGCGTTTCCGCACCCGCCCATATCTGAGGCCGCCAGCCACCAGTCACCAGTCACCGGCCCCAGGACTCCAGGACACGAGGACAGAAGAAGTCATGAGCCGTTCCGCACACCCCGCAGGGCCCCGTCACGCCGATGTGCTCCCCGAGGGGCACTATTCGGCCCCGCCCGCCGACCTGAACGCCCTCGACCCCCGCGTCTGGGCGCAGACCGTCCGCCGTGAGGCGGACGGGACCGTCCGCGTCGGCGGGATCGACGTCGCGAGACTCGCCGAGGAGTTCGGCACCCCGGCGTACGTGCTCGACGAGACCGACTTCCGGGCCCGCTGCCGGGCCTGGAGGGACGCGTTCGGGCACGACGCCGACGTGTTCTACGCCGGGAAGGCCTTCCTCTCGCGCGCCGTCGTGCGCTGGCTGACCGAGGAGGGGCTGAATCTCGACGTCTGCTCGGGCGGCGAGCTGGCGACCGCGCTGGGCGCCGGGATGCCCGCCGAGCGCATCGCCCTGCACGGGAACAACAAGTCCACCGAGGAGATCAGCCGCGCCGTCGAGGCGGGCGTCGGGCGGATCGTGCTCGACTCGTTCCAGGAGATCGCCCGCGTCGCGCACATCGCCCGGAAGCTGGGCGTGCGCCAGCGCGTGCAGATCCGGGTGACGGTGGGCGTGGAGGCGCACACCCACGAGTTCATCGCCACCGCGCACGAGGACCAGAAGTTCGGGCTCGCGCTGGCCGACGGCGATGCCGCCGAGGCCGTACGGCGCGTGCTGCAGCTCGACAGCCTGGAGCTCATCGGCATCCACTCGCACATCGGCTCGCAGATCTTCGACATGGCCGGATTCGAGGTGTCGGCGCGGCGCGTCGTCGGGCTGCTGGCCGAGGTCCGCGACGAGCACGGCGTCGAGCTGCCCGAGATCGACCTCGGCGGCGGCCTCGGCATCGCGTACACGCCGGAGGACGACCCGAGCGAGCCGCACGACATCGCCAAGTCGCTGCGCGACATCGTGACCCGCGAGTGCGAGTCCGCCGGGCTCGCCGTGCCCCGGCTCTCCGTCGAGCCCGGGCGCGCGATCGTCGGCCCGACGGCCTTCACGCTCTACGAGGTCGGCACGATCAAGGAGCTGGAGGGCCTGCGGACGTACGTCAGCGTGGACGGCGGAATGTCGGACAACATCCGTACGGCGCTCTACGACGCCGAGTACAGCGTCGCCCTCGTCTCCCGTGCCTCGGACGCGCCGCCCATGCTCAGCCGCGTCGTCGGCAAGCACTGCGAGAGCGGCGACATCGTCGTACGGGACGCGTTCCTCCCCGCCGACCTGGCCCCCGGCGACCTGCTCGCCGTCCCGGCCACCGGCGCGTACTGCCGCTCGATGGCCAGCAACTACAACCATGCCCTGCGCCCGCCGGTCGTCGCCGTACGGGACGGGGAGGCGCGGGCCGTCGTGCGGCGGGAGACGGAGGAGGATCTTCTGCGGCTCGATGTCGGCTAGTGAGAAATAGGTCCCACATACTGGAACCAGCGTGGATTCTCCCGCTCGGTACGTGAGACTTGAGACCGCCCTTGACGAGACGGAACAGACGGAAAACGAGGTCAGATGATGCGTACGCGTCCGCTGAAGGTGGCGCTGCTGGGCTGTGGGGTCGTCGGCTCAGAGGTGGCGCGCATCATGACGACGCACGCGGATGACCTCGCGCAACGCATCGGCGCACCGGTCGAGCTGGCCGGTGTCGCCGTGCGCCGCCCCGACCGGGTCCGCGAGGGCATCGACCCCGCGCTCGTCACCACCGACGCCGCCGCGCTCGCGGCGCGCGAGGACATCGACGTCGTCGTGGAGGTCATCGGCGGCATCGAGCCGGCGCGCGCCCTGATCACCTCCGCGTTCGAGCACGGCGCCAGCGTCGTCACGGCCAACAAGGCCCTGCTCGCCGAGGACGGCTCGACCCTGCACGAGACGGCCGAGAAACACGGCGGCGACCTCTTCTACGAGGCCGCCGTCGCCGCCGCCATCCCGCTCGTGCGCCCGCTGCGCGAGTCCCTCGCGGGCGACAAGGTCAACCGCGTCCTCGGGATCGTGAACGGGACGACGAACTTCATCCTCGACCGCATGGACTCCAGCGGCGCGGGCTACAGCGAGGCGCTCGACGAGGCCACCGCGCTGGGGTACGCGGAGGCGGACCCGACCGCCGACGTCGAGGGCTTCGACGCGGCGGCCAAGGCCGCGATCCTCGCGGGCATCGCCTTCCACACCCGCGTCCGCCTCGACGACGTCTACCGGGAGGGCCTCACCGAGGTCACCGCCTCGGACATCGCCTCCGCCAAGCGCATGGGCTGCACGGTCAAGCTGCTCGCCATCTGCGAGCGTGCCGCCGACGGGCGCTCCGTGACCGCGCGGGTGCACCCCGCGATGATCCCGCTGAGCCACCCGCTGGCCTCCGTGCGCGAGGCGTACAACGCGGTCTTCGTCGAGTCCGAGGCGGCGGGCCAGCTCATGTTCTACGGGCCGGGCGCCGGCGGCTCTCCCACGGCCTCCGCGGTCCTGGGCGACCTGGTGGCCGCCTGCCGGAACAAGCTCAACGGGGCGAAGGGCCCCGGCGAGTCCGCGTACACGCAGCTGCCCGTCTCGCCGATGGGCGAGGTGGTCACGCGGTACCACATCAGCCTGGACGTGGCCGACAAGCCGGGCGTGCTCGCCCAGGTCGCCACGGTCTTCGCGGAGCACGGGGTCTCCATCGACACCGTGCGCCAGAAGGGCAAGGAAGGCGCTCACGACGGGGCCTGGCTCGTCGTGGTCACGCACCGCGCCCCCGACGCCGCGCTCAGCGCGACCGTCGAGGCGCTGCGCAAGCTCGACACCGTGCGCGGGGTCGCGAGCATCATGCGGGTCGAGGGTGAGTAGGCGTCCCGCGAGTAGGCGTCCCGGATCGACCGGCGTCACAATGCGAGGGAAATCGGAGCAAGGAACGTGACCGTCATGGATTCTCCGCTGGATCGAATGCCCGACGCCGCCGGGCGGTCCGCGGGCACGCGTGGCACGCACCAGTGGCGCGGCATCATCGAGGAGTACCGCGACCGCCTGCCGGTCGGCGCGGACACCACGCCCGTGACCCTCCGTGAGGGCGGCACGCCGCTCGTCCCCGCGCGGGTCCTCTCCGAACTCACGGGCTGCGACGTGCACCTGAAGGTCGAGGGCGCCAACCCCACCGGCTCCTTCAAGGACCGCGGCATGACGATGGCCATCACGAAGGCGAAGGAGGACGGCGCCCAGGCCGTCATCTGCGCCTCCACCGGCAATACGTCCGCCTCCGCCGCCGCCTACGCCGTACGGGCCGGAATGGTCTGCGCCGTCCTCGTCCCCCAGGGCAAGATCGCGCTGGGCAAGATGGGCCAGGCGCTGGTGCATGGCGCGAAGATCCTCCAGGTCGAGGGGAACTTCGACGACTGCCTCACCCTCGCGCGGGGCCTCTCCGAGAAGTACCCGGTCGCACTGGTGAATTCGGTGAACCCGGTGCGGATCGAGGGGCAGAAGACGGCCGCGTTCGAGATCGTCGACATGCTCGGCGACGCGCCGGACGTCCACGTCCTCCCGGTGGGCAACGCGGGCAACATCACCGCGTACTGGAAGGGCTACGGAGAGTACGCGGCCGAGGGCGGGCCCGCCTCGAAGACCCCCCGCATGTGGGGCTACCAGGCCTCCGGCTCCGCGCCGATCGTGCGGGGCGAGGCCGTCAAGGACCCGAGCACCATCGCGACCGCGATCCGGATCGGCAACCCGGCCTCCTGGACGCTGGCCGAGCAGGCGCGGGACGAGTCCGGCGGCTTCATCGACGCGGTGACCGACCGTCAGATCCTGCGCGCCTACCGGCTGTTGGCCGCGCAGGAGGGCGTCTTCGTGGAGCCCGCCTCCGCCGCCTCCGTCGCGGGCCTGATCCAGGCGTCCGAGCAGGGCGCGCTCGACCCGGGCCAGCGCGTCGTCTGCACCGTCACGGGCAACGGGCTCAAGGACCCGGACTGGGCCGTCGCGGGCGCGCCCCAGCCGGTCACGGTCCCGGTCGACGCCGACGCGGCGGCCGAGCGCCTCGGCCTGGCATAGCCGGAACGCCCCACGAGGGCACCCCCGCCGCGAGAACGAGCGCGGGAGCGGCGAAAGTGATCGCGAGAACAACGAGAGCGATCGCGAGAACATTCACGAGAACGAGCGCGGGAACGCGCCGCGAAATCTCCGTGAATTCGCCGCGGGGGCGCCCTCGGCCGGAGCCCGTCGCACGGGTCGGCTCACGACACGCATCGTGCGCCTCCTGTGCGCCCTATGTCGCCAGTGAACCTTCCTTCGATAGGCTGAGATTCACCCCGACTCCCGAACGTCCCCCACGCGGGTGCCGAGAGTCGTGACCGGTCCGGCGTGCTGCCGCGGTTCGAGGGGTGCTGCCGCAACCAAAGCAAGGAGAGTCATCGAGAGATGGCCGGTCCCGCGTTCCGCGCCGCCGCCGTCCGTGTGCGCGTCCCCGCCACCAGCGCCAACCTCGGCCCCGGGTTCGACGCCCTGGGCCTGGCCCTGGGACTCTACGACGACGTGGTCGTCCGTGTCGCCGACTCCGGGCTGCACGTCGACATCGCGGGAGAGGGCGCCGACAGCCTGCCCCGCGACGAGAGCCACCTGCTCGTACGCTCCCTGCGCACCGCCTTCGACCTGCTCGGGGGGCAGCCCCGCGGCCTGGAGGTCGTCTGCGCCAACCGCATCCCGCACGGCAGGGGCCTCGGCTCCTCCTCGGCCGCCATCTGCGCCGGTGTGATGGCCGCGCGCGCCGTGACCACGGGCGGCGAGGCCCGGCTGGACGACACGGCGCTGCTGGAGCTGGCCACCGAGATCGAGGGCCACCCCGACAACGTCGCCGCGTGCCTGCTCGGCGGCTTCACCCTGGCCTGGACGGACGCCGGAGCCGCGCGCGCGATCAGGATGGACCCCTCGGATTCCCTCGTCCCGGTGGTCTTCGTCCCCGAGCGCCCGCTGCTCACCCAGACCGCGCGCGGCCTGCTGCCCCGCACCGTCCCGCACGTCGACGCGGCCTTCAACGCGGGCCGTGCCGCGCTGCTCGTAGAGGCCCTGACCAGGCGCCCCGAGCTGCTGCTGGCCGCGACGGAGGACCGGCTGCACCAGGAGTACCGGGCCCCGGCGATGACCGAGAGCGCCGAACTGGTGAACCGTCTGCGCGCCGACGGCGTCCCCGCTGTCATCTCCGGTGCCGGGCCCACGGTGCTGGCCCTGGCCGCGGACGGCGGCGAGGCCGACAAGGTGTCCCGGCTGGCGGGGGAGGGCTGGACCGCGAACCGGTTCGCCCTCGACGCCGCCGGGGCGAGCGTCCTGCCGCTCAGCGCGGGCGGTACGGAGGGGGCGGGCGGCCGCACGCCCCAGTGAGTCGATTGCCGGTCTTCGAGAGGGGGAATGTTTGTTGGATCCGGTAGTGTTAACCTCAAGTCTGCACTCGCAGTCTCGTGGGTCCCACGCGGAAGACGGTGGCGGCTCGAAGAGTGCAGTGCATGAGTGTTCCCCTGGCAGGCCCAGTAGGGACCACCTCTTCTCCCAGGAGCCTCCCACACTGCTTGGATCACTACCGGGCAGCGCAGAGCACGCTCCGGAGCCGACGTGAAGGACACCCTTGTCTACGTTTCACGCCGAACCCACGTACTGATCTCCCCGCCGTACATCCAGGCGGGACCACCGCCCCGGTCAGGTCCGCGAGCACAGGACTCTAGCCGGACAGCACAACCGGTCGCCGAGCCAGACTGGCCGACGTCCGCTCCAGGGAAGGACCCTTCGTGAGCGACACCACCGATCTGATGGGCGTGAACGCCGATACCGCAGCCGACGGTGCCGCGGCGCCTGCTGCTACGGACGCTTCCGCCTCGACTGCCTCCGGTGCCGCACCCAGGCGTCGGCGCTCCGGCACGGGGCTTGAGGGCATGGTTCTGGCCGAACTCCAGCAGGTCGCCTCCGGCCTCGGCATCAAGGGCACCGCGCGGATGCGCAAGAGCCAGTTGATCGAGGTCATCAAGGAGCGCCAGGCGGGCGGGAGTTCGTCCGACTCCGCCCCCGCCGCCAAGGCGGCCAAGGACGCCAAGTCGTCCGACGGCAGCAAGGACGCCAAGGCGTCCAAGGACACCAAGGCGTCGAAGGCCGCCGAGACCGCGGACGCCGCCGAGACGAAGCCGAAGCGTCGTGCGACGTCCAAGGCGCGCACCGGCGAGCGCGACGAGGCCGCGGGCGACAGCACCGCCGCCCAGCAGCAGATCGAGATCCCCGGCCAGCACGAGGGCGACGAGCGCCCGGCCGGCGAGAGCCGCTCGCGGCGCGGCAAGTCCGCCGAGGCGGCCGCCGACACCGCCGAGGGCCGTACCGACGCCGCGCCGAAGCAGGACGGCAAGGAGGCCAAGGCCGACCGTTCCGAGGCCAAGGGCGACGGTGGCAAGGGCCAGGACGGCGGCAAGCAGCAGGACCGCCAGAACAAGCGTGACCGCCAGCGCGACCGGGACCGCGACCGCGACCGCAACCGCAACAAGAACAACGACGGGGGCGGCCAGCAGGGCGGCCGGGGCCAGGGCCAGGGGCAGGGCCAGGGCGGCGGTGGCAACAACGACCGCCGTGACGACTTCGACGACGACGGCGGCGGCCGCCGCGGGCGCCGTGGCCGCTACCGGGACCGTCGCGGCCGTCGCGGCCGTGAGGACTCCTTCGGCGGCGAGCCGCAGATCGCCGAGGACGACGTCCTGATCCCCGTCGCGGGCATCCTGGACATCCTCGACAACTACGCGTTCGTCCGTACGTCCGGCTACCTGCCGGGGCCGAACGACGTGTACGTCTCGCTCGCCCAGGTCCGTAAGAACGGCCTGCGCAAGGGTGACCACGTCACCGGCGCCGTGCGCCAGCCGCGCGAGGGGGAGCGGCGCGAGAAGTTCAACGCGCTGGTCCGCCTGGACTCCGTCAACGGGATGGCGCCGGAGGGCGGCAAGGCCCGCCCCGAGTTCCAGAAGCTCACCCCGCTCTACCCGCAGGAGCGGCTGCGCCTGGAGACCGAGCCCGGCGGGCTGACGACCCGGATCATCGACCTGGTCTCGCCCATCGGCAAGGGGCAGCGCGGTCTGATCGTGGCCCCGCCGAAGACCGGCAAGACCATGATCATGCAGGCGATCGCCAACGCGATCACGCACAACAACCCCGAGTGCCACCTGATGGTCGTCCTCGTCGACGAGCGTCCCGAAGAGGTCACCGACATGCAGCGGTCGGTCAAGGGCGAGGTCATCTCCTCGACCTTCGACCGTCCGGCCGAGGACCACACGACGGTCGCCGAGCTGGCCATCGAGCGGGCCAAGCGGCTCGTCGAGCTGGGCCACGACGTGGTCGTGCTGCTCGACTCCATCACCCGTCTGGGCCGTGCGTACAACCTGGCGGCCCCGGCCTCCGGGCGCATCCTCTCCGGCGGTGTCGACTCGACCGCGCTCTACCCGCCGAAGAAGTTCTTCGGCGCCGCGCGGAACATCGAGGACGGCGGCTCGCTCACCATCATCGCCACCGCGCTGGTCGAGACCGGCTCCCGGATGGACGAGGTGATCTTCGAGGAGTTCAAGGGCACCGGCAACATGGAGCTGAAGCTCGACCGGAAGCTCTCGGACAAGCGGATCTTCCCGGCGGTGGACGTCGACGCGTCCAGCACCCGCAAGGAAGAGATCCTCATGGCGAACGAGGAGCTCCAGATCGTCTGGAAGCTGCGCCGGGTCCTCCACGCCCTGGACCAGCAGCAGGCGGTCGAGCTCCTGCTCGACAAGATGAAGCAGACGAAGTCGAACGCGGAGTTCCTGCTCCAGATCCAGAAGACGACGCCTGCGCCGGGCAACGGCGCGGACTGACGGGAGTCGTTCGTCACTCGGACGGATCATGTGGCGAGGGCCGTTCCACCACGCACGGTGGGGCGGCCCTCGCCGTGTGTGCGGGGACTTCTGTGGCTGTTGAGAGCTTGACCACAGACAGTTGCCTCCCCCAAACGGTGTCCGTCCGCCGGGCGGGGGTACGTCGTCGCAGGTAGAACGGGACGACAAGGAGCAACGGCCCCGTGAGGCGGCCTCCGTCCCGCAGAGCATGGCTTACGCGACCTGGTGACACGGTGTGCAACCCTTCCGCGAAGCACAGCGTCCACACCAGACAACACAGCCATGCGTAACCGAGATGCGCAGCATTCGGCAGGACAGAGGGAAGTGAAGATGGCGGGCGAGAGCAAGGACGGCGATACAGCGGCCGAGCGCCGCGCCCGGGGCATACGTGCCACCGGCCGCCGTCGCAGGCCGCGCAGCGGCCGTCAGCGCGCGATGCGCGTCGCCGCGTGGACGGTCGCGGGGGCTGTCGTGCTCGGCGGTGGAGGCCTCGGCTTCGTCTACTTCAAGCTCGACGGCAACATCGACGGCGTCGACATCAACGCCGCGCTCGGCACCGACCGCCCCGAGGACATCCCCAACGGCTCCATGGACATCCTCGTCCTCGGCTCCGACAGCCGCGAGGGCGACAACGCCAAGTACGGCAAGGACGAGGGCGGCTCCCGCTCCGACACCGCGATGGTCGTCCACGTCAACGAGGACCACTCCAAGGCCAGCGTCGTCTCCATACCCCGCGACACCCTCATCCAGCGTCCGAGCTGCGAGAGCGACGGGGACAGCAGCGCGACCCCCAAGGGGGAGAAGGTCGCCGCGCAGCGCGCCATGTTCAACACGGCGTACGAGGTCGGGGGCCCGGCCTGTGCCGTCAAGACCGTCGAGTCGCTCTCCGGCGTCCGTATGGACCACTACATCGAGGTCGACTTCACGGGCTTCAAGAAGCTCATCAACACGCTCGGCGGCGTGAAGATGACGACGACCAAGTCCATCAAGGACAAGGACAGCCACCTCAATCTGAAGGCGGGCACCCACACCCTCAACGGCGAGCAGTCCCTCGGCCTCGTCCGTACCCGGCACGGCGTCGGCGACGGCAGCGACCTGGGCCGTATCCAGCTGCAGCAGGCGTTCATCAAGGCGCTGATGGACCAGGTCAACAGCATCGGCCTGTTCAGCAACCCCAAGCGGCTCTACGACATGGCCGACTCCGCGACGTCCGCCATCACCACCGACTCCGAGCTGGACTCGGTCAGCGAGCTGTCGGGCCTGGCGAAGATGCTCAAGGGCATCAAGTCGGACGACATCCAGATGACGACGCTGCCGGTGCAGTACGACCCGGCGAACCCGAACCGCGTGGTGCCCCTCGACACCAAGACGAAGAAGGTGTGGGCGGCGGTCAAGGCCGACCGGCCGATACCGAAGGCGGCGACCAAGGGCTCCGCCGGTGACAAGACCGACATAGGGGGCGTCGTCCGGCAGAAGGGCCAGGTCAAGGGGCAGACGAGCGAGGCGGGGACGGCCGGGGAATAGATCTCCTCCGCCCCCGGTTTTGGGGGGTACGGCCTCCAGTGGCAAACTGGACCGTCGGCCCCGGTTCACGGGGGACAACCCGTCTCCCGACCCGGCGCCCTCCCGAACCTAGGAGAGACCTTGAAGCGCGACATCCACCCGGAGTACTTCGAGACCCAGGTCAGCTGCACCTGTGGGAACGAGTTCACCACCCGTAGCACCATCAGCAGCGGCTCCATCCGCGCTGACATCTGCTCCGCCTGCCACCCCTTCTACACCGGCAAGCAGAAGATCCTCGACACCGGTGGCCGTGTGGCCCGCTTCGAGGCCCGCTTCGGCAAGGGCGCCACCGCCGCCAAGAAGTAGCGACCCTGCAGCGCCGGTCCGCGGCCGCCCGTGCCCCGGGCGGTCCGGCCGGCGCTTTTGGTGCTTCTCCGGCCCGGCCCACACCTCCATGTAAGGGACCCCACGATGTTCGAGGCGGTCGAGGAACTCATCGGCGAGCACGCCGACCTCGAAAAGCAGCTCGCCGACCCCGCGATCCACGCCGACCAGGCGGGCGCGCGCAAGCTCAACAAGCGCTATGCCGAGCTCACCCCGATCATCGCCGCCTACCGCGACTGGAAGCGGACCGGGGACGACATCGGCACCGCCCGTGAACTGGCGGCCGAGGACCCGGAGTTCGCCGACGAGGTCAAGGACCTGGAGCGGCACCGCGAGGAGCTGACCGAGAAGCTGCGCCTGCTGCTCGTCCCGCGCGACCCCAGCGACGACAAGGACGTCATCCTGGAGATCAAGGCGGGCGAGGGCGGCGACGAGTCCGCGCTCTTCGCCGGCGACCTGCTGCGCATGTACCTGCGCTACGCGGAGCGGCACGGCTGGAAGACCGAGCTGATCGAGTCCAACGAGTCGGACCTCGGCGGCTACAAGGACGTCCAGGTCGCCGTGAAGATGAAGGGCAGCGCCGAGCCCGGCCAGGGCATCTGGGCCCGGCTGAAGTACGAGGGCGGGGTGCACCGCGTGCAGCGCGTGCCCGCGACCGAGTCGCAGGGCCGCATCCACACCTCCGCGGCCGGCGTGCTGGTCCTCCCCGAGGCCGAGGACGTCGACGTCGAGATCAACCCCAACGATCTCCGTATCGACGTCTACCGCTCGTCGGGCCCCGGCGGCCAGTCCGTCAACACGACCGACTCCGCCGTCCGCATCACCCACGAGCCCACCGGCATCGTCGTCTCCTGCCAGAACGAGAAGAGCCAGCTCCAGAACAAGGAGCAGGCCCTGCGCATCCTGCGCGCCCGGCTGCTGGCCGCGGCGCAGGAGGAGGCCGAGAAGGAGGCGTCGGACGCCCGCCGCAGCCAGGTCCGCACGGTCGACAGGTCCGAGCGGGTGCGCACGTACAACTTCCCGGAGAACCGGATCTCCGACCACCGCGTCGGCTTCAAGGCGTACAACCTCGACCAGGTGCTCGACGGCGAGCTGGATCCGGTGATCCAGGCGTGCGTCGACGCGGACTCCGCCGCCAAGCTGGCCGCCGCGCAGTGACACCCGGCATCGAGAGCATCGAGACGGCTTGAGACGGCTGTGAGACGGAGAGACGACCCATGAACGTGCTGCTCGCCGAGGTGGCGCAGGCCACGCAGCGGCTCGCCGACGCGGGCGTGCCCTCCCCGCGCTTCGACGCGGAGGAGCTCGCCGCGTTCGTGCACGGCGTCAAGCGAGGCGAGCTGCACCGCGTCGCGGACGCCGACTTCGACGCGCGCTACTGGGAGGCCGTGGCCCGCCGCGAGGCCCGCGAGCCGCTCCAGCACATCACCGGGCGCGCCTTCTTCCGCTACCTCGAACTCCAGGTCGGCCCCGGGGTCTTCGTGCCGCGCCCCGAGACCGAGTCCGTGGTCGGCTGGGCCATAGACGCCGTCCGGGCGATGGACGTCGCCGAGCCGCTCATCGTCGACCTGTGCTCGGGCTCCGGCGCCATCGCGCTCGCCCTCGCGCAGGAGGTCCCCCGCTCCCGGGTGCACGCGGTGGAGCTGGACGACGGGGCGTACGGCTGGGCCCGTAAGAACGTCGAGGGCTCCCGCGTCACCCTCCACCACGGCGACGCGCTCACGGCCCTCACGGAGCTGGACGGACAGGTCGACCTCGTGATCTCCAATCCGCCCTACATCCCGCTCACCGAGTGGGAGTATGTGGCTCCCGAGGCCCGCGACCACGATCCGCAGCTCGCGCTCTTCTCCGGCGAGGACGGCCTCGACACCATCCGCGGCCTGGAGCGCGCGGCCCACCGGCTGCTGCGCCCCGGCGGCGTCGTCGTCATCGAGCACGCCGACACCCAGGGCGGACAGGTGCCGTGGATCTTCACCGAGGACCGCGGCTGGGCCGACGCCGCGGACCACCCCGACCTGAACAACCGGCCCCGTTTTGCCACAGCACGCAGGGAGGTGCCGTAAATGGCACGGCGATACGACTGCTCCGACGCGACCGACCGCAAGACCGGCCTGCGCGAGGCCACTTCGGCCGTCCGCCGCGGCGAACTGGTCGTGCTCCCGACCGACACCGTCTACGGCATCGGGGCCGACGCCTTCAGCCCGGACGCCGTCGGCGATCTGCTGGAGGCCAAGGGCCGCGGGCGCGGCATGCCCTCGCCCGTCCTCATCGGCTCGCCCAACACGCTGCACGGGCTCGTCACGGACTTCTCCGAGATGGCCTGGGAGCTGGTCGACGCCTTCTGGCCGGGCGCGCTGACGCTGGTCGCCAAGCACCAGCCGTCGCTCACCTGGGACCTGGGCGAGACGCGCGGCACCGTGGCCGTACGGATGCCGCTGCACCCCGTCGCGATCGAGCTGCTCACCGAGTTCGGCCCGATGGCCGTCTCCTCGGCGAACCTCAGCGGCCATCCGGCCCCGCAGGACTGCGACGCCGCGCAGGAGATGCTCGGCGAGTCCGTCGCCGTCTACCTCGACGGGGGGCCCACCCCGGACGCGCTGCCCTCGTCGATCGTCGACGTCACCTCGAAGGTGCCGGTGCTGCTGCGCGCGGGCGCGCTGAGCGCCGAGGAGCTCCGCAAGGTCGTACCCGACCTGGAGGTGGCCTCGTGACGCCGCGCGCGCTCGTACGGGAACCACGGGGACGACACGCCGGGGGCTTTCCGCGGTGACTGCCCCTCAAGGGCGTGGTTCAGCGGAGTCCGACGGCATAAGCGGCGCCGATGGCGCGTTCCGTATCCTCCACGTCTCGACCGGCAACGTCTGCCGCTCGCCCATCACCGAGCGGCTCGCCCGTCATGCCCTGACGGAGCGGCTCGGCGACATGCGCATGGGCGGCCTCCTCGTGGAGAGCGCGGGGACCTGGGGCCACGAGGGTGCCCCGATGGAGGAGAACGCGGTCGCGGTGCTGCTGGAGCGCGGCGCCGACGCCGACGGCTTCCGGGGCCGCGAGCTGCTGGACGAGCACGTCATCCGGGCCGACCTCGTGCTGACCGCGACGCGCGACCACCGCGCGCAGGTCATCTCGATGGGGCACTCGGCCGGGCTGCGCACCTTCACCCTCAAGGAGTTCACGCGGCTGGTCCGCGCGATAGACCCCGCGACGCTGCCCGCGCCGCGGACCGCCGAGGGCGTCGTCGAGCGCGCCCAGGCGCTGGTGCAGGCGGCGGCGGCGCTCCGCGGCTGGCTGCTGGCGCCGAGCCCCGAGGCGGACGAGATCTACGATCCGTACGGGGCGCCGATCCCGTACTTCCGCAGCGTCGGGGACGAGATCAGCAGCGCGCTCGACCCCGTGGTCACGGCCTTGACGGGTGTCCCCGCCCACACGTAGAACCGGCGGACACGGGGGCGTGTCTTAGGCTGTGAGCCCGGAATTGCTGGCTGGATCACCGAGACCCCTGGGGAGCCCGTGCGGGAGTATCTGCTGACGCTGTGCGTCACGGCCGCGGTCACCTATCTGCTGACCGGGCCGGTGCGGAAGTTCGCCATCGCGGCGGGCGCCGCGCCTCCCGTGCGAGCCCGCGACGTGCACCGTGAGCCGACCCCCCGGCTGGGGGGCATCGCGATGTTCCTCGGGCTCTGCGCGGGCCTGCTGGTGGCCTCGCAACTGACCAACATCGGGAAGGTGTTCACCCTTTCCGATGAACCTCGGGCCCTGCTCTCGGGCGCCGGGCTGATCTGGATCATCGGCGTCCTCGACGACAAGTGGGGCGTGGACGCCCTGGTCAAGCTCGGGGCGCAGATGATCGCCGCGGGTGTGATGGTGCTCCAGGGGCTCACGATCCTGTGGCTGCCGATTCCGGGCGTGGGCCATGTCGCGCTCACCCCGCTGCAGGGCACGCTGGTCACCGTGGCGCTGGTGGTGATCACCATCAACGCGGTGAACTTCGTGGACGGCCTGGACGGCCTCGCCGCGGGCATGGTCTGCCTCGCCGCCAGCGCGTTCTTCATGTACGCGTACCGGATGTGGTACGGGTACGGATTCGAGGGCGCCGCCCCCGCCACCCTCTTCGCCGCCGTCCTGATGGGCATGTGCCTGGGCTTCCTGCCGCACAACATGCACCCGGCGCGGATCTTCATGGGCGACTCCGGCTCGATGCTGATCGGCCTGGTGCTGGCGGCGGGCGCGGTCTCGATCACCGGCCAGGTGGACCCCGACCTGCTCGCGGAGAACGCGGGCTCGGTGCGCGGCGCCGTCCACATGAGCATCCCGCTCTACATGCCGCTGCTGCTGCCGCTGACGATCATCGCGGTGCCCTTCGCCGACCTGGTCCTGGCGATCGTGCGGCGGACGTGGAACGGGCGCTCGCCGTTCGCGGCGGACCGGGGGCATCTGCACCACCGGCTGCTGGAGATCGGCCACTCGCACAGCCGCGCGGTGCTGATCATGTACTTCTGGGCGGCGCTGATCGCCTTCGGCGCCGTCGCCTTCTCGGTGCAGTCCTCCAGCCTCGTGATCGTGCTCACGATCGTGCTGCTGAGCGCGGCCGGGCTCGGCATCCTGCTGCTGCCGCGGTTCACTCCCCGGGTGCCCCGTTGGGCGTACGCGCTGGTGCCGCCTCGGTACCGACGTCCGGAGCGTGTGCGGTCGTCGTCCTCCGAGGCCGCTGAGGGCACGGAGGGCGCTGAGGGGGCCGGTGAGGAAGGCGCGGAGAAGGAGCCCGAACCCGCCCTCGCGGGGCTCCACGGAGCCACGGCGATCGGGGAGAGGCAGCACTTCAGCAGGCCGAAGAAGATCAACAGCCCCCAGTGACGCAGGACATCACCGGGGGCGGACCAAGTCGCCCATAGCAGACATCCCTTCGGGCGTCAGCATGATGCACATGTTCCAACTCCTCCGTGTGACGGGCAGCACACGAAGTAGGTAAAGACCTCATCAAATAGTTTGTGATACCGTTCACGAAACCCGGTGACACACCGAAAGGCCACACTGACCCGGCCCTTCGGCGCGAGGTATGTCCTCAATGCCGGGGATACGCTCGTCATCGACGACAGACGAACCCCCAATTCTCCGGAGCACCCCCATGCAGTCGAACGACGCTCGCATGTTGCTGCACTGCGCCGTCCCGACCGCCGCCTCAGGTGTCGTGGCCGCCGTGCTGAGCGGCGTGTTCGCAGGCGGCAAGGGAGCGATCGGTGCGGCGGCGGGAGCGCTCGTGGTGATCCTCTTCATGGGGATGGGCCTTTACGTGCTCCAGCGGACGGCCAAGTCGTTCCCGCACCTCTTTCAGGCGATGGGTCTGCTGCTGTACACGGTGCAGATCCTCCTGCTTCTCGTCGTGGTGGTCGTCTTCCAGGACACCACGCTCTTCGACACCAAGACCTTCGCCTTCACCCTGCTCGGCGCGACCGTGGTCTGGGTGGCTTCACAGGGCCGCGCCCATCTGAAAGCCAAGATCATGTATGTGGAACCCGAGTCCGCCGCGGGGGGCGACAAGCAGGCCGCCGCCTCTGGGGCGAATTCGTGACGCCAGGGACCCCGGAGACTCGTAGGGGCGGAATAAGCGCTCGTTCGAGCAACTGCTATCGTCCGGTGCCAACTGCGGCGCCGCATGCGGGGACGCCTGGGATTCCACGTTCCACGGGACGGAACGGACAATCCCGCTCCCTGACAGCCGCCGCTTCCCGATTCGCCAGACTTCGCACGATCACAAGACCAGTGCCGTTCCGCGGCAGCACGCCGTGCCGACACAACGAGGTAGCCGTATTCATGCGCCATGCAGAAGGAGCTCACGGTGAGTGCTGACCAGATGCTCGCCTTCAAGACCGACTGCCACATCTTCGACGGCTGCGGTTTTGAAGCTCCCGGGCTCCACTCGTTCGTCTTCGAGCCGATGTTCAGCGTCGGTGGCTTCGACTTCAACAAGCCGATGCTGCTCGCGCTGGTCGGCACGCTCGCCATCGTGTGGTTCTTCTGGGCCGCCTTCAGCAAGCCGAAGCTGGTCCCCGGCAAGCTCCAGATGGTGGGCGAGGCCGGTTACGACTTCATCCGCCGCGGCGTGGTCTACGAGACCATCGGCAAGAAGGAAGGCGAGAAGTACGTCCCCATGGTGGTGGCGCTCTTCTTCTTCGTCTGGGTGATGAACCTCTGGTCGATCATCCCCCTCGCCCAGTTCCCGGTCACCTCGATCTTCTCGATCCCGCTGGGCCTGGCCCTGATCGTCTACATCACCTGGGTCGGTCTCACCTTCAAGCGCCACGGATTCGTGGGCGCCTTCAAGAACTTCACGGGTTACGACAAGTCGCTCGGCGGTGTTCTGCCGCTGGTCATGGTCATCGAGTTCTTCTCGAACCTGCTGATCCGCCCGTTCACTCACGCCGTCCGGCTCTTCGCGAACATGTTCGCCGGCCACATGCTGGTGGTGCTCTTCACCATCGCGAGCTGGTACATGCTGAACGGCATCGGCATCGCCTACTCGGCCGTCTCGTTCCTCATGACCGTCGTGATGATCGCCTTCGAGCTGTTCATCCAGGTGATCCAGGCGTATGTCTTCGTCCTCCTGACCTGCACCTACATCCAGGGTGCGCTCGCGGAGGAGCACTGAGCCCCGGCTCCTGTCCGACCCCCACTCGTCCGGTGGCCAACCCCCACCGGTCCATGAAAGAGAAGGAAGAAACGGCATGTCCGCTCTCCAGTCCCTTGCTGCTGAAGGCGTCACCGGCAACCTCGGCTCCATCGGCTACGGCCTCGCCGCGATCGGCCCCGGCATCGGCGTCGGCATCGTCTTCGGTAACGGCACCCAGGCGCTCGCCCGTCAGCCCGAGGCCGCCGGTCTGATCCGTCAGAACCAGATTCTCGGCTTCGCCTTCTGTGAGGCGCTCGCCCTCATCGGCATCGTCATGGGCTTCGTCTTCAAGAGCTGAACCCCTAGCGAACTGATCATTTTCCGACGGAAGGCACTGACGTGAACGCCCTGGTACACATGGCGGAGACCGAGGTTCCGCAGAACCCGCTCGTTCCGCCGATCCCAGAGCTCGTCATCGGCCTGATCGCTTTCGCCATCGTCTTCTTCTTCCTGTGGAAGAAGCTCCTCCCGAGCATCAACAAGGTTCTGGACGAGCGCCGTGAAGCCATCGAAGGCGGCATCGAGAAGGCCGAGGCGGCCCAGCAGGAAGCGTCCGAGGTACTCCAGCAGTACAAGGACCAGCTCGCCGAGGCCCGCCACGAGGCGGCACGGCTCCGGTCCGAGGCCCAGGAGCAGGGTGCCGCGCTCATCGCCGAGATGCGCGCGGAGGGTCAGCGGCAGCGTGAGGAGATCATCGCCGCGGGCCACACCCAGATCGAGGCCGACCGCAAGCAGGCGGCCCAGTCGCTCCGCCAGGACGTGGGCAAGCTCGCCACCGAGCTCGCCGGCAAGCTGGTCGGGGAGTCCCTGGAGGACCACGCCCGGCAGAGCCGCACCATCGACCGGTTCCTCGATGAGCTGGAAGAGAAGGCCGACGCCAGCGGAGCCGCCCGATGAACGGAGCGAGCCGTGAAGCGCTGCTCAGCGCTCGTGAGGCACTGACCGCGCTGACCGACTCCACGCCGGTCGACGCGGCGGCGCTCGCGGACGAGCTGGCCGCGGTGACGACGCTGCTCGACCGCGAGGTCTCGCTGCGCCGGGTCCTCACCGACCCGGCGCAGGAGGGTGAGCGCAAGGCGGAGCTCGTGCGGAGCGTGCTCGGCGAGCAGGTCAGCGGCGAGGCCGTCGACCTGGTCTCCGGCCTGGTCCGCTCGCGCTGGTCCTCGCCGCGCGACCTGGTCGACGCGGTCGAGGAGCTGGCGGACACCGCCGACCTCATCGCCGCCGAGCGGGACGGCTCGCTGGACGACGTCGAGGACGAGCTGTTCCGGTTCTCCCGGACCGTCTCCTCCTCGGCCGAGCTGCGCTCCGCGCTGGCCAGCCGTACGGCGACGGCCGACGCGAAGCGGACGCTGCTGCACACGCTGCTCGGCGGCAAGGCGCGGCCCGCCACCGAGCGGCTCGTGACGCGCCTTGTCGGCCAGTCGCGGGGACGTAGCCTGGAGGGAGGGCTCGACGCCCTCTCCAAGCTGGCGGCGGAGCGGCGCAACCGTTCCGTCGCGGTCGTCACCTCGGCGGTGCCGCTCAGCGACCGGCAGCGTCAGCGCCTCGGCGAGGCACTGGCCAAGATGTACGGGCGCCGGGTGCACCTCAACCTCGACGTGGACCCCGAGGTCGTCGGCGGCATCACCGTCCGGATCGGCGACGAGGTCATCAACGGCTCCGTCGCGGACCGTATCGGCGAGGCGAAGCGCCGGATGGCGAGCTGACCGCGGCGCCACCGGCGACCCACCAACTCAACATGCAGGACAGCGGCCCGGGTTGGGCCGTACACGGCAATCTTCTGGGGGACGACCCCCAGTCCCCCGAAAGTTTTACGGGCCCAACAAGGAGAGCAGGGAACCCAGATGGCGGAGCTCACGATCCGGCCGGATGAGATCCGGGACGCGCTGGAGAACTTTGTCCAGTCGTACACGCCGGACGCGGCCTCGCGCGAAGAGGTCGGTACGGTCAGCGTTGCCGGTGACGGCATCGCGAAGGTCGAGGGGCTGCCCTCGGCCATGGCGAACGAGCTGCTGAAGTTCGAGGACGGCACCCTCGGCCTCGCCCTCAACCTTGAGGAGCGCGAGGTCGGCGCGGTCGTCCTGGGTGAGTTCAGCGGCATCGAGGAGGGCCAGCCGGTCACGCGTACCGGTGAGGTCCTGTCCGTCCCCGTCGGCGACGGCTACCTCGGCCGCGTCGTGGACCCCCTGGGTGCCCCGGTGGACGGCCTCGGCGAGATCGAGTCCGAGGGCCGCCGCGCCCTCGAGCTCCAGGCCCCCACGGTCATGGAGCGCAAGTCCGTCCACGAGCCGATGGAGACGGGCTACAAGGCCGTCGACACCATGACGCCGATCGGCCGCGGCCAGCGTCAGCTCGTCATCGGCGACCGCCAGACCGGCAAGACCGCGCTGTGCGTCGACACGATCATCAACCAGCGTGACAACTGGCGCTCGGGCGACCCGGACAAGCAGGTCCGCTGCATCTACGTCGCCGTCGGCCAGAAGGGCTCCACCATCGCGTCCGTGCGCGGCGCCCTGGAGGAGGCCGGTGCGCTGGAGTACACGACGATCGTCGCGGCCCCCGCGTCCGACCCGGCCGGCTTCAAGTACATCGCCCCCTACACCGGCTCGGCCATCGGCCAGCACTGGATGTACCAGGGCAAGCACGTCCTCGTCATCTTCGACGACCTCACCAAGCAGGCCGACGCCTACCGCGCCGTGTCCCTGCTGCTGCGCCGCCCGCCGGGCCGTGAGGCCTACCCGGGCGACGTCTTCTACCTGCACTCCCGGCTGCTGGAGCGCTGCGCGAAGCTCTCCGACGAGATGGGCAAGGGCTCGATGACGGGTCTCCCGATCGTCGAGACGAAGGCGAACGACGTGTCGGCGTTCATTCCGACCAACGTCATCTCCATCACCGACGGCCAGTGCTTCCTGGAGTCCGACCTGTTCAACGCGGGCCAGCGCCCGGCGCTGAACGTCGGTATCTCCGTCTCCCGTGTGGGTGGTTCGGCCCAGCACAAGGCGATCCGGCAGATCACCGGTTCGCTCCGGGTGAACCTGGCGCAGTACCGCGAGCTGGAGGCGTTCGCCGCCTTCGGTTCCGACCTGGACGACGCCTCGAAGTCGGCCCTGGAGCGCGGTAAGCGGATGGTCGAGCTGCTGAAGCAGCCGCAGTACGACCCGTTCGCCACCGAGGACCAGGTCGTCTCCGTGTGGTCCGGCACCAACGGCAAGATGGACGACGTCCCGGTCGAGGACGTCCGCCGCTTCGAGCGCGAGCTGCTGGACTACATGCACCGTGAGCACGCGGGCCTGCTGACCAGCATCCGCGAGGGCGCCAAGATGTCCGACGACACCATCGGCTCGCTGAGCGAGGCCGTCGACAAGTTCAAGACCCAGTTCGAGACCTCCGACGGCAAGCTGCTGGGCGAGGACTGAGCATGGGTGCCCAGCTCAGGGTCTACAAGCGGCGGATCAAGTCCGTCACTGCGACCAAGAAGATCACCAGGGCGATGGAGATGATCGCCGCCTCGCGCATCGTCAAGGCGCAGCGCAGGGTGGCGGCCTCCGAGCCGTACGCGACGGAGCTGACCCGCGCGGTCACCGCCGTGGCGCAGGGGTCTGACACCCAGCACCCGCTCACGACCGAGGTGGAGCGTCCGACGCGCGCCGCGGTGCTGCTCATCACGAGCGACCGCGGTCTGGCGGGCGGCTACAACTCGAACGCCATCAAGGCGGCCGAGCAGCTGAACAACCGGCTGATCGGCGAGGGCAAGCAGGTCGTCAACTACATCGTCGGCTCCAAGGGCGTGTCCTACTACCGCTTCCGCGAGCGCCCGGTCAAGGAGTCGTGGTCGGGCTTCACCGACCAGCCGACGTACGCGGACGCCAAGGCCGTCGCCGAGCCGCTGATCGAGGCGATCCAGGCGGACACCGGTGCCGCCGACGGCGTGGACGAGCTGCACATCGTCTACACCGAGTTCATCTCGATGATGACGCAGACCCCGGTGGACAACCGGATGCTGCCGCTCAGCTTCAGCAAGAGCGCCGAGGAGTCGGCCGAGGTGATCAAGGGTGCCCTCAAGAACGGCCCCGAGATCATGCCGCTGTACGACTTCGAGCCGTCGGCCGAGGACGTCCTGGACGCCCTGCTGCCGCGGTACGTGGAGTCCCGGATCTACAACGCCCTGCTGCAGGCGGCGGCCTCCAAGCACGCCGCCACCCGCCGGGCGATGAAGTCCGCCACGGACAACGCCGAAGACCTCATCAAGTCGCTCACGCGGCTTGCCAACGCGGCCCGCCAGGCCGACATCACCCAGGAAATCAGCGAGATCGTCGGTGGCGCGAGCGCGCTGGCTGACGCTAACGCGGGGAGTGACCGCTAACCATGACCACCACTGTTGAGACGGCCACGGCGACGGGCCGCGTCGCGCGGGTCATCGGCCCGGTCGTCGACGTGGAGTTCCCCGTCGACGCCATGCCGGAGATCTACAACGCGCTGACCGTCGAGGTCGCCGACCCGGCCGAGGACGGCAAGAAGAAGACCCTGACCCTTGAGGTCGCCCAGCACCTGGGCGAGGGCATGGTCAAGGCGATCTCGATGGAGCCCACCGACGGCCTGGTCCGTCAGGCCCCGGTGACCGACACGGGCGCGGGCATCACCGTCCCGGTCGGCGACGTCACCAAGGGCCGGGTGTTCAACACCCTGGGCAAGATCCTGAACGAGCCCGAGGCCGAGTCGGAGATCACCGAGCGCTGGTCCATCCACCGCAAGGCCCCGGCGTTCGACCAGCTCGAGTCGAAGACCGAGATGTTCGAGACCGGCCTGAAGGTCGTCGACCTGCTGACCCCGTACGTCAAGGGCGGCAAGATCGGTCTGTTCGGCGGTGCGGGCGTCGGCAAGACCGTCCTCATCCAGGAAATGATCATGCGTGTGGCCAAGCTGCACGAGGGCGTTTCCGTGTTCGCCGGCGTCGGCGAGCGTACGCGTGAGGGCAACGACCTCATCGCTGAGATGGACGAGTCCGGCGTTCTCCCGCAGACCGCGCTGGTCTTCGGCCAGATGGACGAGCCGCCGGGCACCCGTCTGCGGGTCGCGCTGGCCGGTCTGACCATGGCCGAGTACTTCCGCGACGTCCAGAAGCAGGACGTGCTGTTCTTCATCGACAACATCTTCCGCTTCACCCAGGCCGGTTCCGAGGTCTCCACGCTGCTGGGCCGCATGCCCTCCGCGGTGGGTTACCAGCCGAACCTGGCGGACGAGATGGGTGTGCTCCAGGAGCGCATCACCTCGACCCGCGGCCACTCGATCACCTCGATGCAGGCGATCTACGTGCCCGCGGACGACCTCACCGACCCGGCCCCGGCGACGACCTTCGCGCACCTCGACGCGACGACGGTCCTCTCCCGGCCGATCTCGGAGAAGGGCATCTACCCGGCGGTGGACCCGCTGGACTCGACGTCCCGGATCCTGGACCCCCGCTTCGTCTCGAAGGACCACTACGACTGCGCCGAGCGCGTCAAGGGGATCCTTCAGAAGTACAAGGACCTCCAGGACATCATCTCGATCCTCGGTATCGACGAGCTGTCCGAGGAGGACAAGCTCACGGTCTCCCGCGCCCGCCGCATCGAGCGCTTCCTGTCGCAGAACACCCACGCGGCGAAGCAGTTCACCGGCCTCGACGGGTCCGACGTGCCGCTGGACGAGTCGATCGCCGCGTTCAACGCGATCGCCGACGGTGAGTTCGACCACTTCCCGGAGCAGGCGTTCTTCATGTGCGGTGGCCTGGAGGACCTGAAGGCCAAGGCCAAGGAGCTGGGCGTCTCCTGACGCCGTTCAGCGGTGGGCGCGTGCATCCGTGCACGCGCCCGCTCCGCACCCCGTATCCTTTTCCCATCCCAGTCTGAGGAGCCACAGTGGCTGAGCTGCACGTCGAGTTGGTCGCCGCCGACCGCAAGGTCTGGTCGGGCGAGGCCAGCCTGGTCGTCGCGCGCACCTCGTCGGGTGATATCGGTGTCATGCCCGGCCACCAGCCGCTGCTCGGTGTGCTGGAGTCCGGCCCGGTCACCATCCGTACGACCGGTGAGAGTGGCGACGGCACGGTGGTCGCCGCCGTGCACGGCGGCTTCATCTCCTTCGCGGACAACCAGCTCTCGCTGCTCGCCGAGGTGGCCGAGCTGACGGACGAGATCGACGTCCAGCGCGCCGAGCGCGCGCTGGAGTCGGCCAAGTCCAAGGCGGACGCCGAGGCGGAGAAGCGGGCCGACGTCCGGCTGCGAGCGGTGACGGCCGTGCGCTGACGTCTTCGGCGCATGACGCCATGACCACACTCAGCCGCGGGTGGTCCCGGGAATCTCTCCGGGACCGTCCGCGGCTGAAGCCATACAGATGCGAATGCGATGAGTGAGCGAGGAGGTCGGTGAAGATGGTCCTCGCTCTGCTGCTGTGCGGCGCGGTCGTCCTGCTGGGGGTGGCGGGGCTGTTCGCCTTCGGGGTACGGCGGCGGCTCATCCAGCGGTCCGGTGGAACGTTCGACTGCAATCTGCGCTGGGACGTGCCCGCCGCGGAGGCGGCCGAGCCCACCGGCAAAGGATGGGCGTACGGCATCGCGCGTTACAACGCGGACCGTATCGAATGGTTCCGCGTCTTCTCGTACGCTCTCAGGCCCCGCCGCCAACTGGTGCGCGGGGCCATCGAGGTCCTGGAGCGCCGTGCCCCCCGGGGCGAGGAGGAGCAGGCGCTGCTGTCGGACGCGGTCGTGCTCGCGTGTGCCGTGGGCAGCGGGGACGAACGGACCCGGGTGGAGCTGGCGCTCAGCGAGGACGCGCTGACGGGCTTCCTCGCGTGGCTGGAGGCGGCGCCTCCGGGCCAGCGCGTGAACGTGGCCTAGCGGCTGCTCACGGGCGGCCCCTTGCTGCACATCGCAGGCCGCGGGTGCGTCGTGGCCGTTCGCGCAGTTCCCCGCGCCCCTTGAAGGGGCACCCGGCAAAGTCCCGCTGTGCTTGGGAGGTCTGCGCGGAGGCGCAGGGCTGGCAAGCGCAGCCCCGCATGCCGGGTACGGGCTAGAACGAGCGGGCGCCCGACTCGAAGTCCAGCAGAGATCGCTTGCGGCCGAGGCCGCCGCCGTAGCCGGTCAGGGAGCCGTTGGTGCCCAGTACGCGGTGGCAGGGGACGATGATGCTGACCGGATTCTTGCCGTTCGCGAGGCCCACCGCGCGGGACGCGTTCGGCTTGCCGATGCGCTCGGCCAGTTCGCCGTAGGAGACGGTCTCGCCGTACGGGATCTCGCGCAGCGCCTGCCACACGGTGCGCTGGAACGGGGTGCCGTCGAGCGCGAGCGGCAGGTCGAACTCCTTGAGATCGCCCGCGAAGTACGCGCGGAGCTGTGCCGTCACCTCCCCGAAGGCGTCCGGGTCGGGGACACCGAAGGTCTCCTGGGGCGGGCGGTGGCGCTGGTTCTCCATGTAGACGCCGGTCAGGGCGCCCTTCTCGTCGGCGACCAGGGTGAGCGGGCCGGTGGGGCTGTCGATCGTGGTGTGCGTGCGCATGGTTCAAGACTGGCGCCCGGCGAGGTGGGGCGCTGGCGGAAATGCGACATCAACGGGGGCCGCCGGGCGTCCCGTCCGCCTCGATTCCCAGCCGGGCGCCGATGCCGTCGAGCACGCATTCGAGACCCAGCTCGAAGCGCCACTGCGGATCCTCCTTGTGGGCGGCTTCCCGCAGATAGCGGAGGTAGGCCGGGTTGCGGTCGTTCTCCATCAGCCACCGCATCTGCGGCGCCAGGCTCCGCTTGACCTCGTCGATGCCCGACCAGCCCCGGTCGGCCATCATCCTCCGGAGCGCGACCTCGTCCCCGGCCGCGCCGTGGGCGTAGACCTCGACGGTGCGGACGGCCGTCATCCTCGCGTCCATGTCCAGGCCCAGCCCGTCCAGTGCGGTGAGCGCCTGATCGGTCATGGCGATCCGGTGCGGGGTGAGCCCGAATTCGGCGCGCGGGGGCAGCAGCGTGAGCCAGGGGTGCCGGAGGGTCAGGTCCCGGGTCCGCACGGCGAGCGCGCGCAGGCTCTCGCGCCAGCCGCTGGTCCCCTCGGGGATCGTCAGCTCCGCGTAGACGAGGTCGACCATCAGCTCCAGGACCTCGTCCTTGCCCGAGACGTAGCGGTAGGCGGCCATCGGTGCGACGCCCAGCCTCGTGGCCAGCTTGCGCATGGTGATGGCGTCGGGCCCCTCGGCGTCGGCGATGGCGACACCGGCCTCGGCGATCCGCCGGGGCGTCAGCGTCTGGCGGGGCGCGGACGCGGGGCGTTCCAGCCGCTCCCAGAGGGAGATCTTCGCCGGCTGTCCGGACTCGGAACAGGACTCCGTCTCGGGCTCTGACGCGGACTGCTTCCGTGCGGCCACCGGGTGTCCTCCTCGCTGCTGGACCGACGTTCCGCGTACATCGTATCCGGAGTAGACGACGTACACATTGCTGTGTACGTTGTTCTCGTCGGTATACGTTGTACACATCGAGGGGTTCTCATGCATGCGGATCTGCGGGTCGCGGTCGTGCTCGGCAGCACCAGGGAGGGCCGGTTCGCGCCGGTCGTGGCCGACTGGCTGATGGACCGGATAGCCGGGCACGGAGGGCTGAAGGGCGATCTCGTCGATCTCGTCGAGACCCCGCTGCCGACGGTGCTGCCGGTCCTCGGGCAGCCGCCCTCCTCGGCCGCCGACCGTGAGCTGCTCGAAGCGGTCTCGCCCCGGCTGGCCGAGGCCGACGCCTTCGTCCTCGTCACGCCCGAGTACAACCGCAGCTTCCCGGCGGCGCTGAAGAACGCCCTCGACTGGCACCACCGCGAGTGGCACGCCAAGCCGGTCGGCTTCGTCTCGTACGGCGGCTTCTCCGCGGGGCACCGCGCCGTGGAGCAGCTCCGTCCGGTCCTCTCCGAGCTGCACGCGGTCACCATCCGGGACTCCGTCGGACTCCAGTCCGCGTGGACGCAGTTCGACGACGCGGGGCGGCCCAAGGACCCGGCGGTCGACGGCGCGGCCAGGACGATGCTCGACCAGCTCACCTGGTGGGCGCTCGCGCTGCGCGACGCCCGTTCCGTCCGCCCGTACACCGTCTGAGACCGGGGAGGCAGCGATGGCAGCGAGGGCAGCTGTGGCAGCGAGGGTCACGGAATCGGCCGCCCCCGTACGGGAGAGCGCGGCGACGCCCCCTCCGCAGCACCGGGGCCCGCTCCACCTCGGCGTCTTCGGCCTGATGCTCGGCATGTTCCTGGCCATGCTGGACGGCCTGATCGTGGGCACCGCGCTGCCCACGATCGTCGGCGAGCTGGGCGGGCTGAGCGGGCTTCCCTGGGTGGTGACCTCGTACATGCTCGCCGCCGCCGCGACCACCCCGCTGTGGGGCAAGGCCGGGGATCTCTACGGCCGCAAGGGCGCGTACATGGCGGCGATCGTGCTCTTCCTCGTCGGCTCGGTGCTCAGCGGGCTCTCGCGGAACATGGGCCAGCTGATCGCCTTCCGGGCGGTCCAGGGGCTGGGCGCCGGCGGGCTGATGGTCGGCGCCATGGCCGTCATCGGCGTCCTGGTGCCGCCCCGGCAGGGCGGCAGGGTGCAGTCGATGGTCGGGGTCATGATGCCGGTCGCCTTCATCGGCGGGCCGCTGATCGGCGGTGCCCTCACCGAACACCTCAGCTGGCGCTGGACGTTCTACGTCAACGTCCCTCTCGGGGGGCTCGCCCTGCTCGTCATCGCCGCCACGATCCGGCTGCGGACCGAACGGATCAGAGCCCGCGTCGATCTGCCCGGCATCGTCACACTGGTCTGCGCGATCCTGGCGCTGAGCCTCGTCGCGAGCTGGGGCGGCACCCGGTACCCCTGGACGTCGCCCACGGTGCTGGGCCTCGCCGCCGCCGGTGCCGCGGCGCTGGCCGCCTTCGTACGGGCCGAGCGGCGGGCCGCCGAACCCGTCATCCCGCCCCGGCTGTTCGCCGACCGGAACTTCACCGTCGCGCAGGTCCTCTCCTTCCTGGTCGGCGCGGTGATGCTGGGCCTGAGCGGCTATCTGCCGCAGCACCTCCAGTCCGCCACGGGGGCTTCGCCGACCGAGGCCGGGATGCTGCTGCTGCCCCTGATGTTCGGCATGCTCGGTGCCCAGCTGACCGCCGGGCACCTGATCAGCCGTACGGGCAGCTACCGGGTCTATCCGGTCCTCGGCGGCTTCCTGGCCGTCGTGGGAGTGCTGCTCCTGCTGCCCGTGGGCGCGGGCACCTCCACCGCCGTCCTCTCGGGGCTCACCTCCGTGCCCGGCATCGGCATCGGGCTGCTCATGCAGAGCACCCTCATCATCACGACGAACAGCGCGCCGCCCCGCGACATGGGGGCCGCGACGGGCACCGTGACGCTGCTGCGCACCGTCGGGGGGTCGCTGGGCATCTCCGTACTGGGCGCGGTCTACGCGAGCAGGACGGAATCGGCGCTCGCGGACGGGGAGGCGTACCGCGCGGCGGCCACCGGAGGGCTGCACGGTCTGCTGCTGGGGGCGCTGGTCCTCGCCGTGCTCGCCTTCGCCTGCTCCTGGCTGGTACGGGCCGTCCCGCTGCGGGAGTGAGACGGGCAGCGCGAACCGGGGAGGCGGGGGCGGACCCGCCTCCCCGGCCGCCGGGGACGGGGTGGGGCTACTCGGTCACTTGAGGCCGTTGTTGATCGCGGTCATCAGCTCGCCGTTGCCGGTGTCGCCGCTGAACTCCCAGAAGAAGCTGCCGCCGAGGCCCTGCTGCTTGGCCCAGCTCATCTTGGTGCCGATGGTGGCGGGGGTGTCGTAGCTCCACCACTGGTTGCCGCAGTGCGCGTAGGCCGTGCCCGCGACCGTTCCGTTGGACGGACAGCGGTCCTTGAGGTCCTTGTAGTCCTCGATGCCCTGCTCGTACTTTCCGGGCCCGGGGCCCGTGGCCGTGCCGCCGGGTTCCTTCTGCGTGACGCCGGTCCAGCCGCGCCCGTAGAAGCCGATGCCGAGCAGGAGCTTCTTCGCGGGGACGCCCTTGGCCTTGAGCTTCTGGATCGCGGCGTCGGAGTTGAAGCCCTGCTGCGGGATGCCGGGGTAGGACGTGAGCGGGGAGTGCGGGGCCGTGGGGCCCTTCGCGTCCCAGGCGCCGAAGAAGTCGTACGTCATCACGTTGTACCAGTCGGCGTACTGGGAGCCGCCGCCGTAGTCGGCCTTGTCGATCTTGCCGCCGTCGGAGCCGTCGGCGGTGATCGCGGCGGTGACCAGGTTGTTGCTGCCGAACCGGTCGCGGAACGCCTTCATCATGTCCTTCATGACGGCGGGGCCACTCGTGTCGCAGGTCAGGCCGCAGGCGTTGGGGTACTCCCAGTCGAGGTCGATGCCGTCGAAGACGTCCGCCCAGCGCGGGTCCTCGACCAGCTTGTAGCAGGAGTCGGCGAACGCGGCCGGGTTCTTCATGGCCTCGCCGAAGCCGCCGGACCAGGTCCAGCCGCCGAAGGAGTACAGGATCTTGATGTGCGGGTACTTCTGCTTGAGCTTGCGGAGCTGGTTGAAGTTGCCGCGCAGCGGCTGGTCCCAGGTGTCGGCCTTGCCGTCGACGGACTGGTCGGCGGTGTACGCCTTGTCGTAGTCGGCGTAGGAGTCGCCGATGGTGCACTTGCCGCCCTGGACGTTGCCGAAGGCGTAGTTGATGTGGGTGATCTTGTCGGCGGAGCCCGAGGTCACCAGGTTCTTGACGTGGTAATTGCGCTGGTAGACGCCCCAGTTGGTGAAGTAGCCCATCTTCACCTTGTCGCCGGGCGGGTTGGGGTCGCCGCCGCCGGTCGTACGGACCTGGCGCACGCCGCTCGTCGGGCCGACCTGGTCGGCGGTGTCGCGGGCGCGGACCGTGTACGCGTAGTCGGTGCCCTTGGTCAGGCCCGTGTCGGTGTACGTGAGGCCGTCGACGGTGGCGACCTTCGCGCCGTCGCGCAGGACGTCGTAGTTCTTGACGCCCTTGTCGTCGGTGGCCGCGGTCCAGGAGAGCTTCACTCCGGTGTCGGTGATGTCGCTCGCGGCGGGCGTGCCGGGGGCCGAGGGCAGCTCGTCACCGGGCTGGGTGCCGTCGCAGGAGGCGCCATTGAGCTTGCAGTTGGTCGCCGCGCCGCCGCCGGTGCCGTTGAAGCCGAAGGAGACGGAGGCGCCAGGGGCCAGGGTGCCGTTCCAGCCCTTGTCCTTGGCGGTCCAGGTGTTTCCGGAGTTGGTGACCGTGGCGTCCCAGGAGGAGGTCACCTTGGTGTCGGAGGGGAAGGTCCACTCGACGGTCCAGCCGTTGATCGGCGTGGAGCCGGTGTTCTTGAGGGTCCACTTGCCCTCGAAGCCGGATCCCCAGTCGGAGACCTTGGTGTAGGTGGCGGTCGCGGTGGCGGCGGCCTTGGCGCCGTCCGCGCCGTCCGCCTCGCGCTTGTCGGGGGAGGCCGCCAGGCCGACGCCGGTGAGGAGGCCGAAGGAGAGGGCGAGCGCCATGACGGAGGCCAGGGTCTTGCGTCTGGCGTGTCTCAACTGCCGTAACCGGCTGACCAGTGGTGCGGTTGCAGATCTCACGGGGGTGCTCCTCGATCCAGAAGAAGATCCTGAAGGGGATCTGAAGAAACGGGAAGGACCTGCGCCGCCATGCGAGCACGTGTGGGGCCACGCTCACCGCAGTGAGCGGGAGATTAAGTGGTCTGTACCACTCGGTCAATAGGTCTGGACCAAATTGGGGCCGCCCGGCCCGTCAGGGAGCCCCGATGCCCAGCTCCTGCGCCATGATCGCCGCCTGGGTGCGGCTGCGCAGCTCCAGCTTGGTCAGCAGCCTGCTGACGTGCGTCTTCACGGTGGCCTCCGCCATCGTGAGCCGCGCCGCGATCTCGGCGTTCGACAGCCCCTCGCCGACGCAGCCGAGCACCTCCCGCTCGCGGCGGGTGAGGTCCGCCAGTCCCGGGGGATCCCCGGCCGACGGCGTACGGGCGCGGCCCGCGCCCCCGCCCGCGAACTCGGCGATCAGGCGCCGGGTCACCGCCGGGGCGATCATGCCCTCGCCGCGCGCGACCGTACGGACGGCCTCGACGACGGCCGCCGCCTCGCTGTCCTTGAGGAGGAACCCCGAGGCGCCCGCGCGCAGCGCCCCGAAGACGTACTCGTCGAGGTCGAAGGTGGTGAGCACCAGGACGTCGGCGAGGCCCTCGGCGGTGATGCGGCGGGTCGCCGTCACGCCGTCCACGCGCGGCATCTGGATGTCCATCAGGACGACGTCCGGGCGCAGTTCGCGGGCGAGGCGGAGTGCCTCCTCGCCGTCCCCCGCCTCGCCGACGACCTCGATGGGCGGGGAAGCGCCCCGCAGGATGAGCACCAGCCCCGCGCGTACGGACCGCTGGTCCTCGGCGACGACGACGCGGATGCCCCCGGCTCCCTCTGCTCCCCCCGCTCCCTCCGGTGCCTGGCTCACCTGTTCCGCTCCTTCCCCTCGTCCTGCTCCCGTACGGGCAGCACGGCCCGCACCTCCCAGATCTTCGCCCCGTCGTCCGCCGTCGCGGGCCCGGTCGTCAGCTCGCCCCGCAGCAGCTCCACGCGCTCCCGCATGCCGATCAGCCCGGCGCCCGAGCCGGGGGCGCGGGGGACGTCGTCGTGCCCGGAGAGGGGGCTGGTCACGCGGATGGCGAGCGCCCCGCCGTCGTCCGTACGGGCGAGGCGGAGGGTGACGGCGCCGGGGGAGGCGTGCTTGAGGGCGTTGGTGACCGCCTCCTGCACTACGCGGTACGCCGCGAGTTCGACCGGCGCGGGCACCGGCGTCGGCGTCCCGTCGCCGTCCCTCTCCCGCTCGTCGCGCAGCGTGAACTCCAGCCCCTCGGACGCCGCGCGCGCCCGGTCGAGCAGCGCCTCGATGCCGTCCAGCGAGGGCGTCGCAGGGGACTCCTCGGCCCCCTCCGCGTCCCGCAACAGTCCGATGAGACGGCGCATTTCGGCCAGCCCCTGGACGCTGTTCTCCCGGATGACGCCGAGCGCGTCGCGCGTGGTGGTGCCCGCGTCCTGGAGGGAGAGCGCGGCGGTGGAGTGGATGGCGATGGCGGACAGGTGGTTGGCGACGACGTCGTGCAGCTCGCGGGCCATCCGGGAGCGCTCCGCGTTGATCGCCTGCGTACGGTCCATCTCGGCCAGCAGCGCGGTCTGTTCGGCCCGCAGCCGCTCGGCGGCCGCCTCGTTCTTGTGGGTGCGTACGAGCGCGCCCGTCGACGCCGGGGCCACCGTGATCCCGGCGGCGATCGCGCCGAGGAGCAGCGCCTGCGGCTCGCGGAACACGGCGACGGCGGTCACGGTCGCCGCGACGGTGAAGATCATCGCGCCGGGGAGCACGGTCCTGGCCAGCCGCGCGGAGCCGTACAGCACCGCCGCGTACACCACGTCCGTGAACATCAGCAGCGTCGCCAGCAGCGTGCCCATCACGGAGTCGGCGACCATCGTCGGGATGGCCAGCAGCAGCGCCCACGGCTGCGCGACCCGCCGGCCCAGCACCGCGACGCACATCACCGCGAGCGGCAGCAGCGTCAGCCAGCGGTGCCCCGGGACCAGGGCGGGCGTGTTGTAGAGATCCAGGCCCCACAGGAGCAGGCCGCCCGCCAGCCCGGCCGCCGCGACGAGCCAGTCGTCGCGGTGCGGGCGGTGTACGGGGCGTAGCGGCATGGCTCCCATCTCAGCACGGGTCATGGCCGGGGCGCTCAGCGGCGCTCGGCGCCCTTCGGCTCGCGTGCGGCGAGCCAGGCGGCGTGCAGCAGGGTCACGGCCCCGACCACGGCGAGCACCAGGCCCACCTTGGTCAGCGTGATCACCGGGGTCTCCACCCCGTCCGCGAACTGCCACAGCGCCAGCCCCACGAGCAGCAGGACCACGCCTTCGACGGTTTCCTTCATGACCTTCGACATCGTGTCCGTTCCCCCTCGGCGGCGCGTTTCCCGGGTTTCTCCGGCTGGTCACTACCGTATGCGCGGCGGCATGGGCCGCTCCTCGGCCTGCGGGACGAAGTGGGGGGAGCGGGCACTGCATCTTTCGGTGCAGTGCCGGGCGCGGGTGAATCGTCGCTGCTGACGACGTGTGCGCCGGGTCGTGCGGGCGAAGCTGGAGGGGTCCGGCAGGGCCGTATGCGAAAGGGGCGTCCCGCTCATGATCGTCACACTGATCGTCATCTGCGAGGTGGGCTTCTGGGTGCTGCTCGCCGCGGGGCTCGGGCTGCGCTACCTCGCGCGGATGCCGCGTACGGGCGCCGCCGTGCTGCTCTGCGAGCCGCTCCTGGAGGTCGTGCTCCTGGTCGTCACCGCGATCGACCTCAAGAACGGCGCCGAGCCCGACTTCAAGCACGGCCTGGCCGCCGCCTACATCGGCTTCAGCGTCACCTACGGCCACTACATGGTGAAGTGGGCCGACGGCCACTTCGTGCACCGCGTCCTCAAGGGCCCCCGCCCGCCCAAGCCGCCGCGGTACGGGACGGCGCGGGCCGTGCACGAGTGGAAGCTGTGCGCCCGCTCGGTCGGCGCCGCCGCGATCGCCGCGGTGCTGCTCCAGTGCGCCATCTGGTACGTCGGCGACGACGGCCAGAGCGAGTCCCTGCGGGGCTGGCAGATCCGGATGGGCGCGGTGGTCGTCATCAGCGTGGTCATCGCCCTGAGCTACACGCTGTGGCCGAAGAAGGACCCCTCCCCGGTGCCCGCGTCCTCACCCGAGCAGCGCCGCGACGCTCAGCAGTACGGGCACGGAGAGGAAGGTCGAGAGCAGGACCGACTCGCGGGCCAGCCGGACGCCCGTGCCGTAGCGCGAGGCGTACGTGAAAAGGTTCTGGGCCGCGGGAAGCGCTGAGGTCACCACGACCGTCAGCAGCGCCTTGCCCGACAGCCCGAAGACCCCGGCCCCGAGCGCCCACGCCACCGCGGGCTGCCCCACCGTCTTCAGCGCGACGGAGAGCAGCACCGGGACGCGCTCGGGGCCGCGCGCCGGTGCCGCGCTGCCGCGCAGCGAGATGCCGAACGCGAGGAGCACGGCCGGTACGGACATCCCGCCGATCAGCTCGAAGGGCTCCAGCACGGGCCCGGGCGGCTCCAGTCCGCTCGCCGAGACGGCGACGCCGGAGAGCGCGCCGATGACCACCGGGTTGCGGAACGGCGTGGTCAGCAGCCGCAGTACGCGCCGCCGCCCCGGCTCCTCGCCGCCGGGCTGCGACGTCGACAGGTCCAGTACGGTCAGCGCGCACGGCCCGATCACGAGCTGCTGGAGCAGCAGCACGGGCGCGACGAGCGAGGCGTCGCCCAGCACGTAGGCGGCGATGGGGATGCCGAGGTTCCCGGCGTTGACGTAGCTCGCGCACAGGGCGCCCACCGTGGACTGCCCGACGGGCCAGCGGCGTACGGCCGCCACCGCGACGAAGACCCCGGCCGCCGACAGCGTGCTGAGCGCGGTGATCAGCAGCGGGCCCGAGGCGATGACGTGCAGGTCGGTGGTGGCGAGGGTCTCGAAGAGCAGGGCCGGGGTGGCGACATGGAACGCGAGGTTGGTGAGGACCTGGCGTCCGCCCGTGCCGAGCAGCTCGTAGCGGCCGAGGACGTAGCCGGTCGCGATGACCGTGGCGATGACCGCGAAGCCGGTGATCACTCCGCCCACGGTCGCTCCGGGCGTACGGGACATATGCCGGGGTGCAGGGCGTGCTCCCTTATTCGGTGGGGACGGCCGGAACGGCCGCGTACGCTGACGATTCTCCGCTCGGGTGGAATGCCCGTACGAGGCGGGCCGGGAGAGGGGCGACGATGGACGAGCTGGAGCTGCTGAAGCGTTCGGGCGGGCCGGTGACCCGCCGCCGTATCGCGGCGGACCTGCGGGAACTCGGCGTGCGCGAGGGCGACCTCGTCATGTTCCACACGGAGCTGTCCGCGCTGGGTTACGTCGCGGGCGGGGCGCCCACCGTGATCTCCGCGCTCCAGGACGCCGTGGGCCCGCGCGGCACGCTGATGGTCTACGCGGGGTGGAACGACGCCCCGCCCTACGAGTGGACGACCTGGCCCGAGGAGTGGCAGGCGGCGATACGGGCCGGACACCCGGCGTTCGACCCGGAGGTGAGCGAGGCCGACCACGCCAACGGGCGGTTGCCGGAGGCCCTGCGCCGCTGGCCCGGCGCGGTGCGCAGCAGGCACCCGGACGTCAGCTTCGCCGCCGTCGGCGCGGACGCCGAGGAGCTGATGGCCGCGCACCCCTGGGACCATCCGCACGGCCCGGGCACCCCGCTCGCGCGACTGGCCGAAAAGGGCGGGCGCGTGCTGCTGCTGGGCGCGCCCCTCGACTCCCTCACGCTCCTGCACCACGCGGAGGCGCTGGCCGAGGCGCCGGGGAAGCGCTGGGTCGAGTACGAGCAGCCGGTGCGGGACGAGGCGGGGGAGCGGGTCTGGCGCCGCTTCCGCGACATCGACTCGGAGGACGGCGCGTTCGACTACGAGGCGCTGGACGCGGTCCCGGACGGCGAGTGGCCGTTCGCCGTCATCGCGCGCGACGCGCTCGCGGCGGGCGTCGGCGTGAGCGGCCGGGTGGGCGCGGGGGAGAGCCATCTCCTCGACGCGGCGCCGCTCGTCCGCTTCGCGGTCGACTGGATCGAGCGGGCCTTCCGCGCCTGACGGGGCCTCGCTGGCCTCACCCCGCGAAGAGGCAGAACGGATGCCCGGCGGGATCGAAGAGCACCCGCACGTCGTCCTGGGGCTGCTCCCCGGCGAGGACGGCGCCGGCGCTCACGGCGTGCGCCGTCGCCGCCGCGAGGTCCGTCACGCGCAGCTCCAGGTGCGCCATCTTGTGCGGCTCCCCGTCCCGTTCGGGCCACACGGGCGGCCGATACCAGCGCTCGGCCTGGAAGGCGAGCCCCGTGCCCTCGCCCGGGGGCCGCATCAGCACCCACTCGGACTCGGCGGCCTCGACGTGCCAGTCGGGGAAGAGCCGCTGGTAGAACGCGGCGAGTTCGTGCGCGTCCCGGCAGTCGAGGGTGACCGTCGCCAGCGCGAGAGAGGGATGCTTGTGCGTCATTCCGCGCCCCCTTCCCCGGCGCTGTGCTCCTGGACGAACGCCTCGACGCACCGCGCCGTGCTCTCGGCGTCCGTGTGCACATGCCCCCGCATCCCCAGCTCCCGCGCCGCCTCCACGTTCGCCGGGGTGTCGTCGACGAAGAGCGCCGCGCGCGGGGCCTCCGGGCCGCCGACCCGGCGCAGCGCGAGCGCGTAGACGCGGGGGTCCGGCTTGGCACAGCCCGCCTCGCAGGAGAGCACGACGTCCTCGACCACGTCCAGCATGCCCGCGGCCTCCACGAGCCGACGGGCGTGCGGCCAGGCGTTGCTGAGCAGCCCCGTGCGCGCCGCGCCGCGCTCGCGCAGCCCGCGCAGGCAGTCGACGAGCGTGGCGTCGTACGGGTACGGGGTCGTCATCTCCCGCTCGATCTCGGCGGCGGTCGCGGCGGAGACGCCGAGCCGCCCGCGCACCACCTCCCACCACTCGGGCTCGGTGACGCGGCCGATGCCGACCTGCTCGTCGCTGCCGCCGAAGAGGGCGGCGAGGAAGTCCCGTTCGGACAGTCGCAGCCGGGCGCTCCAGTTCTCGGTGAGCCCGGGGACGGTGTTGGGCACGAGCACGCCGCCTATGTCGAGCAGGACGACGGGCGTGACGGCCCGTACGGGATCGCTCACCGCTCGCCCCCCGGCACCCACAGCACGTCGCCCACCGAGACGTTCGCGGTGCGGGCGAGGATGAAGAGCAGGTCCGAGAGGCGGTTGAGGTAGGTCGCGGTGAGCGGGTTCATGGTCTCGCCGTGCTCCTCCATGGCCGCCCAGGTCGAGCGCTCCGCGCGGCGTACGACCGTGCACGCCTGGTGCAGCAGGGCCGCGCCGGGCGTACCGGCGGGGAGGATGAAGCTGCGCAGCTTCTCCAGCCCGGCGAGGAAGCGGTCGCAGTCGGCCTCCAGCTTGTCGATGTACTCCTGCTCGACGCGCAGCGGCGGGAACTCGGGGTCGGGGACGACCGGCGTGGACAGGTCGGCGCCCACGTCGAAGAGGTCGTTCTGCACGCGCGTGAGGACCGGCTTGAGCTCCTCGTCCAGGTCTCCGAGGGCGAGGGCGACCCCGATCGCGGCGTTGGCCTCGTTCGCGTCGGCGTACGCCGCGATGCGGGAGTCGGTCTTGGCGGTACGGCTCATGTCGCCGAGCGCCGTGGTGCCCTTGTCGCCGGTACGGGTGTAGATCCGCGTGAGGTTAACCATGGGCCCGAGCGTAGCCCTGCGGGCTGCCACGCCGTCTCCTCTGGGCTGGGCAGGGGCTGCCCCGTCCGGCGCGTTGCAGGCCGCGCCTGTGTTGTGGCTTGTCGCGCAGTTCCCCGCGCCCCTAGAGGTACGGGGCACTCCTCGGAGCGCCCCGCAGGGGCGCGGGGAACTGCGCGAGCAACCACCCACAACCCGCGGTCTGCGAGGGACAGGCGGGGCAACCCCTGTCCAGCCACGAAGCGCCGGGAACGTCTACGCTCCCGCCCGGCGAAAGAGGCGCGTGCCCCACGCCATCGAGACGGCCGCCAGCGCGAGGCCGACCAGGGCACCAGTGGCCACCGAGCCGTCCCCGTACTCGCCGACGAACGCGGCCCGCACGGCGTCCACGAGATAGCGGAACGGCACGGCGTGCGAGAGCCCGTCGAGCCAGCCGGGCGCCAGGGACATCGGCAGCAGGATGCCGGAGAGCAGCATCGCGGGCATGTTGACGGAGTTGATGACGGGCGCGAACTCCTGCGGGCTGTTCACGCGCATCGCCAGCGCGTACGACAGCGAGGCGAGCGAGGCCGCCAGCACCGCGACGAAGACGAAGCCGAGCAGCACCCCGAGGACGGGCGCGCGCAGCCCGAAGGCGAAGCCGACGAGGACGAGCAGCACGGACTGGACGAGCAGCTGGAGGACGTCGCGCACGATCCGCCCGAGCAGCAGCGCGAGGCGGCTGACGGGCGTCACACGCATCCGCTCCACCACCCCGTACTGCTTCTCGATGAGGATCGAGAATCCGGCGAACGCCGAGGAGAACAGCCCGAGCTGGACCAGCAGCCCCGGCACCAGCGTCTGCCAGGAGTCGCCGGAGCCGCCGAGCGGCACGTCCTCCAGCAGCGGGCCGAACAGGACGAGGAAGAGCATCGGCTGGAGCAGCCCGAAGAGCAGCCCGACGCGGGAGCCGAGGGTCTGGCGGACGTAGCGTCCGGCGATGACGCCGGTGTCGGCGAGGACGTGGGACACGGTCACACCGCCGCCGGGGTCTCGTCGCGCGCCGCCGGGCCGCGCCCGGTGACGGCGAGGAAGGCGTCCTGGAGGCTCGCGCCCGGCGAGCCCCCGTACGTGGACTTCAGCTCGGCGGGCGTCCCCTCGGCCACGATCCGCCCCTGGTCGACGACGACGAGGCGGTCGGCGAGCGCGTCGGCCTCGTCGAGGTAGTGCGTGGTGAGGAAGACCGTCATGCCCCGGTCGGCGCGGAGCCGCCGGATCAGCTCCCACAGGTCGGCGCGGCTGCCGGGGTCGAGCCCGGTCGTCGGCTCGTCGAGGAAGAGGACGCCGGGCCGGTGGGTGAGGCCCATGGCGATGTCGAGGCGGCGGCGCTGACCGCCGGACAGGGCGGCGCACTTGCTGTCGAGCAGCTCCGTCAGGTCCAGCTCCCCGGCCAGTTCGGCGGTGCGGGCCTCGGCCTCGGCGCGGGGCAGCCGGTAGAGCCGGGCCTGGGTCGTCAGCTCCTCGCGCACGGTGACGTTCGGGTCGACGCCGCCCGACTGCGCGACGTACCCGATCCGGGAGCGGACGCCGCGCGGGTCGCGGGCGAGGTCGTGGCCCGCGACGGTCGCGGTGCCGGAGGTGGGCGGCAGCAGCGTGGTGAGCATGCGGAGGGTCGTGGTCTTCCCGGCGCCGTTGGGCCCGAGGAAGCCGAGGATCTCGCCGCTCTCGACGGTCAGGTCGATGCCGCGCACGGCCTCGACGGTGCGGTTCTTCGTCTGGAAGGTCCGGGTCAGCCCGGAGGTCTGGATGACGGGTGGCATGCGGAACAGAAAAACAGAGAGACTTAAATTTTGCAACGCCTCCAAAATTTCACCGTCCCCATCGGGCGCCTACGATGGGGCCATGGTCGGTACAGCCCCCACCGAGGGCCGCAGGGAGCGGAAGAAGCGGGAGACGCGGGAGCGGATCTCGGACGTCGCCACCGGGATGTTCCTGGAGCGCGGCTTCGACGCGGTGACCGTCGCCGAGATCGCGGAGGCCGCCGACGTCTCGGTCAACACGGTCTACAACTACTTCCCGGCCAAGGAGGACCTCTTCTTCGACCGCGAGGAGGAGATGGTCGACCGCCCCGCGCGCGCCGTGCGCGACCGGGAGCCCGGCGAGTCCGCCGCCGACGCGATCCTCGGCGGGATGCGCCGCGACATCCGTGACCGCAGCCTCTACGCCGGGATGATGGAGGGGTACGACGACTTCATGCGCGTCGTCCGGGAGTCGCCCGCGCTGATCGCCCGGCTGATGATGATGCAGCAGCGCACGGCCGACAGGCTGCGCGTCACGCTCCAGGAGGAGACGGGCGCCGAGCCCGGCGACCCGCTGCCGGAGCTGGTCGCCAGCCAGCTCGTCCACGTCAGCAATGTCGTCTTCCGTGCCGCCGTCCGGGGGATCGCCGAGGGGAGGTCGAAGGACGAGGTCGCGCGCGAGTCGCTCGCCAAGCTCGACGCGTTCGAGACCCTGACGACCGACGCGTTCCTCAACTACGCGACACGCGCGGGGCGCTGAGCGAATGTGATGTCCGCCATGTGAGACGTGATACGTGTCTCTTCACGGCCCATGGCCCAGTGAGAAACGCTAGTGTCCGCCCAACGGACAAGCAGAATCAACGGTGGAGGGTGAAAACCGTGGCGAAGAAGCTCGCCGTCATCGGAGCCGGACTCATGGGCTCCGGAATCGCGCAGGTCTCGGCCCAGGCGGGCTGGGACGTCGTGCTCCGAGACGTGACGGACGAGGCTCTGACCCGCGGCACCGACGGCATCAAGGCGTCCTTCGACAAGTTCGTCGCCAAGGGCAAGCTCGACGCCGCCGACGCCGAGGCGGCGCTCGCGCGCATCAGCACCACCACCGAGCTGGACGGCGCGGCCGACGCGGACATCGTCGTCGAGGCCGTCTTCGAGAAGATCGAGGTCAAGCGGGAGATCTTCGCGGCCCTCGACAAGATCGTGCGCGACGAGGCCGTGCTCGCCTCCAACACCTCCGCGATCCCGATCACCAAGATCGCGGCGGCCACGGAGCGCCCCGAGCGCGTCGTCGGCACGCACTTCTTCTCGCCCGTGCCGATGATGGGCCTGTGCGAGCTGGTGCGCGGCCACAAGACGAGCGACGAAACGCTCGCCACGGCACGCGAGTTCGCCGAGTCCACCGGCAAGACCTGCGTCGTCGTCAACCGTGACGTCGCGGGCTTCGTGACGACGCGGCTGATCTCGGCCCTCGTCGTCGAGGCCGCGAAGCTCTACGAGTCGGGCGTCGCCTCCGCCGAGGACATCGACACGGCCTGCAAGCTCGGCTTCGGCCACGCCATGGGCCCCCTCGCCACCGCCGATCTCACGGGCGTCGACATCCTGCTGCACGCCACGGAGAACATCTGGACCGAGTCCAAGGACGGCAAGTTCGCGCCGCCGGAACTCATGCGGCGCATGGTGGACGCGGGTGACCTGGGGCGCAAGAGCGGACAGGGCTTCTACGCGCACTGAGCGCGTCCGCCGGGAACGCCCTCCCTCGGGAGGGTGAACTCGGTATCGGTTCGAGCACGGACGGCAACTTCGCTGCCCCTTCGGCAGTCAGTTGTGGTGAAACACGTATACGCAAAGGTGCACGGCTCACAGGTTCACGCACGCGGACACTTCTCGGGGAGCAACATATGCACATCAGGGGCGACCACGCCGAGCTGGTCGTCGGGGGTCGTCTCGACGTCCGCAGCGCCGCGGACGCCCGTTCGGTCCTGCACAGCGCCGTCGACTCCGGCGACGGCGACCTCGTGCTGGACCTCGCGGAGCTCGACTCGTGGGACGCCACGGGGCTCGGCGTGATCATGGGAGCGCACCGGCGCGCGGGGCGCTGCGGCCGGCGGCTCGTCCTGCGGGAGGTCCCTCCGCAGATGCAGCGCCTGCTCGTGGCCACGCGACTGCACAGGATTCTCGCGATCGAGGGAGGAGCGGCCGGAGCTGCCCCTTCCGGGGAGTCCGGCGTCCAAATCCTCACAAAGCCATGACGTCCCGGCCCGCGCGACGCCGCTGCGGCTTCGGGATACTGGGCCGTGTGCCGTGCCGACGTGGCCGCCCTGGCGGTCACGCAGTACCGAGGCCGGGCGCGGCACCGTAACTGGGGGGCAACCGACGATGGATCAGTACGAGGGCGGAAAGGCGTACGAGCAGGGGAGCGGCGGACTCGCGCGCACGGCGCAACTGGTCGCGGCCGAATACCTGCTGACGGTCAATCCCGTCGACGGCAGCGAGATAGAACCCTGCCCGCCGGTCGAACGGCCGGGCAGACCCGAGAAACTCGACCCCGACGAACGCCCCGCGCCCCACGTACCGCCCCGGCTTCCGGGGGCCCGCGCGGCCGTGCACATACCGTTGCTGGAGCGCGAGGAGGAGCGTGAGCGGCTGGGCCGCCTGCTCTCCCGCGGCCGTTCCGTACGCCTGACGGGGCCCTCCGGGGCCGGACGCAGCGCCCTGCTCGACGCGGTCGCCGAGGACGTCGACGAGCTCGCGCCCGACGGCGTCGTCCGCCTCAGCGGCTACCACCGCACCCCGTCCGACCTGCTCCACGACCTCTTCTCCGCCGTCCACCACGCCCCGCTGCACCGCCCCGGGCGCGCCGAGCTGGACGAGGCGCTCGCCACGGTCGGTGCCGTCGTCGTCGTGGACGACCTGGAGTTCGGCGGCGCCGCGCTCGACGAGCTCCTCCAGGCCACCCCCGAGTGCGCCTTCCTCCTCGCCACCACCCCGGACATCGCCGCGCCGTCCGCGGACGCGCACGTCGAGGAGGTCTTCCTCGCCGGGATCAGCCGCACCGCCTGCCTCGAACTCCTGGAGCACGCCGTCAACCGGCCCCTCACCGACGAGGAGGCCGACTGGGCCGCGGACCTGTGGTTCGACTCCGAGGGGCTGGCGCTGCGCTTCGTCCAGGCCGGGGCGCTGCTGCGCGACCAGGGCCGCCCGCCCGCCGCCTCCACCGGGGCCGCGCTCGTCCCGGCCGCCGTCGCCGGGCTCTCCGGGAACGCCCGCCAGGCGCTCCGCTTCGCCCTCGCGCTCGACGGCGAACTCCCGCACCACAGCCACCTGCCCGCGCTCACCGGCGACCCGCACGCCGACGAGGCCGTCGCCGAACTGGCCGACGCCGGGCTGATCACCCTCGCGGGCGCCCACCACCGGCTGGCCGCCGGGGTCGCCGAGCAGCTCGCCGAGAGCGACGCGGCGGCCGACGCGCGAAGCACGGGCTCCGGCGGAGACGCCGGTCCCTCCGACAGCGCCGCCGACGGCACCGCCGCCTGCGCGCTCGCGGCCGCCCAGCACTACGCCTGGTGGACCGGGCACCCCTCGGTCTCGCCCGAGCGCGCCGCCGCCGAGTCCGACGCGATCCTCGCCGCCGTGCGCGGCGCGCAGCGCGCCGGGCACGCCAGCACCGCCGTGCTCCTCGCCCGTACCGCGGCGCCCGTCCTCGCGGCCGGGCTGCGCTGGTCCGCCTGGGAGCGGGTGCTGCGCGCCGGGCAGGAGGCCGCGCGGCTCTCCGGAGAGGTCGCCGAAGAGGCCTACTTCCACCACGAGTTGGGCGTCCTCGCGCTCAGCACCGGCCAGCCGGAGCGGGCCCGCGCCGAGCTGGAGGCCTCGCTCGGGCTGCGCGGCACGCTCGCCGAGCAGCGCGGCGTCGTCGCCGGGCGCCGGGCGCTCACCCTCGTCTCCGACCGGCTGGGAGAGCACGAGACGGCCGTGGTGCCGCCGGCGCCCTCGGGGCTCTCGCAGTCGCAGACCGGCGCCGTACGGCCGCCCGAGGCCGCCGAGGAGTCGACGCCGCCGCCCGCGCCCGCGATCCCGCAGACGGTGATCTCGCCGCCCGCGACGACCTCCTCGTCCGCCGCGGTGACGGCCTCGGTGCCGGGGGCGTCGTCCTCCCGCCGCAGGCTCGCCTTCCACGGCAGCAAGCGGAACGTCCTCGCGGCGAGCGCGGGCGCGCTCCTCGCCGCCGTCCTCGGCACCATCGTCACGCTCGGCACCACCTCGGGCGACGGCGGCGAGCCGGACACCGTCAAGCCCGAGCAGTCCGCGTCCCAGGGCGAGGGCGGGGACGGGCTGAACGCGGACAAGCCCGCCTCCACCACCGGCGGGTCCACGACCCGCTCGCAGCAGCCCGCCGCGGGGACGACGCCCCCGGCCAGCCCGGAGCGCCCGTCCGCGACGCGGGAGACCTCCGAGTCGCCGGAGCAGCCCCCCAGCTCCTCCGACGCCTCGCCGTCGCGGCCGACCGACCCGCCGACGAAGCCCACGGACCCGCCGACCAAACCGACGGACCCCCCGACCAAGCCCACGGACCCGCCGACGAAGCCGACCGATCCGCCGACGAAGCCCACGGACGACCCGTCGCCGAGCGACACGGACGACCCGCCGACCGAGGGCAGCCCCTCGGGCTCGGGCCCGGGGTCCGGCTCGGGTTCCGGCTCCGGTTCGGCGGCGGTCTGACAGCGGGTCTCCGCGGTTAGCCGCAGAGACCCGACTCCCACGCCCACGCGGCGATCTCGACGCGGTTGCGCGCGTCGAGCTTGCGCTGCACGTTGCCCAGGTGCGTCTTGACCGTGGACAGGGTGACGTACAGCTCCGCCGCGACCTCCTCGTTCGTCCGCCCGCGCGCCACGAGGCGTACGACGTCCAACTCCCGCTCCGTCAGCGGCTCCACGGGGCCGCGCGCGGGCGGGGGAGCGGGCGCCGGGGTGGGTGCGGGCTCCGGCGGGGTCATGTGGCGCAGCAGCCGCACCGTGATCGACGGGGAGATCATCGAGTCGCCGTGCGCCGCCGCGCGCACGGCCTCGGCGAGCAGCGCGGGCGAGCCGTCCTTCAGCAGGAAGCCGCACGCCCCGTCGCGCAGCGCCCGGTACACGTACTCGTCGAGGTCGAAGGTGGTCGCGATCAGCACGTTCAGCGGGTCGCGCGCCTCGGGGCCCGCGAGCTGCCGGGTGGCCTCCAGCCCGTCCAGCTCCGGCATCCGGATGTCGAGCAGGCAGACGTCGGGGCGCAGGCGGCGGGCCTCGGCGACCGCGGTGGCGCCGTCGGCGGCCTCCGCGACGACCTGGATGTCGGGCTGCGCCTCCAGGATCATCCGGAAGGCGGCCCGGACCATTTCCTGGTCGTCGGCGAGGAGCACGCGGATCGTCTTGGCGTTCACCGTTCCCATGATCCCAGAGGCAGTTCGGCGCCGACCCGCCATCCCGGCGTTCCGTCCTCGCGCGGCCCCGCGGCGAAGGTCCCGCCCAGCGCCTCCACGCGCTCGGCCAGCCCCGTCAGCCCGAATCCGGAACGCCCGGACCCCGCCTTCCCCGCCTTCTCGGACGGCGGCGCGTGGCCGTCGTCCGTGACGGTCACGGCCAAGGTGCCCTCGGGCGTCGGCCGTACGTCCACGGAGACCCGTCCCACGCCCTCGCCGTGCTTGCGGATGTTGGTCAGCGACTCGCGCACCAGCCGGTGCGCCGCCGTGGTCAGCGCGGGCGGCAGTCCGCGACCGGGCTCCGTCACCTCCGGGGCGAGAGTCAGCTCGGCTCTCGCGGGCCCCGCCGCCGTGAACTCCTCGGTGAGGGCCCGCAGCGTCCCGTCCAGGTCCCCCGAGGGGCGGGTGGTGGCCGGGCCCTCGCCGGGCGCGCGGAGCACCGAGACCATGCCGCGCATCGACTCGATGGCCTGGGAGCCCGCCCGTTCGATGCCCGCCATCATCCGGTCGAGGTCGTCGGGCGCGGGCGCGTGGCCCTTCGCGGTGGCGTACCGCACGGCCTTGGTCTGCGCGACGATCGCGGTGACGTGGTGCGCCACGAAGTCGTGCAGCTCCCGCGCGTACTCCAGGCGCTGCGCCTGCCGGTCCGCCTCGCGCTCGCGGGAGCGGAAGGTGTCCAGCAGTCGCAGGTAGAGGCCGAGGACGAACGCGAGCACCAGCGCGAAGAAGATCACGGGCTCGGCGATCTGGCCCACGTCGCCGTACTCGGTGCGCGGCAGCCGCAGCGGCTGCAGACCGGCGGCGAGCCCGCTCGCGGCCGACAGCAGTGCCGCGGTCACCAGGCGCGCGCGCCGTACGGCACGGGTCACGATGAAGAGCAGCGCGCCCAGCTCCACCGCGCCGAACGTGACCTCGGGACGGTGGCTGAGCCGCATGGTGACCACGGACAGCACGCCGGACGCCGTCACGGCGACGGCGGCGGTCCAGGAGAAGCGCTCGACGGGGACCACGAGCGCCGCCACGCACAGCGCGCCCGTGACGACGGTCGCGACGGCCGTGGGCACGTACCCCGTGGCCGATCCCTCGGCGACGAGCAGGGCCAGCACCAGGAGAGCCGCCACGGCGAGCAGCGCCCGGCGGAGTGGGGAGCGGAGCGGTTGGGCGGGGATCATGCTGCCTCACGTTACGGGCGGGCCGCGGCGCCCACCTCGAACTTTCGGACGACACGGGGCCCCGGCCCCGCCGTCCGGTCGGCTGGACGGCTGATCCGCCGCGGGGCCGCCGCCGCACAGGATCGAGGGGTCCACCGCCCGACCCGCGTCCCGCCGAGGCCCCCATGCCCGCTGCCCCACGCCCGCTGCGCGCCGTGGCGCGCCCCCTGCGCTCCCTGCGGGCGCACGCGTCCCGCTTCGCGCTGCCCGCCCTCGCCGTCCTGCTCGGCGTCGCGTTCGTCACCGGCTCGCTGCTGTACGGCGAGTCCGCGCGGACCGCCGTCGAGCGGGCCCGCGGCACCGTACCGCCCGACACGGCCGTCACGATCACCCCGTCCTCCGACGCCGAGGCCCCCGCAGGCGGCAACGGGAAGCCGCAGCTCGACGCCCGGCTGCCGGAGCGGCTGCGCGCGCTCCCGGGCGCCACCGGGGTGCGCGCCACGGCGGAGGGCAGCACGTTCGTGGCCGGGACCGACGGCACGCTCGTCGGCTCCCGCATGGACAGCGTGGGCGTCAACTACGCGCCGGGGAGGAACGGTTCGGACCCGCGCTACCCGCTCGCCGAGGGCCGGGGCCCGCACGCCGCCGGGGAGGTCGCGCTCGACCGGCGCACCGCCGAGCGCGCGGGCCACCGGGTCGGCGACCGGATCCGCGTCGTCGTCGACGGGGACGCGCGCGACGTCCGGCTCGTCGGCCTCCTCACCGCGGACGACGACGCGCGCGTCGCCTCCGGCGGCGCGCTGACCGCCTTCGACGAGGCCACGGCGCGCCGCCAGTTCGGCCTCACCGCGATCTCCCTGGCCGCCACGCCCGGCACCGGGCAGGCGGGGGAGGAGCGGCTCGCGGCGGGCGCGCAGAAGGTGCTGCCGCGCGACGCCGAGGCCGTCACCCGCACCGAGGCACGCGCCACGGCCGCGGCGGAGGCGGGCGCCGAGGGCGACAAGACGACGGGGCTGCTGCTGAGCTTCGCCTCCGTCGTGCTGCTCGTCGCCGGCTTCCTCGTCGCCAACACCTTCGCCATGCTCACCGCGGCACGCGCCCGCGAGCACGCCCTGCTCCGCGTCGTCGGCGCCACCCGCGCCCACGTCCTGCGGCTCGTCCTCGGCGAGGCGCTGCTCGTCGGCACCGCCGCCTCCGTCCTCGGCTACCCGCTCGGCGCCGCGCTCGCGACGGCGATGAAGGCCTGGTTCCCCGTCAACGAGGGCGCCGTGGACGTGCCGCTGTCCTTCGTCTCCCTCCCGGCCGGGCTGGCCGCGCTCGCGGTCGGCGTCGGCGTCACCGCGCTCGCGGCGTACGTCCCGGCGCGCCGGGCCGCACGCGTCTCGCCCATGGCCGCGCTCCGGACCGACGTCCCGGCCACGCCCGCCGCGCTGCGCCGCCGCAACGTCCTGGGCTGCGCCGTCACCGGCCTCGGCGCGCTGCTCCTGTGGTACCTCAGCGACACCCCCGACCTCGACATGGTCACGGTCGCCGGGGCGGTGCTCATGGCGGGCCTGATCATCCTCACCCCGTGGCTCGCCGTCGGCCTCGGCGCCGTGCTGCGCGGCCCGCTGCGCCGCATCGCGGGCGTACGCGGCACGCTCGCCGTCGAGAACGCCCGCCGCAGCCCACGCCGTACGGCCGCGACCGCCTCGGCCCTCATGATCGGCCTCGGGCTCATCACGGCCGCGGGCATCGGCACGTCCTCGCTGAGCGGCATGGCGGAACGCGACGCGGCCCGCGAGATGGTGTCCGACCTGCGCGTCACCGCCGTCGACTTCGCCGAGGTCGGCGACGGCACGGCGCGCCGCGTCGCCCGCGTCCCCGGCGCCGAGGCCGTCACCCCGACGGTGTCCACGGGCGTCCCGCTCGGCGGCGACCGTGAGCTCGCGGCGACCGCGGTGGACCCCCGTACGGCCGCCCGCGCGGCGGACCTCACGCTCATCGACGGCACGCTGGACCGCCTGGGTCGCCACGGGGTCGCGGTCAGCCAGGAGGAGGCCGACTCCCGGGGCTGGAAGGTCGGTTCGAAGGTCGGCGAGCGCCGCGTAGTCGCGACGTACGAGGGCCCCGAGCGGCTCGGCTCCGCGCTCGTCCCCCTCACCGCCGCGCGCCCCGGCGAACGGCCCGACGAGATCGTCGTACGCGCCGCCTCCGGCCAGGCCGAGGCCGTCCGCGACCGGATCCGGGACACGCTCGACAACCCCGCACTGCTCGTCCAGGACCGCGCGGACGCGGCACGGGAGGCGGCACGGCCGTACGAGACGCTCCTGAACCTCGTCTCGGCGCTGCTCAGCATCGCCGTCCTGATCGGCACGCTCGGCGTGGTCGGCACGATGGCGATGGCCGTGCACGAACGGACACGCGAGATCGGCGTCCTCCGCGCGATCGGCATGGACCGCCGGGGCATCGCCTCGGTGATCCGCCTGGAGTCCCTGCTCATCTGCGCCCTCGGCGCGGTCCTCGGCCTCGCGGCGGGCACGGCCACGGCCCTCACGGCGGTGGCCACCCAGCCGGGCGCGACCCCCGTCATCCCCTGGCCCCACCTGACGCTGGCCCTGCTCGCGACGGTCGCCCTGGGAGTCCTGGCCTCCCTCCTCCCCGCCCGCCGCGCGGCGAACCTGCCGGTGCTGAACGCGGTGGGCGCCGAGAACGCATGAGGGCTGCCCCACTTGCGGCCCCGCCACGTGCACGCCGGGCCACGACACGTCGGCGCTCGCCCGGTTCAAGACTTCTGGGCTTGCCCGTTAAGGGGCGCGGGGAACTGCGCGACAAGCCACGACGCACTCGCAGCCCGCGAAGCACAGCCCGGGGCACCCCGAACCCGGCCCTTGCACCGGGGCACCCGGCGTGGGGGGCTGCGCTTGCCAACCCTGCGCCTTGCGCAGACTTCCCAAGCGCTGCAGGGAGAGCCAGGGGCGCGGGGAACTGCGCGGCCAGCCACGACGCAGGCGCGCCCCGCGAAGCACGGCCCGGGGCTCCCCGGGCGCGGCCCTCTTCTCCGGATGCGGGGTCAGAAGAGGCGGAGTTTGTCGTCCTCGATACCCCTGAGGGCGTCGTAGTCGAGGGTGACGCACCGGATGCCACGGTCAGTGGCGAGGACACGAGCCTGCGGCTTGATCTCCTGCGCCGCGAACACCCCCTCGACGGGAGCCAGATGAGGGTCCCGGTTCAAAAGCTCGAGGTAGCGCGTGAGCTGCTCGACCCCGTCGATCTCGCCGCGCCGCTTGATCTCGACGGCGATCGTCGTCCCGTCGGCGTCCCGCCCGAGGATGTCCACGGGCCCGATCGCCGTGGGGAACTCGCGCCGGATCAGCGTCCAGCCCTCGCCCAGGGTCTCCATCCGGTCGGCCAGCAGCTCCTGGAGGTGCGCCTCCACGCCGTCCTTGATGAGGCCCGGGTCCACGCCCAGCTCGTGCGAGGAGTCGTGCAGGACCTCCTCCATCGTGATGATGAGCTTCTCGCCCGCCTTGTTCTCCACCGTCCAGCGGGCGCCGTCGCCCTCGTCCTGCTCCTTCAGCGTGCAGGGCGGGGACATCCAGTTGAGCGGCTTGTACGCGCGGTCGTCCGCGTGGACGGAGACGGAGCCGTCGGCTTTGACGAGGATGAGCCTCGGGGCCGAGGGGAGATGTGCGGTGAGCCTGCCGGCGTAGTCGACCGAGCAGCGGGCGATGACGAGACGCATGGTCGGTCACGCTACTGGACCCGGCGGCTTCGGCGCGATTCGCCCCCGGAACGCCCGTTGCGGCACGTGCAGCGAGTATTTCGATTCTCATGCTGAGTGACGCCCTCGACCCTTACGGTTAAGGCGGGGGCGTCGCCGTCCGAGGTTGCGCGATTACGCGGTGGTGTCCCCAGGGCCCTCCCCACGGTCCTCCGGCTTGGGGAACCTCCCGGGTCGCGGGGCCCGCAGAGAGGGCGATACCCCCTAGAGACCCCGGCCTCCGGGCCGGGTCTGCGAGAGGAGAACCCATGTCGCTCGACGTCCCACCTGCGCTTCTGGAGCAAGCTGAGCGTGGCGAGGTGGATGAGGCGGCGTTCGTCGACTGCGTCCGCACCTCTCTCCCGTACGCGTGGGAGATGATCAGCTCGCTCGTCGCGCAATTGAAGGTGGACGGCGGGGAGTTCGCCGACAATCAGACACCGCCCCCGGACGAGCAGGCCCGTGGCCAGCTCCTGCGGGCGCTTGCGAGTGACGCCATTCGCGGCGCCCTGCAGCGCCATTTCGGGGTGCGGCTCGCGTTCCAGAACTGTCACCGGGTGGCGGTCTTCCCGCTCGACCCCTCGGTGGACGAGCGTCTGACGCGCTTCACCTCTGTCCGTGGGCAGTTGCTGAACCAGTCGCCCGAGCTGCGGGACTGCTAGGGCGCAGGTGTCCGCAGGTAGCCGTACAGGTATCCCGTACAGGTATCCGTAGGTGCCGTTGCGGCGGGGGGCGCGCACCCCCCCCACCGCCCGGCCCCGCCGGGGGCCCCGGGCGCGGGGGGGCCCCAGAGCGGGCGGGCCCCCCACCCCCCCCCCCCGGCCGGCCCCCCC